>DDYE01000014.1:83501-212092 GCA_002347855.1 Fidelibacterota bacterium UBA2242
TTTTCCTGTGGGCTTTGTAGGAGGTTTTGTCTCTATTTTTCTCACACGGAGGACACGGAGAACACAGATTTATTAAAATCTTTTTTCATTACATTTTTGGTTTTTCCTGTGGGCTTTGTGTGAGGTTTTGTCTCTATTTTTCTCACACGGAGAACACAGAAAAATTGTATATTTAGTCAAAAAGTTGACCTGATTAAGCAGGATTCCCGCCAGAGGTGGATTTAATTGTGCTTCGCTCTGTCTTTATTACTTTTAATTCCCCGCAGCTTTGGTTAATTTTTATTATCAATGGTGAGTAGTAAATGCAAAAATTAGATACTGATATTCTCGTCGTTGGCGGTGGAGCCAGTGGCGTCTGTGCAGCGATTCAAGCCGCACGTTTAGGGACGCAGGTCATTTTGGTCGAAGAAACACCCTGGCTGGGCGGTATGCTTACTGCCGCCGGGGTCAGCGCGATTGACGGCAATCATCAATTGCCTTCGGGACTGTGGGGTGAATTCCGTCAGGCGCTGTACGATTATTATGGCGGACCGGAGGCAGTCGCCACAGGTTGGGTCAGTCACACACTTTTCGAGCCACAGGTCGGCAATCGCATTTTGCAAGCGATGGTGCGCGCTCAGAAAAATATCACCGTTTACCATGGCTTTGCTATTAGTCAGGTTCTCAAGCGAGATAATTGTGTCACGGGTGCTGTATTTACCAGTCCCGATGGTGCTGAACTGCTTATTAACACTAAAATTACTATTGAAGCCACCGAATACGGTGATGTTCTGCCACTGGCGGGTTGCGATTACCGCATTGGGCGGGAAGCGCGCAGCGAAACCGGCGAACGCTTTGCTCCGGATTCAGCAGATGATATTATCCAGGACATCACCTATGTCGCTATCCTGAAAGATTACGGTCCTGATGCTGATATGACCATTCCCGAGCCACCTGATTACAATCCGGCAGAATTCGACGGCACCTGCCGCGAACTAAGCGATCAGCCCGACGACAAATTAGTTGATGCACGGACCATGTTAAATTACGGACGCCTGCCAAATAATAAATTCATGGTCAATTGGCCCCTGCACGGTAATGATTATTACTTAAATCTACTGGAGATGAGTCAGCCACAGCGTCAGGCAGCCCTGCAGAAGGCGAAAAACCATACGCTGGGCTGGATACATTTTATTCAGACACAGGGTGGCTTCCGGAATTTGGGTTTGGCGGATGACGAATTTCCCACACGTGACCGCTTAGCATTGATTCCCTATATACGCGAGAGTCGGAGAGTCATTGGTTTATATTGCCTTGCGCTGCCAGACCTCGAAAATTTCTATCATTCACCAAATGGCTCCTTCTATCAAGCCGGGATTGCGGTCGGTGATTATCCGCTCGACCATCATCATCAAAAAAGTCCCATACCGGTCAATGAGCAATATCCCTCTGTCTGGGCTTTTACTGTGCCGTACGGCTGTCTGGTACCTAAAAATATTGACGGTCTGCTGGCAGCGGAGAAAAGCATTTCGGTTACGCATTACGTCAATGGATGTACCCGGCTCCAGCCAGTCGTTATGGAAGTTGGTCAAGCCGCTGGTGCGGCAGCCGCAATTTGCGTCCATGAACAGTTACAGCCGCGAGAAATTGCGGTGCGTCGGCTTCAGCAAGTTTTGCTGGATGCTGGTGCTTACTTAATGCCGTTTGCCGATGTAACCCCGACCGACCCTGATTTTCAGACTCTGCAGCGGATTGGCGTCACCGGTCTAATAAAGGGGACCCGCCTTACCCGCGAATGGGTAAATGAGATGCGCTTATATCCCGACAATCAAGTCACGGAGTCGGAAATTGAAACTATGTACACGACCTTAATTCAAAAAGGTTGTTCGCTGCCGCGTACCGAATTATTAAATGCCATTCGTGGCATTACCCGACGACAGTTAGCGTGCTGGCTGGAAAATAATCTTGACCCGTTCTGGAAATTGCCGCTGGATTAACCTGTCATGTTTGAGAAATTTGTCATGCGTAAAATCAGTTTACTTGTCGTCGTTATCTGCGGATTATTCGGCTTATTTAGTTGTCAGAATAAAAATATACCGATAGAACTGCGTGGCGTCTGGCTGACCAAGCGCAAGCTCCTGCTGCCCAGGTCTAAAGAGTCTGTCAGGCTGTGTCCCGATTATCCAGGAATTTTATTAAATGACAATGACCATTTAATGCTCTATGTATTCCTAAAGGCAATACAGTACAATCGGCGCCTCGATTGTAAAAGCGAGTATTGAAAAAGTAGCAATTGCAAATTTCAAATTTGGTCGAGGAGTAAAATAATTTGTAAAGGCATTGTGATTTACTATGAAAAAACAAAATTTTAATGCCATTCACAGCATTTTTCAATTTTCGATCTACAATTTTCAATATCCTAAAAATTCCCGCCTCCTGTCTCTGTTCTCCTGCCAGGGCGGGACACGGAAATATTCTTTAACCGCGAATGAACGCGAATAGACGCCAATGATCCGCTGGTGGCGGATTTCGCTTCGCTCAACAATTGAGTGACTACCAATTTGCAACTTTCAACTTTCAACTTGTCATTTTATCCGACTCTTTTATTTAAAATTCATTGATTTTTTAGTTATAAAAGCATAGTTTTAGGTATTAATGGGATGAGTTAACAAACAGTAGAGTCAAGAGTGTTGGGTAAAGTAAGGAAGGTAACTTTTATAGTTTTAAGTTTTGGGCTGCTCGGCTGGGCAGTCGCGCAAACGACGGGAAAAATTGCTGGTAAGGTCAAGGATAAAGCCACCAATCAAGCTATAATTGGAGTGAATGTTGCTATTAAGGGTGTTTCATTGGGGGCAGCGACTGATGCCAATGGCTGGTATATGATTTTGAATATGCCGCCGGGTTCGCAGTAATTGGTTTTCAGCTACATCGGCTACAAGACGGTGACGGTCAAGAATATGCTGGTCAAAATTGACCATACCATGAATATCAACACTGAATTAGAGGTGGAATCCTCTGACCTTGGCGAAGTAATTGAAGTAATAGCAACTCACCCAATCATCCCGCCCAGGCGGGATTGGTCGGGTGAAATTGTGTATCATCGCAAGGGCGGCGAACCGCTCTTGATTTTAAGCGCCATTTCCATGCTAAAAGATGCCAACGGTAAACCCTTGAGAGTCTCAGGAGTTTATCTGGATATTACTGAGCACCTGTCTGCCGAACAAACGGACAAGCGGGCGAGAGCACTGCGTGAGAGTGAGAAAAGGAGGATCTCATGACTGTCATATTCGTTCCAATAATTTTAGTAATTTCTTTTCTGCTTCAATTTACAGCAGCGTTTCTGGCATTGAGATTAATCCGAATCACCGGTAGACAAAGGGCGTGGTTGTTTATTGCAGCAGGCACTTCCCTCATGGCAATACGCCGCGGCATTACATTACTTCAAGTGTTTCGTAGTGAATTGTCCCCCGACCCAATAGCTGAATTGATTGCTCTTGCAATTTCTGTACTCATGGTATTCGGAGTAGCGTGGATTCCGCCTATCTTTCTCTCCATTAAACGCTCGGAAAAAGAACTGCGTGAATCAGCCCAGAAATGGCAGACCACATTCGATGCTATCAGCGATGCGGTTTGTTTGCTAGACCTAAAAGGGAGGATTCTGCAATGCAACATAGCTATGACAAAACTTCTTGGAAAACCCTCCAGCGAAATTATTGGTTGCAAATGCTGTGGACTCATTCACGGTACATCTGAACCCATCACAGAGTGTCCCTTTGTGCGCATGTGTGAGACTCACCAGAGAGAGACCATGGACTTCTCAATTGGTAGTCAATGGTTTAGCGTTAGTGTAGATCCAGTGCTGGATGAAACCGGTAAACTTGCAGGGGCTATCCACATTATAGCCGATATCACCGAGCGCAAAGCTGCCGAAGATGCCCTCGTCGCATCCAAGGCTTACACCGAATCAATTATACAGAACTTTTTAGATACCCTCGTCGTAGTTGACGCGGAAGCAAAAATACAGACTGTGAACCCGGCGACCTGTCGTCTATTAGGCTATACCGAAGAAGAACTCAAGGGGCAGCCCGTAAGCATGATATTTGCAGAAGAAGAAGAAGAAGAAGTCAAAAGGTTGTTCCAATTTTTCCGGGAACCTGAAAAGGCAGAAACCCCTCACCCACAAGATACCATCCGTAATCGCGAATTTACCTACAAAACCAAAGATGGGCAACTTGTTCCAATGTTATTTAATGCCAGTATGCTAACTGATGAAATGGGCAATGTGATTGGCGTGGTAGCGGGGGCGAAGAATATCACAGAAATAAGACAGGCGCAGGAAGCTCTGAGAAAGACTGAAGATAAATTCAGGAATGTTATTGAGAATATCTTTAAATTTGTGCCGGAAGGGTTGTTGGTTCTCACGGATAAATTGAATGTCTTCAGACGCAACAAAGCGCTTGAAGACCTGGTACACCAGTATGCTGAGAAGCTCAACTACACGGAAGAAGAACTTACGGACATTATTACTGAGCAGGTTAAGATGAGGATTATAAGTGGGGAGAAATCGGATATAAGAATTCCTCGAAATCAGAGATGAAAAATGAAAAAGTTGGCATGATCATATTTTCGAAAATACTGGAAATGCCTTTGGGTAAATATCTTACTTTCATCGAGATGGCAACAAACGGTCAAGGTTCCGCTCCACCCCGACAAGAGCTCGCAGAGAAAAAAATAATTTATGCAATCTTAAGAGCGCGCGATGGCACTATCATCCCGGAAATTCCCGATGAGCGTTTACGGATGAGATACTTGCTGGACAGAATCTGTGACAGAAGGGTGATGTTCGCCTTCCGGTGGATTAACACGCGGAACGAATTTTCATATCACATCCTGCAATCTCTGATCACATATCAGAGGGATTATTGGTTATCCGGGAAAGAAATACACTTAAAACCGTTGACGTTAAAAGAGTTCTTATGCCGATTTCCACACGAGCACCTTGACCTTAGCAGGCTTTCACGGCTCGTTGGCAACCTCTGGGTGAGAACTCCTCACAACGAGGTCATCAACCTCAGAAACCTGTTCATTTCACCAAAGAGATTGTACGCATACCACGTCAAGCAAGTGGTGGACGAGAATGAAGATGCCTTATCAGATCCGGACATTCAACATCGGTTGAAGCAGAAAGGTTTGCATCTTTCTGTACGAACCATTTGCAATTGCCGTAAACTTTTGAACATTCCTAACCACAAAGAAAGAGCTTCTCATTATTATGGTCGTGATATTGCCTTCAGTGATCCAATAGCAATTTCGGAGAGAAAATTCAATTTGATCCCGGCCGAGCCGGGAGTTTATGAATTGAGTCTTGATGCAAAAATAAGCTACAATGGGCATAGGAGTGAGGTAGTGTACATTGGCGCATCAAAAAATTTGCGCAAACGGATAGCCAGTTATTCAGGGAAATCCTTGAAAAATAGGCGATTGATTCAACTGGTTAAAGACCGGCAATTGTTTGTCCGATTTTGTGTAAGCGAAGAGTATCAAGCTTTAGAAAAGTCACTTCTAAAAAATTTCAAAATCAATTATGGTGAACTTCCCAAAGCCAATTCTAATGGAGAAAACCCATGAAGAATTATCCCCCTGCTACGGATGAACTTATTCTTCAATTCGATGTTGCAAGAATGTTCCTTGCAGAAGAAGAAGAAGAAGAAGTCAGTATTGTTGTTTCACTTAAGGACATCACCGAGCGCAAACGCGCCGAGACCATTCAAAAAATTCAATATACAATTGCTGATAAGGTAGTAACCGCACGAGACCTTACTGAATTCTATGAAACGATTAGAAACGAATTGAGTCAATTGATTGATACCCGAAACTTTTATATAGCGTTTTATGATGAAAAGACAGATTTGCTATCGGCAATTTTTGAAAAAGATGAAAAAGATCAGATTCCTCAATGGCCTGCCGCCAAATCATTGACTGGGCAGGTGATTAAAAAGCAAAAATCCTTACTCCTGAAAAAGGATGAAATTCTCAGACTTGTAAATATTGATGAAATAGAATTAATTGGTACGATGGCAGAAGCCTGGGTTGGAGTACCTCTAAAGATTGGTGGGAAGGTCTCAGGAGCGATGGTTGTGCAGAGTTACGATAATCCTCAGGCCTATAATCAGACTGATCTTGAATTGCTGGAAATGATTGCCAGTCAGATGAGTATTTGTATCGAACGCAAGCGTGCGGAAGAGGCACTGCGGAAGAGTGAGGAACAATACCGCCTGATCGTCGAAAATGCCAGTGACGGCATCGAAATCAGCCAACAGGACCGGATTATCTTCAGCAATTCCCGGTTTGCCGAAATGCTGGGATATACAGTCGAGGAATTAAAAAATATTCCCTTCAGCCGAATTTTCACCGAGCAGGCGACCCGCGAACTTTATGAACGCCAGGCGAAGCGCATAGCAGGGATACCAGTACCCAATCATTATGAAACGACGTTTCAAAAAAAGGACGGAACAGTCATTGACGTCGGTGTAACCTATGAAATTATCGATTATCAGGGCGAACCGGCGACCTTTGGGATTATTCGCGACATCACCGAGCGCAAGCGGGCAGAGGAAGCGCTTAAATCAAATTTTGCTATTCTTCGTCTTGCAGGAGAATCAGCAAAATTTGGCGGCTGGAGCGTGAATTTGACAGAAAACCGAGTCATATGGTCTGATGAAGTTGCCGCCATTCACGAAATGCCGGCTGGATATTCTCCCTCAGTGGATGAAAGTATTCGTTTTTATGCGCCTGAATGGCGGGATAAAATCGCCAAGGTTTTTAACGATTGCGCCCAGAAAGGCATCCCCTATGATGAAGTCATGGAAATTATTACCGCTAACGGGAAGCGGGTCTGGGTACGAACAATTGGAGAGGCTTTTATAGATGACAGTGGAAAAATCGTAAAAGTTCAGGGATCTCTTCAGGACATCACCAAGCAGAAGCAGGCCGAAGAGCAGATACGTTATCAGGCTAATCTTTTACAGAATGTTCCCGATGCCATTATTGCATCCGATGAAAATGGTTTTATTAAGGTGTGGAACCCGGCGGCGGAAAAGATATACGGCTGGAAAGCAGAAGAGGTCATCGGTAAGAAATTTCATGAAATCATAAAACCGGAATACCGTTACCAGAGTCGGGAAGAAGTCTTTGAGAAGATAAAAGCGGACGGTGTCTGGTCTGGTGAAATCGTCCATCGTCGCAAGGACGGCGAACCGCTCTCGGTTTTGAGTACCATTTCCATACTAAAAGATGCTGCTGGAAACCAGGTTGGTTTAGTTTCTGTGAATCATGATATCACTGAGCAAAAACGCATGGAGGAAGCTCTGAGTGCCGCTGAAGCGCAGTTGCGCCAGACGCAGAAGATGGAAGCACTGGGACAATTGGCAAGCGGGATTGCCCACGATTTTAATAATCTCCTCGGGATAATCATGGGACATGCCTCGCTGCTGAAGATGGGCAAGCAATCTCCTGAAAAAGTCCAGCACAGCGTCGAGACTATCGAAAGGACTGCCAGGCGTGGTGCCGACCTGGTCAAGCAGCTTTTGACCTTAGCCCGTAAGAGTGAGCCGGTAACGGCGCCGGTGTACCTGAGCGAAATGATAGCTGAAACTGTCAAATTGCTCAATGAGATCTTTCCCAGAACTGTCGTTATCCAGACAGAGATTCAATCGTCTTTACCCTATATTCTGGCGGATGTTTCACAGATTCATCAGGTGTTGATGAATTTGTGTTTGAATGCGCGTGATGCCATGCCGCAGGGCGGTACGCTGCGCATTGGCGCCAAACGCATGGCGGGTGAGGAACTGCGTCAGCGGCATGCGGATGCCACCGTATCAGAATATGTTGAGTTGAGCGTGAGTGATAGCGGTATTGGCATGGACGAGGCGACCATAGAGCGCATTTTTGATCCGTTTTTCACGACCAAGGCGCCGGGGAAAGGCACCGGTCTGGGACTGACGACGGTACATAGTATTGTGCGTAACCATAATGGTTTTATTGAAGTGCAAAGTGAGCCGGGGGTAGGGACGACCTTTGCGGTATATTTACCGGCGC
Source organism: Fidelibacterota bacterium UBA2242 (assembly GCA_002347855.1). Taxonomy (GTDB): domain Bacteria; phylum Fidelibacterota; class UBA2242; order UBA2242; family UBA2242; genus UBA2242. The sequence continues at coordinate 91,578 of DDYE01000014.1, forward strand.
CGGAGATGCCAGAAGGAGAGATTAGCAGTCCCGCCGGGGCAGGAGAACCTGAAGCGATGGCTGGTGGCAGCGAGACCATTTTGCTGATAGAAGATGAGGAGAACATTATAGAGTTAGTCTCAGCGGTATTTGAGGCGCATGGCTATCAGGTGTTGACGGCTGGTGATGGCGTGAAGGGAGTGGAACTCTATGCCCAGCAGAAGGACAAGATCGCTTTAGTGGTGAGCGATATGGGATTGCCGGGGCTGACCGGCGATGAGGTATTTCGGCGTATTCGGGCAATCAATCCGCAGGCGAAGGTTATCTTAGCGAGTGGCTTTATTGACCCGGAGCAGAAATCGGAGTTTTTCAAGGCGGGTTTGGCGCAGTTTCTTCAGAAGCCCTATTTACCCGAGGAAGCGCTAAAGGTTATCAGAGAAGTGCTGGATAGAGAATAAATTAACGGTGATGGAGCAATAGAGCCTTTTTATGACAAATATGACTCCTTCAATAATTGTAGGTTATTGGTCTACAAGATAAAACTTCCCGAATCCTGCCCTGGCGGAACGGGACAAGCAGCAACTCAAGAGCCAGCTTGAATAGCCACGGTTTTCAAGCCGTGGATAAAGATAATCATTTTAGTTTTGTGGTTTCAACTCCGAGAGATGAGCAGGACGAATATTACGAGATGAGAGAGAGGACTGGTTAAAATTTCAATGTCTTGTAAGCGGCTTTTGACTAGGAAAATCTCTTAATGAGACGTGGTAATAAAATTAGTCTGGTTGAAAAAGTCTGTCTTTGAGGAGCCTATTTTAATCAGATTCTGACAAACTGGATGCGGGTGGTAAGTTCTTCCCTCAATGCCGGCGGTTCCCCCTCCTTGTAAATGACAATTAATGGTAGAGTATAGTTGGTCAGGAAGGTTTTGTATTTTGAGGGTGTAAATTGATAGACATTGCGCTTAACTTCTACTGCGTAGGATTCCTGAATAATAAAATCCACTTCCGCTTGACTCTGCGTACGCCAGAATTTAAGGTCATCAGTCGAAAAACGACCGATTAGCAGATAATAAATCAGGTTTTCATAGATTTGTCCTGCATCTGGACGGTATGAATTGGGTTCAAAGTTTTTAACCAGAAAATTGCGGAAACCGAGATCAAGAAAATAAACCTTGGGCATTTTGGTTAATTCCTTGCGCAAATTGCGCGTAAAGGGGCGTACAATTGCGATGTGAAATGATTTCTGGAGGATAAATAGATAATTCTGGACCGCCGTGACCGAGATACTCAGAGTATTAGCTAACTCGTTGACATTTAATAGACTCCCTATTTGACCACTTAGCAAACGGAGCAGTTCATAAAACTTTTCAGGTCGATTGATACCAGCTTCGCTTACATCCTTTTTGATGAGAGAATTGACGAGGTCACGAATAACCTCGATTTTTTCCTGAATTTCGTCGCTCAGGACAACTCGCGGGAAAAAACCATAGGTTGCGTATTCATTCCAGGCTTGCTCCATTTCCCGCCTGACTGGTAGAGGTAAATCCGGTAAACCATTTTCAAAAGATTCGCACCGTTCTTGCCATATTCTGGCTAAATCATCCCGCTTTCTAAAAATTAGAAATTCATGGAAATTAAGACCCGTCAGCCAGTAAAGCCGCTTACGTCCTTCTAATGAGTCTTTAAATTTCTTATCAATATAAAAGGCGCTGGAACCACTGACGATTAGCTTAATCCGATTGTGATATTCATCATAGATTAATTTTAAAAAGTTGGTTGGATTATCCAGATGCTGGATTTCATCAATAAAAAGGAAAACCTTTTCACCAGCTGGCGCCAACGGGAGTAAGGGTATGATATTTTTGGGTGAGTCATTGCACAATTTCAGGTAATCCAGGTCTTCTAAATTGATAAAAAGGGTCGGCTTGCCTTCCGATTTGATTTTATCCTGAATAGATTTCAAGAGGGTCGTTTTACCAGTCTGGCGTGCACCTACAATCACCTGGATGTAATCACTGGCAAGGTCCTTTAAAATAGCATCACTAAGGTCGCGTGGATAAATCATTTCAATCCTCAATTTGGGATAAAATTACGGATAAATTTCATTTATCAAAAGAAAAATATCCGACATTTTTCTTTTAGAGAAATATTTTTCGGCGCAAAGAGAACAATTAGTGATGCTTTGGTCTGGATAAGTCCTTAAAGTATAGAAAGCAGACCCTTGAGGGCTTTGTTTATCCTGCAATATCAGTGGTGTGTGCTAATTGGTGGAATAGTTTTTTTACTGAATCCCGCCGGGGCGGGACGGGACAGGCAGTGGCAACTCGATGAGTAGCCCAGATATATCGGGGTAAAGATTGATAAGATGGAGTGATAAAATATAGCTATGAGACCAAGCCGATTCCGGGCTTGTCGGTGGCATATTGGCGACCGTCGCGGAAGATAACCCCTTTGAACGGGTCGTTGACAATCAGCAGGTTGCCGTCGAGGTCAGCGTAGTCAATCAGGGAACATAGTTGGGCGGCGGCGGAGATGCCGACGGAACTTTCTATCATGCAACCAATCATAATTTTCATCCCGAGCGACTTAGCGAGCCAGATCATACGCAGGGCTTCCTGCAAACCGCCGGCTTTCATCAGTTTGATGTTGATGCCGTCGTAGGCTTCCGCTAGTTTGGGAATATCGCTGGCGGTTTTGACGGCTTCATCGGCGATGATGGGAATATCCACCCGGTCGCGAATCCAGCGGGTTTCTTCTAACATGTGCGCCGGCATGGGTTGTTCGACGAACTCCACGCCGTTTTTCGCCATCCACTCGATTTTTTTAATGGCGACTTCCTTGTCTTTCCAGCCTTCGTTGGCGTCAACGCGGATGGGTTTATCAGGCGCTACCGAGCGCACGGTATCAATCATTTCCTCGTCGTTTGGTCCGCCGACTTTGATTTTCAGGATTTTGTAGGGTGCGGCTTCGCGGGTCTTCTGTTTGACGACATCCGCAGTATCAATGCCAATTGTAAATGATGTCAACGGTGCTTTGGTTGGGTCGAGTCCCCACAATTTATAGAGTGGAACATTCAGGGCTTTGCCAATCCAGTCCATCAGGGCGATATCAATGGCACATTTGCCTGCGGTCTGTCCGGGAACGAGGTCTTTAATATCCAGCCCGAGCTGCACAAATTCCCAGGGGTTGGCTTTTTCAAGCAGCGGCGTGGCTTTTTGGATTAGGGCGACGGTGGATTCGGGTGTCTCATCGTAGCGCACATTAGGGCCGGCTTCGCCGATGCCGGTAATGCCGTCTTTTTCCAGGTAGACGAAGACATTATTTTTAAAATCGCTGGAGTTGCGGGAAATCGTCCAGGTGTGTTTCAAATTCAGGGTTTTGATTTCATATCTGACGCGCATGCCACCCTCACTCTTGCCTTTAGATTTAATGTTCAAATTAAGCGGAAAAGCCTTGCCGAAACTGGCGACCGCTGCGGTTGCTCCCAAAGCAATTATAAATTCTCTCCGTTTCATTTTGACCCTCTACATTAATAAAAAAATTTACTCTGACAAAATTTAGCGACCAATAAAAAATCTGTCAATAATAGCCAAGCGCTGCATAACCTACCCAGTGGTGTAAATTAGCAGGTGCGGTTAGTCCCATCCGCAGGTCGTTGACCTGCAAGACCGGCGGTTCAATGCTGGTCGAATAACCGACCAGTGTGCCGGTAAGGTTTTGATTCAATTCATGCTGGAGATAATAAGCCGTGAACAAGCCCAGCGGAACTGAATACCTGCCGCACCAGGTCCATTTGTACTCGCGATAATTGCTTTCCTGGACGGTATAGGCGACAAACCGGGCGATTTTGGCGGGGTCGAGCGCGCCAGTCAGGCAATTTGAGATGATTTCATGTTCATGTTCCGCTGCGCGCCGGTAACCTTTGGCGTCCACACCATAGGGAGCGTAATTTTTACCGCCCCAATCCTCGTCGCCATAATGCACAGCATCACTGCTAATGGCGATGGCGAAATCCTTGCCCCATTGCCAGTGCTCTCGGCGAGCGTTGGCGGCAATTGCCTTTGCCAGTGCTTGACTGATAGTTTGCATTCGTTCCAGTGACATATAGGGCACCAGGATGGATACAATTGCAAACCGGCGATTGAAATGTTGAATGAAAGGCAAAAGGGCTTCGACTGAATGTTCGACCGTCTGCAACGAATCGTTTTTTTGCCAGAAGTCAGCTGGCAGGCGACGCATCAATTCTTCGCGTAACGGCGCGACTGGTATGGCTTGATAAGGACCGTGCCAGGTAGCAAAAGAATCGAAGACCAACTGATCTTCGACCCTGTAAGCCTGCGCCTTGTGAGCAACACCAAAAATTATAAGTGTATGCGCTTGCAGGGACTGGAGCAGTTGCGGATAAAGCGAGCCGACATAGGCGTAATCATCATGCGGCGAGATGACAACCTTCCACGCCATAGAAGAATAGAAAGGATCAGCATAAAGCAAATGCTTATGATTATTCTGGTTCAACCAGCTGCGCTGCAGAAGTGAGTCCATTTGCCACTCATAGCGCGCAAAGCCAACTGTGTCAGCAAAGCCGCGTGTCGTGCCTGTCGAATGCGGCGTCTGGCAACCAACTGTCAGGAGCAGGCTTGACAAAAGACCAAAGAAAATGCTTTGCTTCATTTTTACCATCTCTGATTTGGGAAAATAGCTGCTGTAATCAATCCAGCAATCATAATGGAAATTTAGAAAAAGAATGAAAAAAAAGAAGCGGAATAATACCACTTTGAGCAGGAAAACCAGGACGCCCTGACCAACAGACAGCGATAATAACTCTTTATTATATGGAGAAAAGAAAATCTTTAAAATTTTTCATGTGAGCGAGATTTTTCTATTGCGTTTATATTTAAAAACCACTATTTTGTTTAATGAAGATGGCTTTTTAAAAGTTAGGGTTTGCACGAGGAGGTAGCAATGCAAACGCTAAAAAGAGTGCTGGGCCTGGTCGCGTGTCTGTTGACAGTAGCGGCAGCGCAGAGTAATTTTTCACTTGATCAATATTTCTATTTTTTAAATGTCAATGCCAACCTGACGCGGGATAAATTACTTCAACAATATCCGTTGCCAACTTATTATAAAGGTTTCTCCGGTGTCGCTGATATAAATGATTACCTCTATCTGGATACTATTCAGCAAAAATATCATTTGACCGCAGATGAGCTGGCGCTACTGCAGCAGAACCGCTTTGTAGTCTCGGAGCGGTTGAACTTTAGCTCTTTCGGATGGGCTTTTTACGATATATTTTACCATGATTTGCCAGTGATGGTAACGACCGATGCCGTTTTACATGCGCTGCACCGCTCGTATGACCAAATTTTGAGTAGGCTTGAAGTACATCTCCTCAAACCCAAATTAGAGATTATTTTAGAGCGACTCTATCAGAATTATCCTGCCCTGCTTGCGAAATATGGCGCTATTTCAGACCTGGCTTTATCTCTCGAGGATGTTGATTTATATGTTAGCATTGCTCATTCTTTACTGAAAGGAGCAAAGCAGGCGCCGCAATTCACCTCTCAGGCGAATTTCGACCGGGTATGGAATGCTATCCTAACAGAGCAATTTATAGAAATGCCATTATTTTCTGAAAAACCGCGTCTTTTGGATTTCAGTCAGTTTATTGTGCGAGGGCATTATGATGATGAATATCTGGGCTTGAGGGAATATTTTCGGGCGATGATGTGGCTGGGAAGGATAGATTTCTTGCTAACCCCGCCACCGGGTGATTTAGTATCGGAAGCTGATTTAAAGCGCATGAATTACGATGCCTTTCTGTTGAATGAATTGATTGATGTAGCGAATGTCAGACCATTACTGGAGCAAAATGACAAACTCATCGAGCTTTTTGTGGGTGAAAGTGATAATCTGACACCGGCTGAGTATAAGACAGTTTTGGCCAATCTCGGTTTGACTAATGCAACCCAGATACTTGCAGAGGGAACCTATCAAAATTATGTTGCCGCCTTAAAAGCCAGCCGAGGTGCCGGGCAAAAGATTTTATCCGACCTTTTTATAATGAATCCATTAAGTCCCGAACCGGATGAACTGCCGATTTCCTACCGTTTGTTAGGGTAGCGTTTCATTATTGATTCGTATATCTTTTCCAATGTCGTTTATGACCGCATCATTTACAATGAACTGAAAATCTGGCGACTGATGCCCGACCCGCTGGATGCTCTGTTTGTGCTGGGCAACGATAATGCCGCCTACCTGCTAGCTGATGAATTGGATAAATATCACTATGCGAGTCAGTTAAACGCTCTGCGGTATTTAGTGAACGCTTATGATGATGAGTCTTGGGGCAAGTCCCTCTATAACTCCTGGTTAAACGCCATTCGACAATTAAATCCCCAGCCCAATCGAACCGGGCAACCGCTTTTTATGCAGACGGCTGCCTGGCAACATGAAAAGCTGAACACCCAGTTGGCATCCTGGGCGCAACTCCGTCATGACAATCTTTTATATGCTAAGCAGTCTTATACCGGTATGACAATTTGTTCATATCCCCATTCGTGGGTCGAACCATACCCAGAATTTTACAATCAGATTGGAAATTTTGCCCGTTCTGCTAAAAGTTTTATAGCTCAATCTGGATTAGACCTTCCTTACCATTTTGAATATTTTAATAGGCTTGATTCGATCATGACAATTCTTCAGAATCTGGCTGAAAAAGAGCTGCAGGGCGTTCCTTTTGATGCTACCGAGATTGCCTTTTTAAAAAGCATACTGTTCTCCAATGAGGAATGCGGTCAGCCGGAGTTTAATGGCTGGTATGTGGATTTATTTTTCGATCCCTATGACGCTGAAACCTCGGACTATATTGTTGCTGACGTGCATACCCAACCAACTGATGAGGTGGGGGGAATTGTGGGGAATGTGTTACATGTCGGCACTGGCAAAGTCAACCTGGGCGTGTTTTTAGCCAGTGCTCCTTCTTTTGATTTCGAGCCAATGGCGTTCGTCGGACCAGTTATGTCTTATTACGAAAAGACTACCACGAATTTTAATCGCCTGACCGATAAGCAATGGACGACGATAGTTGAGAATAATCAATTGCCCGCACGACCGGACTGGGTCAATATCTATCTCGCGGATAAAAGTGGTAAAGCCCGTAGTGCAGGACGGGAATTACCGGCGCAGGTTTATGTCGGTACTATTGAAGAACCGGCGCAGAAAAACCATATACCTCAGTATTTTGCATTATACCCCAACTATCCGAATCCTTTCAATGCCCAGACGATAATTTGTTTCGACCTGCCAACGGCGTCACCCATAGAAATTGTCGTCTATGATCTGACAGGGCAATTGGTCAACACTATTGTAACTGAATATAAATCAGCGGGCAGCTATCAATATATCTGGAATGCCAGTGGATTACCTTCGGGAGTTTATCTCTGTCAGATACGGGCGGGGAGTTTCAGGCAGACGCAGAAACTGTTATTGCTCAAATAACAGCACAACTGGCAAAGTCCGCAGTTTTGAGAAGTAAAAACTACGGGATTCCTAAATTTTAAGTGACGATTATTATTCTGGTTGATTTCTTAAAATTCTATTGTTTAAATTAAATCAATGATGAGGTCCCAAAACTCTATAGAAGTATAATGTGAGTTGCTGATGAGGGTTAAAGCAATTTTTTATACTGCTTGCAGGGTTATCAGGATTGCTTGGGAACTGAGTAATCCGTTTGCCAGAGCAAGTTGAGCCATGCAGGATTTACTCGAACAATATCTTAGTAATTTCACCAATACGGCAAGTCGTGGGGATGCGCGTGAGGAAAGTTATTACAAACATCTAAATGACCTGATTCAACAGTATGCCATTTCGCAAAACATCAAAAATATAGATGTTACTATCCTACCCAAAAGAACTGAGGCTGGTAATCCTGATTTTCGAATCTGGGATGGCAAGAACCATATGACCGGCTACATAGAAGCCAAAGAGCCAGCGGTCACTAATCTCGATTATATTGAAGATTCCGAGCAGTTGAAACGATACAAAGCTACTTTTCCCAATGTGATTCTGACTAATTTTTATGAATATAGGCTTTATCGTGATGGTAAGCGCATTGCGCAGGCAATGATTGGGCGCCCCCTAATTGCCAAACAACTGCTAACGACGCCTCCGGTCGAAAATGTCGCTCAGTTCAAAGAACTACTGGATTTATTTTTTTCTTTTTCGCTACCGAGAGTTCATACCGCACGTTCACTGGCTGTTGAACTGGCAAAACGTACTCGTTTTTTGCGGGATGAAGTCATTGCCGTCGAAATGCAAGAGAATGGTAGCAAGGGACATCGCCAAATCGTCGGCTTTTATGAAGCCTTTAGAAAATATCTAATCGCTACCCTGACTGAAAGACAATTCGCCGATCTCTATGCGCAGACCATAACCTATGGACTTTTTACGGCTCGAACCCGGGTGCCGTTAGAGCAAGATGAATTCAATCGCCGGCTTGCCTTCGATTATATTTCTCATACGATTGGCATCCTGCGGGATATATTCCATTTTATCTCACTCGGAGAACCGCCTAAATCGTTAGAGATTATTGTCGAAGATATTGCCGAGATATTACAAAATTCTGATGTTAATCAAATTCTTCATGAATATCAACGTACGGGCAAAGGTCGAGACCCGATCATTCATTTTTATGAAACTTTCTTAGCGACCTACGATCCCGCCATTCGTGAGCGGCGCGGCGTCTATTATACACCCGAAGCGGTGGTTGGCTATATTGTTCGTGCCATCCATGCGCTATTAAAATCCCATTTTGGTTTGGCGGACGGTCTTGCCAGTGAAGAAGTGAAATTGCTTGATCCGGCTGGTGGTACGCTGACTTTTCCGGCTGAAGCGGTTCGTTTAGCCGCCGCCGAGTTTAAAGCAAAATACGGCGCAGGCGCATTGCATCAATGGCTTAAGCAGCACATTCTAATTAACTTTTATGCTTTTGAACTGATGATGGCACCGTATGCTATTAGTCATTTTTTGCCAAGACCATCGCAATTCAAACAAAGATTGATGCAATTTATCCCGATATAGAAAAGAAACTGGTGGAGTTTTAGCGGAAGGCATGTCGAGAAGCGAGAAATTACAGCGGCATTTTGCCCGATAGTGCTCATGAAGCGCTCAGAAATTTTTTAAACTTTAAAAGTGAGGTAAAAAGTGAAGTTGTTAGGAAAAATAATTGGAATTATGCTGGTAGTCTTTGGCTGTTTCACCTGTCATGAATCCGATGACGCCATTTTGGTTCCATCCGGAACATGGCATTATCGCAGTTATAATAGTAAAAATGAAAAAATTGTAGAAGGCTGGTTCGACATGGAATCGGATAGTGCTGCCCAAATTACCGGTGAATGGCATTTTAAAAAAATCGGGAACCCCCAGAATATCGGACCTCAAGTCGGTGATGGTATCTTAGTTGGAGGATCACAGACTGACACCTTATGGCTCAATTTACAGCCGCAATATAAAGATAATAACCTTTTTCTAAGGGGTATTTTGAAAAACGGTTGTTATCAAGGAACCTGGGCGTGGATTTCTTTTACTGGCGTTACAGCGCAAGGCACATTTAAGGCTGAGTATGAGGATTGAACCTTCCGTCAGAAAGAACAAATAGATTGAGGATTCTTAAGTAAACTCGGATTACGGAGCATTTGATAAATGTAGGTAGCTGTCAGAGTGTTTCTGGCGGTTGCAATGCACGCGCGAGATATTTCCGCCAGCCAAAATTTTCGATGTGTCTCAAATCGAAAATCATGACCCCGTTGGTGAGTTCCAGGCATTTGCGGATAGCCCTGTCTGCCGTCCTACCCCGGCGGGACAGGCAGGTTTGATAAACTGTTGCGGATTTTTATGGTCATAATACTGCTGAACATAGAGACTACCATCGACTGGGATAACGCCGCGGGTAACTCTTTTCGCCAGCCGAACAGCTCTTTCAACGGTATTTTCAGGTGAAAGAGCGGCGGTTATGGCCGATTCGATATGGCACTCTTTTGGAGAAGTTTAGTGGCTGACTTTCGTAAAAACGCGCAAAGTTTATATCAGTTAACGCTAAAGCAATTTGAGTTTTACGATAATGTAGCCATGTCTCGATTGCCCATTTATTGCTAACGCGTTTTGTTGCGTCGGTTTGTCCGAAGCCAAATATCACTTGCAATAAAAGTGTAATCGTAATGCAAAGTCTTATCATTGTCATTTCCTTTTTATCATTGCCCATAACAATTGCAAATTAGCCGAAGAAAAATTCAACCTTTTAACTTCAAAATTGGCGTAGCTGATTTGTTCTCTCGAATTATTTTCCTTATTACGAGGAAAATGCTACGAATATTTTCCCTAATAGAAAGAAGATTTCTCTCACTTGTTGAGTTTCCCATTTTAGTGGTTTTCGGAGAGAACCAGTTGTTACCAGGTATCAGATAAATAAATTTTTTCTTGAACCGGACAGTTCTGGAGAATATTGCTCTTTGTCAATTTCTTTTAGCAGTGCTATCAGATTTAGCCTGTTCTTTCTTTAAGGGTGTTTTTTCGGAAGGTTTTTCTTCAGTTTTTTTAGGCTGATTGTTTTTATTCTCAAGCGGTTTATCGGGTGCAACAGTAGGTGTCGGGGTCACTTTTTGGGGATTGACCTCAGTTTTTTTTGCCGGATAAGTTTCCTCCTTTTGTGGTTTAATTTTCGGTGGCTTTTGCTCCTTGGGCTTTGGCGATGAAGGTACTGGTTTCTCCGGAATGGTTTTGATTTCTTTTTTTTCTTCTGGTTTAATTTCTGTCTTAGGAACATCCCGAAAAATTGGAGGGGGAGTTGGTTGGGGAATATCGTTTGGCGTTGGTTTAGATTTAGTTTCTGGTACTATTTCTTTTTGGGATTTTTCTGTTTTTTCTGGTATCAGAAACCAGTCCTTTTCGGAGGTTTTCCCTTTTCCCTGTTGATAGGTGTCGTATTTAGCGGCTTTCTGCAAGATGCGGATCTCGTCTCCGACAGACGGCTTGCCAGGTTTGGAAGTCCCTGTCCGGTCGGCTACCTTGGGTTTATTTTCAACTAAGTCCAGAGCCTGACTATATTTGTTAATAGTTAAAATCTGTTTTTTTAGCTCAGTGCTTTTATATTGCCGAGCGGCATTGGATACTTGAACCAATTGATCATTAAGGCTTTCTCGGATTTCAGGAATGTTATTCTCGTTAACAGTCTGGATGATATTCTGAACTTTTTGAGTTATTGATAATAAGGCAATGTGTTCACCGACATAAGGATTTTGGAAAAGATCTCTTTCATCCGGGTTGGAGGTTCCTTTAATGGTCACTGGGACGACAGTTTTAACTCTGTCACCTTTATTTACCACGTCGTCATAAGTCAGAGATACATTTGCCAATTGCAGAGAATCGCTTATTATGTCCGGTAAGCGCAGCTGAAACGTTACCGTAAAATGATCGTTAGCAAAAATATCACCCGGCGTAACTACAGTGCGGTTGTTATCCCGCCATGGTGAGAAACCGAATACATTTTCGACCTCTACTCCAGGCGCTGTTTCCAATTCGATTCTAACATTCTGAGCGACTACTGTTAACAGACCGGTCAATTCCCGTGAAAATATAGTCGGAATTTGTTCTGGTGAACCAATGAAAAAATAATTACCACTACCATAATCTGCCATTCCCTGCAGCAAGTCTTCATCATAATCAGCTCCGACCCCAAAAGTTGAAACCGATATCCCCGCTGACATCTTTCCGGCACATATTTCCTGCAATTTATCTCTCCTGATAATGCCTTCATTGGCTAGACCGTCAGATAGTAATAGGACGCGGTTCACCTGACCGGTTTTTAAATATTTCGCCACTTCAGAATATCCCTGCAAAAGCCCGCCACTGAGGTTGGTCGTTGTGCCGGTATTTATCTTGTCAATCATTGATATGATTTTTTGTTTATTAGAGACTGGTTGAGCAGGAACCATCACATGCACTTGAGCATCATATAAAACTATAGATAGGACATCCTGACGATCAAGATTCTGAACAATATACTTTGCGGCTTGCTTGACGTGGTCCAGTTTATTTTCCGTTGCCATGCTTCCACTGCGATCAAGAACAAGGGCAATATTTAATGGAATCCGCTGATTGAACGAACCGCCTTTCGAATAAATATCTACCTGTAAATAGACCGGTTTGTCACTTTTATTCAACCAAACCGGCTGATCAAGGGCTGTCTCTATTGTTAATATCCGATCTTCATCAAATGTCATGGGTTCATATTTAAAATCAGGGTATATCTTCAATACCTCGCCAGTGAGCTTCTGTATAATTAATTGAGCCAGTTCATCAGTAGCCTGAATAATATCATTTTCAGAAAGCCAGTCCTTTTTTACGGCTAAAAGAACCGTACTACTGGCAACGTCTATCAACCTGCAATCAATACGATAATTTTCGCCGGCAGTGACTATGCCGCCAACCAGTATTGTATTCGCATTGACCACTTCTCCAACCTTAATGGCATTTTTCTCATCAATTATTCCGGAGAGCGCCAATTGCATTTCATCCAATATCTCCTGGAGCCGCGCGCGTTCGACAATCGTGACTTTACTACAAAGCGTTAAATCGGTGATTAAAATCTGGGGTATCGCCTTTTCAAGAAATTGCAGTTCTTCTCTACCGGTCAGGTTCTGGAAATCCAGAACTGCGATTCTGAGATTTTCCTGGGCATTGGTCTGCCAGATTAAGGCTCCCCAGAGCAACATCAACACCACCCTATTAAATTGCCTAATCAACATAACTTATCCTTTGCGTTAAATATCGATTGCATCGAAGTAAGTAAAGAGCCACTCATCAGCGGTCAACATGCCAGCATCAAATGGGCTAATCCCTGACCGCATCGTTACACCATGGGCATCTTCTACTTACTAATCTCATCTCTAATTGCCGAAGGAGTAAAAGACGATATTTACAACTGAATTAACCGAAAATGCCGATACTGAAAGCAAGTTTGCACTTTTTTGCCGCAATCATTGTAAAAAAAACAACGCCGGAATTATTTTAGTCAGAAATGTCTGGAAATCCAAAAATTTTCTCGTGTTCTTTAGAAGAATCCTATGCTAATCAATCTTTGCCATAAAGCGTCGGTAGAAATGACGGAAAATCCAGCCGCTACCTGAACTGCAAACAGCGAACATGAGGGCTTTCAGCCATTGTCCGGTGTAAAGTTGAAATAATAGCGCCGCTCCGCAGGCCACGGTAAATGCGCCTATAACTGCGATGCCTAAACCCTGCAGAATGAGAATGCGACTAGTCGGACGCAGGTTGCCTTCGAGTTGCGCAATTGGCCCCCACCAACCCAGTGGCTTCGTGCGCCGGTAAAAAGCACGCAAGGTGTCGAAATCGTCGGGTTTCGTTGACAATGCCACTGCGATCCAGAGTATAGTTGTCAGTCCAATTCCTCCCAAAACCTGCCAGTAAGGGTTCGCAGCAGGTATGATGACGTATTTCAGCAAGAAAAAAATCAGCGGTCCGCCGAAGGAAGCAGCGATACGCGCTTTGGCATTGAAGCGCCACCACCACCATTGCGCCCAATTAGCTGAAAGTTCTGCCGAACTCAGCCCTAACATGAAGATGGCGATATCAATCACATTGGTAGCTTTCACGGCGACGATGACGGCCAGCCCCATGATAACGAAAATGACAATCCGACCGACGACCAGGTAATGCCGTTCGCTCCGGTTACAATTGAGAAATCGGCGGTAGATATCGGCGACAAATACCTGTGAACCGAAATTCAGGTTGGAGTCGATTGTGGACATGATGGAAGCTGCCATGCCGGCGATTGCCAACCACATAAAACCTCTCGGCATATAGCGCGCGATGAGCAGACCGAAGGCAGTTTCTTTGTTGATTGCGCCGCTATATAGTCCTGGCCAGCGCACCATCGCACCGAGCGCGGGCATGGTTAAAAGACTCAACAGAATCATAAGCACTATTAATGCCCATAGATAGAACCTGGAAGCTTCACGAGTGTTGCGACACGAAAAGATCCGCTGCCCTTCCATTGCACCACCCATCGGAGCTGCGTCGCCACCGTATCCGATGGCTGTGCCAACCGTCCAGGCGATTACTCCAACTAAACCAAGCATTTCATGGTGAATGGGCGGCGACCAGCGTACGACTTCCGGACCCAGCGTGCTCAACAGCGCCGAGTATAAACCGTTCGGACCACCGAAATCAATCAGTACTGCGATACAAAGCACGATATAGGATACCAGGATAATTACAGTTTGAATGATGTCGGTCGAGACGACACCAATATAGCCGGATAAAAATACATACACAAGAGTGACCGGAATGATGACCGAAAAGGTTGTCGTCATTGACCAGCCTAAAGTCGGGTTCAGGACTTTGTGCAGTCCCAGTAAACCGGCGCCAGACCAGGCAACAATTGCGATGAATGCACTGCGGAAAGCAATCCAGCCGCGCATGGTAGTCGCTAATTTGCCGGAGAAGCGTATTTCGTAAAATTCTGGAGAAGTGAAGAGATTCAGCTTTTTCCAGAAAACCGCGAACAGCACCGCTGCAACCATCAACGCCAGGCTGAAACGCGAGACGAAAAACCAGTAGATAAACACACCGGTAACGACCGTCATCCCGCAATAAGTCGGGGCAACATCGGCATTCATGGCGGTGGCAGCTGCGGCGACGCCATTCATCCAGCCGGGCAACTTGCGTCCGGCGAGAAAATAATTATCTAAACCTTTCTGGCTGAATTTGCGGAAATAAAAACCGACAACCAGCATCAGAATAAGATAACCCATGATACCCAGCACATCGGCGGGGAGGAGATGCAGGTAGGTAGTCATGAAATTGATTTCCTTACAGTGAATTAGGTTATTCGGTCTGGAGGGCTTTAGCCAAATATTGCCACCAGCCAAAATTTTCGATGTGCACCAAATCGAAAATCATGACCCCGTCAGTGAGTTCCAGACATTTGCGGATAGCTTTTACGAATTGCTCGGGATTTTTCTGGTCGTAATATTGTTGGACATACAGACTGCCATAGACCGGAGTAACACCGCGAGTGACCTTTTTTGCCAGACGAGCGGCACCTTCGACCGTGTTCTCAGGTGAAAGGGCAACTGTCATAGCTGGCTCGGTGCGCATTTCTTTAGTTAGGGTCGAGCGGCTGACTTCGCTCATATCAACATGATAAAAGTAGCAACCAGAAAAGAGAAAATCGAGCAGTTCAGCATAGCCAGTCAAACGGTAATCCGCATTTGCCCAGGGATAGATTTTGCGGGGATTAAAAGTACGACTTGCCCAATTGACTCCCAGTTCGTAGTAGCTTGAGTACCACGCACCGGTATAGGTGGCAAAGGCGATATCGTTATTGACCTTCTTAACGCGGCGCCGGGCGAGCTCAAAGAAGTCGTGAATTACCTGCGCGCGGTATAATAGCCACTGCGAATAGTACTTGCCGGGTCGAATATCCCATTTGCCGGACTGATTCTGATGATAGGTGTAGATGGCTTCAGGCCAGGGCTCGACCTGTTTGCCGATGAATTTTTCAAATTGCTGGCGGGAAAGGTCAGAAAAATCAGAGGCAATATTGTCATAGCGCGCGCGGTCCAGTATAATGCCATCGAAATCATAATTGTTAATGATTTCTTCCATCAGCGAGATTTCATAAGCCTGGATGACGGAATCAGCTGGATTGACAAAAGCGGCATAGCCTTCAGGGCTGGCGGTAGTCGGCAATAGCGTATCCGGTGGGAGGTATAGAATTGTCTGCCATTCAGGATGATCGCGGTAAATCGGTCCACGCTCTTCTTGTTTCCAGCCTTCCGAGAAGACATTTATGGCAGCGTAAATTTTCAAGTTGCGCTTTTTCCCTTCATTGAGGATGGTTTCGGGATAATTGAAATCGCGCGCACGCATGGCACCTTTCCACTCGAAGATTTGCGGAGCAATCGCGCTCGGATAAAGCACTTCGCCGGAAATTGGTTTTAAATCAACGACGATGCGGTCTATGCCCGCCGCCTGAATCTTATCGAGATAATACCGCACCGAGTCAGGACAGTTCAAGCGGGCAAAGTTCGCCGAACCATCAATCCACAGGAAATGCAGTTTGGGAGCTTTTTGGTGACACTGCGTCAATCCACAAAAGCTAAGCAGGAGTACAAGGTATTGTAATTTTTTCATAGTCTCTCAAAAGTAAAAGTTAAAACGCACAAAACCAAAAGATTCTAATAGGAATAACCCGCTCACATTTTCCAGATGCAAGTCGAGGTTAGGCCAGAGTTCTGCAATTATTAAATGCAAGTAACAACCCCAACCGAGTTGCAGCCAGCGGATGGGCGAGAGGGTTAGGCTGCCGCCTATTTTACCACCCCAGCTCCAATCCCGCTGACCAAACTTTACGAGATTTAAGGTGATGACGGAGTCATAAGGTGCCGAATGGTCTAAAGTATCTACGCCACTGTAAGCCTGGCGTTGAAATGACCAGCGGTTGAGAGTCAAACCACCACCTAAATCAACGGTGAGCCAGCGTTTGTACCGCAGCAGCGGGTAATAGGAATTGATACCAACCGCCTGATTGACAAATTTCATCTTGATTTCGTCAAAATACAGGCGAGTTTCATTGGGTCTTTGGAGTTGATACTGCAAATAGGAAAAACTCAGCAAACTATTGGTAGCAGGATTGGTGTAACCGATTTCAAGCGCATAACCCTCAGTGGAGCGGAAGCGATTATTCAGACTACCGACAGGCTGAATAATGCCGCCTTGGCATCCACCAACCAGCCGGGTTTGAGCGTTAATTTCTGCGCTGCTGAGGAATAAAAATCCCAGCGCCAATATAGTCGCCAATTTTTGCTGATGATTGCGATAATTCATCATTTAATAGTCAAACCTCACGAATATTTTAGGAGTAAGAGTTGATTGTAGTGGACAATAGCGAGAATCATGACGATTTTTCTCAAATTGCAAATACTCAACGCCCAGACCCAATGCCCATTTAGGAGAAAAATGCCAGGCAAGGGCGGCTCCAACTTTCCAATTCCAGAGCCAGCCACTCCGCGGGTCGGCGTAATTGTGGAAGGAATAACGGTAGTAATAATCGAGAGATGGATAATATTTCTGCCATTTTTCCTCGATATATAATTGGCGACTGTACCACACTAAACCAGTGCCGACCAATAGTTGACAATGCAATTTTTGCCAGATACGCCGGTTCACCTGTCCCTGCAAGTCAAAAGTCTTTATTTTCAAGTTCTGGTAGGGAATGACCTGCACGGAATAATAGGGGTCGTTCTGAACTGATGAAATGACGCTTCCGTAGATTTTCTGCCAGTAGGGCCAGTTCCAATTTTTAATGGCGTCAGTCTGATCAATGGTGTAATAAAGTTGGGTTGTCGCTATACCCAGATTAAAAGTGGGCAAAAGATGAAAATCAAGCTCTGCCTTAAAGCCAATCCCGGACAGGCTCTGTATGGTCAGGTCAGCTGTAGACCCTTTAGTCGTTAGGAATCCGACCGTCAGGTCGGAAGGAGTTAAAATTTTAGCGAATACCGAATTGGTTGCAAGGAACAATCCCAGCATAATTACCATCTGGTGGACTATGAGCGATTTTTGCTGATGATAAGCGGCGAATCTCATCGATTAAATTCCTTTTGAAAAGTGAAACAGAAAACGCCGGGGAAACGCCCAAAGGGTAGAAAAGCAACATCGAAGAGAAAACCCTGCCAGCTCAAGCCGCCACCACAGGCAAAATTGTCTTCATCGGAACCGAATTTATAGCCGCTACGCAGATAGAGATGCTGCGCAAAGCGGTACTCGAGAGCGGTATGAATTTGCTCGAGATTGTCGCTGGGATGTGAAACTTCTGTGGTCAGGGTAAGCAAATGCGAAGCATTTTGAATTAAATCGTAAGCGAGACTTAGATGTAGTTCCGTTGGCATTTTGAAATAGTCGCCAATAAAGCGGGCATCAACACCAAAATTGGAGATAAAACCGCCCAGCCGCAGCGAATTGAAACCGGTGTGATAGAAAATCCCCATATCTAACAAGAGATTGTCCGAAGAATAAACATCAATGGTTTCCTTGACATAATGCAAGCGTGTGCCGTAAGCAAAACGGTCGGTCAAGCGGCGTGCATAAGTGACACCTAAAGAGAGTGACTGAGCGGTATAGTTTCCGATTACGCGATATTCGCCCAGGTTGCCACCATGAGTAGTTTTGGTTATGGTTCCGTAATCAAAATAATTTAGGCTGATGCCCCCAGAACCATATTGTCCGAGACTGAAATAAGTTCCCGCCGCTCGATGGGAAATATCGGCAAGCCAGGGCGTGTAAGCATAGCCGAAGCCTTTTGACTCGCAAAAACCGAGGACCGCTGGATTGAGAAAAAGTGGCATAATGCCGCTGGCATTGGTTAGCGCCCCGGCTGCTTCACCTAATGCCATCTGCCGGGCTGTCACCGGCACTTTCAGAAAATTATAGCCGACGGTGCCAGTTTTGCGAAATTGTCCGGCAGGCAATTCTGTCACGAGCAGGCAAAGTAAAATAGCAGTAATTGTTCCTGACGGTCTGCTGATTTTCTGATACTGGCTAAAGGAATCTCTATTCATCGAATGATACTGAACTTTCCGATTACGGTTTGATTTTTAGAAGAGGGAGCGTGGGAAGTGATATGATAAATGTACACGCCACTTTCGACATATTGTCCCCAGCGACTAATCTGGTCCCAGGTGGCGGTGCCGACATCCTCGCGATGCTCGATGACCTGGACCAGGTCACCCCTTATTGAATAAATGCGAATTGTGCAGGGACTCGGTAGATTAACGAATTGAATGACATCCTCGTCTCCTGGTACAGTCAAACCGGACGAAATCACAAAAGGATTAGGAATAACCAAAACCTTTTTTAGGTCAGTAGTCGGACCAAGACCAGCCCGAAAAGGTCGAATAGTGCGGTTGATGTATTTCGAAGTTTCCTGCGGTGGTACACCGTTAGGAAAGAGAGTGGGATTAATCCCCCAGGTAGCGTGACCGCCATCGAAAGCCGTGATGGCGTAGTAATAGCTCTCGCCTACTACCGTACTGGTATCAATAAAGGTATAGCGTTGAGTCGAGGCGTCAAAGTAACGGGCATCACCTTTTAGGACCACACCCAGTGAATCCCAGGGACCGATTGGCAGGTAATTGGAGCGGTAAATTTTATAGCCAGCTAAATCAAAACTTTCCGCGCCGGAATAATCGGCATCGGCAATTGATTCAGTGCTGTTGCTCCATGAGATCTCAGCACCGACTTTGTCACCACTGAGGTGATTCAAATCGAAAGAAAAAGGAGCCGCAGGAGGATCCGGTAGATTGTAATTATTATCGAAGCAGGCTTGCGCGCGTTTACCAAGGTCCAGCAGAATCTGGCGTCCCTTAGCAATCTGGTTGGGCGGGGTCTGAGGATTGAGTGCCAGGTTATAAGGTACGCAGCCGATGAGTTCGGCAACGACGATTCTAATTGAGTCACCGGGGGCAATATCCCACGGTCCCAGCGTTACCATCGACCAGACGCGGGTCGAACCCCAGCGGGCGTCGCCCATTGAAGTAATGGCGTCTGTTGCTAAGGCTGGATTTTTGATAATGGCATATTCCTCTTCCAGATGACCCTGATTGGTGAACGGGTGACTTGCTTGAGTAGGAGAGGAAGCAGCCCAGCCGTATTTATGAATGCGGTTGGTTTTGCCGCTCGAGTCAGGGGATATGTAGAGGAATTTCAGACCGGCATAAGCTGGCGCCAGATATTCACCCTGTCTTTGGGGACCGCCCTGTTGCCAGAAATCGTAAGTCTCGTCGCCTGGTGTATCGGAAAAATTAGCTGCATAGCCGTACATCAGGCGCTGACTATTATCCCAAATCATGCGGGTATTGCGGGCGCCCTGATTATAGTCGGGGAAAAGAATTGACCAGCCACGCGCATTAATCGAGAAACCATACAGAAACATCAAATAGGTCTTAAACAGCGTGGAATCTCCGACATTGGTAATGGTATAGTCAATAATGATGTAATCCTGGTCAATTTCGTGCGTTACCCACTGGTGGACATAGCGGGTGACCCGAATTGGCAAATAAGCATGTCGAGTATAAGGAAAAAGATAATTCGGATTCCATTGAAAAATGGTCTCAATGCATTTTTCACCGGCATTTGGGTTCAACCGCTGGTAGTAATTTCCTTCACTAGGGAAAACGAAGCGATTTCTCAGGGCGATGTACTTGGAAGTTTGTTCAAATCCTACTGTACCACCATAGAGGGCGAAATCTTCTACGCCTTTGACCTGTCCGAGAGAATCCAAGGCGGCAATCCAGAATCCTCCGCCGATATGATGCGAAGGCGCTTCGCCAATATGACCGGCAATCCAGTTAGGTTCGTAGCCCGGAAAGTCCATGCCGTAGCCGGAACGTGCCCAGTTGTTAAATACCGGTCCAATTTTAGCCAGATTAAATGTTTCCCAGAGGCGTCCTTCGCGCAGGAATAAGACACTTTCGTCACTCCAGGCAGGAGACGGAACTAACAGATAAAGTCCGAGTAAAGCTGGCAGGAATTGACAAAAGAATCGTTTGCAGCAGTCTGTTTTATGTATCATCAAAAACCGACTCCACAGCTGAAATAAATTTCACGGGGAATATTACGATACACCCGATGAAAATTGTACTTGTTGTTCGGATGGGCAGGATTGTCCCAGGTCAAACCTTGCCCGACCCATAATTTTAAATCATCCTGTTCGACTGTTGGGTCGAAAGGTGTTAGCCATTTATTATTGAACAGATTCAGAAGTCGCAGCGATAATGAGAGTTCCGTTTGGGAAAGTTTTACGATTCTGGTCAGGTTTAAATCAGTCTGATACTCGAGTGGATAGCGCCTATTATTCTGAACATCAAAAAACTCATCGTAAGTCGTCACATAAGTAAAAGGAATACCACTGCGCAAAGTATAGGTTATAGTGATGGTGGTGTTTGCCAAAGGATACAAGCCGAACAGAGTCAAACCCGCTTTGGCGGGGAAATAATAAGCAACATAAGCGCTGAAAGAGTGAGTTTTATCGTCGGCGGTAATGTTATCATTGGCGCGTTGAATAAAGGGTCGCATGTCAAAAGGACGATTGGGATCGTCTAACGCCCAGATTTCCGAAGGGCCATAACTTCCTGCTGAAGAACGCGAGAGGGCATATTTCAGGCGATATTTCCAATTGCCCGGCGCAATTTTATCGAGTGAAATCTCAATACCGCGAGTTGCCCCATAGGCAGTATTTAAATAGGTCGCTGCATATGGATCGGTGACGCTGCGTCCGTAGCTGCCCTGGTCAAAGTGGCGGCGAACATTGATAGTCTGACGGGTGCGGTCATTATAATAAGCAACGACGTCGAGGCGATGCGTTCCACCGAGACTGTGTTGAATACCGAATTCATAGCTGATGGTTTTGCGGAAGCCGAGGTCGGGATTGCCGTACATTATCCAGCCCTGCCAGGTCGAGCGCGAGATGGTATGACGAAAAAGTGGCATGGCGTAGAAATGTCCGTATTGCAAGCGAAAAGCGGTACGTTCACCAATTGGAAAAGAGAGACCGAGTCGCGGGGAAATAGCAAAATGCGATTTGGGAGAGATTGTTGCCGTATCACCAAGATTGCCCTGATTGCCCATCGTGCCGGGATAAAAAATGCTATACGGATTAGCGGGCGCGGCGACATTGAGATTGAATCCTTCAGCACGCAGGCCCAGGTTGGCGATTAAGCCTTTGTATTCCATTTTGTCCTGGATATAAAAGGCGACATACCAGGGTTTTGCCCGATAATATTCGGCGAATCCAGATTTGTAAATGAAAGCGTTAGCGTAGGCGCTGGAGACGGAACTGTAATGCATCTGCCACTGCGTCGCTTGAAAGCCGCTTTTCAGGTGATTCTGCGGAGAAAACTGGTGCGTGAAATCAAATTTAGTTGCCCAGGTGTGGGTACGTACATCCTGATTATACAGGGTAGCAGAAGGGTCCCAAACCAATCGCGTAAATCCCTCGTCCCAGACGCCCTGCGGTGCCTGCCAGGTAGTCGAAAGCGGCTGGGTATTGATGGTGTAGAGTTCGTAGGTATGCGAAAGGGTGTACTCGCAGAAAGTCTGCGGTTGAAAAATGTAAGTGAGTACGACCGATTGTATCCAGGAATATTCGTTCTTGGGAGCAACTGTTGTTAGAAGATATTTTTGCTTGCCGGTATTGAAGGAGACATTGCCAACTGGCGACGCCCAGCGAATATCATCAGAGCCTGAAAAAATGCCACTCAAACTGTGTTGATATTGCACCATTGACCGTAAGCGCAGAGCATTGCTAATTCGCATCACGGAAGTCAAATTAATATTCTGATAGCGGTTAAATTTTTCATAAGTCGGGAGGCGAGTCGGTTTGACACGATTTTCCCCGGAAAGGAAGAAAGTCCAGCCGGGAATTTTGCCAATTGGACCACCCAAGCCAAACAGCAAGCGCCAATAACTGCCCTGGCGATAGTCGTAGACGCCGAGCAAATTCTGGTCGGAAGGAGTATGGGTCGCCAGCCATTTCTGGTAATAGTAAATGTTCAAGGAATCATCGGAAATGGCGGGATTATTCTGGTCGCGCCAGGTCAACCAGTTCTGGAAGTTGCCCCATTTTTGCCATTCGATGGTATTCCGGTTGTAGAGATAATCGCCGAAGTGATAGAGTCCCGGCGCGCGATATTCTAAGCGAACATCGCCTTGAAATTTGGCGGACCCCTCTTTGGTCACGATTTTGACGACCCCTGATTGTGCATTGCCGTATTCGGCACTGAAGCCACCGGAAATCAGTTCCATTTGCTTGACGCCTAATGGATTGAAGTCGTATTTCCAGCTCGTATTAGCACGTTCACCCATGTAATTGGTACCCGGCACGCCCGTGTTCGAGTTTTCCTGCGTAACGCCATCAATCATGAAATTGATGTCGAAACTACCGCCACCGCGCAAAGAAAAGGTGCCGTTGGGGTTGCGCATGATGCTCGGATCGAGATCGAGTACATTGCGCAAACCTTCAGTCGGCATATTCTTGATGTCCTCCGATTCGAGAGTAGTTGAACTGAAGGTTTTGTCCTTTTCCACAATTGGTTTCGGGGCGGTTACCACGACCTCCTGCAGGGCTATTTCCTGAATATTAAGGGGAATGTCTAAAAAAGTTGTATGGTCAATCGTCACCCGTACATCGCGAATGGTCATGGGTGCATAACCGATATAAACAATGCGGACGGTGTATTTGCCTGGATAGAGGCGCATAATCGCGAAATTACCATTTAAATCAGTGGCTGTGCCGGTCTGCAGTTCAGGTATTAAAACATTGGCGCCGGCAAGTGGCTGATTGGTCGCAGCATCATAGACTCTACCGGAAATCTTGCCTGTGGTCTGACTCCAAACGGTACTGCTTGCCAATCCGAATAGCACGCAGTAGCGCAGCATTGTAGTTAATATTTTATAACGAGCGCATTTCATTTTACTAAAAGCATTTTACCATGTTGAACGGTTCCTGCCGCTGTTATTTTATAAAGATAAACTCCCGAATTGAGGTCATGACAGTCTATAAGCACAGTGTATTGCCCCGCAACCATTGCAGGATAACGAAGCACACGCTGACAGCGCCCCTGTAAGTCATAGATACTAATTGTAACTTCGGTCTGGTTGGCAATTTCAAATACAAGTTGCGTGGTTGCATTAAATGGATTAGGGAAATTGCCGCTTACCCGTAAAATCGCCGGTCGGGACGTTGCATTTCTTTGAATCTGAACCGGAATCAATGCTCTTTGGAACTGAACGGCGTCGGCGACGACCCACTTATTGGTCGCTTCTGCTGATAAATTGTGCAATTTCACGACCAGGTTAGTGCCAGCAGTAGCAAAAACAGTTGCTAGATAGCGACCCGCAGATGCCTGTTCCTGTTGATTAACGCGAACCGTATCGAAAACGCTGCCGTTTTTGACCAGGAATAAAGCATCCCGGACATTGTCGGGTCGCACTGGATAAAAAGCCTTGATGGTGTAATAGCTGTCAACCGGCACAGGATAGCGCCAGTAGACGCGGCTGGAACCATCACCAGCAGGGGTTTTTAAAAAAGAAGTCCCGACGAAGCCAGCACCTTCACTACTGATAGTCCAGTTGCCAAGTTGAACTTTAAAATAGTTACTGCTGTTATCAATTAGAGCTGATGAGCCAGTGTTGTAGGTAAATTGGAAATAGATGGTATCGCTACAATTGCCGTCCTGGTCGAACAAGTCCCAAATTTTAAGACTATAAAGAAGGTTAGGTATTAGAGCAGTGCATTGGAGAGTGACGATGGCAGAATTAGTGGGATTTAGTGATACTTTCAGTACTTCGCCGGAGGGAATCAATTGAAATTTAGTCGGAATTAAGGATTCGGCAGAAAGAGTACGATCAAAGCGCAGGATGATAGTGGAATCGTCAACTGCGACCCCATCTATTATTTGCCAAGGTTTTAATAATTGCAAAGCCACAGCATCAGCGATGAGAAGGTTGGCGGAATTCGGCAAAGCCGTAACCGCGACAGAATCAGAGTAATTGATATAATGGCTTCCCAGCGGGTACCAGCCAGTAGGTTCGTTTTGTGTCACAATCGTCTGAGAAAAAATGGAATCGTTGATAGTAATGGCGTAACTCAGAGGAGTTGCTATGGCAATACTCTCGGGGACATGCACCGACAGGCGGTAGCGTCCGTTGGTGTAAAGACGCGGTCGCCAGGTAAATCTTGCCGCTGAGGAATTAGCGCGCTGATAGCTGCCCTTCCAGCCGCCGCTTTGCGATGTACAATCGTTCGCCTTGACATAATAGCCATCGCTATCGTCAATAATGAGTAATTCGCGCAGGGTACTGACGGCTTGCGGGAATTGGTTAGTGTGCAACTGATTGAGTAATGGTTCATCAAGGTCGCCATAGTGCCAGACGACACTTCCAGCAAGATGATTATTACGAATAGCATTATAGACACTATTGAGCTGGTCAGAAGTCAAGCCGCTGACCGCGACGCCAGCGGCAATTTGCAGAGGAGCAGGCACTTCTGCGAGGCAGCGTCCAATCCAGTAATTGAAGTCTGGATGTAAGCCGTAGAGCATGGAACAGAGCAAATCCACGCTCTTTTCCTGCCACCAGGTATGCCAGTCCTGCAATTTATTTTGACTGCCTTCCAGCATGTAAGGTGGTACGACTGCTGCCGATACAACCAGCTGCGGGTTAACGGATTTTATTGCCTGATAGATCTGAGCAGCGAGGTTACTGGTCTGACGTTTGCGCCAGGAGAGAAAGGATTGCCAGTCAGGGTCAGTGACCGCGATGTTAAGCGGGTCACGCCCCCCAGTTTCTTGCTGATACTTTTGCCGGGCGATTGCTGAAAAGGAAAAACTGGTGTCGGGATAGCGAATTCTATCCATCTGAATGCCTTTAATTTCAGGGTAGAATTCGGCGCATTCTCGAAAGAGTTCTGTCAGAAACTCGCTAGCTTCAGCAGAAGCCGGGTCGAGCCAGAATTGACGATTGTTCCAGCCGTCGTTAGCCCAGTTTTGGCCATCGCGTTTCTGCATTAGCCAGTCGGGGTGATTACTGAGAATGGGACCGGGATTGACCGAGCCGGTAGAATAATTGAAATAAGCTACTAAGCCGTACTCGAACCAGACATGCACTTCCAAGCCGAGTGCGCCAGCTTCTTCGATACAAACCCGCAGAGGATCCCAGCCACGGTAATCGTCAAGCTGTTCAGGAGCGCCGTAGTTTTTCAATACCTGGCTGGGATAGATGGTACCGCCCTGATACCAGTTATTAACAAAGATGCTATTGAAACCGGCTTGCTTGATTTTTTGAAAGGCAGTGCGAATAGAGGAACGTCCCTGAATTATTACATCGCGCGATAGCCAGACACCACGGTACTCGGGTTGCTGGAGTTGTGCCCACAAGAATGCGCTTTCCAGCACGAGACAAATGACTATTTTGCTAAAAAAATTCCGACACGAAGATGACATTAAATCAACTAGTGAAGAGTGTTAAAGACTTGATTATTTCAATAAGACTAATTTAGTAGTTTTTTCTCCCGCCGAGGTGCTGAGTTTGCAGAAGTAAATACCACTTTCCAATCCTGAAGCATCGAATTGCAGCTGATGCTGACCAGCAGTCTGCGTTCCCTGGAATAGAGTGGCGACACACTTGCCCTGCAAATTGAAAATGGCGACCCGTAAAGGTGTCGTTGCCGGGAGTTCATAAGTAATAGTAGTTACAGGATTGAAAGGATTGGGATGCGCAGGGAAGAGGCGGAAAGAAGCCGCTAAATTTGGTTCACCAGATTTAACGCCGGTTGCTTTTTTCTGAAAGACAAAGCACTGATGCGCCCCACAATCAATTACATAAGCCGTATTGCCATCGGGACTAAGGGCGACATCTTCCGGCGTCACAAAGGGAGCGCCATTTGGGTCGGGTAAATCAGGTGAAGTGCTGCTGGGCAGTTCGGCGATTTGGGTCGCCCAATTGCCTTCAATCTGAAAACACTTTACCCAGCGCCGGGTAGTATCGGTGCCGACTGCCCAGAGATTACCTTCGCTATCGCAGGTAATGCCATTCGGTACATAGCTCGTCCATTTTAAGTAGCTATCGGCGTCCTCGACCGCGACACAGGTATAAGAGCTGGGATTGTTCTGGACTCCGCCGGTCCATTTCGTAACCCCCCCGGTGTTACCGTCGGGCAAACTATTGCGTGATGTGTAAACAGGAGTATTTGGGTCAAAATAATTACCGCCTGGAATCGTGGCGACGTCGCGGATGGCATCCTGACCAGTGGCAGATGGACCGCCGGGATCGACCGCTGTACATTCTGGTGCGACATATTTGCCGTTGGGTGCAGCGGTTCCAGTAAAATCGTATAGTCGAATGCGAGGACCTTGATATACGATGCCGCCATAAATATAGCTGTCAGAAGTACCGGCGATGCCATAGACATAGGTACCATAGCCGGAGATATAACTGGTCAGGGAAAAGGTTTCACGCCGATTGACATCGCCTTCAGGGTAGCGAATCATGGCGGATAAATCAGTCTGGGTCTTTCGGAAGGCGATATATACATCATTGCCAATCGTGGTTATTCCTCGTCCTGAATGAATGTCTGCAATACTGGTATAATCGTCCACCAGCTGGAAAACCTGCGAACCCGGCGCGGCTTTATATAAAGCGTTGATAGCGTGAGTCGAGGTGGAAGTCGAAGAAAGTACCCAGAGATTGCCGCTGGCGTCGGTTGCGCAAAGGAAGGGGTTGTTCAAGGAATCAGCCGTAGCGAAAATGATATTGGCAGTGGGTTTATATTCCCAACTAACCTGAGCCAAAATGCCCTGCCAAAGAAAAGTACTAATTATTAGAAGTTTTAACATGTGTCTCATCATACTACTCCTTAACTATTTTTTTAATATAAAAAAGCTTAGATGACATTTCAAAGTATTTATGAGCCGCCTGAAATTTTTATTTGATAGTTGGAAAAATTTTCCTTGATTTTCAAAAAAGCAGGTATTAATATTTAACTGTTGGTTATGTTGGCAAACGAACTTTGAATGGATTTGGCACGAGGGCGAAAGTTAAAAGTAGTTATTCAATGGGGACAGCGACTAAAAAGTGATTGATACTGAAATGCGCTATCTAACCAATATCGTCGATTCTCTATTGGAATTTAAAGAGGGCTGGAATTTTGATACCCAGCCTTTTTTATTTTTAGACAAACACAAACAATTAATATGAGGGAGAAAGTTATGAAGAGAAATCATTGGTTCGTACTTTTAACAGTCCTATTTTTTGGACTTAGTGCGGTTGGTCTTCTGACCGCAGCGGATATGTCGGGAACATATTACATTGGAGCACCAGGTACCGGACCGGGAGGAGCAAATCCGGACTTCGCATCTTTGAAAGCCGCCTGCGATTCATTAAATAAGGCGACTTTTAGCGGTAATGTATTAATGTATTTTACGAGTAATTTGGATGAACCTGCTAATGTCTGCTTAGGTATTAATCCAGGAAATTTTACGGTTACATTTAAGCCGTATCCAGGCACAAACGACACAATAAAATTTACTCAAACTACTGATAATAGCGGTCCTTCGGGTGCATGGGTGTTTGGTACAAGAAGTTTAGCTTCTTGGGATAGTCTTGTGACCACTAGAAATATTATCGTAGATGGTAGTAACGTTGAAGGTGGGACGACACGAAACTTAGTCATTACTACTGCTTCTACTGCCCACGGTTATGCAAATCCAATAAGATTAGCCGGTGATGTCAATAACTCAATTTTCAAGAATTTAATTATTTATCCTCAGCAATCCGTCACCTATGCTTTTTTAATCACACATAGGTATTCAAGTACTTCGTTAAAATATTTTACTCCTGATTCTATTACTGTCGAGAATTGCGATATTACCAATATCATTAGTACATCTGGTCAAACGCTTGCAATTTCTAACAGCGGTACTTTTACCACTTCTATGCCTTCAATGAAGAATATTGTTTTTCGGTATAATAAATTGACCGCCAGGAGTAGAGGTATCTTCCTAAACTATGCCGGTAGTACTGATATTTATGGTAATGATATTACTGTCAATCAGACTAGCACGGGATATATTAGTACCGGTATTTACGGCTTTACCATTACAAATACTACCGATGTTACGAATATCTACAATAACAGAATTACCCTTTTAGCAACCGCAAATTCTAATTCTGGTGATTTCGGTGTCCGTGGTATTGAACCAAGCTCACGGGGTATATATAATATTTACAACAATATAATTACTGGTTTTACAGCGACGACAACCACTACCAATCCGAACTGTAAAATTTATGGAATAAGCTGTGCCTCAGCTGCAGTTACTGCGAATGTTTATCACAATACAATTCGGATGAATAACCTATCCATTGTACCCGGAACTGGTGTGGTACTGTATGCCGGGGTTTATATTAAAGATGGTACAAACAACCTTTACAATAACATTGTCGTAAATGAAGAAGATGATTTTAAAACCTATGCAATTTACCGCTATGGGACTTTAGGCACTTTAAATGCTGATTATAACAACTACTATCTTGCGGGAACCACTAATGCGAAAGTAGGGTTCTTTACCTCTGATGCCGCTACTCTTACCGATTGGCAAAATGCTTCCGGGCAGGATGCCCACTCGGTTAGCAAGGCGGTTGAATTTGCTGGCGCGACTGATTTGCATCTGACAGGCTTGTCGCTGGGTGATTTTGCCTTAGCAGGTACACCTTTAGCCGCAGTTACTACGGATATTGACGGTGATGCCCGCAGTCTGACATATCCTTATATGGGAGCTGATGAAGGTGCGGTTGCCCTGGTACCGCCGACCAAGCCCGAATTTCGCAAACTGGCTTTTATTACTTCCGGCGATGCTAAAAACTGGAAACCTGTTAAAGGTAGTTTAGATGAAGGCTATAAGTTGGCGCTTTTGCCCGCGCTCAGCAAGATGTATCTTACAGTTGGTTCAACCACAGAGACCAATATTGCTCTGAAGCCTGGTTATTACGGCTTTAATGTTACCGGACATCCTGATGGTTTCTTTGAGTTCTGGGCAGCACGGAATGTCACTGCTGACTCGCCGGCAGGTACCCCAGAAGCCTTAATCTGGAAAATCATCAACGGCAATGCTCCGGCTTTTTATCTAAAAGTAGATTCAATCGGAATGATGGCATTGATAGACGGCTTCACTTATCAGAAAGATACGGTGGATGCTTTCTATCAGGTCGAGACCGATTATGTTCCTGGTGTTTATGCCTTTACGGGTAAAGTCGCCAGTGAGGAAGCAGAATCAGACAATATCGTCATCAATCTGACTCTCAAAGGGCTTAATGATATTTTTACCATTGCTGAACTTCAGGATACGACCGGTTGTGGCGGTTCAGCTGATACACCGTTCAAAGGCAAATGGATTAAGACCTATGGTATCGTGACTGGTGTAGCCTCTGCTGCTTTCTTTATTCAAGATGGCGTTGGTCCCTGGAATGGAGTTTACGCCTATACTAAGACTGCCCCCGGTGTGGCAATAGGCGACTCGGTCGAAGTGAGAGGCAAAATGGCAGAATATTATAATGTGACTGAGATTGATAGTGCCACGGCAACGGTCATTGCCTCGGGTAAACCTCTGCCTGAACCAGTGGTCGTCACTGCCGCCGAGTTTAAGCAGGAGAAATATGAGGGTGTACTCGTTAGACTCGAGAATGTCACCTGTACTAATCCATCCCTGGGTTATGGTGAATGGGAACTGACTGATGCTACTGGTACTACCAGGGCGGATGATCTGCTTTATGCATTTGCTGCAAGACAGAACTGGGTTTATACTGTCACCGGTATTTGCCATTTTGCTAATAGCAATTTTAAAATTGAACCACGCAATGCTGATGACATCATTGTTGTTAGTCAACCCGCTTCCCGCTTCGTATGGGAAAAGGATGTCATGAGCTACCCATTCTTTAAGAATGATCACAGTACCCGTGGTATGGCGTATAACCCGGTGACCAATCACCTCCTCGTTGCCAGCCGCACGGGCGGTGCCAATATCTGGATTCTCAACGCCGCCAATGGCGATACAGTTGGGCGCCTGAATATGACCGGCGTGACTGGTGGTACTTTTGCCATCAATATTCCGCGCGTCACTAAAGATGGAGTTATCTATGTCTGCAACCTGAGTACAGGCAGTTCCGCACCGTTTAAAATCTATCGTTGGGAAAATGAAACTGCTGCACCAACAGTCGCCTACGAAAATAGCGCACCGGCTGCCCGAGTCGGTGATTCTTTTGCCTTGAAAGGCACCGGCGTTAATACGATTTTATACGCCAGTGGCTCAAGTGCGACTTCGATATCAGTTTTTACTACAACCGACGGAGTCAATTTCACGGCGGGAACACCTATTCCTGTTGCTGCAGGCTTGGCACGCGGTGGCATTGCACCGGTCGAGGATGGTACTTTCTGGGTTAACGGCGCCGGCACGGCTACTACCCATATTGCCGCTGACGGTTCAGTAATTGCGACCGTTGATGGTGCCTTAATAGACGGTGGCTGGCACAATGTGGCGTATTTCCATGTGCCGTTTAGCAAAAAGATGATTGCGGTGGTTGGCAAGAATAATGTTTTCCGCGGTAATCAGGTTCAGGTCTGGAATGTTAATGCCTCTGAAACTAATCCTGTATTGGTTGATACGGTTAATTTAACCAGCACCTACAATGCGAATACCAATGCTACCGGCGATTTGGCTATCAAAGACAACGGTGACGGTACGGTAACAATTTTCGAACTCATTACCAATAACGGGATAGCTGCCTGGAAGCTAACCCTCCCGGTAGATGTTCCATTGATGCCCATTGCTGAAGCAAAGCAGGATAAGGATGGTAATTTCCGTCCTGACCTGGAGGGCAAACGCATTGCGGTTCGCGGAGTAATCACTACCACGGATTTCGAAAGCCTCAACCCCGGACGCTGGAATGTCTTTATTCAAGATTCTACCGGTGGTATTAACATTTATACCAGCAAATTCAAAGGACCCGTTACCATCGGCGATGAAATTGAATTACACGGTATTCTTACATTTTATAACGGTCTGACAGAAATTGTGCCTGATTCACTAAGTCATGTAAAAGTACTTTCACATGGTAATGTTGTCGCACCGCGCAAAGTAAAACTGGCGGATATCGGAGAAGAGACAGAAAGTATCCTGGTTCAGGTAGACAGCATCTGGTTTGTCCAACCGGTTGCATGGCCCGCTGCGGGAAACAACGCTAATCTCTTGGTTACCGATGGTATTGATACAGTAACTTTCCGCATTGATAAGGATTCTGATGTTGATGATTGGACTGATTGGCCCAAAGGTCTCTTTGGGGTAATTGCTGTCGGTAATCAATATACTTCCAAGGTGCCACCAGATAATGGCTATCAGATTCAGGCAATTTCGAAGGATTTATTCTATACCTACCCCGAGCCGTTTAAACCTGTACCGCTCGTTCCATTCTGGACGCGTACACAGGCTGCGGGCAACTTCCCGGCTTACATGTCAACGAATAATTTAACCCGCGGCATGGCGTACGGAAAAGTTGACGGCAAAGACCGATTGTATATCGTGACCCGCAGTGGCGCCCATCGCATCGTGGTTTATAACGCACTTACCGGTGACAGTGTTACGGCGATTCCGGCACCTGCTAATCCTGTCGGTTTATTTCCGGTAAATGCTGTGGATGTTTCCGACGATGGAATTATTTTTGTCAGCAATATGACCCTTGATGCTTCCACGGCACCTTTTACTGTTTATCGCTATGATAATGAAGCGGCGATACCCGTAGTAGTAATTTCCTACAATGGTTTTAATGGGCGCTTCGGTGATATGTTCAGCGTTTATGGCAGCGCAGCCGATAATTCGCTGACGATTTACGCTGCTGCCTCGAAAACTGATAAGATCATCAAATTTACCACTGCTGATCATGGTGTCACCTTTACTCCTACTGAGATAACCCTACCGCGCACTCTGGGGACATTGCCGAACGTCGCTCAGAGCGCTGATGGCACGCTCTGGATTAAATCGGCTTGGACACCTTTGATGCATCTCAAAGCCGATGGTACTCTTGATACCGTTGCTACTGATATCGTCGGTACCGGTTCTTCAAAAATCAAGTATTTCCGTTACAAAGACAGAGATGGGTTGTTGGTGTACTATTACAATTCTGCTGCTGATGCCGGAATGGAAAAATTCCATATCGTTGATGTCACCGAAGGAGCTGCAAAAGCTAAAATCGTCGCTTTCTGCAATTCGATTGGTAATGTCGCCAATATAAATGGTACCGGTTCAGTTGATGTAATGCCAGTGACCGAAGATGTCTTTGTGGCGTTTATCATGGGTACCAATAACGGTCTGGCAGCTTTTACCAATAGTCCCAATTTTATACCTGCTAATGTATTAACCAAATTTTATGGCACTACGCCCAATCTGCTTACCAATCCTTATGGCGCCGGCTATATCTGTGGTACTAATGCCTACGGTGATATTGGCAAATATCAGCGGTTTGATCTAAACCCAAATTTTGAGAATTCCCTATATGGTTTTATTGCACAATTCGGGGTTATGGAAATAGTAGGTGACCCCGATACTCTCGATATGGTTGTTCGGGCGATTGGTGCTCAGGGCGAGCCCGGTAATCTGCTCTTTTCTATGAAAGTAGCAACTTCACAGATTGATACTTCTGCTCTCGGAATTCACAATGTCTACCGTCTCCTGAGTCCAATCCCAGTACCGCCAAGCTTCTTTATCGGGTTTGAATGGCCGACGACCGCTAATGATGTCTTTGCAATCTATTCCGATAAAAATGGCGAGGGCGATGGAGCTAACCGTGTCTGGGAACGCTTTAATGACGGTTCCTTCAATGATTTCGGCACTGTCCTGAACCCAAATTTCTCCTGGAATATTGATGTTGACCTCTGGATTTCAGCGCTCTATATCCAGGGACCGGAAGTGGGTATCAAGGAAGCTGGCGAAGCCATTCCGACCAAATATGCCCTCTATCAGAACTACCCGAACCCGTTCAACCCGACTACCAACATTCTTCTGGCACTACCGGAACCCGCCCAGGTGAAATTGACGGTTTACAATATCCTCGGACAGGAAGTGGCGACAATCTATAAGGGTCACCTGAATGCTGGTAATCATATCTTCAGCTTCAATGCCGCTAATCTTGCCAGTGGCGTCTACTTCTATCGCGTAGAAGCCAACAAATTCAGCGCCTTGAAGAAGATGATGATTATTAAGTAAATCTTAACCTCCTTGTCTCGTTTATGGGGGGCTGTCGCTAAAACGGCAGCCCCTCACGTTTTTAGATAAATGGGAGCTTAACGCCCTGACAGCGGATGTTATTTTAGCAAACTTATTAGAAATTGATAGGTTTGGCGATAGTCGCTGGAACGAACCAATTGTTCGCGAATCCGGGCAGCCGCGGGAATACCGCGAAAATACCAGCCGTAAAATTTTTTCATCAGTCGTGTGGCGTGGTCAAATCCTACGAGTTCTGCTTCACGCTGCAAATGCTCCAGGCAAAGCAGAACTTTATCACTGGGCGAAAAACAAGTGCTGACAATGCCAGTCTGTAATAATTCGGCAACTTGCTGGAAAATCCAGGGATTCGCCAAAGCACCCCGTCCAATCATAACAGCATCGCAACCGGTTTCGACTAACATCCGCTTGGCATCCTCAGCCGTCTTTATATCGCCATTGCCAATGACCGGAATACTAACAGCTGCCTTGACTGCGGCAATTACTTTCCAGTCGGCAGGCTTTTTAAAAGCCTCGATGGCAGTGCGTGGATGAATCGTAATCGCCACTACCCCGGCTTGCTCTAAACGCTGGGCTACTTCGACAGCAACATTTTGTCCTGGACTCCACCCCATACGGTATTTCGCGGTAACAGGTAGGTTTATCGCTCCTACAGCTGCTTCGGCAATTTTTTGGAGTAGTGGCAGGTCTTTTAATAAAGCTGCGCCAGCTTGTTTTTTGACGACTTTACGAACCGAACAGCCAAAATTTAAATCGATGAGATCCGGCTGAAATTTTTCGGCAATCAATTCCACTGCTAAAGCAACCGTTTGCGGATCGCTACCGAAAATCTGTACTCCGACGGGACGTTCCGATTCCTCAAAGCGCAAATAAGTCATGGTTCGTGCTTTATGCCGGACGATTGCATCAGCACTAACGAATTCGGTATAGACCAAACCAGCTCCCCGCTGTTTACAAATCTGGCGAAAGACCATATCGGTATATCCCGCCATGGGCGCTAAAAAAACTGGATTCTTCGCGACTAAATTCCTTATTTGCACGTTAAAAATTAAACATTTTGGTTCTTTTCGACTATATCTCTTATCCTGCAAATTGCGCTAAAGCCTAAAACAGTTAAATTATACCCGTTTGCCATAAAGGCAATTTGATGTTTATAAACTTTAAGACTTCTGGTTGACTAAAGTGAGGCATTGATGATACACACGAAAATCAAATTATCTGGGTTGATAATCTTCTTGCTGATGGGAAGAATCCAGAGTGCACCAACGCCTATTTTACCAATATCCCAATTAAATGGGATTGATATTCAAATCACTCAAAGCTTTTTGGCAGAATATCCTGACTTATGTATTGATCATTCTAATAATATCTGGGTGGTGTACACCGAACTGGTCAGGGGAAAAGAATGGATTAAACTGGTTAAAGTCCACAATGGAGTCGTCATTGATAGCTGTACGGTAAGTAGCGTCGGCGGTTATGAATTCGCACCGCGGATCACCGTTGACCAATCCGACCGTATCTGGGTCGTCTGGTCAGCAAAGCGGAAAGACAATTGGGATATCTACTTGCGAGGTATTGAGCAGGGGCAATTGCTTCCGGAACAGCGGCTGACTAACAATACGGGGGTGGATTTTTACCCATCAATTAGTATCGCCAAGGATAATGCCATTTGGCTTGCCTGGTCTGCAAAACAAGGTGAAACCTATGTAATAATGGCAAGCTGTATAGTCAACAGTAGGCTGACATCACCAAGCCAGGTCTTCAGTGCTACAGGGCAATGTTTCCGCCCAATCATCTTATCCAATGACAAAAAAGTTTATTTAGCCTGGGATTGTCGGGAGGGAAATTCGCAGACAATCTGGTTTGCTACCTGGAACGGGGTATCATGGGAAATGCCGCAGCGCATTAGCCCCTCTTTCGGGTTTAACTTTTGCCCTCATCTCGCTTTTAATCACCAACAAAATCTGACTTGTGCCTGGCATTCCAACATGTTACCCCATGGCAATTTGAATTATAACAATTGGCTCTGGTTGCGACATTTTCGGCAGGGAAGGTGGCGAGAATTTTTATTGCCGGGAAATGAAGCTGATTTACTGAAAAATGGTGAAGATCAGGGCCTCGAATTTGCGCAGATGGTTTATGACCAACGAAATCGCCTGTGGCTTTTGGGGCGATCGTCGCAGGGTTTTTATGTTCAGTGTCTGGATAGAGAAAAGCGCAGCCCGATTTACCGATTGCCTATAGAGGGATGGGGTGGACGTGGCACCGAAATGCACGCCATTCTGGGCAGTGATGGACAAATATACACCGTCCGTCGCGACCTGCGCTATATCTATTTAAATCAATTTGATCCTGACAAAGTTATTTTCTCCGAAAATACTTTGTCTCTGCGAGTATTTCCGCACCAACTTAAAAACCAACCCAATCAAGTGCCACAAATAGCCCAACCTTTTTGGAAATTACCTGATAGTCTGAGTTATTTCTGGGGTGATTTGCATCAGCATTCTGCCCTTTCCGATGGCATGGGTACGGTAGATGAGTGCTTACTCCGATCCCGCTATAATCTGAATTATGATTTTGCCGCACTAACTGACCACGAGTGGTTTACTGCGAATTATTTGCTTCCATCGGAATGGGAAATAATTAAGGTTTTTGAAAAGAGCTTCAGTCAAGATTCGATTTTCACAGTAATTCCCGGCTATGAATGGACTACCCCACGCCTACCCAATGGTTATGGGCATAAGAATGTTTATTTTGATAATTTTGCAGCACCGATTTTCAGCTACCTTTTTGACGCTAATAATTCGTTGGCACTCTTCGCTAAATTAGCTCAATACGGTGGTATAGCGGTGCCTCATCATATCGGCTGGACCGGTACGGATTGGCAAAATCATCAGCCACTCTACCAGCCGGTGATAGAAATTGTTTCTACCCATGGGGCTTTTGAATATCAGGGCAATGAACCGATTACTCATCGGGGAGGTATGCCCGGTTATTTTATTCAAGATGGTCTTGCCAAGGGGTTAGTCTTTGGTTTTGTTGGTGGGTCTGACGGTCATGGACTTAGATTTCATCATGGTGTCGGAACGAAAGCATCAGAGTGGACATCGGGTATGACCGCCATTATTGCTCGCAATAATACTTTAGCAGCTCTGCTTGATGCCATCCGACAACGCCGGGTTTATGCAACCAGTGGTGAACGGATTTTTTTGGATTTGCGAATTAACGATTGCCAGATGGGTTCTATTTTAGAGACAAAGACTCCGCCTAAGATATTAATTCGTGTACAGGGTACTGCACCATTGCACTATGTATATTTATTGCGTGATAATCAAATCATATTGGTCCTCGGTAAAGATAGTGTCGCAGGACAGGGAGTTCAGAGTAATTATGACGATACAGAATGCCCAAAAGGCAGGCATTTTTATTACTTGCGGGTCATCCAAGAAAATGGCGCTATGGCTTGGAGTAGCCCGATTTGGGTTAATTACGCTCCATGATTGTTGATTAGTCGTTATTTCCAGAAAATAGTTTGGATTTTCAATTTATTTTCGGCAAATTAAATCGCTTTTTAAAGGAGTAGATTCATGTCGAAGATATGCGAAATCTGTGGGAAAAAACCTCTGTTTGGGCATAATGTCAGCCATGCTAATAACAAGACCAATCGGCGCTGGGAACCCAATTTAAAAAAGGTCAAAATTGTAGATGGTGGTACTGTACGCTCAATTAAGATATGTACTTCCTGTCTTAAAAGAGGTGTTGTTCAAAAAGCGGCTTGAGAGGATTTTTTTATTAATTAAAAAGCCCCTCTTTGGAGGGGCTTTTTGTTTATAGATGGGAAGGAGTGCTTACTGCATCAACTTTTTTCTCAAATAGGCTGGCATGTCGGGGTTATTACCATTTTTGGCTTTTTCTACTTGTGTTATTGGGTTATAAGGTTCATCCGTATAACTTGGATTGAGGTTATCAAAGAGCGAAGGTCTGGGTTCGGCGACTTGCACCGGGGGATTGACGGGTACCGGGGTTTCCTTTTTAGTAGGGAAGGTATAATATTCACGTTGATTTTGGGTTGCTGCGGGTGGTTCTTCGCGGAAACCCGTAGCAATTACCGTAATCATGATTTCGTCGCTGAAATTTTCATCAATGACTGCACCAAAAATGATTTCAGCATCCTTACCAGCCTCTTCGGTAATGATGGAACAGGCTTCATCAACTTCGAAAAGATTCAGGTCCTTGCCACCGGTAATATTTATAAGCAAACCTTTGGCACCCTTGATACTCATTTCATCCAGCAAAGGACTTGAAATAGCCTGCTGAGCCGCCAGAACAGCGCGTTCCTCGCCTGTAGCAATACCGGTTCCCATAATAGCATCGCCCATGTTTTTCATAATCGTTTTAATATCGGCAAAATCCAGATTTATCACACCATGCTGATTGATTAAATCCGAGATACCGCGGGTTGCCTGGTAGAGAACACTATCGGCAGTTTTAAAAGCATCTTGCATGGAGGTGCGACGTTCGACAATACTGAGCAATTTCTGATTGGGTATAACAATGAGCGTGTCGGTACACTCTCGCATTGCCTCAATCCCTTGTTCGGCGCGTTCCATGCGCTTGCGACCTTCAAAAAGGAAAGGCTTGGTGACAATTCCAATCGTTAGACAGCCCTGCTCGCGTGCTATCTGGGCTACAATCGGGGCTGCACCGGTTCCTGTTCCACCACCCATCCCGGCGGTGATAAAAACCATATCAGCTCCGCTGATCAAATTCGCTACAGCTTCCCGGTCAGTTTCAATTGCCTGGCGTCCAACATCGGCAATCGCTCCGGCTCCTAAACCGCGTGTCAAGCTGCGTCCAATTTGAAATTTTATTGGAGCTTTATTGTTTTCTAAGGCTTGTGCATCCGTGTTAAGGGCGATAAATTCGACCCCATTCATTCCTAATTCAATCATCCGGTTGATGGCATTGCCACCAGCCCCACCTACCCCAACGACTTTTAGACGTGCTTTTTGATTAGCAAGATCGTCGAATTCGAACAACATAGTTATCCTCCCTTTGTTACATTACATTTTCGATTATATGCTTGAACCAAGCCCGTAAATTCGAGAACGGACCATGGGATTTTATTCGATGCCTGGGATTATATTCCATTTCGGCAATAGCATACTTTAATAGACCAATCGCTACGGCAAAACTCGGGTCAGTCAGTTCACTTTCATAACCACTAAAACCAGTTGGTAATCCAATTCGGGCGGGCGTATTGAAAATGCTTTCTACTAACTGTTCTGTCCCTTTGAGCAATGCTCCACCACCACACAGAACCACGGAGAGAGTGTTGGTCAAAGGAATATCAGACTTTTGGGCTTCTTGATGAGCTTCCTGCAATATTTCTTCCATGCGTGGTTCTATCCATTCGGCTAAGTTATAACGTGAAATCTCTCGGACGGAACGCCCTCCTAAGCCATTTAATTTAAAAAAGGCTTCCTGGTCGGTCAGCGAAATGCGCGCATAGCCGTGTTCTTTTTTAATTTGTTCGGCTCTTTCCAAAGGAATGCGGAGCATGTAGGCAATATCACTGGTCACACTGGCAGCACCTTCGTTGACTACGCCCGTATGATGGACTCCACTGTCGTGGAAGACAATCACATCCACGACGCCAGACCCAATATCAAGCAGGATAGTGCCCATCTCTTTTTCACTCTCTTCGAGACAGGCGTAGGCGGCGGCAACTGAACTTAAAACAAAGCCATCGATTTCTAATTCGGCATTTTTGATACATTTGGAGAGATTAGAAACAGCAGTGGTATCGTAACTGACTATATGCACTTTGGCTTCTAAGCGTCTACCAATCAACCCCAGCGGATTCTTGATACCGCCATGGTCATCGACAATAAATTCCTGCGCGAGAACATGCAGTATTTGTCGGTCTACAGGAAAGGGGAGGGCTTTAGTATGTTCGATGACCCGTTCGATGTCCTCTTGCTCGATTTCGCGCGCCTCTCCCAGACCGGTACGCGAATCGCGCGCAACTGCCACCAAACCACGTGTGTTCATACTGCGGATATTGTCGCCCGATAGATTAACATAGCAACTGTTAATAGTCATATTTGCCATTTTCTCAGCTGCAGTTACGGCATTAAAAATAGCTTGTGTCGCCTCTTCAACATCAATTACCAAACCTTTTTTAATTCCTTTTGAAGGAGCCGTACCAAAACCTTTGATAATTGGCTGCTGGTTTTCATCAACTTCGGCTATTAAAGCCCGCATATTGGCTGAACCAACATCCAGAGCGGCAACAATTTGATTTTTTAGTCTTAGCATAGCTCTTAAGAATTCCGTTCTTTAGCAATTATTTGTTTATCCCATCTTAAATCTATGTACTGATAATCTGTCAGTGAGCGCTTGTCTCGCAAAGTAGCCTGAAACCGAACTAATATATCTAATTGCTTTTCAGGATTACCACGACGTAGAAATATCGGTGTGCCACCATTTAGAGTGTATAAAATGAATTCGCCATCCTGAAGATAATGAATTTCGGAAATCTCGGCATAGAAAGCAGGAGTACGCTGGGCGGCTACCTGAAGCAATTTAATCCCTTCAAGAAGATAGCGATTAGGAGACCGCGAACCTAACTTGATACGCACCGAGTTGCTATCAAAACCAGTGATAATCGGTAAATTTGCTTTGAAATTAGCTGAAGGCAAGGGGAGAATCACCCCCTCACTATCTACCAGATATAGTTTGTTAATGTTGACAAAACAGACCGGGATTCTCTCTTTAATTAAAATGTCAACCTGATTCGGAAAATGCCTGCTGACAATTGCGGCACGGATGTACGGTTGACTTTCCAGACGTTCACGTGCTCCAAGTAGGTCAATTTTGAGCAGATTGGTATTAAAATTGAACCGCGCCGTCTTGATGATATCGGCTTTTGTCATTAAATGATTGCCCGCAATGTTGATGCGTGATAATTTCAGGAAGTCAGTGTAAGTGCACCAATTCAATGCCAGGCGCACGACAATCGCCAGCCCTATCAACGGTAAAACGAGCCAGAAAAATAGGTGGGGCGTATTTTTTTTCGGCGTGGATTCAGCGGGAATATTTTGGGGTTTTGTCAAAGGTTCATTCATCCCAGCTTACCCTGATTTTTACAAGTTTGAGGATTGTCCTTTAAAAAATCTAAGTGCCGGGGTTGCCCCTTTCCAGTCGTTAATCGCCAGGCGTTGCTATTTAGCTTAGAATCAAATCTTTCCCTCAGGGATAGCCAATTGGAAAGATAAGTTCGCAGCGGAGAACCAGCGATTTTTACCCCCCTGTCAACAGGGAAACCCCGGCGGGCTGTTTGAAAATTCAGAGTAGTATCCTGGCTATAATAATTCATTGCTTTTCAATCAATTTTGTTTTAAGTGGCGCTAAAATTTGATTAATATTGCCGGCGCCAAGGGTAATAATAAGGTCACCCGGCTTAAAAATGCGCAGGACTTGCTCGATAGCCTCAGCCGCTGTCCTGACATAAAAAAGACCATCGGACTTTGTCTTAATAAGGTGGTCAAAGATCAATTTGCTAGAAATCCCAGGCAGGGCTTTTTCCCGCGCCGGATAGATGTCAAGCAGAATGACAATATCTGCCAGAGCTAATGCCTGACTGAATTCAAGATAAAAGTCACGAGTGCGCGTGTATAGATGCGGCTGGAAGATTGCCACCAGGCGGCGATGCCAGCCTTGTCGGGCTGCGGTCAGCGTCGCTTTAATTTCAGTTGGATGATGCGCATAATCGTCCATCAGAATGACCTCTGGCGATTGCGCCACGATTTCCATGCGACGCCGCACCCCGCTAAATTGTTCTAAACCCTTCTTAATAGATTGCCAATCAACGCCGTGCTGATGTGCTACCGCCAACGCCGCCAAGGCATTTTTGACATTATGATTGCCGGGTATCTGCAGGCTGAGTACTCCCATTTTCTTGCCACGGAAAATTACTTCCCAGCTGCTACCATTGCCGTCTAAGTTGATGTTTTGTGCCATCCAATCCGCAGGGTAGTTAATACCGTAGGAAAAAACTGACCGCTCGATTCTGTTCTGTATCTCCCGGACAGCAGGTTCGTCTGTGCAAATTACGACTGCACCATTGTTATCCGTCTGGTGAACGAATTGTAGAAAAGTGGTTTTGATGTCTTCAAGCGAAGCATAGCAATCGAGATGTTCAGGTTCGATAGTAGTAATAACCGCCGTCGAG
The DNA here is from genome assembly GCA_002347855.1 of Fidelibacterota bacterium UBA2242. Classification (GTDB taxonomy): domain Bacteria; phylum Fidelibacterota; class UBA2242; order UBA2242; family UBA2242; genus UBA2242. The sequence continues at coordinate 133,697 of DDYE01000014.1, forward strand.
GGATATAATTGCAGGAATGAACGGTTAAATTCATCAGCTTCGGCGATGATTACATTTCCTGAACCAATCCGGACGGGACTATTGCTCTGGGGTAAAATGCCTCCTCCGATTATCATCGGATCGTGACCGGCAGCAGTGAAGATGCTTCCTATCAAAGCAGTAGTGGTAGTCTTGCCATGCGTCCCGCTAACAGCAATGCGATGGGGATAGGTGCGGAAAATTTCACCCAATAAACGCGCCCGCTTGATAGTAAAGATCCCTTGCGTCCGGGCTGCCACCAACTCCGGATTGTCATCTGATATGGCAGCAGTGTAAACGACCACTTCGACATCCTGCAGATTGGCAACTTTATGACCGTAATAAATTTTGACACCCATCTTTTCCAGACGAGCAGTATTTTCAGATGGTGTCAAATCTGAACCAGTCACAAGGTAACCACGCTGATTCAGGAACTCCGCCAAGCCGCTCATTCCGATGCCGCCAATCCCAATAAAATGATATTTGTGATACCGATTAAGCATTAAAACCACTTGCGCCAATTATATCGTCAATAATTTTTTGGGCTGCATCCCGTTGAGCCAACGACAAAGCTTGCTGACTCATCTGAACTAAGCGCGCTTCATCCGCCAGCAATTCTTTGATTACTTCTAACAGACGATTCGTATTCAATTCCTTTTGTAATACCACGACGGCAGCGCCATTTTTTTCTAAGTTGCGCGCATTGATTTCCTGATGATTACCAGCGGCAGTCGGCAGTGGAATCAAAACGGCTGGCTTGCCATATAGGCAGATTTCTGCCAGAGAAATTGCCCCAGCGCGGCTCACAATCAAATCAGCTGCAGAATAAGCAATGCCCATGTCGTGAATGAAGGGGGTAATATGAACCAGGGGATTATCGAGAAACATATTGCTCAGAGACCCATACTCTCTTTGCCCAGTTTGCCAGATGACTTGGCAGGGACTCTGGGTAAGCAACTCCGCCAGATGTTCCGCCCAGTATTGATTGATAGCATGGGCGCCTTGACTGCCACCGAAAATCAAAATAGTCCGGCGGTTACTCGCCAATTCGAAAAACAATAGCGCCTGTGATTTTTCTACCTGCCGCAAAGATTGACGGAGCGGTGTACCATACCAAAGGGCATCAGGCAGGAATTTTTCCGATTCCTTAAAGGAGATGTAGACTCGACGGGCGTGTTTCGCTAATAAACGGGTCGTTGCTCCGGGAAAGACATTTTGCTCTTGAAGATAAATCGGGATTTTCTTTAGAGCAGCAATTCGCAACGGCGGTCCCGCAGTATAACCGCCAGTACCAATGGCTAAATCGGGCATAAAATTCCTGATATACCACCAGGACTGTAAAAAGCTCACAATAAGGCGAATAGGGAAGAGCAGGTTAAGGGCAATATCGCGGAATTTCCAACCACGCTGCCAGCCTCTTATCCAGATTGTCTTCAGGGTATAACCCAGGTTAGGTAAAACCTGCGCCTCCAGCCCACGCTCACTTCCAATGAATAAAATTTTAATTTCACCCAGCTCTGCTTGCCGCCGTTTTAATTCTTCAGCCAGCGCAATAGCAGGGTATAAGTGTCCACCGGTGCCTCCACCAGTAAAAAGTACATTAATACTTTTTCCGAATTCCTGTTTAATCATTAGTTGTCACCACAACGACCGGTTTTGATTTTGGTACTGCGTAACGTGAGATATTTAGGATAAGTCCCACGCACATGAAATTGAATATCATCGCCGAGCCACCGTAACTTATGAACGGTAAAGGTAAACCCGTCACGGGCAACAAGCCGCAGGTTACTCCCACATTAACTAAGGTATACGAAAAGAGACAGATAGATAAGCCAGTTCCGACGAGCATCCCAAAGATGTCGGGAGCGCGTAGAGCAATACGTATTCCTTTAATAAAGAAAATTAGAAATAGGGTTAATAAAACAAAGGCACCGATGAAGCCAAACTCTTCACCTGCCACCGAAAAAATGAAATCAGTGTGCGGGTAGGGTAAGAAAAGATTCTTCTCAATACTGCCTCCCAGACCACGTCCTCTTAAACCACCATTTCCGAGAGAAATGAGAGACTGATGGATTTGATAACCGGAACCCTGTAAATCGGCTTCAGGATTCAAGAAGGTCAAAACACGGCGCAGTTTATAGGGCGAATGCAAAACCACATAAACTCCCATGATTGCCACGACCCCAAAGAAAGGCATCAGGTAACGAATACGCGTACCGCCCATTATCATCACAACCAAGCCCAGACAGGCAATCACCGCCGCCGTGCTAAAATCAGGTTCAATCGCAATTAAAGCAACGATGATAAAGAGCATTATTGCTACTGGTAAAAATCCGCGCTTGACATCTTCTAGCTGTTTCTGATGCCGCTCCATAAAAGAAGCAGTGTAGATAATAACTGCCAACTTGGCAAATTCCGAAGGTTGAAAATGAAATGAACCAATTGGAAACCAGCGCGCCGTGGGGGCATGACTGTATAATCGGTTGTAAAGTAAGGTGATAATTAGTAATAAAATGCTGACCACGGCAAAAACCCACGCCCATTTTTTTAGAGTTTGGTAATTAAAAACGAGCAGGAGGGAGCCAGCAACTATTCCCATGGCAATGCGAATAAGATGACCGCGCATAAAAAAGGTCGAATCACCATATTTGGCGGCTGCTAAGGAAGAACTGGCGCTATATTGAATCACTAAGCCGAATCCTACTAAAATGAAAAACAGGAAAAGAAAACCCTGATCTATTTTGTTTTTTTTCAGGCTGACATTCATATCGCTCGTTGCTCTTTCAATTGATTGACAAGGGCTTTGAAAACATGCCCGCGGTGCTCAAAGTCGTTGAACATATCAAAGCTGGCACAGGCTGGAGACAATAAAACAATCTCACCAGGTTGGGCTATATCAGCAGCGAGTTGCAGTGCTTTTTCCATAGAATAACCGGCTTCATATAAGGGAAGTACATCTCTTAACGCCTGGCGTAACTTCGGCGCCGCCTGCCCAACTAAAACCGCGGCTTTCGCATGCCGCTTTAATTCGGGAATTAGCAGGGTGAAATCAGAGTCTTTATCCTTGCCACCTAAAATAATCACAACCGGCTGAGTAAAACTTTTTAAAGCATAATTGACCGAATCGACATTGGTCGCCTTAGAATCGTTGTAATAAGTTACGCCGTCAATTGTGGCGACATACTCAAGCCGGTGTTCGACACCTTTGAAATGGCGGAGTACCTTTGCTAAATGCTCATTGTCCAAGCCATAAAGTTTGGCTGCGCTCAGGGCAGCGGTAATATTGTACAAATTGTGCTCACCCAATAGGGCTAATTCAGAACGGGCGATAATCTTAGCACGGCTCTGGTCATAAATTGCCTGTTCGTCGGAATAAACCAGCTTGGCACTTGTTGAATAAATTCCAGCGGGCACCAATTGACAATTATCTGGCAAATGCTGACGCAAAAGTGGGTCATCGTCGTTGTAAACATAGAAATCATCAACGCCCTGATTCATCGTAATCCGTAACTTGGCTTGTAAGTACAAATCCATGCTGTGTTCATAACGATCCATGTGGTCAGGAGTGATGTTGAGAATCACCGCTACTTTCGGTCGGAAATGGACGATACGCTCTAATTGAAAACTGCTCATTTCCAGGATAAATAGCGACTCCGCTCCTGGAACTTTGGCTGACGTTAGAATCAGGTTACTGAAAGCTACCCCGATATTCCCACCGCAATAAGGGGTAAAAGCAGTCCCTTGGAAAAGAGCATTCAGTAAGGTTGTCGTCGTTGTTTTACCGTTGGAACCGGTGACCGCGATGATGTTCGGTGTCGGACAGAACCAGTAAGCCAGCTCCACTTCGGCAATGACCGGGATTTGGCGTTCTTCAAGCTGCTTGACAATCGGAGCATTGTTCGGAATTCCCGGACTCAAAACGGCTATATCCGATTCGAAAACCCGCTCAGTATGGCCGCCGGTCTCTATCACCACTCCGGCTTGCTGTAGTTCGATCACCATTTCCGGTGCCAGCTGTAAATCTGCCAATTCAGACAGCAGTACGCGCGCTCCCTTACGGGCAGCGAGGAGTGCCGCAGCGCAACCACTGCGTTTGGCACCTAAAACAACTACGCGTTGATCTTTTAAATTTTTCGGTACGGTATTAAAAATGTTCATAACAGTTTGAAACTACTTAGACTTAATAAGGCTAAAAGAATTCCGATAATCCAGAACCTAACAACAATCTTGCTCTCATCCATCCCGAGCATCTCATAATGATGATGCAAGGGCGCCATGCGAAAGATACGTTTACCTTCGCCGGTGCGCTTCTTGGTCCATTTAAAGTATGTCACCTGCAAAGTCACGGAAGCAGCTTCGGCTATGAAAATCCCACCTAAAATGAAAAAAAGCAGTTCTTTTTTTAACAGAATCGAACAGGTTGCAATGGCGCTGCCCATGGATAGCGAGCCAACATCACCCATAAAAACTTGCGCGGGTTTGCTGTTGAACCATAAAAATCCCAGAATTGCCCCCGCAATTGCTAAGCAGTAGATTGTCAACTCTCCTGAACCAGGCAGATAAATGGTATTTAGATAATCGCTAAAGTCAACTCTACCCGTGACATAAGCAATCACTGCTAAAGTCAGAGCAACCACTCCGATTAAGCCTGCCGCTAAACCATCTAAACCGTCAGTCAAATTGACCGCATTCGTTACGCCGGTAATGAACAGAATGATAAAAGGAATATAAAGCCATCCTAAATTTATGACAGTGTCTTTTAAAAATGGGACCGAAGTTACCGTACTGATGTTACCGAATTCAGGTGAAAAATAAATGTAAATCGAGATAATCAAGCCCAAACTGATTTGACCAAGCAGTTTGTAACGGGCAATTAACCCCTTTTTCATCTTTTTAACGACTTTTAAATAGTCGTCTAAAAAACCGATGGCGCCCATCCAGATAGTACTGAGAAGCATTAAATTAATGTAAGTGTTGCGCAGGTTAGCCCAGAGCAGGATTGAGACCAGGACCGCAAAAATCATGATGATGCCACCCATCGTGGGAGTGCCTTTTTTGGCTTGGTGGGTCTGCGGTCCATCAGTGCGGATTAATTCCCCAATCTGATATTTCTTTAACATTTTTAAGATGTACGGTCCAATAATAAAACTAATCAGCAGAGCAGTCGTAGCCGCCATGGCAGCTCGGAAGGTGATGTATTGCAATAAATTAAAACCGTGAAAATACTTAGTAAGCGGATATAAAAAGTGGTAAAACATTACTGTGCGAGTCCTTTCACTATTTCTTCCATGTGACTGCCACGTGAACCTTTAATTAAAACGATATCCTGCGGTGTGAGATACTTTTTCAATTCGGCTATCAAATCCCTTTGATTATCAAAGTGACAGACCGCGACCTTGCCACCTTGGGCAGCGATAGTAGCAAAACGTGTCAGCGGTCCTATTCCAAAAAATATATCAATACCGAGATCCTTCACTGCCTGACCGATTTCGGTGTGAGCTTGCCCGGCTTTTGCACCCAGTTCTAACATATCGCCCATTACAAAAATGTGCCGCCCGGCGGTTTGAATAGTACTTAAGGTCTGAAGTGCCGTCAGCGTAGAGGTCGGATTAGCGTTATAAGTATCATTGATAACACGGTAGCGACCTATCTGCTGGACGACAAAGCGCTGTTCGACCGGTTGAAAATTTTCCAGAGAGGCGATGATATTTTGGGGTTCGATGCCATAATAGAATGCTACTGCCGCGGCTGCTAAAGCATTCCAGGCTACCGGCAAACCCGGAATTGGCAAATGGACATCCCAGCGCTCGTTGAGACGCAGGGTTATCCGACCATCGCTATCAACAGTGATGATTTTTCCGCTTAAGTCAACCGATTTGGTTTCAAAACCGTACGTAAAGCGCTGTTTAGGCGTCGGCATTTGCCGAATATAATTGTCGTCCATGTTCACGAATGCCACTCCATCCGGTAGAAGACATTCGAAGAGTTCGGCTTTAGCCCGGGCTACACCCGCCTGGTCGCCGAAAAATTCAAGATGTCCCTGCCCGACATTGGTAATCAAACCGCCAGTGGGCTTAGCAATCGCACACAACGCCGCAATTTCCCCAAAATGATTGGTGCCCATTTCTAATAGGCAAAATTCGGTGTCAGCTGGCATGGTTAGAAGTGTCAAGGGTAAACCCAATTGATTATTGAAATTCCCAGCCGAAGAGTGCGTTCGCTTTTGAGTGCTGAGAATAGCTGCGCACATAGTGCGGGTGGTAGTCTTGCCATTGGTGCCAGTTATGCCCAATACGGGAATATGAAAGGTGCGGCGCCATTGCTGTGCTAGCTTTTGCAATGTTTCGGCAGGATTTTCGACAATCAAAAGAGGCAAGCTAGATTGGTGCTGCGCTGCCCATTCTCTGGAGACAATCGCCAGAGCGGCACCATTCTTGAATGCAGCCTGCACAAAGTCATGTCCATCTGCCTTTTCACCTTTAAGAGCAAAAAATGCCCACCCTACCTGAACACGCCGACTATCTATGGCAGCGCCGGTGATTGTCCCGTCGAAATTTTGCAAAACTCCGAGATTCAGTTGGCGAATAAATTCAGCGTCAAGCATCGTTTCTTTTCCAGAATTTTCTCACGACCTTACTATCACTGAAGGGATAGCGCTGCCCTTGAATTTCTTGATAGGTTTCGTGACCTTTGCCTAAAATGGCGACAATATCAGCGGGGTGTGCCATTCGCAACGCCTCTTGAATGGCTTTTTCGCGGTCTACAATTACCTGATAATTGAAACCAGCCGGAAAACCCGTTAGGGCTTCCTCAATAATTGCCTCTGGTTTTTCAAAACGCGGATTGTCGGTTGTTATAATCGCCAAATCGGCATAAGAGGCAACTGCTTGCGCCATGATAGGACGCTTACTGCGGTCACGATTACCACCACATCCGAAGATGACAATTAAACGCCCGTCTGTTTGTTTTATGGCTTGCAAGGTTTTTAGCACATTGCGGATGGCGTCGGGAGTGTGGGCGTAATCCACGAATACCCGTGCTTTTCCCGGTTGGGCAACTTCCTGTAAACGACCCGGAATATTTTCGACTTGTGCAATTCCAGCGCTGATAGTCGGTGCCGAAATGCCTAAATTTTGGGCAACTGCCACCGCCGCCAGGATATTTTTCAAATTGTAATCGCCGGAAAGGGAACTCTCAACGCTGATTTCACCGTCGGGGGTTAAGACCCTGCCACGGATGCCATTCTGGTATGATACACCGGGTGCCCAGCGATAATCGGCACTACGTCTTAAGGCGTAGGTCAGGATTCGGGTTCGGGCTGCTTCACTAAATAATCGTGAAAATTCATCCTCAGTATTTAGGACCAGAAAGCCTGCCAGATTGACCATCGCAAAAAGCTGCGCTTTAGTCCGGGCATAATTCTCCAGGGTTTTATGGAAATCGAGGTGGTCCTGCGAAATATTGGTAAAAACTCCTGCGTAAAAATTGACATCAGCAACCCGTTGCAGAGCCAGAGCGTGAGAAGAAACCTCCATCACGGCAACTTCAAAATTGCTTTTGACCATCTCATAGAATATTTGCTGCAATTGAATGCAGTCAGGCGTTGTCAAATTAGACGGCGTGCGTTCATCTTCGAGAGAATAACCTAATGTGCCAATGGTACCTCTTTTAATGCCAGCCGATTTGAGGATTTGATTCAAGAGGTAGACTGTCGTCGTTTTTCCATTCGTGCCGGTCACTCCAATCACTTTTAACTTGCTGGTTGGATGCTCAAAATAGTTGGCGGCAATATGACTCACAGCGACTTTAGTATCGTGAACGATGATTTGCGGAAGAGGAATTTCTGGTTGAGCAGTTTCGACGACGAGTACGCTGGCACCATTTTGCATTGCCTCCGCAGCATAGTAATGACCATCTTCCTTGTTGCCCCGAATTGCGACAAACAGAGAACCGGGAATGACCTTTTTGGAATTTATCGTAATGTCAGTAATCTGCGCTGGCAGTTTACCCACCACTTTGCCTTCAATTCCAGTTAGAACTTGATAGAGCTCTTTAATCAACTTGCTTTCCTAAAGATTTTAATCTTATGCGACAATTAGTACCGATTCCGACTGGCGTATTGGGATCCGGGCTTTGCCAGATCACCAACCCTGTCCCTTCTATGACGACATTCTCGATGCCATGCATCTGGAGAATCGCTAAGGCTTGACGCAGGGTCTTACCGGTCAAATCTGGCATAAGCGATACGCGATTAGCTGTTGATAAAACCACTTCCATTTGAGAAGGATAAAGCCGGGCTGGCTCAGTTGCCTTGTTATCATGCTTTGCAGTATAAACTGGAGCAGGAAGTGGCGCCTCTTCTTCATCTAAAAATAATTCGTCCGATTCATTGACAATTCTTTTAAAAATTTCACGTACTACTGGTGCTGCACTGCTGCCACCGGTATGCACTGCTCCTTTTGGATTATCCAGGACTACAATGCAAAGAAGTTTAGGATGATTGACCGGGAAAAAACCGACAAAAGAAGCAACATAGTCCGTTTGGCTGTAGGTTCCATTGATGACTTTTTGAGCCGTGCCGGTCTTTCCGGCAATCGCCAAGCCACTGATATCGGCTCTCCGCCCGGTGCCACTGGCGACGGTAAGGCGCAATAGTTCACGCAAGGTCGCCATAGTTTCAGGACTTGCTACCCGCCTGATAAAAATCGGGCTAGCTTCAAAAATAGGTATCCCCGACTTGGTCTTAATCATTTTCACCAATTGCGGCTTGAGCAAAATTCCACCATTTGCAATAGCCGAATAAGCACAAGCCACCTGTAGAGCGGTTACACTGACACCCTGTCCAATTGCTACTTGTGCCAGGGTCAAATCACTCCATTTTTTCAAAGGATGCAGAATCCCGTTTTCTTCGCCCGGAAATTGAATGTCGGTTCGCATCCCAAAACCGTACTTGCGAGCAAAGTTGAAAACCTGCTCTTTACCAACTGCTTGAGCAACCTTAATAGTTCCAACATTACTGCTGTTTTTAATTACTTCGGCAAAGGTCAATACATTGTACCGCTCATGGTCACGGATAATCCGATTGGCTACCTGCACAAAACCCTGACTACAATCAATCTGGCGATCAGGTCGCAATACTTTTCGCTCCAGTGCAGCCGTGGCAGTGACGACCTTAAAAGTCGAACCCGGTTCAAAAATATCCGAAATGACTGAATTACGCATAAAAGCCTGAGGATATTCCCCAAAACGGTTAGGGTCAAAAGAGGGGAGATTTGCCATTGCCAGAATCTCACCATTATTGGGATTAATGATTAATCCCAGGGCTTTTTCCGATTTGGTGGTTTGGTAGGCTTTAGTGAGTTCCTCAAATAAAATTGACTGATATTCTTGATCAATAGTCAAAATAATATCGTTGCCATCAATCGCGGCTTTAGAAGGTAAGTCGGGACGAACAAAATAGCGTCCCCAGCCATCCTTCTGAACTGTTATCCAGCCGGGTTTACCGCTCAGATGATTCTCAAGGGCAAGTTCAAGACCACAAGCGCCGCGATTATCAATGTTGGTAAATCCCAATACTTGCCCCATAATCTCGCCCAGCGGATAATAACGCGTGATTTTTTTCTCTATCGATAAACCTGGTAATTTTTCATATTTGTCATAATTTTGAAAACGCTCACCAGTGATATTGCGCTCTAACCACACAAAAGTTTTCTTATCCTGTAAGGCAGTAAGGTACTTCTCATAATCACCGTTCAAATCAATCGCCAAACTATGCGCCAGGTTGGCTTTATTGGAAATCAAATACGGATGAGCGGCAATCGAATAGGAAACCATGTCTATCGTTAAAACTTTGCCATCGCGGTCATAAAAAGTTCCCCGCATCGGCTGAACCGGTTTTTTAGTGTTTGCCTGAACATTGCATTTGGACTGATACTTTTTAGCATTAATGACCTGAATAAAGAAAAGTCGCCCGATGATAAGTCCCCAGGAAACCACGAAAAATGTCGTTATTAAGAGCACTCGTTGACTAATGGATCTATACGGATTACTCATTAGCGGCTATTAGAGATTTGGGGTTCAATAATGACTGCTAAGGTTTCCGGGTTCGGGAAGACCATCCCGATTTCATTCATCGCGATGGTTTTAATACGGTCAGGACGCATCAAGGTCTCGATTTCAATCTGCAAGGCGCGATTGCGGGCAACCATGAGCGCTTCTTTACGCCGCAATTGATCAATTTCGCGATATAAGGTATTGGTATAATTGTAAATCCACAAGTAGAAAACCATCGAACCTATCAGTCCAAGAAATAAGCAAATACCGACTACCATCCGCTTACGCTTTAAATTGGTCTTATAACCAGGTTTGACCATTCGTTACCTCAAATTTTCTCCGCGGCACGCAATTTGGCACTGCGAGCCCGAGGATTTTGGGTTATCTCAGCAGGAGTAGGCTTAATCGGTTTGGGTGTCAGAATTCTGAGACTGGCTTTATGTCCACAACGACATACTGGAAAATCCCGCGGACAAATACAATCGGTGGCTTCTTTATTAAAAAACTGTTTGACAAGGCGGTCTTCAAGAGAGTGATAACTGATTACTACTAACCGACCACCCAGTCTAAGTAATAGTAACGCCTGAATTAAAGCAGTTTCCAGAACAGCTAATTCCCGGTTGACATGAATACGAATAGCCTGAAAAATACGACTCAGGCTCTTAATGACCGTAGCCGCTGGCACTATTGAGCGAATGATTTGAGCCAGTTCCTCAGTCGTTTCTATGGGCTTAATTTGGCGCTTTTTAACAATTGCCCGTGCAATTTTGGCTGCCTGATGCTCTTCGCCATATTGCCTAAAAACTTTTGTCAATTCACCTGCAGGAGCGGAATTGAGATATTCTCCTGCCGTCATACCTTGCGCTGGATTAAAACGCATATCCAGGGGACCATCTTTTAAATATGAAAAACCGCGTTCTGGATCATCTAAGGCAAAAGAAGAAAGTCCCAAATCAAATAAAATTCCATCAACCTGCAACTGCCCCGCCCGATAACAGACTCGGCTTAGTTCACTAAAATTGGCATTAATGAGCTGGTGCGGAACACTGATTTCAAGGTTGCTTTGTAAATATTCAATGGTGTGTGGATCGGTGTCCAACCCCAATAGAAAGCCTTGTGGTGATAATGATTGCGCCATTTCCCGAAAATGACCACCAGTACCGACCGTACAATCTACATAGACACCGTCAGGTTGCAGATTCATAAACTCCATCACCTGGTCGAGCAATACCGGTATATGTAAAGACTGTGCGGTTGGTCTATCAGTATCCAAGGCTAAATTAAATCTCCCAGGTCTTCATAATAGTCATCATCTAAAGGAATCTGGGATTCAGGATGATTATACAATGTCTCGGGATCCCAGAGTTCCAGCCGATTCAATGCCCCAATTATGACAACATCCTTTTTGATGTGAGCATAATCCAGTAATTCTTGTGGGATAGTTATGCGACCTTGCGCATCGCATTTCAAGCGGGCAGCACTGCGCGTAAAACTCCGAATGAAAGCGCGGTTTTTTTTCTTGAACTGAGAAAGTTTGAGCAACTCTTCAGCCATCAAATCCCATTCGACGATCGGATAGGCTACTAAACACGGGTCAGAACCCTTGGTCACCATAAAGACATATTCCGCGTCATTGCTATCTAGCCAATGCCGATATTTAGCCGGGATGCTTAGCCGTCCTTTTTCATCGAGAGGATGTTGTGATTGACCGGCGAAAGAAGTAATCATAGAGCTCACTCGCGATTTTGGGATTATATGGGATTTTTCCCCACATTCACCCACAAGATAGAACAAAAAATGGATTTTGTCAAGAATTTTTTTACTAAAATGAAAATTTTTTTAGGAGAAAAAAGACTTTAACGCGTGGAGAAGCTTTGTCTTCTCACAATACCCTCTTTTTTAATGATGACTCGTGTCGGAATACTGGGGTCACCTACCGGTCCTAAATCGCGTCCGTTGAGGATTAAATTTACTTCGCCAGGACGACCAATACGAACATCAAATTGTTCCGTGGCGCGGATTTCTTTTTTATAGTGTGGTGGCAAATTGCTTTCAAAAGTGTCTTGATTATCGGTAATAATTTTTATCCAACAGCTATCTTTGGTAAGAATTACCAGATTGAGTGGGCTAAACTTTTCACTGTCTTTTAAAGAATCTTGCTTGATATTGAGAGCCGTATCTGGTAAAGAGGGTGTCCCAGTGCCAGAACTTTTAATATTGCCTGGTGTTGATAGCGGTTCATCAATAAAAATTTGCTTTAAAACGGCAATCAGAAAGATTATGATAATTAGAAAGACCAGAATGGAAATAAAGTTGCGTTCATGTTTGAGGTTTTTTAACGGACTGGTGGCATTTTTTACTTCTAATTTCTTTTCCGGCACCGCATTTTGAGTTGGTGTCGGTAGGTTGGTTGGGGTTCCCAGGTACTCTTCGAGGGCTTGTAAAACGTGGTTGGGGTCTTCACCGAGTTCTTGAGCGTAGGCTTTCAAGAAAAGGCGGGTATAAGTTTTAGGCAAGCGTGAAAAATCGCCGGCTTCAAAACTCTGAAAAATTTCTTTGGTTATTTTGGTGCGAGCAACCAGTTGGTCAATCGTGATGCCTAACTTCTCGCGTTTCTGTTTTAATTCTTCGTAAAACATCATACCCTGCATTCAATTACCCATAAATATCATAATAAATCAACAGAAATTCAATATAAACTTTTTTAAAATTCATAAAATATTTTGCAATTCAGTACGAACCTGGTGATAAAACGCTGGAAGGGGGAAACCGACGACATTGTAAAAGCAGCCAGTAATTTTTTCGATAAAAACCGCACTGAAATCTTGAATGCCATAAGCACCCGCTTTATCGTAGGGCGGGAAATGGTCAACATAGTATTCAATCATGGCACGGTTTAAACGGCGAAAGCGTACTGTTGTTTCGACCACATTGCTTAAACTTTTACCATTAGAGGCATTAATGATGCAGTAAGCCGTAAAAACCTTGTGAGCACAACCACTGAGATGTTCTAGCATTTCAATAGCTTCCTGGCGCGTTTTGGGCTTACCCAAGATCTTTAGACGCTTGACAACAATAGTATCTGCTCCAATTATCCAGGCATCGGAGAACAGTGCGGCAACTTGCTGTGCTTTATGATAAGCGTGAAGGCGCGCTAATTCGGTTGGGGAAATCAAGCGCTCATTGTCTTCCTCATAAGTGGACGGATGAATGGTGAATTCGATTTGCAAGAGGCTAAGGAGTTCTGCCCGTCGCGGTGATTGAGAAGCGAGAATTACTGGTTTATTAAAAAAGTCGAGCAATGCCATTATTTTGCCTTTACTATTTTGCCGATGTACTGGTCTTTTTGTTTTTTATCAGGACTGACAACCTGAATTTTATATAGGTAGATTCCATTGGCAATATCATCATCAAACTCGTCCTTGCCGTTCCAATGTAAAGAATTAAAACCGGCTGGTAAGACAGTGTTGGAATCAAGGGTAACAATTTTTAATCCCCGCAGAGTATAGACAGAAATTTTGACCTGAGATGGTTGGGTGAGATAGAAAGTGAAGTCGGTCTCTTTGCGGAAGGGATTGGGAAAGTTCACCACGCGCTTGAGTTGTAGTTTTTCGTAGTTAGTGAGGGTGAATTCCAGACTTTTTTGGGTGAAATTATTAGCATTATCCCAGGCTTTGACGGTCACATAGTGTTTGCCCTCTTCTAGTTGCGGTAATGACAGGATTATCATTCCCGAAGTATCTGAATTGATGTCGTAAGCAAATTCGTCAGTCACAGTCAAAATAAAGTCTTCATCCTGGTCAAATTGGACGGTGATCTCGTGTCCTAATTGTCCGGCAATATTGATGCCGTGCGGGTCGCTAATTTTGATTTCGAGTTGGCGTTCGGGAGTAATTATATCGCCATTTCGAAAGTCTATGTCTTTAAAGCCGAGGGTAATTTTGGGACCGGTTGTGTCAATTAGTACGACCGAGCCACGATATGACAATGAATCGTAGTAGCCGCCGATTTCTACTTTTGTTTCCGGATTCCAGCCATAAATATTGAATCGCCCATAGCGTTTTTCATAATTAATGTCTTTTGGGACGAAAAATTGAGATCGGAATTGATTATTTTCCAATAGGATTTTGCCGTTAAAAATGATTCTACCGGGGAGAACATAGCTCATTTGTTGCGTGGTCTTCGAATCATCCTGATACTGCCGGGTAATATAGCGGTCGCTATCGAAAACTTTGAGAATGCCTTCCCCGGCAAAGTTGGCTTGCTGGTCTTTAACTTTACCGCTAACAGCCACATTCTGAAGAGTGTACAAAGTGTCATTAGGTAGTCTGTCAAAAGAGGTTTCGGTATAAGGTAGAGCCAGGAAAATAGCAGGGTCTCCAAAAAGCATATATTTTTCGTTGTTTTCATTACTGCCATTCAAGACCATCTGGACGATTTCACCAATACGGTAGCGGTTTATTTTTCGGCCGGTAAACCATTTTTGTAGAATGGCACTGATAAAGGCGCGGTTGGGAGCGGGATAGGTTGGGCGAGTCGCCGCAATGGCGGCGATGGCACCGTTGTAATTTTCCAGGAGCAAGGCTTCCGGCATGCAAGCTAATGAAATATCGTCGAATTGTCCCCAACTACAGGTGGCTGCAATCCACAGCGGTAATTTCATACCGGTATTGATTTTGCCCAGATCGCGGTCTTTAACTAAGACATACTCCTGAGCCCAGACGGTGGGACTGCCATGTCCGAGATAGTTAATGATAGTAGTGCCTTTGGCGAGTTGCTTTAGGATTGCTTCAGTAGCAGCGGGTTTTTTTACCCCGTAAGTCGAAGCATCCTGTACCTCGGGATATTCAAGCAGGTAAATTTTATTGATGGTCAAATTTTTAGAGACATAACGGGCAATATAATTTTCGCTATCAGAGATATGATATTGTTCATTGTTGAGGGGGCGTTGTGGATCGTCGGCTACAAGCGTAACCTGACTGCGCCAATCACCGAATTCAGGTTCGAGCACATATTTGCGAATTTTGGCAACCACACCTTGAGCTTCCTGCACAGTGCGCACAGTGATTCTGCCAATAGCTAAATCCATGATTCTATCGCTGCCATTGACATAGGTATAACGACAATCAGCTGCATAGGAACTTAAACCGTCATTGGATTCGGACGCTGGTTCAACCTGATAGGTCATCACTAAATTGCCACTACTCGATTCAATACCGCGATAATCATAGGTGCCATCCCCCAAAAGCAGGACAAAACGCGGTGCTAATGACCAGTTATTGTAAGCGTACTGCAAAAAATTGCGAATCGCATTTGGGTCAGGTACATCACCATGAAATTCTCGGAAAATCTGGCTTTGGGTGACTACGATGGTTTGAAGGCGGTCACTTATGGGCACATCCTGGGAATGCAAACGTGCTAAATCTTCTGCAGCGGCAACTAATTTGTCGTCGGTGATGATGACATAGTCAGCCCCTGAAGTTTGCCCCCGCAGCGAATTGAAAGAAATGTTCTCAAAGCGTTCAATTTTGGCTGGTTTCTGAAAATTAGTCGGGGTCAACAAATAATATCGTCGTCTTTTTAGGATCTCATTTGGGGCGCGAAAAGTCAGGGAATTTCCATTAATGACGAATTGTTGCCTGGCGACATTCTGCCAATCGGTAATGTCGTAAAGGAGATAGTTGGAAAGCGTGGGAATTTCTACTTGATATTCGACTAAACCGGTGGTCACTGGAGCCCAAAAAAGAAGTGGTTTCGAAGTACTTTTCAGGTCAGCCTGATAGCGACATTCGATATAATCGAGATAAGCAGCGGCAGAGCTTGGTGAAGCAGTATAGTTGATGCGCAAAATGTTGGCACCAGGAGTGAGCGTCGTCGTGATTGTTTTAATGATGCTATAGTAGTACTGGGTAGACCAACTGGTGACCGGCGTAGTCATATCTTTGATGTAGAGGTTAAAGGAATAAGATGCGCTTTCCGTCGCGCCTTTGGTACGGATTTTAATTTCGGCCGAGTAGTTATTTTGGCTGAAAGGCAAGTCAAATAAGACGGAGACTGATGAGCCGGAACCATTAAATTTTTCACCGTACCAGTTTCTCCCTGAATGCAGAAAATTAACGGCTTCAACTTCATGCCGTTCTAAGACATCAGTCGTCGTGCTGATTTTACTCGGAGAATTGTCCAAAGAGAGCAAAGCCGAGATTGTTTTCGGTTTTGCGGGGGTATCGGAGATTAACAGCCAGTAGTAGTTTGTGTTAGCAAAGAGATTGCGTTCATAAACGAGTTTACCGTCGGCGGAAGCCGCTATACCGCTGCTACCTCGTCCCCAGAAGACCAGCGTATCACCCGAGGCAAAGTAGGCATCACCGTTGCCCCGCAATTCTCGGCTGACTTCTATCAAAGCTGGTAAAGTATCAGTAGGTAAATCGTCGGATAGGGCTCTTCCTCCTGATGAATTAGTAAAAAGCATCAGGCGATTAGTGTCAATTTGGCTCAACGTGAGGCCAGCGTTGCGTAAATCAGCCAGAGTGATAGCATAAATTGCATCCTGATTGATAGAAAGCCTGAACCATTGCCCCCTGGGGTATTCAACCATTTTACGGAATTTGGGAGTAGGCAATTGACACCAGCGCAGGGCGGTATGGGAATTCAAAAAAGCTGCATTCAGTGGCATTCTGTCAGGAACACGCCTAGATTTTGGGACGGGAATGGTGGTGAAGTCAACCGAAATTTCCACCGAGCGGAGGATAATAATCTGGTCAGAGCTTTGGCCGATTTGCAGGGGGTAGAAAGTCAGAAGAGCAGTGGGATTAGTAGCCATATAACCTAAATCGCTAATTTCCACCACGGGTAATTTTCCCAAGATGGTTACTTTCTCGGTTGTCAGGGGTCGAGGTAAATGTTGTACCTCAGAGCTCAGAATTCGAAGGCTTATTTTTGGTTTTTGCACAGCCGGTAAAGCGATTCGCCATTGAAAAAAAGGAACAAGCAGGTTTTCCGTAATGGCACGCAATTCAGCATCCTCGATAATAAGATAATCTGGAACCTGTCGGGTGTCGTTTGCCAGACGCAATTCGAGAGGACCACTCAAATTGACTTGCAGAACTAACTTTTCTTCTGAATCGGTTAGTATCTTCACTTCTGCAGAATGCAGGGGCGTTATACCCAAGATAGCGCTGCTAATTAGTAGGACGATAAAATTGCTTAAAATATTTTTCATCATCATGGTTACTTTTTGGGAAATATACATCACGAAAGGAAGATATACAATAAATGTCAGGAATAGCAATTTTCAAAAATATTAATAGTTTTGATGGAAAAAAGGTTTCGACCTCTTTGAGTAAAAGGCGCTACTTTTTATGGCTTTAATCGAATACACAGGAGGATATTTTCCCTTGAATAAGCACCATAGAAAAAGTAAATTCTGTCACTTGTATATAATTGTTTTTTGAACTATTGAAAATTACCTAACGTAAAACTTTCACGATATGAGCCCATTGTTAAATCGGCAAAAAAGCTTGGTATTTTAATTGCAATGCAGGGCAGCGTTGTGAAAGTTTGCAATAATAACAGGAGAATGCCTTGGTAGATAAAGAAAAGACAAATAGCTCGACGAAAAAGAAAGAAGCGAATAAGAAAAAATGTCAGACTGAACTTTTAGAAGAACAGGTTGCTACCTTGACTGCCAAAGTCAAAGAATTAGAACAGCAAATTGCGCAAAAAGAAACCATTCTCGCTGAAGCCAACGAGAAATATTTGCGGCTGGTAGCTGATTATGACAACTATCGTAAGCGTCGCGAAAAAGAGGTCAGTCAGATTATCGAATATGCTGGCGAAGAGGTTTTGCGGAATATACTGCCTATTCTTGATGACCTGGAACGGGCTTACCAGAACGCTAATCCCGAAAGTAATGAACAAAATATCCGCGATGGTTTGGAGTTGATTTATCGCAAATTCGGGAAGATTTTGAAAGATTTGGGAGTAGAAGCCTACGAGTCATTGCATCAACCGTTTAACCCCGATTTGCATTATGCGGTGATGCAGCGTGAAGAACCAGAAACGCCGTCGGAGACCGTTGTCGCTGAGTTCGAAAAAGGATACAAATATCGCAATCGCGTTTTGAGGCATGCCAAGGTCGTCGTGAGTAAGTAATTATGGGCAAAGACTATTATCAGATTCTCGGAGTGGGACGCGATGCGTCTGCTGATGAAATTAAAAAAGCATATCGCAAAATCGCGATGCAATATCATCCCGACCGCAATCCGGGGAATAAAGAAGCTGAAGAAAAATTTAAAGAAGCTGCCGAAGCCTATGCGGTTTTATCTGATTCTGAAAAACGCAAACAATATGA
This sequence comes from Fidelibacterota bacterium UBA2242, assembly GCA_002347855.1. Taxonomy (GTDB): domain Bacteria; phylum Fidelibacterota; class UBA2242; order UBA2242; family UBA2242; genus UBA2242. Next base: position 152,118 of record DDYE01000014.1, read on the forward strand.
CCAATTTGGTGAAGAGGGTTTGAAAGGCGGCTTTAGCGGCGCTTCAGGTTTTAGCGGTTTTGGTTTTGACCTTTCTGATGCTCTGCGCATTTTTATGGAGGGATTTGGTGGCTTTGGTGGCTTTGAGGACTTTTTTGGTGGGCGAGAGACCGGGCGCCGGCGTGGTCCTGCCGCCGGCAGCGATTTGAAAATTAAAATTGCCCTAACCCTGGAAGAAATCAGCACCGGTGTAACCAAAAAAGTCAAAATTAAGCGCTTTGAAACCTGCCCTATTTGCAGTGGCAGCGGTAGTAAACCTGGAACTTCCTCAGTCACCTGTCCTGTTTGCCATGGGAGTGGTGAAATTCGCGAGATCAGTCGCTCTATCTTCGGACAAATAGTCAATGTTCGCCCCTGTTCCAATTGTGGCGGGGAAGGGCGAGTAGCCGAGCACCGCTGTACTCAATGTGGCGGCGAAGGGCGCGTCCAGAATTTCCGGGAAATATCTATTAAAGTACCTGCTGGAGTGACGACCGGTAATTATCTGACAATGCGCGGCGAAGGCAATGCTGGACCACGGAAGGGACCCTATGGCGACCTGATTGTTTTCTTTGAAGAAAAGAGCCATCCCTATTTTTACCGCAATGAAGACGATATATATATTGACTTACATCTGACTCCGTCTGAAGCGGTCTTAGGTTGTGATGTGGAGCTGCCCACGCTCAATGGCCGCGTCAACCTGACGATTCCCCCTGGAACCCAGCCCGGCAAAATCCTGCGTTTAAAAGGTAAAGGCATCCCGCACCTACATCATTCCAGTCGCGGCGATATGATGGTCCGCATTCAGGTGGATATTCCTGACCGTCTTTCAGCCCGGGAACAGGAATTATATCGAGAATTATTCAAAACTGAAACCAAGAAAATCCGTCCCGAGCAACGTTTTGCGAAATTTCAATAGCAAAAGTTACAATTTGAATTTTAACTTTGTCTGAAAAATGCTAAATTTAACCCGTCAGGAAAAGTTAGTAATTGAATTTTTAGTGCTTTTTTTTCTAATTGGGTCTGGAATTCGCTTATACCGTGAAAAAATTCGTCCACAATCAACTCCATCAAGAACTGAGATTCAGGAATTCAAAGCACTTGCTCAAAAGAGTGATTCTGTTTACATTGCCAAACATGGTAGACAATCAGCAAATAATAGTAAAAAAAGCAAGGGTGGAGTCAAGCGCGAGGGTAAGATAAATTTGAATCGTGCTACTAAACAAGAACTAATGAGCCTTCCGAGAATCGGTACGACAATCGCCGATAGCATTATTGCCTATCGAACCAAACATGGTGCTTTCAAGGATATTGAAGAGCTTAAAAAAGTAAAAGGCATTGGAACAAAGACTTTTGAAATATTAAAAGGAGAGGTTTCCATTGAGTAAAGAACCCATTGAAGACCAGAAATTGATTCCAGAGTACAAACCTACTCTGGTGAAAACTCTTAATGTCGTTGCGGTAATATTGGCCCTTATTTTAATCATGGTCATTTATGTCCCAGCTTCAATCTGGCGCGAAGAAGCTACTATTCGAGACATCGGTCATCGCCGAATGACTATTTTGAACGAAGTCGAACGCTATTATCGTCAATTGACGGGCAAATATCAGCCTGATCCTATCGTGGCGATGCGGGTTGTGCGGGCTGCCCGCGATAGCTCGCGTGCTGATTCACTCTTTTTTGGCCAGAAAGTTATTCGTTTACCTGAAGGACGATTTACGGTCGATGTTCCGAAGAATTTTTACATTACCTTCGATACCTGTTTTGCCATCAAATATCAAAAGCAGGACACTGTTTTTGATACAACCTATAAAGTTCTCAAGTGGAATACTGAATTGATGGCTTATGACACGCTTTATGTCATCCCTTCCCGCCTGGAACAGTTGCGGAGCGATCCGAATTTCAAAGGTGTCCTTTCGATGGAGGATACGGTCCGCGTAACGACTAATCTCTACTATCGGCGGTATTATTTAGATACCAATTTTGCTTATCGGCCATTGACGAATCTGCGTTACGAAATTAAAGCTGACAATGATCATTTGGTCATTCGTGATCCTCTAAAGGAAGTGATCCGGAAACCACGGTTGCTCTTCTTTGCCTTTGTTGATTCTACCCACGGCTATATTGAGAACGATGAACGTTCCTGGAAGTGAGAAGGGCGATAAGAGGAAGGAGGGATAGGTGCTGGCAGTAAGTTTTTCAGAAAATTTTGTCCGTTTTGGTCAGCTGGTTCAAGGTGAAACCGGTCTATCAATTGAAACCATTCAAAAAAAACCATTGGAATTTGTTTTTGAACCAGCCCTGCTCCGCGATAATGGATTTGTAACAAAACTGGAACCTGTTTTTACCGCAATTCAAAACAGCTTGCCCGTACCGGATCGCTACCTTGCTTTATCGCTCCGTACCGATTGGTTTAGTTTATCGGTTAATGCGGTTGACACCGATTTAGACCCAGAGCAAGTGCGGGAAGTGTTAGATTGGAATGAACAGCAACGACTGGGCAATTGGTACGCTCAAAAGTTCGTGCAGCACTATCCTCTGAGAAGTCCTTCAAATTCCATACAAAAAAATTATTTGACCGTTTCCTACTATAAAGAATTGGGACGAGTCCTGAATAAAGCCAGCCAGGCGGCGGGCTTTACGATCAAAGTTTTCGACATAAATATTTTTAGTACAGCCCAGACCATCAACCTTTTGAATCCTGAATTAAAAAACCTACGCTGGGGACTCTGGTATGTCGATGATAAGCGTCAGGAACTCTTAATTATTGAGAACGACGAATGCAGTCAATATTTTGAGTTCGGGTTCACCGATTCCGAAAATTACCAGGTCACCAAATTTGCCTGTCCCGACCAGCACGGCAGGAGCATCATTGATCAACTAAATGGACTGCGTACTTTCCAGACTGAAAAAATTGATGTTCTTGATAGAGTATATTTCTTTTCTGATAATGTAACTACCGAATTTTTTAATATACTCCTGACCTACGAGGTGGAAAATTTCGTCTGTTTTAACCCATTTCAGACGATTAAACCGGTGGATATGGATATGAGTGATGGCGATGGGGTGGGAGCTATGTGTCAATTTGCCGATGTGTTGGGTTTACTTCTAAGATTCATGCCAGAGGCTAAATTATGATAAGACTCAATTTTGCCACCAAACCTGGCTTACAGCCTGAAGAAGAAATAGAATTTCCTCCCAGCTCCTTGCTGCCTGAGACAGGTAATACTGCGTCAACAAAGCCGACCGAGAGAGATTTCGTCACGCCCCAAAAGGGAGACAAGGATATTTTTGCCGCAGCTGAGAAGCAACTCGAGAACCTCGAGCAATCCGAGGAAGAATTTATCCCGCACCACGTTTCCTTACCGCCAAAAAAGGAAAGATTTGGGGAAGAGAGGATCGAAACCAGTGAAGAGAAATCCAAGCGTTTCGCCGATGAGGCCGGCGTCGAAAAATTAGTCCGCAAAACCCGTCGCCAAAAGATACTGAAAGTATTTTTCTACATCATCATTTTAGCAGCAATTGGTTATGGCGGCTTTTATCTCTACCAGAACTATTTTAAGGGTGTTATTCAGTTACCCTTCTTTGCAAATAAAGAACACGTCAGCGAAATTACTCCCGATACATCAACTACAGGTTATGCGCTAAATAAGTCAGAAATAAATCAACCGACGAGTGCACCGTCAGCAACTGCCGCTTACGAGCAACCGCTGGTCAATCAGCTTAGTGAAGAAGCAACTCATCAGGTTATGATGAGCGAATTTTATCTGACTAAATTCGCCCAGCTTTTTGACTTGTTGCCGAGCGATGTTCGCATCCAGTATTTTAAACTCAATATGAATCGAGTCAGCTTTATCATTTATTTGAATAATAGCGAGGATGCCCAGCGACTAAGATCTAATATTTTGAGTAGTGGAGATTATGAATCACCCGAAATTTTCTATATTGAACCTGTAACCAATAGGGTCCAAATAACAAGCATCGTGAATATAAAAGAACCACAGTTCACTTCCTTAAAATCTTACCGTTATTTAGCCGATACCGAAATCAACCAGCTGGTCTGGACTAACGGACGGAACAATCAACTGGATATTCAGCCGCTGCAAATTTATGCTGCCAGCCCGACTCAACCGCACCGCGCTGACATAAAAGCCAGAGGGCTTTCTAATAATTGTGTGGCATTCTTGCGCACACTCGCCGGGCTTAATCTTAATTCCAGAGTAGAAAATTTAATTATGAAACCAGCTGCAAATCTCACTGACCCCAATAATCTGGAATTCACCATAACGATACTTATTTATCCGCAAACAAGTTAAAATGACCAGAATAATTGCTGGTTCTTTAAAAAACCGGACTATTCCAAAACCTCAAATTAATATTCGCCCTACCCAGGAGCGGGTCAAAGCCGTGCTTTTTTCTGTTTTAGGCGATATTACCGATATGAAGGTCGTCGACCTGTTTACGGGCAGCGGTAACTTAGGATTTGAAGCCCTGTCGCGCGGGGCTGCCTTTGTTACAATGGTTGACATTGACAGCAAGTTGATTAAACAAATAAAATTGACGGCAGAGCGGCTGGGAGTCGCTATAAAAATGAACATCATCCATGCTGATGCCATACGCTTTTTAAAAAACCAACCGGAAGCAGATATTATTCTTGCCGATCCACCCTATCGCTATCCACATACCGACGAACTGCTACGCTTAATGACCAGTTTAAAGAATAGGGCAGTAGTTTTGGAGACGGACAAATTTTACCAGATGCCGGATGATTATCGTTCTATGATAACAAACACAAAGAAAATAGGAGACACGGTACTTTACTTTTTCGGGTTACCATGAAAGTTGCAGTTTATCCTGGCAGTTTTGACCCTATCACGAATGGACATCTTGATATTCTTACCCGCGCTGCATCCATTTTTGATGTCGTTCATATTGCCGTAGCAACCAATTTAAATAAAGCGCCCCTCTTTTCTGCCAGTGAGCGCTGCGAATTGATTAAAGCGTGCACACAGACGCGGTTCAACAACGTCCGTATCACCTGTTTTGAAGGACTGGTAGTGGAGTTTGCCAGGCAGGTGGGAGCGACGGTAATCATTCGCGGTTTGCGAGCGATTTCGGACTTTGATTATGAATTTCAGATGGCGCTGATGAATCGTCACCTGAATGACAATATAGACACTGTGTTCCTGATGCCTGCCGAAGAATATACTTATTTAAGTTCCAGTACTGTGAAAGAGATAGCCCGCTTTGGTGGTAATATCTCAGCCTTTGTACCTGAACCTGTCAAAATAGCATTAATAAATAAATTTAGGAGTGAGAAATGAAGTTGCTCGATGAGATTCGCGAACAAGCCAAGCAAAAAGGGAAGACTATCGTCTTACCGGAGTCCCATGATGAACGCGTAATCCAGGCGGCTGCCATTTTGCAAAAGGAAGGCATCGCTAAGGTTATTTTAATTGGGAATGAAACCCAGGTGCGTGCGCTAAGTCGAAGCGTGGGAGCCAATTTGAGTGGGGTGCGTATCATCGAGCCCGCCACTGCCCCGGAATATCCAGCATATGTGGAAGCCTATTTTCAAAAGCGAGAGCGCAAAGGCATAACACTGCCTGTAGCTGAAAAGATGATGCTTAATCCCACCTTCTTTGGCGCCATGCTGGTAGAAAAAGATGTGGCGGACGGTTGTGTGAGTGGTGCTGATACCACGACGGGGGATGTTTTGCGGGCGGCGTTGCATATCATCGGAACCAATCCCGATACTCCGACTGTTTCGAGTGATATTTTCATAATAACGCCAGATGAGAAGAAAATCTGGAGTTTTGCGGATTGCGCTGTAATGCCTAATCCTACGGCTGAACAGTTAGCAGATATTGCCATCGCTACGGCTGAAACCCATCGCCGCGTCATCGGAACAGAGCCAATTGTGGCACTCTTATCTTTTTCGACGAAGGGTAGCGCCAAGCATGAAATGGTTGTAAAAGTAATCGAAGCCACTAAAATTGCCCGCCAGAGACGCCCTGACCTGCAAGTTGATGGTGAATTGCAGTTAGATGCGGCAATTGTTCCTAAAGTAGCCCAGAAAAAAGCACCCGGCAGCACCGTGGCTGGCAATGCTAATGTACTCATTTTCCCTGATTTAAATGCTGGCAATATCGGGTATAAATTAGTCCAGCGCATCGCTGGCTGCGAAGCCGTTGGTCCGATTATTCAAGGTTTACGGAAACCGATGAATGATTTATCCCGCGGCTGCAGCGTTTCTGATATTGTTAATGTGGCTGCAATCCTATGTAATTTAAATTAACTTAGAGACAGGAAATATGCCAACTTATGTATATCTCTGTCAAAATTGTGGCTATAAGTTTGAACGCTTTCAAAGCATAAAAGCGGCGCCATTGACCGTTTGTCCGGCTTGCGGTAAAGCAACTGTCAAGCGTATCATTACCAGCGGAACAGGCTTGATTTTCAAAGGTTCGGGCTTTTATATTACTGACTACGCTCGGAAGTCAGGTTCAGCATCAGATTCTGGTGCCCACAAAACGAGTGTAAAAAAGAAACAAAGTAGTCCGACTCCCACCGAAAAGCCAGCCGAAGCCGTTAAACCATAGTTTATTCTTCAGAAAAACTATTTAGAAGAAAAGGGTATAAGGTTATTTCTTAAGCCCTTTAATCCGAAGAAGGTAAGGAATCTAATATACCCCGCGATGGAAGAGTTATTTGTCTTTGTCCGCAGGTAATCTTTCCTTGCTCCGCCGACGATAGAGAATTGATAAAGGGATAATCACCAGATAGCCAATTAAGAGAATGATAGGCGCAATAGTCAATGACTGAAAACTATAAGTTGCGCCTGTTGCCATAATCACATAGCCCAGGATTATTACTAAAATTCCAATACCAAAAATCAGATAATTGATCCCCTCGAGCGACAGAGTCCCGCCCCGGCGGGATTCAAATTTTTTTGATTTTACAACTACTTTTGCCATACACCCGTGAATATAACTAATCCTTGACAATTTTACAAAAAGTATCCTGAAAAAGCATTAACTAACTTTAGGTACCTTTCCTCCGAACGTCAAAATATTCTCTCTCAGGCGCGGTTTCAGAGCTGATTGGGGCGCAATTGGAATTTGAGGCAACGAAGTGAAATTTTGATTAATTTTTTAATTAAATAAGAGTTGAAAATAGGTCTAGATTTAGTTAGTTTACGGCTGAAAGAGAAAGTGAGGTTTTGGCAATGCATGAGGCAAAATGGTGGCAGCCTGGGATTGGAAGAGAAGTAAACTGCCTGCTTTGTCCGCGCCGCTGTCATATTAAAGATGGTGCTATGGGCGTTTGTGGGGTGCGACAGAATGTTGGTGGCAGGCTCTATTCTTTAGTTTTTGGTAATCCTGTGGCGGTACATGTTGATCCAGTAGAGAAGAAACCGCTGTACCATTTTCAACCGGGCAGTCGCGTTTTTTCCATAGGGACTGTCGGCTGCAATTTTAAGTGTAGTTTTTGCCAGAACTGGGATATTTCGACCATTGGTGCGCAACCAACTGAGCGAATTTCTTTCTCACCTGAAGACATTGTGCGACAAGCATTGGCGCAGAGATGCCAGTCCATTGCCTTTACCTATAATGAGCCGACGATTTTTGGCGAATATGTCCTCGAAATCGCACAGTTAGCGCAGGCAGCCGGCTTAAAAACTATCATGGTGACCAACGGTTACATTTCTCAAGAGGCTATTGCAGATATTTATCCCTTGATAGATGGCGCTAATATTGACTTAAAAGCATTCACGGACGAATTTTACCAAAAACTATGTTCAGCTTACCTAACGCCGGTACTGGAAAGCATCAAGGCGATTTATCATGAGGGAACATTTATCGAGTTGACGACCTTATTGATACCCGGTTTAAATGATAGCGCCGCTGAAATAAGGAATCTTACCCACTGGATTCATGAAAATTTAGGGGACGATGTACCGCTGCATTTTTCAGCTTTTCACCCTGACTATAATCTACTCGACCGTCGTGCTACCCCCAAGAGTACTTTAGACCAAGCACGGAGGATAGCTCAAGAGGTTGGGTTGCACTATGTTTACGAAGGCAATGTGGCTACTGCGACGGAAGGCAACACTTATTGTCCGCAATGCGGCAGATTGCTGATTGAGCGGCGTTTTTTTACTGCAATAAAGCGTAGTTTAAGAGAGAAGCACTGTGAATGTGGCTTTGAGATACCATTGGTTTTATAAATGTTGGAATAAAAAATGAGGCAGAACAATGCTAACACGGTTGACAATTGAATTAGAGCGTAGTGAATTGGCAGTATTCCGAGAAGCACTTAGCAAATTGACTGCTAATCAACCGACGGTTGAAATAAGGCTCACTACTGAGTTGCGAGCAGTATGTCGCCAGATTTTGAAGGAGATTGAGCGCTGGGAAGATTTTAAAAAAGAGCGCTGGTAATTTAACCGTGATAAAATCATTGCTAATTGATGCAAGATTTGTAAATTAGTTTTCGATATTTTCATGCGGATTCGAGAAAGATGGAAGCCGAAAATCACGTAGATTTTAGCAGTTCTGAAAGCTGTCGCAATTATTTGGTGAGTAAGTTCAATGACCTCCTGGACAGCGTTAACAACCTCTATGGGCGTGAGCTGATGGAAGAGCTTTTAAAACGTCTTGAAAAAACTATTGCCATTTTTCATCAGGATGTCCAGACCCTGGTCAACGAGCTTAAGGCAGCAAACACAGCTAATGAACCGTCGGCTTCACCGGTATCGCCAACACCTCAAAAGGTGACCAGTGCATCCGCTTCTCCTGAGGAAGAAGACGAATGGAGCAAACATTTATCTTGAGAGCAATTTGGTCCAGCATAAAATCAATTCTAAGCGATAGGAGTATTGAATGAAAGAGTTACTTAAGACCATTGTCATTATCCTTTTGGTCATCGCAGTCGGGTATTTTTTCTACCAGAACGATAAGTTGGTTAAGCAAATGACAAAACTTACGGAAGCCGATTCAGTTCATGCTATTACCATTACTGACTTTGACCACAATCTGAATGACCTCGAACTACAGTTTATCGGGCGTGGCAAGCATATTCAGCAGTTCCAGGCGGCTTTAGCCCAGATGAATGCGCGTCTGGACAGCATTGACCAGATCTTTGCTGGTAAAATTGAACAGGTCAATACTAATATTGCTGAGCTGAAAATGGAAATGGACAATCAGTTCAGTACTCTCAAGACCAGCCAGGATGACCTGAATGAACGCCTTAGCAAGTTCCAGCGTGAGACCAATCGTTCGCTTACCGACCTTCAAACCGCGATTAGCCGAATGGGACGGGAATTTACTGATCTGGAGAAAAGAGTCAAGACTCTCGAAACCCCACCAGCACCACCTACAAAGAAATAAGTTGAGCAATCCTTTTATTAACCTTTTGCACCCGCGTTTTAGCTTGGCTAAGGCGCGGGTGCAAATATAAATGGAGGGAATCGAGGATGAAGAAACTTACGTGGTTTTTTGCATTAGTCCTTTTTGCTTTTTTTGTGAATTGTGGGGGTAGTAAAACAGCAAAGCAACCTGAACAAAAACAGGAAAAACCTCGACCTACTACTCAAGTAACAACACCAAGCCAGAAACCAACCGCAGATAAAAGTACAGCATTGCAAAAGAGCAGTACCGCACCATCATCCAAGACTGAAAAAGCTCAACCGGTCACAACCGAAACTAAACCGCAACCAGAAAAAAAAATATATGAGCGACCAGCCAGTGTTTCAGTCATTCCGGCTGATACTACCAAAAAGGTCTCAACCTCGACTGCACCGACGCCAACCGCCGGTCAGCCGGCATCTTCAACTCCCGTCGCATCTCCTGCTGACACAGCGACTGCTCATAAAGTAGCTACTCCTCCAGAGCAGAAACCGGTTTTTATAATGAAAGCACCTGTCTCCTCTAAAACTACAGCTACTTTGCCACCTGCTCAACCGTCAGTTCCTTCCCCAGCCGCAATTAAAGATACATTGCGTGCTCCTATTGTAGAGAAACCGCTTAGCCTCGAAAATCTTCTATTTGACGATATTTACTTCGATGATAACCAGTGGGAAGTGCCCAGTCTGACCTTTAACGCCAATTATTTTATTTCCCTCAGCAGGGTTGTTAAAGCCTTGAAATCTGACCCGCAGATAAATGTTCGTCTAAAAGGACACACCAGTCTAAGTAAAAAGGAGGAGAAAGCCACCGAAATTGCCTTGAAGCGAGCCGTTACCATCGGGAAACTTATTCTCGATCTCTTCCCCGCTCAGGAACGAGATAGCGTCGCCCGCAGGATTATTCCAGTGTCAATGGGTAGCCGAGAACCGCTGGTGGTAGGCGGTGATAAGAACAAAGAGGCGTTAAATCGCCGCGTATCCATCGAACTATTTCGGGGAAAGTTTAGTGATTTGTCGCTGGCTGACTATATTAAATCACATCAAGCATTGCCCAAAGCGACTGCAGTTAAACCCGCCGAAAAGCCACAAGCCACCATCACTCAACCACAAGTGCCGCGAAAACAGCTGGCGCCTGCTGAGGTTCTCTACAACCAAGGCATAAAATTGTACGACCAGAAAAAATGGGACGAGGCAATCAGCACTTTTCAGGATATAATCGCGTTTGATTCAAAGAATCCTCTGGCTGATAATGCGCAGTGGTGGATTGGTGAATGCTATTATCAGAAACAAGACTATCAAAAAGCACTAACTGCTTATCAGCAGGTGTTTAATCTTGGTGACCAGAACAAAGCCGCTTATGCGCAGTTACGAATGGGCTATTGCTATTGGCATCTGAACCAGAAGGAAAATGCCAAAAGTGAGTTTGAGAAAGTCCTGAACCAGTATCCGGATGCCCAGGAAGAAGTTGCCAAAGCCCAAAAAATCCTGAAAATCATCGCACAACCATAACCTGAAACAATTAACATCATATTTTTTAGAACAGTTGTATTTTTTAACAAACACTATGCAGGTCGGGTCGGCTTATCGAAATAAAATATTGAATTTTTGGGGAGAAAGTGCCGAGGGGGGGAATCGAACCCCCACGGACCGAAGTCCGGTGGATTTTGAGTCCACTGCGTCTACCAATTTCACCACCTCGGCAAAAAGCAGCGTAAAATTAAAATTTTAGAGATTAAAAACAAGGGAAATGTTTAAAAAAGGGGGTAGAGATGCCTGAATTTTCTTACAAAACGATTGGGGAGATGTTTTTAACAGTCACTGAACGCTTCGCTGACAAGCCTATGTTCGGCTTTAAAGTCGGAAATGTATGGCAAGAAATGACTTTTCGCCAGGTGCGTGAGCAGGTCGAAAAAATGAGCAGTGGCTTAAAAGCACTCGGGTTACAGAAAGATGATAATGTCGCCATAATTGCCCAGAATAGTCATCGTTGGGCGATGGCGGATTATGCCAATTTATGTGCCCGAGCCGTGACGGTTACTATTTATCCCACTCTGACCGCCAAGCAGGTCTGGTGGATTGTCCAGCATTCGGAATCACGCTTCATTTTTTGCGGTGATAAGGAGCAGTTAGAAAAGGTAATGCCGCTCCTTCCTGAACTGACGCGGGTCGAAAAAATCATTGTCCTGGATGACTATAAGGTCGAGCATCCTCAGGTCATGACACTGTCGGAGTTGCTGGCACTTGGGCAAACCTATCGGGAACAGCACCCGGAGGAATTTGTGGCTACGGTCAAGTCAATAACCCCTGATGATTTATTGACTCTGATTTATACTTCAGGTACGACCGGTGAGCCGAAAGGAGTGATGCTGACTCATCGTAACTTGGTTGCGAATATCTGGGGGTCGCTGCAGGTTATAGATGCCGACGAACGCGATGTTTTCCTTTCATTTTTACCATTGAGTCATAGTTTTGAGCGGATGGCAGGGCATTTTCTTGCCACTGGTATTGGTGCCAAGATATGTTATGCCGAAAATATCAATACGGTAGCAAACGACATGACTGAAGTCCACCCGACCTTGATGACTGCTGTACCGCGTTTTTATGAAAAGGTGTACGCCAAAGTCATTGATAGCATCGCTGCTTCCTCTTCGGTCAAACGCAATCTTTTTTGGTGGGCAATTGATGCTGGCAAAAAAGCCTGGAGAAGCAAGATAAATGGTAAAGCTGTTGGGCCGGTGTTGAGTACGCGCTTAAAAGTGGCTGAGAAACTGGTTTTTTCTAAGTTGAAAGAACGTGTTGGGGGACATTTACGGTTCTTTGTTTCGGGGGGAGCGCCGCTTTCACCCGAGATTGCCGAATTTTTCCTGGCTGCCGGCATTTTTATCCTGGAAGGTTATGGTTTGACGGAGACCTCGCCGGTTATTTCGGTCAATCCTCTCGAACGCATTAAAATCGGTACCGTTGGAAAACCTTTGCCAAATGTCGAAGTGAAAATTGCTGCAGATGGAGAAATTTTGACTCGCGGACCGCATGTCATGAAAGGTTACTTCAAGGATGAAGTTGCGACGCGCGAAGTAATTGATAGCGCAGGTTGGTTCTATACTGGTGATATTGGGACAATTGACGAAGAGGGCTATTTAGCTATTACCGACCGTAAAAAGAACATTTTAGTCACTTCGGGAGGGAAAAATGTCGCCCCGCAACCAATGGAGAATGTTCTGGTCACCTCCAAATGGATAGAGCAAATTGTAGTCATAGGTGACAAGCGCAAATTTATCTCGGCACTGATTGTGCCGGCTTTTGTCAACCTCGAAGCCTGGGCGAAAGAGAAAAACCTCGAATATAAAGATCATGAGGAACTAATTAATTTACCGCAAGTCAAAGAGTTGTACGACCGGGTTATTGATGAAGCCATGGAAGGTTTTGCGCAGTTCGAGAAAATTAAAAAATATGTACTCCTACCGCGGGAATTCAGCATCGAGAATGATGAATTGACGCCCTCGTTAAAAGTCAAACGCAGCGTGGTCGAAAAACGATATGCCCACCTGATTGAAGCAATGTACCAGGAAGCACAGGAAGCAGAAGGATAGTGAAGTGGACTTATAAAGCGGCTGGTGTTGATATAACTGCCGGTGAAGAGGCCGTCGCTGGTATTAAAGCGTTGGTCAAAGAGACTTTTAATGCTAATGTTCTCAGCGAGCTGGGTTTGTTCGGCGGCTGCTACCTACTACCAATTCAGCAATATCGGAATCCGGTTCTGGTTGCCAGTACCGACGGAGTTGGCACCAAACTGTTGATTGCTCAGCAAATGGGGGTACATGAGAGTGTCGGTCAGTGTCTTGTCAATCATTGCGTTAATGATATATTGACGACTGGCGCGCAACCGCTTTTCTTTCTGGATTATATCGGAACGGGACATCTGGCGCCTGCTATGGTCAAAGAAATTATCTCTGGGATGGCGCAAGCCTGTCGCGCTAACGGTTGTGCTCTGATAGGCGGGGAAATGGCTGAGATGCCTGGCCTCTATCATGCCAGCGATTATGATTTGGTGGGAACAATCGTAGGAATTGTGGAGCGCGGTAATCTGTTAGTCAATCGGGTACAGCGTGGCGATGTATTACTGGGATTGCCGTCAAGCGGTTTACATACTAATGGCTACACTCTGGCGCGGCGCGTGCTTTTGCCGCATTATTCATTGACGACTTATGTCCCTGAATTAGGCATGACTTTAGGTGAGGCTCTTCTAACAGTGCATCTGTCCTACCTACCGGTTGTCAAGTCACTATTGTCCCGTGCTGGTCTACATGCCATCAGTCACATCACCGGCGGTGGCATCATCGGGAATACACGGCGAGTCATTCCTCCCGAATTTGAACTGATAATTGATTGGGAAGCCTGGCAGATGCCTCCCATTTTTCGCTTGATTCAGCATCTGGGCAAAGTAACCGACGAAGAAATGCGCCGAGTCTTTAACCTCGGTATTGGACTAGTTCTGATTGTGGCTAAATCGGCAGCGGATGAATTTGCCCGGATCATCACTGAAGAGGGCATGCAACCTGTTATCATAGGTGAAGTCAGGTAAATCTGCAGGACTAATTTTCTATGGCGCAGTCAATGAAAAAAGTCAATATCTCAATTTTAGGAGCAGGCAGCTGGGGAACTACAGTTGCCATCCATCTTTATCGCAAGGGCTACCGCGTGCGGCTCTGGGAATATTTCCCGGAGAATGTCGCCTATATGAACAAAACCCGGCGCAATCCCTTACTGGAAGGCATTCCGATTCCTGCAGGTATCCCAATTTCTACTAACCTCGATGAGGTTGTCGATGCAGCCAATTTTGTCATCATTGCAGTACCTGCCCAGACGGTGCGGAATTTACTTGAAAAATTGCGTGGCAAAATCGCAAGTAGTACGATTATTATCAATTTAGCGAAGGGTATCGAGCAAGATACGCTCAAACGGATGAGTGAACTTATTGTCGAAATTTTAGGGCATCCCTTAGCAAAAATCGCCACTTTGCATGGACCAAGTCATGCCGAAGAAGTGGCGCGACTAATTCCTACTGCGGTGGTAGCGGCTTCGGTTGATAAAGAGACCGCTATCCGCGTCCAGGAGCTCTTTCATTCGAATACCTTTCGAGTTTACACGAATTCCGACATAATTGGCGTTGAAATTGGGGGTGCAGTTAAGAATATCATTGCCATTGCAGCCGGGATTTGTGATGGCATGGGGTTGGGGGACAATTCCAAGGCAGCTTTGATGACGCGCGGCTTATTGGAAATCGTTCGACTCGGCGTCAAGCTGGGAGCACGCGAAGAGACATTTGCTGGTTTGAGCGGCGTTGGTGATTTAATTGTCACCTGTAGCAGCAAGCATAGTCGCAATCGTTATGTCGGTGAAGAAATCGGCAAAGGCAGGAAACTGAAAGATGTTCTGGCTGGGATGTCGATGGTGGCAGAAGGGGTTAGCACTTGCAAGACAGTCCATCAGCTGAGCACGAAATTAGGAGTCGTTATGCCAATTTCACAACAAATATACCAGGTGCTATTTGAGGGAAAAGATCCCCGCCGTGCCGTGCGGGAGCTGATGGAGCGTGACCCAGTCGAAGAACGTCATTCTATTCCCCGGGGATGATGTTTTTCACCATAATTGCTCTCATTATATTGTTAATTGTACCTCTAACAGGGCGAGAAATTGATTACCAATCGCCAGCGCCTATTTCAGGTACACCCTTTTTCTGGAATAAAACTCCCCGCAGCATTCAGACCGTACCACTTGCCAAGCCGGTCACAGCTGATACGACTTTCTACATCCGTCAAGATTTGAACGCTGAGGATGTGACTTTTATCGCCGTACCGTTTTATCGCAAATATGTTGACGATAAAATTGCCATTTATGTCGAGAAAGCCGAATTTGATGCTGGCAGAGTCAGTGAAGAAGATATTACTACCCTGAAACAATATCTTCTTGATAAAACTCCCCCTGGCTCCGTAAATCCTCAGCAAGGAATTTATCCTAATGAACTTGAACTTTTTGGTTCACCTGCCGACAAAGACCACAACGGTCGGCTTTTTGTTTTGCTGATAGATGTGCGTGACGGATATAAGCCAGGCGAGTCAAAAACCTATATTGCAGGCTATTTTGACCCACTCGATCAGATAAATCACCCCGACGGCAAGGGCAATACCGGCGAAATTATCTACATTGATACTAATCCCGCTAAAGTAAGCGACGCCATGACGCTGAGTGTCGTGGCGCATGAATTACAGCATTTGATTCATCATAATTATGACACTGATGAAAGTGTCTGGCTGTTAGAGGGGCTATCCGAATTGGCGCCGCGGGTACTGGGGCTGCCGACTCGTTCCTTCGGTCTTTTTCTGGGCGACACCAATCGCCCGCTTAATAATTTCGATAATAGCCTGACTGACTACGCCAAAGTTGGACTGTGGACTTTTTATATTTACCAGCGTTTCGGTCGGGCAGCCATCAAAAACGTTGTCCAGAATAGCCTGAATTCATTAGCCAGCTACGAAAAAGTACTGCAGGATTTAGATCACAGCCTGACGAAAGACAGTCTCCTTGAGGACTGGTTTATCGCCAATCTGCTCAACGATACCAATCTTCTGGACGGTCGTTATAGTTATCAGGGGGCGCAGATTTCAGCCCTTTCCTCGTCTTATTTTCATTCCAATTTTACCGGAGGAACAAATATTTCCATCAGTTTGGCGCTGGCTGCGGCGCAGTATATTCAATTTTATTCCGGAAAGCAAATCCAGTTCAACTTACAATACCCAACGAGTACTGGTCTCAAATTAGCAATTGTCAAGCATTACGCGACGCCTGTCGTAAATGTGATGTCGCTCAGTAGTGGCTCACTTACCTTGCAAGATGCTGACTTCGGGACGACCTACTCGAAAATCACTTTTATTCCTTTCCGTACGGCCCTCACCAGTCTGGATGAACAACTAAACCTGATATACTCAGCAAGCGGAATTGGTGGATACAGTGAACAGGAAATCGCCTACGACAACGACCAGACGAAGTACTACATTCAACTGCAATCTTACGAAGCCGCCGAAAAATTTACCGGTTTTACGGCAGATGCTCACCTCACGGCGGTGAAAATCAAAATGTATGATAACTCACCTGTGACGCTCCGCCTTTACCTTACTGATAATTTGACCCCAATATTGACTCTCGATAATATCATCCCTACAGATGCGAGCTGGACGAGGATTGAATTGCCCCAGCCCATCGCTTTGTCGCAAGCTGATGCTTTCTATGTTGCCGTGAGTAGCATTACCAATTCACTGGGGTATTGCGCTACTGAACAAGGTTATCAGCGCGCCTATTGTATTGCTGGTACGGTTTTTTATAATCTGCGTCAATTCCAGGTCGAGGGAGAAACTTTAACTGGCGATTGGCAGATTCGCGCCATCCTGAGCCAGAAAATCACCAGACCGGCTGAACTCGTTACCTATCCCGATACCCTATGGTTCTGGCAGGATGAATATAGCCAATCTTTGACGCTCTCCAATCGCGGCACCGAAACTCTAACCTGGCAAGTTGCCCGGGAACTTCCCTCATGGTTGACCATAACACCAAGTCAGGGAAATTTGTTGGAAGGTTCGCAACAGTTAGAAGTTAATCTGGACCGCAATCTGCTAAAACCAGGCATTCATAACTATCTAATTCCCATCAGCTCCAATGGTGGCGAGGATACGGTTCTGATTACGATTAAAGAGCCAAATCCCCAAAAGCCGCAGGCAGGACTTATCCCGACGTATAGCGCCTTTTCGGATAAGACCGGCAGATTGACTCTTCGATTCGTGAATATCGGAGTGGGAGCAGCAGAATTTTACCTTCAGAGTCTGGCGCCAGCCATGACTTTTTATCCCCAAAGGGCAACAATTCCCGAGAACGATACGCTGGTGATCGAAGCCTTTCTTGATAGACGGGTGCTCCAATCACGCGCTTTGCCGTTTTTATTTTTTGATGGGGTAGACACGCTGCTGGAGAATTTAGTTTATCAGGGTACCTTACGGCAGGAACGCATCTATCTGCTTGGCGAACCATTTCCCAATCCTTTTCAGCCTGCTGGGCAATGCACGCTGGTCTTGCCGGTTACCCTCTCTACGGCTCAGCCTTTTACGCTCAGGATTTATAACCTGCGCGGTGAACAAATTATGATTTTTTATCAGTTACAAAGCCGTGCGGGATTGAATATCCTTCGCTGGGATGGTAAGAACCGTTATGGTCAAAATGTCGCCAGCGGCGTCTACATTGTGCATTTAAGCGTTGGCAATAAAAGCGAACGGCGCAAAATCGTCGTGCTTAATTGATTATAATAACCGCAGAGCACGCGGAGAACGCGGAGAAAATTCTTAGGTACGAAACCTGTTTTCGCATAGCCAAACAGGTTTCGGTGTCTGATTACAAACCAATTTAGCCGCCTGCGGCGAGTCGGAAATTGGTTTGGTAGAATCAAAATCGTCGTGTGCTTAATCGGGGGTAGGTATCGCCGGGAAATTAGTGGGTAAAATTGGCGCAGTTGGTTCAATGACCCGCATGGCTTTCCATTTTCCCTGTAAAAAGCGCAGATAAAAGACCAGTCCCAACGCACTGATATAAATCGTGGCACTGCCCCAGGCATAAAACAAATTTTTCTGAAATACTACCAGCGCCAGATAAGAAGGAAAGATTAAGACAGTCATTGAAAGAAAACTGAGTACGACCATTACGAAACGGGTATCACCGGCGCCTTTGAGTGCTCCTGAAAAGATGAGATTGAAAATATCAAAAATGGAATAGAATGCCACAAAACGCAAAAGGATTATCACCATCTGACTGATTGAACGGTACTCAGTACCGGTCGTCTGAACAATAAAGGGTTTGATAAAAATCTCCGGCAGGAGCAGATAAAGAGTTATCATTATACCCATATAGAAAGAAGTGAGGTGCAAGGCGGAATAAGTCGCGCGTTCGGCGAGGTCAACCCGTTCTCTGCCTAAGTTTTGCCCGGTTAAAATCGAAACGGCAATTCCAAAACCTATCATGGGCATAAAAGCCAGATTATTGATATTGAAGGTGATATTAGTAGCAGCCAAGGCATTCGTCCCCAGGCGCCCAACCAGTAAAAGGAAAGTGGTAAAGCCAGCAATATCGAGAAAATATTGAATGCCAGTCGGCAAGCCATAGTGAATTAATCGGCGGCAAAGCGCGGGCTGAAATTGCCATCTGCTGCGAGTTTTGAAGCGGCGCACATTTTGCGGCAACAAGACCATTATTGCATAGCAAATGAATGAGAAAATGCCCGAGGCGACCGTTGCCAGGGCAGCGCCTTTGACACCCCAACGAGGCAAGCCGCATTTACCAAATATCAAAAGATAATCGAGCCCGATATTGACAAGTGTAGCTCCTATCGTGACCCACATAACCGGTCGAGTGCGCCCCAGTCCGTTATAAAAGCCTGACAAAGCTGCCGCTGCCAGCGGCGGAAAAGACCCAGCGCATAGAATCTGGAAGTAAGTTACCTCATAGGATAAAACCAATCCGCGGTGTCCGGCGAGTCGAAACAAATGTGGTGCGATGGGAATTATGAGTAGCATGAAAACGCCTCCTACCAGCGTAATATAAAATGCCTGAAAAAGCACTTTCCCAATCATCTCATCTCGACCGGCACCGTAGTATTGTGCGATGAAAGTGCTGACATAACCTGCTGTACCCATAAATAGGCACATAAAAGTATAGTTCAAAAGACCGGCTGGCATTGACGCTGCAATTGCTTCGGGCGAAAACCAGCTAAGAAACATCCGATCAACGAAATGCTGGATTGACCAGGCGCTGGTTGAGAGTATCAGTGGTAGGGCTATGTTGAGCACTTCGCGATAGCCGCCCTCGCCTTGCCAGCGACTGCGAATACGATGAAAAACTGGAGTCGAATGATGCCTGTTACTCATAATTTTTAGGACACGAATCTACATTTTGCGAGCGAGAAGATAAAGATTTATTTGCTTGATTTTAAGGCTTGGTTTTGTAAGTTTGCGGAGCGGATAGTACCGCCTTGTAACTTTTTATCATGGAAGCAGAATTTATCAAGGAAATTGTTTACCGTCTGAGCTACTGGATACAGATAGTTCGCTTCAGCACTAATGGCAATCAGCTGCTTGTCGAGGGCTATTTGCGACCGGGTTTCACATTAGGGGAAATTGAGCGCGAAATGCGTCCAGTTGTTAAATCAATTCGCCAGACGCCCGGTTTTGGAGTGGATATTTTCACACTCGAATTGTCTCGTCCGCGTGTTGCCATTCCACACCTCAATCTTATCTTATTTTTAGCCACAATCCTGACGACCTTGCTGGCAGGTGCATTGATGCAGGGCTATAATCCCTTCCGTGCTCCCCTGACCTTGATTCATGGCTTTCCCTTTTCTCTGACGCTGATGTCTATTTTAGGTGTCCATGAATTGGGACATTTCTTGTTGGCTCGGAAACACCATGTAGAAGCGACTTTGCCGTACTTCATTCCTGCTCCCACGTTCATCGGTACTTTCGGAGCCTTTATCAAAATGCGTTCGCCTGTCCAACGACGGGAAGCCTTATTGGAAATCGGAGCGGCAGGACCTCTCGCTGGCTTCGTAGTAGCCTTGCCCGCCCTTTTCATCGGCTTGTATTTGTCGAATATCATAACTGTCGGTCCAGGTCCCGGCATTCACCTTGGCGATTCTCTTATTATGAAAATAGCTACGCACTTTATTTATCCCGATTTGCGCCCTGACCAGGACATTTTGCTGCATCCGGTAGGTTTTGCGGCGTGGATTGGGATGTTAGTGACAATGTTAAATCTGCTACCGATTGGACAGCTCGATGGTGGCCATATTGCTTATGCTTTGCTGGGTCGGCGCGCGGAAAAAATTGCCTGGCTCGCCCTGACTGCTGCGCTCGTTTTGGGAATCAAATCTCCCAATTGGCTGGTCTGGGCACTCTTAGTGTTTTTCCTGGTGCGTGTTAAGCATCCTCCAGTTTACGACGAAACCGCACCGTTGCGCCGTCGGGATTATCTGATTGGAATAGCGGCACTCATCATATTCATCTTGACTTTTATCCCAGTGCCATTTAAAAATTAAGCTGTATGAAAAAAAGTAAGCGGAAACAAATACGCAGGGTCAGTTTGCGTCAATTTAATTTGCGCTATCATTTTTCGCGCCGCCCTTATTTTTTAATTCCTTTTACCATAGTCTTCCTGGTGTTTATTTTTTACCTCGTAATTGTTACGACGCCTCTAAATCGGCAACACGCTACGGTAATTATCGAAATTAAGTCCGGAGCAACACTGCCACAGATTGCGCAGCAGCTTTATGACCTCGGCATTATTAATAATCAAAGACGCTTCAGGTTAGCAGCTTTTTTGATGCGACGTGATACGAAGCTGCGAGCGGGACGTTTTAATTTAAAACGGGCTGCTAATTACTACGAACTAATCAGAACTCTTGCTGATTGGGAGAATGGAGCCATAAAAGTCGTCATTCCGGAAGGATATACGAGCCGGCAGATTGCCCAGTTGCTCCGCGCTCGCATTGGGATGCCGCCTGAGCGATTTTTGTCTCTGGTAAAGGACAAGAATGTTGCGCGGAGTTATGGTTTCGATGCTCCCAGTCTCGAAGGCTACCTTTTTCCGGCTACCTATTACTTTTTAGAGGGAGATTCACCGGAATATGTGATTCAGCGTATGGTAGAAAGATTTCGCGAGGTATGGACGGATAGTCTGCAAAATTTAGCCCTAAAACGAGGCATGACCTCCCATCAGGTCCTGACTATTGCCTCAATTGTTGAAGGGGAATGTATGGTTGATAGTGAACGACCGATAGTTGCCTCGCTGTATTATAATCGGTTGAAGCGCCACAAGCGCCTGGAAGCGGACCCGACCATTCAGTATATCATTCCCGATAGTCCCCGCCGCTTGAAACGCGAAGATTTAAGGATTGATAGTCCCTATAATACCTATCGTTATGCTGGACTGCCTCCCGGACCAATCAATAATCCCGGGTTGAAATCAATCAAAGCAGCCATTAATCCGGCGCGAACCAAATATCTTTATATGGTTTCGAATGGCGATAGCACCCATACTTTTGCTACCAATTATGAGGAATTTTTAATTGCCAAACGCCGGCTGCAACAGATACGACGTCAGTTAGCCGAAGCGTCCCAAAAAGAGGTAACCAATTGAAATCTTTAGAAGGCTTGAATCCTGTTCAGCGGCAAGCTGTGGAATATGTCGGTGGTCCCACCCTGATTTTTGCAGGTGCGGGCAGTGGCAAGACCAAAGTTCTGGCTCACAAAGTCGCCTATCTCATCGAAAAGAAAATCGTTTCACCGCAAAACATTTTAGCGGTGACTTTTACTAATAAAGCTGCGCGGGAACTGCGTGACCGCATTGGCCTCTATGTCGGCAAGAAAGCGCAATATGTCAATATTGGCACCTTTCATTCCATCTGTGCTCGTCTTTTACGCCGCGAAATTGAAGTGTTAGGTTATACGAGTAACTTTACTATTTATGACGAAGAAGACCAGGTCTCGCTCCTGAAGAAAATCATCGCTGAGAAGGAACTATTTTTAGAAAATACCAAAGCCACCCTAATTCAAAGTCGCATTTCTTATCTGAAGAATCATATGATTGAGCCGGATGCGTTTGTGCCACGGAACGGCGTGGTAACCGATAAATTAGTGGCGACCCTCTATCCACTTTACCAACAAGCCCTTTTTAAAAATCAGGCAGTAGATTTTGATGATTTGTTAATTTTGCCGCTGCGCATTTTCCAAAAATACCCTGCGGTTTTACAAAAATACCGTCAGCTGTATCGCTTTATTCTGGTCGATGAATATCAGGACACTAATCGTCCACAATTTCTGTTAGTAGAAGCTTTAGCCAGAGAACACCGCCAGATTTGTGTGGTTGGCGATGATGACCAGAGCATCTATAGTTGGCGCGGCGCAGACATCCGCAACATCTTAAGTTTTCATGAGGTCTTCCCCGAATGCCGAATTTTCAAACTGGAGCAAAATTATCGCTCGACCAACAATATCCTGAAAGCAGCTTCCGCCGTCGTTGCCAATAATGCCAAGCGGGCTGCCAAGACGCTCTGGTCAGATAAAAGCGACGGCGAACTCTTAGTCCGGCTTGAAGCCGATTCCGAATACGACGAAGCGGCGCAAATTGCTGCCTCTATTTTGGATGAAATCAGACGCAATAAACGCAAGTTCAGTGACTTCGCTATCCTCTATCGCACCAACGCTCAAACCCGCATCCTTGAAGAGATTTTACGTCGCAATAATATCGTCTATACGATAGTCGGTGGCGTCCGCTTTTATGAGCGCAAGGAGATTAAAGACATTCTGGCTTATTTCCGCGTGCTGACCAATCCGCACGACGACATCAATTTGAAACGAATTATCAACTTTCCTCCGCGTAGCATTGGCAAAGTCAGCCTCCAGATGCTGGAAGACATAGTCAAACGGGAAGACACGAGTCTGTTCGATGTTATCAAAAATATTCGCAAATATGACTTTGGCTTGCGACTGACTGAGACTATCGAGGATTTCTATCAACTTCTGACCGAATTACAACAGCTGCGGACGAAATTCTCCTTAGATGAATGGGCGCGTATCAGCATCGATAAAATTGGCTTGAAAAAATATTATAAAGAGCATGAACGCGAAGAATCGATCGAACGCTTAGCCAATCTGGATGAACTTTTAAATGACATTACTGAATATTGTCACACCACTTCCCAGCCGACTCTCGAAAACTATCTTGAAAATGTGACCCTGATGACTTCAGTAGATGAATGGGAAGATACCAAGAATGCAGTATCTTTAATGACCCTGCACAGTGCCAAAGGGCTGGAATTTCCGGTCGTTTTGATTTGTGGGCTAAATCAGGGACTCTTACCCTTAGAGCGCGATATTTCGCCGGAGTCTTTGGAAGAGGAACGCCGCCTTTTCTATGTGGGTTTGACCCGCGCTAAGGAGAAAGTTTTTCTTTCGAATGCGAAGTGGCGCTTACGAGCGGGAGAGGAGATGGCATGTATGGACTCCATGTTTCTGAACGAAATCCCGGCTGAATTAATGACCAGAAATAATCTGGCGGAAGGCGTGATAAGACCACGCCGGCAGAGGACTCATTTTATCAACGTAGAAGAGCAAGAATTGCCACACTTATCCCAACCTGATAAGCAGAGTGAATTACCGGAAATTAAACCCGGCGCTCTTGTTACTCATAAGATTTTTGGAGTAGGACGCGTGGCTCATATTATCGGCAGCGGCCCTGAAGCCCATGTGACTGTAGATTTTCATTCTTGTGGTAGAAAGACAATTATCGCCCGCTTTTTAAATTTTAGTCGTCGCTGAAGACTTTTTCAGGTTCCAGTATAACTTTTCAAATTCTGTTTTTAAATCCGGAATTTGTCCCTGAGTACTAATTAATCGTCGTGCCAGGCGGTCACAGATTTCATTAAACAAATTATCGTTGTGAGCGGCGACATATTGCCATTGAATTTGAGAATGATTGAGGATATCTAAGGTTTCCCAGAGTTCGCGGTTCTTGACCGGTTTTTTACCAGCCGTCTTCCAATTATGCGATTTCCATTGCGGTAACCAGAGGGTAATGCCATTTTTCACATACTGGCTATCGGTATAAATAATCGCTGGCTCCTTATCGCGCAGTAATTTTAAACCTGCGATTGCCGCTTGCAATTCCATTTGATTATTGGTTGTAGCAGGTTCGTAGCCACCTGCCACTTGCATGAGTTTCTGTTCGTTAAAAAGTAAAAGCGCCCAGCCTCCCGGACCGGGATTGCCGGAACAAGCGCCATCAGTGTAGATGATTTTCAAAAATTTACTCCTCTGTGGTTGTCCCCGGCGGCGTGGTCGTCTCGATTTTGTACAGTTTGTCGTTCAAAAAGTAATAGTACTTCTGATAATCGTTCGCATAAACATAGAGCCAGAGTTCATATTCTTGTTTAGTAGCGTCCTGGATACGATTTCGGTAGGAGGGTTCACCGAGCAAGCTCCTGACTGAGTCGGTGGTCATTCCGATGGTTGGCTCGGGTTTATTTTTTGGCGGATTAAAGATACGATTAATGGTCTGGCGAAGTTGTTGTCGTCCTGCTTCTTGCTTAAGATAATTGAGTCCTTCTTCGAGGGAACGAATGTACGGTTTTGTTAAGTCGGCGATTTCCGGGCGGGTGGCGGTTGCCTTCCGGAGCGATTCCAGTGCCAGGGCGATACTGGCTTTGTCCACTGATTTATTGGCGTCGTTGATATATCCGTAGGCGATTTTCAGGAGCCAGGGCTGGACACGTTCGCGGATAGGTGGATATTTTCCGATGGCTTTATCGAAAGCATCAATGGCTTTTTCCCACATGCCATACTCGGTCAAAACTGCGCCGCGATGAAAGAAAATTTCGCTCCAGTAGCGATCAATTATAGATTGACTATTGGGAATTTGATATTTTTCAAAATCGGTAAGCAATTTCGTGGCTGGTTCGACTTGCCCGGCGACAATCAAGCTATCCATACTGGTCTGGAACCAGTTAGTTATTTTCTGGTAGTTATTCTCGACGCGCATGCGCAATGCCATATTGGTCGTGTTATTGGCCACAGCCAGATGTTCAGCGGCTCGACCGTAATCACGGGCATTGATTAAATCATCCGCGAGCACAATTTCCTGATAGGGAATGCGCTTGATGCATTCCTGCATCATCCACTCGGCTTTGAAACGACGCGGATGACGGGGATAGCGTCGCAGAAATTCTTCGAAATTAGCCTTAGCTGCCAGATAATCACCCGTGCGGTAGAGCTCTTTAGCATCATCACCCTGCGTGCGACTACCTCCAAGGTTGGCGTTGAATGTCAATTGTATGCCGAAACTATTGAGGTTCAGTTGGGTAATCGGAGTGATATTGAGTTTGTCCTTGAGGTCGTGCATTCGGGCTAAGGTGTATTTAAGTTCCAGTCCGTAGCCCTCCTTGACGCGAAATCCCGTACTTCCTAAACGTCTAATGCCGAGCACAAAAGAGTAGGTATTACCATCCTGAGGCAGGTATCTTTCGTGAGTACGTGTGACATAAGCGCTGGCGTGCGTCCAGCCATAGGAAAAAGTAAAATAACCATACCATTGCGGCGCCCATTGAAAAATCAGACTCTGGTTGAGATTGTATTCTCGAATTTGGGGTGCGAGGTAAAGGGATTCATGAGTAATCGGGTGTGAATTTGTCCAGTTGCCCGGGACACCGATTTGCATAAGGGCGTTGGTATAGCGGATGCCGACACCGGTTTGCAT
Organism: Fidelibacterota bacterium UBA2242; assembly: GCA_002347855.1. GTDB lineage: Bacteria > Fidelibacterota > UBA2242 > UBA2242 > UBA2242 > UBA2242. The sequence continues at coordinate 177,887 of DDYE01000014.1, forward strand.
ATCAATGAAATTTTGAGGTATTAAATAAACCCAGAAATTGGACTTGGCAACTTCTATCTCGAAATTAAAGGCAAAGCGACTGAATAGCTGATTGTAGCGGACGAATTGTGATTCCGTCGAATCGAATAAGAGCGGTTGACTGCCAAAACCCAGCACTTGAGTGCCGACTTTAATCTCGAACGGAATCACCAGAATAGGTGAGCGGTATTCGATTGGGTTTCGAAAGAAATCAGCGATTTTAAGCAAAGCCTGAGCTCGGTTCAAACCGGTCAGAAAAAATATTGTTAGTAATAACTGTCCGATTCGCTTCACGCTTAAAAATAAGCCGCTTTTCCGAAAAAATAAAGGGTTATGGTAAGGCGATAGCAATTAAAATTGCAGCCTGAATTTGATTAGCGTCAAATGACCGTGCAATATGAGCCGAATTGATGAAAAATTTGCTGTATCTTTTTGAATGATTAATTAAATTGCGATAAATTTTGAGACAGTTGAGGTTATTTATGAAAATTAGAGGGACTGTTATTCAAATTCTGGTGCTGGTTTCAGTACTCAGGCTGTACGCTTCCGATGAATTGCAAAAAATACAGGAAGCCATAAAAACACAGGGCGCCAGCTGGCAAGCAGGAGAAAACTGGGTTACCCGACTAACGCCAGCTGAACGCAAACGGTTATTAGGCGCCCGACGTGATTTCCCGCTGGCAAAATCGGCGCGTTTGCTACAACTGCCGCGACCTAAAAGTATGCCTAACCATTTCGATTGGCGTGATAATGGCGGCAATTGGGTGACACCAGTCCGCAATCAGGGTAATTGCGGGAGTTGCTGGGATTTTTCGGCTGTGGCACAGATTGAAAGCTGGTGGAAAATCCACTATGTTAGACCGGAATCGATGCTGGATTTATCCGAACAGTTTATCCTGTCGTGTCATAATAATGGTGGTTGCGATGGTGATTGGGTCGAAACAGTTCTGGATTTTGCTACTACTTATGGCCTTCCGAGCGAAGCCTGTTTTCCTTATTATGCCTCTGACACGATTCCTTGTTCCCGGGGTTGTCCCGACTGGCAATCCCAAGCCACGACTATCCCGGGTTGGGGTTATATCACTCTCGAAGAGGACATAATTGACAATATTAAAGCCGCTTTGATGATACATCCGGTTTCGGCTACTTACACCGTTTATAGCGATTTTTACTACTACACTGGTGGTGTCTACGAACATTTGAGTGGTACTGAAGAAGGGGGGCATGCCATTTTAATTGTCGGTTGGGATGATGCAGAACGTAGCTGGATTTGTAAAAATAGCTGGGGTGCCGATTGGGGCGAAAATGGTTATTTCCGGATTCGTTGGAGCAATTGCGGCATGGGCACTTATATGCCGTTTATTTACGAAGAAATATTGAACACACCGGCTTTGGCTTATGCCCCGGCAGAAATCAATGTCGCTCTGGAAGTTGGCGACACGGCGGAAGTGCCCATCGTAGTCAAGAATAATGGTAATGGTTTGCTTCAGTTCGCCAGTATTGATAACCAGATGGTCATTGCTTTTCATCCGGATAATTTTGAGAGTTACGATGGTTCATCCTGGTGGTGCGGGTCGCGTGCGATCGGAGGCTACGCTGACCACTGGCTGCAATATCTCGAAACTCCGATGCTGGATTTAAGTACAACGTCTAATCCGGTTTTGACCTGGCAGGGTAAGTGGGCATTAGAAGATCCTGCCGGTGCGCCGGCTCCTTATGACGGCTGGGATGGTTGCAATGTTTGGATTTCAGTCAATGGCGGCGAGACTTTTCAGGTCATTAGACCGGTCTCACCGGCATATAATTGTCAGTATCTGTGGAGTTTCAGTAATCCCGATGAAGGCTGGAATTTGGGGGCAAATATTCCCGGTTGGGGCGGTTCCAGTAACGGCTGGCAGAGTGTTACCTTTGATCTCAGCAGCTATCGGCAGGATAGCGTCATTATTCGCTGGGCAATGGCTTCTGACATGGGTTATTCTACTGCCAATAATGCTGCCCTGACGGGCTTTTTTGTGGATCAAATTCGCCTCACCGATGGCGCCCAGGTAATTTTCAGTAATAACGGTGATAACTGGGATGGCATACGTACCCTGGGCTTCGGTTCAGGAACAGCCGAATGGTTGACGCTATTAAATGGTGCCGGCAGCCTGCAACCGGGCGATAGCGCTATTGTCATTGCCAAAATTAAGACTCATTTCCTGGAGCCAGGCGATTATCATGCTAATATCAATTTTTTATCTAATGACCAAACTAATACTAATGCTCAAACTCAGTGTCATTTATCCCTTGCACCTGCTCAACATGATATCGCCATTGATGAGTTCTGGACACCGGGAGCTAACCTGCCGCTTTTGGTCAAAGCTGATATTGGCGCACGCCTGAGCAATCGCGGACAAAATCCCGAAATTAATTTCAAAGTTATCTGCCGGGCAAACGATGGCAACCAGATTGTCTATCAGGATACCGTGGCAGTGCCCTATTTAGCTATCGGAGCCAGTCAAGTCATTAAATTCAAACCACTCCTGTTCACGGATGCTCATGCTCTCCAGATGACTATTTTTCTAACCGATTTACAGGCCGACCGCAATGTTTTTAATAATGCCCTGACGACAACTTTGAATGCCACTAACGCTGTAGACGGATTCGAGGAGGATTTAGAATTCTGGGCATACGAGGGCGGCTGGGCTCCAACAACCGCCATTGATCACCATAGTGGCAATATGGCGGCGCACAATTACGGGGGTAATAAACCTTACCCGAATAACATGGACGCGCGGCTTACTTTTCGTCCCTGTTTTCATATTAAAAATATCGAGTACGCTTATCTTGCTTTCTGGAGTATTTTCCAGATAGAGCAGGATAGGGACTTCTGTTTTGTGGAACTGAGTACCGATAGCACTAACTGGAATGTAGCCATGACTTTGACCGGCACGCAGAGCAAATGGAAGATGTATAAAGTGGATTTAAGTAGCGTGCTCGGTAAAGGCGCCGAGAAATGCTGGGTACGTTTTCATTTTACTTCGGATGCAGCCAATGGCGCAACCGGTATTTTGATTGATGATGTCGCGATCTATCTTGGACCCCTTACGGGAATTTCAATACCCAATGAAGTTACGTCTTTACCTAGTACATACAGTCTCGAACAGAATTATCCTAATCCCTTCAACCCACAAACTTTTATCAAATATCAACTACCGGTGGATGCTTTTGTTACTCTGAAATTATTTAATTATCGCGGCGAATTGGTACGAGTTCTGGTCAATGCTTATCAATCAGCCGGTTACCACCGGATCACCTTAGATGTGACTGATTTACCATCAGGAGTCTATTTCTATCAAATCACAGCGGGAAATTACCGCGCAGCCCGCAAGTGTCTATTGATTAAATAGCAACCTGCTACACATAAGTAAATCTACCTGACCATGCCGCAGAATAGCATTTCTCGAGCAGATGCGTTCGACCGCTGGCAAAGGCAAAGAAACTTGTACAGCGAACAGGCGTTAAGTAAATTTGAAGCGCCGGAAATCTAATGAGAATAAAAATCACCATTATATCAATACTCATTCTCCTGCTGGTCGTTATGGTGACATTAAATGCCCAGAGCCGTAATTTATATGGCAAATTTGTCATCGCTCGACTGAAATATGGTGGTGGTGGTGATTGGTACAGCAATCCCAGTTCCCTGCCCAATCTCTTGCGTTTTATCGCTGAAAACACCTTAATCAAGGTTCATCCCGAAGAAGTGCGGGTTGGCATTATGGATAAGGATTTTTTTGCCTATCCATATCTCTATCTCAATGGCCACGGGAATATCCGTTTCAGCGAGGAGGAGGTGCTACGCTTGCGACAGCATCTACAGTCCGGAGGTTTTTTACACGCTGACGATAATTATGGCATGGACCAGGCTTTTCGGCGGGAAATCAAGCGCGTCTTTCCCGATAATGACCTGGTGGAATTGCCCTTTTCGCATCCCATTTATCACCAGCTTTACGATTTTCCGGCTGGATTGCCCAAAATTCATGAGCATGATGGCAAGCCTGCGCAGGGACTGGGCATTTTTTATAAAGGCCGGCTGGTCGTTTTTTACACCTATGAATGCGATTTGGGGGATGGTTGGGAAGACCCCGAAGTACATAATGACCCACCTGAAAAGCGGGAAGCAGCGTTAAAAATGGGCACCAATATCGTGCTTTATTACCTTTCACAGTAAAATATGGCTGAAGCTTTATCTTCAATACAGCACCAATTGCAAAATCTTCGCCGAACTCTGGCAATCAATGTGCTATTAACTGGAATATTTCGTCTGGCTTTGCTGTTGATTGGCGCTGCTTTTCTGCTCATCCTGCTTGAGGGCTGGCGCTATTTTCCCCCAGCGGTGCGAACGCAAATAGTTGGGTGGTATATTATTTTGGCTTCACTTTTTAGCTGCCTCCTGATAGTATTGTGGTACCTGATTCGGCAGAACCGGCTTCCTACATTCGATGATGTACATCTAGCCAGACGCATTGCAGCCGCCGATCCGCTGATTCGTGATGAATTGCTCAATGCTCTGCAGCTCTGGAATATGATGCAGCGTCAGGAAAAGGGTTTTTCGAAGCCACTCGTCGAGCGTACCTTAGAGGATATCGCTGGCAAACTCAAACAGCGTGATCTTAACCAAATTGTACCGGTAAGTATTCGGAAGCGTGCCTTGCGAGATTGGGGATTGATGACGGGGCTGATTTGTCTGATGGTCTTAGTCAATCCCGGCTTTTTTGGTGCTGCCGGGGAACGTCTGCTGCATCCTCGCAACGAGTATTCTATTCCGCTCCCATTTGCTATTCGCGCACTGACTGCAAATCAAGATGTTCTCGGTGGCGATAGCCTGGCGCTCAAATTCGCCTGTTCCGGTCGCGTTCCCGCCACGCTCCAGCTTAACTTGATTTACCCTGATTACCAGCAGCAGGCAGTTTTACCGGTCGATTCAATGGGTCAGTCGTGCTGGACGATACCCTCTGTCCGGCAAGATATTATTTATGAGGCATTCGTTGAAAATCATTCACCCTTCATTCCCTGGCGAAAAATTACTTCCGGTCAAGATACCATTCGGGTTATCAATCGCCCGGAAATCCTGCGCGTTCGCATTCAGGTTACTCCACCGGCTTATACGCGTCTGCCGACTCAGGTGCAGGAGTCCAATAATGCCGAGTTGATGGTCTTGAAGGGCACGCGCCTGGAATTGGAGGTAATGGCAAACAAGTCAATCAAGGACGGCTATCTCAAATTTAACCATCAGCCCAACCAGCCTTTAATCTGTCAAAATACCCGCGCTCGAGTTGCTTTCAACGCCAAAGATGATGACGATTTTGCAATTATCATCAACGATGAAAAGGGCATAAGTAATGCTGATCCTCTAAAATATCACCTGCGTCTACAAAGCGATGCTTATCCAACTATAACTTTGCTTTCGCCCAAGACTGATTTCGACTTGACAGAGGAAATGACTATTCCGCTGGGCATTCGCATCAGCGACGATTTTGGCTTTACCCGCGCTGCAATTCGTTATCGGCTCTTGAAAAAGTACACTGAGTCCCAGCATGCTGAACAAGAAATTGCCTTTCCACTGCGCCAACTGGACAACCCTCTGCAAGAACTTTATTTCGCCTGGCAAATCGGTGACCTGAATCTTGGTCCCGAGGATGCGGTCGAGTTCCACGTCGAAATCTACGATAACGATATTCTTAGCGGACCGAAAAAAGCAACCACTCCTACCATTCAAGCCCGCTTCCCATCTTTGAATGAACTCTTTAGTGCAACCAATTCTGCTCAGGACGAAATCATCCAAAATAGCAGCGAGATTAGTGAGCAATTGCAGCGCACCAAGCAAATACTCGAAGAAGTCGCCCGCGAATTGCTGAAAAAACCGGATTTGCAGTGGGAACAGAAAAAGCAACTTGAGTCGGAAATTCAAAAAACACGCGAGGCAGGCGAAAAACTCACACAGCTGGGCAAGAAAGTCGAGGAATTAATTAAAAAGAGCAAAGAAAACCAGCTCTGGAATGCCGAAACTCTCGCAAAATATGCGCAGCTGCAGGAAGCCTATCAACAAATTATGACGCCTGAACTAAAAGAAGCCTTGCGTCAGTTGCAACAAGCCCTGGAAAAAATGGACCCTAAAGAGGTTCAGCAAGCCCTCAGCAATTTTAAACTTAATCAGCAACAATTTTCCCAGGAACTCGACCGTCTCCTCCAAATTTTTAAACGTATTAAAGTAGAACAGGCGGTTGATGAATTAGTCAAACGCTTTAATGACCTGGCACAGCGTCAGAGTGAACTCGACCGCAAGCTGTCCCAGACTGCACCGGAAAATTCGCAGCGTCTAACTGAACTGGCAGAAGAACAAAAAGCACTGCGCCAGGATACTGAAATTGCCCGCGATATTTTAGAGCGTACGACCAGTGACATGGCGGAATTTCCTTTTATGCCGACGCGCGAATTGCAACAAATCGCTGATGAACTCCGCGATATGGCGGTGACCGACTTACAGAATCAAGCCCAAAAGGCATTGCAAAAAGGCAACAAAGCCGATGCCGCACCGAAAATCCAACAATCCGCCCGCCAGTTGCAGAGCCTTGCTGCCAGCTTGCAACAATTCCGTCAAGAATTTTCAAAACGGACAATGGAAGAGGTGCTAAGTGATTTTCAGCGTGTGCTCAATAAAACCTTGCAACTTTCCCAGATGCAGGAAAAATTGCAGAGCAAAATAGCACAAACCCCGCGGCAGAGTGAGCAGATTATGGATGTTGCCGTAAAGCAAAGCGAAGTCTATCAAAACCTTAGCAATATCCTGACTGATTTGATTCAATTATCAAACAAGACTTTTGGGGTCACTCCGCGCATCGGCAAAGGCATGGGTGAAGCAGCAACGAGCATGCGCAATGTCATCAATAGTCTGGAAGAGCGCAATCCCGCTACTGCCGGCAGCCGGGCTGTTAAAGCCACAACCGCTTTGAATCAGGCTGCTCTGGAAATATTAGCCGCTATGAATCAGCTTAAGCAGAGTGGGTCGGCTTCCGGTTTTGAAAATTACCTCGAACAGTTGCGCCAGATGGCAGGTGCCCAACAGGGACTGAATGCGGAAACGCAGATGCTCGGTCTCAGCGGCAGTGGCGATCAGCTCTCACTCCAGCGTCTTGCCGCACGGCAGCAACAAATCAAGCAATCGCTTGAACAGCTGCAGCAGGAAATTCAGGGGAAACCCGCTCAAGCAGGAGATTTAGGTGGCATCGCGCAGGATATGGAAGAAGTCATTAAAGATTTACAAAATAATCAGCTCCTGCGCCGTACCATAGAACGCCAGCAACGCATTCTCTCACGCCTGCTCGACGCCCAACAATCGCTGCGCACACAGGATTACAAAGAAGAACGCATCAGTAAGACCGGTGAAGATGTCGCTCGCCAGATTCCCGCCGACCTGCCCGCTAATCTCGGCGCCCGTCGCAATCTTTTACAGGAAAAACTCGAACGAGCACTACGCGAAGGCTATCGCCGTGAGTACCAGGATCTCATTCGGCGCTACTTCCAAACCTTGAGTCCGGAGAATCCTCAATGAAATCCTCGAAATTCTTCGCAATGGCAATTTTATTGACATTTGGACAAATCTCGTCAAGCAAGGCTCAAATTTGGAAACCGGTACAACTCGACGAGCGTCAACTCACTTCCCGTTACCTTCTGGCGCAACAATTAGAACGCAGTGGGCAACTGCAGCAAGCCGCTGAAATCTACAAAAGCTTTTTCGATCTGCAGCCAGCTAACCCTTCATTTTATAGCAGCTATGCAAATGTGCTTTTTGTTTTGAAAAATTATCCTGAACTGGAACGTGTGATTAACATGCAGCTACAGCTAAATCCACGCAACGAAAACGCTGCGGTTGACCACGGACGTTTATTCTATCTGCGGGGCGATACGACGGCTGCTTTTTCTGCCTGGAACCAGGCTTTAGAACAATTCAACCACTCAGTCAATTTCTATCGTAACCTTTTTAACTGCTACGCTTCTTTACAACTTTACCAGGCTGGGGAGAATCTGGTGAAAGCCGCGCGCCAGTATCATAATAAACCCGATTTGTTCGCCCTGGAGTTGGCAAATTTCTATGCTTTTCGCGGAGCCTATCTTGCCGCAACCCGTGAATATCTAATTTTTGGTCAATATAATCCACGCAGCTATCAAATGATTGGCGCTCAAATCCTGCGTCTCGAGGTCGGTGAACAGGCTTTTGCGCCACTCGACTCTCTCATTCAGAAAGAAATTGAAAAACAGCCGTCGAATCCTGATCTTCACCGGTTACGCAGCGAATTCCTTTTCAAGTTTAAAGACTATAACGATGCCATCAACGAGATGTTTATGGTAGAAAGCCTTTCCGGATATCGCGGCAGCGCCATCCTTGATTTACTGCGTGACTTGAGCGCTATTCAGGAATATGCCGTAGCCGAATCGCTCTGCACAATAGCATTAGACCAGCCGCCTTTGCGACATGTAGCGCCGCAAATCCTCCTCAATCTGGCGGATATTACCGAAAAGGAAGTGCTCAGCAAGGGAAAACTATCGCCCATGAACTACTTTTATTCTGATAACCTGTTTTTCAATACGCCATTCATTCAGCGTGTGCCAAGCAATTTAGCCAATTTGCAACGCGCTTTTCAGATTTACGATTCTTTGATAACCAAATTGCCGCGTAGTGAATACACATCCCAGGCGCTTTTTCGTTTAGCCGATTTGCGCTTTACCGTTGTGCGTGATTTTGACGGTGCAATCAATCTCTATCGTCAGGCTGAAAATACCACCCGCGATTATGCTCTGCGACAACGCTGTCGCCAGCGCATTGGAGAAGTGTATCTGGCGCAAGGTGCGATGGAATCTGCATGGCAATATTTTAATGACGAAGCCACTCGGCAGGAGGGCACTGATTATGAAAAAAGTGCACGAATTTATGCTGCTATGAGCGCCTATCTCAGTGGTCAAATTGATTCTACTCTGACTTTGGTCGGGGATTTGGTCATGCTGCTGACACCCGCCCACCCTGATTTTAACGATGTCGTCGAGTTTGAAAGTTTTCTCCGAACGAATTATGCCGAGGTTCAGGCGGTGGATCGCAAAGCGTTTGAGGAATTTGTTAAAGCGGAAAGACTCCTCCAGCAGAATAAATTATCCGAAGCCGGCGAAGCTTTTAGGTTCCTGCTCAATCAATTTCCCACTGCCAAATGCAGCGCGCCTGCTTGTTTTCGGCTGGCTCAAATCGAGTTGTTATTTAACAATTTTGTGGCTGCCGATTCCCTCGTGCTAAAATTAATGGCAGACGGCAGCGATTTGAGTACCGCAGCTGTTTTTATGTTGGCGGAGACGGCGGATATTTATTATCACGATTTGAGGCGCGCCGCGCAATGGTATAGCGTCATGTTGGAAAAGTATCCCGATTCTTTGCAAATAGCCGAGGTCCGCAAACGCCTCCGTGAGATTCAAAAGATCTTAGAGACACATAAAGAAAGTTAGTTTAAGCGATGAAATTCAGGATAAAATGGCTTGCGTTGCTGATTACCTGGTCAATCCCGGGTCTGCTGTGGGGACAAAAAATACTAATCCCGATGGATTTGACCCAGACGGATCACCTCAAAGCCTACGGCATTGCCTACTGGTCGCTAAAAAAAGGTGTTCCGGTTGAGTGGCTGCTGAATTACCGTGGTGGTTCGTTTTTAATCAATAATTTTGCTGGACTGACTCAGGAAATGCGGCTACGCGGCGTGCGCTTCGAGGAAGTCAGCGCTGCCCAGGTTCTGCAAATCTATGCCACCATCGAAGAAAATAACATGGATGTCGTCCTGCTTGAGAAAGCCGCCAAAATCGCAGTCTATTCCCCACCTGATAAGCAACCCTGGGACGATGCGGTCACTTTAGCCCTGACTTATGCCGAAATTGATTACAAAGTAATCTGGGATGCGGAAGTACTGAATCGCGCACTCGGTGACTACGATTGGTTACATCTGCATCACGAGGATTTCACCGGTCAGTATGGAAAATTTTACGCCAGTTATCACCTGCAGGATTGGTATCGTGCCGAAGTCGCTACCAATGAAGCCATGGCGCATAAACTGGGTTTTAATAAAGTCAGCGAAGAGAAAAAAGCCGTAGCGCGCGAAATCAAGCGTTATATTAACAATGGCGGGTTTCTATTCGCCATGTGTTCCGCTACCGATGCGCTCGATATTGCCTTAGCGGCGGAGGGTGTTGATATTGTTGCCGAAGTTTTTGATGGTGACCCGGTTGACCCGCGGGCAAATGAGAAATTGGATTACAGTAAATGCCTGGCTTTCGAGAATTTTAAGTTGTATACTGACCCGATGCTTTATGAATATTCGGATATAGATGTTCCGCCCAGTTTTCAACCCGTGGCGCCTGGCGCCGAGGCTGATTACTTCACCCTTTTTGAATTTTCCGCTAAATGGGATCCTGTCCCAACCATGCTCACTCAAAATCATGTCGGCGTTATCAAGGGTTTTATGGGACAAACAACTGGTTTTCGGCGCAGTTTGATAAAAAAATCGGTGGTAATCATGGGCGAGGTGGTCAATGGCGAACAGGTGAAGTACCTCCATGGCAATTATGGACGAGGAACTTTCACCTTCCTGGGTGGACACGATCCCGAAGATTATCAGCATTTTGTCGGTGATCCGCCAACACGTCTGGAACTGCACAAAAATTCACCCGGCTATCGTCTTATTTTAAATAATGTGCTCTTTCCCAGTGCTCGTAAAAAAGAACGTAAAACATAAATCGGAGAAGCAATTATGCAAGAAATCACCGTTACAACTACTCAGCGCACCCAATTCATTGACATTACGCGCTTTATTGCCGCTGTCGTCAAGCAAGCTAATGTTACTGAGGGGCACTGCCTGATTTTTTGCCCTCACACGACTGCCGGCGTTACTATTAACGAACATGCCGACCCCGATGTGGTTTATGACATTAGCAATATGTTGGGGCATTTAATTCCACCATATAGCAATTATCGCCATCAAGAAGGCAATGCTGACGCTCATATAAAAGCCTCGCTAATTGGGAGTAGTGTTCAAGTCATTGTGCAGAACGGCAGCCTGCTCTTAGGCACCTGGCAAGGCATTTTCCTGTGCGAATTTGACGGTCCCCGGCAACGACGAGTCTGGGTCAGTATTAAATAACGTAAACAAAAAGGGCTGACCACTGGCCAGCCCTTGAAAAAAACCCCCGAAAACAGGATTACTTCTTATTCATGTAATCCCATACGCCAAAACCAATAGCAAAAAGCAGCAAGGTTTGGCATAGCTCGTTCCATTTCGCTGAACTCAGAAGAACCGGATTGGAAATTGCATACGCAATGATTCCCAACACAAGAGCCACCACTGCAGCCAAGACACTAATAATTACCAGAGTCTTCATACACCCTCCATTGTTTAATTGGTTTAACATCACTCATATTTTAATAAGAAAAATTTCATTTGTCAAATAAAATTATTGATTCACCCCTAAATCATTGAATATTACTGACACGAATTAGCAGTTCGGAGAATTCCCCGCGCACAATTCACCTTCGGATTTGGCGACGATTAAGGCGCAAACGGCATCGCTCCAAACATTAGTCGAGGTGCGCATCATATCCAAGATCTGATCCACCGCTAAAATTAATCCAATTCCTTCGAGCGGAAGTCCTACTGCCCGTAAAACAATCGTCATCATGACCAGTCCTGCCATCGGAATACCGGCAGCACCAATTGAAGCCAGTAATGCTGTGTAGACCACAATCATCTGCGACCCAAAGGTTAGGTCAATCCCATAAACTTGAGCAATATACATGGCAGCGACGCATTCGTACAGAGCTGTACCATCCATGTTGACTGTAGCGCCGAGCGGCAGGACGAAGCTGGCGATTTTATGGGAAATGCCCGCCTTTTTTTCAGCAGCTTCGAGTGTCAAAGGCAGAGTCGCTGATGAAGAGGCGGTAGTAAAAGCCGTTAACAAGGCGCTTGACATATTTTTCATATGACGATAAGGGCGGCAGCGAGTAATAAGCATGATTAAAAGCGGAAGAGTGATGAAAAAGTGGATAACCAGTCCACCGGCGACTGTACAAAAATATAGTCCCAGCGATTTAAAGACTGCTAAGCCCATCGTTGCAGTAATCTTGCCAACCAGTCCGAAAACCCCGATAGGCGCCACATAAATCACACCCTGCGTAAGCTTCATCATGGCAGCAAAACCAGCGTTGAAAAGATTGGCTAACACTAAGCGGGGTTCATCTGGTAATTTAGTTATCACGGTACCCAGCAGAATCGAGAAAAAGATAATCGCTAAGATGTCGCCCTGAACGAGGGCTGCTACCGGATTTTCGGGTATCATCCTGTAAAATATATCCCAGAGACTTTGAGGGGCTAAATCACTGGCATTGACCTGGCTCGAAAAGCCCAAATTAGCACCGCGACCAGGCTGAATTAAATTAACCAAGACTAAGCCCGTTAGAATAGCAATCAGACTGGTGAGGAGATAGTAGAAAAAGGTCTTAAGGCTCAGTCGCCCTAAATTTTTCGAAGAGCCGATACCTAAAATCCCACTAGTAATCGAAGTGAAAATCAAGGGTACTATCACCATCTTGAGCAGCCGCAGGAAAATGTTACCAGGTACACTTAGAATGGGGGCAATTGGTGCACCACCCACCAAACCGATAGCAGCTCCCAAAATAATTCCTATAAAAATCCAGCCAGTTAGGGAAATTTTCTTAAACACGAAAATCAAAACCTCGTCATTAGTGCCGTCGTTACGACTTAATTTGGGCATATTGATTCAATTTTCCAATGTCGAAAGCGCGAATTTTTTGTTGAATTTGGTCTTAAAAGAAACCATATTACAAGGGTGATGAATCGCAGACGACCAAATAGCATCCGACTCTTTATCTTGATAATCATTATCGCTTTGCTCTACTTTCTGCATTTTTTGCGTCTGCGTGAGAAACTCGTCGAAGAACAAACGAGTCAAACTCAGGAGGAAAGGATTGTGCCATGAAACTCAAGAGCGACAAAGCCGTTCTGGTCATTATTGACATACAGACCAGATTATTAGCAGTAATGCACGATTATCCCTTACTGCTGGAAAATTTGAAGAAAATTGTTCAAAGTAGCGTGGTTTTAAACATTCCCATCATATTGACTGAACAATATCCAGCCGGATTGGGACCTACTCATCCCGAGATTAGCCAGCATATTCCGCATGTCAAACCGCTGCAAAAAATGGCATTCAGCTGTTGTGCAGAAGAAGAATTTATGACGGAATTACGCCAGAGTGGGCGAGAACAGATTATTGTGTGCGGCATCGAGGCGCACATTTGCGTTTATCAAACCTGTCGCGACTTGCTTGACCGCAAATATGAAGTGCATTTGCTGACTGATGGTACGGATAGCAGACGCTTCGAGAACAAGCATCTGGCGATTCAGAAGCTGGCGCAGCTGGGTGCTCAATTGACTAGTGTCGAAATGGCTCTTTTTGAGATGCTGCGCGACGCAAAACACGGCGCTTTTAAAACGATAAGTCGGATAATAAAATGATGAGGTAAAAGATGGACATAGCACAAGTTCAGACAGAAATAGGTAAACAAGCGCTTGACGGTTGGCTGTTCTACGATTTTCGTAACCGCGATGCCATGGCTTATGAAGTTCTGGAACTTGAATTTGGAAAGTTTACGACCAGGCGATGGTTTTATTTTATCCCGGTGAAAGGTGAGCCGATAAAAATTGTCTCAGCAGTAGAAGCCGGGAAACTGGATAGCCTGCCGGGTAAAAAGGTGATTTATCGCAGCTGGAGTCAATTGCAGCAAGCTTTACGCGAAACACTTGCTAATCATCCTAGGGTAGCAATGAACTATTCTCCACAGGGCAACATTCCCTATGTTTCTGTCGTTGATGGTGGCACGGTAGAATTGGTACGCTCTCTGGGGGTCGAAGTTGTCTCAGCGGCGAATCTGTTGCAGTTATTCGAAGCCCTGATTGATGAAACCGGCTATCAATCGCACTTGCGAGCAGGTGCTAAAATTCAAAAGATAAAGGACGAAGCCTTTATTTTGATTCGGAATGCAATTCGCGCCGGACGGGCATTGACCGAATACGATGTCCAGCAGTATATCGTACGGCGTTTTGCCGAAGAGGGTTTGACCGATGATGGAGAGCATCCTATAGTAGGTGTCAATGAACATCCGGCTGACCCTCATTTTGAACCGCGTCCGGATAACACTTATGTTATAAAACCTGGCGATACGTTGTTGATTGACCTCTGGGCGCGTGAGAATCAAGCGCACGCAATTTACTACGACATTACCTGGTGTGGGTATGTCGGCACTCAACCGCCGCTTCAATATGTTGAGATTTTTGATGTTGTGCGACGAGCACGCAATGCCGCGCGTGATTTCATTCGTGCTAAGTTCCAGCGCGGCGAACGCTGTCATGGGTACGAAGTTGACGATGTCTGTCGCCAAGTCGTCGAAGCAGCAGGCTATGGTGAATATTTTGTACATCGAACCGGTCATTCAATTGGTCATGCAGTGCACGGCAACGGCGTTAACATGGATAATCTGGAAACCCACGACGACCGTGAAATAATGCCGGGCGTCTGCTTTTCAATTGAGCCCGGAATTTATCTTCCTGGGAAAATGGCAGTACGCTCAGAAATCAATGCCTTCATCACACCCGATTGCCAAGTGGTCGTGGCGGGTGAAGAACAAGAACAGTTGATTCTACTGGATTAGGACTGTGGCAGCAAATGCAAATTATAAATCGCAAGTTACAAGTTGGTAGTTACTCAATAGTCACTCAATAGTCATTCAATTGTTGAGCGGAGCAAAATCCGCTACAGGCAGATCACACGATAGTACATTCCTTGTCATTGATTACTGAGCAAAGCGAAGTCCGCTAAAGGCGGATAATTGATAGGCACGCGAGTTAATTTAAATACCAAAACCTTTTTGGCTACGCGAAAACAGGTTTCAGGGAGAAGAAATAGCCCCGCATTTCAATGCGGGGAACGATGAGAACAAGGCAAACCGTCTCCCTCTCTCAAAATGGGTTTCAACCCGTCCCGCCCAGGGGGGATTCAAGGACCGTTTCAGTGTTTCTTATTTTGAAAATTGTAGATTGTAGGTTGAAAATTGAAAATTTGGGTGTATCAGATATGAGCAATAGGTATGACATTTCGAAGAATAATAAACTCGTCATCACGATTTACGCTTTACGATTCACGCAGAAGGAAACCATAAGCCGCTAACATAATATTAGCCTCGTTACTCGTCACTTTGCCCAACCGCGGCCAAAAATATCTCCGTGTCCTGACACGCTCCACCTTATTTCGTTAAATGTGTGATTTAAGTAACACTTTCTATATAAAAAAACCATTAACATACAAACATAAAATATAGGGGGTAATTATGAAAAATTTTAGTAAAATTTTGTTTATCAGCGTGTTACTTGGTACAATTCTCTGCGCTCAGACTCCTGATCTTATCTTGCAAAAAACGATTGATTCCGAATATATGGACTACCTATCGAACAAGGAAAATGAGTTCCGTGCTCAAATCGTACCGAATAGCGATGATGCTCAATCGATGCAGGCTTACCTCGGTTTAGCCATTATTCAAGCTGTCCGGGTTCAAATAGCGCACGATACTCTGATGCAAGATGTTCAAATTTTAGGACTGGATGCAATATCCAACGCTTTCTCAGGAATGCTGACGACCAGTTTTGGTCTGGAACCAATTTTTAATGCTGCCAGCCAGGAGGAATTTTTCAATCGCTTGACTGAGTTCTTCGATTCCGGCGATTATCCGCGTCTGCGTGATGAACTCAAATCTTATTACCACAACATCCGCACCGATTTTGTGGCTATTAATCAGGAAATAGAGACTTTTCGGTCTAACCTTGAATATTATGGTACTCTGGGCGGCGATTATTGGCGAACGGTCTACAAAGGAACAGCCGACTTTGAACTGACAATTTTAGTCAAGGAAACTGCGCAGGGCGATTTGACGCTCGTCTTTTCACGCCGCTTCTTCAACCATTTGCACGATATTGACCGGCTGGGACGACAGATGAATAAACAAATCAATGCGGGTTTTACTTATTTTGATTCAGTCATGGAAATTCCCGGTGGTGATGTCATGCCAGGCGTACAAAACCTGCGAGACGGTCTGGCGACTTTTCAAGAACTTACTGATACACTTGAGGTCGTTTTAACCAGTCAACCTCTCAGTCCATGGCAGCCGAGTCTGAATGGTGTTAAAGTTGCCCGGGCGTTCATTCAACTGTTCGATGACATGTTAGCCGGTGAAAAGTTTGCCATCGGTCCAGCATCGGAAGGAAAGGTCATTGATTTCTTAGCCCTATTGCAAAACATGCCGGGCGGTGGACTTGGGAAAGTCTATGAGGATTTCTATCGCGATGGTGAAAACAACAGTTATTCCTTTGGTAGCATCTTTCCGAACGGCATTCCGCTTTCCTGGCTGGACATGATTAAATCGGATTTAATTCTAAACGCCAATGACGATTTTCTCGTTTTGAAAGCCCGCCTGGCATTCAAGAAAGCCCAATGGCTGGCAATGAATCCCATGCAACCAGACCATCACCTCGGAGTTGCTCTGGCGCTCTTGTCTGAATTGGTGACCGACCCGGTTTATCTGAACAATTTAGAGCAGGCTTTCCATTATCTCCAGAATGGTCGCATTGATAGCCTGACCTACCAGTTCAAATGGGAGGATTTCGATATTAGCGCTCAATTAAAAGAGATTCGCTATCATCTTGACCAGTATATTCATGCTTCCCATCCGACTAACTTTGTCATTCTCGAAAAATATAACGACGATTTGCTCAATCGCTATACCATTACAGCTAATTCCGATTTCAGCATCACCTATATTACTGTGCCGCAGGTTACTGCTGTAGTTGAAATGCTATCAGCGATTGCCGATGGTGTGCAGCTAATCAACCAGGCAATTGGAGGGTTATACCGCAACCTGAGTGAGGTTTTGGTTCTTGATCTCGACCCTTCCTATTTGAATTTTTCCAATATCAATAATCAGGGCGATTTGATTTTGATTTTAGAGGCTTCTAATCCTGATTTTCTTTCGCTGAAACCCGCTGGTGTTGAAAAATTCCATGAAGCCGGGCAATGGTTAACGAAGGCATTTAAGGAACTGAACATTTTCTGTGACCAGTTGACGCGCCTCTTTATCGCCGTTGCGCCTTACGAAGATGATTTCAATATCAACAGCATGCAACTGGCATTCGGCTCTTCAATTCTCAGCTACCTCGCTAAAAATCTGCATACGGATTTTCTCTATCCTGATTCGGTTACCTGGATAGGCAACGAGCGGATTAATTTTTCCGCCTGGTTTGATAATCCACCGCGCAGCTTTTTGCAAATCTGGAAAGCCAAAGTCTTCGGATATGATCAGCGCCTGGGCGGCATGTTCCCTGATCGTCCTTTTAAAACCGATGTACAAAATGTCCCTAAATTGCCGCGGGAATTTGCACTTTATCCGGTTTATCCCAACCCGTTTAACCCCGTTGCCGCTATCGAATTTGATTTGCCAAAAGCTGCGGATGTTCGGTTAGAGATAATTAACCTGCAGGGGCAAATTGTGGCACAAATTATGGCAGAACACCTGCCTGCTGGACATTATCGTAAAATATGGGATGCCAGTCGGCAACCTTCAGGGCTATATTTCGCAATTCTTACGGTAAATGATGCCAAGCTGCTGCGTAAAATGACTCTGATTAAATAGGAATTCGACTACCGTTGGATAAAATAAAAACGGTCGGGAAAATCTTGCTTTTTCCGACCGTTTTGACAATTCTTCCGCTGCAAACACCAGCGGCTAATTCCTGGTATACACTGGTCAACGACGGAATGGGTTTTCCAGCCGTACCAGTTATCAGTTTTGCGGAACTAAGTCGACCGCAAGCTCATGTCCAGCTGCTTTATTCCTTTGATAACATCTATCATAAAAAAATCAATGGTGTGACCGTCTTGCGACTGGATGGCAGCAATGGGCAATTTCTGGCTCTCCGTTCATGGAATCAAAAGGAAAGGTGGCACCTATTCAGCCTGAATCTTGCCCATAGTACTTACCAGTTTTCCAACCGCAAGGATATTACTGCTTTGCGAACCAGCGCTGTTATTCAGCAAAATGAGTTTGCTTGTAGCTGGGCAATAACCCGGGGAGCAGGATTATTTGGTATCAGCGGAACCTACTCCCGTGCCGAAACTCCGTTTGACCTAGCTGTCGAGCAATATCCGAAATCGGATAATTGGTCTATGAATCTATTTTTCTATGATCATCTGCCAGCGACCTTTGGAAAGATGCTGAATAATCGCCTGCGCTTGGAACGCAAATCAGCAGTCATCTGGGGCTCAACGCCGTTATCAACAAATCAGCGTCTTGGAATGGCAGTTGCCGCCTCTTTTTCGGATATTGATTGGAATATTCGTTACCTCAACCAAAACAATTATCCCGCATTAAATGGCGACCGCCGCTTGGATTTACCTATTGATTGGAATTCCAAACTCATTGATTTCTGGTTGGAAAATCGGAGATTTCTGGCGCGCCTGAGACTTACGCTTTTTAGTAATCAAATGGCATTGAATATTGATAATAATCCGCCCGGGATGATGGATTTCACCAGTCTGGGCAAGACATCATTTAATCGCCGCGGAGCGGCGCTTAATATGCAACTGAATCGTTCTATCTGGTTGATGCAATTAGGCTTATCGCGGGCTGTGTACGATTGCGATTTTCAAATCAACACGCCGGTTTTAGGATTAATCGGTGACTTCGTACCGATTTCCCATGCTGCTGAAGGTCATCTCTCAAAAGGTTTCTCATCAGGACAGCGGGTCGAAATTCAAGCCAAATTTCCCTGGCTCTGGGTTAATCATACTATGCGGGTTGATTTTCTGCATACAGTTTATCGTTTTTGGATTAAAGGCGAAGCACATCTGGAATTTGGTTTGTACTCGCAGCCTATCGATTATCCATTCGAATATGAACTCTATCTGTTGAATCTAAACTGGCGCATTGAACGCCAGATGGGGCACTTCACTCTGCTTTATCAATTGCAGCAACTCCTGCCTTATGGCCGGCGCCTGGACGATAGCCCGATTCACTTGATAAAAATATTGCCCCATCTAAAATACCAACACCGCGGCGGTCTGAGTCAAGAGGTGAGGGTGGAGTATGTGCTGTGAAAGGAGGGAGAAATCGGTAATTGCAAATTACAAATTGAAAGTGGGAAAAACGGGGGGCAGAAGAGGAAGGGTTACTGTTCATTGGACAATATTTGGCTAAATTTAAGGTGTAATTTTTCATTTAACCATTGAGAAAAATCGGTTTTATTGGATCATCTTCTTTTGGCATCGTTTGAGCATAATATATTTCAGGTAGTCAAGATGAAAAATTGTTCCTTTCACTTTGAGATCTTGTTCTGATGAAGTTCATATTCTAACGAAATCTCGGTTAGTGCTTTCAAGCCCCGAATAGCCTCAATAGCAACCTTGGCTTTGAATTCTTCATTAAATTCACTGTATTCAGGGTGTCCCATTGCTAACATTTTTTTCTTGATCACCTGACAGGTTTTTGGGATACTACTAAGATTTTCATTTAATGACGGGTAACGTATTATATACGAGGGACGGAAATGATAGAATCTTTACATTTCAGAAAATCTTTGAAAACATCAAAATCTCAAATCTATCGAGCAGCTTTCCGAGTTATTTGCGTGCGTTTGTTAGACCACTTTTATTCCAAATGACTACCTTCCTGCGGTCATATGATACTATTTAAGCAGAACCATTTTCCGCACCTGTTGATGGCGGCCAGTTTTAAGTTCATAAAAATACACCCCGCTTACTAAGTCGTCTGTTGTAAATACGTATTCATGGTAACCGGTTGGCTGTCTTTCGGCTATGAGGGTTTTGATTTTTACGCCCTGCAAATTGTAAATATTTAATTCCACGCCGGACTCTACAGGCAAGAAGTAACTTATCGTTGTACTAGTATTAAAGGGATTGGGATAATTCTGGCGGAGTTCGAAAGCTTGCGGAAAAATCTTGCTAGCTCGATCAACACTAACTTGCTCCTTTATAATACACACCGCGATAGTATCATACCAGAAAATGCAATTTTTACTAGCAATTTCTACCTGGAAGCGGGTAATGGCGCTGTCAGGCGCGTTGTTGTTGAAATTAATCTGGTAGAATCCAATCATGGTACCTTTGGAGCCAGCGGCGATGTCACTGAAAGTGGGATTGGCAGTAAGGTAAATCGAAGACATGGTGTCGAGCGGAATAATATTTGCGCTCAGGTTTTTTGCCGTCGCCTGCAGACTGTAATTTTTCAGAATTAATTTGGCTCTCAAGCGGTTACCCGGATTGGGGATGGTATCGCTTCCAAAGAAGTATAAACGTTCGGCTTTTAACGGCCCGATTGTCGTGAAACGGGCTTGATTCGGATAGCGGTAGAAATCGGCGGAATCGTGATCAGCAAGATAGAGATCAATGACAAATTCATCTTCGGTCGGTTGCGCAGGAATTAATGTGCTGAAAAGCGAATCACCTGCCTGGATGTCGCCATTAAGTCCGTCGTCTTTTAATTCTACCGAATCCACGATTTCGCCAGATGAGTTTATTAATAACACGAAGGGAGTCAAATTATGCTCGACCGGATTGAGTATGCCCGTTGAAAATCGCAAACCCTGCGTACCGGCCGGAATAAAAACTGCGCTGAGTAGTGTCTCACGCGGATAAATTCCCAAACGGTTGATACTGAACTGATCAATGATCATCCCGTTGGCAGTATAGGCGGCAAAGTTAAGCATATTGCGATTAATTTCCGTTGTCGAATAATGGTCGAGGCTGGCAGCCGCCACGATGTTGGGATTGGTCAGATTCACCAAATAAAGTGGTGCGCCGCCGCCACCGACGGTCAGATGCGGAATACCGTTAACCATCGCACGGGCGTAGTAATGATTATGTCCGGCGAAAACTGCGGTAATACCATACTGTTCGCATAAAGGCTGGATATAATTCTGGACGTTTGTATTGTTGGCGTGTGAACCGGCTGACCAACCAGGTTCGTGCAGGACGATGAATTTCCATTTTTTCGTTGACGTAGCGAGATCATTTTGCATCCAGTTATATTGCGCCGTACCGGGCGTGTAGTCAGTGTACTGATCGAGAACAGTAAAATGCGCGGGACCATAATCGAAAGAATAGTAGCGGGCGTTGACGAAAGGGTAGGGCCAATATTTGCGGAAGAGCGTACCGCTACCTTCATGATTACCCATGCAAGCCTGGTATGGAATGTTGGCAATCAGGTTCATAATGCCGGGATAGGAATAATTGAAAAATTCGGTGTTCCAACTGCTTTCGCTGTCGCCGTTAGACACCAGATCACCAACGACTACCGCAAGGGTTTGGAAGGAAGAATCCCGCAGGAAAGTGCTAACCATTGCATTTGCCAGACCATTGTGCGTGCCGGGATTGGAACGCGTATCTCCGTATGCGAAGAACTTCAAAGATTTTGCGTCAGTTGGAGGAGCCGCGCGAAAAGTGCCGGTTTTCGTTTCGGTCGAGGATTTTACCCGGTAAAGGTATTTTTTCCCCGGTATCAGTGCGGTGATTGAATAGGCGTACTGATGGTCATTACCGTATTCTGTGACGAGCACCTGCCCCAAGGAATAACCGGTGTCAGTGCCCCAGGCTAGGGTGCAGGTTTCCGCGGCGCTCAACTGCCACAGCACTTTCATTTCGGAGTTCACGCCGGTAAAAATCAGGTAAGGTCCTTTGCGGAAAGCACCAGCCAATAAGGTAGGAAGCAAGAAACCCAGGGCAAGCATAAAAACAAGACGTTTCATTTGGTTGTGCGACATATTTTATTCTCCTTCATCATAAGAATAAATTGAATAAATTTTGTCCGCTTGGTTTTGCCGTCATCAGGCTGAATTGTTTGAAACCGTTTTTCGTATTCCGGGTTTTCAGATAAAATCGTTCCATATTCAGGTAGTTCAAATTGATAATTACGCAAAATAATTTCTTTTGCTAATCGGTGTAAAGCAGTTTCTTGACCTCCATTGCATTTTGTTTCCTTGTGGTAGCGGAAGTGCCATTCATTTTTTCGTCCTTGTGCAGCAACAAATTGTTGACTGCAGTCAGGGCAAATACAATCACATTGAAGTCCTTTAGGTACTTCTTGAATTGAACCTATCTTTCCTGATTTTCTGTCTATGCCAAGTTTGAAAGCTGCCATTTTAATTCACTATAAATTTATTTAAAAAAACTCCAAAAGCCACCGCTTTTTTTCTTGAATCCTTGGTAGCTCACTTTCTTACCGTGTCTTCTTACATCCATCTTATGTGCTTTGTCATGGGCAGCTTGATTTTTATCTCTGTCTTTGTGGTGAACAACTTCGCCTTTCCTTAACTTGCGTCCAAGTTTTTTTCCGCCATGTAACGATGAACGAGTTTGTTACCGTCTTTGTAACGTTTATATCCTTTCTCGTCTGTGTAAGTGTTTGAGAACAAATCAAAGATGAAATTGAATATTGCTATATAAAAATTTATTTTTGTTATTGTCGTTCAAAATTAATCACAAAGTTTCCTGCGAGCGCTATCTCTATTCCGTTGCAGCTTACGGTTTCAGGCTTTGCGGAGTGAGCCGCAAAGCCCGTGTTAAGCAATGCGGTGGCTGATTATTAAAATATTTCTCCATAATCCACCTCAATTCCATCGTCAATTTTTCTATAAATGATGATTTTGATGTCTATGTGCTCTGGTAACGCTGCTTTCACCTCATAGGTATAAGGTTTTATAGATACTGGGATGTCACCAATGTAGCCATCAATTCCTTTTGACTCTTCATCAGACTTAGCCAATCGGTAATTCGTTCCTTTTATTTCTGCACCTTTCTTAAGTATCGCTTTCTGAAATCTGAGACCAGCAAAAGTTTTCACTATTACCAAATCTCGCACCCATTGCTCAACCGTTGTTTTGTCAATTTGGTTCAGGGAATTCTTAAGTTCTTTCAATTTCTGTAATATCTTTTCTGTTGCATTTCTGATTGCATCTGGCTTTCTCTTCAAGTACCATTCTTCCCATTCGGATAGTGTTTTTCCTTCAAATTCCTGAATAAGTTCGCTCATCTGACCGACTACTTTTGGTCTTGTTCCCTGCGCATACTGATTCGCTAAGTTTATTAATGGAGCTACATACTTGGGAAACTCAGGAGTCTCTATCTCTAGATACCTTCGGATTTCCCCAATGCTAATTTTTACTTTCATAGTTTTTCACCATGAACCTTTCTTTGTAAACCTAAAAATTTAGATTTGTATTTATAATCAAATGTAGTATCCACATCAACCAGACCATTTTTAATCAGATGAGCATTTAAAAAGGTCTTATTCCACAAATAGAGATAACAAAGTAAGTTATTGTTCTCGTCGTATTTTATATTGTCAAATTTTATGAATACCTTTTGTCCACGTGTTTTGTCTTTTAAAAATTGGACTGCTTCGCCATTTTTTTTTGGTTTCTCTTTCACGCCCATCAGCCTGACTTTTAATCCATTATTTAGAACCAGCACTCGCGGGGATAATATGTCCTTTATCGTATAGTATGTTTGTGGTTCGCCTTGAGAATTATCTATTTTTGAGCCGAATCTTAATTTTCTTGGGTCAACCTTCTTATCAAATTGTATTGGGTCGCTAAATTTGTAAGGCAATTTTTTTATCTCTTCTTTAAAATCTATTTGGGGGTTATCTTGTTTGATTATCTCAAAAGTTGCATCCTGAAAAATTCTACTCTGCTTTATTCCAAGTTTTTCCTTTATGATTGGCAGAAAATCTTCGTTTATCTCATATCCTATAGAGTTTCTATTCAGATTTTTGGCTGCTAAAGAAGTAGTTCCACTTCCCAGGAACGGGTCAAGAATGGTATCCCCAACAAAACTAAACATTTTGATAAGCCGCCTTGGTAACTCCTCAGGGAACATTGCCAGATGTTTATCCTGTTTTTCTCCCGGGAAATTCCAGTGCCCGGTGAAATATTGGTTCCATTCTTCATCAGTCAATTTTGATTTTTCCTTTATTTCTTTGCTTACTTTTGGAGGATTTCCGTATTTCTTAAAAATCAATATAAATTCGTAGTCCAGTTTAAGGATTCCGTTTCTGGGATAGGGATAAGAACCCATCACAGTTGCTCCGCCAGTGGTGTGGCAGGTAGTAACTTTCTGCCAGATAATAGCACCCATATAATCAAAACCTGCACTCTCACAAAACTTGATTATCTCAGTTCTTATCGGAATAACTTTATATCTTCCATAATAAACAGCACGAGCGAATTGGTCGCCAATGTTGACGCACAGACGGCAACCTTTATGTAAAATCCTGTGGCATTCATGCCAGACGAGGTTTAGATTATTGATATACTCCTCGTAAGTATCATTAAATCCTATCTGTTTTCCATTACCATAATCTTTTAGTTGCCAGTATGGTGGAGAGGTAATGATAAGATGGACAGATTCGTTTGGTACCTCTTTCATCCACCTTGAATCACCGATGATTATCTTATGCCAGGTTCTCATATCATCACCTCAAGTTTTTAGCATACTTAAAGCCACCGTTTCATATAACGTTTCGCGAATAAAAGAAGTTGCCGAAGGCAATTTTGGCGGAGCGTAGCGAAGCCTTTTATCAGCTGTTATATGACCGAGCCGAAGGCGAGGCAAGGAGCGAAGCGACACAGAGTTCCGAATCCCACCAAACCCTGATATTTTCTCCTTCATTTTTCCACCTTATTCCTAATTTTCATTGCCTGTTTCCTTGAAAGCCAGCCTGCAAATCCCATAAGGGCCTTCTTTATGAACGGTAAAGTTTCCATATACTCTTTCAGTCTGGTTAAGTCCTCACCATAACCGGCATCCTCAATAATATATAGATCCTGCACACTTTTAACTCCTTCAGCAGAGAAATCAATATTAAGAGATGTCTTATCCCTATCTCTGTCAAAATTGAGACGGCTCTCTATTAATCTGTTGTGAAATTCTTTATCGTAATGGCAACACGTTCCAGCCTTTCGTATTAAAAATTTCTCGGCATCCGGAAAATCCACATAAACGTCAAATCTAATTTCATCTATAACAAAATAAAAGATAGCCCCTGCCCTTTCATTTTGTGTTTTTGCATTGGCTGTAATTTCTTTTACAATATCAGCCAGCATCTTCATCCCTTTTTCCTCTCAAACATAAAATCGCAATAGTCTTTCCCGTAGGCAATCGTATTCTCCCATGAGCCATTGCGATGGAATTCAAACTCTGGAAATGCTTTAGGGAAGAACTCTCTGTCCACCTCGCAAAACAGCTCAGTCAATTCCGGTGTTCTTTCTTCTGTGAAAAAATCACGGAATATGCATCTCTTAATGACGAAATGACATGTATTTTTATCCTGCCTTATGTATTCCCTCCTGTTGAATCTCGGAGCGCCTTTTTTATCCATAAGATTGTTAAATGCCATCAGTCTCTCCATAGGAGCTTTATTCCCGAGATTCAATAATCTAAGATGATTCCACTGCTCGTTGCATCCGATGGGGACCAGCATCTCTTTTATAATCTCAAAAGCCTTTTGCTTATCAAAATTATTTTGAAGTTCCAAATATATTGCAGAAGCGAGAGCAAGACGTTTGACGAATTTAACTTCAGAAGATTTACTCCATGCCCAGTGAGTTTTGTTAAAAATGAAATTCTTTTTGAATAAACATTTAAAGAAAAATATTGGCCATGTCCAACCGATTTCTTTTCTTAAAATTGATTTTATGATCTTAACCTCTCTCATTTTTTCATCTCCTCAGTAAGGCAGGGTATAACGTTTTGAGCGTATCTGAAGTCCAGCCAATAGGATGGATTTGGGCGAAGGTGCGAACCACCGAAGCCAGATACGCTCTGTTATATGACCCGAAGGGCAAGGTTGCGAAGCAACCGCAGAGTTCCGAACCCCGCCTAATTTTACAATGATTTCAATATTTATCATTCTACCACCCTACTGGACAACCTCTTTTAATCTCCTAAATGCAATCTCCTCTATCTGATAGCACTCAATTATTTTCTGTTCCATATTTTTTAACAAAGGTGCAATATCTCTCTTCTGCAATTCAGCTACTGCCTTTTTCAACAAATCATTTAGCTCAATATTGATGTTTTTTATTTTCTCTAAGCCATCCTGACCATATTCCTCAAAGATCCGATTCTTTTCAATTGTTAATTCTCTTATCTTTCTGAGCACAGGCCATGAATCTGGGAGGGCAGCGACTGCAATCTCAGTCCAGAGTTTTCCTGATTTTCTGAACAATTCGGCAATCTCATTTAGTTCTGATTTATTTATTATAGAACTCGCTTCCTCAAGGAATTTAGCATACATAGGACGAAAAGCATTTCCTCCAGTTCCCCCAATTTCTATATTGAAAGTATTAAAGAGACAACCGAAGAAATTAATATCCTTAAATTGTTCAGACCATTTGGGAATAATATCTGCCCATTTTTTCATCCCTGAAAGTCCAATATTTCTTATCGGAGTGTTTATCATATTCTGACAACAACCTCTAATGCTTTCTTTGATAGCTTTATCCAGATTACCAATCTTTAATGGATATTTTCTGATTTTCAGCAGTTTATTTTTAGAAGCAAATGGAGGATGCTTTGAACTTCGGGCTTTCTTCAAATCCTCTATCGTAATAGTTAATGGTTTTTTACTACGGTCTGAGATGAAAGCCTTATTGTTAATTTCATCTATACCATAAACAACGATGGCATGGCCTCCAAAATGTACATCTTC
Organism: Fidelibacterota bacterium UBA2242; assembly: GCA_002347855.1. Taxonomy (GTDB): domain Bacteria; phylum Fidelibacterota; class UBA2242; order UBA2242; family UBA2242; genus UBA2242. The sequence goes on from DDYE01000014.1 coordinate 204,822, forward strand.
GGGTAAAGCAAAATAAGGTAAGTAGACCATGTCTACAAAAATATTAACCGGCTTGCCTTGCTTGAGTAACTCTTTTAATTCATAATATGCTTTATTTTCACTGTTCGTTTGAACAATCTCTGCATCCACGCCAATTCGTTTGCAAATATTCAAACTGAACTCATCTACTTTCCCGTTGCGACAACCTATAAATGGAACCTTCATTCGTTTCATATACCAATAGATAAACCCAATGCCACCGCCTAAACCTAAAAGCATCTCTTCAGAAATATGTAATCCACAATAGGCAAAAATATTTTTTAATGCGGTTGTTTGACAATGCTTTCCACCGAAGCAACTGAAATCTTGAATAATTATTATTTCTTGATTTTTCATGTCATTCACACTCCTAAATTACTTCTAAATCTATATAACAATCTTTCCTTCTTAAAAGCGGGGTTCGGAATTTCATATAACGGCTCCAGCATATACGACGTTGCGACCGAAGGGAGCAATGTCCCGAAGGGCATGCGACCAACAGGAGCGTAGCGTATATGCTGTGTTAGGCGATGCGGCGGGCTTATTTTATTCAACATATCATCTTAACCTTTTCAATACCGCCTTTTGAATTACAGAAAACCTGTCTTTAACTCCAAAGTCCTTATACAGACTTTCTGTTAGAGAACCTTCTGGATAATTTGTCCTTTCCTGTATTGCCATAAGTTCCGTCACGACAAGCAGGAATTCTACCGTAAATTCTCCAACTTTATCTAGTTCCTTAAATGGCTCGGTATGCTCTGGCTTAAAAAACTGAAGGTTTGGTGGAAATGAGCTTATAGGTTTTATCTCACTGAGCATTGTCAAAATATGCTCTTTCAGCTTTAGGGTTAATGTGGGATTATGCACATGCTTGACATACATCTCAACAATCAAGTGGACATGTGCAGGAGTGCGTTCTCGTTTGCCCGGCTCTCTGAATTTCACAATGAAATCGTATGGTGATTCAGGTTTTTTACCAGGATAAACTCCAATTTGGACATTTGCTTTGGTCGTGTAAACAAGATCATCCTCTTGTAATCGTCTGACTTGCCATATTTTGTAAGAAGATTGCAAATAATAGTAAGTCGCTTTTAAAAAGTTAAACGGGTTTTTCATGTTTTCACCTCATACACAAGAAGATACTGATGGACTATTTTTAGATGTTCTCCAAAATTCTGGGTGTTTGAATTCGCTCCTTCTTGTGTAGCTACTACAATTTCCTTAAGCCACAAATTATCGAATGATAATGTATCTACCAATCTTTTAGCAAGAGGCTCTATATATCCTTCGATTCTCGTATCTTGAGTTTGAACGACCAAAAATCCACCTTTGTTTATATTCGGTAAATTTTGTTTCACAATCTCTATTGTCTCCTTTAAATAATGGTCAATGTCTGAACGTGACGGTTCGTTTTTCAAGAATGGTGACTTAATAAAAAGTAATCCTAAACTCTTTTTCCCGTTATCCTTGCGAGAAATTGTTTCATTTTCGGAGTGAGTGGCAAAAACAATGGTTGAATATCCATTTCTATCAGAATATCTATCAATTACGTTCTTGTTTAGTCGTTCTTCAAACTCTTTTTCAGGGAAGATCCATACTGTTGTGGTTTCAAGTTCATTTATCTTTTTCAAGAGGGGTTTTTCTAACGTAGGAACAACACTACCATAACCTGAAGTATCTTCTCTTGTTAGATAAGGAGTTGACGATTCTGGTTTCTCAAAAATTGGCAGATACTCATGAGCCAAAAGAAGAAAATTGTATTTAATACTATTAGCATACCAAAATCCTGTCGTTTTGCAGTTATGTTGTCGTTTAATGACAATCTCTCTTAATTTAAACCCGGCATCCAAGTAAACATTTATAAGTTTAAAGCCTAAAGGAATTACATGTTTTTTTCTACGGTTATCTCCTATCAAAATAGCGCATTGTCTACCTGGTTTCAGCACTCTAAAACTTTCTTTTGCAACTTTAGCCGCTTCTTTTAAGAAATCGTCTATATCAAAAAATGATAAATCCCCTTCTTTAGAATCCGTATAATGAATAATATTTGCGTAGGGAGGATGAGCACAAATTAAATCTACAGAGTTATCTTTCAAGAAAGATAAATCTCTGGCATCACCAACGGATAACTCAGGTTCAAAAACTTTGGGAGATTTTTTCTCATCGATAAATGTAAGTTGTTGTAATGATATATTGAAATCTACATTTTTTTTTGCTAGTTCAATAGCCTTATCATTTATATCAAAAGCTATACACCTTCTTCCCAAAAGTTTACATTCTACAGCGGTTGTTCCAGCACCACAAAAATAATCTAAAACTAACTCACCTGGCTTCGAGTATTTGAGAATAACATTTCTTGGGATATAAGGAGACCAATTGCCCCTGTACTCGCCACTATGAGTTGCCCAGTTGCCCCTTTGTTTAAAACTCCAAACCGTGGTTTGCTCTTCTTTGAAATCTTTAGGATAAAGTTTGCTTATTTTCTTAGAAACTTTCAAAGCACTAATATTAAGTCCTTGTGTTCTGGTAATGAGGCGTTCGATATATCTAAATGTGACTCCATATTTCTGGCCAATCTCTAAATCAGGAGTTCCTCTTGCTTTTTCTTTTAAGATCGCCTCTTGGAGTTCTCTTTCAGTTTTGAAACTTACTTTTTGATTGCTCATTATATCCTCTTTTTAATCAAGCCCGCCGTTGCGCCTAACGGGCTGGCGGATGAGCGAAGTGCCCCGAAGGGGCATTTTGGCTTCAGCCGTTCATCCGCCTGATAGCCGAAGTGGCGCTTCGCTAATTGAAAATACACCAACATTTCCTTCTTCAGTTTATCCATCCTGCTGAAGCCTTTCGCTCATCCGCCCGGCGGATAGCCAAAATGTGAATGCGGCGGATTTTACAAAACACTCTGTTTCTTCTATCACCTTCTTATTTCCCCACATACCCTACTTTACTCTCCAATGCCCGCATTCAAGCGAAGCGCCATTTTGGCTATCGGTTTGCGGCTATGCGTTGTTTTAATGGCGTATAGCCGCTGTTATACGCCGTTGCTAACATTTTTTCATCCTTTGTTAATCATCTCAGATCGTTTTGAATAAATTGTGAAATGCTGGTCTGGTAAAAAATCAAATCTTTTTTCCAACTGATATCCTGCCTCTTCCATTTCATGTATTATGCCCTCTTCTGAAACAAAATGTTTAAATAAACCATGGAAGGTGAAATTCTTTCCTTTCTTATACTCTATGATAATAATTTTGCCATTTGATTTTAAAAATCTTTTGAGATTCTTAAAATACTCTATACGATCCGATATGTGATGAGTCACATTTCTCATAAATATGAAATCTAAGCTATTTTCAGGCAAATCTAATTTATCTTTGGTTAAAATAGTAAAAATGTTGTTCAACCCTTTTTCTTTTGCATTATTTTTAATAAACTGTAAAAACTTTGGATTTGTATCAATAGCATATACTTTCCCTTTTTCACCTACTATTTCAGCGAATCTTAATGTAAAATATCCACCTCCAATACCTATGTCTGCAATAGTCTGTTCAGCTTTTAACCCTATCGATTGAATAATCTGATCAGGTTTATTTTTAGGGTGTGCTGCCTTTTGGTTAAGCATTTTCGCTTTCCAGTTTCTCATTTTTTACCTCAATGTATTTTTTTTTAAAGCAATGGCGTATAACGGTATTGGGCTATACGAAGTCGGCGATAGCAGATTTGGGCGAACGAAGTGAGCCGTATAGCCCGTGTTAGGCGAGGGCGTAAGTCCCGAATGAGCGAAGCGAATGAAAGTTCGGCTCGGCAACATATTAATAACTTTCTCCTTTTTCCTTTTGGGGATAAATTTCTAATTGTAATCCAACGTTTCTCGTTGTTTTTTCTAAAAATTTAATTAAGTTCTGCTCGGTTGAAGTTCTTTCAATCCTTTTTTGTGCGATTTCAAAATATTTATCATCAATTTCAATGCCTATAAAATTTCTATTAAAGCGTTTAGCCACAACTCCTGTTGTTCCAGAACCCATAAACGGATCAAAAATAGTATCTCCTTCTTTACTTCCAATTAAAATTATTCTTTCCAAAAGTTTTTCTGGCTTCTCGGTTGGATGAGAAGTTTTGTGTCTTTCTGCTGGTATCTCCCACAAATTTCTCATTTGTTTACCATTATTTAACTTTGTTGCCATTTCATAGTTAAAAAAATATCTTTTTGATTTACTGGCTACCCATATCAATTCAGTAGAAGGCACAAAACGATTTTTTTGAATTAGTGGTGGAGCATTGGGTTTAAACCAGATAATGTCATTTATTATCCAAAGATTTAATTTCTTCAAAACTACACCAATAGATGGATGGTTATGCAAAGTCCCTGAGATCCATATTGTTCCATCATCTTTTAAGACACGGATACATTCTTCAACCCATTTCCTGTTAAATTCATGTATATTTTCTATCTGATCCCATAAACCCTTATCACATTTAGCTATTTTTCCACTTTTACAAGTAAGGTAATTTTCACCTGAAAGATTATATGGAGGGTCTGCAAATATTAAATTTACACTTTTTGCTTCCAATTGCTTAAGTATTTCTAAAGCGTCCTCTTTAAATAGCTTAGTATCAGGCATTTTTGATAACCCCTTTTTTAAATATTCTTTCATATGCAACTTTGAAATATTCTTCGCTTATTTCAATGCCAATCCAGTTTCTTTTCAATCGAGAAGCAACAATACCTGTAGTGCCAGTTCCAAAAAATGGATCAAGAACTAAATCATTTTCATCTGATGATGCCAATATGATTAATTCAATCAACTTTTCAGGTTTTTGCGTAGGGTGTACCGCCCTACCATTTTGCCCCCTTATCCTTTCTTTACCTTGAACAATAGGCAATTCTATAAAATCTACAAAGTCTCTTAACTGTTTTAGCTTCCCATCTTTTGTCTTATGAGGATTAAATTCTTTAATTCTTTCATAATTGAATTTCCAATTATTACCTTTCACAAACCAGCAAACATATTCTGTAGAATGAGTAAAAGTTCGTTTTGTTATATTGGGCATAGCATTGCTCTTATACCAGGTTATTATGTTATTTAATTTAAATCCAATTTTCTTTGCTATAAATATTACCTCCGATATGTTATGATAAGTGCAAGAAACGTACAAACTACCAGTAGATTTTAATATCTTCCACACATTTCTAATCCAATTTTCAGTAAAAACAAGATAATCTTCATACCTCCAAGTATCCCAATCTTCATTCATTTTATAAAACGGACCACCTGTTTTATTATTGACTAAAGTTAATCCCTTACCTGATAAATTATAAGGTGGGTCTGCATATACTAAATCCATACTATCCTTTATAATTTCTTTTTCCATTATCACTATACAGTCGCCTAAATATATGTGATTAATTTTCATAATGTAATCATCCTTTGTTGCCAATCATTTACAGTTTTATGAATGAACATTGTCCAGTCAGAAAAACTTGTCAGTTGTTTAGATCCATTAATTACTATTGAATACAACTCATACAACTCTTTATGAGAAAATCTTTTATCTCGTTTTAGTAGATTCAATAGGGTTTCCAAGAGAACTGAAAATTGTTCCGCCGTCAGAGGCACTATTTTTTGAGGCAAGCCGTTGTACTCATACTTTACAGAAATCCAGAATTGGGAGTATGTGTCATTATGAATTTGTGGCGCAATAAAAACACAAAATATTTCACCACCCTGATGTTGAACCTCAAAATCTCTTAAATGTCTCATTATTGGTTGCCCTTCTTGTACCCATTGTAATTTTGATGTATTTAATGTTACTTCATAAATTGCTTTGAATGTTGGATAGTAACATTCTATATCTGGTTTGTTTCCAGGAGAATGAGACACAGGCTCTCCATCGTCATCTACTGGATAGTTTGGTTTTATTGCAATCTCGTCATTGATTATTTTTAATGCCTCTGTTATTAATTTCTCAAATTGCTCTGGCTCATGCTTCTTTAACTTTTTAGAATCTCGCAAGGTTACTATTATTTCTTCAATTCTGTTTAAGTCGCCCATTAACTTTATCTTCTTTAATCGTTCCTTCAACTCCAGATTAAAACCCCTTAAACGAGAAATATAATTCTCTAGTTGACTTTTGCTTAGTATTTGAACATCTGTAAGCAAAATTTTTTGTTCGTTTTGAGTAACCTGTAAATTTTCTTTCTTTATAAGGTCAATGATCATATTTTTTAGGGACTGAGCTACTTTTTCTAAATTTTCTTTCTTTTCCCATGGTAAGGTTGGCTTTGTAATGTCAGAAAGATAACTCAAATAATCCGATAAAGTTTTGAATCTAAAAGATTCTCCAGTATACATATCTAAAAGTTGCTCTATTTCAACTTTTCTTGAAGGTTCTACATCAATATTCCAGTAGTATCCCAGGGGATCCATTGAAACCTTAAAATATCTTGTAAGTCTAAAATATCTCATTATGTTATCCCCATAATCAAATAGGTTATTTATCTTTTTATCGGGCACTTTTTTTGTTTCATAAAATTCCCTTGCAAAATTGAGGATATATCTATCTTTATTTTTCTCTTCCCTAAATTCCAAAATTCTTTTAATATGTTCATCAACTAGATCAAAACTTATGAGGGTCGGAACAAAAATACTAAATTCTGTTTTATCTAAACCTCTTTTTACAGACTTTTTGTTGAGTTTGTGAATGAGATGCATTACACCAATAAATGGCATTATGTTAAAACCTTCTTTCTCTGAAAAATCTGCACTCCAGGGATTTGGGAATTGTAGTTTAAGTAAACTCTTGAAGAATATATAACCTATATCATAATCTCCTGCTAAAAACCTATTGCCCAACTCAGTAATTATTATCGGTCCATAACCTTTTCTTGCTATTGAAAAGCCAAGTTTATTTAATGGATTTACTGATTGTCTTCCTCTCATAGGTGGGTCCTCATAATTTTGAGAATAGAAAATCTCTTCGGCTTCGTCATATGGAATTTCTGTCTCTGGTTCTTCGTAATACTTTCTAAACTTTAAAGGAATATTGAGAGGCTTATAGAGGCGCTCTTGGACTAATAACACTTGATATTTTACCTGGTTATCTTTATCAAAAGGTTGTCCTTCTAATTTCCTTAATATTCTTAAGAAATCCCGCAATCTTTCTGGATTTCTTACTGTTGTCGAGATTGACCAAGGTTTTTTCATAACTCTTCTACCTCAATAATTTGATTTTTGCCGAGCCAAATTTCGCCTAAC
>DDYE01000017.1 GCA_002347855.1 Fidelibacterota bacterium UBA2242
TTCGAGAGTTGGGAAAACACCGTCGAGTGCATCTTCACCCAAAACGAAGACAACCTGCTGCTGGAATTCACCGCCACGCACGATTACGCCACACCCGCCATGGTGGAGAAATACCGCAACAAGGTCATCATCCGCTACGACCTCCTCCAATTCCGCAATGACCGTTTCTCGAAGGATGTCGTCATTGTTCAATCGGACTTTGAGCAGCGGGAGCGCGTCCTGCAAGCCCTTATCCTCAGCCAGTACAAACAAGAAGTGGCGGCGAAGTACCGCATCAACCTCAAACCCGTCATCCTCTTCAAAGCCCAGCGGACCATCGAGCAATCCAAACAGGTCAAGGCGGAATTTCACGCCCTGATCGATTCACTCACCGCCGCCGATATTGCCCGCATCCGCGCCCAATCCAATATCCCGCTGATCCAGCGTGCCTTTCGCTTCTATACAAAAAACGGCATTAGTGATGAGCAACTGGCTGAACGTCTGAAGCGAGAATTTCATCCTAACTACTGTCTATCGGTGAATGATGAGCAGGAAAAGGAACGCTACCAGATTCTCGTCAACACGCTGGAAGATCGTAACAACCGCATCCGCGCCATCTTCGCCGTGCAAAAACTCAACGAAGGCTGGGATGTGCTGAATCTGTTTGATATCGTGCGTTGTTATGAAACGCGCGATTCCAGGAAAGGCAAGATCGGCACAACCACATTGTCCGAAGCACAACTCATTGGGCGCGGGGCGCGTTATTTCCCGTTTGTTCTGCCAGTGAGCAATGACCGTTTCCGCCGCAAATTTGATGGCGACCTTGAGCACGAACTGCGCGTTCTGGAAGAACTGCATTATCACAGCATCAATGACTCGCGCTACATCGCCGAAATCCGTCAGGCGCTCATCGAGCAGGGCATGATGGACGAGCGCGAAGTAGTGCGCGAACTCAAACTGAAAGAGCCTTTCAAGAAAACGCAGTTTTACAATCATGGCGTCATCTGGCTCAACGACCGCCGTCCCAAAGACTACAGGCGGGTGCAATCCTTTGCTGATCTGGGCGTGAAAAAGCGCAACTACATCCATGTCATTGCCACGGGGCACGGCGGTGCGCAGGCGGTTCTATCCAACGGAAAGGGCACGGTGGTGAAAGACGAAACCCGTCGGGACGTGAAGATGCGGGACATCGAGCGCAATATCGTTCAAGCGGCTATTGCGCGCAACCCGTTCTTTACCTTTGCTTCTCTCAAACGCTATTTTCCCAACCTAACCTCGATAAAGGACTTTATCGCTTCGGAAGATTACCTTGGCGGACTGGAAATCACCTTTCAGGGCAATGTGTATGGGTTAGACGAAGACCGACGTGAAAAACTGGCGGCTGTTCAAGATTTGTTGAAGCAAATTGAAGCCGAAATCCGTGCCAACGTCACCGACTACGAAGGCACACCAAACTTTAGACGAGATTGGGTGCATGAAGTTTTCAGAGAAAAAACACTGAAATTTGATGCTAAGAATCCACGCGCCGTAGCAGATGAACAATTTGAGCAATTCGTCTCTGCCAAAGATTGGTTTGCCTTCAACACCATCTACGGCACAAGTGAAGAAAAAGCCTTTGTGCGTATGCTTGATCGGCAAATACAGAAACTACAGGCGCAGTACGACGAAATCTACCTGCTTCGCAACGAAGGACATTTTGCCATCTACAACTATGCCGATGGTCAAGCCTTCCAACCAGACTTTGTATTATTCCTGCGCGAGAAGGGCGGCAAGTTGCTCATCTATCAACTTTTCATTGAGCCAAAAGGGAGACACCTCAAAGAGCATGACCGCTGGAAAGAGACATTCCTGAAAGAAATCACTGCCGAGTTTGGCGGCAAACCGCTCACGTTTTTAGACAAGAAGTATCGTTTGATTGGCGTGCCGTTCTACGACAACGAAGATGAAAACCAATTCAGAGCAAGTCTTGAGTCGGTGTTGACTCTATCGAGACAAACATTATGAAGTTCATCTGGCAGGACAGCGAGTTGCAGAAAACATACTCCGCTGGGGTGAGCAGATGGCGGAAAGTGACCGGCATTTTGAAGTGGTTTTGCTTATTAGTTCTACTTTTATTAGTCGTTGCCTGTACTTATGAGCCACTCGCACCGCCGCAGGCGCCCAAGTTTTACCAGAAAATCAATTTGCCTTTGGCGGATGTGACTCTGGACTTAGCCAGTCTGGTGGATTCTACTAATCATATTTTTGGTGATTCTTTAGGTGATTCACTCTTTTTTAGGTTTGCCGGACCGTTAGATACTGTGACCCTTACGGAAGACATTTTTCGTATACCGGGTGGTGCGGCGGTTGATTATGCGCAGCGCTTTGATGCCTTGACCCAAGCCCAGGCGGAACTTGACACGACGATAGCTCAGACCATAAAACTTTCCCAGGTTTTACATTTGCCGGTACCACTGCCCTGGCCTGTTGATGTTACTCTCGATAGTGTGCCGCGTATGCCAATCGCTGATGAAACCCGTGACTTTCAAGTATTCGACCGCTACGGTATTCCTTTTTTCGAGCGCGTGGATTATTTGACAATTGGCAGCGGCACTTATTCCACTGAAGTCAGCAACCACCTATTAGTTGACCTCGATTCGGTCATAATCATTTTTCGCAACAAGAATGGTGAAGTTTTAGCCCAGACTTTTTTGCCCAGGATACCAGCCGGTGAAACGCGCCGCGATGGTCTGCCCGGTAATCTAAACGGGAAAAAATTACGTGATTCTGTCGAAGTAGTTTTATCAGCGGTCATTGCCGGTACTGACCGCCAACCCCTCACGATTCCGGCAGGCAATGACCCTTATGTGACCATTGCGGTAGTGCTGGACCTCGAATCTATTGAAAGTTTTACGGGGTTACCGCTGCCAATTCAAAGCCGAGCCGCGGAAAAGCTGCCTTCCTCGCGCAATACTATCTTTCGGGCTAAATTAGCCAATACTCAGACCGCACCACTGGATACTAATTGTCTCAGTTTATCAATCAATAACACTTTGCCACTCAATCTGGGAATGCGGCTTACTTTCTATAATTTTTTTCAGAGAACAACACCATTGGTAATTGATACAGTCGTCAGTTCCGGCGCGCTGGTCACGGTGGACAAACGACTCGACGGTTATACCTTTCGCAATCCTGATTCTACGACAATCGTTGATTCAATTATCGTATCTATCGAGGTGGATATTTTGCCAGATGAAGGCGAAACTACGGTGACCATTCCGCTGGCATTAGGCGATAGCGAAGTCAATGTCAATTTAGGTCTGGGCAATTTAGTTTTTCAGTTTATCGAAGGCTTTTTCAACGAATCTTTTACAATTCCCCCGATGACTATTAAAAACATTCCGGTGGGGTTTGCCAACATCGAATTTAGCTCGGTTCTCCTTATTTTGCATTTCTATAATCAAATACAGGCTCGCACCGATATTAACTTAACGATTGAAGGCATGCGCCGTGGCTATAATCCCGTGCGGGTAACTTCGAGTGGTACCATCAAGTCAGCAAGCTCTACCAAACCGGTAGCACATTCCGTGCTTGATATTGACATAGCGCCGGTTTTTAATCTTGTACCTGATTCGATTCTTGTGTCCGGTTCGGCAGTGATTCCCAGTAGCGATACTTCGCACTTAGAGGTTGGTAATTCTTTTTGGGGTACCTTCGAGATAGTGGTGCCATTCCAGATGAAAATTCAACCTATGACTTTCATTCCCGTCACATCCAACCGATTAGCCGCCATTGATAAAAAGACGCGCCAGAAGATTGAAAGCGGGTTAATTGAATCATCAATTATCACACAGATAAATAATGACTTTTCTTTCGATGGAGTAGTTGATATATTAATGTCGAACTACGATTATTTCCCGATTGCACCCGACAGTGCCGATTCCGGTTTTGTCTGGATCAATGATTCTCTCTACGCTCAAACCGATACCGGTCTGTTTCATATCGTCATTGATACTTTGGTGCATCTCGAATTGCCACCAGCAGTAATAGGTTCTGATGGTCGCGTGCGAGTGCCTGGTTTCTGCCGCAACACCGCTGTTTTCGATTCCCTCAAGATGAAAGCCATTTTGCGGGATGAAGACCACTACATTCGTCCCCGCATTTACCTTAATGGTAAAGATGATTTTGTTCTGGTGGGCTACTGGGATAAAATTCAAATAGTCTCAATGATAAGTCTGACGGTGGACGGTGGCAAGATTATCAGTCCCGACGAAGAGCCAGAAGAACAGGGCGAGGAACCATTTTCCAAGCCCAATCCGCCAACACCTCAACTGGCTCGTCAAGTTAAGGTGACCAGCCGTGCGCAATAGAATTCTCCTGGCGATATTGCTTTTTAATCTGGGCGTGAGTTGGGGTCAGACGCGCCGCGACCCACGGGCAGTTGCCTTAGGTGGTGCTTATGGGACTCTCGCGCGGGGCATTTTCGCAGTGGACTATAATCCCGCCAATCTGGCAATTGCTCACGAATACGACTCCTATCGTGTCTGGGGCGGGCTAAATACCAGTTTCTCCACCAATTTTCTTTCGCTTAAGACTTACCGCAAATATAATGGCAAGGAACTGGATGCCAATGGTGGTGCTCTAAAGAGGGACTTTATTCGCGAAATTCCTGCCTCGGGTTGGCGAGTTTTTTCAGATTTGCATGTAGCGCTACCTTACCTCAACTTCTCAAATTATAACCGTGCGATTAGCTCTGACCTAATTATCATCGGTGATTTAGGCTTGCCGCAGGGACTGGTTCGATTTATTTTTAATGGCAACCCGGTCAATGAGCGCCTACGGCTTGATTTCCACGAGGAACTAATAGCTTTAGCACAGTGGGGTTATTCCGTAGGTTTTCCTGTTGGCGATATTTATATGGGCATCACGGCAAAATATTTAGCCGGTATTGGATATATCGGATTAAATCCCGATTCTTCCTATGGTTATTTGACGACCTATTTTGAGCCCGGACGCAATTATGTGGAAGGAAAGGGACGCTATTACTTTCAACAAGCGTTAGGTGGGCGGGGCTTTGCTTTAGACCTTGGGTTAGTCACACCTGAAATCAATGGCTATCGTCTGGGATTGAGCATCACGAACATCATGGGATTTATTAGTTGGCACAAAAATACCCTTGTTAGTCGCTTAATCGACCAGGAAAAAGTCCTGCCGTGGCAAGGTCGCTTTTTCAAATACGAGTGGGCCGTGAATCAAGCCCGTTTCGATAAATTTTTCAAAAAAACCAGATTCAACGAAATTTTCCCGGGCGAGGGGCAATCTTTTCGTGATACGACCGGCTTTACGGTACGCTATCCCAGCCTGGTACGCTTCAGCGCTTCCCGCCAAATTGAAGAGGGATTCTTACTAGCGTCCGACCTGGTGGTAGGATTTGAAGACCGCCTTTTCTCATTCGGCGCGTGGAAATGGTGTCTCGGCTTCGAATCTACCAAGAACAAACGGTTTCCGTTGCGCTTTGGGCTTTCCTTTGGTGGCAATGACCACCAGGAATTAAACTTTGGCAGCGGCGTTCACTGGGGCTTTATGCATTTTGATTGGGCAATTGGAATAACACAGGGTATTTTCCTGACAACTGCCAAAGGGATTGATCTGTCACTGGGGTTTTACACTACATCCCGCGCTAAAAAGTAGAAAGCGCGCGGGGCTATTGCTTACTGCCGTATCTTATAGAGCAAAATAAAGCCACCAATCAAGAAAACGAAATTACCCAACCAGACCGATATCAAAGGACTGAGAATTCCTTTATAACCCAGAACCTGACCGAACTTAATCAAGCCGTAGTAAATGAAAATTGCTAACAGACTCATACCAGCTCCGAAAGTAATGCCCTGACGTTGTTTCATGGCAGCTAAAGGGACTCCGAATAAGATTACGATAAAATTCGTAAAGGCGAAGGCTAACTTGAACTGGAGATTGACCTCCCACTTGCGGACTTCATTGCCACTCTCTTTGAGCCGCCTGATAAAATAGGTCAGCTCACCAAATCGCATCGTTTCGGGATTTAAGTCGGTCCTGGCAATATCGTCGGGAGTCAAATTAAACCGCAGGGTTGAATCAGCGATGACCTGTGAGACAGTCTCATTACCATTTTCATCAAAATAACGCACCTTGAAGTCCTGCAATTGCCATGAGTGAGTCTCGGGCTGCCAGACCATGCGACGCGCATCATAACGGCGCACCAGACGCTGATTGTGGCTGTACTGAACAGTAACATTATAGGCGACATTGTCCCGTTTTGAAAAAACCGCAATGACAATATTACATTCCGGCGAATCCTGGAACATAATATTCGTGAAAATCGTCCGCTCGGCGTAACGATAGCGTCGCAAATTATTGGCTTCGATTTCCAGTCGCACCCGGCTGGTGGGAATGACTACCAGATCTTCAAGAAGTATCGAGCCAATACTCATTAAGAAACCAACGATTAGGAGTGGGAAAGCAACCCGATAGAGACTGATACCGGATGATTTAATTGCCGCCAGTTCATTATGCTTACCCAAAATACCAATGGTAAAAACCGTGGCTAATAGCAGTGCCATCGGGATAGCCAGATTGGTGTAAAAAGGCAATTGATTGAGATAGTAAATCGCGATTAACCGCGACGACATTTGATTCTTCAGAAACTTGTCCAGCTTTTCAATCAGGTCAACGACATTGAAAATCACCAGAAAGGAAAGTAGGGTCAAAAAGAAGATGCCGAAAAATTTGCGGAGTAGATAACGATCTAACAGCTTTAACATCGCAAGAAATTATTATGTCACCAGCGTTAAACAAAGATTTTCTTGCAAATGGTAGGGCGATTTGTCATTTAATGCAGCTCGGCAAGATTAGTCAGTTAGCGCCATCGGAGAAGCCTAACTTGTGATTGTTATGAGAGTATTACCCGAAATATTTTCTTTCATGTTGCCAGTGAATTTTAATAGATTGAGACCGCGACCGGAAACGATTTAAACTGAGCAATGAGTGAATTAGTGTCAGAAAAAACTAACCATTCCATGACCCTGACTAAAGCCCTGATCCCGATTGTCTTTTTAATTGTCGCGCTGATTTCCACTTTGCGCTTTTTCAAAGGCGACCCGCATATTCCGATTCTGGCGACTGCCGTCGTGGCAGCTATTGTGGGTGGGCTAAGCGGAACACCCTGGCGGGTGATGGAAAATGGAATCGCAAATACTATCAAAGTAGCCAGTCCCGCTATTCTTATCCTGCTAATTATTGGTATGATTATCGGGACCTGGATATTAGCCGGCATTGTTCCGGCTTTGATTTACTACGGTTTGCAGATTTTGGCGCCGGGCTATTTTTTACTTACGACTGCTATAATATGCTGCATAGTGTCGCTGGCGACCGGCAGTTCCTGGACGACTGCCGGCACAGTCGGCATTGCTTTAATGGGAATTGGTCAGGGTTTCAAGATACCTTTACCGATGGTAGCAGGCGCCATCGTTTCAGGCGCATATTTCGGCGATAAAATGTCACCGCTCAGTGATACAACCAACTTAGCGCCTGCCATGGCGGGAGCCAGGCTTTTCGATCACGTCAGGCACATGGTCTATACCACCGGACCGAGCCTTATCATTGCTTTGTTTTTATATTATTTGTTTGGTCGCAAATATGCTATCAATGAACTCGATAGCACGGCAATTCGGGAGATATTGACGGGCTTAGCGGTGAACTTTCGGATTAATTTGTGGTTAATTCTGCCGCCGCTGCTGGTCATCCTGATTGTAATTTTGCGGACGCCGGCGATACCAGGTCTGATAGCAGGCACATTTATCGGTGGATTGTTTGCTGCGTTGTTTCAAGGTGCGGATATGGCGGCAATTATTCGAGCAGCCCATTATGGTTTTGTCGCGGAGACAGGAGTAAAAGCCGTAGATACTTTATTAACCCGCGGTGGCTTAAATAGTATGATGTGGACGGTGTCCCTGATTTTGTGTGCTATGAGTTTGGCGGGGGTTTTAGAGAGCACGGGAATTTTAATGACCCTTTCAAAAGCCATTATTAAACTGGTACATAGTACCGGTTCTTTGGTACTGGCAACCATTTGCGCCTGTATCGGCACGAATTTAGTCGCTGGAGACCAGTATCTGTCAATCGTAGTACCGGGGCGTTTATTTCGGCATTTGTATGCCGAGCGGAGATTGAAGCCCAAGAATTTATCGCGAGTTCTCGAAGATGCCGGTACGCTTTCTTCACCATTGGTTCCCTGGAATACCTGTGGTGCTTTTATGTATACCACGCTGGGAGTTTATCCTTTTGCTTATCTACCTTTTGCTTTTTTGAATTTGATTAATCCACTGGTATCCATTTTTTATGGTTACACAGGGATTACGATGGAAAAGTACGACGAAGGTGAAGAACCTACCGAAGAAAGTACTTAAAGCACATCAGGTTTTGCCTGTTACATAGCGGGCAACTTTGTTGATTTTACGCTCGACACAGATGTTGATCGCCCGTACATAGCCGCCTTCGCGGAAAGAATCTCGCAGGAAGTTGATTAATTCATCAAGGCTCTGGAATTGACTGTAGTCGGTTTTTTCAAGGATGCGGCTAAAGGTGTTAGTCGCCTGTAATTCGTGCCGGAAAAGCGCCATGTTTTCCATATAGACATAATCGGTGATTTTCCCTTCGTCCTTTTTTCGCTGACACTCGGCGATGAGCAATTCCAAGTCGGCTTGCAGGTCTTCGATTTCGACTTTTAGAATGGCGAGAAAATTTTTAATAATGTTTTGCATCACTCCTCCACTTTGCCTCACCCTGTAAATATCCCAAAAACAATTTACAGGATATAATGGTAAATGTAAATGGTAAAGAAATTAAAAGGACGATCCCCAATTTTCTATAATAATTAACAGCCCAGAGGTAAACGTCAATCTGCCTGTGGCGGACAAGTTCCAGTCGTGGCTATAAAACTCTAAAAATAAACAATTATAGCCACGAGTTTTAACTCATGGACGGTCAATATTTCAAAATCAAATATTGGAGTATGTTCTGTGAATAAATTAAAAGAATAATTTCAGAGCCACCGGGCGATGGTCGCTGATATTGATGGCGTATTCGTTCCAGTCCGTAAAGTATTTTTCAGCTAAAATGGTCTTAATTAGTGAGCCCCTTTTCTTAAACTCATCAAAAAGCTCGTTACTGATGAGAATATGGTCAAGGTGACTGGGATAGGTGGGATATGACCAGTAGGTGGAACTGCCCTGGGCGATTGCTAAATCGCAAAAAAGATATTCCGTCGGACGACTTAAAAATGGCATGAAGACATTATTGCCTTCGTTATCAGTCAGTTCGTCGTTGAAATCTCCCAGGATAATGACATTGGCATTAGCAAGGTTGGAACGCACATATTGATCCAGCAACAGGCTGGCATCATAACGCCGCCGTTCTTCATCCCATGGATCACTGCTGAGGAGACCATCGCCACAACATTTATAGTGGTTATTAATGAGGTAAATGACCTGCTCATGCCAGGTCAATTCCAGCAGTAGTGGACTACGGGGAAGCGGACGCTGGTAATCATGCTCAGTCAAAATCTCGGTCACAGTCCCATGCTGGCTGCTGTTGGATTTAAACAGAAAGCCCAGATTGACATCGAAGGAAGCCCGTTGGCTAACATAGCCGCTCCAACCCGGCAATGGGTCAATGAGCTGCCGAAAAGCCGCTGCATCGTTGATTTCCTGCATTGCAATTACATCAACATTTATTTGCCGGATGACTTTTACGACAGCACTAATGGTGACCTCATAATTGCGCGGGAAGTTCTGAATGTTCCAGGTCATGACTTCAAAGGTGGAATCCGTTGCAACAAATGGCTGGTCGGCAGGCGGATTATTCGAATCAACTGGATTTTGCGGGCATTGACTAAGAAAAAAGGTGGTGCTTAGTAATAAGCTGAGCCATAGTTTTTTCTTTTTTATCGAGCTAAGTGGCATAAAATTCCCTATTTTTTCCAGAGGAGAAACATATAGACGACATAGCTGCAGAGGAGCAGCAGACCTTCAAGACGATTGATAATCAAACCGCTCCACATAATTGGTAAAAGTATCAGGGCTGTGCCTAACATCCAGTAGAAATCAGAGGCATGAATACCAATACCATTGATTGGTGAAATCAATGCTGTCAAGCCGATGATTCCAAGAATGTTGAAAATATTCGAGCCGACAATATTACCGATGGCTATTTCGGGTTGTTTTTTGAATGCTGCTACCGCGGAGGTCGCCAATTCGGGCAAACTGGTGCCCGCTGCGACAATCGTCAAGCCGATGATTGCCGCCGAGACCCCTAACAATTGCGCCAGGGCTATCGCACCATTGACGAAGAAACGAGAACCTAAAATCAAAAGCATCAAACCTATGCCAATCAGCAACGCATCCCACCAATAACTACCTGTTTTCCTGGGGAGCGCAATGTTCATTTCGGCGGTAATATTTTGTTCTTGGCGACTTGCCCGAAAAGCAGCGATATATGTGCCACCAGTATAAATTATAAGCCCGATGAACAGGAACAAGCCTTCAATTCGGGTGATTTGAAAATCAGAAAACATCAAGAAAAAAATCAGAGAAATGATTATCATGATGGGGCTATCGAGGCGGATGAGTTGAATTCTGACCTGCATGGGATAAATCAAAGCTGCGATACCAATAATGACAGCGATGTTAAAAATGTTGGAGCCGACTACATTACCAATTGCGACTCCGCCCTGCTGCATGGCATTGCTCTTCAGACTCACGACTAATTCCGGCATGCTGGTCCCAAACGCAACAATGGTCAGACCAATGACCAATGGACTAACGCCCAGTCGAAGAGCAATCGAGCTGGCGCCTTTGACCAGGCTTTCTGCGCCCCAATACAGACAAAATAACCCTATCAGCAGCACTCCTAAATGAATTAACATGCTTGTGCCTTAAAGTATGAAGACCACTGCTGCTATTACGGTTGTCCACAAACCACTTTTTTCACCAGTCGCTGATTGAGTGACATTGGTGGTTTTTATGATTAAACCGCTGGAGTGGAAGAGTTTTTTACGTTCGTCCCAGGCTGTGGCGGGGTCGAATTCCAGACCATGCGTTGTCGCCAACATAGTGGCGGCTAAATCTTCCGCATAATCGCCGGCTATTTCGTCGGTCTGACCAAAGGAATGGTGCTCAGAAATGTAGCCGTATTCCTTTTCGTCGGCGGGAATGGCAATACCTATCGAAGCCGCCAAAAGGCGATGGGGTTCATTGGTAGAATTTTTCGAGAGAACCACATAGGTAATCTCGCCCGGTTTAAGTAAGGCAACGCCTTTGTCGCGGGAGATTTGTTTGCAGCCGGGTGGCAAGATGCTGGAGACGGAAACCAGGTTGCAGTATTGAATGCCAGCATTGCGCAGCGCCAATTCGAAGGACTGCAGGTAATCTTTATGTTTGCCTTGTCCCTTGGTGACGAAAAATTTGGTTGGAATCATGACTCCTCCCTTCTGTGGCTTGACAGGATAGGATATAAATGACTTCCCATGGCGGCAGTAATTTAGAAATTCTCGGTAGATTTTCTTAATTCCAATGAATGTTGATAGAATTCTTGCGGTGTTAGTTCCTTGATGAAGACCAGACCATGGGTAGCACGCAGGCGGGGATGTTCATTTTTTATAAAGAAGTCCCGCCCCAGACAGGTTTTGATTTTGAGATATTGGTCAACCTGGATCTTGCGCGCTAAGCGGCAGAAAGGTCCATCAAATTCCCAGCTGGGGAAGCTGGCATTTTTCTGGGACCCAAAACTTTCCATGAAGGCGTTTTCCATGATTGCCATTGAATTGAGGCTGACCGGGACATAAATATTGGCGCTGGCGGGATGGAATTTGAACCAGACATTGCGATAGCCCCAGATGCGCAGCTTAGAAATATCAGCCTCCTTTTCATACATCTTGAGGGCTTCAGTAATAGATTGCATGACTTTATAGTGCGTATCGGGACCACTGCCCTCAGGGTCCAGTGCCACCGTGATGACAGTCGGTTTGACTTGCTTAATCAGGCGATAGATGGGTAAAACATCGCGGTCTACCGTGGGCTCTTCGGAGAAAATATCCCCCTTATAGAAACCCAGCCGTAGATGAAATACATTGCTCTTATTAAATCCAAAATAACCCCAGAGCACATCAGCTTCCCATTCGCGAATCATGCCTTTTAAGCGCTGGACATGAGCGATGTCCTTTTTGCCGGGATATTGAGTTCGGAAATAGTTTATGAGCTCGACAACGCGGTCTTTGAGATAGATGATATTAGTTTCTTCATAGATTTCGGTCAAAATCGAAAGCAGCCGCCGCGATTCGGCTTCGATTTTCTTCTTGACATCACCGCATGCAACGCCGTCTAAATAGAGATTGACATCCCGATTGCGGGCATTATGATTAGTGGGTTCAAAATAATGCTCACTCATCAGGCGCTGGAAATGCGGTCGATCGATTAATTCGCGCAAGTTTTCCATCAAACCTAATACATAAGAATTGGTAACTGCCGTGAATCCACTGGTCATGTAGGAAAAATAATGTTTGTTATTGGGATTGCGGACAAGATGAACAATATAGGGGAGATAGCCGAGCATTTCATCGTCATGATGAGGCGAAGTATGCAAGAAAACCTCGCCATCTACCGTGGCTATGCCGCGAGTAATCTTCTGGCGAATATTGTGTTCGACATCATGATTGATAATTTCTGGAGTGGCTTTAGTACGACGCAATATTAAATTGGTAAAGGGGTCTGATTGGTAATCCTCTAAGGTCAGGTCACTTATTTTTCGATTACGAGAGATAGCCAGATTAATTACTGCTTTTTCGATGGTTTTGGTATCCAGCTCGGGCATATTCTCGACATTGTGGTACCAGCGTTCGACCAGTTTGATGGCAGCTCCTTCGGTCAGGTAGAAGCGAGCATAAGGCAATTTTTGCAGTACAGTTGCCGGATATTTAATGCTCGGTTCACTTTGAATCGAATCACGCACGATATTGGCTTTCGCCTGACCAGAAGCAATGATAACAGCGACCGTGTTGGGATTAAAAGTTATGGTATCCAATCCGATGGTAATGACCAGACGCTTGCGGGCGACTTCGATACCGCCCAGGTCGGAGGCAGCCGCTGCCTGAGTTTCATAATTAGTTTCGCAGAGGCGGGTGGTGGAAAAATGGTCACTGCCGCGCACATTGAAGCCGATGTGTCCATCGGGACCGATACCACCCAGGAAGAAACCGATGCCTCCTAAAGCACGGATTTTCTTTTCGTATTCCACGCAGAACTGGTCGGTGCGTTCAATGGTTTCTTTCTGGAGTTCTTCAAGTGGTGTTTTAGCCCAGCGGGTGCGCAGTGATAGATCGACTTTTTCGTCGCCGAAAATTTTTTCGAAATCAAGGTCATTGGCAGTACCAATATCGTAAATATTGATGAGCAGTGCTTTCTTGGGGTCAAGTCCGAAACCATTGATATAGAATTTCTGGATGTAGTAGTAAAAGCTGTTCTGCTGATTGGGATCAATTGGATAGAATTCATCAATCTGGACGAAGTGCAGGCTAAACATATCAGGTTTGCGGGCTGGGTCAATCCCCACCTCAGCTAATTCTTTTTGCACTTGTGCATTATTCCAGTTATTGAGATAAAACTGGACATTTTTGATAAAGTGTTCAGGAGTTTTGCCGGTTGGCAGGGAGACTACGCCACCGGGGTTATTTTGCACCCATTCTAAAAAGCGCAATGCCGTGATTTTTCCAAGCGCGGGGAAATTTGAGACCTGAATAACGGGAATCTTCTCCGTCGGAGGATAGATCAGTTTTTTCCCGGAAAGATTGAGGTAGTATTCTTCGACTTTAGAGTTGAGTTTATAATGATGTTGGCTGGAAACATCCTGAGCCTTTTGGCGGGGCGTTTTGGCTTTTCCTCTTGATTTGGCAGCTGGTTCGTTTGACATTTTCATGGCAATCCTCTAAAAAATCAATAGTATCATAACTCTTACAAAAATCGGCGGAAATTTACCGCTTTTTTGGCAGGTTTACTAATTCAAAAGTGAGTTTCAGTAATAGCCCGAATAAATTTTTTAATAGAAAAAATTAGCGTAAATTCACTCGAGTTATTTGTAATAGTTAAGGTGTGTTGCGATGAGAGAAAGACGTGCGGCGCGTGAAGTGGCTTTGCAAGCTCTTTATGCCCAGGAATTGAACGGTTATAGCCTGGCGCAGGTGACAGCCGATGTAATTGATGCAGCTGATATTTCACAAGAGTTGAAAGATTTTGCTCGTCGTTTGTTTGAATTATCGGTTATTCACCAGGAAGAACTCGATAACTTCATTAAAAGCAAATCGGAAAACTGGGATTTTGAGCGGATTGCAATCATAGACCGTCTGGTAATTCGTATGGCGATTTGTGAGTTTTTGTATTTTGACGATGTGCCCCCCAAAGTCTCAATTACGGAAGCAATCGAAATCGCTAAGAAATATTCCACTGATGATAGTAGTTCTTTTGTCAATGGTATTTTAGATGCGGTCTTTCATACTTTAGCGGACCGGTTACTGGAGAAAACCTTACGCCTTAGTGCCACGGCTGAAGAGGAAGCAGAGGAAGAAACTTCGGTTGGTGCGTAATTCCTGCGCCTGACACTATGAGCATAATAATGAATCAAAATTCTAAAAATTAAATAAACAATAACAATGGGTTTAATATCCTTTTTAACATCACTTTTTGGAACTTCCTCTGAGAGGGAAGTAAGAAAAATTCTGCCTTTAGTACAGGAAATCAACGCCATTTATGACACCCTGCATGACTTGCCGATGGAGCGTTTGAGGGAACGCACGGCAGAATTCAAAGCGCAACTTCAAGAGGTTCGGGCGCAGGCTGAAGCCGAAGCCGCCCAGGAGAATCTATCAGCAGAGGAAACCCGGAAATATGTTTTTGAGCGGGAGAACGAAACCTTAAACGCCATTTTGCCGGAAGCCTTTGCAATGGTCAAAGAGGTCTGCCGTCGGCTGTTAGGTCAAGAATGGTTGGTGACTGAGCATAAAATTACCTGGGATATGGTGCCCTATGATGTCCAGCTCGTCGGCGCCGTGGTATTACACCAGGGCAAGATTGCCGAAATGAAAACCGGTGAAGGTAAGACTTTAGTCGCGACCATGCCGGTTTACCTGAATGCCCTGACTGGACGGGGAGTGCATGTTGTCACGGTCAACGATTATCTTGCCCAACGCGATAGCGAATGGATGGGCAGGATTTATACTGAACTGGGTCTGACAGTTGGTTGCATTCTGAATTATATGGATTCGGAGGAACGTAAACGTCAGTATGCCTGTGACATTACTTATGGTACCAACAACGAATTTGGTTTTGACTATTTGCGTGATAATATGGCGCTTTCGGCGGATGAGCAGGTTCAGCGCGATCATTATTACGCCATTGTGGATGAAGTAGATAACATTTTAATTGATGAAGCCCGCACTCCGCTCATTATCTCGGGTCCCGTCCAGAGTTCACGCCATGAAAAATTCGACCAGCTCAATCCGGCAGTCAGTGTTTTAGTACGCCTGCAGCGTGAAACGATTTCGGAGATTTTGGCAAAACTGCCGGATGACCCCAATGAAGTGAAAAATGAAGAAGAGAGCGCGCGTCTGCTTTACATTGCCTCCCAGGGCATGCCGAAAAACCGGCGCTTGCGTAAGCTCCTGGAAGAACCCGGCTATCAAAAGCTTCTCCAGAGTGGTGAACGAGAATATTTGCTCTTGACCAATGCCAAGACAGGAACTTCCATAAGTCAGGATGAATTTTTTAAAGACCTATACTATTTTATTGATGAAAAAAATAACAGTATTACTCTGACACCCAAAGGCGAGGAACGCTTAGCGGAGTTATTGAATATCAGCGTTAATGAGCTGGTCATTCCGGATTTAGCCGAAGAGTTCGTCAGTATTGACGAAGACCCTAACCTGACACCAGAGGAGCGCGAACGGCGCAAGATGGAACTGGATGCCCATCATTCCGAGGTTTCCGACCGCTATCACAATATATCCCAACTTCTGCGAGCCTACACGCTCTACGAAAAAGATGTAGAATATGTCGTTCAGGATGGCAAAGTCTTGATTGTCGATGAATTTACCGGGCGGATTCTACCGGGACGACGCTATAGCGACGGCTTGCACCAGGCAATCGAAGCCAAAGAGAAAGTCAAGGTCGAAGCCGAGACCCAGACCTTTGCTACAATTACCCTGCAAAATTATTTCCGCATGTATACCAAACTGGCTGGTATGACCGGTACAGCCCTGACGGAAGCCACTGAGTTCTGGGATATTTACAAATTAGGCGTCGTAGCAATTCCTACTAACAAACCCTGCATTCGCATTGATCACGAAGATCAGGTCTATAAGACTCGCCGTGAGAAATATAATGCCATCATCGAGGAGATCGAAAAAGCCTTTCATCGTGGTCAACCAGTGCTCGTCGGTACCATCAGTGTTGAAGTTTCTGAGACAATTAGCCGCATGCTTAAAAGACGTGGTATACCGCACAATGTCCTGAATGCCAAGCATCATAAGCAGGAAGCCGAAATCGTCGCACGAGCCGGCGAACGCGGCGCCGTTACCATTGCCACCAATATGGCAGGTCGTGGTACGGATATCAAATTAGGCAAAGGTGTGGTTGAACTGGGAGGCTTGTACATCGTTGGGACTGAACGCCACGAATCAAGGCGCATCGATTTGCAGCTGCGTGGTCGGAGTGGTCGGCAGGGCGACCCGGGTGAATCGCGCTTTTTCCTCTCTCTCGAAGATGATTTGATGCGGCTTTTTAATAGTGAACGCATAGCTGCCATCATGGATCGGATGGGCATCGAAGAGGGACAGGTTATCACTCACCGCATGGTGACGCGCTCGATTGAACGGGCCCAGAAGCGAGTTGAGGAGCGTAATTTCAGTATCCGCAAGCACCTGCTCGAATATGATGATGTTATGAATCACCAGCGGGAAATCATTTATGACCGCCGCAATTATGCCCTCAAACAAGCCGATATCAAGAGTGAAATATTCACCATCTTAGACGAGTGGATTGATGGTCTCCTCGAAAAATATATTGATGCCAAATTACCTCCTGACGAATGGCTCTGGGATGATCTGCGCAATGACCTCCGACTTACGTTGGGATTAGATTTCACGCCCAAGGATGTGCCGGAAATGACCGTCTCAGCTGTCAAACGCCTGATTATTGACCGGGCTGTGCGCTATTATGACCAGAAAGAAAAAATCATTGGTGAAGAACAAATGCGCATGCTTGAAAAATTCTTCACCCTGCGTACGATTGACGAGAAATGGCGCGACCATCTCTATGCAATGGACCAGCTCAAAGAAGGCATCAACTGGCGCGCTTATGGTCAAAAAGACCCGCTTCTCGAATATAAAGCCGAAGCCTTCAATGCCTTCGTGCAGCTGATTGATGAAATCAACCGCGAAACCATCAAACTCTGTTTCCGCGTTTCTGTCCAGGCTGCGCCCCAACCAGAGCGACCGGTGCGACGCACACCCGCCTTGCGCCTTTCGCATCCCGATGCAGTTGGTATTGGTTTAGCGCCTGCCCAGGAGACGCAACCGTTGTTTACCAGTGATGGCTCCCAGCCGCGGCAACGTCCAATTCATGTCGGTGAAAAAATCGGGCGCAACGATCCCTGTCCGTGTGGCAGTGGCAAAAAGTACAAAAAATGTCATGGTGCTGGATTGTAATTAGGTGTCCGAGTTTGGCATAAATAATCTCAAATCCAGGATCCAACGACAGCTACGCAGTAGTGTTATTGTAACTTTTTGCCTGCTGCTTTCAGCAGCTGACCTCAGAGGTGGAGATATGATATATGTTTGTGATAGTTATTTTTACATTGATAGGGACACGTTTGGGTTTTTACCCACATCGGTGCTTGAAATAGGTCTAAGTTGTCGTAGTCCTCTAGCAGCAGTGCAATTCATCATTGAGCCGATTGCGCCTGGTATTCAGCCCTTGCCAGTATTTAACACCTCCTATTGTGATGGAGAAGATTGGCTTATTGAAGGTCAAGTTAATCCCGATGGTTCGATTAAAATTATTGCCCTTGACACGCTTTTACGTGGTAAGCCACTCAATCCTTATGGGGAATTTTATTCTTTTTGCCAGGTTGAGTATCAGGTAGACTCGCTTGTGCCGGCTGGAATTTATCCCGTAAAAATCTCTGAGATCCTGGCTTCTGATACCGCTGGAAACCTTATCCCTTTGGGAGTCAGTGGCGGAAAAGTAACCGTCTCCCGCAAAGAAGCCCTATTATATTCTCCACCAGATACAATTTTCAACAAAATCGGGCAATATACCTGGAGGCTTTACGAAACGAATTTTTACCCTGTGGGTGGGATATACTTTAATATTAAAGTCCCATTTCCTGGCTTTAAGTTGGAGAAGATTGTAACAGATTTGCTTCCGGTGTGGAAAATAAATTATCTTCAGGATTCGCTGGGAATAATAAGATTTGAGGCGTACCAATCCAGTCCGTTAATAACTCGTCCCTGTTTGAGGGAAAAAGAGATTCTCCCTATCTCTTTGACCTTTTCAGTAGACTCCAGTCTCACTCCTGGAATTTATCAATTTGATTTAGTTAATAAGTTGGTGGTATGGGACTGTACAGATAATTTTTTACTTACTACAGAAGATGTCCTTTCAGCACTGGTAGTTACCGCTCAGACGTCTATTGGTAAAAATGGTAGAACCATTCCCAAGTACTGGAGCTTAGGGCCGAATTTCCCCAACCCATTCAATGCCGAAACCTATATTCAATTTGCGACTCCGGAAGCGGCGCATGTGAAATTAGAAATCGTCAATTTAAAGGGCGAACGCGTTGCCAAACTAATGGATGCAACGGTCAACGCCGGCAATTATCAAATCTTGTGGAGAGCTGTGCACCTTCCCGCCGGCATTTATTTTATCTACTTGCGGGCAGGTGATTTTAGGGCAGTCCGAAAATTGACTTTGCTGAAGTAATCAACATAAACATATACGCTCTATTCTACTTAGTCGAATTTAAGATATAGCGCTTTGACCGGACAGATCGGCATACAATCTCCGCAGCTAGTGCAGCACAAAGGAACAGGAAACCAGCATTTACCTTTTAAAGAATATCGGAAGTATTCGTAAAGACATGTCTGAACGCACGCCTCGTAACTGATACACCATTCCGCATTTAACTTTGGCTTTTGCCATAATGATTTTATTTCTATCTGATAATAAACCGGCTTTCCTATTCCGCTTTATTAAAATCGCGGAGCTTATTGATAGAATTCTTGGTGTCAACTAAGAGAATTGTGCCTTTCCCAAGACGGCCTATAGGCTGATTAGCCGTTGTATCCTCGATGATGTAATAATATTCATTGTCTGATTTTAGGATTTTAACGATTACGGTTTCGAGATTGATGGTGTCTTTATCAAAGATAATTTTTGTTACTGATCCCCGGTTATTCAGTCCTTTTATTACTGCGGAGCTAGCTACTTTAAAGACTTCTAAAGATCCTTCTATACCGGAAGCATCATCTAAGGTAACCCGCGGCAGACTAGTCAAATATTTATCGAAAGATTCTGGTGCCGATCCTGAGAAAGTTGCCCGATCAACATCCTTTTTACAGGAAATTTCTGACAACAAAAATAGAATACCGACACATAACACTCCCTGATGTCTAAGAAAACATCATCTCGAAATAGGCTTTTGTTTTTTCATTTCACCTCCTATGTTTATTTTCAAAATAAATGTAAAAAAATAGTGATTATGTCAATCCTGCAATGTACTGGTACGAAAAAAATAAAACAGGAAAGAGTAGAGAACTACAGCGTCAAAACTCTTGGCTTTGTTATTAATCCTTAGCCTGTTTGTGACGCCGAATTCGAATTTGTCGACAACATAAATTGCTAGCCGTTTATTAGAACCGCATGGAACTCAAAGCCGAGTATATTTTAATGAATATTTATATCTATGATGGCTTGTGTTATACCAACCAGATAGAATTCATTGGAGCGGCTGCAATTTTGCCGCGTGTAAAAATATCTTTAATTTTGGAAAAGTGAATTATTCCTTAATATATTTGATTGCTTTTTGAGCCGCGGTGGCGGAACTGGCAGACGCGCTGGACTTAGGATCCAGTCCTGAAAAGGGTGCGAGTTCAAATCTCGCCCGCGGCACAAAGTGAAGAAAATAAAAATAGAAAGTGAATAGGAAATGGAAGTAAATGTAATTGAGACCAGCGCGGTTTCAAAGACTCTAAAAGTAGAGTTTGATTGGGCGGAAATCGCAGACATCTATGCCGAGATTTTTAAAGATATGCGGAAAAATTTCAAATTGGCAGGATTTCGTAAAGGCAAAGTGCCTGAAGAAATTGCCAGGCACCATCTCGCACCGGATGTCGAATACAAGTGCATGGAACAGGTAATCAAAGACAATATCTCCAATGTCATCAAACAGGCTGGTATTGCAAATTATCTCGATTTTAAAATCCTACAGCTGAATTTCGACGAAGGAAAGCCCTTTATATATCACCTGCTCGTCGAATTCGATCCCCAAATAGAACTGCCTAATTATAAAAAGGGATTCAAGTTAACCCGGAAAAAATACATAATTGACCCTGAGTCGGTAGATGAAGTCATTGCAAGAATTCAAGAAGAAAATGCTATCGTTACGGAGACTGACGGACCGATTGCCGAGGGACATTTTGTGCTGTGCGATTTGCAGGAACTCGACCAGACCTATCTACCCATTATCGGACGCAAATTGACTGACAAAATTATCAAGGTCGGTGAGGGAATTTTCGGTGGCGAAGATACTGCTGGATTGATTGGTGCCAGTGCCGGCGATAAAGTTACCGTCAGATTACCCAGGCAGGACGGTACCAAACTACCTTACCAGATTTCTATCAAGCGCGTTCACACCCACACTTTGCCAGAAATTGATGATGCCTTTGTAAAGGCGACTTATAAAGAGATGGAAACGGTGGCGGATTTGTGCCAGCGCATTACCGAAAGCCTGGAGCATGAATATGCCCATCTTTCTGACAAGGAACTGGAGCAGGCTATTATCGACTATTTTCTGAAAAACACTGATTTTGAGTTGCCTGGGTTCCGGGTCAATTGGTACTTAGACCGACTGATTGAGGACTATAAAAAAAATCGTCAGGATCAGGAAGTCGATGAAGAACAGCTGCGCGCCCAATATCGTCCTCAGGCGGAACGCACGGTCCGCTGGTATCTAATCCAAAAGACGATTCGGGAACAGGAAAATATCAAGGTTGAGGAATCGGAAGTTAAACAGATGATTGAGCAAATTCAGGCTTCCTATCCTGAGGATAAACGGGCAGCCGTAGCGGAATTTTATCAAGACCATTCAAACCGCCTCGATCTCGTCTGGGATTTACTTGAACAGAAAGTCATCGCATTCATCAAGAAATTCGTCACTGAGAAAGTTGAGACGGTACATACCAAAGAGGCAAAAAGTCGGAGGGAATGATGAACGAAAAGAACCAGATGTACATCCCTTTTGTCATTGAGCAGACTGGCAGAGGGGAGCGTTCTTATGATATATATTCGCGTTTACTCAAGGAACGGATAATATTTTTAGGAGCTACACTGGATGACCATGTGGCTAATTTAATCATTGCGCAACTGTTATTTTTAGCTGCTGAGGACGAGAATAAAGACATTTACCTTTATATTAATAGTCCGGGAGGAGTTTTGACTTCTGGATTAGCGATTCTGGATACCATGCAGTATGTAAAACCGGATATTGCCACGATTTGTCTGGGTATGGCAGCCAGCATGGCGGCTATTTTATTAGCCGCAGGAACGAAGGGCAAACGTTCGGCTCTGCCCAATGCGCGTATCATGATACATCAGCCTTTGGGAGGTATTGAAGGTCAGGCAAGTGATATCGAGATTCACGCCAAAGAAATTTTACGCCTCAAGGAGCGTATGAATCGCATTTTGGCACAATTAACCGGCCAATCCTATGAAAAAATCGTCAAAGATACCGATCGGAACTATTTTATGTCCAGCGAGGAAGCCCTAGAATATGGTATAATTGATGAAATTTTGACTCCGCGTGAAAAAAAATAGGTTTTTATTAATAAAAAAGCTTGACATTTCAGATTTTTTTTTAATACATTAGAACAAGTTGAGGTGCATTATAGAAGAGAATTGTTAAATAGTAAGGAAGAAATAATTATAGGAGGTTTAAAAATGGTGCGTCGAGTCTCGGCTTCGCTGTTAGTAATTATTTTGCCGCTGGTTCTCTTTGCAGGTACAGTAGGCAAAATTATGGGAATCGCGACCGACAAAGAGAACGGCAAGCCGTTAATGGGGGTTAATATTATCATCAAAGGTACAACGATGGGCGCTGCGACCGATATGGATGGGCGTTTCTACATTTTCAATGTCCCACCGGGTATCTATGATATCGAAGCGGGCTACATCGGCTATGCTAAGATGACGATTAGAAACATTCGCGTGACGGCTGATTTGACTACTGATGTTAATTTTGTCCTCGAACGCGAAACGATTGTAGGACAGGAAGTAGTAGTAATTGCGGAACGTCCCATCATCGAAAAATCCGCGACTAATGAGCGCCGTGTGGTGCGGTCAGAGGATATCGAAAACCTGCCGGTACGGTCAGCCCAGGATGTAGTTGCCCTGCAGACCGGTGTCGTCAAAGTGGGTAATGTGCTTTATGTGCGTGGTGGTCGTACTGAAGAGGTCGTCTATTATGTAGATGGTGTCTATCAAGTCAATGATTACAACCGCATTACCCGTCCCCAGAGTGGCGATATATCGGGCTCAGCTCTGGAAGAGGTTTCCTACCAAGCCGGTGGTTTTGATGCCGAATATGGCAATGCCACTTCCGGTATTGTTTCCATGAACACTAAAATTGGTAGTGACCGTTTGAGAATTAGTGGGGAAGCGGTGACCGATGAGTTTCTGAGTGAAGAAAAAGCTACGCTTGGAACCTATTCATACGGCTATAATCTGTACAATTTATCCGTTGGTGGACCCTTGCTTTCGAATAAAATCCGCTTTTATGCCAATATTGAAAGACAATTTTTACGAGACCGGCGGACGACTATCGGCAAACACCCCGTCGGCATCTGGCAGGGCGATAAAGATGGTGACGGTTTGCGCGATCTGGATGAATATACCTGGAAGTCCGCGAGTGGCCCATTGCCATACAACCAATCCAGCAGATGGTTGGGAGCGGGCAACGTGATGTTTGATATGCATCCGTTTAAAATCAAAATTGGTGGTAACTTTAACCTGGATACATTTCGCGATTACAACAACGATAATGCCGTGTTCTGTCCGGAAGCTAATGCGCTCTGGAAAACTGGAACTTATGCACTTTATGGCCGCTTAACCTGGACCATTAATCCCAAGACTTTGGCGAACGTTCAGGCTAGCTATTTTATGGATACCTACTCTACTATGGATGCGCGCTACGGCGATAATTTCCTGAAATATGGCATGCGCGAATTGCCTCTGGATAAGTACGAAGAAATTTATGGTGGTACTATTGCCGATACTTCCAAATATGCCTGGAAGATAGTGGATAATGACATCTGGCTAATTGTGAATCCTTATCTCCCACAGAATGGCTCTAACCCGATTTCCCAACGGGAATATGCCGGTTTTACTCCGCCCGGCGCAAACTATCTTGATTACCAGAAGAACGAATTTTCTTACAAAGGTTTGACGGGGGATTTAAAAACCCAGGCAGGTTTCCATGAATTGCGTTTGGGTTTTGAATATCGCGACCATACCATTCGTTATTACCGGATTGGCGCTGTCGAACGTTTGGCACGGTCTTACATTGCCAATCCGCCGTATGAAGAAGCCGTTTTCGACAGCTTGAAAGGAGTTAACGATCCGACATTAAAACTCTATAATACCTATCAACAATACCTTGACGGCTACTGGTTTATGAATTACAAGAACGCTTATGCTGAAAATATGGGCTTTACCATTGACGGTAAGGACTATATCAATGCCAGCATTGACGAGAATCGTGATGCACCGCGTCAACCGTTAGTGGCAGGTCTCTATCTTAACGACAAAATCGAGATGAAAGATTTAATTCTCAATCTCGGTGTGCGTTACGATTATATTAATCCCAACAACCTCAGTTTTGTGGATCCGGCTTTAATTGTTATCGATAGTTTAGGACAGATTGCCTATAATGTTTATAAAGACGATAAGGGCAAATATTCTTCGCCACAACCGACCTACTATTCTGATGGAACGCCCATTGATGTAGTAGGACGGAAACAGATGGTGAAGTCCAAAACCTATAATATCGTTAGTCCGCGCCTGGGATTAGCTTTCCCGGTGACAGACCAGACTGTTTTCCATGCTCAATATGGAAAATATGTTCAGCAACCGCAACTGAACCGCATGTTCGTGAGCTTCTTGCGCTTTGCAGCAAACCTGTTACAGGGCAACTTTACCATTACGGGTAACCCGGACCTTGAACCAGTCAAGACTACGGCTTATGAAATAGGCTTCAAACAGCAATTAGGCAACAATGCCAGCATTGACATGACCACTTTCTACAAGCAATTGACCGGTTATGTCCAGGTGAGAAATGTAACCGGCGCCCAGCCAGTGGTCTATGCGACCTATGTCAATGGTGATTATGGTACGGTCAAAGGGTTGTCGCTTTCCTTCCAGATGAGACGAACCGGTTATGTTCAAGCTGCAGTGAACTATACCTTACAATATGCTTCAGGCACTGGTTCGACGGCGACTTCACAGTACCGCATTGCCTGGCAGGGTGGTAACTATCCAACATTTGTAGGACCACTCGATTTTGACCAGCGCCATACGGGTTCCATTAATGTTGATTTTCGCACAACCGAAAAGGATAAAATCGGACGAGCTGGCCTTAACCTTCTGTTCACTTTTGGTAGTGGTAGACGTTATACCCCTGCTGAAAAAACCAGCTCGGTATTTCCGTCAACCTCAATCCGACCGATTGCCGCCATTAATTCTGGCGTGATGCCTTTTGTTTATCAGCTGGATTTAAAGGCTGACAAGACAATTAAAATGTTGGGAACCGATTTTACCTTCTATATCTGGATTCAAAACGTGCTGAATACAAAGAATGTCCGCGATGTCTATACCGGTACTGGCATGCCTGATTATGATGGTTGGTTTGATACAAAAGAAGGTAAAGCCTGGGCAGCCAATCCGAACAACAGTGTCGCACTCTACAATCTGCGACAGGCTAATCCGTATAATTATGAGACGCCACGGACAGTTCGCCTTGGTGTAAAATTCGATATTGGTCGTTAAAGAGAGGGTTTTGCGATGAAGAATTATATTTTCAAAATAGGCTTAATTGCTCTACTTTGTACAGTGCTTTTGACCGCGGCTCCACGGGGTTATCGACAGATTTCATTTCCCAAGCCAGCGACCCTCGAATATGTTCGTTATGATGCTAACCAAATCCGCGCCTGGACCGGTAATAATGGTGAGATCGTTTCTTACCATGTAACCGGCAACGCCGGACTTGAATGGCCTAAGGGGTCCGGCAACACAGCAGTTTTCCAGGCTGGTCTATGGGTTGCAGGCAAGATTGATGGAGATATTCGGACTGCCTGTGCTGAGTATACTTCTGAGTTTCAGCCCGGGAAAATTATCTACGATCCAGCAACCAAAACTGGTTATCCTGATAATCCTTCTAATGTGCGCTATCAAGTTTGCTCTATCAATAAAGGCGACTCACCCGACCCAGCATCCCCGCGTTATAATCGGGAATATGCTTCCTGGCCAGTAGCCGACGGCGCACCAGCCCATGATGGTGAATATTTCACTGATGAGAATGGGAATGGCGTTTACGATGAAGGTGAGGAGTTTGAAGATTTTAATCGTAACGGTGCTTATGACGGACCGAACGGGGTGCTGGTCGAAGGTCAAGATCCTCCTTTGCTAATTGGCGACCAAATGCACTGGAGCGTCTACAACGATTATGACCCGGCTACACATGCTAATTTGTTCAAGACTCAACCGCTTGGTCTGGAAGTGCAGACTACAGTCTTTGGTTTTGACCGCGCTGATCCGATGGGTAATGTAATGTTCGTTAAATGGCTGGTAATCAATAAAGGCGGTAAGCAAATTAAAGATACCTATATGGCGATCTGGTCTGACACCGATCTTGGCGATGCCAACGATGATTTTGTCGGTTGTGACACCGTTTTAAGTATTGGATATACTTATAATGGTGCCGCAGTTGACAAATACTATGGCAATACTCCTCCGGCGGTCGGATACGACTTCTTCCAGGGGCCGATTGTTCCTTCGGCGGGTGATACCGCTCTCGTCTCGGGAAAATTGATTCCAAACTATAAAAACCTACCGATTACCTCTTTTATTAAGTATACGAATGGTGGTCAAATTCAGGATCCCGAGACGGCGGAAGAATGCTACAACTATATGTCTGGCTTACTAGCGGATGGTAAGGATTTTATTGACCCGACAACCGGAAAGCCATCTAAATTTCTCTGTTATGGCGACCCTGAAACGAGAATCGGTTATACCGAATTTAATGACCCTGAAGGACCTGGTGACCGTCGTCATTTAATGAACACTGGTCCCCTTAACCTTGACCCCTGGACGGATCCTAACGGTAATGGAATTCCAGAGGTAGGTGAGCCCGGTGTGCAGGAAATAGTGAGCGCCATTATTATTGCGGCGGGTACCAACAACCTGAATGCAATTTCGGCAATGAAATTTTTCGATAAATTTGCCCAGAATGCCTATGATGCTCAATTCCAGATGCCCAGTCCGCCTTCGCCTAATGTTCTAGTTAGCGAGCTGGATAAGCAGATTATTTTATCCTGGGAGCAGGGTGCCAATTTAGTCGAGAATTACCGTCAATTAGGCTGGGAGTTTGAAGGTTATAATATTTATCAAGGTGAATCAGCAAATGGACCGTGGCAACGTATTGCTACTTACGATAAAATCAATGGGGTTACTCTTGTCATGGATCAGGGATTAGACATGAATACGGGCTTGATTTTGGAAGGTCCAGTCCAGTTTGGAACCGATGCCGGTATACGGCACTTGATAGATATTCGAACTGACGCGATTCGTGGTAATCAAACTCTCATCAACGGTCGGACCTACTATTTTGCGGTTACCTCCTATGCTTATAAATCAGATGGTGCTCCGAAAACGGTAGAAAGTTCCAAGAAACCATTAGTTGTTAGACCACATGAGGCGCCGCTGGGACAATATATCCCGACCAAAACAGCAGATTTATTGCCACTTGATCATACCAACGGTGTCGGTGAATGTAAAATCGAAGTCGAAGTCGTAGATCCGCTACAACTCACCGGTCATACCTATGCTTTCCGCTTTGATACCACTGCGGGTGGTGTCGGTTATTGGAACCTCCTTGATGTCACGACTGGTGACACTCTTGTCAAGAAAGATACCACTTTGACCGGATACACCTCGCCGTTTATGAAGGGCTTCCAGTTTACGATCAATGATGTGTCCTTCAAAGCTCCGGATATGCCGCTTAAATGGGTTCAGACGCACAATGTCATTCAGACCCGGGTCGATTCCGTTGATTTTCCTGCGGTTTCACCCGGTGCCGTGGACACTTTAGCCTGGATCAATGGCGTAATAGTAAAAGTTGATACTATCTGCGGAACTGGTAAGTACTACGAGCGTTTTGTCAAGGTACCCAACGGTCCATTTCACGAGTATGGCAATAATTCTTGGTTACGTCTCTTCCGGACTGAAAGTCATGATGTAATAATTCAAGGTACTGCCAAAGGGCAGGGTGGTTCTAATGGATTAGCGACCTCAATAAGAGGTTTAGGTGATAAGACTAATACCGGTATCACTGATCCAGTAGACTTGCAATCGGATATTGAATTTCGCTTCACGGCTAATGGTCAAAAGGCAACTTACTGGAGTAAAAAAGATGGATATAAATTAAGTAAAGCCTTTCCGGGAACAGTGCCGTTCGAAGTCTGGGATGTGGAGCGCAATAAGCAGCTGTGTGTCGGAGTTGCTGAACAAAATTACAAGGGCACGACTGACAGTTCAGTTGTCAATGCTACCACCGGAATGTTAGAAAGTGAATGGATCATCATCATTTATAAAGACTACCAGACCTGTCAGGATACCCTGTTCCCACTATTACCAAAAGATTGGCAAAGTAGTCCATATAAAGTTAACAAGTACACTGGTTGGTTGGTTTATTTTAGCAATTCCTCCAAATTTTCCGTGGGTGATACAGTGCGCATGTACTTCCTGAACCCGGTAATTCCTAATGTTGATGAATTTACTTTCGATGCTGTTGCTAAGACGACCAATCTAAGCAAGAAAGCCAAACAGGAACAGCTCAAGAAGATTAACGTGTTTCCAAATCCATACTTTGCTTTTAATGTAGAGGAGAAACAACCTATCGAGCGGTTTGTGACCTTTACTCACCTGCCGGAATACGATGCTGTGATTCGCATCTTCAGTCTCGGTGGTCAACTGATAACCAAGATTGACCATAACAAGACCGATTTTGCGGGCACCTCATTTGAACGGTGGGATTTAAGGAACCAGTACGGCATTCCGGTCGCCAGTGGAATGTATATTGCTCACATTGATGTTAAAGGGGTCGGTGAGAAGGTGCTTAAGATTGCCGTCTTTCAACCCGAAGAACGTCTTGATATTTATTAATTCTTTAGGATGAGGTATTCTACTATGAGAAAGATATTCCCAATCATTGCGAGCATAATCCTGATTGCAATCTGCTTCGTTAGTGTTACCAATTTGAATGCCGGGAGTTCTCATCGTCGCGGTACCAGCGGTGCCCAGGAGCTCTTGATTCCAGTAGGCTCGGTTGGTTCTGCTTTAGGTGGAGCTTATACTGCCAGCATTACCGGCATTGAAGCGGCTGAATGGAATCCCGCCGGTGCAGCTGATATTACCGGCACCGGTGAAGCTATGATTTCCCATTTGAATTATATCGCGGATATCAAAGTCAGTTACGCTGCCGTGATGTCAAAAATGGGACGCATCGGTACTTTAGGGGCAACCCTAAAATCGGTCAATTTTGGTGATATACCGGTTACTACAACGAATGATCCGGACGGTACCGGTGAATATTATTCACCACGGTACATGACCTTAGGTATTCTTTATTCACGGGTCATGACTGACCGAATTCGGTTTGGATTCAAACTCAATCTTATTTCTGAACAGATTGTGCGCACTTCGGCTACTGGTGTGGGATTGGATGTTGGTGTGCAATACTCTACCGGTCCGGGCGGCTTGCGCATGGGCGTCGTGTTGCGTAATCTCGGTCCTGATATGATTTTCAATGGACCCGATTTAGAGCAACAGGTAGTACCACCAGGGACTGAACCGGGCACTCGGCAGGAACCTTGGCGAGTCCCACTGGCATCCTTTGAATTACCGACTCAGATGGAACTCGGTATCTCCTATGGAATTATCAATACCAGTTTATTGAAATTGACCTTAGGTGGTTCATTTTTAAATGATAATTTCAATTTTGATCAATATCGTATTGGAGCCGAAGCCGAAATCATGAAGATGTTTTATTTAAGAGGTTCTTACGCTGTTGCCGAGGACCCTGAAAGTAATCAATTTGTTTCAATGAGTGATGATTTTATGTGGGGTCCGGGTCTCGGCGCTGGAATTAAATTCGGCCTGGGTGGCAATGCCAGTCTGATGCTGGATTACGCTTATCGTCCCACGAAATGGTTTAACAATAACCAGTGGGTTAGCATAAGGTTTGGTTTTTAATTCAAATTGAATGGAAAACCAGGGTGTTAAGAAAGAAGTATGTTTAACAAAAAAAGGGAGGTATTGATGATTAACAAAAGGTTATTACTAACCACAGTGGTGCTGCTGATTCTGAGCCTGAGCGTCTTTGCAGCAATTTCTGGCACCGGCGAACGCAAAGACGAAATTCTGCCTGTCAAAGGCAAAATCAGTATGACACCACCCCCATTAGCCAAAGCTAATGGTGTCGTATTACCACTGGGAGTCCGCGATACTCTGGTATGGGTCACTGAAACCAATACGAATTTCGGTGGTTGGACGGATGACTATTTCGCCGAGTATTTCGTGCCCGAAACCGATGGTATCTTGCACGGAATTACTTTCAACATGTCGGATCTACCGGCAGTGAGCGGTGGTGGTATGGCAGTCTGGCTCTATTCTTCTAAGTATCATTGGCCAGAAATCAAGACCGTAGCGATAAGAGATAGTTACACTAAAGGTTGCCATTTAGGTTATTATCAGACTGCGACTGGTAAAGAAGCCTATGGCGAACCTACTGAATGGGTAAAGGGTTCAATTAATACCAAGGCAGCCGGCGCCATCGCTGATAAGATTTACGACCCATTGGGTGAACAGCTCGTACCTGCAATCGGCGCTATCACCGTTAACCTCGACCCTACTCCAACTGATAAAGGCTGGGTAACTGCTGACCTGGATGCTTCGGGTGATACTTACAATTTCACCAAGGGCGAGACCCTGATGGTCCTCATTCGCTTCAATGGTTTTCCGGACAAGGGGGATGGAGCGGATTACCGGATGGGTTTCTATTCAGCTCAACTTACTTATGAGCCTCAACCCGGTTTGAAATTCTACGCTGTGACCGCTAATCCTGAAGGGCGTGATGGCAATTCAGCCACTGATGACTGGGGCTGGCACATCCGCAGCTATGCCTGGGATTGGCGTCTGTATGTCGAATGGACTGGCGACCGTCCGCCGGTTATTTCTGATATAACTGCGAAAGCGGCTTATCTCACAACCAATCCTATTACAATCTCTGCCACGATTGTAGATGATAACCCGGGTGGTGGTCCTGCTGGTGTTGCCAGTGCGAACCTTTACTATAGCACCGATGGCACTAATTACACTTCTGTTACTATGACTTCCACGGGCGGAGATGTCTATACTGCTAATATTCCTGGTCAAGTTCCGGGAACTACCGTCTACTACTACATTGAAGCCACTGATAATAATGGCAATGCCAGAGAGAGCTGGGTATATAGCTATGTCATTTTCAAGCCGACACATCCCACTCTGTTCGTGTATGATGATGGTACACTATCAGTTACCAATGCCAAGGTATATTACTGGTATGGTGCTGATCCAAACGGTATATATCCATTTGATACCTGGCCTGCGGCTTATGGTCCTGTGACTACAGAACTTTTGAACAATTATGAAATTGTGGTTCATGTCATGGGTGGTGGTCCAACAAACCAGGGGGGTGATGTAGATTATAATGTCTACAAGACCTGGCTGGCAGCTTCAACTGCTGAGATACCGCATCGTTTATTCATTGATGCCCAGGATTATGGCTGGATTTCCGGCTTTGAGGATACAACCTTTAACCAGGGTGATTTTGAATATGATTATTTGGGTGTCCAGAAACTCGGACCGCAAGATGTTCCTGTTACTACTGCTAAAGCTCAGCAGCCATGGCGCATTGATCCGGTACAAGACAATGTGCTGACCGGTAGTTATTATGCATTTCAGGGTGATAGTGTAAAACTGTTCTATTATCCCTATTATGAACTCGGTTTTGGCGCCTGGCAGGATAATATAACGCCGACTTCCGGTACAGTTGTTGACTTCACCGATCCCGATCATGGAAATGCTGCTGTGGGTGTCCATAATAGTGGCACCAATTGGAAGACTGTCTTCTGGACTGTTGACTATCTGGCACTTTCCTTCTACGATCCGGCTGATACTTCTTCCAAGTATCATTGGGGCTTGACTGATGCTGGCAACTTGCTGGGCAATGTCCTGACCTGGTTCGGTGCTCCGGTTCTAAGCACAAAAGAAGAAGCTAAACTCCCGAAAGTGTATAGCTTAAAGCAGAACTTCCCGAACCCGTTCAACCCGACCACGGCGATTGAATATGCTCTGCCGGAAAAAGGTCTGGTAAAACTGACCATCTACAATATGTTAGGTCAGGAAGTACGGACGCTGGTCAACACCGCTCAGGAAGCCAATACTTATCGCGTTGTCTGGAACGGTCTGGACAATCATGGTAAGATGGTACCCAGTGGTATTTATTTCTACACAATCAATGCCAATAATTTCACAGCGACCAAAAAGATGGTCTTCATGAAATAAGTTTGGCTGTGAGCGTATTTTTAAGAGGGGCTGGTTAATTCAGCCCCTCTTTTTTTATTGACTATTTATAGAATAACTCCCGCAATAAAAAGAGCAAATTAAGGCTCCGATGCAATCGAGAGTCCTCGTCCCGTCCCGCCCCGGCGGGTCGGGACATTGTCAGGGCAAGGTGATTTTAACTGATTTCACTTGTTCATCGAGATTGATTGAAAGACTTTTAGTTCCATAGACAGGATGGTAAAGAAAGATTTTATAGTCCCGCCTGTCAAGATAATGCCAGGTAAAGGCGCCAGTAGAATCGGTATAAGCCTCCAATTGATACTGGAAAATTAATTTAGTGCCGCTTAACGGACTGTCATTATGGTCAACTCTGATTTCCAATTGATTATCAACTAATTGATGTTGGCTAATTTCCCAGAGGAAACTATAGAAAATTTGATAGGCTATGTTGCTCAAATCGGCAGTCGTGGCGGGCGCTCCCAATATATTAAGGTCTATGCTCAGTGCGGCACGGTTTGTATTGATAATTTCGTAGGAATTCGAAGTGCGAATCTGTGACTTACTCGAGAAATTAGAAGTTCCCAACAAAGAATCCAGCCGAACGATGATTCTCCGCCCGGTTTCATTACCAGCATAATAACCACCGCTCAGTAGCGGTTTATCCCTGCACCATTTATTTAACGTCAATTTCAGGTAATAACCGCCGGCAGGAAATTGATTGCTACGCGCTACGCGTTGGGCTGCGGTCAGATTCGTCTCGTTGTCACGCACCAGAAAAACTTGCGCGCCAGCTTGTTGAAAAATTTGCTGTATCATTTTAGCCAAAATCAGATTAATCTGTCCAATGGTAGTATTAACTCCCATAAAATTAACAGATTCTCGGAAATCGGCGCCGCTGTCCAGCACTAAAATGAAGTCGTGTAATATTCCTTGATACTGGGGTTTGAGTTGAAAATCGACACGGGCGCTTTTACCTGCCTCCTGCTCGGGCGAGACTAATTCCTGCTCTTCCGTCCAGAAGCCGGGTTTGCTGGCTCTCAAAGTCCTGTCTCCGCCGGGGTGGGGCGGGACGACGACACTCGACTGCGTTGGAGAATAGCGATTAGGCTTGAAATAATTGGGGAAAAGGAAAAAACCATCCTTATTACTCCAGCAGGTCAGACTGTCAGGTAAGCAGTCAAGACGCGCCTCAGGCAGCGGTAGGGAGTCAGTCATTGAAAGGACAAAACCCTGAATCAAAGTAAGGTTAGTATCTTTCAGACTGATTTGTTCATGAGCTATGGCTTTGCCAGCGCGAATAGTGAGGTTGACAGAACCGGGTAAAGTGTCGGCTTGTAGGTAGTGGATTGTCTTCCCGCCCTTGGTCAGACGCCAGGATTGAATTATACTGCCTTTATCACTAAAAACATAAATAGTATCATCATCCGCAACCAGGCAACTATCTCCGTCGAAAGCAATCGTTTCAATGGGCAATAGACTGCTACCATCCGCAGGCAGCCAGAACAGAGGGCTACTCACCAATAATTGCTGGGCAGGAGGCGCACAGCGAAAACGCCATTTCCTGGGCAAATTATGATTGCCGAAGTAATTGATAATTTCCGCGGTAACTGTATGCCAGCCATTGAATAACAATCTTCCGGGAGTGTGTAAAATCAGATTGCGCTCCGGTATGAAAGTATGTGGTGCAATAGAATCATCCAGGAAAAAAACCACATGCCGGCTGAAAATTTGTTCGCGTGGCAACATCCAGGCGCCTTGTCGTTCATGCAAACCATCACTGACTTTCAAGCGAATCGTCGGTTGTTTATCAGTTATAGTCGAATCGGGTCGCGGATAGATAAGCTCCACCTTTGGCAAGCCGGCGGCTGCCCAACGGGCGATTCCAAGAAAGAGCGCATAGGCTTCCAAACGATTATAGGCTGGCTTAGCAAGCAGCTTTTCTTCGTGCGGATGCGAAAAAAAGGATGATTCTATCAAGATCCCCGGTACCTGTAGATAGCGCAAGACCCCAAATCCCGACGGATACATTAAATAATCAGATAAAAGACCAGTGGGCAAATGATTGGGTAAGCGCAAAATATCAACTAAACTCTGCTGAACATAGCGCGCCAAATCTAAACTAACCGGCGAATAATCAGCATCACCATGATACCAAGTTGAAGCGTAATTAACCTCAGGTTTGTCAATGTCGTTGTGATGTAAGGAAATAAACATATCGACTTGCGCACGGTTCGCAATCGCCGCTCGATCACCCAGACTGATATCATAATCGCCATCGCGAGTGAGGATGACATTTGCTCCAGCCTGCTCGAGAAACTCTTTGAGATAAAAAGCTACACGGAGATTCATCTCGGCTTCACGTACGCCCGTTGGACCTCTTTTATAATTTGGAATATGGGCATCGCCGCCATGACCCGGATCAAGACAGAATTTGAGACCTTGCAAATACTTAGCGTAGGGTGGCTGCTGGAAATCAACCCGCTGAATACGGTGCCATTCGGTCGGACCACGCTTCTTGCCATAGAAACCACATCCCTGCCATAAAACGCCTGCTATTACTAGACAGCTAATGCCTAAAAACCAAAGATTTCGGGGATTCATAGTTTGTCTTTTGCCTCTACCTTCGATTCTTACCATCAATCACTATTCTCCTGATTATTAGGATTCCAGGGTTCAACAAAAATCACTTTTTCAAACTTTACCGCGACGGCACCCGGCGCCGATTGGCGCGGCTTGCTGACATATTTTTTCTGCGTGTAAATAACCGGGACCAACTTTGAATTACGAGCTTTACTATAATAAGCTGCAATGGCAGCGGCTTTGACGATGATGGCATGTGGTAAACCAGCCTTATGCGGATTGCGGACGAGAACATGGGATCCGGTAATATTTTGAGCATGAAACCAGTAATCGGCTGGACGGGCAAGCTGGAGCGTCAAAATATCATTATCGCGGGCACTCTTGCCGACTAAAATATCCCAACCATCACTCTGGAAATGAAAGTAGGGCAAATGTTCACCCTTTGTATCCTTTCCAGTGCTTGCTTTGTTTAGCAATATTTTGGCACTTTGCTCCAGTGCTTCCTGGTCAGATGAATGGATAACCTGTTCCTGTAACTGTCCCAGTTGTTGCAACCTAACCTGATTTGTACTAATACTTTTTTCAAGCTGATTCCGTGATTGAGTGATTCGTCGAGCCCTCTCATAGAATTTTTCGGCATTCTCTACCGGAGAAAGACGTGGATTCATGGAAATTGTAATCGGTTCAGACTTGTCCATAGCCAGACTTGGCAGGGTTACCGAAGACAGACCGCGTTTCAAAAGCGATAAATTTGCCATTATCAGGTCGCCCCACTGCCGATACCTTTCAGCGGTTCCGATGTTTTTCAGTTCTTTCTGCTGTTTCTGGATTTTTCGGGTCAGGGTGAACCGTTGCCACTCGATTTTACGGAGCATTTCGGATTTCTTGCGTTCAGTGGTGTACCAATGCCGATATTGGCTGACAAAAGTACCAACGGCAGTGCTATAATCTCCGAGTGTTAGTGGTACAATAGACCCTAAACTGACTAACGGAAGAAACGTCAGTCGCGGTGGCTGACCAGTATAAATAAAATATTGGGGATTACGACTGGCGGCAAATAGATTTTGAAGTAAGTCGAATAATTTTCGGCGTGAAAATAAATCTAAAGTAGCAATAGGCGTCCGCTCACTGCAATTCAAGTGATAAGTACATTCGGCAATAAAGGTTTTGGAATAGACGCCCATTTCGCCCTGATTAAGAAATTGACTGAGTGAAAGTCCCGCCTGGACTTGACAAGACTCAAGAAAAGTGGTCCAGTTTAGTTCGGTTTTACGCTCTAACCTGAAATCCTCCCAGGCTATTTGAGGACTGTTCTTGACTTTTCTGAAAGAGTCTATCAGGTGATGCTCGGCATCAAAAAGTAATACATTACCATTGATGCCGTACAATTGTAAGATGAGAAAATATTTATCGTCGGCAAGTCGCATCAGAATCATCCGGTCGTGCGTATGATACATAACCCCGGTGATAGTCAAACCGGTACAATTATTTAAGAGATTTACGCGCTCACGCGGACGCGCTGCCTGCCGGTTAAGATTGAAAAAAGGTAGTGGCGGCTGAAATGCAAAAACCAGTTCGCTAAATTCGGAATTGCCTGATAGCGGAAAATGCAATTCGCCCTTGCGAAAAGTAAAAGCCTGACCGAGGACATTTCCAATAACTTGCTGCCTGAGTAAATCTCCAAAAATTAAGACCTGAATGCGACAATTAAACACGGGCAAAGCTATTATAGATTGAGCAGAATTCAAAGTTGTCCCACCGCGCTGCTTTTAAAAACTCAGATTCGATGAAAAAATTACGAAATTAAAAAATTGTATGTAAGACCTTGATATTTAAATAGTAATGCAAATTTTTCAATTTGACAGTTTGGTTGTGATTGACTAACTTTGCATGCCAACATGGGAGTGAT
This sequence comes from Fidelibacterota bacterium UBA2242, assembly GCA_002347855.1. Taxonomy (GTDB): domain Bacteria; phylum Fidelibacterota; class UBA2242; order UBA2242; family UBA2242; genus UBA2242. The sequence continues at coordinate 36,679 of DDYE01000017.1, forward strand.
TATGATTCAGAGCATGACGGGCTATGGTAAAAAAGAAAAAAGAATCGGTGAATATCTCATCTCGATTGACTTGCAAGTATGCAACAGTCGTTTTTTGGAAATTACCCTCCGTCTACCTGATATTTTGCTTCCTTATGAAGAAGAGTTCAAGCGGCAAATAGCCGACCGTCTCGCGCGGGGACGGGTGCGAGGCACGATTGTCCTTAATGGCACTGAGCAAAAAGCCCCTCGCCTGCAGCTCAATACCGCACTCCTGCGCCAATATTATGAACAATTGCTTTCCATTGCCCGGGAATTGAAGTTGCGCCCACAGATTGCGCTGACTGACTTATTGGCTTTACCCGATCTTTTTCTGGCGGAACCGAGTGATGAGGTCGCCAGTCCCTTAATTGACGATGTCAAAGTCGTACTGGAAGAAACTCTTGCAGAAGTCGTCAATATGCGACAGAGAGAGGGTGTTTTTCTGGTCAACGATATCCGCAATCATTTAGCAATTATCGAGCAAAAGACGACTGAGATTGAACAATTATCATTAGCTAACCGCGATGCCAATTTTTCACGCTTGCAGTCTTATTTGCAGGAACTCTGTGGCGAGTTGAATTTTGACCAGAACCGCATTATCCAGGAAGCAGCTTTGTTAATAAAAAAATTGGATATCACTGAAGAATGTGAGCGTTTGCGTAGCCATATCAATCAATTTCAGGTTTTTTTGGGGATTCCCGAACCTGTAGGTAAAAAACTCAATTTCTTGATTCAGGAAATGAATCGAGAAGTTACTACCATGGGAACAAAAGCCGAAAATGCGCCTATATCTTATTTAGTGGTAGATTTAAAAGACGAGCTAGAGAAAATCCGTGAACAAATTCAGAATATTTTATGAAAGGTTTACTCTTACCAATAGCAGCACCTTCGGGTACCGGTAAAACTACCGTTTGCCATAATTTGATGCAGGGCGATGAACGTTTTCTTTTTTCGGTGTCTTGCACGACGCGACCGCCGCGTCCCAATGAGCGTGATGGAGTCGATTACTATTTCATTACGCGGCAACAATTCGAAGAGTTTATTAGCACCGATAAATTTGTCGAATGGGAGGAAGTTTTCGGTAACTACTACGGTACTCTCAAATCGGCAGTCAGTGAAGCACTGGAAAAGCATAAAATCCTGCTATTGGATATTGATGTTAAAGGTGCTTTGAATATCAAGAAACTTTATCCCCAGCAAACAATCAGCATTTTTCTGTTACCACCCAGTTTTGATGAACTTGAACGTCGCTTGAATAAACGCGGGACTGACGATGACCAGTCGCTTGCGATTCGCAAGGCTCGTCTGGCTACGGAAGTCGCTTATAGTAAGCAATTTGACCGCGTCATTGTCAATGATCATCTGGACGATACCGTCAACCAAATAAAAAAAATAATAGAGGAGTACAATAAGTATGACTAAGACCCTTCCTTTTTCCAAATTGAGTAGTAAAGACAATGACCTGTTTGAGCTGGTCGTGGTGACTGCCCGGCGAGCACGGCAGATTAATGCCCTGCGGATGGCAAAATATCCCCTGCCTACTATCGGCGAAGACCAGGAAGAAACCTTCGAAGAAACCCCGCCCGAGATTATTGATGAACCCAACTGGGACGAATTCGAGAAGCCGACTACCGTAGCAATTAATGAGATGCTTGAAGGTAAAATCAGTTACCGCTATGCCCAGAAAGAAACTAACGAACCTGCAGAGGGTAACCTTGAGATTCCAGAATAAGTCAATAGTATTAGGTCTAACCGGTGGCATCGCGATTTACAAAGTAGCTTCACTCCTCCGGCGGCTGGTGCATGATGAAGGGGCAGAGGTACAGGTCATCATGACGACTCACGCCCAGGAGTTCATGTCACCGCTGATTTTCGAAACTTTTAGCGGTAAAGCGGTTATTACTGATATGTTTCTCGGAGAAAAAATCGCTACGCGCCATATCGACCTGGCGACCAATGCCGATGCAGTCCTGGTCTGTCCGGCGACAGCCAACATCCTTGCTAAGACTGTACTTGGCTTGGCTGACGATATGTTGAGCACGGTCATCCTCACTGCCGGCGCCAAAACCATCTTCGTCCCCGCCATGAATACGGCTATGTATCTGAATCCCATAACCCAGGCTAATCTGGCGAAGTTAAAGGTACTGGGCTATGGTATTTTAGAGCCGGCTGAAGGTCCGCTTGCCTGTAATACAGAAGGAAAAGGACGCTTACCTGACGAAAATAGCATCCTCGCTTATCTTGACCAGCGTCTCAATGGCAAAAGACGCCTGACAGGTAAAAAGGTTATCGTAACGGCGGGTGCCACGCGCGCTTATCTTGACCCTATCCGGTTTATTAGCAATCGTTCTACAGGCAAAATGGGCTATGCCCTGGCGGAAGTTGCCGTTAGAGAAGACGCCCAGGTGATTTTAATTAGCGGTCCCACCAATCTCACTCAGCCGTGGGGGACCCAATTAATCACTGTAGAAACCGTTGAGCAAATGCAGCAAGCCTTAGAACAATCGGACGACGAGACTGATTATTTATTCATGGCAGCAGCCGTCGAGGATTTAATTCCGCTGCAGCCATCACCAACGAAAATTAAAAAGGCAAACGGCTTTGCCCCCATTGCCGTAAGTCCCGCTCCTGATTTAATCCAGGAATTTCGTACCAGGCATCCCAAAACCTGTATTGTTGGCTTCAGCGTCGAGATGGAAGATGGAGCGGAGCGCTCGGTTCAAAAACTCCAGACAAAGGGTCTTGACTTTATTGTCTGGAATAATCCCAACACGCCCGGAGCGGCTTTCGCTTATGATACCAACGAAGTGACCATGTTTGCCGCAGATGGTAGTTGCTGGAACTTCCCACTGGCTTCAAAGCGCCTGATTGCTGAACAAATTGTGGATGCTGTCCTTACAAAATTGGGAGCATAGCCATGGAAGACTGGAAAGTCCTGTTACGTCGATTCTGGCAGCAACAAGCGGAGCTATTTCCGAGTGAGATTTACTTTATCGAAGGTGAAACTCCCAAACTGGAAGGCTCTCAGAACTTGAAAGAAATTGAGCAGGTGGTTTTGCAATGCCAAAAGTGCAGCCTGGCACAGACAAGAACCAATGTGGTCTTTGGGATGGGTGATCCGCACGCCGAAATCATGTTTATCGGTGAAGCACCGGGAGAGAATGAAGACCTCCAGGGTTTACCTTTTGTCGGCAGGGCAGGCGAATTGCTGGATAGAATCTTAGCGGCAATCGCTCTAAAACGTAGCCAGGTTTATATTGCTAATATTATCAAATGTCGGCCCCCTAACAACCGCACTCCGAATAGTGAAGAAGTTGAAAGTTGCTTCCCGTACCTGTTTGCACAAATCGAGGCAATCCAACCGAAACTCATTGTTTGCCTGGGATTGGTTGCTGCCCGTAATCTTTTACATATTGAGTATAAATTAGGTGATTTTCGCGGTAAGATTTTCCAGTTTAATGGCATTGATGTTGTTGTGACTTACCATCCAGCGGCAATATTACGCAATCCTAACCTGAAGCCCGATACCTGGGAAGATTTCAAAATGATTAGAAAATTATACTTAGAGAAGCGAGGGAGTTAACCGTGGTGCAAAATGGTATTGAGAGCCTGCGGGTTCCGCCTCATTCTGAAGAAGCCGAGATTTCGGTTTTAGGGGCAATGATGCTGGACCAGGAAGCCGTAGGTAAAGTCCTGCAATATATTGACCATACGGCTTTTTATAAAGAGCCCCATCAGGTGATTTTCAAAGCCATGATGGATTTGTTCAATGAAAATGTGCCCATCGACCAGGTCAGTGTAGTTGATTGTCTTAAAAAGAATAAAATGTTAGAAAAAGCCGGGGGTGCTTACTACATCACCGGTCTGGTAGAAGCGACTCCGTCAGCCGCAAATGTTGAACATTATGCCAAAATCGTGCTGGATAATGCCATTTTCCGCAAATTGATTGTCGCTTCTAACGAGATTCAGAGCATGGCTTATGAAGCTCGTGAACAAGCTATGGATGTACTCGATGCGGCTGAACGCAAAATATTCGAGTTGGCTGAAAATCGCTTGAAGGGTGGTTTTAAAAATTTCGTTGATGTACTCAATCGTACCTTTGAACATATTGATTCCATTCACAAGAAACAGTGGCATACGACCGGTATTCCGACTGGTTTATACGATTTAGATAACCTGACTTCTGGTTTTCATGCGGGTGAATTAATCATCCTGGCTGGTCGCCCCGGCATGGGTAAGACCGCCCTGGCACTGACGATGGCAAGCAATGCGGCTTTGCAATATGAGGTGCCGGTAGGAATTTTCAGTTTAGAAATGTCGGATTATCAGCTGGCACTGCGCATCCTGTGTTCCGAAGCCAAAGTAGATAGCCATGCCGTCCGTACCGGTAAACTATCCAAAGACCAATGGCCCAAGCTGAGCTATCAAACCGGTCGGCTCTCCAAAGCACCGATTTATATTGATGATTCGCCCGTTTTAACCATGATGGATATTCGCGCAAAAGCCCGCCGCTTGAAACATGAACATAAAGTGCAATTAATCATTGTTGATTACTTGCAGCTCATTAGAGGTCAGCGTGCCGAGAACCGCCAGCAAGAAATCACCGAAATCTCCCGCGGCTTAAAAGCTCTCGCCAAGGAAATTGAAGTGCCTGTTATTGCGCTGTCACAGCTTTCGCGTGCCGTGGAAGGGCGCTCGGACCACCGGCCCCAACTGTCGGATTTGCGCGAGAGTGGTTCATTGGAGCAAGATGCCGATGTCGTCTTATTTATATTTCGTAAAGCGGTCTATGACAGGCGTGAATCCCAGAGTGAGGTGCTGGATGAAGACCAGCGCAAAGCCGAAATCATCGTCGCAAAACAACGTAACGGTCCCACTGGTTCCGTCAATGTTGTCTTTCTCGAAAAGTTCACCCGCTTCGATAATTATGTCAGTGAGCGTGAAGAAATAGTTGGGCCACAGTTCTGATGGCGATTCCGGTTGATATCCTCGCTTTGACGCAGAAGAAAAAGCCCCGGAAGTTCTATGCTCTCCTGGCACCACTCCAAGAGCGCAAACTGATCTCACCCGCCGATGAAGCCTTCCTGTGGGAAGTCTATTGCTACGCCCGCGAAGCTCATCGTGGTCAGCGACGGCAATCCGGTGAACCTTATTTTGAACATCCTTATCATACCGCTATGATATTAGCCGAAATGAATATGGATCCGCTGACCATCGCTGGTGGCTTATTACATGATGTATTGGAAGATACCAAAGTCACCTATGATGATATTGCCCAGCATTTTGGGGTCGAAATCGCTAAAATGGTCGAAGGTGTCACGAAAATCAGCGGCATAACCTTCCGCAATCGCCAGGAAGAGCAGGCAGATAACTTCCGCAAAATGCTGATTAGTGTCGCTGAAGATATCCGCGTCCTGATAATTAAACTTGCTGACCGTCTCCATAATATGCAGACGCTGCCTTCCCTTCCACCCATCAAGCAACGCCGCATTGCCATAGAAACTCGCGATGTCTATGCTCCTCTCGCCCATCGACTGGGAATGTACAAACTCAAATCGGAATTAGAAGATCTGGTTCTGAAGACCCTCGACCCAGAAGCTTATCAGTTTTTACAGCGCAAGATTGTCGAGAAACGCAGTGAGCGCGAGAAATATATCAGAGTCTTTAGTGAACCGCTGGAAAAAGCCTTAGAAGAACACGGTATCAAAGCTAAAATTTTCGGACGGCCTAAGAATTTTTACTCCATCTATAAAAAAATGAAAACCCGCAATAAGCCGTTCGAGGAAATCTACGACCTGCTCGCCATTCGCGTCATCGTCGAAACTAAAGAGCAATGTTATGCCGTTCTGGGCATCGTCCACGACCTCTTTACTCCCGTCATGGACCGTTTTAAAGACTACATCGCCAATCACAAAGCCAATTACTATCAATCAATTCACACCACAGTCTATGGACCAGGCGGTCGAATGGTCGAGATTCAAATTCGCACCTTCGAGATGGATGAGATTGCCGAAGAAGGTATTGCCGCCCACTGGCGCTATAAAGAGGGGCGCACGCGACCTGATGATGTTGATAAATATGTCAAATGGTTGCGTGATTTAATTGAAGTTCTGCAAACCGAATCAGTAGGCGCCAAAGATTTCATGGATACTCTCAAAATTGATTTATTCAAAGATGAAATCTTTGTTTTTACTCCGATGGGCGACTTAATCCGCCTGCCAAAAGGCGCCACACCCGTTGATTTTGCCTTCGAAGTGCATACTCAGATCGGCTATCGCTGCATCGGCGCTAAAGTCGATGGTAAAATGGTGCCCCTCAATACTGAACTGAAAAGCGGTCAGACGGTGGAAATTATCACCTCTGATACCCATCGTCCCAGCTATGCCTGGCTGAAGTTTGTGACAACCTCCAAAGCCATTGGCGCCATTAAACGCTACATCCGCAGGACGCAGTACGAAGAGAGCGTCAAACTCGGCAAAGAAATGCTGGAAAAAGAAAATCAACGCAGCAAGGTTCCACATTTCTTGAAAACCGTGCAGAACTCGCTCGAAACCTTGGGTTATGCCGATATGGATAAACTTTATGCTGCTCTGGGAAGCGGTGTCCTGACTATCCCTCAAATATATTCTAAGCTTTTTCCCCAGAAACCGACCGAAGAAAAGCCGGATGTCGAGCAGCGCTTTTTAGAAACGGCGCGACGCAATATTAAAGGCATCAAGGTACAGGGACTTAACAATTTGATGATATCTTTTGCTAAATGCTGTAATCCAATCCCTGGTGACCAGATTATAGGCTTTGTCAGTCGCGGTCGGGGCTTGATTATTCACCGCAGTGATTGCCCCAATATTCCTTCCTTTTTTGAAGAGAACGAGCGCCTGATTGATGTAGATTGGGATGTTGAAGGTCCCCAGGCATTTCTGGCTTACTTGAAAATCATCGGTCAGGAACGAAAAAATTTTCTCAAGGATATTACCGATATAACTGCCAGCACCGATACCAACATTATCAGTGTCGAGGGCAATGTGGATGAATCCATCATCCATCTTTCACTGGTCTTACAGGTTAAAGATTTGCACCACCTAAATAGAATCATTGTAAAACTACAGCATGTTCAAGGTATTATCTCAGTCGAACGTAAATAAACAAGAGGAGTGCTGAATGAAAACTCGGACCTACACCAAAAAAGAAATTGCCTATCGCACCGCCAAATTGACCGGTGCCAAGCAATGTCAAACTGCCACTATCGTTGACGGTGTATTTCAGGTCATGCGCGAAATGTTGAGTGAAGGAGATGGCAAAGTACGAATTGAAGTCCGTAACTTTGGCGTCTTCGAAGTCAAACCCACCAAGGCAAAACCCAAAGCTCGCAATCCACGCACCAATCAGGAGATTTATGTTCCGCCGCATCGCAAGACTCATTTCAAGCCCGGACGACTCCTCAAAGCGGCTTTGAGAAAGTAAAGTTTCTCTATGCAGTCGAAATCTATCGCTTTAACGAAAATCCCTACCGCCTGTTTTATTCTGCTAAGTGGAATAATGACAGTTTTTGCCTTTCCCCCATTTCCCAGTGGTTTTTTAGCTTATTTTGCCCTGGTACCTTTGATTTATACTTTCTGGCGTGCCGATTTTCATTTCGGTTTCGAAAAAGGTTATTTCTATGGATTTGTTCTGAACTTCGGGATTCTATATTGGTTAGCCCTGAATAAAGGCACTACCTGGTATTGGGCGACGCTCTCCATGCTCTCAGCGGTTTTTTTTGTGTCTTTGAATTATGGTGCCATAGGACTGCTAGTTGGTTTTATTGGGCGCCGGCTGGGAAAACAGGCTGGTCTTTATGCCTTTGCCCTGGTCTGGGTGGCAATAGAATATATCCGCACCTTTGGTACCCTGGGATTTACCTGGAATAATTTAGCCTACACCCAATCCCATGCGGTGCAACTTATCCAGATGGCAGCAGTAATTGGTCCGAGCGGGGTAAGCCTCTGGATTGTTGTCATCAACCTCCTGATTTTCACTTTATTGCGCCGAATTTACCATAAGCAACCGATGATGCGCTTGATTATGGTGCTAGGATTACTCTTTTTAATTCCGGAAGGATATGGCGCCTGGACGCTCTATAAAGCAGACCAACCTAATCATCGCTATCAGGTCAGTGTAGGACTTGTGCAACCTAATATTGACCCTAATGCTAAGTGGAATCATGATTCCTTCCAGCAAAATATGCGCATTCTCCACGATTTAACTGATTCGGTCGCAACCCAACCTCGTGACTTGATTGTCTGGCCTGAAACAGCAACCCCGACCTTTTTACGGCGCAACCATTTTGGTGCGCTGGATGAAATTTTCGACCATCTGGACCGACTAGGTGCTGCCCTGTTAACAGGTGTACCGGATTACGAATACCAGAGCAATGGAGAGTATAAAATCTACAACGCTACCTTTTTACTGCAAGCGCACTCCCGTACCATTCGTGATTACCGCAAAATCCGCTTGGTGCCCTTTGGCGAGTACATTCCGCTTTCAGGTTATTTCCCTGAACTGAAGAAATTAAATCTCGGGCAGGGGAACTTCGATGCCGGCACAGAAATGAAAGTCTATCAAATTCCACTAAAATGTTTAGCCAATGGACAAACCGATTCGACTCTCTATTTCAATTCGGTCATTTGCTACGAATCTACTTTTCCTGAAATAATCAGAAATGCTGCCCAAAAAGGTTCGGAACTGTTGGTAATAGTTTCGAATGATGCTTGGTTTGGTAGGACTTCTGCTCCTTATTTGCATGCTGAAATAGCCCGTTTTCGGGCTATTGAAAATCATTTACCGGTCGTGCGGTCAGCCAATACGGGCGTTTCTTTAATTATCGACCCCAATGGCCGCGAATTACGCCGCCTGGGATTTGGGAAGGAAGGGTATTTGGTTGCCAGCGTGCCGCAGGGTAGACCAGATACTTTTTTTGTGCGTTTCGGAAACTGGGTCGGGATAGTGAGCGTTATACTCTCGTCGGGATTATTGCTAATTACCATTTTCAAGAAGAGAAAGACATGCGAAAATTAATCGTTGCTTTAATAGCCCTCGGCTTTTGGAATTTTTCTGCTATTTCTGCTAAACCGCTTGAAGACACTCTGCAAATTGCTCCTCAAAAAGCAATGCTCACCCAGGGACAGGCACGCCTGACTCTCTTGCGTTCCTTAATCGTGCCCGGCTGGGGCGAACATTCTCTCGGTTATCATAAGCGTGGTCTGGTATTCAATACCGCCGAGATTTTAGGGTGGGTGACATTTTACGCTTTTCAGTCTTCAGGTCTCGCTCAGAAAAAAGACATGCGCGCCTTTGCCATTTTACACGCCGGCATCAATCCGCGCGGCAAGGATGCCTACTATTATACTGACATCGGCAACTATGACAATATTTATGAATACAACGAACAGAAACTCCGCAACCGCCAGGTTGATTACCTCTATCCAGTTACACCTGATTTCTTCTGGGCATGGGATAGCGCTCTCAACCGCCAGCACTTTGATAAGCTGCGTATCCGCAGCGCCACGCAGTTGCATTATGCCACTTTTATGGTAGGTGGTCTGGTTTTGAACCGGATTGTCAGCATGCTGGATATTGTTATCCTGACCCGTAATCTGCTCGAAAAACCAGCCGTTGAATTAGAGTCGTCTTTTCGTCCCGCAAGGGATGGAGCGACTTTTTCGCTCAGCATAAATTTTTAAAAATGTATCTCGATCCTCGTTGCCGAATCCTGTTGTTATTCTTACTGGGTATCGCCACATTTATTATTAATACCCTGACCGCCCAAATAATTATGATGCTGGCGCTGATTGGCTGCGCTTACCTGCTGCATATCACTCCTAAAAAACTCCTGAGCACTACGCGCTTCTTACAATTATTATTACCGTTAACTTTTGTACTTCAGGTGATTTTTACCCTTATTAGCAACTGGCAAGGCTGGCAGGAAACCGATTGGTTAGCAATCTTTCATACTGCCTTTTTTTACACTTTTCGGATTGCCAATTTATTGCTTGTTATGGCATTGGCTTTTAATTGGCTCAATGCGCTCGAATTATTAGATGCCATTTATCATTGGTTACAACCCTTGCGTCGCTTGCATTTGCCAGTTGATGATCTCTTTCAAATGATTTTTATTGCAATCCGTTTTTTCCCGGAAGTCAAAGTGCGTTTTCAACAAATCCAGAGTTGCTGGCAAAATTTTGGTCCGACCGCCCAAAGCCTGACGGAACGACTCAAACTCCTGCGAGAAATAATCATTCCTGTCATGATAGTAAGTTTTCGTAAAGCTGAAATACTATCAGACGCTATGACCATCCGCGGCTATTCTAATACCAACCAGCGGACCTATTATGGCGCCCTGCACTGGACAAAGCGCGATTCAGTTGTGGCGCTGGTTGGTCTATTCCTTTTTGCAGTTGTAATTATGTGAAAATGAAGCAGCGCTTTTGCTTAAAAATAGAATATGATGGCACTAACTACTGTGGTTGGCAACGCCAGGTAGACAAGCCTACAATTCAAGCTATCATCGAAGACAGTTTAAAACCTTTGAACGGCGAGAGACCGGTTACCGTAATCGGTGCCGGACGCACGGATAGTGGCGTCCATGCTCGCGAGCAAGTTGCTCATTTCGACTTAGAGACGCAGCTGGCATCGGCGACAATTGCCCGGGCTCTCAATGCCACTCTTCCGCCCGACATCAGGATTCGAGAATGTCAGCAGGTCGCTGACAATTTTCATGCCCGCTTTGATGCCATTCGGCGCTGCTACAAATATCAGATTCTAACTCAGCCCTCGGTTTTTGAACGGCACTTTGCCTGGTACCCTGCTTATCAATTCGATGAAGAACTCCTGCAGAGTTGTGCCGACTTACTGTTAGGAGAGCACGATTTTACCAGGTTATGCAAAGCCAGCGCGGAGAGTACCAATAAAATCTGTTATATTTATGCCTCTTACTGGGAAAAAACGAGCAACAAGCTGGTCTATACCATTACCGCCAACCGCTTTTTACATAGCATGGTGCGGATGCTTGTGGGTTCAATGACGGAAGTCAGTCGTCATAAATACCCACTGACAGCCTTCAAGAATCTTCTTGGAAAAAATGGAGATACGATGCAAGTTTACACGGCTCCGGCGAAAGGTTTGATTCTCTGGGCTGTCGAATATAAGGAGAACACTTTATGAAACTATTTATTGATACGGCTAATTTGAAAGAAATCGAGACTGCCCAAGCGTGGGGCATACTGAATGGCGTGACTACCAATCCCACTCTATTAGCTAAGGAGAAGGGCAATTTCCGCGAAATCTTGCAACAAATCTGTGCCATTGTTAACGGACCGGTGAGTGCTGAGGTTGTCAGTCTCGATGCCGAAGGAATGGTGCGAGAAGCAAAAGAACTGGCGACTATTCATTCCAATATTGTCATTAAAATCCCGATAACTCTTGAAGGGCTGAAAGCCATCAAGATTTTGACTAAAGAAGGCATTCGCACCAATACGACCTTAGTTTTTTCACCGCTACAAGCCCTCTTAGCCGCTAAAGCCGGCACTAGCTTTGTCAGTCCATTCGTTGGTCGCCTCGACGACATTCACCACTACGGCATGGATTTAATTCAGCAGATAATGACTATTTTCGAAAATTATGCCTTTAACACCGAAATAATCGTAGCCAGCATTCGCAATCCCCTGCACATTCTCGATGCTGCCCTGATAGGCGCCGATATCTGTACAGTACCTTTCAATGTACTGGAAAAAATGGTGAAACATCCCCTGACCGATAAAGGTATTGCCCAGTTCCTCGAGGACTGGAAAAAGGTTGAAAAGTGAAAAAGTTTAGCTGCGCCTGGCTCATTTTTATATCATTCAGTTTACTCTGGGGGCAGTCGGCTGGCAATCAAACCGAAATCAGCAACTCCCGCCAAACTGCTATCACCCGCGCCATCGAGGAAGTCAGTCCAGCTGTAGCTGGTATCAGCGTTACTGCCATTCAGGAGTATGTGACCTCACCTTTTTTTAATGACCCACTCTGGAATATGCTCTTTCCTGACCAGATTCATCGCCGCCGGGTAAAAAGTCTGGGTTCCGGCGTAGTGATTAGTTCGGATGGCTATTTAGTTACCAACGCTCATGTCGTAGAAGGAGCCGAAGATATTACCGTGACTTTGATGGGTGGCAAGGACTATAAAGGCAAAATAGTCGGGATTGACAACGCTGCCGATATTGCCTTGCTTAAAATTGAAGGGAAGTCTTTTGCCTACGCCAAACTGGGTTCCTCCGACGACATTATTATCGGCGAATGGGTCGTTGCGCTCGGTAATCCCTTTGGACTTTTTAATGTCAATTATAAACCAACTGCAACTGTAGGGATTATTTCAGGCTCACATCTGGACTTTGGCAGACAGCAAAATGGACGTATTTATCAGGATATGATTCAAACCGATGCTGCCATCAATACCGGTAACAGTGGTGGTCCCCTGGTGAATGCCAACGGCGAAGTCATCGGTATCAACACTTTCATTTTTACTGGCAGTCAATATAGCGAAGGCTCTATCGGAATTGGCTTCGCTATTCCAATTAATCGAGTTAAAACTATCGTAGCGGAACTCAAAAAATACGGCAAAGTTGATCGCTCATTTAAGACTGGACTCTCAGTCCAAAATATCGACCCATTCTTAGCGCGCTATCTAAATCTACCAGCTATTTACGGAGTGATTGTTACCCAGGTCGAAAAAAACAGCGCTGGCGACCGTGCCGGTATTAAAGTCGGCGATGTCATTACCGAAGTCAACGGCAAGCGCATTACTAAGGACGAAGACATCATCGCTGTCATTCAAGAAAAATTCCTCAAAAGTGGCGACAAGATTAAACTGAAAATCTTGCGGGGCAACCGTGAATTTGAAGTGCAATTGGTATTGGAGTAGATTATGATTCCCCGTTACACCCGACCCGCCATGGGCAAAATTTGGTCTGATGACAACAAATATCGCCTCTGGTGGCAGGTTGAATTGGAGGTTTGCAAGGTACAAGCGGCCCGCGGTGTCATTCCGGCGACTGCCTTAGCGGAAATCGAAAGCAAGGCACGCTGGGACGAACAGCGAATTGCCGCCATCGAAGCCGAAGTCAAGCACGATGTTATCGCCTTTTTAACCAATCTTTCTGAAAACATCGGTCCTGCCGCACGCTACATTCATAAGGGTATGACCTCTTCCGATTTACTCGATACAGCCCTGGCGCTACAACTCAAACAGGCGGGCGCAATTATAACGGATGATTTGAATCAGCTCGACAAAATCTTATCTGATAAAGCGCAGGCTTACCAAGAAACCCTGATGATAGGACGCACCCATGGCGTCCATGCCGAACCTATTACGCTTGGGCTAAAATTCCTGCTTTGGCGGGAAGAAGTGCGCCGCCATCAGCGTCGTCTACAACTGGCAATCGATGATATTAGCGTGGGAAAAATTTCCGGTGCCGTCGGTACCTATCAGCATCTCGAACAGGAAGTTGAACAGCAGGTCTGTGCCAATTTAGGCTTGAAACCAGCACCGGTCAGTAACCAGATTATCCAGCGTGATCGCCTGGCGTTTTTTATCAATGTCTTGGCTTTAATCGGGGCAACGCTGGAAAAGATTGCGACTGAAATCCGTCATCTGCAACGCACCGAGGTATTAGAAGTCGAAGAATATTTTGCCAAAGGGCAAAAGGGGTCTTCCGCCATGCCCCACAAGCGCAACCCTATCACCGCCGAACGGATTTGCGGTTTGGCGCGTCTCTTACGCGGCTATGCTCTTACCAGTTACGAAAATGTTGCCCTATGGCACGAACGCGATATTTCGCATTCTTCTGCCGAAAGGGTGATTCTGCCTGATGCTTGTATCACCTTGGATTTTATGCTGAGCGAGAGCACCAACTTGTTGCAGAATCTGATAGTCTATCCCGAAAATCTGCGCCGCAATCTTAATTTGACCCACGGCTTGATTTTTTCTCAGGCAGTGCTGCTTTCTCTCGTCAAAAAAGGATTAAGTCGCGAAAAAGCCTACCAGCTGGTCCAGAATCATGCCCTTAATGCCTGGCAGTCCGGTGCCGATTTTAAAGACCTTTTGCTAAATGACCCCGAGGCCTGCCAATATTTGACACTAGCTGAAATCGAATCTATATTTGACTATTCCAAAGTGCTAAAAAGTATTCGCCAGATATTTCAAAAACTAAATAAGGAATAAAAAACATGAAACGTGACAAAAAAATCTACGAAGGCAAAGCCAAAATAATTTTCAGCACCACTGACCCCAAACTCGTAATCCAGCATTTCAAAGACGATGCGACTGCCTTTGATGGCTTGAAAAAAGGGCAAATCAGCGGCAAAGGTGTTGCCAATAACCGCATTAGCTGTCATCTTTTCAAACTTCTCGCTGAACAGGGTATTCCGACGCATTTTGTCCGACAGCTATCCGACAATGAGATGCTGGTAAAACGAGTCGAAATAATCCCGGTGGAGCTGGTTGTGCGTAACATTGCTGCTGGTAGCTTATGCAAGCGCTATGGAATCGCCGAAGGTACGGTTTTTGCTCAGCCTCTCGTCGAATGCTACTACAAAAATGATGCTTTTCACGACCCTCTGATGAACGATGACCATGTGGTGCTTTTCAAGTTAGCGACTACGGCTGAACTCGCGACGATTAAGCAGTATGCCGTGCGCATCAATACTATTCTGCAGCAATTTTTCGCGAGCATAGGGATTGATCTGGTGGATTTTAAATTAGAATTCGGGCGCTATGAGCACGAAATTCTATTGGCGGATGAAATCTCACCGGATACCTGTCGCTTCTGGGAAAAAGACACGCGACGGAAGCTTGATAAAGACCGCTTTCGCTTCGACCTGGGTGATGTCGAAAATGCTTATGCTGAGATGTTGCGCCGCATAACGGGAGGAAAAGAATGTTAGCGCGCGAAAGTTCGCGAATTTTACTCTATTTAGTTCTGATTACGGCTCTTAGTCTCTATTTCAGCCTGCGTTACCAGACACCGACTTTGATGGTGATTTTTTGGGTATTTTTCTTCTTTTTTGCTTTTACGGTCTATTTCTTTCGGGATCCCGAACGCCAGATACCATCTCAACCGAACGCCGTCATTGCTCCCGCGGATGGGAAAATCATCGCCATAAAAGAAGTTAATGACGAATTTGTCGGTGAAGGCTGGCAGATTTCAACTTTTATGTCGCCTTTCAATGTGCATGTCAATCGTATCCCATTCGATGGCAGCATTGCTCAGATTAATTATCAGCGTGGCAAATTCTGGTCGGCGTTTAAAACTCAAGCCAGTCTGGAGAACGAGCAGAATCGCATCGCCCTGCAAAATGGTGCAGTGCGCCTGGTTTTTACTCAAATCGCCGGAGCTTTTGCCCGTCGCATTGTCTGTTATTTAAAAGTTGGCGACGAGGTTAAAAAGGGCACACGTTTTGGCATGATCATGTTCGGTTCCCGCGTGGATTTGATTGTTCCTCGCCAGACAACGCTCAAAATTCAAATAGGGCAAAGGGTCCGCGCCGGTGAATCTATTATTGGAGAAATCGCATGAGTATCAGACGTAATTTCTTGCCGAGTATTTTTACGGTGCTGAATCTATTTTCGGGCTTTTTAGCCATTTTGCAGATTATTCAGGGACACTATATCACTTCCGTTATTTTGATGATTGTCGCTATGGTTTTTGATTCACTCGACGGTTTTGTAGCGCGCCTGACTCACCAGGCTTCGGAATTTGGGATTGAATTTGACTCCTTAGCTGATATGGTCTCATTTTGTATGGCCCCATCACTATTGATAAACGAGCTTTTCGTGGCAGAGTTGGGCTTTTTAGGTGGTATTATCAGCTTTTTCCCGCTGCTTTTTGGTGGCGTGCGCCTGGCACGATTTAATGTCAGTGCCACGACAGAGAAGAAAGCCTATTTTACGGGCTTACCGGTGCCAGCCAATGCCCTTACGATTGGTTCCTATATTTGGTTCAACTATGTTCTCTTTGGCAATTACGGTAATGCCAAAATCATACTCCCCATGGTAATTGTCCTGGCATTTTTAATGGTTAGCAATATTCGTTTTGCTGCCAAAATAAAACTGTCCTTCCACAAAGACACCCTGACTCTAATCAAGAGCATTGCCGCAATAGTTACCTTTATTGCGATATTGATTTTTAATGCCTATGTTATTTTCCCCGTCATGATTGTGCTCATTATAACGCATATTATCCAGTGGCTTATAGGTTATGAAGAGCCGCGGCTACATCTGGCGCGGCGGAGGGTAAGGTGATATGTGGCGCGCAATCATTATAGTGAAATATAAAGAAGGCATTCTCGATCCCGAAGCCAAGACGATTCACCACGCACTCGGCACTCTTGGCTATCATGTTGTGACTGACCTGACGACGGGTAAATATTTTGAAGTAGAAATTGACGGCAGCCTTTCCCGCGCAGAAGCTGAAAAAGTCGTCCAGGAAATCAGTAGCAAGATATTGTCCAATCCGGTTGTGCAACGATTTACTTATGAATTAACTGAGGACAAAGCGTGAAATTCGGCGTAGTCGTTTTTCCAGGTTCTAATTGTGATCATGATGCCTATCATGTTATTAAACATGTGCTGGGAGCGCGGGTAGAATACATCTGGCATAAAGAAACAACCCTGCGCATGTTCGATGTAATCATTCTACCCGGTGGTTTTTCTTACGGAGATTATTTGCGCGCTGGTGCGGTAGCCCGCTTTGCGCCGGTGATGAATGCCATCGTCCAGTTTTCCCGCCATGGCGGGATGGTGCTGGGAATTTGCAATGGTTTTCAGATTTTGCTGGAAGCCGGTCTTTTGCCCGGTGCACTGATTCCCAATAATCATATGCGTTTTCGCTGCCAGAATGTCTATATCAAAGTTCTCGATAACACGAGCCCTTTTACCCGCGAATATCAAACCGCGCAAGTCTTGCGCATGCCTATTGCCCATTATAGTGGCAATTACTATGCGGATGCGGACACCTTGAAATCATTGGAGGACAATGGTCAAATTGCTTTCCAGTATTGCGAACCCGATGGCACTGTTTCGGAAAACGCCAACCCCAACGGCAGTCTGCTCAATATTGCTGGTATTTTTAATCCTGCCAGGAATGTTCTCGGAATGATGCCACATCCTGAGCGAGCAGCGGAAAAAATTCTGGGCTCGAATGATGGTCTGGGTATTTTTAAATCATTGGTGGACCATGCTTAAGTTGGAAGGAAATATTAGAAAAAAATCACTGCCCTTTGCATTAGGTATTTTATTTCTCGGCGCCATGCTCGGTTCACTCGCCGGGGAATTGATAAAGTTGTTACTGGCAGAGGGGGTAGTTAAAGAAGTGTTTCTGCGTTCAATTGATATTATGCTGGGACCGGCAATGATTGACCTGGTGATGTTTTCAATCACCCTCGGATTTACTTTGAAATTTAACTTTATCGGAATAATAGGTTTGGCTATAGCCTATTATATCCTGCGGTTTTGGAGATAAGAAAGGAGATTTTATGGGATTAGGTGCAGGTGAAATAATTCTCATTCTGATTGTTTTCTTACTATTATTCGGGGCAAAGCGTTTACCGGAACTGGCGCGGAGCTTAGGCAAGAGTCTGCGCGAGTTCAAAAAGGCTGCCAGCGACATTCAGGACGAAATCCAGGATTCGCTGAATAGTGTTGACAAGCCTAAAAGCACACCCAAGAATCAAGATAGCGAGAACAAGAGTAGCGAGAGCAAGGAATAAAAAGCGTGAGCGCTTCCGCCTTTTTAACACGCGTGCAGGAACTCAACCGCCGCTTGGAGGCAAATCCTTATAATGCCTTTATTAATCTCGTCCCTGATCTCCTTCCGGCGGCTGAACGCCTCGACGCAAAGCTGTGCAGCGGGAATGCCGGTCCTCTGGCAGGCTACACCGTTGGCATTAAGGATAATATCTGCGTTAAGGGTTTGCCAACGACTTGTGGCTCAAAAATGCTCGCCCAGTTTATTCCACCTTATAATGCTACTGTCGTCGAACGTATTCTATCAGCTGACGGTTTATTGGTGGGGAAAACCAATCTCGACGAATTTGCCATGGGGTCATCAACAGAGTATTCGGCTTTTGGTACGGTGCGTAATCCTCACGACGAAAAGCGAGTACCGGGCGGTTCGAGTGGTGGCTCAGCTGCTGCCGTCGCTGGTGGCTTAATAGATGTCGCACTCGGCTCCGATACCGGCGGTTCAATTCGCCAGCCGGCGGCTTTGTGTGGCATTGTCGGTTTAAAACCGACCTATGGACGGGTTTCGCGCTATGGCTTGGTAGCGTTTGCCTCCTCTTTAGACCAGATTGGGACCTTTTCTCGCACGGTCGCGGATTCCGCGCTGTTATTGCAAATAATTTCTGGCAAAGACCCACTTGATGCCACCTCGATGGCAGAACCAGTCCCTGATTTTCGGGCGAGTCTGAATAAACCCGTTGATGGCTTGTGCATCGGAATTCCCAAAGAATACTTCGTCCCGGGTTTAGAGTCGGAAATTGAGCAGAGAACTCATAGCTGCCAGGAATTTTTAGCCGAATCCGGTCTGACAATTAAAACTATCAGCTTACCGCATACCCAATATGCCATTGCTACCTATTATATTATCGCGACTGCCGAAGCCTCCTCGAACTTAGCACGCTATGATGGCATTCGTTACGGGCTGAGTCAGACCAATTCTGATTTAGATTTACTCTATCGTCAAACACGCCATGCCGGTTTTGGTCCGGAAGTCACCCGCCGCATTGTGCTGGGCACTTATGTCCTCTCCGCCGGCTATTACGATGCCTATTATGACAAAGCCCAGCGCGTACGCCGCCTCATTAAAGAGGACTTTGTCAATGCTTTCCAGGAAGTTGATGTAATTCTTACTCCCACGACCCCAACGACGGCTTTCCCTATCGGCGAAAAAATAAATGACCCCCTCGCAATGTACCTGAGCGATATTTTCACTGTTCCTGCCAGTTTAGCCGGCGTACCAGCACTTAGCCTGCCGATTGGCAAATCCAGTTCCGGTCTGCCTATCGGCTGTCAGCTCATCGGCAATTACTTCGCTGAAGAAACAATTTTGCGTCTCGCTCATTATATAGAACGCAATTACTTATGTCAGTAGTCAAGTTCAGGAATTATGTTCTATTTTGCTGATTGGGGCTACTTACTCTTAATCCTTATCATACCTTTGATTATCTTGTGGTACCGACGAGTCGGTAAAAAATACGAAGCCACTCTACGCTATCCTTCTTTACATGCTTTTTCGAGAATTAAACAGCCGACAGCACGCCTGAAAATCATAACCCTTTTCGGTCTGAAGCTGGGCGGAGTGCTCCTCCTAATATTGGCATTAGCCCGCCCTCAAAAAGGGAGCGAAGTGCGAGAATACAGCACCGAAGGCATTGACATCATGCTGGTACTGGATATTTCCAGCTCCATGCGTGCCATTGACTTTCGCCCCAATCGTCTGGAAGCCGCCAAATCAGTTGCGCACGATTTCATCGAAGGTCGCCATAATGACCGCATTGGCTTAATTGTCTTCGCCGCTGAAAGCTTTTTGCAATGCCCTTTGACCATTGACTACGGTGTCTTGAAAGAATTGCTGAATCAGGTGGATATCGTCAGCGAAAAATATGACGGCACCGCTATCGGTATGGCGATTGCCAACGCTACTAATCGTCTCCGCGAAAGTACTGCCAAAAGTAAGGTTATGATCTTGCTCTCGGATGGACGCAACAATGCTGGTGAAATTGATCCACGCACGGCAGCCCGTATGGCGGCTGCTTTTAACATCAAAATCTACACGATTGGCGCTGGCAAATTGGGCCAGGCGCCCTACCCGGTAATCATGCCGGGCGGCTTTACCCAGTATCAATTAATGGATGTCGAAATTGATGAAAATCTCCTCACGGATATCGCTAATATGACCGGCGGGAAATATTTCCGTGCCACCAGTGAAAAAAGCCTATCGACAATTTATAACGAAATCAGTTCGATGGAAAAAACCGAAGTCAAAGTCAAAGATTTCGTGAATTACACCGAACTCTATCACTTTTTCCTTATTCCAGGTTTTATCTTGATTGCTTTAAGTAGTATTTTGAGTTTGGTAGTCTGGAGGAGAATGCCCTGATGATTAAATTCTACCATCCCGACTATATCTGGTTTTTCATCCTAATAGGACTGGTGCTAATTGCGCTCATTTTTTACAATAGACAACGCCAGCGCTTGCTACACCAACTGGTAAATGAACCCCTTTTGCCACGCTTACTGGATGATTTTAAGCCCAGTTATCGCCGTCTCCGGGAAGGTCTGTACTTCAGCAGTTTGATTTTCCTGGTCATTGCCTTACTGGGACCGCAAGTAGGGCAGAAGCTGGTCGAGGTAAAACGAAAAGGGCAAGATATTATTCTTGCTTTAGATACTTCTACCAGCATGAAAGCTGAGGATTTGAAACCCAGTCGCCTCGAACGTGCCAAGTTTGAATGCGGTCGGCTAATTGACCGACTCCAGGGCGACCGCGTTGGTATCGTCGCTTTTGCCGGCACCGCCTTCTTGCAATGTCCCCTGACCCTCGATTATAGTGCGGCTAAATTATTTTTAGATGCAGTAGATACAGGCGTCATCGGCACGCAGGGAACCGCGCTTGGCGATGCCATTGCCACGGCTTTATCGGCTTTTAAATCTCCCGAGAAAAAACACAAAGTAATCATCATTATTTCCGATGGTGAAGACCATGAAGGTGGCTTGGAAGAGGTCACTGGTGAAGCCCGTAAACAGGGTGCTATAATCTACACCGTTGGCGTTGGCTCTTATACCGGTGCTCCAATTCCGCTGCGCGGCGCTGACGGCAGCCTGGATTTTAAACGCGACCGCACCGGGCGTGTCGTCACTACCAGTCTCAATGAAAGCGCCTTGAAAACAGTAGCAGAATTGACCGGCGGCAAGTATTATAACCTCATGGCAGAAAGCAATGCTTTTGAAAAAATCTATCAGGACATTCTCAGCCTCGAAAAGAAAACCCTCAGCTCGCACGAATATAGCGACTATCAACTGCGTTATCAAATTTTCGGACTGATTGGATTAATTTTGCTTATCGCTGAAATTTTTATTCCTGAGAAAGCCGGACGCTTGAAAAAGCGGGGAAATGAAGAATGAAAGCGCTGCTTAAAAATAAGATTGTGGTAATCGGTTGGTTATTACTCGCGGGCTGGCTTCTGGCTCTGGCGCCAGGCAGCTGCCTGGCTGCCGATGCTGGTTCGCGTTTGTATAAAAAGGGTGACTATAGCGGTGCCTTGCGGCATTATGACCGCGTTTTGAAAGATCATCCCGACTGGGAAGAAGCCCACTTCGGTAAAGGCGCGGCTCTTTATAAATCCAATCGCATTGAAGAAGCCCTGCAGGAATTCGAAAGATCACTCTCTATTAAAGACCCTTTGAAAAAATCAGCCGTCTTTTATAATCTTGGCAATAGTCTTTTTCAAAGCGGACGGGTTGGCGAAAGCCTACAGTTCTATAAAAAAGCCTTAGAACTCAATCCGCGTGATTTCGATGCCAAACATAATTACGAATTAGCGCGCCTGGCTCTCCAGCAACAGCAATCCCAAAATAATAAACAATCACAGAATAAACAGTCGCAGGAAAAGCAGTCCCAACAGCAAACCGCCCAAAACCAGTCGCAGCAACGTAATCGTCAGGAGCAACAGAAAAAGCAGGAAGAAGCGGCGCAAGTACTCGATGCCCTTAAAAATAACGAGAAAAAATTAATGCAGGAACGGCTACGCGACCGCCATCCCAGCCTTGCTAAGGAGAAAGATTGGTGAACAAATTACTCCGCGTTCCAGGATTACTGGCTATCCTGTATGTTCTGACAGTTCTATCGCATGCCCAGGATATCAAAGTCAGCGCCAGTGTCAATCGCACTACGGCGACTGACCGCGATGTGCTGCTTTTTTCCGTTACTATCGACGGCACCACAGATTTTCCGGAAGTACCGCCGCCCGAAAGCCCTGATTTTGTAGTAATTTCCGGTCCTTCTATGTCCAGCAGCATCCAGATTATCAACGGTCAGGTTAGCGCGACCAAAAATATCACCTGGCAAATTGCCCCGACCCGCACCGGACGACTTACCATTCAACCACTTAAAATGGTTTACCGCGGCAAAACCTATACTACCGAACCCATAACTGTTACTGTTACTGCCAGTCAGGGGAAAAGCACGCCTCCACCGGCGAGCCAACCCTCTCCTCAAACCACTCAGCGAGATTCAGGTCAGGATAAGGAAGTCTTTCTGAAAGCTGTTCTACCCAAAACAAGTATCTACAAAGGCGAAGAATTAGATGTGGCTTTCGACCTGTACTATCGTAACATTCGCAACTTACAACTCAAAAAAATGCCTGATGCTCAGGGATTCTGGATTGAACAGTTCCCTGATAATAGCAATCCACCCATCACCTCAGCAGTTGTCAATGGTATTCAATACCGCAAAGCTACCATCAAGGAAATTGCGCTCTTCCCCAATACGACCGGTGTACTGACTTTAGACCCTCTGGTACTGGATTGCGAAGTACTCATTCCAGCTCAGCGCCGTCGCTCTATTTTTGACGATTTCTTTGACGACTCATTTTTTAACGACCCCTTTTTCGGGGGCAGCTCCAGAATAATCACGGTGCGCT
Organism: Fidelibacterota bacterium UBA2242; assembly: GCA_002347855.1. Taxonomy (GTDB): domain Bacteria; phylum Fidelibacterota; class UBA2242; order UBA2242; family UBA2242; genus UBA2242. Next base: position 59,413 of record DDYE01000017.1, read on the forward strand.
CCGATGCAGTCAAAATCTATGTAAAACCACTACCAGAAAATGGTCGTCCGGCTTCCTTCACCGGCGCCGTCGGTCGCTTTCAATTGGAAAGCACTATAGATACACTCGTAACAACCCAAAATCAGGCGCTGACCCTGCGTTATACTATCACCGGCAGCGGCAATATCAGCACCTTGAAATTGCCAGCCATTGACTTCCCCAATGCTCTGGAAGTGTTTGAGCCTAAAATCAACAAGCAAATTGATAATAAATCCAAACCTATCCGCGGTTCTGTGACCTGGGAATATGTCATGATTCCGCGCCGCGCGGGTACTATTTCCATTCCAGCCGTGGTTTTCAGCTATTTCGACCCACAAGCCGAAGCATATCGTACCCTTACCAGCCGCTCTTTTAGTATCAAAGTCAATCCCAGCAGTGAACTGGCGTTGGGGCAGACCGATAACTGGCGCAAGGAAGAAATCTCACTCTTAGGGCAAGACATTCGCTTTATCATGCGCAACCCTGGCAAGTTTTATAGCAAATCGGCTACGCTTTTCAACTCCTTCTGGTTCTGGCTATTTAATGGTTTCTCAGTCGTGATGATTGCCGGCACATTTCTCAGACGCTGGTGGCTAACCAAAATTAGCACTAACCAGGCACTCGTACGTCGCTATCAGGCTGCTACTAAAGTGCAGCAGAAATTTAAGAAAATTGACCAGCTGTTAGCCGAAGGCATGCGGGAGGAATCTTTCTCGCAAATTTATAGCGCCGTTACCGGTTTTATCGCCGATAGATTGAATCTACCCGCAGCAGGAATCGGCACCCGCGAAATCGAAAACGCCCTTGCTGTTCGGAAAATCAATCCTGACCTGGTCACAGCGGTAACCAGTTTTCTCTCCCGATTGGATGAAATTCGCTTCCTGCCTCAAAATCACGAGGACGAACAATGTGCCGATTATCTAACCGAAGCTCGTCGTCTGGTAGAATTACTGGCTAAGGAGATTTAATATGCGACCGTTTCCAATCCTGATGACTCTGATTGCCCTGAATTTTACGCCAGGCTTTGCTATTAGCCGTGCTGAACTCGCCGAAATGATGCAACGCGGCAATGATGCTTACCAGGCTGAAAACTACCAGGAAGCCGTTCAGGCGTATGAGCACATTGTCAAACAGGGCTATGTTAGCGGCGAACTCTATTTTAATCTCGGTAACGCCTACTATCGACTCGGTAACCTCGGCAAAGCCATTGTGAATTATGAACGTGCCAAACGCTATTTACCAAACTCCGAAAGCGTCAATTTCAACTTGCGCTTAGCCAATCTCAATGTAAAAGACCGCATTGATGTTCCTCCAGAATTCTTTCTCTTCCAATGGTATCGTCAGCTGGTCAATTGCACGACCGCCCGCACCTGGGGCGCATTCTTCACCGGCAGCCTCTTTCTAACCGCTCTTCTTATTTTGCTGCCGACTATCCTCGATTTACACCGCTGGCAACGCTTTAGCAAAGTGCTGCTAATCATTTGCATTTGTTTGACCATTTTGCTGGCGATTCCGATGATTGTCCGCTACCAATACGAGACCCGCAGCAATGAAGCCATCATCCTCAGCTCAGCGGTCAGCAGCCTGGCAGGACCTCAACCAGGCAGCACTGAATTGTTTATCATTCACGCCGGGACCAAGGTCAAAGTCCTCGATGAAGATGGCGATTGGTACAAAATTGAGCTGATAGATGGCAAACAGGGCTGGATTCCAGCAACCGATGTCGAGAAAATTTAAATCCTTGAATCAGTACGCAACCTTTCGTTATTACCGCTAATTTCATTATATTTTAAATGTTAATTCCGAATGTGAATGAATAAGGTCTATTTAATTCTGCTAATGATTTTAAGCCTGCGCCTGCTTGCCCAGGATAAATTACCCCCTCAGGACGAATCCTTTGATCCCGCTCTTTTGAAAGAACCCACTCTGCCTATTCTCGACAAAACCGCCATTTACGAAATCGTGACAGATATCGTCCCATCTGCTCCGGTCAATCTACCTGTGGATACCGTCCAATTTGTTGAGAAAATGGGCTGGAAAGTCCAGATTTTTTCAACCAATGACTTTTTCCTCGCCGATTCAATCTATCGCGAAGCCGTTATCAAATTTGGCGACCAGTCCGTCGAAAAAGTTTTTGATTTACCCTATTATAAAATCCGGGTCGGAAACTGTGAAACACGCGAACAGGCGGAACGACTTTTAAGTCGTGCTCAGGAATTAAGCTATTTTAATGCTTGGGTTATCCGCACCCGCATTAAAGTCAAAGAAAAATGGAATCTATACAAATCATTTAACTGAAAGGAAAACTATGTCAGGTCACTCTAAATGGGCGACAATTAAACGTAAAAAAGGTGCCCTCGATGCTAAACGAGGCAAAATTTTCACTAAACTCATCAAAGAAATCCAGGTCGCAGCCAAATTAGGCGGTGGTGATGAAGAAGCCAATCCGCGTCTGCGTTCTGCCATTCTTGCCGCCAAAGCTGCCAATATGCCCCGCGATAATATCGAACGCGCCATTAAAAAGGGAACCGGCGAAATCGCCAGCGAGGCATTCGAAGAAATAACTTACGAAGCTTACGGACCTGGCGGTGTCGCTATCTTGATGGAAGCCGTGACCGATAATAAAAATCGTACAGTCTCGGAACTGCGGCATATTATCACCCGCCACGGCGGTAATCTAGCAACCAGTGGCAGCGTCGCCTGGATGTTCGAAAAGAAAGGGCTAATTACTATTGATAAAAGCGCCTGCAGCGAAGACGACCTGCTCTTGGTCGCAACTGATGCCGGTGCCGATGACCTTGTAACTGAAGAGGACGCCTACGAGGTCAGCGTCGATCCAGCTCATTTCGAAAAAGTGAAGAAAGCCCTCGAAAACGCCAAAATTACATTTCGCGAAGCCTCACTCACCATGCTTCCCAAATCTACCGTTAAAGTTGACGAAAAAGTGGCGCCTAAAATCCTGGCAATGATGGAAGCCATCGAAGACCACGACGATATTCAGAATGTCTACGCTAATTTTGACATTGACGACTCTGTCCTCAAACAAATCCAGGAAAGCGCATGAATCTTGCTGACCGTCGCGTCCTGGGGGTCGATCATGGCATCAATCATACGGGCTGGGGCGTTGTAATCCCGTCGGGGGACGGGACTCAATTGTCTGCCGTTGCTTTTGGTACTATCGAAACCACCCCGAATCAACCTTTCCACTTGCGGCTCCAGAAAATCTATCAGGAACTCACCGCAGTCATTGCTACCTATCAGCCCCAGGAATTAGCCGTTGAAAAAGCTATCTATGCCCAGAATATCAAAACGGCTTTGATGATGGGGCACGCGCGGGGAACCGTCTTATTAGCTGCTGCTAACGCCGGTCTACCTATCTTCGAATATTCTCCCAAGAAAATCAAGTCCGCCGTCGTCGGGAATGGTTCGGCTACCAAAGAACAAGTCCAGTTTATGGTCAAACGCCTGCTGAATATTAATGATGTCCCACCGCAGTCCTGCCTTGGCGGGACCACAGGCGAGTCTTTGACCCTGGATATTTCCGATGCCCTTGCCGTCGCCATCTGCCACCTTAACCAACCACGCCTGGACGAGAAAGGACACTAAAGTGTTCGCCTATTTAAGCGGAAACCTCGTCATGAAAGAACCGACTGCGGTTGTGGTGGATGTCCACGGCGTTGGCTATTGGATAAATGTCCCGCTTTCGACTTACGAAGTGCTGCCGCCCGTCAATCACCCGGTGAAACTTTTGATTTATTTTCATGTTCGCGAAGACATCCAGGCGCTTTACGGCTTCGCTACCGCGGAAGAAAAAGAGCTGTTTCTGATGCTCATCAATATCTCAGGCATTGGACCCAAAATGGCATTAACTATTTTGTCCGGCGCTTCACCCTCGCAATTTAAGACCCGGATCAGAGCCGGTGATGAAAAAGCCCTCACCCTTATTCCGGGCATAGGTCCCAAGACTGCCCGCCGGATTATTCTTGAGTTAGGCGAAAAACTTGGCACCGTCCAGGAACAGCCAATGTCGCTATCACAATCCGCTCCACTCCGCGAAAAGGGGGAGGAGACCCTGAAAGCTTTGCTCTCACTCGGTTATCGGCGCCAGGAAGCTATTCAAGCTATTCAAAAAGCTATTCAGGAACTGGGTGAAGAGGCGACTCTGGAGCAGTACATTAAAACCGCGTTAAATAAGATGTAAAGGGAGGTTGTATGGCTGATGAATCTGCAGTAAAGAAAACCCCATTCTATGACAAGCACCTTGCCTGCGGCGCCAAAATTGTCCCATTCGCTGGCTATTGGATGCCCATTCAATATACCAGTATTATTGAAGAACATCGGCGCGTCCGCACTACCGTTGGAGTTTTCGATGTTTCGCACATGGGTGAATTTATCGTCAAAGGCAAAAACGCCGAACGCTTCATCAATTACCTGACCATCAACGATGTCACTAAATTAGTTCCCGGTCAAGTCCAGTATTCGGCTATGTGCTATCCCGACGGTGGAATCGTTGATGATTTGCTGGTTTATCGCTTTCCCGACCATTTCATGCTGGTTGTCAATGCCTCCAACATCGCCAAGGATTTTGCCTGGGCACAGAGTAACCTGATGGAAGAGGTCGAATTGACCAATATTTCCGACCAGACCGGCTTGCTCGCCATTCAGGGACCACAGGTTTTCGAAACACTGCAGCCTTTGACAGAGACGGATTTGTCTGCCATTCCTTTCTATCACTTCCAGCAAGGCAAGATCGCCGGTATTGATGTCATCATTTCCCGCACGGGCTATACCGGCGAAAAAGGATTTGAAATCTATCACAACCCTCAATATAGCGTTCATCTCTGGGATGCCATTTTCTCCGCCGGTAAACCGTACCAGATTCAGCCTATTGGTCTGGGTGCCCGCGATACTCTCCGCCTCGAAATGAAATATTGTCTCTACGGCAATGATATTGACCAGACCACCAATCCACTCGAGGCTGGCATCGGTTGGATTACTAAATTGGATAAACCGGATTTCATCGGCAAAGCTGCTCTCCTGAAAATCAAAGCTGCCGGACTGCAACGCAAAAGCACCGGCTTCGCAATGCTGGAGCGCGGTATCCCACGCCACGGCTACCGCGTCCTTCATCAGGGACAGGAAATCGGGATTGTCACTTCCGGCACACATTCACCCACGCTCAATAAACCGATTGGCATCGCCTACGTCCGTACTCCCTTTAGCACTGTTGGTACTTCCATTGAAATTGATTTGCGCGGAAAAATCGCACCCGCCGTCGTCGTTAAAACTCCATTCGTTCCCGCTCATACGGCATGAATAATCGTCGCCAGGAAATAATCGGGCTTTTACTAATTGCGCTTGGTCTTCTGACCCTGTTGAGTCTAATCTCTTATCATCCTAACGAAGAACCGACTATTTCGAAAAATGTCGCTATTCAAAACTGGACGGGTATCATCGGCGTCTTTATTTCGCATTACTTAATCAAATATTTTATCGGAGTAGCAGCTATCATCATTCCTATTCTCATCATACTCTGGGGCTGGTGGCTCTTCTCTGACCGCGAAAAGCGCATCTTAGCCCGCTTTTCTTTCTATACCTCATTTTCAGCGCTGCTGATTTCAATTGCCCTGGGAATTCCGGCAGTCGTCCATAATCTCGATAGTCGCCTCGGTTTCCAGTACAGTGGCCTCGTTGGCGGCTCCTTAGCAAAACTCCTCTGCGATTTTCTCGGAGTTACCGGCACCATCATTGTTCTATCATTCCTTGGTTTGGTAACAATTCGCGGCTACTTTTCCTGGAGCTTTTACAGCCCAATCTACCGCTTATTACATCGCACCAAACCTAAGGATAAGAAACTCTATCCCGTAGCCAAAACTCCAGCAGATCAACTTTTCAGTGAGACGGAAGCCATGCCGACTGTCTCTCATCCTGAAGAACTATTACCGCCAAAGCGCGCCTCGTTTGCTGAACGGGAACATCCGAAAACGCCACAACCTAAAGTTACCCCGCCGACTATCGCTTCCCCAGATTATCGTTTACCACCCATTGAACTCCTCGATATGCCGGTGGAAATTAAAGACCAGGTGAGCAGGGAAGAGATGGCGGAAAATGCGCAACTTCTCGAAAATGCTCTAGACACTTTCGGCGTCAAAGGTAAAGTCGTCCATGTTTCGCCCGGTCCCATCATCACTCGCTATGAAATCGAACCAGCTACCGGTGTTCGCGTTGGACGCATTGCTGCCCTTTCCGACGATTTAGCGCGAATTTTACAGGCAAAACGCATTCGCATCATTGCTCCTATTCCCGGTAAATCGGTGGTCGGTGTCGAAATCCCAAACCGCAATCCTTCTATTGTTGCCTTGCGTAGCATCATCGCTTCCAAACAGTTCGCCAGCGCCAAATCAAAATTAACTATCGCTCTCGGCAAAACCACTGCTGGTGATATTTATACTCTCGACTTAGCCCGCCTGCCGCACCTATTAATCGCTGGCGCAACCGGCTCCGGTAAAAGCGTCTGTATCAACACCATTATCGTCAGCATGCTCTATCTAGCTCGCCCCGACGAAGTCAAATTCGTCCTGATTGACCCTAAAAAATTGGAATTATCCATCTATAAAGCTCTCGAGGGCTATCATCTCATGACCTGTCAGGATTTGGATGAATATGTCATCACCCGCCCCGAAAATGCTATCGTCGCCCTGCGTTCGGTAGAAATTGAAATGGAGCGACGCTACGAAATCTTAGCCGGCGCCACCGTCCGCAATATTGACGAATATAACACCCGCGTCCTGAATGGCGAAGTCGATAAGGAATTTTTGCCTTATATCGTGGTGGTCATCGACGAACTGGCTGATTTGATGCTGACTTCCGCCAAAGAGGTTGAAGAACCAATTACGCGTTTAGCCCAGATGGCACGCGCCGTTGGTATCCATTTGATAATTGCTACGCAGCGCCCCTCCGTCGATGTCATTACCGGCGTCATCAAAGCCAATTTCCCAGCTCGTATCGCCTTTCAAGTGGCTTCTAAGGTAGATTCGCGCACGATTCTGGACCTCAATGGAGCCGAAAAGCTGCTCGGACGCGGCGATATGCTCATTACCACACCTCAAAATCCGGAACCTTTTCGTGTTCATAGTGCCTATATTTCTTTAGAGGAATTAGAGCGTGTGCTGGAATTTATTCAGACGCAGCCTAAACCGGGCGAAATCGAATTGCCCTCGATCAAAGGGGAAGGCGTAGAAGAAATTGGCGGCATTGAGCCTGGTGAACGCGACCCTCTCTACTATGATGCCCTCAAATTAGTTGTAACCCATCAGCAGGGCTCAATTTCCCTCCTGCAACGCCGCTTGAAACTGGGCTATTCGCGCGCCGCCCGCCTGATTGATGAATTGGAACGCGCCGGTATCGTCGGACCATTTACTGGCAGCAAAGCCCGCGAAGTCCTCGTGGATGAAAATTATCTCGAAACCCTGAAACGCGATAAAGACGATTTAATAGATTAAATAAATTCGCCCTTGTGACTTTGGTCATAATGTGATAACCTAAAACCAATAAATTAGGCGCATGTTTTTAGAAAAAATCAGTCGTAATATTTGCCTTTACCTCCCATTCCTGATTTTATTGAATGGCAGCTCGCTATTTGCTCAGAACCAAAAGACGGAAATCCTCAGTGAAATCGCGGCTCAATACCGCCAGATGATTCCTTTCCAGATTACTTTTTCCGTGCAACCGGTCAAAAATGAAACCAGCAACCCCGTCAGCGGACTCTTCAAAATGGGCAAAGGTAACCGCTTCGCTGTTATTTTCCCCGACCAGGAAATTCTTTATGATGGCAAGTGGCTCTGGTCGCATGACCGTTCCACGCAGCAGGTTGTCGTCGAAGATATTCGTCCTGCGACCAGTTTGCAAACCATTTATGACCTTCTAAACGGTTCTTTTGCCGATTTTAAAATATCCCGAATTACCCGCGATAAAAAGAATAGCGACCTGCAAAATATTCTCTTATCCAATCAATCTAAAAATGCTCTCTTCAAGACAATGACTGTTCAAGTCAATATTACCACGCATACAATTCACCAGGTTGAATATCTCGATTTCCAGAATAACACCTGGCGCATCAAATTCGGCATGCCACAACCACTGGAGGCAGCCGACAGTCTGCAACTCAAACTTTCACCCCAGACTGAAGTGATTGATCTGCGGCAGGGAGCAGGCAAGAAATGAAAGCAATGCGGAAATTAGACACCAAAACCGTTCTCGGAATTATCATCAGTCTTGTCGGATTGTATCTTGGCTTTCGCAAGTTCGACAGCGTCGCTTTCTTTAACAGCCTGAAAAGTACTAACCTGCTAATCTTTGGTCTTTCCATGACCGTTATGGTCTTTATGGTTTTTCTGCGTGCCTGGCGCTGGCGGACTTTACTTAAACCGCTTACCAATTTATCGCTTGCACATTCCTTCGGGGCGGAAATGATTGGTTATTTTGGCAACAATGTTTTCCCCTTTCGCCTGGGTGAAATCCTGCGCGCTTTCGCCCTCGGTAAAATTACCCGAACACCGACTTCGGCTATCTTTGGCACCATCGTCACCGAGCGAATGCTGGACTTCCTCGTCTTTATCGTTATTCTTTTGACAGCCGCAATTTTTTATCCTCAGATGCCAGTTGCTGTTAGGTATAGCGCCGTTGTTGCAACCATTATTATTTTAATTCTTGGCATTTTACTGTATATTTCCAATATGAAAAAGCAGACGCTTAAAAATTATTTCCGTCTGAAATTTGGTGTTAAAAAACCCAAAAGCGTCGTTGACCTCCTGTGCAATTTCTGGCGTGGTCTCAATACCCTGCGCCATACGCCACAGATAGGTTTGATTGTCACTCAATCTATCATTATCTGGCTGGTCTGCTTGTTCAATACCTGGTTAAGTGGCATCGCTTTGCAGGTCAATTTTAATATTCCGACTGTATTGCTGATATTTTTTGTCACTTCTGCCATTATCTCAATCCCTTCCGCCCCGGGCTATGTGGGTACCTATCATGCGGCTACCATCGGCACCCTCGTGCTTTTAGGTTATGACTTAGCAAAATCGCAAGCACTGGCAGTCATTTTACACGCCGTCGGTTTTATCTCACTGACTGCCATCGGTTTATTTTATTTTATCAAATATCAAATTGATTTTAAACATACCGCCGACCTTTATGTCGAGAAAGGAGCAGATATTTAAGCAATGGAAGCTTTGAACGATCAGGTGCATAGTGGAGTCCAGGAAAGAGAAGTTACCCTCCAGGATTATATCCGCATTATCTATCGCAGTCGCTGGCTCATCTTTTTCTGTTTTATCATCGTGATGGCATTGACCGTCTATATTACCTTCACAGCACCTCCTCAATATCAAGCCAGTACTTTGATTCTTTTGACCAACCGTACCGGTAGTGCCACAACGCTTTTTCAGAACCCGATTTTTTCGAATGAGCAAACCCGGGTCAATAATGAGATCGAAGTGCTCAAAAGTATTTCTCTGGCTCGGCGCGTTATCAACTCCTTACGCCGTTCTCCAGCCGCTGATAGCCTCTATCTCCTCGGCACTAAAAAAATAACCCATAAAGGAATCGGCCTTTCCGATATCACTGGCGGAATAATCAGTGGCGTCAAAAAAATTCTTTTCATCGAAGACGAAAGCAATTTACTTTTTGGTTCTGATTCTCTCGACCGACCGATTGTCAAGAGTCTGCAGCAATCTATAAAAATCGAACCGGTACGCATGACCGAAGCGGTACGTATTACTGTCTCGGCTTATGATCCTAAGGAAGCGGCTCTGATCGCCAATACAGTAGCGCAAGAATATTACAATCTCGACCTTGCCTTTAATCGTGGTGAAGTGGTCGAAATGAAAAATTTTCTCGAAGAACAACTGGCTGACATCGAACAGGAATTAAAGAAATCCGAAGAAGCCCTGCGCCAGTATCAGGAAAAAGAAGGCATCTTCGGTCTCGACGAAACTGCTAAAATCCTCATTGACCAGCTCAGCACCTTCGAAGCCAATTACTATACTACCCTCGCTGATCTGAAAATCACCAAGGAATCCCTTGATAACCAGCAAAAAATGCTCACCGAACGTGAACAAATGGTTATCAAAGAAGCCATCAATACCACCAATCCCCTCATCAGCCAAATCCGCCAGGCTATCGCTGAATTCGAAGCCGAAAAAATTACCATCATGGCATCGCAAGGCTACGGTCCCAACCACGAAGCCATTCGCGAATTAGATAAACGCATAAAGGAACTAAAAGACCGCCTCTTTGTCGAAGCCGAAAAAATGACCAGCCTCGGGCTGACCCCCGAAGAACAATCCCGCATCTCCGCCGAATTGCTTAATAAAGTCGTCATGAGCAATATCGAACTCATCGCCCTCGAAGCCAAATCCAAGGAATACAAACAGCTGGTAGACCAATACGCCGCTAAACTTAATCGACTGCCTGAAAATACCTTGCAATACGCGCGCTTAGACCGCGAACGCCAGGTAAATGAAAAATACTACATGTTAATGAAAACCAAATACCAGGAATCACGCATCACCGAAGCCAGCAAAATCAGCAATATCCGCATCGTTGACCCCGCCATTCCTCCAGAAAAACCGTTTAAACCTAAAAAGCGGATGAACCTACTCCTCGGACTTTTCTTAGGTTTCGGATTGGGAGTCGGGCTCGCCTTTATTCGCGATTATCTCGACCATTCTATCAAATCCGGCGACGACCTCCAACGATTGGGACTGACAACCCTCGCTATTGTTCCAACAATTGATATCCGCAGTGCTATCCACAAAATGGAACGGGTTTATAAAGGTAAAGAACTAAGTGATTTACTCAAAACTCGCTTGATTTCACATTATGACCCTAAATCCGCCGTGGCGGAAGCCTATCGGACCCTGCGTACCAATATCCAATTCATGAGTCCCGATAAACCTATCCGCAGTCTGATTGTTTCCAGTGCCGGTCCAGGTGATGGCAAATCCACGACTGTCATCAACATCGCCATTACCTTTGCCTCTCTCGGTAAAAAAACCGTCCTGATTGATACCGACCTCCGCAAACCCATCTTACACAAGGTTTTTGATTATCAACGTGGACCCGGTCTCACCCAGGCTATCATCGAAGAAATCCCTATCACCGATGTCATTCGCCATACCGATATTCCGAACCTGGATTTGATTACCTGCGGCGATATTCCTCCAAACCCCTCTGAACTCTTGGGCTCGCAAAAATTCATTAACTTCGTCGAACAGCTCAAAGAAATGTACGAAATTGTCCTGTTTGACTCGCCACCAGTTATTGCTGTCACCGACGCATCCGTTCTATCTAAACTCACTGACGCTATGGTATTGGTGGTGCGTGCCGGCGGCACCGATTTACGTGCCCTTAATCGTGCCGTGGAATTGCTAACCCATGTGAAAGCCAATTTAATCGGAGTCGTGCTCAACGGAGTCAATCTCTCAGCTGGTTACGATTCCTATTATTACTACTATCGCTATTATTACTACTACAGCGATTCCGGCTTGAAGAAGAAATCACGGCGCATAAGAAAACGACACGAAGCTTGATTTCTTCAAGTCTACTATCAACCTGCTTTTATGTCACCGACTGGACCGGTGGCATTGATGAAAATTTCGAGTAATCACATTTGATGGCGATGGCATTATGAATTCTCTGCCCATCAATCAAATCTATAACCTCGATTGCCTGGTCGGATTACCTCAACTGGCGGACAATTTAGTGGACTTAGTCATCACCGACCCACCTTTTGCGATTGATTTTAAAGCCCACCGCAACAATTATCACCGTACTCAGGAACGTGTCCTCGAAGGCTATAACGAAATCCCGGCTACGCAATACTATCAGTTTACATTGGACTGGATGCGCGCAGTCTACCGCGTCCTGAAAAATAGCGGTAGCATGTATGTCTTCAGTGGCTGGAACAACCTTAAAGCAATCCTGATGGCTCTCGACGAAGTCGGCTTCATCACCGTCAATCATATCATCTGGCAATACCAATTCGGGGTCGTCACCCGTCGCCGCTTTGTCACTTCCCATTACCACTGCCTGTATGTCTGCAAAGACGATAAACTACGCAAGTTCTTTCCCTTCGCCCGCTATGCTAAATCCAGTCGCACAGAGCAGGGGAGAAGCCTCCATTACCATGACAAAGAGGATGTCTGGTATATCAAACGTGAGTACTGGACCGGCTATCATAAAACACCCACCAAGTTGCCTGCTGAATTAATCAAAAAAATCCTCGCTTATTCCAGCAGCGAAGGTGATATAATCCTCGACCCGTTCCTCGGTTCCGGTCAAGTCGCTGTCGTCAGCAAAATGCTCAAACGCCAGTACCTCGGCTTTGAAATTAATCCCACCTATTACAATTTTGCCCGAGAACGGCTGGAAAGCGATACTTATCTGCCCAACAAAGCGGTTTCTAAATAAAAGTTACGCTGGACAACTTTATTTAAATGGCGCTTGAACGACTTTCTATCCTGCAAAAATTTTCGCCTTTTTGTCATCCCGAAAATATTCGCGGCATGCTCATTGGCAACGACCTCGATGCTCTGCTTTCAGCCTGCCTGCTTAAGACCCAATTCGGCTGGGATGTCGTCGGCTTTTACGACTATCAAAACCTCTGGTGTTCTCCACCCCAATCTGTTTTTATTGATAATCTCCTAAATGGTCACTATCTTGCTGTAGATATGGATATTTATCACCCGGCAATTCCCTCTATTGGTCATCATATCATCACACTTTCTCGGAATGAAAAATTACCAGGCCAGCGCCTTTCCCTCAATCCCAACCTTCTGCGGGGCATTAGCCTGCAAAATTTTCAGGCTAAATATCCCCTCGCCACAATCCATCTGCTTTTATATTTATTCGATGTAAAATTTTCGCAAAATGATAGTGAACTCCTCATCTGGCTGGCTGATTCGACTTTTATTAATGGACAAAGCCACCGTTTTCGCTCCAATGTCCATGACTGGCTAAGCAATTTTCTTCCATCTGACTATCTCCTGAATACCTTTGCAATTATCGATACACCATCATTTGAAGAACGCCTCAAAGATAAAATTCTTGAGCCACTGCAAATGGCACAACTGGCTTTGCCTGTTGGACAAATAACATCTCGCCATCTGAAACTATCCGGTTTTCAGTGCCAGTGGCATACCTTCCCAGATGCATTGCCAAAAATCAATCAGCTGGTCGAATTCATTCACGCCTACACCAACTGGGCAAAAATATCTCTGCCCCGTAACCTCAAATGTCTACCCGGCAAGCGCCAAAAAATGCGTCTCACTAACGTTTTCCCAAAATATCCCAATCTCACTGCCTTTTTAGAAGCGCAACAGGTTTTTTCTTTCGTTTTTCCATTTGCTGGCGTGATAAACTTCACAAATGGCTTTCCCCAAATGTATCAATCCTTACCTTGAACGCTATTTTAAAATATTTTGTGTCTGATTTCAAGACCTGGTATTCAACCTTAGTAATCACATTGAGATGGTAATCACAGATCAAGGGTAGAAATATTCCTAGCAAATCTGTATTAATTTTCAATATGCAATACTCTTTGGGTAGCAATATGATAGCGACGGTGAGTCGTGAGGCTTCCAAGCAAAATGCCTCCGCATCGCCTAACATGGGCTTTGCGGTTCACTTCGCTCGCACAAATGCTTCGTATTTCGCAAAGCACGATACTGTTATGCACAATTGCTCTATGAGCAAGGTGGAAAATTATAGCGTTAACAAAAGCTCATTTTTATCCGTTGATTATCCTTAGAATAGATAGGCAATAGAAATACGCCACGCATCCCGAGTAGATGATCAAGACAAAAATCCCAGCATTAATTCTACAACCTTATAGCGCAGGGATAGTATAAGAATTCCATAACGAAGTTTTGATATTACCTTTGCATCACCTTTTTATATTAAATACAGCATTATAAAAATTAAGGATCGGGCAGGCGAGGTAGGATTATCAAATAAGGTGTTTATGCACCGCAAGTCGTTAGCACAAAAATACGCCAGACACTGAATCCATTGCCCTGTCAGGACGCAACTTTTGGTTTTTTAGGGAAAATTCGGTAAACTGCAATCGTGGTTTCTCAACTTTTCAATTCGAAAATAACCTTTTCCCAAATACACTGCGAAACTATCGGAAGGGTTGTGCGAATTTTTGGATGATAATGAATAATCCCATTTCCCTAAATTAACCTATGGTCAAAATCGTCGCGGTTGCATCTGATAGTTATGCTGCCCGGTTGGGGTTTCAGGCGGGAGATTACCTCGTGAGTCTCAATGGCAAGTCGGTTGAAGATTTTCTCGACTATCATTTTTTACAGGCAGACGAAAATCTTGACATTATCATTCGACGTGGTGAAAAGAAGCTGCAATTCCAAGTTTCGAAGACCTACGACCAGGATCTTGGTCTGGAATTAGAAAGTCCGCAGCTGCGGGCATGCGGCAACAATTGCATCTTTTGCTTTATCAAGCAGAATCCACCCGGGATGCGACCGGCGATTTATTTTCACGATGAAGATTATCGTTATTCTTTTTTACATGGGACTTATATAACCCTGACCAATCTCCGTGAATCGGATTTGCAACGCATTGTGCAAATGAGATTGTCGCCGCTTTATGTTTCCATTCATGCTACCGCGGAGCCGGTGCGGCGCCAGATTTTTGGGCTAAAGCGCCCGGATCATTTGCTGGAAAAGTTGGAGTTTCTGACAAGCCACCGTATCGACCTACACGCTCAGATTGTACTTTTGCCCGGGGTAAATGATGGTGAGGTTCTCGAGCAAACATTGCGCGAACTCTATCAGTTTCGTGAGAATTTACTCTCGATTGCTGTTGTTCCAGTCGGTTTGACCAGACATCGGCAAAATTTGCCAATTATTCGGGCGGTCGGACCGCATGAAGCCCGGCAGTGCCTATCTGCTCTGTCGAACTGGAATCGGCAATATCGCAATCGCGACGGCGAGCGCTGGGTTTATCTATCGGACGAATTTTATTTTTTAGGCGGGAAGCCGCTGCCGGGACGGCGCTTTTATGGTAGTTTTTATCAAATTGAGAATGGGGTGGGATTGACGCGCCAGTTCCTGGACGATTTTCGACGGCAAGCGCGGCGCTTTCCAGCAAAAATTGCCCTGCCACACCGGGTTTTGTTCGTTACTGGTACTTTAGCGACGCCGATTTTACAGTCAGAGGTTTTGCCAATTATCCAGAGAATCGCAAATTTTCATGTGGATATTTGTCAGGTGGTTAATAATTTTTTCGGAGTGAGTGTGACCGTTGCTGGTCTTCTGGTAGGTCGTGATATGATAGAGCAGGTTAAGCAACCACAAAACTACGATTTAATTGTCTTGCCGCCGCGTTGTGTCAATTCAGCCAGCTTGCTCCTGGATGATATAACACCGGCTGAACTTAGTCGAGTCTGGAATACTCCAGTGGTGGTATTTGACGGTAACTTTAGCAATATTATTGTAGGGAAAAATGGCTGAACCAGTCGTCGCTATAATTGGTCGTCCTAATGTCGGCAAATCGACGCTGTTCAACCGTTTAGTGCAGCGCCGCAAATCCATCGTGCATGATCGCGCTGGTATTACGCGCGATCGGGTTTATGAGATGGTCAACTGGGCAGGGCGGTCATTTATTCTGGTGGATACGGGCGGGTTCATTCCGCAAAGCAGTGGCAAAATAGAAAGTGCCATTCGCAGGCAGGTAGAGCTTGCGATTGAGGAAGCCGATTTATTGCTTTTGATGGTAGATGCCAGTGAAGAACTGACCAGCATTGAACATGAAATGGCGAATCTGGTGCGACGGTCGGACAAGAATTTTATTCTGCTTGCCAACAAATGCGATAACGAACAGCGGGAAATCCAGAGCCAGGCATTTCACGAACTTGGATTGGGCGAGGTTTTTCCTGTCTCGGCGCTTAATGGGCGCTATATCGGTGATTTGCTCGACCTGATTTTATCCAAAATTCCAGTTAAAATTGCCATCCCGGAAGCTGACCAGACGCACCTGAGTTTAGCCATTGTGGGTTTGCCCAATGTCGGTAAATCTTCGATACTCAACGCTCTGGTCGGCGCCGAAAAAGCTATCGTCACTGATATTCCCGGCACTACGCGCGACTCGGTTGATACGGTCATTAAATACTACGGCGAGCCAGTGACGCTGGTAGATACCGCCGGGATTCGTAAGCGGAGAAATGTCAGTGACGAGGTGGAATTTTATAGTGTCCTGCGCGCCTATCGCTCTATCGAAAGGTGCAATGTGACCCTGGTGGTAGTTGACGCTGTCAAGGGCTTCACGCGCCAGGATGCGATCATTGTGCGCCATGTCATCGACCAGAAAAAGGGCTTGGTGATTGCCCTGAATAAGTGGGATTTAGTACCAAAAGAGACCCAAACTGCGCATGAGTACGAACAAGCCATCATTGCTAAATATGGCGAGCTGGAGCATTATCCATTTCTCTTTATTTCTGCTAAAACCAAACAGCGCATTCATACTATTCTTGCCACGGCTCAGATGGTCTATCGAAATCGCCAGCGACGCATTAGCACCAATGAGTTGAACAAATTTTTCCAGGAAGTCATTGATAGGACCCCACCGCCCGCCGTTCAGGGCAAATTTATCAAAATCAAATATGTTACTCAGGTCAAAAGCGAGCCGCCGGTTTTAGTCTTTTTTTGCAACGAGCCGCATTTAATTAAAAGTGAGTATCGCCGATTTTTAGATAGACAATTGCGCACTGCTTTTGACTTTAAGGGCGTGCCGGTAACCATAACTTTTAGAAAAAAATAGACCATTGTCACTCAGAATAATTTTACTGATTAGTTTGCTACAGACTTACCTGCTGGCGAGCGATGATGCTTTTGAGGCGGTAAAAAATTATCTATCGACATGCCTAATAACCGAAAAAAGCGCTTTGCCGGTCAAATCGGTGTTAATTCATCCGCAGAATCGCGCCAAAGTCTTAGGACGCGCCAATTTTTTACGCCCGTATCTACCTGAATCCTATCTTTCACCCGGTGGTAATTTTAAAATTCATTATACGAGGACCGGGACCGATGCAGTCAATCCTTTCAGTTCCAACCCTGACAGTGTGCCGGATTTTGTCTACCAGGCGGCACAGATTGCCGAGCGCTGCTACAGTCTCCTGATTGATACTCTGGGATTAGATGCTCCGCCTCCCGACAATTACGACGGTAATCAAATTGATATTTATATCAAAAATTGGGGCGGAAATCCTTATGCTGAAACCTATCCGGAAGCAGAAGTGACCATAACCAGTCGTCCCTACGATTACACCGCTTATACCATCATTGATAACGATTATAGCGAATATCCAACTAGTGGCTTGGCGGGACTGCAGGTGACCATAGCGCATGAATTATTTCATGTAGTGCAATTAGGTTACAATTGGTGGCCCAGTAATGGATTATCAGGCTCCAGCAACGGTGATGCTTATTTTTTAGAATGGTCTTCTACCTGGTTTGAAGAATATGCCTATCCCGAGGTGAACGATTACTGGTTTTACCTTTCCTACTTTTTTTCAAATCCGACTATGTCACTCTGGAATGATAGCTATAGTTATGCCCTGGGACCGTTTCTGAATTTTATTGTGCGGCAGGCGGATGGTGCCTTTATCAAGCGCGTGTGGGAACGCATAAAAAGTCAGTATGCCTTAGAAGCGCTGGAAGCAGAGACGAGTCAGCTGCTGCAACGCGACTTGCCGGAGTTGTGGAATATTTTCTGTCGCAAATGTTACTATACGAATATTCGTTACGACGAGCGTTATGCTCTCAGTGAAGATGCACGTAATTTTCCGCTCTTAAATATTCCAGCGGCAAATCGGGTGGAATTTATCACTGACGTTGCCTTGCAGGCGAGTAGTGCTTGTTACTCGACCCAACCCTATCTGGTCGCGGCGAAATCCAATCTCTGGTTAGCGCTCAGCGTCCAGCTGATTGATGCCAGCCCGGGGATTGGAAGTTACATCTTAAGTAACAGCGCCGGTGACTTTCACCAGGATATTATCTGGTCGAGTTCCAATCTTATTGGCAAATTCAGCAACGGTGACAATCTTTTTATCGTCTTGACCAACGGAAATAAGCGCCAAAACGGAACACTCAATGTTAATTTAATGCGGATTGCCGACACGCTGGCTTTAACAACGGAAATAAAGCATCTCTACCCGAATCCGGTATATCTCAATTTTAACCAGGATTTACATGTTTTTCTGCAAACGGGGCGTTTGATGCAGCGCGCAGTGCTGATGCTTTATGACCTGGTTGGGCACCGGGTTTATACAGAGATCATTCCAACTGAGCTATGGGGCATTGGTTTGCATGAAATTGTACTGCCGAGTGCAGCTCTCACGCAAGCACGTTTATCATCGGGTATGTATCTTTTAGCCATTGACTGTGGTCATAAAACGGTAAGTCGGCGGGTCATAATTCTCAAGTAGGAAGATATGGGTTATCAACAGATAATTGACTGCAGATTCAGAAATCCCGCCGGGGCGGGACACACTGAAATTGTAAAAGATTCCAAATTTATCGGCTATTGTTACCCCATAAAGACAATCTCCGATGCGGCAGAGTGTCAGGAACAGTTGCGCGTAATGCATCCCAAGGCAACGCACATTTGTTGGGCTTATCGCTTACTGATTAATGGGCAATTGATTTACCACAGCGACGATGATGGTGAACCGCGTGGTTCAGCAGCGGGACCGATTTTACAAGCGCTGGAGGTGCGTCGTTTGGTTAACACCTGGTGTGGAGTGGTGCGTTATTTTGGTGGAGCAAAGTTAGGTATTGGAGGCTTGATTCGCGCCTATGGCAAGACGGCAGGCAGGACGCTGGATATAGCCGGCGCGGCGTCAATCGTTCTTACACGTCAGGTCGTGGTGAAGGTGAATCCTACCCATATGGGGCAAATGTATCAGTTGCTGCAGCGTGGACAGTGGACTTTTCGCGTCGATTTTGTTGGTGATAATGCCCACTTTTACATTCAAATACCGGAAGATGATCTGAAGTTACTGAGCGAGGCTGTTGCGGCTGTGGGTGGTGTCCTGGAGAAAAATTAATCCTGCAATGGTTGCTGACAGTGTTTGGGAACCGTGTTTTACACGGTGGGTGCCTCCCGAGCGGGTCAAGGGTCCTCGACGAGGAGGCATGCTTTTGCCGTCCGGAGTACAGCTCCCAATTTGGTCATGTTGGTTCCAAAAAAAACCGTCTCACCATTGCAGGATCAATTGTCAATAAGCTTTCCATCTAAAAAGAATATACTACAAAAAAAGGTAGCTGTCAAGTGCTCGACAGAATATTTTTTACAGAAAAATTTTAGGTGAATTTCAGGAAGAGGATTCTTGTTTTTTCAGGCGATTCCAGATTTCATCGAGTTCATAGAGAGACGAATTGTGCCAGTTTTTACCCTGCGAGGCGAGTTCGGCTTCGATGGCTTGGAAACGCTGCACGAATTTTTTAACAGCCTGACGCAGGGATTCTTCGGGGTCGGCTTCTAAAAAGCGCGCCAGATTAACGATGGTAAAGAGTAAATCGCCCAGTTCGTTCTGGATAGCCACATGGATACCGCTTTGAACAGCATCGCGCAATTCATTGATTTCTTCCTGCAGTTTCTGCCAGACCCCAGTGATATTTTCCCAGTCAAAACCGACCTGCGCGGCGCGTTCCTGCACCCGTCGGGCTTGTAATAAAGCTGGTAGCGATTGGGGCAAGCCCTCCATGAGCGACTGTCTGCCTTCCTGCAATTTGATTGATTCCCAATTTTGTTTGATTTCGTGGACATTCTCAGTGTTGATAGAACCAAAGACATGCGGATGTCGCCTAACGAGCTTAGAGTTGATAGTCTGGAGCGATTCAGCAAGGGTAAAATCACCATTTTCGGCTGCAATTTCGCTTTGAAAAACGATGTGGAGGAGGAGGTCTCCTAATTCTTCTTTCAATTTGGCGGGATTACTTTCCTGAATAGACTCGATGACTTCGTGCGTCTCTTCCAGTAGATAAGGGGTGAGGGAGGCTGCGGTCTGGCTGCGGTCCCAGGCACAGCCTTCTGGACCACGCAGGATTTTTACAATTTCTATCAGGCGTTCAAATTCAGACAGAGTTTCATTGTTCATTGCTGGTTGGTGGTGTTTTGTGGCGTCGCCGATAAAGTTGCTGGGGTGGCAGGCACTGCAGGTAAAAATTTTGCAGGGCAAACATTTGTTTTTTATCGCGTGGATTCTGGTCATTGTAACCGAATAGATGCAAAAGACTATGGACAATGACGGTTAGCAATTCCTGGGTAAAGCTCACGCGATACAGATTAGCATTTTCGCTGATGCGTTCCAGGCTAAGGTAGATTTCCCCTTCAATCGGCTGGCCGGGTTCGTTATAATTGAAGCTGATGGTGTCGGTCAGGGCATCTTCATTGAAATATTTTATCTTAAGATCATTGAGGGTAGCATCATCACTGGCGATGATGGTGATGTTATTTAGCCGCTGTTTTTCACGATTAGCGATTAGGCGTGTAATGCGTTCGATGGCAGGGCGGAGCAAGATGATGGGCGGATAATTGTTAATAATTTGAACGAGCGGCACAGTCAGACCTTGTTGTTTTCTTTATCGTCATTTAGATAGTCTTCCTGACCAGGATATTCCACTCGTAGATGGTGGATGCCTTTTAAAATGGGTAAAATGCCAGTTCCCTCTTTGATGTTACCCTTGATTTTTTTAAAGTCGGCGAGAGTCAGGGGGCACTCGTCGAATTGACCTTCGCGAAGGCGATTGTCGGTTATGGTGTCGATGACCTTTTCGATGGCAGCGACGGTGGGTTTTTCCAGGCTACGACAAACCGCTTCAATCGTTTCGCAAATCATCACTATGCCAGTCTCTTTAGTGCGGGGTTTTGGCCCCGGGTAGCGGAAATCGGATTCGTTAATTGCGGTGGGGTCATCGGCTTGTTCCAGTGCCTTATTGTAGAAATACTCGACTCGGGTTGTGCCATGGTGGGAAGGGATAAAGTCAATGACGGCTTGCGGTAATTTATATTCTCGTGCTAAGCGTAACCCTTCTTTCACATGATTAATAATGATAATAGCACTGAGATTAGGAGTCAGTTTATCATGGCGATTATAATCAAAGGCTTGATTTTCGATAAAATACTCTGGTTTAGTGATTTTCCCGATGTCGTGATAGTAGGCACCAACCCGCGCTAAAAGTGCATTAGCACCGATGGCGTCCGCAGCCGCCTCGGCTAAATTGCCCACCGTGACGCAGTGGGTAAAGGTTCCCGTGGCTTCTCGTGATAAAAGTTTCAAGAGGGGATGGTTGAAGTCGGCTAATTCCAATAAAGTCAGGTCAGTGGTGATACCGAAAGGTTTTTCTAATAAACCAATCATGCCATAGGTCAACACGGGTGATAAAATGCCATTGATAGTTGCGAAGAGGAGGTGATTTAGAATTTCTGTGGTTGAAGAAAATTTCAGTAATTCGGTCAAAGTAATTGTAAAAAGATAGCCGAGCACAATATAAATGATGGCTTTGAAAATCTGGCTGCGTTTGCGGAGTTGGCGCACTGAAAAAATTGCGAAAATGCTGACGAAAATCGATGCAATGATAAAATTGAGCGACCCACCTAACTGGGCTCCGATAATCAGGGATAATGTTACTATTCCCATGAAAGCCAGTTTACTATCGAAGAGAATAGTCAATGTCATAGCCGCCAGAGTGATGGGTATCGCATATCCCGAAATACCAATGCGAGAAGTGAAAAGATAGGCAAGCAGGGATTGGAGCGTGAAGATTATGCCAATCAGTAGCACCATGCGAGGATTATGGGGTATTTCCGGTTTATAAGCGATTAAGAATGCCATAAAGAAGGCATAGATTATACCAACTAAGCCAATTTGTTCCAGAAACAGAATTGAGTCGCCAATTAAGGGTACATTCGTGCGCCACCGACCGTGAATGTTTGCCCGGCGCGCCTGTTCTTTACTCAGTGATTCAAGTTTCTGGTAGATCTCAGGCGTGATTTTGGTGTTGGCATCGACGATTTTTTCATTTTCAAGGATAATGCCCTTACTGAGTGGTACTTTGTTTATTGCTTCTGCCTGGCGCTTTTCGGTAGATTCTTTTTGGTAAATGAGATTGGGTTTCAAAAAAAGTGTTAAAATATCATAGCAGGCGGTAACCACTTCAGCGGGGTTATTAGCGAGGCGTGCCTGTAAGCTGATTTTCGCTTTGGTCCAGGCTTCTTCAATAGACATTACCTGGTCCAGATTCTCGATGATTTCTTCTCCATTCTCGCGAATTACGATTTGGTTGCTGAGGATATCTTTTTTAGGAATATCTAAAATCAGGAGGGCATAAAGGTCACTTAAAATTTGCTTGAGTTGGGTATAGAGTACATTTGGATTAACCGCGATGCTTTTGGGATAATCGAGGATGAATGTCTGGAGAATGGCGGAATTTTTTTCGAGACGATATTGGTTGCGGAATTTATTTAGCGCAGCCTGGAAGGCAAGTGAATCGGCAATCAATAAACTCTGGTTCTCCTCGGATTTACGGCTGAGGCTCAGGCGCTTGGTTTCTTCATATTTGTTTTTAGCGGCTCGAATTCGGTCAAGCTCATCGAAGAATTGACGCAGGGCATTCAGGGTACTTTCTTCGTTTTTTTTGTCCTGGATGAAGATAAAAGCCACCTGTCGCAGAGCTTCGTTGCGGTCGCGCTCCAGTTCTTTTTCGGACTTCAGGATTGGAAAATCAAAGGGCGCAATGATCGAAGTGCGGGTGATATCATTAAGTTTGTAATTAAAAATGTCGAAGCGAGTCTTGGGAAAAAATGCTGCCATTGCAATAACGGTCAATCCACCGATGATAATGGACGCAATCGATCGCTTGGGAGCTTTCGGCGTGCTTTCGGTATGGAAGGGAAACGGAAAATTTTTTAATTTGGGCATGGTGCGCTCCCCATAATAGGCAAAGAGAGATTGCTAAGCTTTGGGCTGTGCATTTTTTACCAGCGGATTGCAGCCGACGCCCAGGTAAAACCGGAGCCGAATGCTACTAAAATTACATAGTCACCTTTTTTTATTTTGCCTTCCTGAAGGGCATCGTACATCGCCAGTGGTATCGAGGCTGCTGTCGTGTTGCCGTATTTATGAATGTTGCTGTAGACTTTTTCGAGCGGTACACCGAGACGCTGCGCAATGGCTTCGGTAATACGCTGATTGGCTTGATGCGGTACGATTAAGGCAATATCCGAGAGGGTGAGGTTATTAGCTTGGAGGGCAGCTTCGATGGCTTCGGGGAATTTTATGACCGCATTTTTAAAAACCTGCCGCCCATTCATAATCGGGTATTGACGACCTTCGTCCAGCATTTCCTTGGAAATACGAGGACTCTGATAACCAACCGGGGCATCGACCCATAGTTCTTTGGCAAAACGGCCATCGCCAAAAAGGTGAGTTGATAGGACGAGACTATCATCATCTGTTCGTGTAACCACCACGGCGCCGGCTCCATCTCCGAAAAGAACAGCAATATCGCGCCCCGCGGTGGTAAGGTTAAGTCCCACCGATTGCACTTCGACACCGACTAAAAGAATATTCCGGTAGATACCGGCGCGAATATAAGCATCGGCAATAGATAAGCCATAAATAAATCCGCTGCACTGCACCCGAATATCGAGAGTCGGAACTCCCGGAATTTCCAGAAGTGCTTGCAGGAAACTACTGGTGCCGGGGAAGCTATGCTCAGGAGTAGTCGTAGCTACGATGATTAAATCCAAATCCTCTTTACGAATACCAGCCCCTTCGATTGCTGACAGACAGGCGGGTAAAGCCAGTTGAGAACAGCCACAGGGTTGCGTCACAAAACGGCGTTCGCGAATTCCAGTCCGTTCAATTATCCACTCATTACTGGTATCCATCAGTTTTTCCAGGTCAAAATTGGTTACCACATTTTCAGGCACATTGATTCCGACACTCGCTATTTTGCTGCGAAACATATCTGAACCTCCATGACATTTAATTAGTTGGTTGCGAATATTGAATATCTTTAACAGTCAGTTGAATTTCTTTAAAACCGTTCCACTCGTTTTCATCAATGACGAATACCATATCGAGCGGGCGGTTACTAATCAGCATTTCGTAATAGCTACCCATTTTCCAGCCAATGGCGCTGTAGCTGGTATTGCCCTGGGCGACGCGAAATTTGAGATGGTTTTCTCCAACAATGCGAGGCATACCGCTGATGTTCAAATTACGCGCGACAAAAGCCGGACGCATATTGCCCGGACCGTAGGGAGCAATTTTATGCAGGTAATCTAAGGTTTCGAGGGTGATTTCGTTGAAAGTGATTTCGCTTTCAATGGAAATGCCGGGATTAAGCATGGCATCATCTATTTCTTCGGCGGCAATTTTTTTCAAACGACGGGTGAATTCCGGTAGGGCTTCAACCTGGATGGTCAATCCAGCCGCCATTTTGTGACCTCCATAATTTTCGAGAAGATCGGCGCAGCGCGTGAAAGCTTTGTAAAGGTCAAAGCCATTGATGCTGCGCGCCGAGCCTTTGCCAATCCCATTCTGGAAGGAAATCATAACGACCGGGCGATTATACAATTCCTTCAGTTTCGAGGCGACGATTCCGATAACCCCGTGATGCCAGCCGGTTTCACTCAGGATTAAAATTTTGTCGGTGTCGAGATCGTGGGTGGCATTCAATTGTAAGATGGCATTGTCAATTGTGTCGCGTTCGATTGCCTGGCGATTGCGGTTTTCCTGTTCCAGCAGATTAGCTAATTCGACAGCCTCCTCGCGCTGGAATGAGGTTAATAATCGCACGGCGCGGGTGGCTTCGCCTAATCGTCCGGCGGCGTTCAGGCGGGGAGCCAGACCGAAGACGATGTTGACGACATTCATGGTTTTATTATCGAAACCTGAGACTTTGAGGAGAGTCTGTAAGCCTACCTTTGGAGTACTGTTTAAAAATTCTAATCCTTTGGCGACCAGAATGCGATTTTCGTCTAAGATTGGTACAATATCCGCTGCGGTGCCAATTGCCACTAAATCGAGGTGCTTGTAGAGATAGTCGATGGGTAAGTTATTGGCAATCAGAAAAGCCTGGATAAGTTTGAAAGCGACGCCAACACCGCAAAGTTCTTTAAAAGGATAACTGTCATCTTCGCGTTTAGGATCTAAAATTGCCAGGGCATTGGGCAGAACCTCAGCCGGTTCATGGTGGTCGGTGATGATTACATCCAGACCAGCGGCATTGGCATATTCGATATTTTCGAAAGCGTTGATGCCGCAGTCGCAAGTAATGACCAATGAAGCGCCCTGGGCAATGGCATAGTCAATACCTCTCCGCGAGAGTCCATAACCTTCTTTCTCGCGGTCAGGAATATAGTAGATAGAGTCGATGCCGATTTCGTGGAAGACCAGATAGAGTAGCGAAGTGGCAGTCGTACCATCAACATCATAGTCACCGAAAATCAAAATTTTCTCCCGCTCCAGCGAGGCTTTTTCTAAGCGCGCGACGGCTTTGTCCATATCCCGCATCTGGAAAGGGTCGTATAGCTCTTCGAGACGGGGATAGAAGAAGCGCTGGATTGCCTCAGGTTGCGTTATACGACGATTAACCAGGATAGTAGCGATAACAAGAGGAAGCTTTTGCTCATCCGCTAATTGCTTGATTTGTTGGTAATCATGGGCAATGATGCGCCAACTTTGCTTCATAAAATCATAAATTCTGAAGTTGGTCTATAAGCCGAATTCTGTATCCCGACGAATCGGGACGGCAGTCATTGCTCTATCCACGACCTTTCAGTCGGGATTAAGCGAGCTACCCGGGAATCGAACGGAACGGGCAATTCCTCTTCCCTGCTTGCTCTTGCTCCGGGTGGGGTTTGCCCTGCTCCCGATTTCGCAATCGAGACGGTGCGCTCTTACTTTAATCCCGCTTAATTGCAGGACGCACCATTTCACCCTTACCCCGACAAGTCGGGGCGGTGTAGTTTCTGTGGCACTTTCCATATCCCGATTTCTCGGGATTCCCCGTGTTACGGGGCACCCTGCCCTGCGGAGTTCGGACTTTCCTCCCCGATAAAATCGGGGCGACTGCCCGACCAACTTCAGAATAAATCCTCCTCATCGCTTGTGTTTGGTTGATAATGACCTTCATCAAAATAGAGAATTCGTCCACAAGATTCGCACCGCGTAATGTTGCGACCACTCTTAATTTCAACAACCTTTTGCGGAGGTACAATTTTGTGACAGCCACCACACGAAACATGCAGGGGAATATATTCAATATTTCCCTTTTTATCTACTTTTTCATCAAAATCTTGTTGAATGCTTACGACTGCCAGCCCATCTTTAGCTTTGGCAATGCGATCATACTCCCGAATATAACGCATGGGAATTTGTGCTATTAATTCATCGCGCCGGACTTGTAATTCAGCCTGTTCTTTTCTGGTCTTGACATCGGTTTTATCAAGTTCGGCTTGCTTAATTTCCAGTTCCTTCGACTTTTCTTCGAGAGTCATTTCGTTACCCTTTAGAGTAATTTTTAACTTATCCATTTCTTCGGTGAGAGTCAAAATGGCATACTCAGAGGAGTCAATTTCCTGTTTGAGGGTATCAATTTCAGCCGTCAGAGCATCATATTCTTTATTAGAAGTAACCAGGTAGAGCTGGTCTTGATAGCGGGCTAAGAGGACTTTATTATCGGCAATCTGGCTCTCGAGCCGTTTGATTTCCAATAATATTTCTTTTTCGCGAGCTTTATTGTTGTTCACTTCTATTTTCAGGCTGGCAATGGTTTGCTTCAAGGTATCTACGACCTGAGGTAAGTCACCCTTGAGGCTATCTATTGCCTGGAGCTGCTTGTCAATTTGTTGTAACTTGACGAGTAATTCGAGTTCTTTTATCATTGTGCCTCCATTTTGAATATAAATGAAAATTGCACCACATGGTGCAACTGAGTGTATTTAATTTTTGCTACTTGAACTTCTGCTTCTATCAAAACCCAACTTATCACGTGGGCGATATCCGACTTGAACGGATGACCTTCCCGATGTGAACGGGACGCTCTGACCAGCTGAGCTAATCGCCCAGGTCAAAAAATAAAACAACCAAAAAGCATCAAAATTTAGCTACATCGCATGTTTTATACAATGATTTATATTGGCAATTTCGCAGGCAGACCAGTCAATTCGGTCATTGCTCTATTCGTCGTCGTATTAGATGCTCAACCCCAATTACTAAAATAGCCGCAGCCAGACCAACGAAGAAAGGCTGGATCTGACCGAGAAATGCAGGTGCTAAAAAGTTGCCGCGGTGTACTCCGATTACAAACCAGACTAGCGTTGCACTAAACGCCCCGACCATACTAACAAAAGCACTTCGCCGCGGAATTTTATATTTTGTTAGGGCACTGGTGACAGGAAAAATCAGGCTGGGAATACATAAACTACCGAGTAGATACCAGATGCGCACAACCGAAGGCACAAAACTAATTATTAGAGTCGCAACAATCAGCGTGACGGCGATGCCGATTTTAGTGTTAGTCGCAGAGGAACTATCAGGTTTCAAACGCCAGAGCAAATCACGCCCGAAAGTAATTGCAGCCAGCAGGGAATTAGAATCCAGGGTGGACATTACGGTGGCTAACAGGCTGACGAAAAATATTCCTCGCCATATTTGCGGTAAAAATTCCTGGCCAAGTCGAGGAAAGGCGTCTAAGGGGTTAATTCCTGGCAAAAGCGCCCGGGCATAAAGTCCCGCGGTAGTCGTCAAAAAATCAAAACCCAACCAGAAGAGAATAGCGATTAAAACTCCTCGTCGCGCTACCCGGGGACTTTTTGCCGCATAACACCGCTGGTAAAAACCGGGGTCTACGAAAGTCCACAGTGCAATAAAAAACCAGACGAAAATGAATTGCCAGTGCTCGCCGCCACTAAATTTCAGATGATTGTCAGGGAGATGCGCTTGCAAAAAAGCAATACCGCCAAAGCGAGAGTATAAAAGCGCCACCAGGACAAAAAATCCCAGGTACATCAATAAAAACTGAATGACATCGGTGTAAACCACCGAGCGCAAGCCCCCAAAAAGGACATAGGTCACCGAAAAAAGAATAGCAAAAAACCATGCCCACCAGAAAGAGATACCGAAAATTGAACTCAATAAGATGGTCACCATCAAAATGTGCGGGGCGGGATTCGTTAGAAAAAAGATTAAGAAACTACCAAATAGCCCGGCACCTTTTCCGTAATGCTGATACAGTTGGTCGGGTATGGTGAATTGTGCCGTCTGGCGAACCTTGGCAGCAAAAAATAACCCGAAAAGAAATGCGAAAAGATAATATGGAAGCCCCTGGGTCAGCCAATTAAGCAACCCGAAGCGATAGGTGAATTCACCTATACCGAGAATGCCTCCGTACCAGGTGGCAACCAGAGTAGCGACAAAAGCTGGCAAGGTCAAACGCCGTCCCATCAAGAGATAGCTCGTCTCGTCGCGTTTCGTGTGACGGGCGACGAGCAAGCCGATGAAAAGTATTCCGATAAGGTAAACTAAAACGAGTAACTGGTCAGGTGAGGATAATCGCGTGGGTGTCATGCTTGTTTAAAAATCTGGTAAATCAGCAGGGTGCCGCTTTGCCAGGTGATATAGACTTTTGAATCAGTAGCGCGATTACTAACGCCATACGAACCGGGTCCCAATTTTTCGTTCTGCAATGAAAACTGTAATCCCTGAGCAGAGATTCCCTTCACAACTGGAAAGCCGAAAAGGGAAATAGTTTCGCCAACATGGCAATTAAGAGCGTAGGAACCAGCAGGCAGGATAAAAGTATTTGCTCTACCAGTAAAAATTTGGAAGCGAGCCTGGCGCTGGAATTTTTTGCAAACGGAGAGTGTTGCCATGGTCTGGTCGTCACGCCGACCGGTAAAGCCAATCAGCGTCAAATCCCGGAAGCCGCTCCTCACAGCGTAGCGGACGCATTTTTCGAGGTCGTTCTCAGCTTGAGACGGTTCATGTCTAATAACTACTCCCCGGGATTGTAGAGTTGAAATAGTTTCCGGCTTGATGGAATCCAGGTCGCCAATGACTAAACTCGGTTGAAAACCCAATGCCAGGGCATTTTCAGCACCGCCATCAGCCGCCAGAATTAAATCGGGATGCCCCGGAAGCGAGGCGGTAATGCCCGGGAAAATCTCGCCATTACCGACGATTAAGGCATGATGTTTATATATGGGTAAATCAATCGTAACCAAAGAGGTATGCCCGAGTCACTGAGTCAGTGGGAGATAGTGTTCTATGCCAGCCTTGCTCATTTTTTCACGGAGAGCAGCGAAATCAATGGTAAAGTGCAATTTCCTGGCACGGAGTTGTACCTGGCGTTGATATTCTTTTGCGCGGAAATATTTTATCAGGTCTTTTTTCAAAGGTAAAAGCAGATAATCGGATTCCCATTCTAAGGGAGTGTCATCTTTAGTGTTAAGTATGCATTTGAAATGCGCTGCCCAGGCGACCACGAAAAATGGATAATGGGCGAGCAAATCCTTACTGATGGCAACCATAATAGCCTGGTTGACAGGATTAGTGAAAATAAATTCTTTACAGAACATGAATGCCGTATGAAAGTAGTGGGGCTTGTTAATAATCCCATCGAGGCGCAGGCGTCTGGTCATTATAATCATTATTTCCATCAGGCGATCACCCAAACCAAGTCCAGGATAAACCTGACCGGGTAATGGAGGACGCTCACGGCTGAATTGTTTATGCGGATTTTGCAGGAGTAACCATTCGACTTGCAATAGATTGGGTTTAATATTGGGGAAATGCGGCAGCGCACTCTTGCTTAAGTCTACCGGACCGTGTTTGACGACCAATTCGCAGATTTTATTCTCCACACAAGGACGACCAGCGTAGGCATAAAGGCGATGAGCATGAGCATCCGTTGTATCAATGTCAATGGTAATGTCCTTCAGCCCTTCCTTTGCAAGAACATCGAGTAGACCGAAGGCTTTGACGGCATTTAACAGTCCCTGGCGACTAAAGACTCCCAGGAAAAAGTTTGAATCGGGAGTTACGCGACCATCATAGACGATTTTATCCATGGAAAGATCGACATCGGAAACCCCGGATTGAATATCGGTCAGGGTCAATTTACGCGCAATTTTTATATATTCACGTCGGTAGCGGGTCATACGCCGTCAAAATTAACAATTTTATTCTATTGTACAACCCTTATTTTTGCTTGCTGAGGTGAGATGAAGCGACCGATTATGGCTGCCGTGATGCCTGCCTTTTCTAAGGCTTGCACGGCTGCCGTTGCGACTTCAGCGGGTACCGCCGCTAACAAACCGCCAGAAGTCTGGGCATCACAAAGAATAAGTTTATTACTCTGCAGTAAGCGACTGTCCCAGTCAATAAATGGGTTGACATAGGTATAATTGGCTTGGGTGCCGCCGGGAATGATATTTTGCGCAATCAAATCGGCGGTTTCGGGAAGAATGGGCACCTGGCTAAACTGGATTTCGGCACTTAAATCCTGATTGCGCACCATTTCAAGGAGATGCCCCAACAAACCATAACCGGTGACATCAGTGCAGGCGTGCACCGGGTAAGATTTCAAAATATCAGCCGCAGTAGCATTGAGAGTTGCCATCAGTTCTATGATTCGCTCCTCGGCGGCAGTAGTCAATAACCGTCGCTTAAGGGCAGTGGTCAGTATGCCTAAGCCCAGTGTTTTCGTCAAAACCAAGGCATCGCCGACCTGAGCACCAATATTTCGCCAGATTTTGTCGGGTGCAATTGTACCCACCACTACCCAGCCGAATTTGGGTTCGTTGTCTTCAATGGTATGGCCACCTAATATCGGCACGTTTGCTGCTCTGGCAATACTCTGGGCACCTTTTAAGATTTCTTCGAGAACTGTTAGCGGGAGTCGCTTTTCTGGGAAAGCAGCGATGTTCAGGGCTAACAGCGGTTTTGCTCCCATTGCATAGATGTCGCTTAGTGCATTAGCCGCGGCAATCCGTCCGAAATGATAAGCGCTATCCACAATCGGCGTAAAAAAGTCCACCGTCGTGACCAGCGATAATTCGGGAGTCAGTTGGTAGACGGCGGCGTCATCGGAACTTTCGTAGCCCACCTGGACTGCCTCGGCAAATTGGCTGGGCAAGTTCTTGAGAATTTTCTCGAGATTTTGGGGGCGAATTTTACAGGCACAGCCTAAACCATGGGTGTATTGCGTCAAACGAATTTCTGCAGTAGTCGCGGGAATTTCGATAAAAGCAGGTTTAGTCATCAGGCGTTGGGCAGCCTGACTAATTATTTGTACCGCTTGCTCAATTTCCAAGTCGGTATTTAAATAGCCCAGCGAAAACCGGATGCTACCAATGATGCGCTCCGTGGCAAAACCCATTGCCTGCAAAACATGCGAAGGAGTGACCGCATCCGCATGGCATGCTGCACCAGTAGAGGCGGCAATTTCCGGCAACTCTGAGAGCAGAGTGTTGGCATCGATGCCGGGAAAATAGAAGTTGTAGGTATTGGGTAGACGATTGCTCAGGCTGCCATTAAGTTCGATATTCTGAAGAGAATCTCGCATTAAAGTGTAAAATTTCTTGCCCAGCTGGTTCAGATGTTGAAATATGGCGGAAAAATTATTATTGATGAATTCCGCCGCGGCACCCAGACCGACGATTTCGAGGACATTTTCTGTGCCCGGTCGTAATCCGCGCTCATGACCAGCGCCAAAAGTCACCGGTGCAATTTTGATTCCTCGCCGAAGATAAAGTGCTCCTACTCCCTTGGGAGCGTACATTTTGTGACCTGCGACCGAAAGTAAATCGACATTTAGTTGATGTATATCAACCTTGATTTTTCCCAATGCCTGAGAAGCGTCGGTATGCACTAAGATACCACGGCTATGTGCAAAATCCACAACTTCTGTCAGCGGTTGAATGGTGCCCACCTCATTATTAGCCAGCATGATGGAAATTAAAAAAGTATCGGGGCGCACGGCAGCTGCGAGGTTTTCCAATATGATTCTGCCAGTTTCATCTACCGGCAAATAGGTCACCGTATAGCCTTTCTGTTCAAGGTGATGACAGACCTCAAGCACCGCGGGATGTTCGACAGTCGAAGTGATGATGTGACCACCGCGATGAAAAGCAGCTAAGCCGCGGATTGCCAGATTATTAGACTCAGTTCCACCGCTGGTGAAAATGATTTCTTCAGCAGCACAGTTGAGCAACCGGGCAAGTTGCTGGCGCGCTTTTTCGATGGCACGGCGACTTTCCACTCCAAAATAGTGTGTGCTCGAAGGATTCCCGAACCCTTCGTGCAAAAAAGGCTGCATAGCTTGCACAACCACGGGCAAGAGTGGTGTACTGGCATTGTAATCGAGGTAAATAGGTTTCATTGGGCTAATCACTTCGGCAGGCATGCTAATCGGTCTTTATCAACAGACTAAAATCGGCACTGCGCGCTGAGTGGGTTAGGGCACCAATCGAAATTATATCGATACCGCTGGTTGCATAATCACGAATCGTCGCTTCTGAAATATTACCGGACGCCTCCAGCAGCACTTTGTCGTATAAATTTTGCTGTTGCAAGGCGTTGACGAGAGTTGCGATTTCCTCTGGTGAGAAGTGGTCGAACATGATGACACAGGGTGCCGTTGTCTGTAATTGCGTGAAAAGGTCAACGACCCGCCAGAATTCACTTGAATTAGTTACTTCGACTTCGATAAAGCGCGGGTTGCGTCGGGCAATCGCTTGCAGCGCGTTCAATAGCGCTTTTGGTCCACTTTGATTGAGTACCGCCAGATGATTTTCTTTCAGCATGGCAGCATCAAATAAGCCTAAGCGATGGGTCAAACCACCACCAATAGCCACCGCCTTTTTGTCAAGCCAGCCCCAAAGGGTTTTACGGGTAGCAGCAATGCGTGCCCCGGTATCCTGTAAATAGGTTCCAAAACGGTGGGTTAGCGTGGTAATACCGCTGAGCCGCTGGAGAATATTCAAAATAGTGCGTTCGTACGATAAAATTTGAGACGCCTTACCTTCGATTTGGAGCAAGATGTCGTCCGGCTGAATAGTCTGTCCATCGGCATAATTAATCTGGAGTTGCAATGCGTTATCGCGCAAAGCATATTGAATTTCGGCTAATCCGGCGACCACGGCGACCGATTTAGCCTTGATTATTGCCGTGGCTGTTTTATTAAAATAAGCGCGGGGATGTAGAGAAATGTCGCGAGGAAATGTATCGGTTTTTAGCAGGTAGCGAAAAATAACATCCACCTGTCTGGCATATAGAGGGTTGGAGAGCACCAGTTCGGCGCTGGCATCAAAAGCGGTTTTAATAATAGTAGAGCGCTGTGCAGGCATCTATAAATTTCGATTAGTAGTTTGGTGCTTTCTGGAAGGGATTATAAGAATAAATCCTCGACTTTCACGATTTTGATGTTTTCAGGTTTGATATTGAGTGGATAATTTATTATACTTTTGTCTTCTTGCAGGACAGTAGCAGGTTTCGGGGTGGAATAGCTGATTGGGCTGGGCGTATTGTTCACCAGGGCATTTTTCAGGCTTTCAGCATCATTGGTGACGATGACGATCTGGAGATTGCGATATTGCAAATAGTTTTGCAGCACACGATTGATGTCGTTGACCGTCAGACTGTCGAGATAATTACGAAAAAGCTCCAGATGACTCCCTGGCACATTATAGAATTTATCATCAATTGCATATCCTAAGCGCATCATAGTAGTGGGAGCATAGTGCAAAACATACTTGCGCAGGAAATTGCGGGTAAGGTCGAACTGAGCAGGTGTCAAGCCGTTGTCAACCAGCATCTGTAATTCACGCAGGGCAGTCCGGAGTACAAAATGACGAGTAGCGTTGGGTACCGGACGAATCCAGACTTCGAAAATTTGCTGTTGGCGGGCGACATTTACCGGTGGGAATTGCAGACGACCGCCGTTTGGGAAATGTTCAATATAACTGTAGTCGCCGTAATTTAGACCACGGGCGGCTCGAATGACCTGATAAAGGTGGCTACTGGAGTTGCGATGTTCGCCAAACCAGGAGTTAGCCAGGGCAAGAGCATACCAGTCTTTTTGACCTCGCGTCAAACTGATAGGGAAGCCAATACTGATGGCGCTGGCGCTGGCATTTTTCTCGACGATAGTGACATTTATACCATCGATTTCATAGGGCATGACTTTGGGAATTTCGTTTGCTTTACCGCGTGGCAATTGCGCCAAATCCTTCGAGAGACGCTCGACGAGTTCTTCAGAATAACCACCACCTAATCCCGCCACAAAATTCTGGCGGTTGAATTTCTGCTTGTAGAAATTTTTTATATCGTCAAGTGTTATGGCTTTTATGCCACTGATGGTGCCTTCTACCAGATGACCATAGCCGGTGCCTTTGAAAATCTCGTTATATAGAACGGCTTTGCCCAGCTCCTCGTCGTTAGCATATTTTAATTCGTTTTCGAGGAAATTCAGGACATTACTTTTCAAGCGAGTGAGGTCTTCCTCTTTAAAAGCCGGATGCAGGATGGCATTGGTAAAGAGCGGGTAAAATTCCTGCAGATTATCTTTGTGAACCCGACCATAGATGACGGTCATTTCGGGCGAGACGGTGGCATCGTAGCTGGCAGCCAGAGGGAATA
This sequence comes from Fidelibacterota bacterium UBA2242, assembly GCA_002347855.1. Lineage (GTDB taxonomy): Bacteria > Fidelibacterota > UBA2242 > UBA2242 > UBA2242 > UBA2242. The sequence goes on from DDYE01000017.1 coordinate 94,166, forward strand.
ACTTGGCGATGATTTCGTCGTAGGAGTCTTGTTCCGTTGCGGCAGCAGTCAGCATCTGGGCGGTGAGATAAGCTAAACCTTCTTTGCCTACCGGGTCGTCCTGCGAACCAGTTTTAAAATAAATGCGAAAGGAAATGGTCGGATCAGTGGCAACCGGTAAAAGTACAAGCCGGTCGGCACTTAATTTGGGTCTGCTACAGTATGACATAAACATCAGACTTGCTATTATTATGAAAATGATTTTGGAATATTTCATTGCTGGGCTCCTTTCAGTAAAACCACGGTTCTTTTTTCCGGGGCAAAATAATATTGAGCGGCTTGCTGTATTTCCAGCGGCGTGATTTGCTCAATCTGGTCATAAAGCTGCTCAACAGTGCTGATGTCCCCGGTCAGGGCAATGAAACGCGCTAACTGTCCCGCGACATGGTCAGGGGTATCTAAGTTCATTAAAAAACTATATTTCAGGTGACGCTTCAAATCGGCAAGTTTTTGGTTGTCAGGTGGGTTTTGTTTGAATTGCTCCAGGGTGGAATAGATTTGTTTGCGCACGTAATCAATGTCTTTTTCGTCCTTAATCATGGTATAGATTTCGTAGAGACGCGGGTCGCGATTTAAACCGAAACTGGCTTGAATAAATTCGACCTTCTGTTCCTTAAGAACTAACCGCTTGAAAAGGTCGCTATTTTCACCAAAGGCGAGACTTTCGAGGAGTTGCGCGGCTACGAAGTTCTTGTTATTGGGATTATAGGCATCGCCTTTATAAGCAATTGTCAGAATGGGCAGCGTCTTGCCGGCATAAGGAATTTCAATTTTTCTTTCAGCAGTCTGGGGTGGTTCGGGAGTAATTTTAGGAGGAACATAGCCCTTTTTCCAGTTGCCGTAATATTTTTTCACCAGCCCTACGACGTTTTCAGGCTGAATAGCGCCGGTAACCAGAATGACGACATTGTCGGGGCGATAGTAGCGATTGAAGAAGGAGAGACTATATTTATACATGGTTGGCATGGCTTTGATATCCTGTTCAAAGCCAATCGTGGTGTGTTTATAAGTATGTTTGTCGAAGGCGGTATTGTACAGGTTTTCTTCGATTAGGCTCCAGGGGCTCACGCGTGACTTAGCAAATTCACCATAAACAGCACCGGTTTCAGTCTTGAAATCGGCTTCCGAATATTTCAAATTAATAAAGCGGTCGCTCTCCATTTCAATGACACGCTCGAGGTCTTCAGCCGCAAAGGTGAGGTGATAACAGGTATAATCATCGGTGGTATAAGCATTGGCATCGGCACCCATAGCGGTCATGATTTCGTCATAAAGTGCGCCAGGAAACTTTTCTGTCCCGCGAAACATCATGTGCTCAAATAGATGTGCAAAGCCGGAATGACCCGGTTCCCATTCATCACGGCTTCCTACCCGTGCTATAGAATAATAGGACACGATGCCATTGCTTTCCAAGGGAATCGTGATGACTTTTAAACCGTTTTCCAGGACATTGACCTGGTACTCATAAGGAAAAATTGGGGCGCTTGCCTGTCCAAATGTGAACAGCAGCAAAAGTATCCCCAGGGCACTCGACAATTCTTTCATATTGGCTCCCTCGATAAACATTTAAACTATGATAATTTACCAAAAGTTAATTTAAAATCGTTAGGTTCTTGCACAGAAAGGTTTTCAGCCAATCATTCTTTATTCTACGGTGACTGATTTTGCCAGATTGCGCGGCTTGTCAACATTCAGTCCTTTCAGAGCTGCGATGTAATAAGCAAGCAGCTGCAAAGGAATAATATTGACCAGCGGCGCCAGATCTTCAGAAACATGCGGTACTGAGATAATATGCCGTGTCAGTGGAGCAAGCTGCTTATCCCGATAATCAGTTACGGCGATGATGTCACCCTGGCGAGTTTTAACTTCCTGGATATTACTCATGACTTTTTCAAAAACAGCGCCGCGCGTGGCAAGACAAACGACTGGCATATTTTCGTCAATTAAAGCAATAGGTCCGTGTTTCATCTCTGCAGCTGGATAGCCTTCGGCGTGGATGTAGGCGATTTCCTTCAGTTTTAAGGCGCCTTCGAGGGCAACGGGAAAGTTTATACCGCGTCCAAGATAGATGAAGTTGCGGGCATAGCGGTATTCTTTGGCAATTGCCTGCACCTTATTGGCTTGGCTCAAGACGCGCTCTAATAGTTCAGGCAATGCCAGTAAGTCTTTTAGCAGGGATGGTGCGACTTTTTTACCTTGTTGTTGACGCAAATACAAAGATAGGAGTAGAAGTGCCACCACCTGGCAACTAAAGGCTTTCGTGCTTGCTACCCCGATTTCTGGACCGGCATGCAGATAAATCCCGCAGCTAACTTCGCGAGCGATGGTCGAGCCGACGACATTCACAATACCCAGCGTCGGCGCTCCCTTTTGGTTAGCAATCCGCAGGGCGGCTAAAGTGTCAGCCGTTTCGCCCGATTGAGATATCACCACCGTCAAAACTTTGGAATTAATTATAGGATTACGATAGCGCAGTTCCGAAGCATAGTCCACTTCCACGGGAATGCCGGCATATTTTTCGAGGAAATATTTACCAATTAAAGCTGCATGCCAGGAAGTGCCGCAGCCGGTCATAATGATGCGTTCTATTGAACTGACCGCAAGATTCAGCGATAATTTTATCAAGTCAGATTTAATGCGACCGCGCAGGGTATTAGCGACGGCTTCCGGCTGTTCAAAAATTTCCTTGAGCATGAAATGGGGATAGCCCTTTTTCTCAATCTGCGAAATATTCCAGCGAATTTCCTCAACTTTGCCATCAACATGCTCACCCTGCAAATTTTTCAGGATATAATGACCATGACTAATGAAAGCGACATCACCATCATTCAAATAAATCACCTGGCGAGTGTGGGGCAAAATTGCCACCGCATCGGAAGCGGCTATTATGGCGTTTTCCGCTAAGCCAAGAATGAGCGGAGAACCACGGCGTGCCAGCACTATGGCATCATGCGATTCATGCATGACCGCCAAGCCAAAAGTGCCTTCGACCGATTGCAACGCCGCAGAGACTGCTGCCAACAGATCGCCCCGATAAAATTTCTCAATTAAATGGGCTACCACTTCTGAATCAGTCTCCGATTTAAAAGAATGCCCCTCACGAATCAGCATGGTCCTGAGACTGTGATAATTTTCAATGATACCGTTATGGACGATGGCGATTTGTCCCCGGCAACAAAAATGGGGATGAGCATTCTGCGTGCTGGGTTCGCCATGCGTTGCCCATCGGGTATGGGCGATACCAAGACAGGCAGTGGCAGAAAGTCTCCCGGCTTCTGCTGTTAAGCTGGCAATACTGCCCTGGCGTTTGATAACCTGAAAACGATGGTCGGTCAAGACGCAAATTCCAGCGCTATCATAGCCGCGATACTCGAGATAGCGTAAACCATCGAGTAAAATTGGTCCTGCCGATTTATTGCCAGTATAAGCTACAATGCCACACATCGGTTACTTCCTCATAAATTTGGTGATTTTGTTCGTTTAGGGGCTGGCGTTACTGCCAGTAAAAAAGTAACGATTAAAGTCCTTGAACCTCGGACGATTTATTTTTATTCTGGAGCCAATCGTTTTTTAGGATGCCCATAACCCAGAAGTCGCAATAGTGGTCGTGATGAAACATAGCCTGGCGCAGCACGCCTTCTTTGATAAAGCCGACTTTCTGGTAAATTTTAATTGCGGCGACGTTATCAGCAAAGACATGTAACTGGATGCGATTCAGATTCAGCGTTTCAAAAGCATAATCAACCATCAATTGCGTGGTTTCCGTGCCGTAACCCTTACCCCAGAATGCCGGATCTAAAATTGCCAGATAGAAAATTGCCGCCCTGCTGACCCAGTCAATTCGAAAAAAAGCGGTCTGTCCGACCGGAATGTCACTCGCTTTTTCGACAATTGTGAAAATGATAGTTTCTCGGGAATTGATTTGTTGGCTAATTTTTTCTTTCGTTAAGGCAGGGTAATTGGGCAAAAAGAGGAAAAGTGTTTCGCGCACTTTCGGATTGTTTTCTCCCCGTGCGATGAAATCGGAATCTTCAAGCTGCAGCGGACGTAAGTAAATATACCTACCAATTAAAAACGGATTAATCATGCGACTTCTCTTTAATCACTTTTAAAAAACTACCGAAATCGTAAGCTGCAAAATAAATATCCTGATTTTCGATGCCAATCTATTATATTTACTGATAAATTAAGGTAAAGACCGGAGTAAATCAAGATGAAACGACCAAATTTTTTAGAATATCTTCAAGAAAATGTAGTCTTGTTTGATGGTGCGATGGGTACTGAACTCTATGCTCGTGGAGTTTACATCAATCGGTGCTATGATGAATTGAATCTCTCACAGCCGGATATGGTACGGGCGATTCACCGCGCATATATCGAAGCCGGCGCAGATGTCATTGAGACGAATACCTTTGGTGCTAACCCGGTGAAATTGACAGCGCACGGTTTTGGCAATCAGGTTGAACAGATAAATTTGCAAGGGGCGCGGATAGCTCGAGAAGAAGCCGGTGAATCTGTTTGGGTAGCAGGTTCGATTGGTCCCTTGGGGATTCGGATTGAACCCTGGGGACCAACCTCGGAGGATGAAGCTCGGGACGCCTTTTTAATTCAAGTTCAAGCACTTTGTCGGGGCGGAGTGGATTTAATCATTCTGGAGACTTTCGCAGATTTGCGCGAAATTCTCCAGGCAATTCGTGCTGTCAAAGAATCCTGTGACCTACCGCTAATTGCCCTGATGACCATCACTGAAGACGGCATGACACCATACGGTCATCCCCCTGAAGAAGTCGCCGCTCAAATCAGCAGCTGGGGAGCCGATGTCGTTGGATTGAATTGTGGAGTCGGTCCGCAGTTAATGCTGGATGCCTTGCAGAAAATGGTCGCTGCTACAGCCAAACCAATTGCCATAATGCCCAACGCCGGTTTCCCGCGCAATGTCGAAGGGCGCAATATCTACCTTGCTTCGCCAGAGTATATGGCGGAATATGCCCGTCGCTTCATTTTAGCAGGTGCAAAAATCATCGGAGGTTGCTGCGGTACCACGCCCGTCTATATTCGAGCAATGCGGAGTGCTATCCAATCATTGCTTCCGCGTCAACGACGCATACGCGTGGAAGTCCGTCCGAAAACCAGTGCTCCACCTATTGAACCAGTGGCAATCGATGCCAAATCGCAACTGGGTAAAAAGTTAGCGCAGCGACGCTTTATTGTGACAACAGAATTAGTGCCACCGCGTGGTACAGATGTCAGCAAATGCTTAGAAGTCGCGCGCCGCTTGCAAGAATTTGGGGTTGATGCCATCAATATTCCTGAAAGTCCTCGTGCCCTTTCCCGGATGGGAGCAGTCTATCTGGCTAAAATATTGCAGGACTCCATCGGTATTGAACCAATCGTGCATTATACCTGTCGCGACCGTAACCTTCTGGGCATTATTTCTGATTTATTGGGCATTCATGCCATGGGTTTGCGTAATCTGCTACTGGTTACGGGTGACCCGCCGAAGATGGGTGATCTTCCCCAGGCTACTGCTGTTTTCGATATTGATTCCATTGGCTTGACCAATGTAGTCAATTACCTGAATCAGGGCATTGATTTGAGTGGCAATGCCATAGGCAGACCAACTGAATATGTCATCGGCGTAGGCGTTAATCCTGGAGCAATAGATCTGGAATATGAACTGCGACGCTTCGATTGGAAAGTCAAAGCCGGAGCCGAATTTGCCATCACCCAACCGGTTTTTGATGTCAATATCCTGACTACTTTTTTAGAAAAAATTCGCGCTATTCGCATCCCGATTATTGCCGGTATCTGGCCGCTGGTGAGTATTCGTAATGCGGAGTTCATGCATAACGAGGTCCCAGGGGCACGCGTTCCTGCTGATGTCATGGCGCGCATGCAGGCGACGCGCACGAAAGAAGAAGCTATAGCAACCGGTATTGCCATTGCCCGCGAAACAATCCAGGCAATTCGACCAATGGTCGAAGGCTTACAGGTGTCAATACCTTTTGGTAATGTAAAATATGCCCTTCAAGTTCTGGAAGGGCTGGCTGATACCAGGTAATTGCGAGGAATCAACATCCCCAGATTAAGATGACGATGGTCATGAAAACCAGTCCTGCTACCAATAAATAAATGGTAGATTTGGCACCTGATGAAAGATGAAATTTTTTCTTCGGCATACGCGCTACCTATCCTTTTTGTTACAGACTCAGGGCTGAGTCTCCTCTCTTCCTGAGATGGTTATCCAACATTAGCCATCCTATTAGAAATAGCATTGCACATCCTAAACCTATAAAAATACCACCCAAAACGTCAAGTGGATAATGAACACCTAAATAAATGCGACTGTAACCTACTAATAGTACAATCAGAAGCGATAAATACCACCCGCGCCGATAAAAAAATGTCAAAATCGCCAATCCGCCGGTGAAATTAGCCACATGATTAGAAGGAAAGCCATATTTGCCACCGCGCTTGCCAAGCACACGTACATTTTCCAGTGCCCGCGAAGGTCGCAGGCGCTTGATGCTCGGTTTAATTACTCTCGCAGAAAAACTATCGGCGAGGGCAACCGTCAAAATAATCAACACGATAGTTAAACGTCCCCGTTTTTTACCGAGAGTGAAAAGCAATAGGAAAATAAAAAAAATCGGTAAAGCCCAAAACCATGGATTACTGATGATAGGCATAAGCCAGTCAAAGACGGAGTTAATCCACCGACTGTTAATCAGATAAAATAATTGACGGTCGCAGTGTAACAGGTAATCCATTGTCTTAAAAATTTAAATGGTACTTTCACCTACTATCTTAAGAAATTTCTGACAAAGCACCAAATGTTGGAATAGGTGTCGCCAAGCTGTAAATTTGATTAACAGAAAGGTTGTTTTATTATGAGTAATATCATTTTACTAAAATCGAAAATTCATAATGCCATTGTCACGGCTACCAATCTCGAGTACGAAGGCAGTATCGAAATTGACCGTAATTTAATTGATGCCGCGGGACTCGTGCCCTTTGAAAAAGTTCATGTCCTTAACATTAATACCGGTAGTCGCCTGGAAACCTATGTTATCGAAGGACAACGGGGTAGTGGCATAATTGCCCTTAATGGTGCCGCAGCCCGTGCCGCTCAACCTGGCGATCGTCTGATTATTTTGTCTTATGCGATAGTTGAGGAGAAGGACCAGCCCGACTGGCAGCCGATTATCATCAAAGTCGATGCTCAGAATCGTCCTATTTAATTGAAACCAACTGTAGAGTTTTTACCCCATTTGAACAGCAATTAAATCAAGAAAGCGTGAAGAAATACTGGCAGATTTTTATTCTTGGTCTAATAACTCTGCTGTTAGCGCTATTTGTCCTGGCTGTTGATATTGCCTTCTATCGTTTCCCTAAAATTATCAAGATGTTCGCCTATGAACGGGAACTACTAGTAGCACTGGCTTTTATTTGTCTATTTCTATCTCTCAGGGTAAGCTGGTATGGATTACGACTGTCACCGGTTCAGCGTCTCTGGTTGCATAACCTGGGTATAATGCTCGCAGTTGGGGGATTATTACTCGGACACTGGTGTTTCCGAAAATATTTAGTGCTCTGGGATGATAATCCTTTTCTTGCTGAATATCCTTTCATCTGGAATCTTTTCTCGATGCTGGTTGCCTTCTTTTTCCTGACTTTTTTATTTCTGCTCCTTCTAAATATCGATAGCCTTATGAAATTGCGGGCTGGCAGGTATACCCGCTGGGGAATGCGGTTTTTGGTTGGATTATTCTTAGCCTTTGCCGTGGGTTTAAATTTTTTTGAAAGTCGGTACGCCTTTCAGGCAATTGAAATAATTAACCCGCATTTGCGTACTTATTGGTGGCTGCTGGTGCCATTGGTTGGAATTGTATTTGTTTTGAATACACTCAATTTAGGCTGGCTTGACTATCTTAACCGACGAGAAAAGTACGTTGCTACTGTGCTGGAGTTGATTACCTTAGGGCTGGGTGGTTTACTCTATTTTTCGCATCTCCTATATCCGCTTTATGCCTACAGCGTCGTTATTAAAGGGTTTGTAATCGTCGCACTTGCCTTCGTATTGTTTTATACTTTAATAAGCTGGGGCGCTCTCTTGTTACGCTTGCCAGGTGCAAAATTTTACGAACGCATGCAGTTGCAAGCTTCGCATCTAAATTACCTTGACCGTCTGGTTTATACGCCTTGTAGTCAGGAGCAAAAATTAAATGTGATGCTTAAATGCTGCCAGGAGGAGATGCGGGCAGAAGGTGGTTGGTTGCAAGTCGAAGATGCGAACTGTCCAGCGGTGGATTTTTTCCTATTTTCACCGGAATTTGATGCCGAGTCTAAAGAAGAACTAAAATCCCTCGATTTGCGCAAACATTTGCCATTTGAAGGGCAATACATCACGATTGATGATTTGATGAAAGACGAGCGCACACCCGCTTTTCGCTTATTGCAAATACCGTGGCGCTCACTGATAGTGGTCAAATTGCACACAATTTTAGGCGTACCGGGTATCTTGGGTTTGGTTAAGAAAAAAAGTTACGGCTTCGAGCCCTCGGATTGGCAAACCATTGAGCCAATTCTGATTAAAGCAGCTGCAATTTGGGCTAAATCTCACTATGAGCCCCCACGGAATTCTGTTTATTCGTCTGAGCAGAAGACTCCAGCAGCGGTTAATTACGGCTCATTTCAAATTTTTCATTTTCAGGCTGCCGGGCAGAGCCTGTTAGAATATTGGAAAATGCCGGATGGAGGGATGCTTTTCCTCTGGCTTGTTTTTGAAGATGAAAATGTATTTAAGGATTTCGCTCGATTAGAATTACGTGGGGCTTTCAAGTACTTGTTACGGACGGAATCGCAAACGGCAACTATCATCTTCAAAGGGCAGACAATTTTGCAGGAATATATGAATTCGCCAGCCAGCACTTCTGCTCGCTGGATATTCTTAATTGCGCAAGATGGCAGCGTGACTTTCAGTGGTGAGGCAGCTTTGGCACGTGGTAATTCCGAGGGAAACCTGACTGTAGAAAATCTGGCGATAGAGCCACCGCAAACTATCGCGATTGAATTAAAAAAAGATGAATTTTTGCTGGCATTTCATCAGCAGCCTCCCGCAAATTTACTGGCTGAAATAAACTGCAGTCTACAAAATAAAAATGCCTTGCTTTCAACCTTGCAAGGCATTTTAGTTCAAGTTGATAGTCTATTAATTCAGCGGAATTAAATCGTCAGGCTTCTTCGATAGGTTTGACGATGTAGATTAGAGGCTCTTCTTCTAAATTAATGCGAATCGGTGCCCGCAGTTTTACTCCATCGGCATCAGTCAGCAATTCCACAATGGGTCGCATCGGACGCTGGCTATTGACTGAAATCACGCGCGCAATTTCATCGGTACTCAATTTGACTAAGCTGCCGACGGGATACATCGAGACGCTGTTGATTAGAGCACGGATATATTTAGCATTAAACTGTTTCGAGCGCTGTTCGATTATCTTTTGAATAGCGTTATAAGTGATAAAACCTTCACGATAGGCTCTACCATGCACTAAGGCTTCAAATACATCTACGATGCCTACAATCTTGGCAAACTCACGGATGTTTTCGCCACTCAATCCCTGAGGGTAACCACTGCCATCCTCGCGTTCTTGTTCCTGCAAAGCAGTCTCGACAATATAGGGATAATCATTTTTTAAGTGCTTTAGCAGTTCGTAGCCGTGCAGGGGATGTTCTTTGACGACGGCGAATTCGGCTGAATTAAGCTTGCCATGCTTGAAGATGATGCTATTGGGAACAGCGGTCATCCCGACATCATGTAAGAAGGCAGCTAAACCGAGACGTAATAATTTATCACGGTCATATTTTAAACCGATGCCGACTTTAACGGCGAAAATAGTTACATTGACTGAATGTGAGATTAGCCAGGTGCCGTATCTTTTGCGCTGAATGGCTTTAAGGAATAGATATTCATCCTTAGTGACAGCTTCATAAATCTTGGGAATCAGTTTTTCGAGTGGTTGCGGCGAAATAGGTTTTTTATCTTTGATATCCTGCACGACCTGGCTGAATTCACGATGGAGCGTCATGTACAGTTGACTCGCAATAGCATCATCGCTTGATTGGATTTCTTTCAGGGCAGTGGCGGAAACTGCTTCGGGTTGAGTAATGGTGACTATTGGTGGGGTAGAAGGTGTCACTGGTGGTGGAGTCGGTGTTATTTTAGGAGTCTCGGCTCTTTTCTGCTCGGTAGATAGCAGTTTAGCTGCCTTTGGTCCGAGGTTTTCTTGTATGGCTTTCTTAATGGCTTCTAAGTTACTGAAGCTCGCGGAGTTGCTTGGAGGAGGAGGTGGTGGTGGCGGAGGAGGAGTGGCTGCTGCAGGTTTGTTCTTTTGCTCCTCAGACTCTTTTTCCAGGTCTGCAAAGGATTTCATGAGATCCTGCATGCGTACCATATTTTAATGCCCTGTGTCGATGATGCCTTTAATTAAATGTTCGTCGATGATATTCACATACTTACCGAAACCAATGACCAACGCTAAATCACAGACATTATTGATAAGCCGCGGTGTTCCTTGAGTGTGATCATAAATAACACTGATAGCATTATCGGTAAAAATAGGGTCATTTCGACCTGCAACCCGTAACCGGTAATTGATGTAAGCTTTAGTATCCTCCGGACCGAAACGTTTCAGATGAAAGCGAACGGCAATCCGTTGGTTGAGCTGCGGAATGTTCTTGACTGTCTCATTTAGTTCCGGTTGCCCAACGAGGAAAAGGGTCAATAGATATTTATCATTCATCTGGAAATTGAGCAGCAAGCGCAATTCTTCGAATGTATCATAATCAGTAATGACCTGGGCTTCATCCACAATGATGATAGTGTGTTTTTTATTGCGCACATTGTCAAAGAGAAAATCGTTCAAATCGTGTAACATGTCAATGCGATTGCGCGACTGAGTATCAATCTCAAACTGATAAAGAATTTCCTGAATCAGCTCTGTTGCACTCCAACGTGGATTCGTCAAATAGGCAATTTTAAACTGGCCGGCAGAAAGCTCACTTACAATAGTATGCATCAGCAAGGTCTTGCCACAACCATATTCGCCTGTCAGAAGAGCGGCACCCTTGGAACTCTGAATAGCATATAACAAGCGAAAAAGGGCTTCGTCATGCTCCTGGGAATGATATAAAAACTTGGGATCAGGAGAATTTTCAAAGGGTTTTTCTTTTAATTTCCAATATTCCTGATACATCTTTTTACATCTTTTTTATTAAGTATAATTTAAAAAATATTTTCATTTGTTTACATTATTTTCACGCCAACTCTGATAAACGACCAAACCGAAAAAATTGAATGATGCGAGAACGCCTATCAGAATTGCCACATAGCCGGCTGCAGTATCACCATTTTTAACTAAGTAGGAAATCAATCCCATCACAAAGGTAAAAAGAAAGATAAGAAGAACACTGATTTTGGGACTGAATCCCACCTGAATTAAACGATAATGAATGTGGTCATTTCCCCCATACTCAAACCATTCTTTTACCGAATGAATCTTGCCTTCTACGATGCGCGTAATGGTCGTCATTATCATATCAGCAATTGGTACCATGAGCAATAAAATCGGAATTGCCAGGTCGATGCCCTTATCCATTCCCCAGGTCCCATAAATTGAAAAAGTGGCTAAGAGAAAGCCCAGCAGGTTGCTACCGGTATCACCTAAAAAAAGTAAAGCACGCTTTTTATAGCGAAAATTGTAAGGTAAAAAGCCTACAAGGGCACCCAACAGGAGTAAACAAGCGATTAGCATAAAATTGTCATGCAAGGAATTGGCTAAAAAAGCGAAGAACCCCAAGACTATTAAGGCTATGCCACCCGCCAAACCATCCAGACCGTCAATGCAGTTGTAAGCATTAGTTATACCAATAATCCAGAGAGCTGTGAAGAGGACCGAGACACAATGTCCAATCGCGTGGTCTGGAATAAAGGAGAGGGCTATGCCATAGCGAATGACAATAGCTGTCGCCAGAATTTGCCCGAGCAGTTTGACCAGGGCAGGCAGACGCTTGATATCATCGAGAATTCCAGTCAGTGCAATAATCGAACTTGCCCAGAATATACCTTTGAATTCAGGTGGTGGTTGTGTCACTATATTGAGAGTTGCCACGAAAGTTATATACAACGCAATTCCACCGGTACGCGGTGTTTCGCGTAAATGAATATGGCGACCTCCCGGTTGATCGGTCATTCCTAAAATTATCCCGAGTTTATACATAAGTGGCATCAAACCAAAACTCATCAGGAAGGCTACCGCAAAATAATATACTTTCACGAGATGATTTTGCATCATCCAATAGCGGAAAGTGAAAGGTAATAAAATTGCCACTAAAAATGGTAAGACCAGTAAGCGAAATAGGATACGCTGGCGTTCATTCATAGTTCGAAATTTTCTTTAGAAATTTTATTACAACTTCGATTTCTTCATCACTGAGGTCTGGAAAAGCGGGTAAAGAAAACTGGGTTCGCCAGGCAGTCTCGGTCAATGAAAGGGCAGGTCCCGCCGCGTTGGGATAAAGATGAATCGGTTTAAATACGGGCGACCGCAAAGTTATCCCATACCGTTCCGCCAATGCAATGACTTCCGCTGCCGTGCGTTCCTTTAGGCTGGCGATGCAGCGATAGAAATTCGGTTGACGGTCAGGTAACAAGCGCGGTAATAAAAGTTGTGAGCCTAAGATTGAAGCATATTTGTCGTAAATGACTTGCCGACGCCTCAATTTTTCAGGATATTGTTGAATCTGGGAGAGAGCCAGAGCAGCAGTAAGGTCGGTCATTTTCGCATTGTAGCGCAGGGTCAGATCATCTTTTTCGTCATATTCCCGTAGATTGCGTACTTGCTGGATAAAATTAGAGGAATTGGACAGCACGGCGCCACCTTCACCAGCGCCGAGAATTTTAGTGGCGTAAAATGAAATGACACTAAGGGTCCCAAAACTGCCTACCGGTTTGTGCTTAATATGAGCACCATAAGCCTGAGCAATATCTTCAATGACCGGTACGCCCAATTCCAAAATTTCTTCGATAAAACCGGGTTGGCCAAACATGTGCGGGAAAATGATGGCTTTGGTGCGTCGTGAGAGATGGCGGCGCACTTCTGCCGGATCAAGGTTGAAAGTTTCCGGTTCAATATCAGCGAAAACAGCATCGGCTTGGACCGCTTTAATAGCATGCCAGAGGGCGGTACAGGTATAGCTCGGGATGATAACTTCATCTTTTGCGCCGGCTCCCAGAGCTCTTAACGCCAGGGTTAATGCCGTTGTGCCAGAAGAAACTGCACAGCAATACGCAGTTTGCAGCTGGCGCGCCAGGGTCGCTTCCAGTTCGGCTACCTGCTTGCCCTGAGCAATCTGACCTGACTGCAGTACCTCGCGCATGGCGGCATAATCATTTTCAGAAAAACTTAGGCGGTAATGTGGGATTTTCACACTCATATATTAATAAATAATCGCAGGGAATGAAAAGCTTCAGCATAGGCTACCCGTGCCTGAACACCACGAAAGTGCGCGCTGGATTCAGCGACCTGCAGAATTGATAAATTGGCAATGTTAGTACGATTGATTTGAGAGGAGTGAGCTCGTAAGGCTTTTAATTTGTATTCGAAAAAGGTCATCCCGATATCTACAAAAACATTGGGTTGAAAATTCTGAGTTGTGGGCGTTTCATAAAACAGGACATTACGAATGTAACGCGTAGCCGAGATGGTGTTGGCAGCAATATGGCGATGGTCTTGATGAGTATCATCAGGGTAATTCACGAAAATCATATCCGGTTTGAGTTGGTGGATAATGGTTTCAATGCTCATAATAGAAGGCGTGTCAATTCTAATCTCAGTGTCTACATAATTGCCCCAGAAAATATCGGTGACCTGGAGAATCGCAGCTGATTGTGCCTGTTCCTGGCGGCGGACTTGGGCATTGCCACCAGCGCCACCATCGGTAGCGATGAACATATAAGTCGTATGTCCTTTAGCTGCGAATTTAGCTAAGGTTGCTCCGCAGCCTATCTCGATATCATCAGGGTGGGCACCAATAGCAAGGATTTGCATTTTAGTTGGGTTACTCATCATTATATTCCTTGTTTGATTATTTTCAAACTGTCAGGTCCGGCATTGAAAAGCAGGTCGAGCACGCTAAGGTAGGGCAGGAAATCGCCGTGCAGTTGGGGATAGACGGGATGTTTGAAATTTTGGAAAAGCAGGGTGATACCATTTTGCGGGAAACGCTCGGTCTCAAGATAATCATGACCGCCGGAACCTGAGAGATAGATGTCGGCACCTAAGGCTTTGCAAATTAAAATGAGGCGTTCGTCTGGAGTAATTTCCGGTTTTTCCTGCAAAATGGGCATTGCTGAAGCGATATAAGTCGGAGTAGTAATGCCGAGACACTCTCTTAACCAATGCAGAGTAGCGAGATTAAAAGCACATAGATTTGTCCACTGATGGGCGTAGATTGATTCGAGTTCTCGGAAATAAGTGTTAAAGTATGGTGCCTTCGCATAGTATGTTCGCAGCGCCTGGCGATGTTTGTCCTGCCAGTTGCTGGAAGAATTAATCGCTACCTCATTAATTTTTTGGCCAAAATGGTGGATAACCGGTACCGTCAGCCACTGCCAGCCGTCAGCAGTTTTAATTTTATTGCGGTTCTGCCATTCATTTTTTTTGAACTGGACATTATCGAGGTAAACAAAGCAGTTTGCCTGAACCATCTTGGCGAAATAGCCCAGGTAGGGAAAAGTCTGAGGCTGGTGAATAGCACAAATCATAAATTTTCCTTGAAAATGCCCGTTTGAAGCAGTAGTTTATCTGTGAGCGTGAATGGTAAGCAAATCATAGGAGAGACAATGGGCACAATTATTCGAGGCTGCATTATCGTTGGAGTTATTTCTTTAATTTTAGGGATTATTTCTCGCATTGTCATGAAACCTTTCTATGTAGAAGCACAGGCATATTTACAATTTGCGAGTTTTTGCTTCCTAGCAGCCATCACTTTTCTGCTCTATAAAATGGCTTATAATGTCGAAGATTGATTTCATCTGCCTGCGAAATGCACAAAAATCGGGTTTGTGACCAAAGTCGGCCAGCTCTCGCCGACATAAAGGCGGTAATAGACTGTTTTTTCATCACTAATTTGGTCATCAGCAAACCATTCGTCAAGATCGCCGCGTAAAATGATTTTCTTGAAAAGGGTGGTATTGCGGAAAATTAGGATTTGGGTGTCAATGTTTTTCTCAAGAGCGCGAAAACGGATATGCAAAGCCAGAGGAGCATTGGCTTGCGTTAACGTTTCTCCAATGAATGCCGATTTTCCGGTGTGCAAGTCATAAATCGAGAAGTCCTCTAAAATAATTTTATCGCCTGTGTGACCGCGAGTTGCGTACATTCGTCCTGCCCGAAAAGCCTCATATATGCCGGCGCGTGTCCGTTCTTTGGCAAAAAGGAAAGTACTGGTCTCAGTTATATTGCTTAAATCATTTGAATTCTCGAAATCCAGCTCGCCAATAGCCCAGGGTGCACGTTTGCGAATTCCTGCACAATATTCACTCAGAGCGATATCCCAAAGCCCGCCAGGTTTGCCAATTGTCTTCATCCCTTCCCAGAAAATCGCAAAACCGGTATAGTTGACTGTTTCAGTAATATATTGTGGATAGGCGTCGGTATTAATCGCCACAGTCTGACGCATTAACGGAATATTGATTTCCCGCTTTTCCTGATGTGTCACTTCAGGGTGCGCCCAGAAAATCAAACCGTTCTGACGGTTGACATAATCAATCAGAGATTGATAAGGACCGGCTGTGGATTCCGCATCGTATTGAGTATAACGCAATGGTAAAAATGGATATTGAAAATAGAGGATAACACCAAATAGGCAGGTGAAAATAAAAGCCATAGGTGAAAATCGGATACGTTTGCGCCGCCGATTAATGTGAGCAATATCAATGAGGGCGTGTTTGCGCCGAATGACCAATGCTGCCGACAGGAAAAAGCAGAAAAAGTAGAGCGCCATTAACCCAAAGTGGGTGATATTTTCAATGATGTAAGTTCCAATTTTTCCATCGGGTTTGCGGTAACCCAAGCCATTTGCTATAGATGGTAGCTGCGCAATGACCCGTGGGTCCTCAATTCCGAAAACCAGTAAATGCGTATGCCAATTTTTCAAAACTAAATTTTCCGTCATAGGCGAGCCTTCCCAGCGATAGTAAGGAACGGCTTCCACACCGGGAATCAAGATGACGCGCGGATAACTGCGGTCCAGAAGGTTTATTTCATTGATATAGCGTTCCGGACGATAGGTGGCGATGGAATTCTCCTCAATTGAAAATTTCAGAAAACGGTCAAAAGGTCGAATGCCATAGGAAACCTTCATATTATCATGGTCGGTGATGATGGCAACATCAAGGCCGGAGCGGTCAATGAAGTTGGCTAACTCCGGCAGGGAATACTTACCACCACTGACCTGGGAATCAAAATGTAATCCAGCTTTCAGGATAAGGTATTGTTGCCCGCGCTGCGCTAAAGCCGGAAGCGTCGCCCCTAAACAAAGCATACTGATTAGCGCAATTTTCAATTTTATTAATGACATTTTGGCTCGCTTCGTTTAACCATTGAAATATGCGTTCGTGACTCGGTAAATATAATTATCAATTGTATAAAATGCAGCTTTTTTCCGATTCTCAGCAGCCATTCGTCTACGTAATTCTGGATTCATGCCTAACTTCTTAATCGCAGCAACCAGAGCAGGAGCATCGTCAGAAGGAATCAAAATACCATTGACTCCATTCGTTATTAAATCAGGCGTGCCGCCGACAGCGGGACCAACAACTGGTAGCCCGCTTGCCATGGCTTCGACAATGACATTGCCAAATCCTTCATTGAGAGAAGTAAAAACGAAAAGGTCGCATTGCGCCAGTAATTGTGGCATGTCCCGACGAAATCCCCAAAAAGTGACTTTATCGAGCCGCAACTGCCTCGCAAGGATTTCACTGCTTTCTCGTTCATTACCATCGCCTACAACCCAGTATTCGGAGGGGAAATTGTCGTTTTGTAAAATGGCGACAGCTCGTAAAAGCAGCGGAAGATTTTTTACCGGGACAAGGCGACCAACCCAGATAACGCGCAGTGGGTCATTCGCAGTGGGGATTTGCGGCGGGCGCGCTTTTACCTTAAAAAAAGGCTGCAGGTCAGTGCCGCCTGAAGAAACCCGGAATTTATTAGCAGGTGCAATTCTTGCCTTCAAATAATCTTGCCTGCCTGATTCAGTCAGGGTCAAAATCAGATGACACCAGTGAGCGGCTAATTTTTCAAGAACAATGAAAAACAGAGTCAAGGAGGGACTGTAATATCCATAGAAAATGTGACCGTGGTCGGAATGCACTATGCGGGGAACGCGCGCCACATAGCCCGCCAGACGACCTAAGAAACCGGCTTTCGAGGTATTGGTATGCAAGACTGCGGGCTTGAGGCGTTTTATCCAGCGCAGAAGATGAATAAAAGCCAGGGAATCAAGTAGCAAGTTAATTTGCCGTACGAGAGCCGGTACAAATATTAAATGGAAACCGTTTTGCTTAGCAAATTTTGCTAGGTCACAGGCTGGCTCAACTGTCTTGCCGCTGATTAGAAATACCTCGCAACCGCATCGTCTCAGACCAGCTGCCAGTCGTAAAGTGACATCGGCAGAACCACCAGCGTCCAAACGCGTGATGACGAGCAAAATTCGCTTGCCTTGACACATTTTCTGAAAGTTCAAAGGGCTTAGCATAGTGAATCGATAATGTCTTGAATAATCGCCAGATGAGATTGCCTGACCTGAGCATGAGTTGGAATGAGTAGCAGATGTTCTGCTAAATAGGTCGCCTGCGGAAATGGTTCACTGCCGGTCGGATTCAATTCCGGGAAAATATGATGCAGCGGTCGTTCATAAAGCAAGGAGGTCTCAATGCCGGCAGCCAGTAAACGCCGCTGTATTTCAGCCCGCAAACTTAAGTCTTTGACTATCAAGGGGAACTGGTTGAAAGCGACTTCCCACTCCGGTTTTACCAGCGGGACAATGAAATCGGCACGATTACCGAAAATATTTAATAAAATCTTGCCATTAATAATACGACGCATCGTTAGGACATTTGCACTCCGCCAGAGGGCTTTGCCCAATGCTGCCTGGGTGGGGGTATAAGCGAATGATTCGAAATGGGTATGCAAGGTGGTGTATTTATATTTTGCTATTAGCGGGGTCAGGAGTGTATAAAACAAGGGCTTTACGGCAAGACTCAAGCCGATAATTTTAAGGGTAATAATCTTCTGAGCGACAAAACCGACAGGCGACAAAGCCTTGACCAACTTGTCCATGATCTCATTATAGTGAGTGTCCCGCCAGGTAATAATGCCACCAGCCAGCGTCGAGATATTCTTACCACGGTTGAGTGAGTAAAAGCCGAACGGTGCCACGGTCCCGCTCATTTTACCATGCAATCTTGTCCCAAGTGAAGAAGCGGCATCTTCAAACAGAAAAATGTCCTCTGCCTCTGTCAGCCTGATTAAAGGTTCCACTTCGCAGGGTAAACCAAACATATGTACGGGCATGATCGCTAAGGTACGTGATGTAATCGCATCACTTACCTGGTCGATCGCCAGATTGAAAGTTTGTAAATCAATATCAACCAGGACAGGTCTAAGATTTGCCGCTCGGATTGGAAGTAAAAGCGAGGGAGCCGTGTAAGCGGGCAAAATAACCTCATCGCGCAGGCTATCGGCGCGGATTTTTTTAAAAAATTCCAGGAGTAAATAGCAGGCTGTCGTCCCTGAATTAACCAGCGCCAGATTTTTGACTGTAAGATATTTTTTTAATTGCTCCTGAAATACCTGAATGACTGTTTTGCTCTCGAATAATCCCAGAATTGCCCGACTGACCTCGGCAGGCCGATAAGGAGTTCCGGCAGTTGGCAGACGCAGCATCTATTTCTCCCAGATATTTAAATAACCAAGTGGAAAACCTGGCAGGGGCGAGGCAATCGGCACTCGCTGCCGTTCCTTTATTCCTAATTTGCTTATTAAGGGACGAAATTGCCTGCGACTATTGCCATGCGTAGTCAGGCGTTTGGTGATGGAATTGAAAAAATATTGGCTGGCAAGATAGGGATTAAAAGCATTACGATAATCGAAAATTATTAATCCACCAGGACGACAAATGCGGTGAATTTCGGTTAATAATCGTCCGACACGCTCGAAGGGTGATATATTGATAAGCGTGTTCAGACAAAAAATATTATCAAAAGTATTAGCGGCGAATGGCATCTGAAAGGCATCCCCGACGATGAAGCGATTGAGGGGTAATTGATTATCATGAAAAAGGGAATTGGTTTCGGCAATTGCCAGGTGGTCATAATCCAGACCAAAAGCCAGCGGAAATTTGGCGGCAGTGGCGTACCACTCGAGTAAAAAGAGCCCATTGCCGCAACCTACATCGAGAATTTTACCCTCGAGTTGTAGTGCAATTTGCAAAGCTGCGTGGCGTACTTTGCGGGAAGTCGTAGTCTGAAAAGCTTTTGGACGAGAAGCGCGGTGTAGGTCTAAAGGCTTCATAAAATTTGTTGAATTTTAGTGGTAATTATTGACCAATCAAAATATTTTTGAGCGCGTTCTCGACCAGCAGCGCCGAGCCTTTGCCGGTAAGCATCATCCCGAAGTAACTGGCTAATCGTCTGACAAATTTCATCCAGGTCGTTGGGATTGATAATCAAACCCGAAATGCCATGTTCGACAGCATCAGCAATGCCACCAAAATTGCCGGCAATTACCGGTTTACCACAGGCAGCTGCTTCTAAAAAAACGATTCCAAAACCTTCGTAATCGCCTTGCAAACGCGGGTCGGTACGGGTCTGGCGATTTAATAAAATGAAAAGGTCACAGAGATTGTAGAAGCGTGGCAAATCAGCGTCCGGTACATAGCCCGTGAAAATGACACGCTCTGCGATTTGTAATTCGGTAGCGAGCTGTCGTAGCCGCTTTTCTTCGCGCCCTTTGCCGACGATTAAATAAGTCAAATTTGGAAAGTCATTGCCGAGATGGCTGACAGCCCGCATGACCTGGTCGTGCCCCTTGCGTTCGTCTAAACGCGCGACGGTCAGCAGGATTATCTTCCCGTTCAAAGCATAGCGCTCTAACAGTTCCCTATCAGGTCGAGTGGGATAAAAGTGAGCCGTATCCACACCGGGGGTGATAATTTTAAATTTGGTCGCTGGCAGATCGAGCGTGAGGAATTCATCCATTGTAAAATGACTATTCGGTATGATGAAAGTCGCATTTTTTAAGAAAAGGCGCAGCAAACTTAACCAGAGACGACTCCTACCGAAACGAAAAGTTTCTGAACCATAAACATAAACGACATAGGGAATACCGAAAAGCTTATTGAGCAACCAACCAGCGAAACCAGACGAGAGCACCTGACCACAGTGAATAGTCTGAAAGCGATAACTCAATTGTAACTGAATTGCCCAGAAAGCATAGAGCAAGCCTTTGAGTATTTTGGCATAGGTGGCATTGCTGGTCGGTATCCAGCGTCGAACAATTTTTAAACTGCAACTGGCATCAAAATTCTGCCAGCCTTCATCGCGCGGACAGAGAATTAAATTGGAAGAAGCAGGTAAACGACACCAAATTTCATAGAAATAGGTCGCAATCCCGCTGACAACGGGTGGAAAATCGCCCGGAATGAGCAGGGTGCGTTTTTCAGACATCATTTTCATTTAGAGTCAGGTAGCCAATCGAGTAGCCAATTAAATACAATAACAAACTCAGCAGGTAAAATATTTTCAGAGTGACGAAAGTTTTTAGCAAGCGATAAAGGTAAGAGATTACGCGCTTGAAAATAGAACGCCGCACTTCAACCTCTATACCATGCTCATAGGCGAGCTCGACAACAAATTGCGGGTAAAATTTATTGACATAAGCCGCCATTTTACCGTTACGATAAAATTGGCGCACAAATTGGCGTAAGGTCTGCGGCGGTAAATGATGCATATAAAGCCCCGGCAGTACCACGACCCGGTAACCTGCTTCCCGAATTGCCTGCCGTAAGTAGGGGTCGAGTCCGCGCGGAATGAGTTCGTTTTCGCCACCGATTTGATAAAAGACAGCTTTTGGGATGAGGCAACAGGGATGTTCGGCTAAATCGCTATCGGTAATCGTTGTGACCAGCGGGGAAGTGCGTCGCGGGAGCTCATACATAACCCGCCTGACAAACCAGCTGGCGTCTGGTGGAATAAGATTGGCGACTCCCGCCATGCCGATTTCGGGGTGAGCAGAGACCATCTCTACCATTTTCTCTATTAAATCCTCAGAACCGAGGCGCGTGTCATCGTCGCAAATGAGTAAATATTTGCCGCTTGCTAAGGCTGCACCACAGTTAATTGCCCGTCCCTGGCGATTATCACCGATGATTAGAATTACCTCATAATCACGCCAACTTTGGCGTTCAATTTGCTCGATAAGTCCCGGCAGATAAGACTGCCGCGCTGCTCCGACGGTAGGAATGATGATACTCACCAGGGGCTTGGAATCAGAGCTCGGTTGGTAGATTTCTATTTTGCCGAGCGGAGGCTGAGCTGCATACTTTACGAAGGTGCGCTTAAGCTCAACAAGTGAATCGAGCTGCTTGACTAATAACATGTTAAGTCAGATTCCCACTGATGGCGCTCTTTCCCGAGAGCATGTTGACAGAAGATGTTCGTATTTCTTTTTAAATTGCACATGAGAAATTTAGACAAAAGTGGCATTTTTCAAAGTCTTTTCCGCGCCTCAGCGCTCCCGCATTAATGAGATTCGCACACCCCTCTCTCGAGTCAACGCTCCTGCGTTGACACGTTGTACTGCGACTTGCATATCATTTATTAACTAACTGAGCGGGATCAACGTAGGTCGGCGCATTTTTGGGCGCTTTACCTTTTTTAACTTCCCGATAATAGGTATAGGTCAGAGGAATTCCATCTGCATTTAGCAGCTGGCTATCGACGACTTCCGCAATGAAAAGCAGATGCGTGCCCACATCAATTGTCTGTACCACCCGACATTCAAAAAAGGCGAGGCAACTTTCTAAGACGATTGGTACGCCCGTAATTCCAATTTTGTAATTGAGTTTCTCAAATTTATTGACATCCTTGCCGCTCTTGTAACCGAAAAGACCAATGATAGGTGCAGGAGTGTCTTGTGACAATACCGAAATACTGAATGCCTTGCTTGCAGCTATCAGGTCACAAGTGAAATTTTGCTTGGAGCAACAGGTTGCCAGCTGGGCAGGTTCGGCGGTTACCTGAAAAACGGTATTGGAGATATAGCCATTGCATTGTCCGTCGCGCTGGGCGCTGACAATGTACAATCCATAACTAATTTTGAAAAAAGCCTGTAAATCCATAATACTCCTCTCTTTTTTACCTACTTAACCTCGTGTCAACGGTCCGAAGTTGACGCGCACGCATTCGCTACTGTGGTGTCTCGACGCGGGAGCGTCGAGACGAGATTCTGCACCTCATTTGCGATGTTGATTCCATGCCACCACCAGTTCGCTCTCGCTTATCCCCGTGCAAACGCTCCGGCGTTGACACGTCTTGCTTCCATTATGTCGCTATTATTCTTCCGGTGGCACCGTCAACTCCGTAGCAGCCTGAATCCCAGTGGCAACCTCGGGAATAATACCCAACCGCACATAGATCGGATGAATCATAGCTTTTAAGATGGACAGTTTACGCGCAAAGAGCGCAGCACCTAACAAACAGGCGGCTCCGCCAATAATTAGCGTATTAGGCGCCCCAACAGCATGGGCTAAACTACCAGCGAGCAGACTACCAAAGGGAGCGGTGCCCATAAATGCCATAGTGTAAAAACTCATCACTCTGCCACGCTTATCATCATCGATAATCGTCTGCAGAATAGTATTGCTCGAGGTCATCTGCATTATCATACCCAGACCAGCGATAAAAATTATAAAAAGCGAGAGCAAGAATGTACGGGAAAAAGCAAAGGTTATTAAACCAATTCCAAATATTCCTGCCGAAAGGGGAATAATTCTGCCTAAGCCCAACACACTTTTCCTTCCTGCCATGTAGAGAGCCCCTAAGAGGGCGCCCAATCCTGCCGCTCCCATTAGAAAGCCAAAAGTGTGTGCTCCACCATGCAAAACCTCTCTGGCAAAAACTGGCATCAGAACTGTGTAAGGCATTCCCATTAGAGAAACTAATGCCAGCAGAAGAATTATGGCGCGAATAGGGGCAAAGCCGAAAGTATAATTGAAACCCGCTTTCAATTCCTGAATGACTCGCGATTTCCGCGCTTTTGCCGGACGCTTTTTAATTGTCATCATCAGTAAAGTCGCAATGACTACTAAATAGCTCAAGCCATTAATTAAAAAACAGATGCCTTCATTAGTGGCAGCGATTAATACTCCGGCAATAGATGGTCCTATCAAACGGGCACTGTTTACCATTGATGAATTCAGCGCGATGGCGTTGCCTAAATCCTCCTTATTATCAACCATCTGCACGAGAAAAGCCTGACGGGCAGGCATATCAAAAGCATTGATGATGCCTAACAAAATACTTAAAAGGACGACTAGCCAAACCGATAAACCACCCGTGAAATAGAACAGTGCCAAAACCAATGCCTGAACCATTGCTAAAACCTGGGTCGCAATCAATACCTGATACCGATTCCAGCGATCCATCAAAACCCCGGCAAAGGGCGCGATGATAAATGTTGGAATTTGACCTGCAAATCCTACCAATCCCAGGAGAAATGCCGAATCAGTCTGACGATAAATTAACCATGGCATGGCAATACGCTGAATCCAGGTGCCAATAAGGGAAATACTCTGTCCAATGAAAAATAAGCGATAGTTGCGATAACGCAGCGACCGGAAAATCAAAGTTAATCTATTATATCCTGGCATTTTAGTGAAAGAGGCGACCATCCTAAAAGAAATTTTAGACATTATTTATAATAAGTTACACATAGAATTTTAGTTCGCGGTAGTGCTTTTAATCTGCGCGGCTACGGTTCTCGCCCACTGGCGAATGAGGTCGAAATTGCGATAGTCGCCTTCGGGAACTTTGACGAGTGATTTGGCGATGAAACGGGCAAAAATGCCCAGCTTTGAGTAGTCCATTTTACCGGCAAAGTCACCTTCGGCGATTGGCGGAACTAATTGCCGCATCGGTTCGAGGTATTTTGCTACAGATGCGCGGTTCTCAGGAGTATCATTCATCAGGGTCATGCACACTAAAAAGTACGCCACCGGCACAGTTTTGAGATATGCTTGATTTTTCTTTACGAAACGCTTAGCCTCAGGCAGCCAGGACCCGGCACGAATAGCGCTACCGATGATGACCGCCTGATATGAAGAAAGATTGCTGACTTCTTTGATAGGGTAGACATCCACCTGAAGCCCTGCTTGACGCAGTTCCTCCCCGATGGTTTCGGCAACTCCGCGCGTAGAGCCAGCCCGTGTGGCGTAGGCGACTAATATTTTTGACGGCATAGAATTTTCCTTTCCGAATTTAGTTTGAGAGTTTGAGTTTTCTTGGCAATTAATGCATTCGCTTAAAATTGTTAGGGTCATCAGCCCCGTTAAAAATGTTTTAGTCATAGGTTAGTTTCTTTCTCTAAAGGTTAAATTTGACAAATAGAGTATCAGAAATAGTTTACCATATACCGGGCAGGAGGCGGTAGCGCACCTTCGCTGCATATTCCTGATAGCCTTCCAATTTATGCTGCAGGGTCTTGTCCTCTAAATATGTTCGGAGTATGAACAATAACACCGCGCTGCCGGCTGGAATGTAAGCCCACCACGAACCTAAGATCAGAGGAGTTGCCATGGTAAAAAGAATAAAACCCAGATAGCCGGGGTGACGCATGAATTGGTAAGGTCCGGCAGTTGCCACCTTATGCTCGCGGTCATATTGCAACCGAACTGCCGTTGAGAAGTAATAATTGGAAGCCATTGCCCAGGTAAAGAGAAAATTGCCGACTAAGAAGATGATGATGCCCGCAATACGCCAGCCGAGGCGCAATTCCTGCGACCAGCCGAATCGTAAGTCTAAACCCGCAACAAGCAGGATTGTCAGCAGTGGAATAGTCGCAATGCTGGTGATAATTTTATCCCACTTTTCGACATTTTCCTTTTTACGACCGCGCTCCTCAATTAATTCAGTCGGTAATACCAGAGCATTGCAGGTGATGATTAAAATGCCGCAAGCAAGATAAATCCACGCCCAGAACCAGCGGATAGTGCCTGCGGCAACAAATAGAATCGCTCCTTGTAGCAATTCTGAAATGAAAATCTGCATCATTCTTCGTACAAAATTTCTGCTCATGCCAGTCTCCTCCTTATGATTTTAGCTACTACTTATTTTAGCTGCTTTGCCAGCCTGAGCATGATATTCAAAGCAAACTGACGATTGTCATTGCCTGGGATATTCATACCGAATTTTTCTCCTTTATAAGTTTGCGCGGTTAAAGCTGCGGCTTTGCCCAAAATATCCACTCTCCCCGCACCGAAGAAGAATTTTCGTCTAAGAAAATGACAATAAAAGATACTGTAAACGTTGGTCGCATTTTTAATAGGATTACTCGCCACTGAAAGAGTAGTCCGCATCGTCAATAGAAAGTTTGAGCCAGGTGTAATCACCCTCCTTTAATTTCCAGGTTACCGTAGAGGAGGTGGGAATGCGGATGCTTTCGAACTCGCGATAAGCATCTGGTAAATTTTCGATGTACCAGTTTTCCAGAGTAGCACCATTTTTTCGGGAATAAAAGCGGCGTGCCAAAAAACTGACCACATCCCCATTCGAGTTAAAATTAAAAATAGCCGAAGCGCTGACCCCGCCGTAGTTTAGCGTGGCACGAGCACTCGTCAGACTAACCGGCTCCCATTGAATATAATCGCACAGTGCCGCCGTTGGAAACCAGATTATTTCTGACAGATAACGCATCAAAGTCCCCTGATCAATTTCAGCACCCTGAGCATTCACAACCGGAAAAAGCCCTAACAATTTTATCAACATATATCCCTTGCCATCGTAGTAGGAGTCGAGTCCATAGAGATGAATCCCCGGTGCGGCACTGACATCAGCACGCCAGAGGAATCCTGGCTTGTCTGTTGTAAACCATTGTTCCGCCTGAAAAGACATCCACTTGCCTTGTGGCGTCGGTCGCATCAACCCGCTCTGTTTTATATGCACCGCCTCAATCATCGGCTTGCCTTTCGCGCCGGAATGAATGAGCCAGCCCTGGACCATGGGCGGTAACTGCGCGAATTTCTCCGAGATTGATACACTTTGCGCCATTTTTGGTGATTGAAAAGAATCTAACTGATGTCGAAACCGCCAGTCAAAATGCCAGGTACCAAAACCAATAATCGTTGCGACCAGAACGACTATGTTTACAATTGTGCCGTAACGTGCCTGACGCCAGCAAGCAATTATCAAGCCCTGGGAGATGATAAGCGCGGTTGACGCCATAAGCCACCATTGATTGCTAAAAATACAGACAATGCCTGCACCGATAAACAGTAAACCTGCTAACAGCCACAATATACCTTCGGTTTTAGATGGTGTCATTTTAAGGCGTGGCATATTGACGAGAGCAAAGGCTTTGCTAAAACCGAGCAAATGAATTTTACCATAGAAAATTAAAATAATGGCGAAGATAATTTTCAACATGTTAGCGTCCCTATTGAATTGGTGCCTAATTTAATTCACCGGAAATTTTGACTATTGAAAATTCTAAGAAATGGCAGCAAACATTGCCTTTTCTATTGATTAATTACATTTCTCAGGTAATTGTCAGGAATTTATTGCAAGATAATCATCTTTCTGGTAGCGGTTTGTGCTCCGCTCTGCAAACGATAAAAATAGATACCGGCGGGCATCTGTTTGGCATTGATCAGAGTCGTAATGATTTTGCCCTGCAAATCGAATACTTCAATCTTGACATTGGCAAAATAGGGTATGCTATAACCTATTCGTGTAGTTGCAATGAATGGGTTGGAGTAGTTTTGCATAAGAGCGAATTTGTCAGGTTGCATGTCCGATCCAACAGGATTCACATAAGACAAGTGACTTATATTAGCATCAATCCAGTTGAGGCGATTGTAGATCCAACTTTTCAGATATGCGATTTCGTTGTTGTCTACCCTATTGTCTCCTATTTCAGATCAGCGAGCGGAATTTCTGATGTAGTCAAATTCACCTGCGCAGTTGCCAGTCCAACGCAGGCAAAAAGCGAAATAACGGCAATACCGGGTAATGACCTTCGTTGAAATTTCGCCTTTGTTGCTTTCATAACATGACCTATATTTTATTTTAATTTATGGAAAGGACAATTATGAAATAAATGCGCAAGAAAATTAATTTCATAGCCATAAAATAAATCCATCGTATTTGAAGGTATCGAATTATGCCGAAAATAATTTATTTTGAATAATTGGCATCGGACATCCAATTCAACGGATTTTTATGAATATATTCTCATTTTTTTGTGTACGTCTTTAGAGACGACCCGCGGAATCGTCTCTAAAGACGGCGAATAATTTCCGCAATCTTGCGGCTGGCGGTTCCGTCACCGAAGATAGTCGTGGCTTCGCTATGGAAATCGGCGAAGCGTTCGATTTCCGCCGGAATGCGCTGAAAGTCGGTGCCGATGAGTCTTGCCCAGCCGTGTTCGACGAGCTCTACCCATTCGGTTTCCGGGCGCAGAACGAGGCACGGCACACCGGCGAAATAGGCTTCTTTCTGGACGCCGCCAGAATCGGTCAAAATGATGTAGGCATTTTTCTCTAAGGCGAGCATTTTAAGGTATGATACCGGCTCAATCAGGCGCAAGTTGGATGCTTCAACTTTAATATCAAAAGTCTGCATCAATTTGTGGGTACGGGGATGAATAGGAAAGATGATAGGTTTGTCTAAGTCCGCTAAAGCATTTATAAGTTCTCTTAAGATAATCGGATAGTCGGTGTTTTGCGGGCGGTGAATGGTGACGAGGACGAATTGCTTCGCTGTCAGACTGTATTTTGCCAGGACGTCCTCAGCGTCGATGCGAGTAAGATTGAATAGGAAAGAATCGTACATGACATCGCCAACCCAGTGAACACCATTGGTGATTCCTTCCCGGTGTAATAGGTTCACCGCAGTTTGCGTTGGGGTGAAAAGATATTGCGAAAGCGAATCGGCGACGATGCGATTGATTTCCTCGGGCATCTGGCGGTTAAAGCTGCGCAGACCGGCTTCAACGTGTGCCAGTGGAATTTGCAGTTTAGCGGCGACGATTGCGCCCGCCATTGTCGAATTAGTGTCGCCGTAAACTATGACGAGGTCGGGTTTGACATCAAGCAGGACTTTTTCGAGTTCGATTAACATTTTACCGGTCTGTTCGCCGTGATTGCCACTGCCGATACCGAGGTTGAAGTCCGGCTCCGGGATGGCGAGTTCATCGAAGAAAGCTTGCGACATATTGTAATCGTAATGCTGGCCAGTGTGGATTAAGACTTCCTTAAAATATTCCCGAATTTGTCTTGAAACGGTGGCACATTTGATAAATTGTGGGCGCGCGCCGACGATGGTAGCGATAGTTCGCATTGTTGCGTCCTTTCTTATCTACAAATTACATCTGGTGTAATCAAGTTCAACCCCTTACGCGGTTGGGTAATAGGGTGGTCATGGCATCTCTAATCTACGGATAATATCCGGAGTTAATCGAATTGAAACCCTTTGGGGTCAGTGGTAAATATAGGTAAACGCAATCCCGCAGGGATTGAATAAAAATAGTCACAGTTTCGAAATAAAATAGCGTATTTTACCACTCGATTCAGGTTGAATTTCTAATACTTGCTCAAACTCAAGCTGTAGTTCAGAGTCCGGCATAGTGTTCTGGAATATTTTCCGGAAGAGCGCCAGGTCAGATTCCAGGAATTCATTACTGCGCACATAGCGGATAGTGAAAGTTGACGGCTTCGTCTGGATAATCTGATATTGTTTAAAAGGTCGCCGCTGAAGATCAAGCAGGGCTAAATTCAAGTAATCAAAAATTTCGCTCGAATAGCGCTTCCCACTTTGGGTGACAACCGTATCAGTGGCTTTGCCTGTATGGAGTTGCATTACTGGAAGGGGACAACCACAAGAACATGGCTGTGCTTTCCATTCTCCAATATCACCTATTCGGTAGCGAATGAACGGCATATAACTATTCGTCAGAGCTGTCCCGACAATTTCTTTTGCTCCCAACTCATTTTCGATGAACTCGAGATAGACATTTTCAATCGAAACATGCCAGCTGCCCGAAGGACATTCATAGGCAAAGCCGCCAATTTCCGAGCAGCCATATTCATTGGCAACCGGCACACCAAATGCCTGTTCTACCACGGCTCTCTCATGTGGAAAAAGCGTCTCAGCAGTGACAAAAATCGCTTTCAGCTGCGGTAAACGCGGCAAATTATTTTCTAAAAAGAAAATTGCTAAATGATAAATACTATTGGAATAACCATAAATATAGTACGGATTAAAGGTGCGAATTTTTTGCGCAGTTACTGACAAGAAATCCGGATTGTAATCAAAACCTGAAATGAGGAGAGTATTCCGCAACCTGGCTTTCAGAGGGTCAGTGAAACGACGTATGGTTGAATAGAGCGGGCGACCCCAGATAGCAACTTCCGGGTCGCCGATGCGAACTCCAAACCAGCCGCGTCCACGCCAGCGACTTGCCCAATCCCAGCTGCTATATTCAGATGTGCAGTAGAAAGTCAGTGGAATGCCAGTTGAACCGCTGGTTTTACCTGGATAGATTTTACCAATATAAGAAGTGTTTAATAATTGATCTTTTTGCTCAACGATTATAGTTTTTGTTAAAAATGGGATTTGGGCAAAATCTTGCGGTGCCCTGATATCTTCGGGATGAATTTGATGCTGGTCAAAAAGAGCGCGATAATAAGGTACCGACTGATAGGCATCATTGAGTAAATGCTTCAGCCGTGTCCACTGCAATTCCTCGAGTTCGGCGAGTGATTTATGCTCGTTGGCTTGCAGAATGGCAAGGTATTTTACAACCCTTTCACCCTTTATCATCTGGGTCAAAGGATAGTGAATGTAACGGACAAAATGGCGGTATAAATTCATCTTGTACTCAGGATTTTTTCGATATTGCGGGTAGTACGTTCCCAGGTATAAAATTGAATCACTGCCTGGCGACCATTTTCGCCCATCTTTTGGCGCTGGTATTCAGCTTTCATCAAATTAAAAATGCCATTACTGAAGACAATTGGATTATTTACATCGAGTATGACGCCGCATTGATGCTTCTCAACAAGGCAGGCTACTTCCCTGACCGGGCTGGCGATGAATGGTTTGCCGCAAGCCATATAGTCAAAGGTTTTCATAGGTGAACCACTTATGCGGTTGAAAAAGGCAACATCCCATGGGGCGACAGCAATATCAAAGCAGTTTATATAATAAGGCGCTTGCTGAAAAGGGACTTTTCCGGTAAAGATGAAGTAATCGTCTAAATGCATTTCACGAACTAATTGCTTCCATTCAGCTAATTGGGCGCCGTCACCAACGACTATGAACTGTACGTCTGGTTGTTTTTCAATGATAAAAGGGGCCGCCTTTATCAAGTACTGGACGCCATGATAGTGGTAGCAGCTACCGATAAAACCGATGGTGAATCTATTATCAGGCAAGCCCGTGATTTTAAACGCTTCACCTCTTGGAATTGGTCTGAAAACAATCGGATTAGTGCCGTTGGCTACGGGAAAAATCTTGCTATCCGGCAGGTGATAGGCATCTATCAATAATTGTTTTAATCCCTCAGTGACAGGGATGATACGCCAGCAATGCCGGAAATTGAGACGCTGGTTCAGGCGCATGTAAGTTAGTTTCCACCGAGTATAATCGGTCTGTCGTAATTCTTCCAGCACCCAGCCATTGACTTCAATGGTTAATGGAATGGAGAATATTTTGGAGATCAGGAGCGGTATAAAAGAAGAAGTTTCCCTGAAATAGAGATGATTCGGACGGTGTTGAATTGCCTTAAGTAGAAGGACTAAAAAAGCAAGTGGTTCGAAAGTCAGCCAGCGGATTAGAGGAAGATTGATTATTGGAATCCGCTGGATTTTGACCGGTGCGGCAAATTCAGGCTTTGTGATGGTTGGTATAAAAAAGTGGACTTCGTGACCAAAGCGCGCTAAGTGCGAGACCGTCTCACGAATGTGATTATTGATCTGTCCATGCTTACTGAAACCTTCAAAGCAGAAATAGAAGATTTTCATGGTAAATCCAGACTTTTTAACGACATTTTTTTCAAAATATCTAAATAGTGGTTTGTGTTTTGAGCCCAAGTAAAATCTCGCACCGTAGAACATATTGAAGTAGTATTCCAGTCCATGTCCAATACCTTTTTCAATGTCGCAGCAAGCGACTGACTATCGCCCACGCGATGCAAGAAACCGTTGACTCCCTCTCTGACAATTTCACGATTGCCGATAATATCGGATGCTACCACCGGTCTGCCACAGGCGAGAGCTTCCAAAATCACATTCGGGATACCTTCTCGTAAACTTGGTAGGCACAGGACATCAGCCGCATTGTACCAATAGAGGAGTTCGGTATGAAGAATGTCCCCAAGCAGGATGATTTTATCATTTAGATTTTCCTGCTCGATCTTTTTTTCGATTAAAGACCGGTCTTCGCCCTCACCAATCAGATAGCATCTGCCAACCATGGTTTGGAATAGGATCTTTAACCCTTCAATAAGAGTATGCCAGTCTTTTAAGCGAATTAGATTTCCTACGAAAAGAATGATTTTGCCTTCTAAAAGGTGGAGGTATTCACGGGCGACTTTCTGTTCCATCGGCTGGAAAATGGGATTAATACCGTTGTATATGACGCTAATCTTGTTAGCGGGAATCTTCAATTCAAGCAGTTGCTGGCGCAATGCTTGTGAGACTGTTACAATGGCATCAGCCTGGTGATAAGTCCAGAAAGCGAAATTCTTCAGAATTGGCTTGTAAAGATAGCTGGTTACGTCAGACCCTCTTAGCCCGACCAGCGATTTTTTATCA
This sequence comes from Fidelibacterota bacterium UBA2242, assembly GCA_002347855.1. GTDB lineage: Bacteria > Fidelibacterota > UBA2242 > UBA2242 > UBA2242 > UBA2242. The sequence continues at coordinate 126,356 of DDYE01000017.1, forward strand.
TATTTTTTCCCCAGTTGGACTGCCACAAAGCCACCAGGAATACCCATCTGACCTATAAACAAATCGAATCTTGACAAGCGTCCTTGTAGATATTTTTCAGCAGCAGTGCGAAAAATCAATGCTCGCCGCCAGAGACGGTCGTAACGCGGCATTTTGAGCGGCATTTGGTACCAGGTAAATTCATTATCAAACAGCGCAAAGTGTCTCTTGAAGTTCGCTAATGTCTCTGCGGAAATCGTTGCGTCGCGCGGACTCCAGACGGCTTGCAAGATGGTCAATTCCACTTTCTGAGCCAGATGCTTAGCCCATTGAAAGATAAAAATGCCGTGATTGGGATTTACTGGAGTTGGGAAAAGGTCGGTGGTGACTAATAGCTTCATAGACACAAGGAGCGGTAAATATTGGTAATTTTCAAGCAAAATGTTGCGGTACCAAACTGAATGGCATAAGACAAGGCATTTCTACGTACTGATTCGATTTTAGTAGGATTATTTATCAAACGCTCAATACTGGAGGCGAATGCTTGCGCAGCCTCTTCGACATTACCTTTATAGGTCGGTTGCCACTGCTGCGGAAAAGGAAGAATACCAGTTTTACCGTCCTGAATGATTTCTGAGAGAACGCCGACGTTCAGACTGATGGTGGGGATTCCATAGGATAATGCTTCAACATGCGCCATACCAAAACCTTCGGTATGACGAGAAGTGATTAGGTAAAAATCAAGGGCGGAATACACCGGTGCCATTTCTTGTTGAAAGGGGATTAGGGAAGCGTTTGCTGACAATCGGTTTTCAGCTATAAGCCGCTCATGTACGTGCCGGGCATTTTCATCGGTCAAAGTTAGAGTGTGAACCGCGATACCCTTTTCGATTAATATGGCAGCAGTGCGATAGAAAATGTCGAATCCTTTCCAATCGTCATAGCGACTAGTATTGCCAATAATAAGCTTATTGTGTGGTAATCCTAATATCTGACGGGCGATAGTTCGGGGCATCTTTTTAGGAGATTCAATTGGGTTATAGACGAGCCTGATTTTGCGCCAGGGAGCAAATTCTTTCTCAAGCAGATGTCTGGTGACGGTTTTAGAAATTGACAAAATGCGTTTTGCCAGTAGCCGATTTAAGATGAGGCGCTGACAGTTAAAAATGAAACCCGTTTTAAGGCGGACATTATGTTTTGTGTAAATGCAATTGCGAACTCCTGCCAGTCTGCCAAACAGAGTGCCGTAGAATTCCAGTGCTCCATAATGGGAGTGCACGATTTGGATACGATGCTTTTTTATAATCTGGCGCAACTGTAGAAAAGCTCGCCAGTCGTGCCAGGATTTTAAATGGAGTTGATAGATTGGTATACCCAGTTGCTCAATGGGAGTGGTAAAGAATTCGTCATGCCTTGTGGAGTACAGCGTTACTACTATGGTTGGATATTGATTCAGGTCGATATTCTTTAGTAACAAGTAAAGCGATTTTTCGGCGCCGCCAAGATTCAGACTGCCAATAATGTGGAGGACTGGAATGGGTTTCATTTTAGTATTTTCCCCAGGTCTGAGATTGGTGTATCGCGCGCGATTATCTTCTCAATAAACATTAAATGCCAGAGTTCCAACCAGAAAATGGCCCAGAGGCGGTGCTTATGGTTGACTTTGCCGCTAAGGTGCTCATTCCAAATCTGCTGGAGAAAAGCGTAATTGAAATATCCGCGCCGGAGAGCCAGCCTGCTAAATACTACCGATTCAAAAATCCCTCGCAATTCATTTTGTAGCCATAAATCGACGGGTACGCCAAAGCCACGCTTTTCAGTATAGAGCAGACTTTTGGGTAAATATTTTTCACTTATCTTTTTCAAGAGGTATTTGGTTTGATGGTTTTTGAATTTCAATTTAGGTTGAATTTTAGCAACGTATTCCAATAGGGCTGTATCGAGAAAGGGGGAACGGCATTCGACTGAGTTGGCCATCGTAGCCCGGTCGATTTTCACAAGGTAATCATAAATCAAGCGCGTCCTGCCATCCGTAAAAAGCACTTGATCGATCGGGTTGAGGGTGCTGACCTTGCGAAAATTTTCATGAAAGGGATGCAGGGGGTTATGATTATCTAGATGTGTGATAAGATTTTTACTCCACAGGCGGTCTCGATACTTGTGAAAGCCCATATTGTTATAGAAGCTCTCCAGGGGGAACCCCTGAAGATATTCTAGATAATACCTCGTTTTACTCAAAGGGTCATTGTTTTCTGGATCGACCGCTAGCTCTCTAAGTACTTTAATTAGATGTCTGCGAATCGCGGGTGGGATAAAGCCGGCAAGGATTTGAGCGTTACGAGGTACGATTGTCCGACCGTAGCCACCGAAAGCCTCATCACCACCATCACCCGTCAACATGACCGTGATATATTCACGAGCGGCTTTGGAGATTAGAAAGGTTGGAATTGCAGAGGAGTCGGCAAAGGGTTCTCCAAACTGCCAAACCAATTCGAGGAGATTATTAATAATATTTTGATCAAGGACGATCTCTGTGTGCTCTGTGTCGAGGAGGCGGGCAACCTGGCGAGCTGCTAAAATATCCCCCAGCGGGTAATTTTTGAACCCAATCGTAAACGTCCTTATTTTTTGAGTAGAGTTGCAGGTTAGAATCGCGGTGATGAGGCTGGAATCGACGCCCCCGCTAAGCATAGTTCCAATCGGCACATCACTAATAGTACGACGCATAACCGCTTTGGTGATCAAATCCTCGCAAGTACGCAAGACGACTGATTCCTGGTCGTCGATTTTATCAGTGTAATTCCACTCCCAATAGGTGGATTCTTTTTGTGACCCTTCGGTGAAGATCTGGTAACTCCCGGGATATATTTTTTTTATTCCTTCGAAAATAGTATGCTGTTCAGGTACGGCGATATGATGCAGGTAGCAATCTAAAGCAGTGAGGCTCACGGCAGGTTGGGTCGGTAAAGCCGTGACAAGCGCTTTTATATCTGAGGCAAAATAGACAATATTCTGTCGAACAGAGTAATAAAGTGGCTTCTTACCGACACGGTCGCGGGCGAGTATCAGGCGATTGCGGAGCATATCGTAAATCGCAATGGCAAACATTCCCGTGATTTTTTGGAATAGCTCGGTGTCCCATTCCTCATAACCATGAATGATTACTTCGGTATCGGAGTTGGATTTGAAGTAGTGGTTGGCGCGAATTAACTCCTGTCGGAGTTCACGATAATTGTAAATCTCACCGTTGTAAACCGTCCAGATCGTGCGATCTTCATTGGTCATCGGTTGGTTGGCATCATCCGTAAGATCGATGATTTTCAGACGACGATGACCAAGTGCGATTCCTGGCAATAACTCATAACCGGCAGCATCCGGACCACGTTCAACCATAACGTCGCGCATGCGGCAAATCTGAGCCGGGGTGACCTCAATTTTACCCTGATGATATATTCCACAGATGCCACACATACTTACTTTTTATCGATTACTGATTGATAAATAGCAATTAATTTTTGAATGTAATGTTCCCATAGGAATCCAGATACAATTTTCTGATGGGCATTTTCGCCTACGATTCGAGCCTGTTCCGGATTACTAAGCACCTCGGTAATTTTAGCGGCGAAATCTTCCGGAGAGGAGGTTTTCGACATAAATCCGGTAATCCCGTCCTCGATGATTTCCAACATATGCGGTGTGGAAATGACCGGCTTACCCGCGGCCATATATTCGATGCATTTAGTCGAGGAACCGAAGTAAGTGGGTTCTCCAGAGTAATAAACAAGGCAATAATCTACGACTTGAATGATTTGCTGCAATTCCTGGTGGGGCAGGCTCCCCATAAATACGATCGAGTCTTGAATTTGATGATTCAAAATATATCGTTCGACTTCAGTGTCTATATCCCCACCACCAATTAAAAGCAGTTTGAGGTTAGGATTGGTTTGGAGAGCTAAGTGGAAAGCATGGATCAACTCCAGGGTGCCATACCAACGATATAAACTACCCGAGTATAAAAAGAGTAGTCGATTAAAGGCAGCTAAACGATTTCGCAGATTAATTTTTTGTTCAGGGGTAAACGGCTCAGGAATCTCCGCACCATTCAAGATTACATCGTATGTAGGTAAATGCCAACCCCGCATTCTATATATAAATTCCGCGATCAATTTTGAATTCAAGATAAGGTGCTGACAATTCTGGAGGAGGATTTTTTGGTTGAATAGAGCCAGCCATCGTCTAAAAGAACTCAGGGGATTGTTCTGAATAGTTTTTTCTTCTATGCCAGGACCGACCATTTGGAGGATATAGGGTAGACGCAATATTTTAGCGGCTAATAATCCACCCCAGGATATACCAGTATATCGTTCGTGAATGAGGGTTAATGGATATTTCCGGTTTAGTTTTAGGATTTGCCAGCAGACTTGCAGACTGTCGACCACCCCGGTAGGTGGAATGACCCGATGTACGAAGCCACGCAGATAGCGATGAACTACGACTATGGTTTCAAACTCTTCATATCCTTTAAGGTTACCCGTTTTTTGGACAGCTACCAAAATGGGCTTATGACCCTTAGCTCGTAATCCGCGCAGGATGGCCTGTATGTGAATTTTAGGACCGAGCATCCTCTCAAAATCGAGGCCGGGATTGGTACATAAATAGACGATTCTCATTTCAATATTGACTTATTTACGATTAAGTTCGGAATTGATAAGGATATTACTCGGAGCTATACCAATTACACTGGCAACTGTACGCACCAGACCACCAAATTGATTTGGGTAAAAAACTCGAAGCCCCAGGGCATAGACACTAACGCAGTAAAAGATATAAAAAATCAAAATTAATAATGAAGAGATCCCTAAATCAAAAAGGAATCGTTTAAATACCCAACCCGTAAATAGGAAAATTAGTGTGCAAATAAAACCGGCTCTGAGTACTTTGGCAAATTCTATTATTGGCATGGACAACATTTTTGAAATGACAATCAGTGTCGTGACTCCCCCAAGAGATAGGACAATGGCCACACCCACGGCAACCCCCAGAATCTCAGCCTCCTGGATCCCGAACCAAATCGCGGTAATTAAAAGTGGTAGCTGCAAGAGATTAATAAAAAATAGATAATGGGGTTTTTTTTGAATGAGGAAAATTCGTCCGGCCGGTGCGAATAGGGAGCGCATTATCCCATAGATGACTATAATTTGCAGCGGGCGGACGGCTGGAATCCATTTTTGACTGTAGACTACGACGACTAACTCATGGGTAATACCTACCAGGATACCGAAAATAGGTAAGGTTACGAGAGCAATGAGTTCGGTCATGCGCAGATATAGCCTCCGCAGTTCGGCTAAATTGGATTGCAGCTTGGACAAGGCCGGTAAGGAGACCGTGTTGATGACCTTGACGATGTTTTCGACGGGCCAGTTGGCTAGGTTAAATGCAAACATATAATATCCGAGTTTTGCCTTCGATAAAAGTTTGCCGATGAGAAAATAATCGGCATTCGTATTCAGGTAGCGAACTAATTCGGCTCCCAAAACACTTTTACCAAAAGATAATACCCGTTTGAGGTCAGTCCGTTCGATATATAGACTTGGATGCCAACGACTTCGAATCCAGTAAGGCACAAGGCGTAGTGGACTAGCCAGTATTTGGGGTATCACCAGACTCCAAACGCCGCAACCTAGGAAGGCCAAAAGTATTACCAGGAAATTAGTGAAACTTTCGACAGTAAGATTGACGATCGTCAGATATTTATAGTTAAGCTCACGATTTAATAGAGTCCGCGGAACAAGTTCGAACGATTGTAGCACTAAGCCGACGCCCATCCAGATCAGGATCGGCTGGAGGATGGGGGTGGCATAAAATTTTTTTACCCAGGGTGAAAGGATAAAAACGATTATAGCCAGGATCACCATGATCGCCAAATTGATCCAAAAAGCCACGTTGGCAATTTGTTTGACCCGTTTTTCCTCGACGATTATTGCCGCATCAATACCCCAGGCGCTCAGAAGCAAAATGAAACCTAAAACCAGGCGGGCTAAGGCAATTACACCAAAATCTTCCGGCATCAATAAACGGGCCAGCACGATTGTCGAAGCCATCGAAAGTAAGCGATTGCCTACCTGGCCGATTCCAACCCAGCGCACACCTGATTTAGCCTGTTCAACGACCGATTCGAATATTTTCACCTTGAATGGAGATCCCCGTGAGATTCGTCAGATGCCATTTCTAAACCCTCTAAAAAGTTTGACCTAATCAACCCGAACTGGTGGGCTGCTTTTTATTGACTTGCTCTTGTGTGTCTAAGAAATACCCTAAACCGAAATAGACAACCGGAATTAATGGCAAGAAATAGCGCTGAATAGCATGGATTGTTGTATGGAGCAGAGTAGAGTAAATCACTAACATGATTACCAGAGAGGCACTTGGAAAATTATTCCGAGTAAATCGATATAAGCCTATGATACCGAGAATGGTCAACATATATTTTAAAATTAAAATGCTCCAAAATAGCACCGGTGATATAGTTTTTAAGGTCATCGAGCCAATGGGAGGAGAAAACCAGAAAATCAGCAAACGGTTGAAACAAAGCAGAGCATAGCGAAATGGATGCTGGAGAATTATTTGCTTAGCCTGCTTAAGGAGAAAGCGATTTAAAGTTTCCGGGTCGGTTATCTTGTATTTTACTCGATATTCGTGAATCAACCGGTTCTGAAGGGTGTGATTGGCAGTTCTTTGCTCTTCATATTTCTGAATGTCGGAGACAGAATTCCAGACGAATCGGTCGGCGATCTCGAGATTGGCTCCCCATAACTCGCTACCGCCAGCCGAGACCAGCGGAATGAATCTGTGAAAAACCTTATAATTGCGGATAGTCCAGGGGGTCAGCGTTAGCAGGGCTATTCCTGCAATCGTTAAAAATTTCTTGATCGCAAGATTACGCCGGATAGTTTTCAGAAAAATAGCACCGAAAAGCAGGAAGATCGGAAAATAAAGGAAAGTTGGTCGAAGGTAGATCAATGCGCCAGTTAATATCCCCCCAAAAAGCAGCTGAATGCTCGGTCGGACGTTAAAATCCGGGTGGATTGAAATATAAAGAAGTAAAGCAACTATCAACATCGTCAGAATTTCGGCATAAAGCACATTGACAAAGATAAAAGAAGTGCTCAGACTAAAAACCAGGGTAATTAGGAGCCTTGTAGGCAGGTTAACCTCGGTCTTCTTAAGTGCCAAAAATACCAAAAATATCGTCAGAATGTTAACAATTGCCTGGGCAAGGTAGAGAATTCTGGGTTCGGTGCCGAAGATTTCCATCAAGCTGGCTAAGAAAACCGGGTAACCAGGCGCACGCCGAGCAGTGAGTTCGCTACCATTGATAGAAAATCCTTTCCCTGCCAGGAGGTTCTGAGCGATTTTGTAATACTCCTGGGCGTCGCGGTCGATGGGCTCGGTTACTGAAAAAATTAAAACCAGGCGAACAATCAAGCCGAGCGCGAGAAGCGCCACCAAAAGAAAGTATTCCTGCTGCTCGCAGAAACTTTTAAAACTAACGATCGATTTCTGGCTCATGGATTTGTGGTTTGAAAATTAAAAAAAGTATCATGCCAAAAAATAGAATGCCAAGATTATTGAATAGAAAAAATGACAGCGAAAGTGAGAGCGCGGCAGCTGAAGCAATTCCTTTTTGCGCTAATAGGTAAACGAAAGTCGCATCGCGTGTACCAAGCCCGGAAATCGTGATAGGCAGCATCGAAATCAGGTTACCGAACGCCAAAATCCCTATCATGTCTAACGGAGTGACTGCAATCTGCGAAATTTGATTGATGTAAATCATCTGGTAAAAAATAATGCCGTTGGGTAATAGCGAAAGTATGAGAGGTAAAATTAAACGGGAAGATACCAATACCCCGGGCTCAATATTGCTGAAACTGAGTCTCAGGCGTTTGCCAATCCCGTTCAGCAGGCGTGTAATTATTTTCAACAAGTAGTTCTTAAAAAGGAATGTGGAAAGCAAGACTAACCCGATAAAAATCAGCAGAAAAATCAATATGATTCTCCAGGCAACAAATTGTGCCAGACCGAACAGTGCGAAAACCGTGAGCGTAATTAAATCGAAAATCCGATCCATAAAACTGAGATAGATACCTTTCTGATAACTGCAACCGGTGCTGTTTTTCAGGTAAAAGACTTTAGCGAAATCACCAAGTCTGCCGGGCGTAATCGTACTTAGAAACATACCGGAACCGTAGATGATGGTACTGGAGGATAATCTCAATTGGACATCGAAGTGCCCTGCCAGCAGCTGAAAACGGTAAGCTTTGGTCAGAATCACCAGCGCCGAGGCTACCTCCAAAATGAAAATGTTGCACCAGTTGAACTGCCTTAAAGTTTGGAGCAGCACAGCGAAATCAATCTGCCGTAATAAAATGATGAGCAGAATAATTCCGATGCCCTTGATTCCCCAGTTGAATAGGAAGCGTCTCATAATTAGCGTCAGTTAATCTTTAATTTTGGCGGTACTGATTACGCTTAATCTGGTACTGCACTTCTTCTATAATTTTGCGGTTGGCGGAAATTACATCAGCCAGTAAACCAATCATAAAGAAAATAAAGCCCAGGAGCATCAGCACTGCGGCGATTATCACCGATTGGACATGCCCTTTGCCCTCACCCAGTATCATAAAGTAAAGATAACGCACACCGAGCAGAAAACCACCCATCATCGTAATCAAACCGGTATAAAAGAAGACGCGCAAAGGTTGGTACATCGTATATATTCGCACAATCGTCGAAAATGACCGTTTGATATAGTACCAGTTGCTCTTGAACAGGCGCGACGGACGCTCAGTTTTATTCGTTTCAATTGGGATGCTGATAATTGGAATGTCCTTTTGGCCGGCTTCGATGATAGTCTCAAGGGTGTAGGAAAAGGTCGAAATGATATTCATTTGCAGAGCCGCTTCGCGGCTGTAAGCGCGAAAGCCACTGGTTGTATCGGGAATCTTCGTTTGTGAAACTTTGCGAACGACGTAGCTCCCGAATTTCTGGAGGCGTTTTTTAAGCCAGGAGAACTCCTGGATTTTGTCTATCTGGCGGTCGCCAATGACGATTTCGGCTTTTTTTTCGAGAATTGGCTGGACAAGCCGGGCGATGTCACTGCCCTTGTATTGGTTATCAGCATCGGTATTGACGATAATATCGGCACCGAGTGCGAGGCTTTTTTCCAAGCCATGTTTAAAAGCGCGCGCTAAGCCAAGATTCTGCGTATGCCGCACAAAATGCTGAACGCCACATTGCCGGGCAACTTCTATTGTGCGGTCAGTACTGCCATCGTCAATAATCACCACCTCGATGGAATCAATGCCGGGGATAGATTTTGGTAAATCGGCAAGGGTTTTGCCAATAGTTTTCTCTTCGTTGTAGCAGGGAATTTGGATGACCAGTTTCATTGCATGACCTCATCTTCTTCAAAGGCTCCGCTCCGTCGCTTACATTTCGTAATGACAGGAGCAACGCTAATTTTAACAACTTTCGCGAGAAAATGATGTTTAAAATGATTCAGCGAATAAAATCTTTTAAGAGAGTTGGTAGTACCTGCAACGCACTGACTTCATCAGGGAATTCAGCCGGGAAACCACGGGATAATTCACGCGCTAAATTTTGCCAATTAATCGGTTGGGTGCATTTTGAGAGCAGGAAACTGACGATTTTGCCCTTCTTATTCAATTGCAATTCAGCATCCTGAGTGAATCGAGTCAGGCGCTTAAGGTCTAAATAGGTTCCCCGAAAAGTATTGCCTTCCTGTTCGGCATACTGGTGATTGACTACCCACTTATAGTCGATAGTCTGGCTGCGTAGTGATTCGAGCGCCATCAGATTAATTTCGACTTCATCTCCCGTCTGGACTGTAATAGGATAACGCAGCGGAAAAAATAATTGTCCCCATGTGTTTTCGGAGGAATTAGGCGCATTGGAGAAAAATTGCTGCGAGGTAAAAAAGCAGTCCCACCAACCAATAATGCCATGAACTGTGCCACTATTGGTAATTTTAATTTTGGTGAGAGAGTTAAAGGTAAAATTTGCGTCATGGGCGAGGTCAATGGACTTTATAGTTATCGCATCTGTCAGCAATCGTTTGGGCGATTCATCGGCGAAGTAAGTCTGGTTAAAGGTTAGTTCAGTGGTATACGACCAATCTAAGCCATACAGCCGGTCATTCTTTTTTACCCAGCAATCTAATTGCTGATGAAATGCAGGATATTCGACTAAAGCATACTTTAAGATGATTTGCGCTGGAATAAAAGTTCCGTCGGGTTTTAAAAAGCGGCGCTGCGCATCACAGATTACCTGTTCCAGTCCGGCGTACAAAAAGAAGGGGCTATAATCTTCCATAATGATAAAGTCGGCTCGTTCGGGCAAATCTATTTCCGTGGACTTACCGTGGATGAAGGTGATTTTGTCAGCGAGTTGATTGAGCCGGGCGAGTTCCTTGCCAACGAAGAAAATGTCAGACATTTCAATAGCGTAGATTCTTTTAGCACCAGCTTGAGCGCAAAAGAAGGCGTAGGTTCCCAGCGCACTACCAATTTCAACCACGACACTATCTGGCTTTATCAACTGGGAAATTGCGGCGCGAAACTGGTTTATGCGGGTGGCATCGGATAATAAGTCGCGGTAGTGTTTTATCATGACAGAATCTCCGTCAGGAGTCGTTTTTGGTTGGCAGGATTTAATCCTAATGGGTTACTCGATTCCAGATAAAAAGTTGCGGCTCGGTTCAGGATTTTTATCAATAAATCAGGTAACTGGCTTTTGAAATATTGGGGATTGAAAGAATTTTGTAGCAGTTCTATGAATGCCTGGTTTTCAGGAATCGTGTCTATGTGAAATTGATGTCCCTCAACGGGTTTCAGAAAAAAGATTTTTGAGATAGTAGCTGCCGACCGAGCGATATTTCCGAAGTAAAAAGGTGCAAGATAATTTGATAATGTATTCTGGCGATAGTTAGAATCTTTGCCTTGCAGCCGCGGCAAATCGAGATATTTTGATAGATGTGGTTTGATGATGAAGTTACGTGGGAACGGTAGCAATTTGAGTGAAGGAATTTGGATACAGGCAAATTCGTCGGAAAGTAATTCAAAGCCATGCCGCATGAGGAAAATGCTGAAGCTGGTCTTGCCGGTACCGGAGCCACCAATAAAAACATAGCCTTTTTGCTCTTTTGTCAGGACAGCGCCGTGGAAAATGAGCGAGCGACGGTTGAGGTGAGTCCAATCGGCGACAATTTGCCACTCAATTGCATATAAAATTTTGTCTAATTGGCGATTACGATGGGTTAAGCGTTCATTACGATAGAGCAGAAAGCGCTCATCGGAATGGAGAATGCGATAGTGGATTGGTGCGGGCTGGCGCGCCGGACGAAGCAGAGCCGAAAAGACGCAGGCTTGTAGTTTTTCGCCTAATTCGAGCTCACATTCGATTGAGATGCGAGCTTTACCGCTGCTTAGTTTAAAGATTGCCATCAGGGATTGACGAGCAATTTGAGACGCTTAAATTTCTCGATAATATTTTCTACTTCGTATTCGGGCTCTGATTCAAATTGACTGAAATTAGCTTTAATCAAGGCAATGATCGTGCTTATGGTATGCATGCCGTCGCAGAGCGCCCAGATAAAAGCAGCCGAAGCATTCAGAGAATGTATCGTATCGGTTTGTGGTTCATAGATAATGCCACCATCGGAGAGTTCGCGAAAGAGCAGGTCGGGTCGTGCCTTAGGTTTGTAATTAGGGTCCAAGTCCATTTTATAAATTACCGAGTTTAGTGCGGGCTGCCTGTTCTTCCATGAGCCGCAGTTTTTCGAGTTCAATTTTTTCGATTTCAGGGATAGCAAGTACCAAGCCGCAGACCAAATAGAATGGTTCCATGATGCGAATGATAATGAATGTATTGGCGCCTAATCCATGGGTCATCATCGCGAGAGTAGCGACAAAGAAACCCATTGCAAAGGCTTTAAAGAATGGAATTTGCGCATTTTTGTAAATCTTGTAAGTAATGTTCAGGATGGAGTAAAGCAGATATAGAAAAGCAGCGAGTCCGACTAAACCGGTCTCAATTAATACCCGAATATACTGGGCGTCTAAGAAGCGCCAGCCAGTTATACCAAAACCGAAAAGCGGGTGCTTGGGCAAGTCTTTAAAAGCAGCTCGCCAGCTGCGAATGCGCTCAGAAGCAGAGGTATCAATAGTAATATTACCCACACGTTCCTGAAGCTTAGCAGCATAGCCATGTTGAGGCGTAAAAGTGTATTTGACACGGTCGATTACTGTACGCGGAAATATGTAGGGTGCCAGTGTGACTAATGCCGCTACAAAGGCAATAATCATCCAGCGCTTTTTGCTGAGAATAATATACGCGATGACAACCGGAATTCCAGCAACCCACGAACCACGGGAATTGGTGAGCAGATAGGGCGCTACCGAGAGCGCCGTTATTAATAATAGTGAACGTCTTAAGGCTGGCTTTTCAATAATACCAGGTGTGAGAATCAAACTTAAATTAATCGCGATTATGAAAATGAGATAGCCGCCCAGCGTGTTGGGTTCTCCGGCATCACCTTCGAACGGAGCAGTGACCCGCCGACCAGTAGGAATCTGAAGCAAAGCAGAAATAGTTACGATAACATAAGTGACAATAAGCGCGACGACAAAGTTATCAATCTGTTTTTTAGTTCTTATATTATTGATAACCATAAAATAAACCAGAAAGTACTGTGCATATTTCAAGACAAAGAATAAACCAGTCAGAACCTGGACACGTCCAGACATCATTCCAAAAGCAGTAGAGAGAAAGCAGATAAAGAGATAAATGGCGATTGGTTTATTCAGTGGGGTTTTACGAAAAAGCCCCAGCTCTTTGTTGATGGCAGTTTTGGCGAGCCAGGTAAAACTAATGATGGCTAAAATAATATCATCAATCCGGATGGTGACCCCGCCGCCGGAAGTCGTTCGTTCTCCAAATTCCGGAGATAGCAGCATCGAAAAAATCAAAATATAAATGGCAAAATCAGTATTGGTAAATGTCACCATCAGTACGCCCAACCCAAGCGCCGCCGTCAAAGCGATCCAGAAGTTCACCTTAACCAAAACAAATGCCACAATTATACTGAATATGATACTCAAATAGATAAAAAGGCGATTAGTTTTGCGCTCTAAGAGTTCGAGTTGTGGCATAATTATTTACGCGGAATGGGCTGATTTTTAAGTTGGCGCTGAATTTCGTCAATTTCGCGATTTTCTTTATTCTCGAGGATTGTTTTATAATGTTCTTCCCAAACTCCCAGGGAATCCTGGCGCCATTTCGACTCGTATTTTTGGCGAAGATAGGTTTCGCGGCGTACGGCTGACCCCTTTGTTATAGCGGTAGATATTGTTTCGTCTATGCGAAAATTATTGACAAAATTCCAATAGATTCGTGGGAGAGATTTAATGGTGATGCTGATAAGCAAGGCAACGACTATAGCGATTGGTATAACAATAAAAAGAATGATTTTTTCACCGTGTTTTAATTTGTGATGGCGTTTATGGTGGTGGTCGTGATAAGCCATGGTGTTTTCCTCAGTTTGTGCTCATTAGCGCTCAGCAATCGGATATGGTGTAAGCAATGAATTGGAAATTTGGGTGAGTTCGGCTAATTCGATAGAAGGAAAGCCTCCGTAAAGGAGATAATATTCATTTTTGGCGATCGGATATTCAGTTGAAGGCTGAATATATAAAAAGTCGCGAAGGGGCAAATTTGATTGCAGCGCCTGAAGCGCTTGTTCTTCCGAACGGTAAGTCGCCAGAAGCAAGGTGTACGGTAATTTTATTATATTAACGGAAGCTGTAAGACCGCTTAAGCTGAGAGTATGGGCTTTTTTCTGGGCATTTTGTACGGAATTGAAGCTGCCGAAACATAGGGCGTACTGCTTCTGATTTGGATTAGAAAAATCGGGCGTGATAAATGTTCTTAGTCCTTTTTGACGCCAGGTGCGTTGAGTCGGTTTTAAATCCTCGAAATTGTAAGACCGTTTAATCAGCAAAGTATACGGCATAGAAGAGCGCAAATTGATGACATTCGGTTGGGTAAAAGTTGTCGTCGGTTGGAGACTTTGACCAGGTGGACTTGTTGGGACCGTAGTAGCTGGTTGTTGAGACGCTGGTGCTGGTTTTGCGTCGGTATTCGGTGGAGTGGTTGTCGGAGAAGCTTGACTGGAGGACGGTATCGCAGTTTGTTCTGAGAGTGGTTGAATGCCGTAACTGTTCTGGAGTTGTTTTAGTTCGGGGGGTAATTCCTGCGGTTGGGTAGTATCGGCGCGCACGGTGTCAACTATTACTGCCGTTGTTTCTGGTTTGGGTGTAACTGTCAGAGTTGGTTGAACGACTTGCTGGCTGGGTTTTTTACGCGCGGTTTTGACTTTTCCGACGAGATATGACCCGCTCAGTAATAGGATTGCCAGCGCAGCGAGAATGAGGAAGATGCGCCCTTTCCGCAATTGTCCCCAAAAGCCGGTTGGTAAGCCTTCAGTCGGTTTCAGGAAGAAATTACTCAGGGAAGCCACGATTTTGTTTTGCGGGACTTGTTCTTCTTCATGGTAATGGTATTCATAGCTATATTTATAGTCGGAGTAATCGGCGCTGACATCAGCTCTCATACCGTTTACGACAACGCCGAGAATGTCAGATTTGAGCATTTCGAGTTGTGTTTTTGAGCGCCGCAGGGTACCGCGCGAAATTTTGCCCTGATAATAGACGAGTAAAGTGGTATCAACTTTCGAACCCAGGACGGTGGCATCAGTTGCTTGAATTACCGGCGCAGAGTCGAAAATGACAACCTCATAGCGTTCTTTAAGGTCTGCTATCAGGTTGTCCATCAATTTAGAGGCGATGATTTCAGAGGGATTCTTTTCAATTCTGCCGCAGGTCAGGATGTTAAGGTATTCGATGCCGGTAATAGTAGCGCTTCCAATAGTATCAGTTGACATGATGCCCATCATCAGGTCGCTCATGGTGCGAATGACATTATCAAGCGGTTCTTTTCTCAGAATAATGTCGGTGAGACCCGGTTCGCGGTCGATACCAAAAAGTTTTGAAATGCGCGGTTTGCGCAAATCAGACTCTACTAAAAGCGTACTAACACCAATCTGTGCTAAGGACACGGCTAAATTGGCAGCCACCGTCGTCTTACCTTCACTGGCGACCGACGAGGTAACCATCAAAGTTTTGTAGCCTTTATCGAGAAGCCCGAAATGAATATTGGTGCGTAAGTTACGGAAACTTTCTGCAATGGTAGATTTAGGATTATAATGTGAAACGAGACGCGCTTGCATCTCGAGTACATCGTCAGGAACTGGTGTAGATAGTTTTTCCTGGAGTTTTTGTTTGATCTCTTCGATGTTAACGAAGGGAATAATACCCATAACGGTGGTGTCAAGAGTCTTTTCAATGTCCTCGATTGTGCTAAAAGTAGTATCCAGAGTTTCAGCGACAAAAGCCAGGACAATGCCAAGAATTAAGCCAATAATGGTACCGATGGCGGTAGTGGGACCGACCATGGTTGGATTAATTGGTGAAGTAGGCACAAAGGCGGGGCGAATGATGAAGACTTCCTGAACCTGTTCGGAAACGCGGATTAGAGCCTCCTGATACTTTATCTCGAGGCTCTGGAAAATTTGGGTATTGATATCGCGTTCCCGTTCCAGATTGGTTAGAGTGAGACTCAACAGCGGGAGAGATTTATAATCTTCGTCGAGTGCTTTCCACTTCTGGTAGGCAATAGCTTCGGCGCGTGTCAGGTTTTGTCGATAGGTTTTAAGTTCATAAATGAACCGTTTTTCCAAATTTTTGACCTGTTGCTGTAAGTCCTGGATGATTGGATGCTGGGGAGTGTAATATTGTGAATAAGTAGTAATGTTAGCGCGGGCTTGGTTGAGGCGATTCTGAATGTCCTCGAGAAAGCGGTTGGGTTGATTGAGCAATAAATTCAGATTAGCATTATACATATATTCACGATTTTGTTCAATTTCGCGCAGGATATTATCAATTTGGGCGATGTCACTCCGGATTTTCTCGAGGTCACTCTCGGCTTTTGACAAAGCGGTGGAAATTTGAGAAGAAGCTCCGTCCATTGTGACGAATTTATTTTGCTCGCGGTAGTTGCGCACTTTCATTTCCGATTCGCGCAAAGCTTTCTCCGCCAGATTGCGCTGATGTCGGACGGCATCGAGAGCACGTTGGGCAGCGCGGTTTTTCTCTTTGAAACTTTCGACGGAATAGACTTTTGCCAGAGCGTTAGCGAGATTGGCAGTAAAAACCGGGTTATAATCAGTGACGATGATATTGATGATATTGGTATAGCCTTCCTGTTCCGTTTTGACGCGTGCTTTTAGCTTAGAGACGATGTCAAGGTATTCACGATTGCTGCGGATTTGTTCGGAGGTCAAATTTGAATCAATTAATCCCATGGCTTGCGCGGCTTTCTCAAGCATGGGATAACTTTTTATTTCCTCAGCGCGGGTTGCCAGGTCATCGCCTGTTCCCCAGGAGATATTATAGAGATACAAGCCGGTCAAATCGGTGCTCTTCTCAATCTTCAGGCTTGCTTGAGCGCGATAGAGTGGCTCAGGACGATTCATTATGGCAAAAATCAGACTAAAAGTACTGAGCATAACCAGGGTGACAATGACAATCACCTTCTTTTTCTTGATGATTCGCCAATAGTCACGCAGGTTCAATTCATAATGAGGCATAATTTATCTCATGGTTTAGCGTAATTTATAATGACATAAATTGATGCGATGGCGGTCAGAACACTAAGTACAACAGAGAGGGGTTGGATTTTTTCGGCTAATTTATAAAAGAAACCGCGTCGCCGACTGAGCACAATGATGCGGTCACCATCATCTAAGTAGATATTTTTATCATCGTGCCGCTTGAATAAATAATCGTTCAGACTGAAGGTGATAGTTTTAGAATTTTCGCGAGTGACAATGACTTTGTCCAGGTCGGCTGACGGCGTTAAACCACCGATATTTGCCAGAAATTCTGCCAGGCGAACATTACCTTCCAGGGGATAAACACCGGGACGATTGACTTCACCGAAGACAAAAACATTGCGCGAGCTAATCTGGACCACTTCTATTTTGACTAACGGCTCACGGTAATAACGTTTTGCCATCTCGGTCAAGGTGGCTTCGGCTTTATCAATACTCAATCCCGCCAGACGAATCAACCCAAATCTCTTATGAAAAATATTGCCCTCTTTATCAATCAGATAGTTTTCCGGTGGCGTGGAACTTTTACCAAGGGCTGCTAACTCGTTAATACTAATCTGAATGATATTTCCAGCTTGTAGAATATAACCACGCGAGAGCCGGCTATATTCATCAATTGCCAGCATACGCGGGACAATTACCTTGTCATTATTTTTCAACTCGACATTATAAGTCTTATCATTGGCGAATAAATATTTGTTGAGGTCGAATACGACCACCGAACCATCATCACGAGAAATGGTGATTTTAGTTACATCGCCTTCTGGGGAAGCTCCCCCATTCTGAATCAGGAACTCGGCAATAGTTGTGCCCGGTTGTATCGAAAAAACGCCGACATGCGGTACCGCGCCCCACAGGAAGATTTTAAGAGTAGTTTTTTCGATGATATTGACTACGACCTGGGGTTGTTTGAAATATTCAGCGAATTTGACCGTCAATAGTTCTTCTGCCTGGCGGATGGTGAGATTTTGAACATACACCACACCCACCAGTTCATGAAATATGGTTCCGTCATGGCGAATTTCAGCAATGCTGCTCTTTTCGATTGGGGTGCCCTGCGGTCCGATGTCCACATAGGTAATTTTGATTTTATCTCCGGGCGACAAAGTCATTTCGTCAGTGTAAGAGTCAGCTCGTACCGTTACTGGTTTCGTTTGCCCTAGCGAAAGAACGCTGAGGCCTAGAATGAATCCCCAGATGAATAAAAATTTTCCAGCTCTGAAATCTAATAGTTTAAATGGTATCATTGGACTCCACTATTAGGTTAATTCCCCACAATGGGATGCATTTGGTGCATTACTCAGAAAAACGAGTCACCACTTTAGTAAAAACGCTGTTAGCCAGGTAAGCTAGGTCAATTGGTTTGCAGATGTAATCGGCAGCACCACTTTTGATTGCTTCGAGGGCGATTTCGCGGTCAGCCATACCAGTAATCATAATGATTTCGATATTGGGGTAACTGGCTTTGATTTCCTTCAAAAATTGAACGCCATCGCCGTCGGGGAGTTTGATGTCTAAAAGAATGATGCCGGGTTGAAATTCGCCAATCTTGGCTTGAGCGCTCTTTTTGGAATTAGCCGTCGCAACCTGATAGCCCGACTGTACTAAAAACTCCTCTAAGAGTTCCGTGACCTCTACCTCATCATCAACAACTAAAATTTTTTCCATATTCTTTTACTCTTTTAGTTTAATTTAACCATTACGAATTTGTAAATCAATTACTTATCGTTCAAAGTTTAATACCTGAAAAATTCAGTGCAACCTTTGGCGCAAACTGTGAAACATTTATGCTTTTTAATGTAGCGCCGATAATTAATATAGGTCGGATTGTTCCAGATTGCCGAAAAAGGTGTCTGATGAACGTTCCCTGGGGTGAAATTCATGGTGTGGTAGGGACGCACGGCGCCGTCAGGAAAGATGTAAGCAGTTGCCCAGAGACTCAGACAGCGATTTTTGTAAGAATGCGAGGTAAACTGAAATTGGGTGTACCACGCACGAATCTCTTCTTCGTCGAGATTGGGATAAAATGTCACGGCGGTTTTGAATTTCTGATGAGAGAGACGCTGGGCTTCCTGGATCAGAAAATCAACATCGATTTCCGGTAACTTATCCACAATAAAACCTAACCAATCCACCGGCGCCTGATGGAAAAGGTCATTGAAAAAGGAGATAAATTCCATAACAGTCTGACGGTCTAAAAAGAGAAGATGATGAAAGGTCAAACCGCGTGCCTGTAAATTTTCGGCTACTGCAATGATTTTATCTAAATGGCGATAATTGTATTCAGTCAGAGTACAATTGATGTTCAATAAAGGTTTAGTTACATGTTGGCGGGCTTTGATTTGATTTAATTCCTGAAACCCTTCCACCGCCCGTTTAAAAGTACCGGGTACGCGGCGGATACGGTCATGAATCTCTTCCGGACCATCGAGTGAGAAGATGATTTCATCTAAATCCGCCGCGACGATTTCAGCCGCCCAGCGCTTTATCATAGTGCCATTAGTGACAATATTACAGCGCAAACCAGCCTGCTTGATGATTCGGACAACTTTAAGCCAATCGGGATAGAGCATCGGTTCACCGCCGAACAGGGTAAAGTTGGGGCGATAGCGCTTGACATCTTTAACCAGGTTCTCAATGTCAGCAATCGTAAGCTGCTGACCCAGACTGAACTTGTCGAAATTTTTAAAGGCACCGTTATCACCCCATTGACCGCACATAGCGCATTTCAAATTACAGCGATAGGTCAGGAAAAGAGAGATTGTTTCGGGTCCAAAACTCCAGCCATTAAATAAATGATAAGCCAGAGAGGCTTTCAGACGGTGGTATAAATTTTCAATGGCATAACCGGGTTGGTTCAGGGCTTTGCGTAAGGCACGCGCCAGGTTCTTACGGGGTAGCATCGGATTTACTCGACGATGATTTTGAATTTGTAAGGTGATGTTTCGGCACCCAGCACGACAATATTTTCACCTTTTTTCAATTCACGCTTGAAGTTCGAAGATTTGCCACCGATGCTGACACCGTTGACAATGGTTCCCAGACTGCTGCCTCGGTCGAGAATATAATACTGATCGCGGTAGAAGTTGATGGACATGTGATTACGCGAAATATTATAAGGCATTTCGTCGGATAGGTAAAGGTCATTGTCAACGAAAATGTCGTCATATCGATGCTGCGTTTCGCGACCAATTTTGAAGGGGAAACGGGTAAGCGTGACAGTTTTGTTATTGAGTGCGGCACTGGCTTGTTTGGTCAAACCCTCGATTTTGAGAGCCTGTGCCGCTTTTTCGGTGGGAGCAGCAGGTGCTTCTTCCAGGCGACTCTCTAACTGCACCACCAGTTCATTAGCCTGGCGCAGATGCTCAAAGAAGGCTTTCATGACCGGAATGATAAAAGATGCCTTGTCTTCCAGCAAAGCCACAAAATCGTCGCGCGATATTTCATCTACAATTACCGGTGTCCGCGCGACCACTGAAGCAGAACGCGGTTTGTCTTCGATTAACCCTAATTCTCCGAATATTTCTTTAGCGGTCAGAACGGCTAATACTATTTTTTTGTTTTTAGTTTTTTTCTGGACTTCGACGCTACCTGCTTTGAGAATATAGGCGGTCGAACCAATGCTTCCTTCCATGATGATGACGTCGTCTGGATTGAATTTTAATTCACGCATAACTCGCTCCCAATTTCATTGGCTGAAATATAAGAACATTATTGAAAAAGGCAAATTTTATTTAAGCAAGACGAGTTCACCGATTTTCAAGAATTATCGCTTTTGATAGGGTTGAATAGAAATCAGCGCCAAATGATTTCTGCAGAGTAGTATTTTATAAAATGGGAATTCCTATAAGAAAAGCGGTCTGTATGCGAATTTTTTTTAAGTCTTGCCACTGGTCAGGAATTCGTGGATTGTCTGTTTACAATTCAGGGGATAAATCCGGTGAAAATTAATCGGCTATCGAAGCCTCAGGCATTTTTTTATGCTTATTGGTAACTATTATCTGCTTTTGACGGGTCTTGGCACGCAGGTTTTTCTCGACAAACAATTTTTTATCGGAAAAAGGATCTCGCTCAGTGTAATACATAATGGCAGCATAAGTCGAAGGCGCCGGGATAAAAATTTGAACCTGTTCGGGTGTGATTTTCAAATATCGGTCGAGGAATCTTTTGAGTTGATGCATATGAGCCATTTGGCAACCGGGATAAGCTGCAATAAAATAATAGGTCAGGAATTGTTTTTTCCCGCTCACGCGATTTATCCGGTCGAATAGATTTTTAAACTCGAGCAGTGCTGCCGGTTCTGGTTTACCCATGAGGCGGAGTATTTCGGGCTCTGAATGTTCGGGAGCGATTTTAAGTTGACCGGAAATATGGTGATTTACGATAGCCTGTAAATAGTTGTGACCGGCTTTACCGTCATACAAGACAAGGTCATGGCGGATACCGGAAGCGACAAAAACCTGCCTGATGCCATTGATTTTTTTCAGGCTCTTCAGCAGCTTGATTTGGGGGGTATGATTGACCGGCAGGGCAGAGCAGATGTTCGGGAATAGACAGCGTTTAGTGGAACAGGCACCCTGCCGCAACTTTCGGCGACATTCGTAGCCGTACATGTTTGCCGTCGGACCGCCAACATCGGTAATTATTCCTTTAAAATCGGGATGGGTCGTTAAACGGCGGGCTTCACGCAGAATGGAATTTTTACTGCGCCACTGAACAGTGCGTCCTTCATGGACACTGATAGCACAAAAATTACATTCGCCATAACAACCGCGGTGACTTGTTAGGGCAAATTGAATAGTATCGAGAGCCTTTATTTTACCTTTACGGGCATAGTAAGGATGGGCGGCACGTTCGTAATCAAGTTCATAAATTGCATCTAGTTCACTCTGTGAAAGGGTCATAGGCGGCGGATTATGGATTAAATAACGCTGGAGATGCTTTTGGAACATACCTCGTGCGGTGAGCGGATCAAGATTAGCATAAAATTGATTGAACATTGCGGTAAAGGTAGCCGGACTCTGGCATACTTTTTCATAAGAGGGTAATTCAATGAAATCGGCGGGTGGCAATGCAGAAATATAGCATATTCCTCTTAAATCGCGGTAATCCTGCTGGTTTTTCAGGCGTGTTGCCAGTTCAACGACTGTCTTTTCTGCCATGCCGTAAACTAAGACATCGGCTTTGGCATCAAATAGGATTGATTTGCGGATTTTATCCGTGCAGTAATCGTAATGGGCAATCCGGCGCAGGCTGGCTTCAATGCCACCCAGCACCAGCGGCTTGGTATTTTTAAAATAGCGTCGGATAAGATTGCTGTAGACGATAACGGCGCGGTCGGGACGGCGATTGTTTATTCCGCCAGGTGTATAATCGTCATGGCGCCGCTTCTTGAGAGTGGCGGTGTAATTCGCAATCATAGAATCAATGCATCCCGCGGTGATGCCCCAAAAAAGAGCTGGTTCACCAAGCCTGGTTATATCATCAGGACTGTTTAATTCAGGTTGAGCAATGATACCCACGCGAAAGCCGGCTTTTAAGAGTACCTTCCCGATAACAGCGACGCCAATATGAGGGCTATCGAGGTAGGCGTCACCAGTAATTAGAATTACATCCAATTCTTGCCACCCGAGGGTCAATAATTCTGCTTTAGTTGTTGGTAAAAACATCTTTGTAAATTTCTGAATAGAATGCGGGATTTCCAATTTGAAAGAGCGAAATTCAGCACCGGCTGCGCATTTACTTATAATGATAGGGAGGTTCGCGGAAAATAAGCGGAAGAGCACGGAGAAATTTTTATAAAGACATTTAAAGATTTTTCTGTGTTTTCTATGGTTGCCGTGTGAGAAAAATAGGGACAAGGATTCGCACAGAGGCCACGAAGCGCACAGAAAAAATAAGTAAATAAAATTCTCTGTGTCCCCTATGTTCTCCGCGTGAGCATAGAGTTCTCCTCCGCGTCGCATTCTAAATTAGAAGACGGAGATATTCTTTAAACGCGAAACAATCAATAATCCGCTTTTGGCAGATTTTACCGCCGTTACGGAACTAAATAGCGCTTCGCTCAACCATTGAGTGACAATTGAGTAACAATTGAATGACAACTGAGTTTGCTCCTTGCTCCTCGTGTCAACGCTCCTGTGTTGACACTATTTCTTCAATCTTCTTGTCTCTGCGCTCTTGCATCGAGACAAGATAAGTTACGGTAATGGTTTGGGTTTGCACACTTGCTGGAAGACGCGCAAGAAATTGCCGCCCAGGATTTTTAGAACCGCTTCGTTGCTGTAACCATGCAGGAGTAGTTCTGTCGTCAAGGTGGGGAATTTGGAAGTATTTTCCAGACCAGTCACTGTAGTTTCAATCCCGTCGAAATCCGAGCCCAGCGCCACATAGTCAATGCCCACTAAATTGACGATATGGTCGATATGGGCAATGACATCTGAAATTGTCGCTTTTCCGTTACTTTTTAAAAAATTAGGATAGAAAATGACACCGATGACGCCGCCCGTTCTGGCAATTGCCCGAATCTGATCATCAGTCAAATTACGATAGTGATTGTAAAGAGCACGGCAGCCGGAATGGGAAGCGATGATAGGATTGGTAGTCACGGCAAGAATGTCATTAATGGTTTGGGCGCCGACATGCGAAACATCAATGATGATACCCAGCGAATCGAGGGTACGGATGACCTGATGCCCAAAATCGTTCAAACCGCCTTTCTTGCCATTGTATTCATCGCGCGCTGAAACTGCCCAGTCGGTGCTGTTGTTCCAGGTAATGGTCAAGATACGCATGCCGGCGTCGTAGAGTTGGTAGAGCTTTTCGAGGCTGTTTTCGATATGGTGCCCACCTTCGACACCGAGAACGACCGCGATTTTTTGTTGTGACCAGAGAGTTTGGGCTTCGGAATAATTGCGCGCCTGACCGATTTGCTGGGGACTGAGGGCGAACTCGCTATGCATTCGAGAAATCATTTCCTGGGCTTTTTCAAAGTAATGACCAGCATATTTGTCAGGGTCAGCCCAGGTTGCAAAGACCTGTAAATCCACACCACCGCTTTGCAGACGAGGAATATCAGTGTGGTGAGTTAAATGCAAAGTGTTCAGATGATAGTTCGGTTCTCCCAGCATGACCTCGAGGATGTCATTGTGTAAATCAGCCACGATTGCGTAGGAATGGAGAGTTTCCAGAAAGGTTTCAAAATAAGTATCCTGAGTCACCACACTCTGCAAAGTATCGCTGGCGTAACCAAATTTTTTAAAAATGAGATTAACTATGACATCGTTAGATTTTGCTATAACGGTGCTCCGTTTTTCAGCTGCGGAACGAATCATTCCTAAACCGCCGCCACTTGAGCCGTCTAATTGTATCATTCGTCGCGTCAACCGTTCCGTGCTGGTAGTGAAGGTATAAAAATAAACGCCGGCGCTGCCACATCCGGTGTAGTCTATGCCGTATTGTCCTGCAGATAGAAAGACAGAGTGTGAAGCGACTATCTGACCGCGCAGGTTGGTGATGGTGATAGTGACATTATCGGCACGCGGCAGGGAAAATTCGATAGTGGTCGAAGGATTAAAAGGATTGGGATAATTTTGGGCGACGCTAAATTCTTGCGGCAGGGTACCGTCTGTTTCGATATCACTGGTAACCTCATACTGCCAGTTACCACTCAGGTCAGTGGTTACGGAGTCGAAAACTGTGGTGGTACGAATTATGACGGTGACATTACTCAAGCTCTGTCGGCTTACTTTATCATAGACTTTGCCAGAAAGTTGATAGGCGAGACTGGTATTAAGGAGAAAGAGTAGACTGATTAAACCGGCAATGGTGGCTTGGGTCGGCGTGAAAAGTCGTTTCATTTGTTTCTCATTATTCTAATAACCAAAAACATCGGGCTAATTTAGAATTAATTTTGGATATACTAAGAGTAATTACTCGGGTTGTAAGTAAATGGTTTTTTTTCATGCTTTCACGGCTTAAATTACTTAAGCAATCCAAGAGGTAGTATGGTCATCGGAATTAGACGAGAAGATAAAAATGAGTGGGAAGCGCGAGTTCCTCTCACTCCCCAGGATATTGCCGAGTTGCGCAACCCTAATCTCCAATTCGTAGTGCAACCATCGCCCATTCGAATTTTTAAAGAAGAAGAGTATCGTGCGGCGGGAGCATCAATTGAGGAGGATTTATCCTGCTGTGACATAATATTAGGTGTTAAGGAAATCCCGCCGCAACTTCTTTTGCCTGATAAAACCTATCTCTTTTTTTCGCATACGATTAAGGGGCAGAAATATAATATGCCCATGCTGCAGCGCTTGCTGCAATTGCGGGATACGTTAATTGATTATGAACGGATTGTAGATGAGCAGGGACGACGATTAGTATTTTTCGGTAGATTTGCCGGCATCGCGGGGATGATAGACACTTTCTGGGCTCTGGGGCAACGCTGGGCAGCTGAAGGTCATTCTTCACTATTTGACCAGGTAAAACGTGCCTTGCATTATCATTCTCTGACGGAAGTAAAGGAAGATTTTCTGCGATTAAGCGACCAGATTCAGAAAAAGGGATTAACGGCGGTTGAGGTGCCATGCGTGGTGGGATTTACCGGTTATGGTCATGTTTCGACGGGAGCGCAGGAAATTTTTAATTTGCTGCCGCATCAAGAAATATCTCCAGCGGAATTGGCTCAATTCATCAAGCAAGGCAAATTCTCGAATAAATTGCTTTACAAAGTTGTTTTTCGGGAAGCAGACCTCGTCCGTCCTAAGAAAGACAGCGATTCATTTGATTTGCAAGATTATTATCACCATCCAGACAAATATATCTCGCGGTTCGAGGAATATTTGCCATATTTATCAGTATTGATTAACGCTATCTACTGGGATGCGCGTTATCCCCGTTTAGTGACCAAAAAATATTTAAAGCAAGCCTATGCGGTGGGGTTATTGAAAAATTTGAAAATTATCGGCGATATTAGTTGCGATATTGAGGGCTCAATTGAGTGTACTGTCGAAGCTTCCACCCCCGGCAATCCGGTTTATGTCTATAATCCGCTGACTGAAAAAATCACCTATGGCGTTCAGGGAAGCGGACCGGTGATTTTAGCCGTAGATAATTTACCCTGTGAATTACCGCGTGATGCGTCAGCTATGTTCAGTCGTGTTTTAAAGAATTTCATTCCGCCATTGGCGGCAGCTAATTATCAAGGTGATTTCGATGCTTTTAATATAGTGCCAGAACTCAAGCGAGCGACGATAGTCTATCGGGGGAAATTGACCCCTGATTATCAATATTTAGCGAGTTATTTGTCAGATTTCTCAGATAAAACATAAAATAGCAAAGGAGTAGAAGTCGATATGAAAAAGATTTTAGTATTAGGGGCGGGGTTGGTTTCGCGACCGTTAATGCATTACCTGCTCGATGTCCCGGAATTTGAAGTGATTGTAGCGACTCGTACGGTCCAAAAAGCGGAGCATTTGTTAGAAGGTCATCCGCGTGGTAAAGCTATGCCTTTGAATGTTGAAAACCAGGCAGAGTTGGCGAAGCTTGTCAGGGAATGTGATTTGAGCATTAGTCTGCTGCCTTACATTCATCATTTGAAAGTCGCCAATCTATGTCTCGAATATCGTAAACCTATGGTCACTACTTCGTATATCAGTCCTGCTATGCAAGCCCTGAATGAGCAAGCACGGCAGGCTGGCGTCTTACTTTTGAATGAAATTGGAGTTGATCCGGGCATTGACCATATGTCCGCAATGCGTATTATCCATGCTGTCGAGAAAGCCGGCGGTAAAGTAGTGAGTTTCAAATCATATTGCGGTGGATTGCCGGCGCCCGAAGCCAATACCAACCCATTTGGGTATAAGTTTAGTTGGAGCCCACGCGGGGTTTTGATGGCAGGTCGCAACGACGCTAAGTACCTCGAAAATGGTAAAATCGTAGAAATTCCTGGTCATGACCTTTTCAAACATCACTGGCCGTTGGAAGTCGAGGGAATGCAATTTGAAACCTATCCTAATCGTAATTCCCTGCCTTATATTGAAACTTATGGTCTGAAAAATGTGCATACCATGTTCCGCGGCACCATTCGTAATATCGGCTGGTGCGATGCTCTTTATTGCATAGCAAAATTGGGACTATTGAGCGATGCTCCACGGACTGATTTGGCAGGTTTGACTTTTGATGGTTTGACCCGTTTATTAACTAATGCTCAGGGTGGTGAAACGACGCAGCGCGCACTCTGGCGTTTCCTCGGCTCGGACGCCAACGAAAAGGTACTTTCTATGCTCGAATGGCTCGGATTGACAAGCCACGAGGCTCTTCCGAAAACCGATCCAACCTTATTGGATGTCATGACAGCCCGTTTTCTGGAGAAAATGTCTTACGCTGAAGGTGAACGGGATATGATTGTACTCTATCATGAATTTATAACCGAATATCCCGATAAGCGTGAGAAAATTACCTCTACTTTAGTAGATTTTGGTATTCCGCATGGTGATTCTTCGATGGCACGGACGGTAAGTCTGCCGGCAGCAATTGCTACCAAATTAATCCTTCAGGGAAAAATTAACCTGACTGGCGTGCTGGCGCCGGTGATGCCAGAAATTTATAACCCGGTTCTGGATGAACTCGAGACTTTGAATATAACTTGTAAAGAACAGACTTTTCCGTTATAAATGGGCAGCAGCTGATTAGGCTGCTATCCAAAATCTATAACCGAGGCAATGGACGCGGGAGTATTGGTGCTTTTAAAAGTGCAAAGTCCTCTTCCATTTACCAAATTTTAATAAAAATTACTTGACTTAGCCCAAATTTCTGCTTTAATTCTGGGAAAAGCAGAGGTAGAGTAAAATGAAGAAGCTAATTCAAGACATGCATGAAGGTGAAAGTGTCATAACTTTTTTCGGCGTCGTCAGCAAAGCCATGAAAAAGACCAAAGACGACAAACCCTATCTCGACTTGACACTCTGTGACCGCACGGGGAAAATCAATGCCAAAATCTGGGACAAAGCCGACGAATTAAGTGCGACCTTCAATCAGGGTGAAGCGGTAAAGGTGCAAGGGGTAGTGGCCGTTTTTAACAACGAGTTGCAGCTTAAAGTGGAGAAAATTCGGCGGGTGATACCGGAGAAAGATAGTCAAGAGGGTTTCGAGGTTGCCGACCTGATTCCGACAACCACCAAAGATATTGAAACATTATGGAAAGACCTCGTTTCTGCGACCAATTCTATGACCAATCCTTTTTTGCACCAGCTGACCAGTGAATTACTCAATACTTATGCTGAAAAATTGAAATTCCACCCGGGATCAATGACTCTCCACCATGCTTATCGAGGAGGTCTGGTAGAGCATCTACACGCCATGGTATTTCTGGCAGAAAAAATTTGTGAATATTATGAAGAATTGGATCGCGATCTGGTCCTGGCGGGAGTGCTATTGCATGACATCGGGAAATTGGAAGAACTGGAGACTGGTTTGATCACCCGCTATACCGATGCCGGCAATTTTATTGGGCACCTCGTTCTGGGACGGGATATTGTGCATGCCGCTTGCCTGAAAATCCCTGATTTTCCAGAAATACTGCGCTTGAAACTGGAACATATTATCCTGTCACATCAAGGTAGATACGAATGGCAATCGCCACGCGAACCTCAATTTATCGAGGCGTTGGTGGTTTATTATCTCGATGAAATCGATACCCGTATCAACCAGATGAAAAAAGACATTGAGGATGATTTGAGTGAAGGTGCCTGGACGGCACGCAGTGGTTACTTTCATCGTGCCCTCTATAAGGGGAACGATTAAACCTTGTCTGAAATTACCGCTGGTGAGTTAAATTAATATTAAATGGAACTTGTTTAGGATAAAATGAGTCGTCGTATAAGAATCATTGCATATACAGGTGTATTTATTGGTCTGATAGTCGGAGTCGGTTATGCCTTAGCCGCTGTTCCGAATGTGGAATTAGTAACCGCCTTGATTTTTTTAGCCGGGGTTCTGATGGGTTGGCACTTCGGCTTAATGATTGGGATTATAGCTGAATTTCTCTTTTCGGCATTCAATCCGGTCGGTTCAGGTTTATTGTTCCCTTCTATGTTGATAGCCCAGGTAATCAGTATGGGCGTCGTCGGGCTGTGTGGTGGTTTGTGCCGGCAGCTTGTTCTGAGCGAACTATTATCAATCTGGCGGCGATTAGAAATTGGATTGATTGGTTGCGGCTTGACTCTGCTTTATGATCTTTTAGTTTCGCTGGCTTATCCGTTGACGGCGGGCTTTAATTTGCAGGGAATAATAGCCACTCTGGTTGCCGGGTTAGTTTTCAGCGCAATACATTTGCTGGTCAATACTTTGATTTTCCTTTACGTTGTGCCCCTTACGGCACGCCGGATTTACCAAGCCAATGCCTTTTTTCAGGAGCTGAATTGAAAAGCGAGCATTTCAGAGCTCTGCGTCTATTACGGTGGTGCGGTCAATTGTTATGCGGAATAAGTTTTTCGTTACAAATTGGCTTAGCACAAGTTGAAGCTGAAAAAGATAGTGTCGTCAGGTCTCATAGTTTTTTTCATGATGCATTTTTTGGAATGACGGAGCGGGATTCGCTCGCAATACGTCCCCAATTAACCTGGGTAGACAATTTCATTGCAACGACCGATTTTTTTATTTTGCCAGTTGATGACTGGGGTATAAAGGGAGTCATAGCACCGGCGGGGTTATCCCCCATGACTCTGCAGCTATATCAGATGGGGTTGATTAATACCGATCCGCTATTTGGTCAGCTGCCGCTGCCGTGGCTCAATTTGCGGGCAGATTCATTGTGTTCCCAATCTCTTTTTGGGCTTAATCTGGAGCCACGCTTTGGGAAGAATTCTGCCGTGCAGTCACGTTTTGATTATTACCGTGGCGATTATGGTTTTTTAAATTTTACACTTTATGCTGATGGGCAGTTGAGCGCCAATAATCGCTGGCGTGTCGTCGGGGAAAATTTAGCTTATGACGGTGCTTATGGCTTGCTGGGACCAGGTTATAGCAAATCGGGCGAGAGCGTGAGTCAGACTTTCCGTGTTGATTTTGTCTCAAATCCTGTCCGTCAAGTCAAGAAATCAGCCTGGCAAGTCAATTTGGGAACTGCTTATCAAAAGTATATGCCCGGGCTAATAAAACCGAAATCAGTGGGTGGTCCAGTATTAATCTGGAACCACAGCGGCAATTTAAAAGAATATCGCGCCCTGCTATATGTTACCGCCAGCAAGCAAACCTCGCAGCGGCAGTCTTATTGGAGTGCCCAATTGACTAACTGGATTTATGGCAATTACTCTTCAGACAAGCGCTATTATTTTCAAGGGATTGGTAATCAGGGAAATATAGTCACAAAACAAGAGTGGCTGGGAAGGCGATGGAATTGGACTCTAAATTTTTCCGCTTACTGGCAGGATTTGTTTCTGCGTCACCGAACCGATTTACATGACCGGTTAGTAACCGGCATGATTATGGTTTCCCAGGCGTATACCGCCGACCACTCTCTTGCCGTAGGTTGGCAGAATGAGCAATTCATCTATTCTTTGAATTATGGCTGGCGATTGACGGAACGACTTAATCTCGGGTTTAATTCGAGACGAGAATATGTTCTTTATCCCCAGATATTTCGATTGGATTTCCCCGCTAACCGTTTTTTAAAACAGACAGGTGAAACGTTTTACCTCAACAGCCTCGAATTAAAGTATCAGCACCGTCGTCTATTTTTTAGCGCGACGCTGCGCCAGATTAATGCTCAGCCATTTTTTCCGTTCTGCCAGACTTACGCTGATACTCTCATACAGTATCTGCCCGTGAAAATTGATAAACCCGTTTTTATCGGTGCTTTCACTTATGAAATGCCGTGGCGCACTGCCATTCAGGGACGAATTATTGCGAATGCAGGTTCAAATCTGTACGGTTGGCAGGGATGGGGACGATTGCAACAGGAATTGACTCTTTTTAACGGCAACTTGCGTCTATATTTCGCGAGCGAAATAACTTACTGGGATATATCGAATAATTGGGGTTGGTTTGATGAGCTGCGCACGTTCGGGCAAATAGGAACTGCCTATTTCACTAATAATCGTTTCAACATAAATGGTCGCATTGATGGTTATATCGGTGACCTGCACCTTTTTTATCTCATTAATAATATCGAGGGACGCCAGTTCGTAACTTTGAGTGGCATGCCATATCGCTACCAGCTGCGAATTTTTGGCGCGGAGTGGACTTTTTTAAACTAAAAGGGAAAGGGGAATTATGCGCAGGGGGACCTTCTTTTTAAAGAGTTTTTGTTTGATTTGGCTGGGGCTTATCGTTGCTGGGAACAACTTACGGGCGCAGGTTGATACGAGTGCTCAGCATGAAATTTATCGGCAGGTATTACGCGCCGCATTGCAAGACAGGGAGATTTCTGAGGAAGAAAAAGCAATATTAGAAGCAGTGCGGATTTCGCAACAGATTTCACCATCAGAAGCGGCCCAAATCCAGGCGGAAATATTGAATTTAGTACCCAAAGCCTTTGACCAATCAGGACGCTGGGAACTTGTCTTGCAAAATATGTTTTTAGGGGCGGCTCTTTATGGCTGGGGCATTCCGTATGTCCTGGACGTTGAGAAGTCCAAGTGGTACGTCGGCGGAGAAATGCTTTCTTTAGGTTCAGCGTACTACCTTACTTATCAGCTGACTAAGAAAATGGACATCTCGCATGCTCGTGCGCACATGTTTCGGAGCGGCGCGCTTTTCGGATTATCGTGGGCAACTAGTCTGGCACTGATTATGGGTAATAATGATGGCAAACTGGCGGTGAGTCTTATGATGCTGGGCGTTCCGATTGGAATGTTAACCACTGATCGTCTTTACCGTCGCTGGCAACCGAGTTTGGGCCAAACCTGGGCGCTTTCTCAATGGAGTGAAGTGACGGCAAAGACCTTTAGTTATCTCCATGCAATTATTGATAAAGAGCCAGAATACGACTGGATGGAGTATGATGAAGGCTATGACGAGGATCATGCCAATTGGGAAAAGAAGCATAGCATTGCCTACTCGCTGGGTTTACCGGTTGGTCTTTTTATTGAACACTATTTTTATGGCAAGCGACAATATTCTTTCGGCGATGGGATAATGCTGAGCACGGGACGACTGACAGGTTTAATCTATAGCATCTTAGTGTGGGATTTTATATACTGCAAGTCTAATAGTGATATGGATTCGGCGCCAGGATTTGCCCTGCGTGCGATTAGTTCCCTAGGCGGCTTGATTGCGGCGGATAAGCTCATTAAGGGCAGCGATTACACGGCAGGGCAGGCAATTTTGATGGCTGCCGGTGGTATTTCGGGCGGTTTATTTGCCGTTGGGCTGGGAGTAATTACCGAGGTTGATGAAAGTCGCGCTTATGATTTATTAGCTATTGGTGGCAGTCTGGGTGGATTCTATCTTACTCATAGAATCATGAATATCCAGCCAGAAAGTAAAAAAGATCAGACTCATCAGAATCTATCGCTCTATCCCGTTTTCTATACTGAAGGTAGCCGAATAGCAGGCGGAGTTCATCTAACGCTGAACTTTTGAGACTTGCTCGTCGGTGGCAGTATCTTTTTTCGGTGTTATCAGGCTAACGATGATTATCATTAAGATGGCTAAAACATAGCTCGCCAGGCGTTCGGTTATCAGAGCATTGAGAGCAGCAAAGTTTTTCCACACAATCGTCGTGATGGCGCCAGTCCACATTCCCGCCAGTGCACCATAGCGGGTAATTCTGCGCCAAAAAAGAATCCCCAGGATGACGGGACCAAAGCTAGCCCCTAAACCCGACCAGGCATAAGAAACAATTGTAAAGACCAATTCACGTGAAGTAAACGCCAGGACAAAAGCTAAAATTCCGACAGCGCAGGTGACTAATCGGTTGACCGTCAAAAATCTTTCCTGATTAAATTTCACTCTGCCAACCTTATGCAACAAATCCTCGCTGATGGTGGAAGTCGTCACTAATAGTTGCGAATCGGCGGTGGACATCATGGCTGCCATGGCGCCGGAAATCAATATGCCGGCTACTATGCTGGGAAGAAGGTGGGTTGCCATATAAGGCATGACTGTTTCAGGATCAGTAAAAGGTGCCTTTCCATAAAGCTGCAATCCGACAATGCCCATGGCAAATGAACCTAAAAAAGCAGGTATTGCCCAGATAAAAGCTATGGCGCGTCCCCGTTTGATTTCACTGCTATCATGAATAGCCAAAAAACGAATTAATAAATGCGGTTGACCAGTATAGCCTAAGCCCCAGCTCAATCCGGAAGCTATTGCGAGCAAGCTGTTCCAGCTCGACTTATTCTCGGATAACGATGCCATTCCTAAAATTAAATTGTTACCCGACGCTGCCGGTAAACTAAAAAAGCCTACAATTGGCAAAATCACCAGAGTGGCGAACATAATTATGGCTTGCACCACATCGGTCCAGACAACTGCCCGAAAACCTCCCATGATAGTATAAAGCACAATTATGCCGCCTCCTAATAACATTCCCGAAATTGGTGGCAACCCAAAAGTAGAGTGGATGATTTTTCCAGCTCCATTGAACTGAGCAGCAATATATAATGCAAAGAAAAAGGTTATAATCGCAGACGCTGAAATTCTAAGCAAATTGTTTTCATCGTCGAAATAGGAAGCGATGAGGTCTGGTATTGTCAATGAATCGTATTTGCCTGCCAAGTCGCGCAAAGGTTTGGCAAGAAACAACCAGATGAAAATGATGCCTAAAAGACAGCCAATTACCGTCCAGATTTCGCTGAAGCCGGCGACCAACGCGGCACCCGGCAGTCCCAGTACAATCCAGGCTGATTCCGCGCTCGCCCGTTCCGATAGTGCAATAGCAAAAGGACCTAATTTGCGGTTAGCAATGAGAAAATCGGCGTGGGTGCGATTCTGTCCCGCGGTTCGGATACCAACAATTAAAACAAAGAGAAGGTACAACAGCAATCCGATTAGGATGGGATTCATAACACTTATTCCTCAAAAGGTCAAGCCATAATATCTATTCTATCTAAAATTTAAAGGTCAAAACAGGCGGAAACAAGAACGAATCAGGGTCCAGCAGTAGTTGTCCATGCGGCGATTGTTTTTTATGAAGTATTTCTTTGGTTTAAACCGCTATTTTTGTAATAGTTAATTTTTGAGTGAACGGTTTAAATAGGTTGGACAATTGTCGAGATATATTTTTGAAAGAGACCCTGTCTCGACTTTGTCATTTTAGAAAGCATATTTTTGTGTTAATTTATATGGGTGTATGAAATGGAGATGTATCTTTAAGGAAATAAAATGTCCCGCAAAATTGTTCATGTAATTGGCACCGGCACCGTGGGTGTACCTTTGATTAGTATTCTGACAGAGCGGAAAGCCCAGTTAGGGATTGAAGAAGTTACTTTTCAGCCGGATTTGAATGCCTTAAGCAACAAAGCCCTTCTCAAGGGGCTGGTCAGTCGGGGCGCCAAACTCTGTGTGACAGAAATGCAGGCCGACCAATTCACCAGTATGGGTTGCAAGGTCGAATATCTGGCTGAGGAAGCCATTGACCGTGCCGGGGTGGTCATTGATTGTTCCCCGGAAGGTGAAGCACTTAATGCTAAACAGCGTGTTTATAGTAGTTACATAGGGGCACCAAAATGTTTTGTTGCTCAGGCACGCGAAGCCGGTTTCGGCAAAGACTACGCCTATGGGATTAACGATGAGGCTCTTGAGCCGGGCAAAGACCAATTTATCCGTGTTGTTTCTTGTAATGCGCAAAATATTGCCAGCATTGTCAAGTCGCTTGCTTTTCATGAAGGCGAAAATCTTTTAGAGTGGGGACGGTTTTTATGCCTCCGCCGAGCAAGCGACCTTAGTGAGGACAAAGCCTTCATCCCGGCGCCGCAAATTTCTATTCACCATGACGATGAGTATGGAACTTATCAGGCGCGTGATACCGCTTCCCTATTTCGAACATTAGGTTTTGAATTAGACCTTTTCTCCTCATCTCTGAAGGTCAATACTCAATATCTGCATGTGGTCTATTTTGACTTAAAGTTGCGCAAACCGATAACCTTACCGCGTGTCATCACCCGGCTGGAAAATAATCCCCTGATTGCTTTGACTAATCATACCATGACCAATCTGGTTTTTGCTTTTGCCCGTGACATTGGATTTCTGGGGCGAATTTTCAATCAGGCAGTCGTCGTTGTCCCCAGTTTGCAGGTAAAGAATGATAATGAGGTCATTGGATTTTCGTTTTCACCACAGGATGGCAATTCGGTTTTTAGTTCTATTGCTGCTGCGGTCTGGTTTTATTATCCCCATTCTTATCGTGAGAAATTGCAGAATCTGAATGATTTAATTTTTGCCGAGGTGTAAGCTGGAATTTATTGTCGAACAAATCGTTGTCGGTCCCTTTGCCGTCAACACTTATCTGGTGTGGCGAAATGAGGAGCGGCAGTGCTTGATAATTGACCCCGGGGCACAAGGCAAACTTTTACAACGGCGCATCGCCAAGGAGCAATTGACACCGCTGGCGATTTTATTGACCCACGCTCATCCCGACCACCTCGGAGCATTGGCATTTTTAAAAGAGCAATATCAAATACCGGTCTATCTGCATCAGGCTGATAGGGAACTATTAGAAAATGCCCCGACGCTGGGAATGTTATTAGGTCTGGGAAACATCAAAATACCGCCTGACATTACCTTTTTCGACGATTCGACAAAATTGCAAATCGGCAAATTTATAATTGAGACTATCGCGACACCCGGTCACACCCCCGGCAGCACCTGCTTTCGAATGGCAAATTACCTTTTTAGTGGCGACACTCTTTTCCAGGGTTCCGTTGGACGAGTCGATTTACCAGGAGGCTCGTTTGCTGAATTGCAGGAAAGTTTACGAAGGCTGGCGCATTTGCCGGACGAGATCTCCATATATCCAGGCCATGGACCGCAGACTACCTTGGGTGTTGAAAAAGCTACCAATCCTTACTACAGCGAACTGCATCTATGACGGCAAAGTCTCCCTTATTGACCAGGTTTAAGCATTTCGTTGTGGAGCAGCACCTTCTGCAACCTAACGAGACTATCATCGTAGGAGTGTCGGGCGGCGTAGATTCGATGACGCTCCTTGATTTGTTGCAAAAAAAAGCGCCTGATTGGCAGGTTCACCTGGTTGCAGCGCACCTTAATCACCTTTTACGCGCCAAATTGGCTGAGCGTGATGCTGAACTCGTGCGACAATATTGTATTCAGCGAGGAATTCCTTGCATCATTAAGACCGTCAATGTAAAAGACTATGCGCGCGAACATCACCTTTCGACCGAAATGGCAGGCAGGGCTGTACGATACGCCTTTTTTAACGAGCTCGCTGACGCCCATGCGCCGGCGGTGATTGCTACTGCCCATACGGCTGACGATAATGCTGAGACCATTTTATTAAACCTAATTAAGGGTAGAGGATGGCATAGTTTGGGTGGCATTCCGGTCCGCCGCGGCAATATCATTCGTCCCCTGCTCTTTGCAACTAAAGCAGAACTTTATGCTTATGCTCAGCAGTGTCAAATACCTTTTGCCGAAGATCATACCAATCGGCTCACTGTAACTCAGAGAAATGTTATCCGTAATCAAATTCTGCCGCTTATCCAGCAACACCTCAATCCACGCGTAACTTCGACCCTGAACGAACACAGTCGTCATTGGCAGGCAGCAGCGCAGGTTATTAAACAGCTCCGTGATGAAGCCTTGTCTAAAGTAATCGAATTAAAATCGCGTGATTATTTTTTACTGGCTAAAACCCGACTGCAGGATTATTCGGAATTTCTGCAGCGCGAGATTATTATCGAATGTCTCGAACAATTAGCTCATGAATATGTCGATATGTCTTCTGCCCAGGTTAATCGTCTTTTGAAAATGATAGAGCAGGGTAAGACCGGCAGGCAATTATCTCTGACGAAACAATTGCGGGCTTTCATAGATCGCGAGCATTTGATTTTAACGCGTCGGGTAGCCGTTTTTTCTGAAGAAATCCCCGTAAAAATTGGTGAAAGGCTGAGTCACGAACTTTTTGATTTTAGCTGCGAGCTAGCAGCTGTTCCGTCAGAACTGCACCGAAAGCCCCATGACCATACGGAATTTATTGATTGGGCTAAAGTGCAAGGTGAACTAAAATTGCGACCGTGGCGGGCAGGCGACTGTTTTAAACCACTCGGGATGAAAGGTATCAAGAAGGTTAGTGATATTCTAATTGATAATAAAATTCCGCTACCCTTTAAAAAACGCATTCCTCTTTTGACCAGTGGTGAGCAAATTATTTGGGTTTGCGGTCTGATACTGGCAGATGAATTTAAAATAACCCTCCAGACCAGGCAGGCATTGAAAATTTACTATAAGGAAAAATGATGAAATCAACTATTATCTTAGACGAAAGTTATGGCAAGTATAGTGGGCAGGAACTGGAGATAATTCTTACTCCTGAACAAATTCAGGCGCGTATCCGTGAATTAGCCCAGAAAATTTCCGCCGACTATCAGGGGCGCGTGCCTATTTTCATTGGGGTGCTGAATGGCAGTTTTATCTTCTTCGCGGATTTGTTTCGTGAATTGACCATAGACGGCGAAGTAGATTTCATCAAAATCTCGTCTTACGCCGACGAAACCAAATCGAGTGGGACAGTCCTTCTGCTCAAGGACATCAGTTGCGACATTTCTAAGCGGGATGTGATTGTCGTAGAAGACATTATTGACTCCGGCTTATCAATTAAATTTCTCAAACGTCGTTTAGAAGAAAGCAACACCAATTCGGTGCGCTTTGCGGCTCTCTTAATAAAAGAGCATACCCGCATTGATTTCCCCATTGATTATCTTGGTTTTAGGATTCCCGATCGCTTTGTAGTAGGTTATGGTTTAGATTTGGCGCAGAAATTGCGCAACCTCAAGGCGGTTTATGCTTTTAAATGAGAAAAAGGAAAAGATAAATGAACGAGCACTCACAAGAGCCTAAACAGAACAATTCTGGTCAGAATAAAAATAAGACAAAGAACGGCAATCAGCGTCCTGAGGGACGCAATGGCAAGAAGCCGATGCCACCAGAGGAGTTCAAGTGGAAAAAAGCCTCTAAAACATCGCTGATGTGGATTATCATCATTGTCAGCTCTATTTTGCTTATCCAGATACTTGGTAAAGGCAGTAAAGAAGAAATCGTTATTTCCTACACGCAGTACAAAGAATTATTGCGGCAGCAGGTTATCGCTCAAGCTACGATAATCGAGAATGAGTTTCATGGTACGCTGAGTCAGCCGACGAATCTGATAATTAATGGTCGTCCGATTGAAGTCGAAAAGTTTGTTCTGATTATGCCTTTTATTGATGATAACATACTGAAAGAGTGGGACGCTGCCAATCTCAAATATGACTTCAAAGTCAAGAATGTGCGCTGGACGAGTTATTTTGTCAACTTGCTACCTTTTATCATATTCATCGCTATTTGGCTCTTTTTCTTAAAACGAATGCAGGGGCAAAATAATAAAGGCATTTTTGGTTTTGGCAAAAGTAAGGCGCGGCTTTGGACGCATGACCGTCCCAAAGTGAGTTTCAATGATGTCGCTGGTTGTACCGAAGCCAAGGAAGAACTCCAGGAAATCATCGAATTTCTGAAGAATCCGCAAAAGTTTTCGCGTCTGGGAGGGAAAATTCCCAAAGGTGCCTTACTGCTTGGTCCGCCGGGAACAGGTAAGACCTTACTGGCAAAAGCCGTAGCAGGTGAAGCCGGGGTTCCATTCTTCAGCATTAGTGGGGCGGATTTCGTCGAGATGTTCGTTGGAGTAGGTGCTTCACGGGTGCGTGACATGTTTGAGCAGGGCAAGCGCAATGCACCCTGCATCATATTTATTGACGAGATAGATGCCGTTGGTCGTCATCGGGGTGCTGGACTTGGAGGAGGTCACGATGAGCGTGAGCAGACCCTGAATCAATTGTTAGTCGAGATGGACGGCTTCGATGAAAATTCGAATGTGATAATTTTAGCAGCGACCAATCGTCCTGATGTCCTTGACACTGCCTTACTGCGTCCCGGACGCTTTGACCGCCAGATTGTTGTAGATGTGCCCGATATTGTCGGTCGCGAAGGCATTTTGCGTGTTCATACCAAGCGAATCCCGCTGGCTGAGGATGTAGATCTTAGCGTGATTGCCAAGAGTACTCCGGGGCTGGTTGGGGCTGACCTGGCGAATTTAGTCAATGAAGCTGCTCTGTTAGCCGCGCGAAAGAATAAAAAAGCGGTAGACATGGAGGATATCGAAGAAGCCAAAGACAAGGTCATGATGGGTGTGGAACGCAAAAGCCTGCACATTTCTGAAGAAGAAAGAAAACTAACCGCCTATCATGAATCTGGCCATGTCATGGTTGCGATTAATACTCCGGGAGCTGATCCCATTCATAAAGTTACCATTGTCCCGCGCGGTCGTGCGCTGGGTATTACCCATCAATTACCTATGGACGAGCGGCATAATTATTCTCGTTCTTATATCATTGGGCAACTGGGCATTTTACTCGGGGGACGTGCTGCCGAAAGAGTGGTGTTTAATGAACTCAGCACTGGCGCCGGTAATGACATCGAACGTGCCACAGAATTAGCCCGCAAAATGGTATGCGAGTGGGGCATGAGTGACCGTTTAGGACCGCTTACTTTTGGTAAAAAGAACGAAGAGATATTCTTAGGTAGAGAAATTGCCACACATCGTGATTATTCCGAAGAAACTGCTCGCTTGATTGATGCCGAGGTTCGTCGAATTGTCGAAGAAGCCGAACAACGCGCCTGTACCATCCTGCGCAACAATCTCACCGTGCTGCATAAATTAGCCGAAGCACTTCTTGAGCGCGAGGTCATTGATGGCAATGAAATTCAAAACATAGTGCAAGCAGCCCTTCAAGGCAAAGAAATTCCGCCACCTCGTCGTAAACGAGCCAGCCAACCTAAACGAACCAGAAAAACTAAAGAGGTACCAGATTCTGCGTCTAATTCAGACTGAGCCGCGTCATTTACAGCGCGAAATGGAAGCGATTGGGGTGGAACCGGCAGGCATAAGCATCATGCAGCCCAAAGGTGAATTTTTTGCCATCAAAACTTATCCAATTTCCTCACCAGCCGCCAATGTATTAAAGCAGCAAATGCTGGCAGTTGGCGGAGAATGCGCCGTCTCTCGTCAAGTGATAACCTGCTCTGCGGAAGCTGCACCGGTTATCTTGCTGGGAACTCGTCGGCAATTTGCCCGCCTGATAGAAGAATTAGAACCGCAATATTTCGGACTGGCAAAATTGCGTCAGGATTTAATGGATTTTATCCAGCGTCTCAATAACGAAGGGCCGGTGGGCATTGGCGACCGGGTCTTTGATCTTGACGCTAAGACTTATATCATGGGTATCTTGAATGTCACGCCAGACTCATTTTACGATGGCGGGCGCTATTCTTCCATGGATGCGGCGGTCGAACACGCTCTCCAGATGGAAGCCGAAGGTGCCGACATCATTGATGTTGGCGGAGAATCAACTCGTCCGGGTGCCAGCGGTGTCAGTCAGGCGGAAGAGATGCAGCGTGTCGTTCCTTTAATCGAGAAATTGCGTCAGCGCTGTTCTGTTCCTATTTCTGTTGACACCTATAAATCTGCGGTCGCGCAAGCCGCTCTGGAAGCCGGCGCTCAAGTCGTGAATGATATAAGCGGATTACGCTTTGATGCGCAACTTGCTGCCACCGTCGCCCGTTATAAAGCCACCATCGTCGTGATGCATATTCAAGGTACCCCGCGAGATATGCAGATTAATCCGCACTACGACAACCTGATTGATGAAATTCTGCAATATTTAGAAACCTCAGTCACTTTAGCGCTCCAGGCTGGCGTTGATACGGATAGGATTATCGTCGATCCCGGCATTGGTTTTGGCAAATCGCTCGAAGATAATTATACCATTCTCAAGTATCTCAAGGAGTTCAAGTCCTTAGGTTATCCACTGCTGGTTGGCCCTTCACGCAAATCTTTTATCGGGAAAGTACTGGATTTGCCGCCAGAGGAACGCCTTGAAGGTACCTTAGCCGCGGTGAGCGTAGCAGCTTTAAATGGTGCTAACTTTGTGCGAGTACATGATGTTAAGGCAGCTATGCGAGCATTGAAAATAGTTGATACGATAAAGAAGGCAGGATGAGATGACCTTATTCACTTTTAAGTTTATAACAGTGACTGTCTGGGATTTAATTGATATTATCGTGGTTTATGCCATCTTATTGAAGCTTTATCAATTTTTTAAAGGTTCACGTGCCTCGCAGATGCTAATTGGCTTGGGTGTCATCTTGCTGCTATCATTTGTAGCTCGTACGCTCAATCTGCAGAGTGTGTCCTGGATAATGAGCCATTTACAGACAGTTTGGGTCATTTTCTTCGTCATTGTCTTCCAGCCGGAATTGCGGCGCATTCTCATATATCTTGGTCAAAGTCGGCTTTTGCGGCGCTTTTTAAGTGAGCCCAAATCCAAAACAATCGAGGCGGTAGTAACCGCCTCCCAGGAGCTAGTCCACCGTAAATGGGGTGGACTGTTTGTTCTGGCGCGCGAAGTTGGTCTGAAACCACTTAAAGAAAAGGGGACTGTTCTCAATGCTGAGGTTTCGGCTGGACTTTTGGTCTCGTTATTCAATCCTGGTTCACCGCTGCATGACGGCGCCGTGATTATCCAGAATGACATAATCGAAGCCGCAGGATGCATCCTGCCTCTTTCCGAGAATGCCGATTTAGACCCACAAATGGGCACACGCCATCGCGCTGCCCTCGGAGTAACCGAAGAATCAGATGCTGTGGTGGTGGTTGTTTCCGAAGAAACGCAAAAAATTGCCGTGGCTTATCAGGGCATGTTTTATCGCAATGTTGATGAAGATACTCTTAGAGCGTTGTTAAATAAACTCTTTTTTAGCGGAAGAGTGAACCGATAATAGTTTGCAATCCTTGTTGAAACTCAGGTTGCCAACTCATTTGTTAATATTTTTCTGCCTGGTGGCAGGGTTTGATAATATTGTTTTCAGCCAATCTGTCGGCGAGGCTCGGATTACAAGCGAATGGCTTAACGCCTCAACCTGGCGTTGGCACGCTCAAATACCCGCGCCTCAGGTCCACAGCGAACCCAGCATTCAGGGCAATGTCTGTCAGATTTCCTGCCCCGGCTTGGAAAATCAGGTAGCGAATGGATTACCCAACCTGCCCGTTTATACCCAGCTATTCAATGCTCTACCAGAAGAGATTACCTACCAGATTAATGGTAGCGAGCTGACTCGGACAGTTTTGCCCGCACCACTGGCGATTTTTTATGACCAGGTGAAGGACGGTGGCACCCAATCACAGGATGGAAATCTCAGTGACAATTTATCTCACAGGAACAAGACCTATCCGTCACAAAGTGTACAAATCGTCTATGTGGGCAAGGTTCGGGGAACGCCGCTGACCAAAATCTTGATTTTTCCCTATCGCGTGAGTAGTGATGGACGAGAAATAACTTACTACATCAACCTTGAGGTACGTTGTACGATTCAACCTAACCGGCAACTTACAACTGATGAAAGCCTGGCGAATGAACCGCTTCTAAAAAACCTACCAGTTGCCACCAAGTCATGGCGCCGTGAAATACCGCGAGCCATGGCTAAAGTAAATACGACCCTGCCAGTTAATCAACGCCTGGTGAAAATAAGTGTTAATGAGGATGGCATTTACCGCATCAGCAAGAGCACCTTGCGAGATAGTAGCATCGTCCTGAAAGGAGTTGACCCGCGCACTTT
This sequence comes from Fidelibacterota bacterium UBA2242, assembly GCA_002347855.1. Classification (GTDB taxonomy): domain Bacteria; phylum Fidelibacterota; class UBA2242; order UBA2242; family UBA2242; genus UBA2242. Next base: position 168,969 of record DDYE01000017.1, read on the forward strand.
TCGCTTATTCAATAAAGGTAAAGAGGTGCCACTATTTGTCAACGGCGAGTCAGATGGCATTTTTAACGACGGGGACTACCTGGAATTTTTTGGACAACGGCTGCGTAATAGTGTGGCTGATTACGAATATGACCCTTTTACGAGTATCAATGTCTACTGGCTTACCTGGGGTGGCGATTTTGGCTTACGCTACGCCGAAGAATCGGCTCAACCAACTGTCAATACCAATGCTGCTATCTGTCCAACTGAATATTTATATACTAAGCATATCGAAGAAAATCGCTCTTTCGAACGTCTCGGTCAAGTAGATGTTAATCAACCAACTTACCTTAGTGACCACTGGTTTTTCGATGGCGGTATTAGCGGTGGGACAACGCAACAATATACTATTAATTTAATTTATCCCAATCCCAACACGACTAAAAATTTTAATGCGTGGGTCAGAATGCATGGCTTGACCTATCAAGTTGGTAATCACGATGTAACTATCTATGTTAATAATAAACAGATTGCTCAGGCTTCCTGGAGTGCTCAGACACCTAAAATCATCGAGAACGAATCAGGACAAGTTCTTTATAATAACTTTCTGACGCATGGTGCCAATACTTTACAAATAGCGGTTTCGGGCAGTGATCCCACTAATCGTTATGACAAAGTCCTTTTTGATTGGGTGAAGATTCAATACTATCGTCTTTACAAAGCCTACCAGAACGAGATTGATTTCTATCGTCCGCAGGGTTTTCCCAACGGCTTATACCAATTTACCATTACCGATTTTCAATCGCCGGATATTTCCATCTACAAGGTTGGCAAGAGCAAGTTGCGGGATTTCGAGGTGGTCTATAATCCCGGTAAAAAAAACTACTCGGTCACTTTGCAGGACAATGTTTATGATGATAGCACCCTTTATTGGGCAGCAGCTGCCCCGGGCATTAAAAAACCTTATTATCTGCGTTGTGACACCTTGCTCGGTCTGGCAAATAGCCTTAATGGCGCCAACATCGTCATTATTGCTCCCGAAAAATGGATTCACAAGCTCGATAAGCTGGAGAATTTCTATCGCAGTATCGGCCTCGAACCGCGCAGTATCAGTGTCACCAAAATTTACAATGAGTTCAATCATGGTATAGTCAGTCCCTTCGCTATCAAACGTTTTTTGCAATATGTCTATGCTAATTGGCGACCGGTGCCAGAATATGTCCTTTTAATAGGCAAAGCCGAACTGCAAGAGCAGGAGTCCGTGCCGGCTTTCTTCTTTCAATCCTATAAATTCGGTGCATGTGCTTCAGATTTTTGGTATGCGCTGGTAGATGAAGATGAAGTACCCGATTTTGCTATTGGTCGCTGGCCTTGCAGAACCGAAGAGGAATTACAATTATTAATTAAAAAACGGATTGCTTATACTAAAAACAATTTGCTGGGTGAATGGAATAACGAGCTATTATTCATCGCCGGTATGGAAGATGTTTTCAAAGTGCAGTCCGAGAACATGATTCAACGACAGATTGACAAAGCCTACAACATTAATCGCATTTATATCAATCCCACTTCGGTTGGTGAGCCCTTCTTTGGCAATTCGGATAGCCTGATTAATCTCTTCAATCGCGGGGTGGTTCTGGGGAATTTTATGGGACACGGTGGTGGAGCAGTGTGGGCTGACCGCTCACTGTTTAATACTTCGCATATCAAGTATTTAAATAATCTTAACTGCCTCCCTTTTTTAACCAGTCTGACCTGTTTTACAGCCGATTTCACCAATGTGAATGGCTTGGGATTTTATATGTTGCTTGCTCCCAACGGCGGCGCCATCGGGCTATGGGGTGCCACCAGTGTCGGTTGGATAAAAAATGATTACCTGATGGCAAAACCGTTTTATGATGTCATTTTTCAGCCGGGGATGAGCGTGGGTAAAGCCATCCAGATAGCCAAAATCAAATATCTCACTGAACAGGATTACTTTGATTATCTCAAATCGTCCATGCTTTTTTCGTATAATCTTATTGGTGATCCGACCGTGGTTTTACCTTTCCCGCAGCAGACCTTATCGTTGAAGATTGATAAGAGCGCGCCTGCAGCTGGCGATACTTTGACCTTGACGGGAACACTCCCCTTTAATAAAGGTGAATTATATCTACAGGTTTTTGATTCCAGCAAATATCGCCTTTTTTCTGAACCACGGCGGATTAGTTTTAATTCGAATAATTTCAAATATTCCTTCAAATTGCCAGAGAATCTACAACCCGGCGGTACTTACCTTAACTATTACCTTCACAATAGCACTCGTCTGCAAGATGCTCACGGGGTTACTTTTTTTGATATTCGAGGCTTGACCTTCTACGGTTTTGCCTGCGAACCCGCTCGTCCGGCGAAAAATTCCCCATTTGATTTAGTCATTTCGACCGAACTAACTAATCTACGGAGTTTAGTTTGTCGCTTAGACACGGTTGGTGCCTATGAATACCTCGATGAAAATGGAATTGAGCACGTCGTCAGTTTCCAGAGTGATACGGGTTACATCGAATTAGCCATGACTCCCGTTTCTGGCAATAGTCATCAATGGCATCTCACTACACCCCTAAAAATCGGCATTCCTGGTAAATTGATTGCACTCAAATTCACTGCGTTCGGGGGTGGTGTAACGACGGAGAGCCAACTCTATGCCGTGCGGATTAAGAGCGAACCCGATTTCATACCGCTGGCAATTCGACAGGGTGGTGTGAATTTTCCTGAGTTAATTGTAGATGTCAAATATATCGGTGATGATACCCTGAACACTACCGTCCAGGTTGAACGTCTGCAAGGTGCGACGAGCATTCTTTTTGGTAACAGGCAATATCGTTTTTTACCGAATCGCATCAATCATGTCAGTTTGCCCGGTGTTCTCGGTACAGAATGGAGCCGTTTTCAAGTCGTGGTTGATCCCGAGAATCGTATCAGCGAAAGTAATGAAAATAACAATAGCCTGACGGATTCTCTCTTTGTCAATACTTTTCCGGTTCTGCCCGGCATTGGTTCGAGCTATGACGGCAAAACGAATGATACTCTAACATTTGCCAGCGTTTTTAAGGTGCATATCGCCCCGGATGCCGTGACTGATTCGGCGGTCATAATCTTAGCCAGCGACACCCTCACGCAAGTCGCTCGACAACCAGATTTTCGGCTTTGCAGTCCCCTCCCCACGCATCCAGTTTACAATTTTAAAATAAGCCTGGTCTCGAAATCCGGGCAACTACAATTGCCGGCTAAAGTTATCACTGATCTCTCAGCATTGCCTTCCGATGAACGCACGATCTGTAAGGTGAGTAAATGGCATCCCGCTTTGCAAATCTGGTTGAATGAAGTTAATAGTTTTGCCAATACGCACGTGGTCGCCTCCACCAGCCTGCCAGGTATTTTCGGGATAACTCAATCCTCTGATGTAACTCCACCAAAAATTGAAATCAACCTCGAAGGACAGAAATTCTTCGAGAATTCCTATGTCGCTGACAAACCGAGCATCTCGGTTATTGGCGAAGACAATAATGGGGTGCGCTTTGACGAACAAGGATTGAGCGTTTTAATTGATGGTAGCAAAGTGAATCTCGCCAGCCTAAACATTGCTGATACTTTGCTCGATGGACGTTTTGTTTCGGCACAGTTTAGACCGACTTTAAATTCTGGCAAACACACTCTCGAAGTACGCCTGTTAGATGCTGCCGGCAATCTTGCGACAGCTCAACTGGATTTCACGGTGAGTGATGCGCTGCGCTTAATTGACTACGGTAACTATCCCAATCCCTTTAAAGATCGCACAACTTTTATTTACGAGTTGACCCAGCGTGTGCCAGTTTTTAAAATAAAAATTTATAGCGTTTCGGGGCGTTTAATCCGGGTACTGGAAGAATCGAATGTTTTTAGTTCCGGTCTGGGAATGAACGAAGGCGGCTATCATGAGGTCGTCTGGAATGGTCAGGATAGTGATGGCAATTTCGTGGCTAATGGAGTTTATTTCTATAAAATGGTCGCCCAGAAAGGTAATAAAATCGTAAGTTCGACGGGAAAAATTGCCAAAGCACGATGAAGACCAGTTGGCTTAAAGGAATCGTGATTCTCCTGTGCGCTTTAACCGTACAGGCAGGAGAATATGCTGATGCTTTCTTAGAAGGTGGCGTCACTGCACGGGGAGTCGCTTTGGCTAATACCCTTGGCTGTCTGGATTATTCCGAATCGGCTTTTATTAGTAATCCCGCCGGGCTGGCATATATAAAAAATGTCCGGCTGGGATTAATGTATGCCAGTCAATTTGGTTTAGCGAATTACAATCTTCTTGGAGGAGCATTGCCAGTTTCGGGTAACTTGCGTGCTGCCGTCGGTTGGATACGCTTTAGCGTTGACGATATTCCTCTGCGACCTGATATTGTCCGCGAGGTTCCGGATAAAGAAGCGCGCCGCGACACTTTAAGCATTTTGCGCGGTATGCCAGTTCGCACTTTCAGCGATGCTGAGAATGCTTTCTTTATTAGCGTTGGAAAATATAACCGCACTGTGGTGAATTTGGGCTGGCGTTATTCAAAGTTTGGACTCGAGATGCCCTGGGGTTTGAATTTTAAAATAATCTATAAACATCTCTATAACCTCCAGGGATTCGGTCTGGGAGTGGACTGGGGTGGACGTTTACGCGTCAATGGTGAGGAATTGCTGGATATATCTCGGCTTGGATACCTGAGTGTTGGGCTAACGCTACGGGATATTGCCGGTACGACTATTTATTGGAATAGTAAGCGACAGGATCGGATTCGACCAGCGGCAGCAATTTCGGCAGCGTTGGAACAACCGTTGCCGAAATTTAAGACGCAACTTAATCTGGGCTGGGCGCAGGAATATCGTTATATAGATAAAGCTCGTCTCGGTGTCGAAGTGGTCTATGACCAGCGCTTATTTTTGAGAATTGGTTTAAATAATTCTGGCATTACAACTGGAATTGGTTTAAATTTTAAGGTTATAAATCGAGTGATTAACCTCGATTATGCTTTTTATCATCACGAACTTGGAATGAATCATCGAATAGGTAGTAGCATTGTGCTGTAAAGTGTACAAGAAATTTTTGGTCAACCTGACTATTCTTACAGGGCTTTTCTGGCTGCTTAGTTGCGGCGGTAATGTCGAAGATCCGGATGCGCCTGTACGTCCCCAATGGGTACCGAAATCGGCACCTGACGATAGTTTGGAAAGCGGTATTGATGCCGACCCGAATGGTAATGTTATCATGTTAGAGTGGTACAACGGCACTGAAGACGATTTAGCAGGATACCGGATTTATCGGGCAAGTGGCGAAGATGCCAAAGATTTCCAGCTATTAACGGAAATTAATGCCCTTGCAATCCCGGGAGCCATTATGACCTACATTGATGAAGCGGTTGATTTGCGAACTGAATATGCCTATTTTCTCCGCGCTTATGACCAGGCGGGTAATTTCAGTGTGCGTTCTGATACCATTCACTACCAGCTTATCGAGAAAGTCGATCTCATGGAACCTTTGGGGTCAGTCAATACAACCCGACCGGTTTTTAAGTGGAGCGACTTGAGGAGTCCGGCTACCGAGTATGTCATTCGGGTCGAACAAATTGGGGCGTCGCACGTTTGCTGGTTATGTCGGTTGGTGCGCCAAAACTATGTAGGAGAAATTCAAAGCAAGACTTATGCCTCCGATGGTCAAGTTTATCAGTCCGAGCTTGTCAGCGGACAAGTTTATCGCTGGCGAGTAGATTGCATTTACAATTTCGACCGTAATGGGGTCGAAATTGCTGGTTCGGAATCCAACTGGGGTTATTTTACAATTCAATGAAAGGAGTCAATGTGAAACGAGTTGGCATTTTATTATTAGCGGTCTTAATGGGACAAATGCTCCTTGGGCAGGAAACAAGCACTCTTTCGACGCGTGCCTCGCGTTTAGCGGGAGACCGTCAGACTGCCTCAAAATACATTCTTTCTGCTACTTCAGATGCACTCTTAATGACCGTAAAAATCTGGGGTGAAGTCCAGCGACCAGGCTTGTACGATGTACCCATTGGTACCGATTTAATTGAATTAATCTCTGCCGCCGGTGGGCCAACTGTCAAAGCCAACCTCTCCAAAGTCAAGGTCATTCGATCCGGACAAGGCGATAAAGGTAATGAAGTTACCACGGTCAGTGTGAAAGAGTACCTTGAAACCGGTGACGCTTCGATCATTCCTGAAATTCGACCCTATGATACTATCATCGTTCCTATTAAACCTTCCCAATATTTCCTGACTTCGCTATCGTGGACCCAGCAATTTCTCAGTCTTATCTCAATCTATGCGATGATAACCTATTACATCGGAATTGCTAAAAAAAGCACTTAATAGAAATGTTATCAATCAGAAAATGAAAGGAGTCCAACATGCTTGATCAAATTGATGTCCAAATTCTGGATATTCTTCAAAAAGAAGGCCGTATTCAGCGTAACAAAATTGCTGAAAAGGTTGGTTTAACTATTCCGGCAGTTAGTGAGCGCATGCGCAAACTCGAAAAGAAAGGTATAATCGAAGGCTATCATGCCAAGGTCAATAGCGCCGCCATTGGCAAAGATGTCGTAGCTTTTGTTTTTGTCATGACTTCACCTTCCAGCAATTATGATGAATTTGTCAGACGCAGTCGCGAAGTCAGTGACATTATCGAATGCCATTCGATAACCGGCGAAGGTTCACATCTCCTGAAAGTTCAGACTGATAACACCGCTGCTCTGGAAAAACTACTATCCAAAATTCAATCCTGGCCTGGCGTTTTGCAAACCCGCACATATATTGTTCTTTCCAGCTATAAAGATTTTTCCGCTCTGCAACCCGCTCCAACCGTCCTTAAAAAAAAGTGATTGCCGAGTAGTGCTTCAGTATTCAGAAAATAGTTGTATCGGTTTATCCTGAAAGTAGTAGCAGTGTTATGAAAAGTGAATTATTTGACCAGATAAAAAATGAATTAGCTACCATCGCCCCTCGCTTTGAGGAACTGCGGAGGTTTCTTTGACATTGATGCCAAACGAGAGCAGTTGACGGTAGCCCAGCAGAAAACGATTTCGGCTGACTTCTGGACAGACCCAGAAAAAGCTCAGCCCATTTTGCAGCAAATCAAAAAATTTGAGAACGATTTAAAAAAATATCAGGATTTAGTCAACCTCCGGCAGGAAGTTGCCGAACTCCTGCAATTAGCTGAAGAAGAAGGCGATGAATCAGTTTTGCCAGAATTACTAAAGATGACTGGTGACTTGAATAATCAACTCACCCGGGTAGAATTGGAGACCATGCTGGGAGGACCGGACGATAATCGTAATGCCATCCTCACCATTCACCCGGGGGCAGGTGGCACTGAATCCCAGGATTGGGCGCAGATGCTCATGCGGATGTACTTACGCTGGATAGAACGAGCCGGCATGCAGGCTGAAATCATTGACCTGTTAGACGGAGAAGAAGCGGGCATAAAAGATGTAACGATTGAAGTCAAAGGTCCGTACGCCTACGGTTATCTGAAAGCCGAAGCCGGCATACACCGCTTAGTACGTATCTCACCGTTTGATGCCAATCATCGCCGCCATACTTCTTTCGCTTCTGTCTTTGTTTATCCCGAAATCGAGGACGATGTCGAGATAGAAATTAATCCCGATGACCTGCGGATTGACACTTTCCGTGCCAGCGGCGCCGGAGGACAGCATGTCAACAAAACCAGCTCAGCAGTGCGCATTACCCATATTCCAACCGGAATTGTGGTGCAATGTCAGAATGAACGGTCCCAGTTCAAAAATAAAGCCAGCGCCATGAAAATTCTACGCGCGCGCCTGTATCAACTCAAACAGCAGGAAAAAGAAAAAGAGCGAGAGGCTATCGAGAAAAACAAAAAGGACATTTCCTGGGGTAATCAGATTCGTTCATATGTCTTTCAGCCTTACACCTTGGTCAAAGACCATCGTACTAAGTACGAAACTGGTAACATTCAGGCCGTCATGGATGGTGATATTGACGAATTTTTACGCCAGTATCTTTTGCAGAGTATAAAAAAGGGGAGCCAACAGAATTGAGTAACGAAGAACAGACCGTTGGCAAATCACTCGCCGAAATATTAGCTATCCGGCGCGAGAAGCTCCAGAAAATTCGGGAGTTGAATTATCAGCCCTTCGAATATCGCTTCGAGCGCACGCACACTGCCAGGCAAATTCTGGATAACTATGATGAATTGGCAGAAAAGATTGTCGTAAAGACTGCCGGGCGGTTGATGAGCATCCGCAAAATGGGACGCGCCAGTTTTTGCCACTTACAGGACGAAAATGCTCGTCTTCAGGTTTACTTTCAGGAGAATACGCTCGGTACTCAAGCCTATCAGCTTTTTGGTTTGCTCGACATTGGTGATTTTATCGGCGTAACGGGGAAGGTTTTTCGGACTCGCACTGGTGAAATCACCGTGTTTGCCGAGCAATTGACTCTCTTAGCGAAAAATCTCCGACCTATTCCCATTGTCAAGGAAAAAGACGGCACTGTCTTCGATGCTTTTACAGACAAAGAGCAACGTTACCGCCAGCGCTATCTCGATTTAATCGTCAATCCCGATGTGCGCCAAATTTTCAAAACTCGCAGCCAAATCATCCAGCTGACACGCCAATTCCTCAATGAGCGCGGCTTTTTAGAAGTTGAAACTCCTGTGCTGCAACCGATTTACGGCGGCGCCTTTGCCCGTCCTTTTAAAACACATTACAATGCTCTCGACCGCGATTTCTATTTGCGAATTGCCGATGAACTTTATCTCAAGCGCTTGATTATCGGCGGGTTTGAGAAAGTCTATGAAATTGCTAAAAATTTCCGCAATGAAGGCATCGACCGCAATCATAATCCCGAATTTACCGCCCTCGAATTCTATCAGGCGTACGCCGACTATAACGACATGATGATGCTCGTCGAAGACTATTTCAAATTCCTGGCGAACCAATTAGGAATAGCCGAGGTTAACTTTGAGGGACAGGTTATCAACTTACAACAGCCCTTTGCGCGCCGCACGATGTTTGAATTGCTTAAGCAATATGTCGGTGTCAAAATTCAGGGCTTGTCCGAAGAGGAATTAAAAAGTATCTGTCAAAACAAACACCTGGAACTCGAGCCTGGTGTCTCTTATGGCAAATTAATCGAGCTCTTGTTTGATAACTTCGTTGAACCGCACATCATCCAACCCACTTTTGTGCTCGATTATCCCAAAGCCATCTCACCCCTCGCTAAGACTAAGCGGGATGGTCAGACTGACCTCGTTGAACGCTTTGAGCTTTATATTGCTGGTCGCGAATTTGTCAACGCTTTCAGTGAACTAAATGATCCTTTAGACCAGCGCGAGCGACTGGAATCGCAAACACGCTTGCGGGAATTAGGTGATGAAGAAGCCCAGAACATGGATGAAGATTTTGTCACTGCCATGGAGTACGGAATGCCACCGACTGGTGGGGTGGGCATTGGGATAGACCGCGTGGTGATGTTATTCACCAATCAAAGTTCTATCAAAGATGTAATTCTTTTCCCGCATATGCGGACTTAAATGCGCTCGCATGTCAGTACCATTTTTTATCGCACGGCGTCATCTTTTTAGCCATCATAAGTTTGGTTACATATCTTTCATCAGCATCATTGCCACGCTCGGTCTGGCGTTGGGAGTGACCGCTTTAATTTTGACGGTCTCGATTCTAAACGGTTTCGAATCAGAAATAAAGACCAAGCTGCTCGGCTTCGACTCTCATATTCGGGTGCGTCTGCTCTATCAGGATTCTATGGATTCCACCCTGAGTGTCAGGAGGACCCTGGAGCAATTGCCACAAATTCGCTCTTTCGTTCCCTATATTCATGGCGGCGCAATGATTCGACACGGTCAGGAAACCGAGGGCATTATCGTCGAAGGGCTGAATGAGAATGACCTGCACAAAACTCTCAAGGTCGAACAGTATATTCAACGGGGCGCTCTGCGGTTCGATTTGCCAGATGGTAAAAATGGCGTCCTCTTAGGAGGCAAGTTAGCCCGGTTGCTTGATGTCGAACTCGGCGACGAAGTCTATCTTTTCGTTTTACAGCGCACTGGTTTTTTCCGACAACCGCGCTTCGTACGTTTTATCGTAACTGGAATTTATACCTCAGGTATAGCCGATTACGATGATATTTTTGTGTATGTCAGTCTAAAAGCTGCTCAACAGCTGTTCGATCTGGGTAATCAATTTTCTGGTTACCAGGTGATTTTGAAAAATAATGCTAACGCTGAGTCGGTCACTCAGTACATCAACGAAACGCTGGATTATCCTTATCATGCGCTCAGCTGGAACGATTTGCATGCTAATCTTTTCGAGTGGCTACGAGTTCAGCGTATTCCGATACTTTTAATTTTTGGGCTAATCGCCGTCGTTGCCATTTTTAATATTGTCAGTTCACTGATGATGATTGTTATCGAAAAAACGCGCGATATTGGTGTTTTAAAGAGCATCGGCTTATCAAATCGAGCCGTTACTAAAATATTTCTCTATGAGGGACTATTTATCGGCGTCGTTGGGACCAGTATAGGGTCGCTACTGGCATTGGGACTGGCGTACATCCAGCAGCGTTTTCATTTAATATCCCTGCCTGAGGATGTCTATTTTATGAATGCCTTGCCGGTATTACTCAGTCTGCGTGATTTTGTCCTCATTGGTTGTTTTGCGATTGTCTGTTCTTTACTCGCAACCATTTATCCTTCGCAAAAAGCCGAGAAATTAGCACCCAGCGAGGCGACCCGTTATGAATAAATGGCTGAGTACCTGGATTGCCTTGCGCTATTTTCGCTCTAAAAAGCGGACTGGCTTGATTTCATTTACTTCGTATGTGTCAATTATCGGGATTGCCCTGGGTGGTTTTGCTCTAATCGTTACCTTGAGCGTATTAAATGGCTTTGAGCAGGTAATTACGCGGCGCACGATTGATGTCGAATCTCACCTCCGTCTGGAAAGTCCCGAGTTAAAACTCAGCGATGGTGCCCGGATTCGAAAAGTTTTGCAGAATCAGCCGTTGCGCGATGTCTACCCCTTTGTCCTCAAGAAAGCCATTCTTTCTTCGAATCACCTGGAAGCAGTCGTAAGAGTCAAAGCTATTGAAGATTCGGTTCTCGAGCGCTTATTGCCTTTTGAGCAAACAATCTTGCGCGGTGATAATTCTTTTCAGTCGGCGGTGACTAATTTGCAGGGGATTGTGTTAGGCTATCGCTTGGCGGATAATCTGGGGGTTTATCCGGGTGACACCATTTTTATCATTAATCCTTTACAAATCGGGGGTGCCTTTGAGCTGCCTTATGTCGGGCGATTTGCCGTGACCGGCATTTTCAAACTGGATTTATTTGATTACGATGAAAGTTATGCTTTCATTTCTCTTGCAGAAGGTCAGCGGATTTTTGAAATGGGCGAGCGAGTGAGTGGCTTTGATATTCGTCTGACAAATTATCGTTATGTGCAGGCAGCCAAAGACCTTTTGCAAAGTCGGTTAGATAGTTCTATTACCATCAATACCTGGTCGGATTTACATCGCAGCCTTTTTGGTGCCATGCAGCTTGAGAAGTATGGTAGTTTTGTGGCTTTGAGTTTTATAATTTTGGTTGCCATATTTAATCTGACGAGTTCGCTGGTGATGTTGATTATGGAAAAAATTCGTGAAATCGGGATAATGCAAGCCCTGGGGATGAATAATAAACAGATTCAGCAGATATTTTTGCGGCTGGGTTATCTGATAGGGCTGATTGGTCTGGGAAGTGGCGTAAGCTTGGCATTAATAGTTTGTGGCTTACAGCAAGCCTATCACTTCATTCCATTGCCCTCGGTCTATTTTATCAATTATCTGCCAGTCGTTATTCAGCCCCTCGATGTGGTGGGGGTTGTCCTGGCAGGTTTAATCCTGATTTATTTGGGTACACTTTATCCAACCTGGAAAGTAGGGCGCCTTTTGCCGCTGGAGACGATTCAATATGAAAAATGATGATTATTTGATTAGGGTTGAAAAAATATCAAAATCTTTCTGGAACGACAGTATCGAAATTGCTGTTCTAAAAGATGTTAGTTTTAATATCAGCGCCGGTGAAGTAGTTGCCATCGTCGGGCCATCCGGTGTGGGAAAATCAACTTTGCTGAATTTACTGGGGACTCTGGATCGGCCTGATAGCGGTCAGGTTTTATATCGAGGCGCCGACCCATTTGCCTTGAGTGAAATAGAACTAGCTCATTTCCGCAATACTACGGTAGGATTTGTTTTTCAGTTTCATCATCTTCTGCCGGAATTTACGGCGCTGGAAAATGTGATGCTGCCAGCCCTCATCTACCAGCCCGATCGTCTTTTAGCAAAGGAGCGCGCCATCACCATGTTGCAGCGCGTTGGCTTGGAAAATCGCCTCAATCACCGTTCCGCGCAGCTTTCCGGTGGCGAACGCCAACGCGTCGCCATTGCCCGCGCTTTGATTAACAATCCTTTAGTGGTTCTGGCTGACGAGCCAACCGGGAATCTTGATATGCAGAATGGTAAACTGTTGATAGAATTAATTTTGGAAATCAATCGGAATTACGGAAGCACTTTTGTCATTGCTACGCATAACCCCGAAATTGCCGCTGCTTCTCATCGCATTTTGCAGCTTTATCAGGGAACTGTTGAAAGTAGTAGAAAGAAAGATTGATTTATGACTTTGCAGCTTTTAATTTCAGATAGGTTTTTTGAGGCAATTAGGTACCTATGAAGGAAAACGCTTCTCGTAAAATTCAACAGATTGTTAAAACTGCCCGCGATATCGCCGCACGCCTCAATCATAACTACACCGGTTCCGAGCATCTCCTTATGGCGATTCTCGAAGAAGAACGGGGTAGAGTCATGGATATTTTGCAACGACTTGAAGTCGACATAGATAAAATTCAAAAAATGTTAGCCAATGCCTTACGTTCAATTGGCGGCACGCTTACTATCGGACATTTACCTCTTACTAAACAAGTCGAGCGTATTTTGCGTAATGCTTATACCGAAGCCAAAGATCTTGATGCCGAGAGCGTGGGAGCAGAACATCTCATGCTGGCTTTGCTCAAGGAGCGTGAAGGTATTGCCTGCGAAATTCTCAACAGCAATGGCGTAGATTACTACAGCTTCAAGGCGGAACTCAGCGGCAATTTTGAGACACCGGAACAAACGGTAGTTGCTGATAAGAAGAGCGTGCGTACTCCTGCCTTAGACCATTTCTCTCGCGATATAACCGAAAAAGCCCGTAATGGGCAACTCGACCCCGTTATTGGCAGGGACAAGGAAATCGAACGTGTTGCGCAAATTCTTTCACGGCGCAAGAAAAACAATCCGGTTTTGATTGGTGAACCAGGAGTGGGGAAGACTGCCATTGCCGAAGGTTTAGCTCTGCGTATTGTCAATAAAAAAGTGCCACGCTTGTTATATAATAAACGCATCATTGATCTCGATTTAGCTGCCATTGTCGCTGGCACCAAATACCGTGGTCAGTTTGAAGAACGCCTAAAAACCATTATGCAGGAACTCGAGCAAGCCAAGGATGTTATTTTGTTTATTGATGAGCTCCATACTATTGTTGGTGCCGGTGGTGCTTCCGGTTCGCTGGATGCGTCGAACATGTTCAAGCCAGCTTTAGCCCACGGCGAAATTCAGTGCATTGGCGCTACAACCTTAGACGAATACCGCAAGTTCATTGAGAAAGATGGAGCACTCGAGCGTCGTTTTCAGAAAGTTATTGTTAATCCTCCGTCTCGACAGGAATCGCTGGAAATTCTGAAAGGATTGCGTGACCGTTATGAAGCCCACCATCACGTGCGTTATACCGATGAAGCCCTTGAAGCCTGTGTCGAGTTGAGCGACCGCTATATTACTGATAAATTTTTACCCGATAAAGCCATTGATGTCATGGATGAAGCCGGTTCTCGAGTTCATTTGCGTGAGGTGGTTATTCCTGAAGAAATAGCTCAACTCGAAAAGAAAATCGACGAAGTTCAGGCTCAAAAGGAAAAAGCCGTCAGAAACCAGCAATTCGAAAAAGCAGCCGAGCTGCGTGATACTGAACGCAAATTGAAATTAGAACTCGAACAAGCTCAGCAGCGCTGGGAAAGTAATAACACTTCCCCTCCAATTATGGTCACTGTAGACGATATTGCCGATGTGGTCGCAATGATGACTGGCATTCCGGTCAATCGCATTGCCGAGTCCGAAAGTAAACGCCTGCTCGCTATGGAGGATGAATTGAGGAAGGTTATTATCGGACAGGATGAGGTTATCAGTACCATCTGCAGTGCAATTCGGCGGGCACGCGCCGGCTTAAAGGATCCGCGTCGTCCAATTGCCAGTTTCTTATTCTTAGGACCAACCGGTGTGGGCAAAACTGAAATGGCAAAAGCTCTGGCGCGCTTTTTATTCCCCGGCATAGACGCCTTAGTTAAGATTGACATGTCTGAGTACATGGAAAAATTTGCGGTCTCGCGCCTGATTGGAGCGCCGCCGGGTTATGTCGGCTATGAAGAAGGCGGTGAGCTTACCGAACGGGTGCGGCGCCAGCCCTATTCGTTAATACTTTTTGATGAAATTGAGAAGGCGCATCACGATGTCTTCAACCTTTTGCTCCAGATTTTTGATGATGGTGTACTGACTGACAGCTTTGGTCGGCGCGTTGATTTTAAAAATACCATCATAATCATGACCTCTAATATCGGGACTCGCACCATTCAAGGCGGTGCCTTTGGCTTTGCTAAAACTGATACTGTTAGTGAATATGAGAGCATTAAAAAGCGCATACTCGACGAAATCCAGCAAATCTTCAATCCTGAATTTCTTAATCGTATTGACGATCCGATTGTATTTCGTCCTCTATCCCGCGAAGATGTTCTACAAATCATTGATTTACAATTGGCTGATATTCGTGCCAACCTGGCAAGCAGTAATACTACTTTAGAGCTGTCTCAAGAAGTCAAAGAAATAATTCTCGAATACGGTTTTAAGCCAGAGTATGGAGCTCGTCCCCTCCGGCGGGCTATTCAAACGCTGATTGAAGATCCAATCTCTGAATTACTGCTTAGCGGAAAACTGCGCCATGGAACGACTATTGTTGCAAAAGTCGCAAATAATAAAATAACTTTTTCGCAACCCGATTTACAATTGTTGCTGCCCACCCAACCCGTAACAGAGAACCCATTAAATAACTAATCTTTTGCGAATTTCGACACCTGTTTATTTCGCTTTTCTTTTTAGCAATTAAGCCATAATTGCAGGTCGAGAAGCAGTTTTTCTCTTCCCAAGCTCGGTGTTATTTTCATTAATTTGAATGAAACTGCCGCCTGAGGGATACCAGGTTCGGGTCATTTGTGTCAGGTAAATCAAATCTGACGTTGTGTCAAAAAGTGCACTTGGCATAAGGTTTGTCTCTTTCCTAATGTCATTTGAAATAATGAGTCGAAAGTAAGAAACGATAGGAGATAAATATGGGAAAAATTATTGGAATTGATCTCGGAACAACCAATTCCTGCGTGGCAGTCATGGAAGCCGGGAAACCGCGTGTCCTCGAAAATTCTGAAGGACGCCGTGTCACTCCTTCTGTGGTTGTGTTTAAAAAAGACGGTGAACGTGTCGTCGGTGATGCTGCCAAACGTCAGATCGTCACTAATCATGATCGGAGCGTGTATTCTATTAAACGCTTCATGGGACGCCTTTATCGCGAAGTCACCCGCGAAAGAGAAGAGGTCCCTTTCAAAGTCGTAGAAGGGCCTAACGGAGACGCTCGTGTCCGTATTGGTGACCGCGATTATTCACCACCGGAAATCAGTGCTATGATTTTGCAGAAGATGAAACAGACCGCTGAAGAAAAATTAGGCGAAAAGATCACCGAGGCAGTCATTACTGTTCCGGCTTATTTTAACGATGCTCAGCGCCAGGCAACTAAGGATGCCGGCAAAATAGCCGGCTTGGAAGTCAAGCGCATCATTAACGAGCCGACGGCGGCTGCGCTGGCTTATGGACTCGATAAAAAGAAAGATCAAAAAATCGCAGTCTATGACTTGGGCGGCGGTACTTTTGATATTTCTATTCTGGAAATCGGTGATGGTGTATTTGAAGTCAAAGCCACCAATGGCGATACCCATTTAGGTGGAGACGATTTCGACCAGCGGATTATCGAATGGCTGATTGACGAGTTCAAACGCAAAGAAGGCATAGATTTAAAGAAAGACCTCATGGCAATGCAGCGCCTCAAAGAAGCTGCCGAAAAAGCCAAAATCGAACTCTCTTCCAGCATGGAAACCGAAATCAATCTGCCCTATATTACCGCCGGACCAGCTGGTCCAATTCATTTACTGGAAAAATTGACACGCGCCAAGTTCGAAGCCCTGGTTGATGACTTGATTGAAAAAACCCGTAAGCCCTGTGAACAAGCCTTAGCTGATGCTGGCTTGACTCCTAAGGATATTGATGAAGTCATCCTGGTTGGTGGTTCGACCCGCATTCCCAAAGTGCAGGAGTTGGTACGTGAACTCTTCCAGAAAGAGCCCAATAAAAGCGTCAATCCCGATGAGGTAGTCGCGGTTGGTGCGGCAATTCAGGCAGCAGTTTTGGGTGGTGAAGTCCACGATGTCTTATTGCTTGATGTGACACCGCTTTCTCTGGGTATTGAAACTCTGGGTGGCGTCATGACCAAGCTTATCGAACGTAATACCACCATTCCGACCCGCAAAAGTGAAATCTTCTCTACCGCTGCTGACAACCAGACCACCGTCGAGATTCATGTATTGCAGGGCGAACGCGCGATGGCTGCCGATAATAAGAGTATCGGTCGCTTCCATCTGGATGGAATCCCACCAGCACCGCGCGGTATTCCGCAGATAGAAGTAACCTTCGATATTGATGCGAATGGTATTTTGAATGTTTCTGCCAAAGACAAGGCTACCGGTCGCGAACAAAGTGTCCGCATCCAGACATCGAGCGGTTTGAGTGACGAGGAAAAAGAGCGCATGATTCGCGATGCGCAAGCCCACGAAGAGGAAGACCGTCGCCGCCGCGAAGAAGTGGATACCCGTAATCAAATTGATGCGCTTATCTATCAGACTGAAAAGAATATGCGCGAATATGGCGACAAACTGCAACCGGAAGAAAAGGGCAAACTCAATACGGCATTAGAAGAGTTGAAACGTGCCCAGAGTAGCGGCAATGTACGCACGATGAAAGACGCGATTGAGAATATGAATCGTGCCTGGTCAGAAGTCTCTTCTAAAATGTACGAACGCGTCCGTACCGAAACACCGCCGCCATCCGGTGGAGCGAGCTATGAACCACCTAAAGGTGAACAAGCCTCGGGCAAGAAAGACGATAATATCGAAGATGCCGATTTTGAAGTCGTTGACGACAAGAAATAATGTCTGATCACAGGTAGATAAAAATAGGGCGATGGTTCGCCCTATTTTTTTATAATTTTTTTGATTTTTTAATTAATATAACCTAATTTTCCAGTGCTTTTTAAATGGCGACGTACCCAAGTGGCTAAGGGAGCGGTCTGCAAAATCGCTATGCACCGGTTCAAATCCGGTCGTCGCCTCGCTTTTTCACAGCCGAAGTGGCGGAAGTGGTAGACGCAAGGGACTTAAAATCCCTCGATCCTTTCGGGTCGTGTCGGTTCGAGTCCGACCTTCGGCACATTTTCTACTAAATAATATCTGTGTATCTGAAATTTTTTTGTTATCTCATAACCCAGCGTTAAAAATTTGGATTATTCATATCGTTTCAAATGACCTTTGCAAGGTTTGGCGAAGTAAATGTAAGGTTAACCTTCTGCCGATCCATTTTTCAAATATTCATTGATACGATCGATTGGTCGTTTTCCCATGTTGCGATAACCGCGGTGCGGGCGTTGTTCATTGTACTCTTTCAGCCATTTGTCCAGGTCCTTTTGTAAAGCCGCAACCGAGTCGTACATCTTTGTCCGGAAGTTGGGTCTGAAAAATTCGTCTAAGACCGTGCGGTTGAATCGTTCGACAAATCCGTTGGTGTGAGGATGACAGACTCCTGCCAGCCCTCCCGCTGGTCGGGAGCAGGCTGGCAGGCTTTCGGTTTGCATGCTGTTGGGACACCGCTTCAGCTACACCTTCGCTCTGTTCCAACAGCATAGTTTAACAGCTTATCACTTGATTCGGAAGAAGATTAACTATACATATAAATAGAAGATTCGCTCATCTGCAAATATTCATCTATCTGTTCAAGCGTTAACCATTTATCCATATTCAACTCACCATGCTTATTATTATTAACCATTGCTAATATTAGATAATAAATACTAAGCTAAAAGTTAAGGGTTTTTTCTTTCCTCTCAAACGCTTTAAAATATCCTGAAAATATTTTTAAAATCCCTTGCCCAGCAAAAAGGAATTGAAAGAAATCTTTTAATCAAAAAGTTCATCAAAGACATTCTTTATTCAAAAGACCAAATGCAAATAAACCTTTATTATTCAGAGGATTTCGCCGCTTTCAAAAATTCAATTCTTCCTTCAGGGGTTGGGTCGGGTGGGGATAAAAAAGAAAAGGAAACTTCCGTTTCTATTTCCGAAAATTCCCAGTTCGTATGGTCAAAAATGGCTCCGCTTTTAAAATCACTACGAACCGTTCCGCTAATTTTACCAAATTCCATTCACCAATCAAAAGAAAGAAACTTAAAGAAATAGCATCACAGTCGCAGGCTTGGACACAATTTGCGTCCTCGCACTGCTCCCTTTACTTCCTGCCATACTGAAAGCGTTTCAGTTTCCCTCTGCCAATTCCATCGGCAAAGTTTATCTATCTATTCCCACCCACCACCCTATAAGGATTTTGTTTTTACCAAAATTCCTCCTGACAATCATTGTATTTATTTGTATATTATAATCAGATTTTATGAAAGATTATGTTTTAAGAAAGGAATTGTCTTTATGAATGAAAAAGAAATAATGACGGTTAAACAGGTTTCTGAATATTTACAGATGGATGAACACACCATTTATAAACTTGCCCGCTCTGGTCAAATCCCTTCCCTAAACCCAGCCCTTTCTTTTGCTAATAGAAGCAAGAAATATTAAAAGCTATAATACTTTCAGAATTTTCCAATGGATCATCTTTGGGTTATGAAAGGGCTGGGGCTGGTCAGTGGCGGTTTAAAAAAGAGGTAATAGATAAATGGATAAGTGAGCAATCTTTAGAAAGAGTAATACAAAACATAAAGACATCACCGAAGAAAAAAGGCAAGGGGAAAATAATTTATGGTTAAAGAAATGAAATATCCGAAGGATCTTGGAGATTTACCTGAAGACAAGAAACCACCTTTAGATTTAACATTTATATCAAATGAACCAGGCAGAACACTTAAAGATAGGTTTGAACAACTAATAAAGGACTGTAAGTTCTTTGATTGTCTGGTTGCTTATTTTTATGTAAGTGGGTTTGATGCCATATATAAGCCACTACAAAGAACTGAGGAAATAAGAATTCTTATTGGGATTGGAACAACCAAGGAAACTTACGATTTAATAAAAGGTGCAGAAAATCAACTCCAAAATTCATCTCAATTCTCTCATTCAGAGACAAAACAAAAGATTGAAAACATAATAGAAAATGAAATGGCTGATTCAGAAGATAACCCAAATGTTGAAGAGGGAGCGCAAAAGTTTATTGAATGGATAAAAGAAGGGAAACTACAAATAAGGGCTTATCCATCTCAAAATATTCATGCAAAATTATATATTATGACTTTTAAAGAAGGTGATCGGGATGTAGGAAGGGTCATCACGGGCTCAAGCAATTTTACTCAATCTGGACTTGTGGACAACTTTGAATTTAATGTTGAGTTAAAGAATCGCTCTGATTATGAGTTTGCAAAACAGAAATTTGAAGAATTATGGGAAAATGCTGTTGATGTTAGCGAAAGATATATTCAGACAATAAATGAAAGAACCTGGCTTAATCAAAATATTACCCCTTACGAACTTTATCTTAAATTTTTATACGAGTATTTTAAGGATGAACTCTCCAGAACTGATGAAGTTTTTACAAAATATTTGCCTTCCGATTTCAAAAGGTTTGAATATCAAGAACAGGCAGTTCTGAATGCAAAGAAGATATTAGAAGAATATGGTGGAGCTTTTATTTCTGATGTAGTGGGACTTGGTAAAACCTATGTTTCTACTATGCTTGCAGGACAGCTTGATGGTAGAACCCTTGTTATAGCACCGCCTGCGCTTCTTAATAAAAATAATCCTGGCTCCTGGCCAAATGTTTTTTCCGATTTTCATATTCCAGCTGAGTTTGTATCAATTGGTAAACTTGATGAGGCAAAAAGGTTAGTAGAGCTAAGAGAATATAGAAACATTATTATAGATGAAGCACACCGTTTCAGGACAGAAACAACTATCAGTTATGAAGACATTGCTGAAATTTGTCGCGGGAAAAGAGTAATTTTGGTCTCTGCAACTCCTTATAATAACTCACCAAGAGATATCCTTGCACAGATTAAACTTTTCCAGAATGTAAGAAAAAGCACTATCCCCGGCGTTTCTAATCTTGAGGAATTCTTTGGAAGACTTGTGGGAAGATTAAAAGAGGTCGACCGTCATAAAGATTATAATAAGTTCCTTGATATAACAAAAAGTAATGCAAAAGAAATCCGTGATAGAGTATTGAAATATTTGATGGTTAGAAGAACAAGAACTGAAATTGAAAAATATTTTGCCGAGGATTTAAAGAAAAACAAGGTTCAATTTCCGGAAGTAGAAGACCCAAAGCCATTTTATTACCAGTTAAACGATGATGAAGACAGAATCTTTATGGAAACTGTAAGGTTAATAACTCAGAATTTCAAATATACCCGTTATATGCCATTACTTTATTTAACGAAACCCATTTCTCAACTGGAAGAGCAATCGCAAAGAAATATGGGCGGTTTTATAAAAGTCCTCCTTGTAAAACGCCTTGAAAGTAGTTTTTATGCATTTAGAAAAAGTATAGACAGATTCATCCATTCCTATGAAATGTTTATTAAGGAATATGAAAAAGGAAATGTATATATAAGCAAAGGATACATAAACAAAATTTTTGAGCTTTTGGAACAAGGAGATGATGAAGCAGTCCAGAAACTTATTGAAGAAGGAAAAGCAGAAAAATATGAAAGCAAAGACTTTAGACCTCATTTTGCGACGGACCTAAAAAATGACTTTGAAATTTTAAGACAGATAAAATCTATGTGGCAATCTATAAAAAGGGACCCCAAACTTGAAACCTTACTGGGAAATTTGAAAAAACACAATATCTTGAGAAATAAGAAAATAATTATCTTTACAGAGTCAAAAGAGACAGCAGAGTATTTGAATGAAAATATAAATAATGATGTAGGTAAAATTGCCCTTCTATTTCATGGCAATTCGCCAGAAGTAGTTAGAGACAGAGTTATAGAAAATTTTGACGCAAGGGCAAAAATTAAAAAAGATGATTATAAAATACTTGTCTCAACCGAAGTTCTTTCTGAAGGTGTTAATCTTCATAGATCAAACATAGTAATAAACTACGATATACCCTGGAATCCAACAAGGTTAATGCAAAGAGTGGGGAGAATAAACCGTATAGATACACCATTTGACAGAATTCATACATTTAACTTTTTCCCGACAAGACAGGCAGATTCTGAAATTGAACTTACAAACATTGCTCGTTCAAAAATAGAAGCATTTTTAACATTGCTCGGCGGGGATAGTTCAATCCTCACTGAAGGAGAACCTGTTTCCTCTCATGAACTATTTGATAAACTACTTTCAAAGAAAACTATTGCCGAAGATGAGGAAGAAGAAAGCGAACTCAAGTATTTAAGAATTATTGAGGATGTCCGCAATAAAAATCCCGAACTTTTTGAAAGGATAAAGCATCTTCCTAAGAAGGCTCGTTCTGCAAAGATATTTTCTCAATCTCTAAAAGATATTGCTTCTGCTGATTCTTTAATCACTTTCTTTAGAAAGGGCAAGTTAATGAAATTCTTCCTTTCAAATAAAAGTTCTACTGTTGAACTTGATTTCTTGGCGTCTGCAAAGATTCTTAAGAATTCATCAGATGAGAAAAGAACAAAACTACCTCTTGAGGTTTACTATGAACTCCTTGATAAAAATAAAACAGCGTTCTTTAATGCAACTATTGAAGAAATTATAAGCACTCATAAGCGTGGTGGTTCAGATAGTCAAACCAGATTGTTAAAAATTCTAAAAGCAACACAAAAAAACAGCAAGCAACTGACTGAAGAGCAGGAAGAATACCTTAAAAAACTCATAACCCGGCTTGAAGAAGGCGCTTTACCAAAACAAACAGTAAAGAAAACCCTCAATGCACTGAACAAACTCGCAAAAGATATACAAAATCCATTAAAAGTAATTGGAGTTTTACAAAGAGAAATCTCATTTACATTTCTAAAAAGCCACTATGCAGAAACTTCTGCTATAACAGAAGGAAAAAGAGAGGTTATATTATCACTTTATTTAGCGGAGGAAAGCGATGAATAGGGAGCAGGCAAAAAATATAATAACTGAAACCCTTGAAAATTCTTTTGATAAAAGTAAGTTCATCTATTTTCTCAAAAACCTCTTAAAATCTTTTGAAGAGAAATCTTCTGTCTATCAAGGTAACCATATCCCTGATGCCTTTGAACAATACATAAGTTCGTTAGAAAGGATTGGTAAATATATTTGTGATGAGAAAGAAATTGATTTACTGATTGTCCAGCTAAAAAGAGAGACCTCCCTTGAGCGTGCAAGAACAATGCAGAGGAATTTTGTTGCCTGGTACCTTAAGGGAAGTAGAGGCGGAAAATTAAAAGATGCTGCGCTTGTTGCCTTTGTTTCACCCACGAGCGAAGATTGGCGTTTTTCCCTTGTAAAGATGGATTATCGCTTTGAAGAAACACCTTCCGGCAAAGTAAAAATTAAAGAAGAATTCACGCCAGCAAGAAGATGGTCTTTTCTTGTAGGTAAAAATGAAAAAAGCCATACCGCCCGGAACAGATTTATTCCAATACTTGAGGATGATGAAAAGCGACCTACTTTGGAAGATTTAGAACAGGCGTTTAGTGTAGAAAAAGTAACGGACGAGTTCTTTAAATCCTATAGATATGCTATAAATGAAGTAATAATAAAATCATTGAACAAAAAGGTAGACCACCAAATCAAACATTCATTTGCCCAGCAACTCCTTTCCAGAATTTTATTTATCTATTTCCTTCAAAGGAAAGGATGGCTTAAATGGAAAAACTACGAACAGGATAAAAGTTATATTAAAAACCTCTGGCTAAAATATAAATCCTACAACTATGAAAATACTTTTTATTCCCATTGGCTTAGCAGTCTATTCTTTGGTGCGTTTAATAAAAAATCTCAATTTATAAATCCTGATCTACCCGATGAGATAAGAGAATCTTTTATACAAATGCCTTTTCTTAATGGTGGGTTATTTCACAAAAACGAACTTGATGAAATAGGTTTTGATGTGCCCGATAATGTCTTTGAATGGCTGTTTGAGCCAAATGAAACTGACGAAGATTTGCACAAAGGATTCCTTGAAGTATTTAACTTCACAATTGACGAATCAAGCCCCGATGATGTAGAAGTTGCTGTTGACCCGGAAATGCTGGGAAAAGTGTATGAATCCCTGATTAACGAAGAAGAACAAGGTTTTGCTGGAATATTCTATACTCCTCTTGTGGAAATTGATTTTATGTGCAGATTATCTCTTGTGGAATATCTTTGCACCAGAACCCAAACAAGTAAACAGGATTTAATTGAACTGGTTTTTACTCTACCCGCCATTGATAGTTATCAAAACATAGAGAACCTAAGGAAAATCAAAAAAGCTTTAGATGATGTAAAAATAGTTGACCCTGCTGTTGGCTCTGCATCTTTCCTTGTAGGAATGATGAATATTTTGGTTGAATTACACTCTGCATTAACAAAAAGAATAGAAGGTAAAGAAGAAAATCTTTTTGCACTGAAACAAAAAATAATACTTGAAAACCTTTACGGTGTTGATGTTAAAGACTGGGCAGTAATGGTTGGTGAACTTCGTCTCTGGCTTTCCCTTATTATTGAAACCGACGAAAAATTTATGGACATCTACACTAAACCTCTTCTGCCTAATCTGACCTTTAAAATTCGTCAGGGCGATTCACTGGTTGAAGCAATAGGCGATGTATTTATTAACCTGAGAGGGAATGCTCTGAAAACAATTCCCAAATCTATTCAGCAAAAAATCTCTGAACTCATTGACAAAAAGGCTGAATTCTTCTCAGGTAAACGAAGTGCTGATTTGAAGGAACAACACGAAATAGAAAATATGGAAGCAGGAATATTCAAAAAAATTTTACAGGTAAAAGTGGATGAGTTAAAAGGAAAGTTAACAGAGAAAAATAGATTATTAAAACAATTGAAAGGCTCAAAAAATCTTTATGGAGAAGAGGACGCAAAATCAAAACAAGAACAAGAAAAACTTTCTAAGGAAATTGAGCAACTGGAAAATGAACTAAATAAATACCAAAAAGCAATCGATAGTATTGGTCAAAAAAGCAAAAAAGATTACTTCCTCTGGGAACTTGACTTTGCTGAAGTGTTTGCTAAAAATGGCGGTTTTGACATTGTAATCGGTAATCCACCTTATGTGCGACAGGAACTCATTGCTCCACCACTTGAAAACGAAAAAGATTATTCTCCTGAGGAATGGCGTGAGTTAAAAAGACAGTATAAAGAAAAACTTATTCAAGCAACCCAAAATGTATGGCAAGATGTAAAAAGAATCGATAAAAAGAGCGACCTCTATGTTTACTTTTACTATCAAGGATTATCTCTACTCACCGACAACGGTATTTTCTGCTTTATTAACTCCAACAGCTGGCTGGATGTGGGTTATGGTGCAGGGTTGCAGGAATTTCTACTTAAAAATATGAAGCCAATTTATATCATAGACAACATTGCCAAACGCTCGTTTAAACAGGCAGATGTTAATACCGTAATTGTGCTTATACAAAAACCATCTGCAAGGACTGTAGGGGCTCAAAATTTTGAGCCCGAGCTATATAAACCAGTAAAATTTATCGCCTTCAAAAAGCCATTTGAAGAGGTAGTAGCAAACGGCTGTTTGCTTATGAAAGAGATAGAAAACACCACTAAGCCAGTGTTTAACAACCCGGTTTACAGAGTCTTTCCCAAAACCAAAAAAGAACTCCTTGAAGAGGGAGTGGAATATCCCGACGAATCAGAATTAGAATTAAACCAAAGCCCCGAACAGCTTCCTTATGTTGGTAATAAATGGGGCGGTAAATACCTGCGCGCGCCGGAGATTTATTTTAAGATTCTGGAAAAGGGAAAAGTAGGGGCGAAAGGCCGTTCGCCCCTACTGGTGCGATTGGGAGATATTGCTGAAGTGCGACGGGGATTTACCACAGGTGCGAATGAATTCTTCTATCTTAAACCAGTTGGAATGACGGTAAAGGAAGTGGTAAAGATAGCAGAAAAAAATCCACAAGCACTCATAAGAGTAAAGAATGGTGCTGGCTGGGAGGGTGAGATTGAGGCAGAGTTTTTAAAGCCTGTGATTAAAAGCCCAAGAGAACTAAAAACCATCATGGTAAGGATTGAAGACCTGAATTATCTCGTATTTATGTGCCACAAGAGCAAGAAAGAACTCAAAGGGACAAAGGCGCTGGAGTATATTGAGTGGGGAGAGAAGCAAAAATTCAACCAAAGACCGACTTGTAGAAGTAGGAGCTTGTGGTGGGATTTGGGGGAGTTATATTTTTTGATAATCTCGAAAAGATTTGTTGATGAGAGTTTTTCATACTTTTATAATCAAAATAATTTTTTTGTTGGAGATACATTTTTCATTATTAATACTATAAATCCATATGATGTTTTAATAACTTTAAACTCAATTATCGGAAGTCTATTTACTGAAATTATTGGAAGAAAAAATATGGGTGAAGGTGTTCTTTTAATATATGGTCCTGAAATCTATAATATACTTACTATTAAAAAACTTGACACTACTGATGAATTAAAACAAAAAGTCTTCTTTTCAATAATTAATAAAAATGTGTCCTCAATATTTAATGAAATATCTATAGACAAGAATCATCCCATTCGTGAGCAGGAGCCCAATCCCTTGCCCGACCGTAAGGAGCTGGACGATATTGTTTTTGATGCTCTTGGCCTCACCGAAGAAGAACGCAAAGAAGTTTACTGGGCAGTAGCGGAATTGGTAAAAGCAAGATTAGATAAGGCAAAGAGTGTGTGAAAAAAAATAAATAGGAGGTTATATGATAACAAAAATAAAAATTGAGAACGTAGCAACTTATAAAGAAGCCTTAGAAATTGATAATATAAAGAAAGTTAACTTTTTCTACGGTAGTAATGGTAGTGGTAAAACTATTTTATCAAAACTAATTGCTAATTCAGATTCATATAGTGATTGTAATATTGAATGGCAAAATAATACAAAACTAAAGAGAATTGTTTATAATGAAGATTTTGTTAGGTCAGTTTTTTACCAAAACGAAAATTTTCCGGGTATTTTTACTATGGGAGAGGGAGCAAAAGATATTGAAGTGCAAATCGACCAGAAAAATCAAGAAAGGGAAAAAATTCAAAATGAACAAACGAGTTTAAATAATACACTGAAACAAAAAAAGGTAGAATTAAATAATAAATCAGATGAATTTAAAGAATTATGCTGGAGAAAAGTATATCAAAAATATCAAGATGATTTTACTGAAGTTTTCACAGGGTACCGTAATAACAAAAAAAATTTTGCTGAGCGTTTATTGAATCAGTATGAATCAAATGAATCAGTATTAAGAAAAAATGAATACCTATTGGACCTATACAATCTTTTATTTAAAGAAGAATTAAAATCGATCAATCTATTAAATTTAATTTCAGATGAAGTGATTAAAGAACTACAAAAATTGGAGACAAATGAAATATTAAAAACCGAAATAATCGGAAAGAAAGATGTTGATATTGCTCGAATGATTGAAAAATTACACAACCATGATTGGGTAAGACAAGGAAAGAAATACTATGAAGAAAATTATGATGAAGAGAAAGGCTCTTATATATGTCCTTTTTGTCAGCAAGCAACAACAGAAGATTTTAAACAAAAACTTGAAGAATATTTTGATGAAACTTATGAAAAACAAGTAAAACAATTAGATGAGTTTATAGAAAAATATAACGAACTAAATAATAAATTGAATAAATACTTTGATGATTTATTAAATACTAAAGATAATAAATATTTTGATGCAAAAAAAGATGAATTAAAAAGCCAAATTGAAATCATTAAAGAGAAATTGAAAAACAATATTTTTCTGATAAATAAGAAAAGGGACAAGCCCAGCGAGGATATATCAATAGAATTTTTAACTGATGTTATAGGTGAATTAAATAATTTGATTAATTCTATAAATGAAGAAATAAAAAAATATAATGAAATTGTAAATAATCAGCAAAATGAAAAAAACAAACTTATTTCTGAAATATGGAAATTTTTCTGCAATGAAATTAGTATGGATATTAAAAGTTATTTGAGTGGTAAAAATAATATCGAGAAGGCGATAGACGATATCAAAAAACAAGTTGAAGAAAAAGAGACCAAAATAAAATGTATTACAAATGAAATATCAGAATTAGAAAAACAAATTAAAAGCATAAAACCAACAATTGATGCAATAAATAAAGTTTTAGATAAGTTTGGTTTTAGGGGATTTAAATTAGCTCCAACTGAAGATGAAAAACACTATAAAATTATTAGAGAAGACGAGACTTCTGCAAAAGAAACATTAAGCGAAGGAGAAAGAAACTTTATTGTATTTCTTTATTTTTATCATTTAATTCAAGGAGCATTGAATCCAGAAGAAAATATAAACGAACCTAAAGTCGTAGTTTTTGATGATCCAGTTTCAAGTCTTGATTCTGATGTATTGTTTATTGTAGCAACTTTAATTAAGGGTATTATAAAAGACATAAGAGAGGGAAAAGGAAATATCAAACAGGTTTTTCTTTTAACACACAATGCCTATTTTCATAAAGAAGTCACATATTCATCAAGTCGGGATTATGGTCAAAATAAAAGAAATGACACAATGTATTTTATTATTAGAAAAGTAAACGGGATAAGTAAAATCGAAGAATATGAAACAAATCCCATTAAAACCACTTATCAGTTATTGTGGGATGAAATAAAAAATGGAAGAATAGACTGTGTATCTCTTCAGAATTCAATGCGGCGTGTTATAGAATTTTATTTTAATACATTGGCTGATTTAAAAGAAGAAGAGTTAATAAACAAATTTAACAATGAAACAGATAAGAAAATTTGTCGTTCATTAATTACCTGGATTAATGTTGGTTCGCATGATGCCTTTTTTGATATTGATTATTCGCCAAGTCCAGATGAAATTTCTAAATATAAAGATATATTTAAAAAGATATTTGAAGAAACTGGTCATATTTCACATTACAATATGATGATGGGGATTCCTGAATAATTAAAATCATGCTTCTAAAAGTACAGGAAGGCAAAGAAGTTTACTGGGCAGTAGCGGAATTGGTAAAGGCAAGATTAGATAAGGCGAGGAGTGTGTAAAGAAAAATGTTAATTCAAAAATTAAAATGAAATTTGAAATAAAATCGCAGAACAAAATGAAATTCAATCCTGAAACCCACCACCGCCGTTCTATCCGATTAAAAAATTATGATTATATCCAACCCGGTGCATATTTCATAACCATTGTAACCAATAAACGACAATGTTTGTTTGGCAAAATTGAAAATGGTGTAATGCGGTTGAATGAATTTGGGGAAATTGTTCGTGATGAATGGTTTAAATCAAATGAAATCCGGCGGGAAATTGTATTGAACGATTATGAATTTGTTGTAATGCCCAATCATATTCACGGAATCGTATGGATTGTTGAAAACAATGACATGGGGACAAACGGTAATATCATTGTAGGGGCGAACGGCCGTTCGCCCCTACAAAAACAATCAAACAAAAACCAACCACCAACACATTCGGATTCCCCATTGATACGAATGTCCCCAAAATCAATTTCATCGTTTGTTGCCGGGTTCAAATCCGCCGTAACAAAACAAATAAACCAATTACGCCAAACGCCGGGCATTCCCGTTTGGCAACGCAATTATTACGAACATATCACCCGCAACGATGATGAATTACAACGAATTCGTGAATACATAATCAATAATCCAATAAATTGGGAACTGGACGAAAATTATGAACGAAATTGAATTGCATAAAACATTAAACCAATTAGGCGAGGAATGGCTGAGTTCAAAAATTCAGCGGATGCGTAATCTATTGAAGATTGCCTTACCCGATGAAGCACTTTATCGCGAAATAATGCTCTCCCTTGGCTATCCAAAAAACAAAGTTCAGTTTTTAGAATTGGCGCTCCTTTTACCCTACAAAGAAATTCAAAAACTCAAAACCCAACCACTCATCGAGAAAGCACTGTTGTACAGGGCAGGATTTACACAAGACGCTTCTAATCTTCCGGGAGATTTTGACACCTCACTAAAACTTAACAATTCATACTGGACATACAAATCAATTCGACCAGCGAACTTTCCAGATAAAAGAATAAAAGATTTTTCAGATTTGCTTTTTAAGACAACAGAAAAAGGAATATACAATTATTTCAAAAAGCAGATAGAGAAAAATTATACAGAGGTATATGATAAAACATCAGCAAAGAAAATAGTTGAAAAAATTATGTCGTTTAAAGGTATTGGGATTAGCAGAAAGAGAGAAATGTTTTTTAATATAATACTACCATTCTTTTTGTCGGATGAATCATTTAGTAATTATCATAGTTTTTTAATAAAACTTTTTGAAACACACGCTTCCCTTGATGAAAACAGTAAAATTAAAAAATTTTATAAATTGGTAGGGGCGAACAGCCGTTCGCCCCTACGTCAACCAAATGAAAAAATTCAAATTTCAAATGCTAAGGAATATTTTGGTGCAATTAAATTTAGTGGTGGATAAAATCATTTCCGTAAAAAGGCAAAATAAAAACGCTGACACAAGTAACTGGGAGCGAGAGATAGACCAGGTAGTTTATAAACTTTATGGTTTGACAGAGACTGAGATAATAATAATAGAGGATTTTAAATAAAATATATTAAGAGGAGAATCATAACCGCCACTGACCAGCCCCAGCCCTTTCATAACCCAAAGATGATCCATTGGAAAATTCTGAAAGTATTATAGCTTTTAATATTTCTTGCTTCTATTAGCAAAAGAAAGGGCTGGGTTTAGGGAAGGGATAAGACCTTTGCGGGCAAGTTTATAGACGGTGTGTTCATCCATCTGCCCCACCCTTTCTAAAAGAATTACTTATCCTTCTTTTCAAATGTCCTAATGATGAACCATATTGTTTAAGTTATCTTTCTCGTAACTGTGCACCTTCCTTTGATATGTAAGCCTCATAATAAATAAGATTCCAGTTTTTATTTTTATCTTTATGTTCCATATATCTTCGTTTTAAATCTTGTGTCCATCCAATGTAAATATTCCCATTTTTAGAATTCTTTAACAAATACACATAATACATTTTGAAAGGGCGGGGTTCTGTAACCTGTTTAAGCGTCATTATTTCTTTTTCATTCATAAAGGCAATCCTTTTTTTAAAACATAATCTTTTATAAAATCTGACTGTAATATACAAAAAATACAATGGTTGTCAAGAACAGTCCTGATAAAAATAAAATCCTTATAGGGTGGTGGGTGGGAATAGATAGATAAACTTTGCCGATGCAATTGGCAGAGGGAAACTGAAACGCTTTCAGTATGGCAGGAAGTAAAGGGAGCAGTGCGAGGACGCAAATTGTGTCCAAGCCTGCGACTGTGATGCTATTTCTTTAAGTTTCTTTCTTTTGATTGGTGAATGGAATTTGGTAAAATTAGCGGAACGGTTCGTAGTGATTTTAAAAGCGGAAAGTAATAACGATTTTAGCCAGGTCAAGGTAAGGAAAATGCAGGTGCTTATATTTTAGAAAGTCTGAATATTCAAATTAACGCTGAACAGGTCGGTTGATTTATTAAAACAATTTGGAATATAAACCATCGTTCTCGATTGAGTAGATTTTGTCCGAGAGCAAGTCACTGAACCAGAATTTGGAACTTATATAGATGGCGATTCTGGCAATCAGCGAATTCAGAGGTAAAGCGCGTCAGGTTGTTGCGGATCAGGGTCAAAGAGAAATACTTTCGCTTATTCTCAATTTTTGACGAACTTTAGGATGTACGTAAGCTTTATTAAATAATGTTAAAAGGAGATAGAATGAAAAAGGTCAGAGAAATCGTTATCAGTTTTTTTATTATCAGTTTGATTGTTTTTTCACAGGCAGCCACCTGGAATGACCGACTGGACAGCCTGATGAACACGCAGGA
Organism: Fidelibacterota bacterium UBA2242; assembly: GCA_002347855.1. Taxonomy (GTDB): domain Bacteria; phylum Fidelibacterota; class UBA2242; order UBA2242; family UBA2242; genus UBA2242. Next base: position 200,493 of record DDYE01000017.1, read on the forward strand.
GCAGAATAATAAGTTCATGGGTTCACTGGCAATTAGTAAAGCGGGTAAGCCTATTTATGTCAGAGCCTGCGGCTATGCCGATGTCGAACATAAGGTTGCCGCGCAAACTGAAACGAAGTACCGCATTGGTTCTGTTTCCAAGGTCTTTACGGCAGTAATGATTTTTCAATTAATTGAGGAACAAAAATTATCACTCGATACCAGGTTAGCCCAATTTTTCCCCGAAATCCCCAATGCTGACAAAATTACCATAAGCCACCTTTTGAATCATCGCAGTGGCATCCATAATTTCACCGATAGCGTGTACACGACCTATTACACCAAACCCAAAACACAAAAGGAATTACTTGATATTTTCAAATCCTATCCGCCCGAGTTTAATCCCGGTGAAAAAATGCAGTACAGCAACACAAACTATGTTTTGCTGGGTTATATTATCGAGAGAATTACGAAAAAAGATTACGATAGTAACCTGCAGAAGCGCATTTGTAAAAAATTAGGTTTGAAGAATACCTACTATGGGGGTAAGATTAGAATTGCCAATCGCGAAGCCTATTCTTACACCTATGATGGAAAATATTGGGTAATTGAACCAGAGACTGATATGTCAATTCCGCATGGTGCTGGAGGCATAGTATCGACGGCGACCGATCTGGTGGTTTTTATTAATGGCTTGTTTAATAATAAACTTGTGCAGAAATCTTCTTTAGACGAGATGTTGAAATTAGAGGACCGGTTCGGGAAGGGGCTTATTCAAATGTCCTTTTATACTCATCCCGGTTTTGGTCACACAGGCGGCATTGATGCCTTTAGTGCGTCTTTAATTTATTTTCCTGAAGATAGTCTTGCCATCGCAGTTTGCTCTAATGGCTTGAACTATCCTATGAATGACATTCTCGCAGGCGCCTTGAAAATTTATTTCAATATGCCATACCAGATACCGGTTTTCAAGACGATTGAACTGAGTATAGAGGAACTGCAAAAGTTCACCGGTGTCTATTCTCGTAGCGATTTCCCACTCAAGTTCACGATAGCTTTGAACGGGCATCAATTGACTGCTCAAGCAACTGGTCAGCGGGCATTTCCCCTTGAACCGGTCAGCCCTAATGAATTCAAATTTGACCCAGTCGGAGTTAAAATGATTTTTGGCGCTGATGGTCAGCTGACTATCGAGCAAAGAGGCATGATCATAGTATTACAGAAAGAGTAAGACGTTTATTTTTAGCCGCGTCGCTGCCTGGATCAGCGCTTCCCAGGTTTTATCAGACAGTTTCGGAGCGACACTCTTGCGTTACCCAGTTTAAATAGTCGGCGCTTCCTGTTACGACAGGGAGCGCGATGATTTCTGGCACCTCGTAGGAATGGAGCTGTTGAATTGCTGCTTCCACTTCCTGGTATTTTCCCTCTATCGTTTTTATTAACAGAAGCCATTCTGTAGGGGATTCAATCTGTTCCTGCCAGCGATAGATGCTGGTTATCGGACCGAAAATCTGAATGCAAGCGGCGAGATGATTGTTGATTAAATGTTGGGCAATTTTCTCGGCAATTTCCCGTTGGGCACAGGTCGTCTGAATCTGAATATAAGTTTGCATAGCCATAATATTCTCCTATTTTTTATAAGTTATGGAACTGAACAACAAATAACCAGACTGCTGAAGCGGAATTTTCAATTTATGGTGATTAGATGCTATTCCATTAGCGACTTATAGATGGTTTACATTACGATGACAGCGATGAATCTGTTTGGACAAACGAGGGATTTGTTTTAAAATATACTGCTTTTTGGAGAGGTGTCCGAGAGGTTTAAGGAGCACGCTTGGAAAGCGTGTGTAGGCTAAAACCCTACCCGGGGTTCGAATCCCCGTCTCTCCGCATAATTCACACAATCGTTCATTTTCAAGTTAAATTATGACGCAAAAAGGCAATTATTTCTGTGAAATTTTGGTTTTTCCTCTGCTTATCTTGCTTTGCAGCTGTGTAGTACCGTCCGCACTCAGGGCTGAGCAGGCGCCTATTCCCGCGCGAACATCCCAGCTGGTTATTGTCCTTACTCAATCATTTGATGATAATCAAGCGCGATTATATTGTTTTGAACGCCAGGTACCGCTAAATAACTGGCGACTGAGATTGGGACCATTTGCGGCAATTATTGGCAAACGCGGCTTGGCTTGGGGACGCGGGTTGCATTCAAACTTACCGGATTATGCGCCAGTTAAAGTCGAAGGTGATAAAAAAAGTCCTGCGGGAGTATTTCGCTTGGGACCGGTGATAGGACGACCGGAGGAGCTGCCGGATATAAAAATGCCCTATGTTTCAATCATGACCTTAGTTGAATGTGTAGATGATCCGCGCTCACGCTATTACAATCAATTAGTGCGACCTGATACTGTCGCCGAGCGGGATTGGAATTCTTCTGAGCGACTCTTCTTACCTGGCATCTGGTACGATTTTGGTGTCGTTGTTCAGCATAATTCACCCCTTCCTGTAAGTGGAAGCGGGTCATGTATTTTTCTCCACAACTGGGATAGTCCGTCGGATTCGACCACGGGTTGCACGGCGCTGGCGCCTGAGAACCTAACTCAAATTGTTAAATGGTTGGACATATTAAGGCAACCGGTGATTGTACAACTACCGCAATCAATTTATGAGAAAGTAAAGCAGAAATGGCATTTACCTGCCATTCATGACTTTCATAGAGAGCCTTGATTGCTCTCACAGTAAGAACTCATCGCTGCTTATGGAAGTCCTGGGCTGCCGACATCGTCCTAGGAAATCGAATAAAATATTAGAAATCACACTCTATTAAGTGGTATTTGCGATTCCCAAGACCTATTTCTTCGCCATAGCGCAGCTGCTCAGTAGCATCGTTGTTAGGATATGCTAGCTGCGCTAAAGTCTTCTGGTGAAAATTTTGGGTCAAATCCAGTACTGCCTGGTCAATAGCAACGGGATCAATGCCAGCCAGGACACCGATGTCGGGAATCAGCGGAGTTTGTTTCCCAACCAAGCAGTCACAGTCTTTGGTCATATTTATCATGAAAGTCATAAATCCGATTTTGCCTTTTTTCTCTTTGATTATACCGAGGGCATGTTCGGCGATCTGGCGTTGTAAATTGATAGATGTGTTGTCCCAGCGGAAACGAATCGCGTTCTGGCGGCAAAGGGTTAAGCATTCGCCACAACCGATACAGATAGTTTCATTGATAATCGCAAATTGCTGTCCGACGATAATGGCATCGGAAGGGCACCAGTGAGCGCAAATACTACAAGCGGTACATTTATTTTTATCGATGCGTGGTTTGCTTTGGGAGTGCTGAGTCAATTTCCCTTTGCGACTCGCCATGCCCATACCGATATTCTTGATAGTAGCACCAAGTCCGGCATTAATGTGTCCAGTAGCGTGTGAGAGAACGATTATCGAATTGGCTGAAACGATTTCGGTAGCCAGAGACACGGTTTTATTTAAAGGGGCATTTATTTCAATTGCGGCCTCATTTTTACCTTTAATTCCATCCGCAATAATAACTGGTGCTCCCACCCGCTCATAAGTAAAACCATGACTATAAGCCAATTCCAGATGCGTAACCGCATTATCGCGCACGCTTTTATAGAGCACATTGGTATCGGTTAAAAAAGGGCGCGCACCTCGCTCTCTTACACAATGGACTATGGGACTAATCAAATCCGGTGAAAGAAATGTATCGCTCTGCTTTTCACCAAAGTGGACCTTGATGGCGGTGTGGTCGTTAGTTTCGACGAGTTTATCGAGCCCGGCAGTATAAAAAAGTTTAGTCAGGCGTTCCTGACTTTGAGGAAGTGGGGCGGTCGCCTGCAATTTGAGCCAGAATACTTTGCTTTGCATCATTTAATCTCTCCAAATAACGCGCAAATTTAAAATTAAATCGGGAGATTGTACAAAGATTGTATTTTGGTTTCCTAATTATCAGGGGATAGGGTTAAGGTTACTTGAACTTAAAGAAAAATAATTATAGTGATTATGGTATGTTCAATTGGAATTTACTATTTGTATTAATCGTTCAGCATCAGCCTTAATGGTCAGAACTTCGGTATTAACGGTTTTAGGCTGAATTTGCTGTATTTCAGAAAGTCGCCGCAGTGCCTCCATTTTTCTTCCGGTTTTAAGATAAATTTCTGCCAGCCAGAGACGTGGCAGCAACAGATTGGGATACATGCACAGAGCCGCCAACAGGTTTTTTTCAGCCTTTTCAAAATCCCTTAACTGGTAATAACACAGGCCTTCATTGATATAAATATTTTTGTCATTGAAAGTCGCTTTGGATTTTCGCAATAACGGCAGGGCTTTTTCGGGTCGATTGGTATAAGCATAAGCCGAGCCAAGATGAAAAAGCAGTTCGCCATTGTCGGGCAATATTCTTTGAGCCTGGCAATATTTCTCAATACCTTTCTCATAATATCCGGCTTTGAAATAAGCCTGTCCCTGTCGCCAATTGATACAAGCGCTTCCTTTAAGGACAACATTGAACATGGTATAAACCAGAAATCCTATTGCTACTAATCGTAATAAGAGCGGATTGCTGAAAGAAATTGTCCCTGGCGTCGTATCCCTGGTTATTTTTATTCCAAGCGAAATCATTCCGATAAAGATAAGGAAAATGATTTGAATGGCAACGTTGCGCAGAGGATTATCAACGATGGAATGCAGGCAGACGACGGATAACGCAACGCCAAGCGCTTTGACCAGTGGAATTACCAATGAACCGTCTTCGAGATTAGATTTAAATTGCATCCAATAGCGCCACAGGATTACGAGAAAAACAAGGCAAAAGAGCGCTCCTGTCAAACCGTTTTCTGCTAATACCTGGAGATATTCATTATCAGCCTGTTTCATATTGGCCGCATGGCTGAAAAAAGCAATATTTTGAGCGTTGTCGAAAAAATCCGCCTGGTAATTCTGATATTCCACCGGGAAACGCTGAAAACCGATCCCGCAAACCGGGTGGGATGTGAACATATTCCAAGCAATCCGCCAGACAAACCACCGGCCGGTTACCGAATCCCGATTAAGATTAATAAGCCCGTAAATAATTGCCAGTCCGATTACAACAACACCTGCGAAAGCAATCGGGGAGATCCAGCGAATCTTGAAAACCTTCTGCCAGGTCATTTTTATTGACTTGAAATTGATGATGATGAGACTTCCCAATAATGCCAGCCAGGCGCCGCGGCTTTCAGTCAGTATAAGAACACCGGTTACAATTATTAATCCGATGCCGGTAAGGATCTTCCACTTGACTGCTTTGGTAATTTTTAAAATGGCCAGGCCTAATGGAAATATCATGGCCAGATAACCGCCCAAAATATTGGCATGTCCGAGAGTGCCGACGACCTTCGGACCGAATGTCACAGCTCCGTGCGGATGAATAAAATCCAACCGGCAATATTGCAGGATTCCATAAAGCGCAATCAGACCAGCGATTGAAAACAGACCGGCAGCAATGTTTGAAAAATACCGAAAATATTCCTTTTGACTCTTAAAGGAAAGACATTGTATCAGGAAGTAGAATATGACGGTATAAAACGGTAGCCGAAGATTTTCGTAAGGGCTGTGGAAAAATATTCTCGCAAACCATCCCGGAAGCAACAAGCCGGTTACGACGATGACATCCAACCAATTAAGATGAATGGTCGTTTCTTTTTGAAATAATTGGATTACAAGAATCGCGGATACTGCTACCTGAAGAAACAGTTCTTTGGGATAGTAAAAATCCCACATCATACGGTTGCATATGACCAGCGGAATCAACCAAGCGATAATTCCTAAGCCATAACCGGCCGTCCTGTTACCGGAAGTCCGGAGAAAATTTTTCACAGTCAGATCATTAGGCCGTATCAAATCAAGTTTATTTCATCAGCAGTATTCTCTGGTTCGCTGTGTATTTTGGTGAAATCATCCGCACCAGATAAATACCACTGACAACACTTGCCCCGGAATGATTGACGCCATTCCAGGTAATCGTGTAGTTACCCGCGGCATAACTGGTTTTAGTACTCCGCCAGATTTCACGACCGGTCAGGTCGTATATACTGATTTGAACGTCAGATGCTTCCGGTAAAGCAAAACTGATGTTCGTTGTAGGATTAAACGGATTGGGATAGTTCGGTTTCAATTGATATTTATCCGGCAGAATGTCTGCCGTAGCAGGCGGAGCCGGTTGCTTCCCGAATGCGATTGGTTTGGCCAATTGCCAATCGACGGTTTCACCCATTTCGAACTGCGCCATTTGGGTCAGACTGTAATCGGCATATTTGGCTTTCAACTGGTTTAAGACTGCCTGCGCCTCTTCTCTATTCCCCAGGTCAATGGCGTAGATATTGAAAAGGGTGAAGAGGGCTTTGTATTCGGCTTCTGAATCCGGATTCTCGCTGATCACGGTTTTTGACTTTTCGACAGCGGCTTTGAATCGCTTGCTGGTAATATCTTCACTAATCAATAACTCCAGCGCCATGGTGCGCAGATTCTTCGTACCGACATATTTCTGCAGATGCTCTTTTAGGTCGGTACTCTTCAATGCTCTTTTAGCAAAAACAGAACGTAGAAATGCCAGCGGGGCGTAGGGTGAATCGGGGTAATTCTGCAAGAGAATATTACAATTCTCTAATGCTTTGCGATATTGCAGGCTCTGCCAGAGTTCAGTCGTCTCCCGCCAGAGGGTTTCCACCGATTCTGCATCATCAAAAGGTAAGATGTTGATGTTTAAAGCCTCGGCCAGTAAACCGCCAAGAGTCTTCGCCAGACTGCTACCGCCGCCGGGATCACTGCTAAGGGGATAACGGTTATCAATGCTGGATGTGCCATCGGCATAAAAATCACTCGGCGGATAATCGCCCCAGAAATTCTTCTGGGCAATGATATTGGAGTAATTTTCTGCCCGGATATGGGCAAACTTATCTGTTGTAATGTCTAAATATATAGTATTATACCCGGCGTAACCATCCGAACTGAAACACGTTCCCAGGACTGATTCACTATGATCGTGGGTGTATACGGTTGCTGTTTGACCACCGATTATCCGGTTGTAACCCTGATAATCCTGAGAGCCCGGACCGATTGCCAGTGGACGGCTGTAATGGTCGGCGTCCAGCCCGTAGGTGAAACTGCCCTCGATGGTATTGTTGTAGACGCTTGGTTCATCGGTGGCATAAACCTGAATCCCGGCTACTCTGGTCGAGCCACCGGAAGTGATCAGATTGTCGGTCATATCCGACAATCCGGCGTAATAACCATAGATGCCACGTGTACAGGCGGTGATGGTATTTGTATTTACAACAGCGCTGTTCGAATTATTCAGATAGGCGCCGTAAGTGCAATTGCTGATCGTGTTATTGCTCAAAGTTGGAGAACCATAATAAGCATAGACGCCATAAGAACAATTGCTGATGGAGGAGTGACTGATTGACAGACTACTGCTACTGGCATAGACGCCATAAGTAGCATTGCTGATATTGGCATACTGAATTGAGCCACTGCTGCCGGATTGATAACGGATTCCGCCCCAGGTGCCGGAGGAAGCGGTGTAAGTTGAATTATAAGAATTCAGTGTTCCGTAGACGTAGAGATATTTCCCGGATGCGAAAATCATTTGGGTATTGCTTTCGGTTTTGAGGGTTTTGCCGGAGGGGACGGTGAAATGATCAGCAAAGTTGTGCGTTCCGCGAATATGTACCGATTGCCCGCCGGAAGCGGCAGAGAATGCCGCGCTGATTGACGGATAGAGTCCATTAATAGTGGAACCGGTCTGGAGACGGATGTCGGGATTGAGGGTGGCGCCGTTTTGAATAGTGATCGTACCGTCTGTGGTTGTTATGGTGTGGGAATTGAGATTGACGGTGGCTTTAGACTTTATTTGCAGATTACCACCAGATGGAACAGATACGTTTCCTATTATAGTATGAACCTTGCCACCTGATCCTATCCATGTTTTGGGATAATTCGAAAGTGTTCCGTAGTGAATAGTTTTGAGTTTTTTAAAATCATGTCCAAGGTTTTGTTTTAAATAATAACAATCGTGATTTTTTTCATGTTGATATAATCCACAAGCTCCCCATTTGGAAACGTAGTCTCTACCACCTTCTATAGGACGTGGATAAGAATTTTGAATTTTTCTAACTGAGTGGTCATCATCTGTATACCATGAATGAGTTGCTTCAAATTCTGAAGCTGTTAAATATGATGGTTGTCCATCATTAGACCATGCCCCATCAGTCCAATAATAAGTTTCAACATCGTGATCTTCATGGGTTCCAATCCATACTTGTTCGTTCCCTTCAGAAACACTCCAGGCATAACCATGACAGTTATAGGTATTGGAAGCGTTTCCAATTAGTACAGCATTTAGTTGATATGGTTCTATATAATAGTACTGTATATACCAGTGGCACCAAGCTATTTCACCATCAGACATCTCGGTTGGTGTATCAGCAGGAACAGGTCTTCCTTCAGGTGTCCTGACAATTGTATCTCCTGCAAATAAAATATTCTGAAATAGAAAAATAAATAATGTTAAGAGAAAAGCATATTCGTATATAATTTTATTAATTTTAACATACATGACAAAACTCCTTCAATTAATATGTATTTAGAAATTCTTTTGCTTTTTGAATAACGAAATTAAGGACCTCGTTATTTTGCAATCGTCCGGTTTTTAACAAGTGCCTTACACCTGGTGATTCAGACAAATCCATTGAAATACCATTATCTTTTCCTTTGGATTCTAATAACCTTGCAATCGAAAAAGCATTATATTGTATGCCAAAGATGGAGAAAATTTCAGGATGATGAATTTTAAGTTCGTTTTTCTTTAACAATTCATTTAAGAGTATTTTTATCTCTGATTTTTTCAGTTTATCAAGAATATTTTCATGTGAGAGTAGGACTTCAATAAAAACAAAGGAAAAAGTAAAAGCCCCTTTCTTAACAGGTTCCCAATTCACATCATATGTAGATGGATCCATACTTTGGTAAAATTCAATCAATTTCTGTCCGGCATCCTCTCTCTTTACTAGTTCACGTAATCCATTAAAATCATTATATTCGCGTTCGAAAGCAGCATGAATATCATTATAAATAAGTAGGTAACCAGGATAGCGGCTATTCAAATATTCCTGAATCAACTCCTCGGTCGGCATAATCGAGAGAGTTGCCTTAGGAATCTGTTCTGCTGCTTTTATTTCATCCAATGGTTTCCCTTCTCTTTGTTCTTGTGCATTGATCTTAAAACCACTTATAAAGACGTAAAAAAAATAACTATAAGGAAAAAGAACGAATTCTTCTTTTTTGTTTTCATAGCGACCTCCTAATTAATCTTATTAATTATTTAATCTTACCATAACGAAGAATAACTCCTTCTGAATTTGCATTTACTGGTTGTACTCCCACTGCCCATCCCAAATATTTATTGATAAAACATAAAGAAGCGATATTATTCACATTCATCTCTCCTGGAAGATACTCCCATGTTAGTCCACCATCTGTTGTTTTAATAATTGCATACTTTCCTGCTCCCGGATTAGTGGCTAACCATCCGTTTAATGGATCGACAAAAAATAATTCATTAACACCTAAAGATGGTGGCCATGATTCTGCTGATCTCTGAATCCATGTATTTCCCCCATCAGTTGTCCGAAAAAATCCAAGCCAATCGTTATCATTACCTCCAACCCACCCATGGAATTGATCCACAAACTGAATTGATGTTAAATATGAAACGTATGGCACGTTTAACTTTCTTATTGTCCATGTTAGTCCAATGTCTGTAGTTGATAGAATTGTTCCGCCAAAACCACACACCCAAATATTTTCTTCATCAACTATCGAAATATGTGTAAGAGTATGTACATCTTGAGGTGCTACATCTTGCCAAGTTTCTCCTCCATCCTCAGTTTTAAGCAAAATACCAATACTACCCAAATCTCCTCTACCCCCTACAACAAAACCGGTGTTTTTATCTAAAAAATTAATATCACGATAACGTCCGCCTTTTAAATCATCATTGTATCCTAGCTCCCAATTTTTTCCACCATCTATTGTTTTTAAAATGGAATACCTCCCACAAATCCAACCGTTATTCTTATCCACAAAATCGACCGCAAATAAAGTCTCATTAACCGGGCTTATCTGATTACCCCATGTTTCGCCCCCATCTTCTGAATTAAGAATTAGACCACTATCTCCAACGACCCAGCCATTATATTCATCTACAAAATCTACATCATATAACCTTGCCGTTATCCCGCTTTTAATCTTGGTCCAGACATATATCTCATTATAATTACTTATATCTTTACCACATCCAAAGATGATTATTAAACTAATAAGACACATCAATTTATATTTATAAGACCTGAAATGATTAAGAATAATTTGAAAATGGTTACTGATATTAAGAAAAGTATCCATTTGGTATAGTGGCTGTAGTATTGGTTCAGCGGAAACGCACTTCGCCATTTTCACACTGCCAGCCATCTTAGAAATTCCTTTTCATAACGTTGCCATTATATTCTTATTATAAACAATACATAGTAGGAAATTAAAATTCAAGAAAAATTTTCCAATTTTTCTCTGATAACGCTCTAAACGACTTGATTGTCGCTGTTCCGCCGCCAGTGATCCAGTTATAACCCTGGTAGTTCTGCCCGCCCGGACCGATTGCCAGCGGACGGCTGTAATAGTCGGCATCCATCCCGTAGGTGAAACTGCCCTCGATGGTATTGTTGTAGACGCTTGGTTCATCGGTGGCATAAACCTGAATCCCGGCTACTCTGGTCGAGTCACCGGAAGTGACCAGGTTGTCGGTCATATCCGACAATCCGGCGTAATAACCATAGATGCCACGTGTACAGGCGGTGATGGTATTTTTATCGACAATTGCGTTGTTGGAGTTATATAGATATATGCCATAAGTGCAGTTGGAAATGGTATTATTCCGGATTGTGGGATTGCTATAATAGGCATATAATCCATAATTCGCATAAGAAATAGTTGAGTTCTCGATGATACAATTTCCATCAATTGCCGAATAATAGAAACGGATACCCCACCAGTTACTGCTGCCGGAGCGGGTGAAAGTGGTGTTATTGCATTTAAGACCACCCACAACTCTTAATTGTATATTCGATCCAAAAGACAAATTGCTGTTATTGAATTCAAATGTAATTCCCGATGGGATAGAGTAATTTTGGCTGAAGGAGATGGTCAGATTATTTGCGTAAATTCTGTTTCCGCTGGAGGCATCTGTTAGAGCGGAAGCAAGGGATGGATATAAGCCTTTTATCGCCGTTCCATCATACAGGCGGATGTCGGGATTGAGGGTGGCGCCGGCTTCGACGATGATTGTGCCTCCAGCAGAGGTGATATTATAACCGTTTAGATTTACCGATGCACCGGAACGAATATTAAGTGTCACACCGCTACTCACGGTAACATTTCCTATGACAATTATGGTACCGCCCCACGTAGTATTCTGTGAAATAGTACCGGATACACCGTGTGCATAGTTTAATGAAGGGTCGCCCAAAATATTATACTTTTCAAAATAATCTTTTGCTGTATATTCACTAATTGGATAATAATTGAGAAATTTGATTTTTGCCTCTACCGTCATTTCCCCAAATGAAGTTTTAATATCATCATATATTGAGGAAAATAAACATTTTTCAAGACGATCATCTGGATACCATTGAGTTGGTCTTGACGAACCCCAAAATCCAACCGCAGCTTTGTTTGATTCTCTCAACCATGTCTCCCCAAAACATTCACTTCCGTAATCAAATTTACCTGTTAGACATGCAAAACTGAAAATCAGGGGAAGTTTATAACTGTTGGTTAAATTCCGCACTTGACTCTGAGACAACGGTGGTCCATCTGCCCAAGATGTTTCCGAACCATGTCCGGAATATACCCCAAATATTCTACCGTTATTAAAAGCATTGATCACCTGTGTTGTAGTAGCATTGTAAGTATGACAATATAGTTTATCACTGGTATATCCTTCCGGATCAAGGTAATTTGAAATTACATTATTATGAGTTCCTTCGGAAATAGTATAATTATCATTGCTGGCCATAAATACTGCTTTTTTAATCCAGTCAAGTGTACTCCAGTCTTGGGTCTCATAATCAATCTGTTTATTTACAATGTTGCTTAACTGGGTTGTCGTTTCAACAGAAAATCTGCCAACAAATACATCCGGGAGCCAATCACCATCCATCAAAGAATACTTCAAGTCAGATGCTGTATTGCAATAATCTCCTGTAAAGGTGGGAATGTATGCCACATCTCCTACCAGAAGTACATTTTCAACCGGAGGATCCCAATTGTTATAGGCATTGATGATATAGTTTCTTATTCCATTTGCAGTCTGATCTGCCAAATCGGATTTTTTTACCACCGTTACATCGAATCCCAAATTCTCTTTATGAGAGGCAAAAGATGAAATTGTATTGTAAAAATTATCATGACAGATTATTAAAAAAGTGCTCGGCAATTCAGTTGCTGTTTTCATTAAAACTGCACTCTTTTGAGATTTATTATTGAAGGAAACGGAATTAACTATTTGATCGAATAACTCTGATTGATACCTTCTGATTTCTAACTGTGTGGAAGATGACTTATCGGTATTAAAATACAATTTAAAAGTCACGTTAGTATAGACTTTAAGTTTAGCTTGTACTGGATTGTATTGAATCGGAAATACCGTTATTTGATAAAGGTTGTGTTTTCGCAATAAACCCAAATCTGTAATTTCGAAAATATTATCAGGATAATATTTGTCAGTTTTATAAATATCATCATCAAATTCAAAGGGTTTATACTCAGGAGTTTTGCTGACAGGATACTGCAACGGATAAATTTTTGTCATTCCTTTTTCCGCAATATTCAGTTTTTCAACAGTACTGGAAATAATCTCCACCATTGGATTTGCGTCGTAAGGAAGTTCAACTATTTTTCTGAATACCGGTAGCTGAGGTTTACCTAATTCCGTCGTACTCATACCATCCTCAAATGTCAATTTAGAGAATATACCATTTTCTGTTTCCAAACGCTCAGAGTAAAAATCATCGACATTGAACTGAATAATGATTTCACCTTCTGATTCAGACAGCACTTTGATTTCCGTTTTAGGATTGCTCACATCACTAAGCAAGATTTTCTGTTTTGATTCTTGCGCTAATACAAGGGATAATGAAATAAGAATAACAAATGAAAATCGTTTGAGTTTCATTTAAACCTCCTTTGTTTGTTACCAATTACCATGGGGTCCACCGTATGCGCCCATATCGTTACGGCTGCCGTCATGGTCGTTATATTGTTCTAAAGGATTACCGGCATCTATACATGGTGAATTGGGAAGTAAGTGAAAATCTTCCATAGTAAAGTCAACGAATTTCGGATTGGTATTTAAATTGCCCTCTCCAGGCCAACCATTTTCAATACATGAATAAGTAATATTGAGCTCTGTAACATAAAAGGAGTCAATTTTAACCTGGGAGTTTTCATTGCCCCAGAGAATATTATTTGTAACATTATCCTTTCCTAATGGTTCCATTCCGACATATAATCCCGCATTGGCGTTGTAGCATATTATATTATTTTCAACCAAAGGTTTAGGTTTCCCTATTGTTATTCCATTGAATGTATTTTTAATAATAATATTGTTTCTAATCACTGGTTGTAAATAGGCAAGTCCGTCAAATGCCCATGTATCTATTCCAGTAATACAATTTCTAATAATATTATTTTGCACCAGGGCTTCAGAATTTTGCAAACAAATACCAAACCCTTCGAAATTTTGAATCAGATTATTCTGAATTATGATGCTAGAATACCAACAAGTTATACCCATGGCAAGGACCCTACTTTCAATATTATATATCAGCGATGCGTACTCAACTCTGGAAAAAGAAATGATAGAGCTACTGTCTGCGGTTTCAGAGAAGTAAATACATCCCCAGTTGTGATCTGACGCTCTTGTAAATATTATTGGATCGGTTTTTGTCCCCTCGGCTATGAGTTTGCCATCTACTCGTAAAAATCCAATGTCTATTGTCGAATCGATCCAGTCAAAATCGGCATCATTTATAGTTCCTATCTTGCCCGATTTAAATTTAATCGTAACACCAGGCTCAATAACAAGCATTTTACCTTGCGGCACGCGGGCAGCACCATCTATATAAAAAGGAGAATCACTCTTCTTAATTGTTCCCCATAAATCCTGATATAGATTGTATTCAATATATAAATTGTCTTCATTGTTGATGGGATTCTCTTGACATGCGCCAAGCGTTAGCAAGATTCCCATTAATACTGTCAGTATCGTTTTCGGGATCATTATCGTTTCCTCCGATTTGTTGTATTGCCTCAAATTAAAGTTCAAAATATTCCCTTCCACTTTGTTAGACAAAATCATCATTCTTAGCGCAATCCCTCCTTCTTCCATTTGCTCAGGAAAAGACAACTACTCGATTTTCCTCGCTTTTTTCATTGAAGACTCTATTTGCTTCTGGCATAATATATACACTGGGGGGGTAATGTCAAGAGATTTTTTTAAATTTGGAAAGTTTCAAGACATGGTATCCAGTTGGCAAGCATAAATTGGCTTAAGATCATCTTTTTGAGGAGTTAAAGATTTTGATAAAGAGAGTTAGGGAAGTCTATGGGATCGAAATGCGAGCTTTCTCGAGTAGTTTAGAATTGACGAGTTAAAAAAGATGCTACCCATTATGGAGAATGAATTTTATGTTCTTATAGATTATCAAAACCTCCGGGACTTTTTGAACAAAGCCTTTACCTATAGTGTTTATTTCAACTACCAGCGTAAATTCCGCTACAAAAGAGGACGCACTCCTATTTAGATTATGAAAGAGTATGGCTCAACGAAAATTAATCCAAATTTGCTAGGAATATTTCCACCCTTGATCTGTGATTACTAAGGGTGGATACCATGTCTTGAAATCAGACATTTTTGCCCATTTTTACTCCCACTTATTTTTTACCTTAAAGCAAGGGATAATTGGTTTTCATCGTCGTCAAGCCAAAATTACATATTAATCATTAGAGCATCTGCCAGCAGACCGCCAACTATCTTGCCCAGACTACTGCCGCCGCCGGGATCACTGCTAAGGGGATAACGGTTATCAATGCTGGATGTGCCATCGGCATAAAAATCACTCGGCGGATAGTCGCCCCAGTAGTTTTAAAAGTCTTTCAGATAAAGGGCATTAACCTCTCCTGCCCAGGCGGGATAAGTTTTGGAATGGCACCTATGAATCGAAAATGGGTGATATATCTGATGATTATCATGATGATTGTTCCGTAATATATTCGATGACTATTTAATATTTGGACTTCGCCTTTAAGAGTGTAAATTTTGAAGTAATGTTAAGCGGGGTGTTATATGAAAGTGAATCTAATCTTAAAAATCATTCTCCTAAGTTTTTTCATCAACGGCATCTTGGTCCCTGTCTGGGCGCAGAAAAATTATTCGATTGTTGACCCTAAAGCGAAATATGGTGGGTTAATCCTAATACAAACAGACCGTGGTTCAGGATTGGGGCTATTTTTTGAATACTCTCGCCAGAATGCCGATCGTTTGATGCTGCAAGCGAATTTTTTGATGATTAAAGGCAGCAACGACTATCCGATCTACGACCCCTACACCGGCTATATCTGGGAACGCAGTGATAAGCGAAGGCTGACCCTCTGCCCGTTGTACTTAGGTTATAAGAAAGTGCTGTTTGCCGACAAAATCGCCAATAATTTTCGACCGTTTTTTGATATTTCTTTAGGACCGGTGATTGCCTTTGACCCACCCAATATTCCTGATTTCAGTGACCGTATAAAGCGGATGCGGCTTTTCTACGCGCCGGGCTTTCAGGTCAGCGGCGGTGCCGATTTCTTCTATGGTCCTGGCACGACCATCTCACTTTATTTTGGGTATGATTTCATCAAGTTTGCGCACAAAATTGACCGACCGGAGGCGTACAACTATCCTGAAGGATATGATACCAGCAAATTATATCAAGGTCAGCAGAAGTTCAATGGTATCGTCATCAAGATTGGGTTCGGAAAACGCTATTGATGCACGCTTATCAATTTTTTGTGGCGCCTGAAAATATTACTGGCAATCAGGTTACTCTGACCGGAGAAGAATTCCATCATTGCTGTCGTGTTCTACGCTTTGGAGCAGGAGCACAATTCCAGGTTTTTGATGGCAGCGGACGCGCCTGGCGGGTACGCCTCGAAAAGGTCGCCAGACAGAGTGCTACGGGAGTAATCGAAGAGGAATTGCCGGTCAATTGTCACAACAATCCTATAACTCTGGGCATCGGCTTGACTAAAAGTCGTGCCTTAGAAGAAATTGTGACGACCGCGACGGTATTGGGAGTTCAGACTATTGTTCCGCTGAATACCCGGCATGCCGCTTATCAAAATTTCAAGGTAGAACGCTTTCGACGAGTAGCAATAGCGGCTTTAAAGCAGTCAGGTCGTACGGTAATGCCACAAATGTCATGTCTGCGGACACTGGCAGAATGGCTGGAAATGACCAGGAATTGCCAGCTTAAGGTGCTGGCGGAGCAGAATAGTCCCGAAAATCTTAACAATCTCATTCGGAGTGGTAAGCGCTTTACTTCTATTGCTGCAATGGTCGGTCCCGAGGGTGGTTTTAACACCCAGGAACTTTCCCAGTTGAAGGACGCTGGATTCCGAGTAGTGAATATTTTCCCGGCACGCTTGCGTAGTGAATTAGCTGTGGCAATGTTACTATTTTATCTAAATTTACTTGTTGATATGGAGGATTAAAGTGAGTGATTGCATTTTTTGCAAAATAGCAGCGGGCGAGTTAGGAACTAATTTCCTTTATCAATCTGACGAAATAGTAGCTTTTCAGGATATTCATCCGCGCGCTCCGGTTCACATTTTAATTATCCCCCGTCGTCATATTCCCAAAGTCAGTGCGCTTGCCGATCAGGACGCCGAGTTAGTTGGCAAATTGGTAATTGTGGCGCGTCAAATTGCCCAGGCTGAAGGACTGGATGAGCGAGGTTATCGGTTAGTGTTTAATTGCGGGCCGGATAGCGGTCAGGAAGTGCCGCATATTCATCTCCATCTATTAGGGGGACGCCGTCTGGGCTGGCCACCCGGTTAAAATAAAACAATTAATATGTACATTAGTAAACTTGTCCTGTATGGATTTAAATCATTTCTTAAACGGACCGAAATTGAGTTCGGGCGGGGAATTACCGCCATTGTTGGACCCAATGGGTGCGGTAAGACCAATATTATTGATGCCATACGCTGGGTAATCGGTGAACAGAAAGCCAGTATCCTGCGCTCAGATCGTATCACCGATGTGATTTTTAATGGCACAGCGACGCGGCGGCCATTAAATATGTCCGAAGTTTCGCTGGTCATTCACAATGTCAGTGGGCGCATTCCCATTGCTTACACGGATATTGAAATCACTCGCCGGCTCTATCGTAACGGTGAAAGCGAATATTTTATCAACCGCAATCTCTGCCGCTTAAAAGACATAACCGACCTTTTCCTCGATACCGGTATGGGCGCTAATGCCTATTCAATCATCGAATTGAAAATGATTGAAGACCTCCTCAGCGAAACGCCCGAAGAACGCAAACGCCTGTTCGAAGAGGCCGCTGGCGTCAATAAGTATCGTTTGCAGCGCAAGGCGGCTCTGCGTAAACTCGAAGCAACCCGCGATGACCTCGTGCGCCTAAATGATATTATTAACGAAGTCGAAAATAGTGTTAAAAATTTGAAGCGCCACCTGCAGCGTTATGAAAAATACCAGGAAATAACTCAGAAACTAATCGAAGCCGAAGTTCAGCTCGCCAGTCGGCGCATCTTTGATTTACGCCAAAAATATCTCCCGCTTCAAGAACAAATCAGCGCTAAACAAACGCGTTTAAATTGGGTGAATGAAAACCTGCAGCAGCTGGAAACCGAATTTCAGCAAAAAAACACTCAGTGGCATAGTCAAGAAGAAATACTCGAGAATAAACGCCGCGAGCTCGAAGCCGCTACAGGCTCCCTCAACCAGAGCAAAACCGAAGGACTCTTACTCAACGAACAACTCCGTCACCATCGTCAGAACCTCAGCAAACTCGAGAACAACATCGCCAGTTTGCGCTCTAATCGCGAATCATCATTAAAACGACAAGAGCAAATTGGTCAAGAAATCAACGAACTGCAGACTCTGCTAGAGAGTAAACGGGCAACTTTTAAGCAACTTGCAGGGGAGAGTGAAAGTGTATTGCAGCAAAATCGCATCATCACCGCCGAAATTCAGCAGTTGCAGGATGAGCGTTTCAATTTGATGCGAGCGCAAGCTGAACAAACTGCCCGGCAAAATAGCCTAAAGGAAAATATCCAACATCGGCAAAATGAACTCAAGGCGCTCAAACAGCAAATTAATAACCTGACTGAGCAACAGTCGGCGCTGAACCAAAAAGCGACTGACCAGCAGAGCAGGTTAACTGCTTTGAAGGAACAATTATCGGTAAGCAAAAAGCAGCTTGCGGATGCCGAGCAACAGCAAAATGATTTTGAAGCAAAACAAAATAAACTGCGCGAGGAAATTCGTAAGATAGATTCAGAACTGGACCGCCTCTCCAATCGAGTTCAATTTTATAGTAGCATTATTCAATCGAAGGAAGGCTTCGGTCCAGGATTACAATATGTATTAGACCACTTGCCTGAATTTCCCGGTATCCGCGGGGCGCTATCGGATTTAATCGCCGTTGAGCCGCGCTATTATTTAGCCGTTGAAGCCGTCCTTAAAGACATCTCCCGCCTATTAATAGCCGATGACCAATCTGCTGCTCTGACTGCCATCGCTAAATTGAGTATCCAGCAAAAAGGACGCGTGTCGATCATTCCACTCGACGCCAATTTTCAGAATAATAACCCGAAACCGCCTGACAATCAATCTCTGGAACCACTCGTAAAATTCCTGCAATGCACTCGTGAACTTGAGCATTTGAAGGACTTCCTTTTTCAGAATGTATATTGTTGTCCGGATGAGGATTTTGATGAATTGGTCAGAAACCGCCAGTTGAAGAATATTTCTATTGTCAGTGATAAGGGACGTTTTCGAGACGGTAGCGGCATTTTCAGCGGTGGCGGGGAAACGACTGAAGCCCAGCTGCTCATTGGTCGCAACCAGCGTCTGGCGAGTTATGAAAAGGAATATGCCCGCGCTCGTGAGCAGCGCGCTGAACTCCAGCAAAAACTAAATCAGGTTCAGCAGGAAATTAATACTCTCGCGAAGCTACGGCAAACCACCCAAGCAGAAAATAATCGCCTGACTCAGGCTATCAATCGCCTCACCGAAGAAATCCAGACTCAGCAAACCAGTTTGCTCCAGATTAATAGTCGCTTACAGTCGCTCAACGAGCAAAAAGTTGCCATTCAGGCAATGATTGAGAGCTTCACCGAAAAACTCCAGAAAGAGTTGCCTGTCGAAGGTCAGACTTCTGAAAAAGTTGCCCACATTGACGAACTATTAGAGCAGAAAAAAGCCTTTTTACTTCAAATTAAAAACCAATTCGATGAATGGAATAACCGCTCCCAAAATGCCCGCATTGAATTGATCAATTTAGAAAACCGCTATCGCAATCTTAGCGATAGCCGTACCGCCCTAATCAGTAACTTGCAATATACCGAAAAGCAGCTGCAGCAGACTGAAACCGAAAAGGTTACCCTGCAGACGACCATCACGCAACTCGAACAACAGTTGTCTCAGAATGCTCAGCAGACCGAACAGTTAAGCCAGACCGTTAATCAGCTCAACACAGAATATTTTTCGTTGCAAACAGAGTTTCAAAGCACACGCCAATCCTTGGATGAACTTAACCAAAAAATAAATGTCCTACGCAATGAAAAAGAGCAGATTATCCAGGAATTAAAAACTCTGGAACTGGATAAATCCGCCTACTTAGCCACCGAACGCGAAATCAGCACCGTCTTGATGCAGAAGTATAATCGTCAGGTTACAGCTGAATTGAATGCTGATTTGCCTTCGGAAGCTGAAGCAATTCAAAGTGTAGAACGGCAGAAACACCAGCTGGAGTTGATTGGTACCGTCAATATGGCGGTTAAAGAAGAACACGAGCAGGAAAAGGCGCGTCTGGATTTTTTAACTGAGCAGCGTGATGACCTGTTAGAGTCCGAAAAGGGATTGAATGAAGTCATTGGGCAGATTGATAAAATCGCGCGCGAGCAATATCTGGAGATATTTGAAAAAATAAGGACCAATTTTAAGGCAACCTTTGACATTTTCTTTGGAGGAGGTGAAGCCGATTTAAAGATGATTGGTGATCCCGACCCGCTGGAGTCAGAAATCGAAATCTGGGCATGTCCGGGAGGCAAGAAAATGCGTACCCTCAAGATGCTCTCCGCAGGCGAAAAAGCCTTAACCGCAATTGCCTTGCTTTTTGCTATTTATCAAGTCAAACCCAGTCCTTTCTGCATTTTAGACGAGGTTGATGCCCCCTTAGATGATGAAAACACGCGGCGATTTCTCAATGTCATCAAGACATTTGCCGAAAAAACCCAGTTCATTATCGTGACTCATAATAAATCAACGATGGCAATTGCCGACACTCTTTATGGCGTTACTATGGCAGAGAAGGGAGTGTCGCAGATTGTCTCGGTCAAACTGGAGTAGTCTATGTCAAAGCTCAAATTTGTACTTTTTTGCGTTGCTCTGGTGGCGCAGCTTTTCGCCGCTGAGTACGAAGTAGATTATGCCGTTTTTCGTGGCTCTGAAGGTATGGACATCGTAGAAGTGTATTTCTTAATGCCCCGCAATATGTTCAAATTTGTCCCCACTGCCCAGCAATATCAATCGCACGGTTTCATCCGTACCGCCTTGATCCAACAAGATAGCGTGGTTGATATTGTGGAATGGGATTTCATTGACCAGGTGCGGGATACATTACAGGTTACCAGTGAACAGAAAATACCGGAAATCGCTACTCTTCAGGCGAAGCCAGGAACCTATCAACTGGTCACTATTGTGGCTGACCTGACGACTCGCCAGCAAAAAAAAGTGAGTAAACAGCTGATATTGCGGGATTTTGGAACGAAAGATTTATGTCTGAGTGATATTCAAATCAGTGGTCAGGTAGATAAAACCCGTCAGCAAAATCGTTTCAGCAAATATTTTGGGTATGACATTATTCCTAACGCCTCGACCATTTTTAACGAAAGCTACCCGGCGATTTATGTCTTTTTTGAGGTCTATAACCTCGGGTTTGATAAGACCCAGCCCGGTGAATATAAGGTAAAATACGCGGTCACGGATTTGAACGGGGAAGCATTGCAGGCACAGGATTGGCTTACCCGCCCAAAACCAGGTAAATCAGCGGTCGAAATTAATCAAGTAATGATAACAACTTTGCCCGCCGGAGTATACGACCTGAAAGTCGAGGTCAAAGATGACGCAACTAATCAGCAAGCCAGCATGAGTAAGCGTTTTCGGCTGACACGCGACAGGAGTCGTCAACCTGCCACTCCTCAAGTAGGACAAGACTTACGCCTCGAAGGTCTGACTGAAGCCGAGCTGGATGAAATCTTTGGTCCATTGAAATACATTGCCAAGAACATAGAAATTCAACGTTATAAGAAGTCTGATTTAGAAGGAAAACGCCAGATTATCGCGCACTTTTGGGATAGCCGCGACCGCGATCCTTCGACTTTAATAAATGAATCAAAAATAGAATTTGAAAATCGCTTAGCCTATGTCAATCAGCAGTTCACTACCCCGCGGATTAAAGGTTGGCGCACTGATTTTGGGAGAGTCTATCTAATGTACGGACCACCGTCCGAAATCGAGCGCTATCCCAGTTCGCTGGAACGCAAGCCTTATCAAATCTGGCATTACCATGAAGTCGAGGGCGGTGTCATTTTCGTATTTGTAGATAAGAGTGGTTTTGGACAATACGAATTGGTTCACTCCACTGCGCGGAGTGAATTGCAAGATACGGATTGGCAACGCTGGGTTGAGCCCAATGCCAGTCAGAGTAATATCCAATGGTAAAAAGAGGAAATCGTATGCGCATTGGTATTGATTTAGGTGGAACCAAGGTTAATATGGGATTGGTGAAGGACCATCAGGTGCAGGGTGCTACACGTCGCTTTCTTATCAGCGATTGTCGCGATGCTGATGACCTGGTAGCTAAAATGAAAAGCACCAGCGAGGAACTGTTAAAAGCTGCTGACCTGAGTTGGGATGATTTGGAGTTTATTGGTATTGGCAGTCCTGGTCCACTTAATTATAAGACCGGCATCGTTTTGAAAACTCCCAACCTGAAAATTGTCGTTGATTATCCCCTTGGACCACGTCTCCAAGCCGTTACTGGGATTCCGGTCTTGATAAACAATGACGCCAATTGCTTTACGCTCGGCGAACAGAAAGCCGGCGTCGCCTGTGGACAGGAGTATGTTCTCGGCGTGACGCTCGGCACTGGTTTCGGGCTGGGATTCGTTTATCATGGACATATATTTAATGGCGCAACTGGTACGGCATTTGAATTTGCCCTAACACCCTATCGCGATGGTGTATACGAAGATTACATCTCCGGTCGAGGTTTGGCGAAAATCTATACCTCGATAACAGGAGAGAAAATTGCCCCGGAAGAAGTTACCAAACGGGCAAAGGCTGGCGAAAAAGCCGCATTAGATGCCTGGGAGGATTTTGGTGGGCATTTAGCCCAGGCTTTAATAACTCTCGTTATGGTGCTCGATCCCGATATTATTGTTATCGGTGGCTCAATGGTGGCAGGGTGGGACTTTTTCTATCCCAATCTGACCAAACAGCTCTTTAGCCATATTCACGAAGGTCCGCGTGGGCATTTACGCGTTGCACGCAGCGAACTCGGTGAATTGGCGGCGATTATTGGAGCCGCAAGTCTGAACGAGTAATACTGCTTCTATATTATAAAAAATGATGTTGCTACACGATTTGTGGGAAGGAGTTGTCAAGCTACTCTTTCCGCCTCTCTGTCTGGTTTGCGAACGGCGACTTGAAGAGGCGGGGCAGAAAGTATGTCCCGACTGTTGGACAAGCCTGGTGCCGTTTGATGACCAGCTTTTTGAGCAAAAACATGTGCCAGAAAATCTGACTGCCATCTATCCTGGCTTTATATTTGAAGAAAAAATTCAGACTATAATCCATGCCCTTAAATATCGCGGCTATCGTTCCCTTGGTTTTAGCTTAGGGGAATTAGTGGGCAGCCGCGTCATAGACAAACTGCCTCAAGAAGGAATCGGACTGGTGCCTATTCCGCTGCATCTCCTGAAATTACGGGAGCGTGGTTACAATCAGGCAGCTGCCATAGCGGAAGGATTCAGTCGCAAAACGGGGATACCGCTCGTGGCGCAAGCCATTAAGCGAGTGAAAAATACAGTCACGCAAACGCAGCTCTCCGCTGCTGAGCGCCAAATAAATATGGAAGGAGCATTTGCGCCGGGCAGAATAGACCAACTCAGAACAATTCATACGATTGTCCTGGTAGATGATGTTTTTACAACCGGGGCGACAATGAACTCAGCGGCAGAAATATTGAAGAAGGCTGGGGTAGGGACAATCATCGGGGTGACAGTTGCAGCTCCAATTTGAATATTTTTCCTTGGAATATAGACAGATAAAAATTAATATTTCAAGTTGTTTAACAATTGAAATAAAAGGTTAGGTGCAATATGGCAAGATTAACAATTGATGATTTGAAAGTTAAGGGTAAACGCGTTTTGATGCGCGTTGATTTTAATGTGCCCTTAGATGAGAACCTGAACGTACGCGATGATTTTCGGATTAAAGCTGCCCTACCGACGATTCAAAAATTGCTTGATGATGGCGCACGCTTGATTTTGATGTCGCATTTGGGTCGTCCAAAAGGTAAGCCGGTACCAGAAATGAGTCTCAAGCCAGTCTACGAACGCCTCAAGAAATATCTAAGGAATAAAGTCTATTTTGCCACGGATTGCATTGGAGTAGAGGTTAAAAACTTGGCGTATTCGTTATCGGATGGTGAGGTTTTGCTCTTGGAGAACCTGCGTTTTCATCCCGAAGAAGAGAAGAACGACCCGGAATTTGCTGCCAAATTAGCTGAATTAGGTGAGATATATGTCAATGATGCCTTTGGCACCAGTCATCGGGCACATGCTTCCACTGCGGGAGTAACCAATTATATTCCGGTGCGAGCTGCGGGGTATCTTTTAGAAAAGGAACTGCATTATTTACAGGATACTCTGGAAAATCCGACCAAGCCGTTTACGGCTATTTTTGGCGGCGCCAAGGTCAGCGATAAAATTGATGTAATTGAACGTCTCTTAAGTAAGACCGACAACATTCTGATTGGCGGTGGAATGGCATATACCTTTTTGAAGGCGCAGGGATTGGAAATTGGCAAATCGTTAGTCGAAGAGGACAAGCTGGAGTATGCGCGTGAGACTCTGGAGAAAGCCGCGAAATTAGGCTGCAAAATATATCTGCCGGTTGATGTGGTAGTGACTCCCGAGATTTCCGATAGCGCTAAAGTGAATATTGTGGATGTCAAGGAAATACCGGCTGATCAAATCGGGGTAGATATTGGTCCTACGACGACTATGATTTTTGCTGATGTCATCGAAAAAAGTAAGACGGTGCTCTGGAATGGACCGGTCGGCGTGTTCGAAATCAAGCAATTTTCCACCGGCACGGAGTCGATTGCCCGAAAGTTAGCCGAGATGACCAAACAGGGTGTCATTACTGTGGTTGGCGGAGGCGATTCCGCTTCGGCAATGAAAAAGTTCGGGCTGATGGATAAGGTTTCACATGTTTCGACTGGTGGAGGCGCCTCGCTGGAACTGTTAAGTGGTCTGGAACTTATTCCGATAACGCTTATTTCAAAGAAGTAGGTCCCATGCGTGAGATTATAGTCGCGGGCAACTGGAAGATGAATAAGGATGTCAGAGAGGCAGAAGCCTTTACGCGGGAACTGTTGCCAAAGATGTTGAATCTAAAGAGGACAAAGATTATATTATGCCCGCCTTTTACTGCGCTTTTTAACATTGGGAAAATTGTTGAAGGGACTGGTATTGCCCTCGGTGGGCAAAACATGTATTTTGCCGATAATGGTGCTTTTACGGGTGAAGTATCAGGACGCATGTTGCAATCAACGGGTTGTGAATACGTGATATTGGGGCATTCGGAGCGGCGTCATATATTTGGCGAGACCGACGAAATGGTGCAGAAAAAAGTTGCTGCCGCTTTGCGCCTTGGCTTACGACCGATTGTCTGTATTGGTGAAACACTGGCTGAGAGGCAAGCTGGGAAAACCTTAAAAGTCATCGAACACCAATTGAACGGCGCCTTAGAGATGGTTGATGCGAATCAAATCGTTCAGTGTGTGCTGGCTTATGAACCAGTCTGGGCGATTGGCACGGGAGTCAATGCCACTCCCGGGCAGGCAGCCGAAGTGCACCGCCAAATCCGACAGTTACTGACTGCAAAATACGGTTTTGAAGTGGCAAATGCCATTACCATACAATATGGCGGGAGTGTGAAACCCGACAACGCGGCTGAGCTAATTCGGGAAGCCGAAATTGATGGTTTTTTAGTTGGTGGAGCCAGTCTGAAAAGTGATGATTTCTCTCAGATTGCTGCTATTGTCGAAAAAATAAAGAACCCTGAGGAGTAAAATGTATACTTTCATGATTGTTTTACATGTTTTAGTTTCCATATTGCTGATGCTGGTAATTCTAATGCAAGCCAGTAAAGGCGGCGGACTTTCGGGAACTTTTGGCGGAACCAGTAGTACTCTTTTTGGGGGACGCGGCGCGGCGACCTTCCTGTCGAAGATGACCACCGGTTTGGCGATTGCCTTTATGGTCATTTCGATTGTAATTGGCTTGATGTCAGCGCCACGCGGAACATCAACCAGTATTGTCAGACAAGAAGCCAATAAGCGTACCGTACCTTCTGCCGAATTGCCGGTTCCCCAGGGCGCAATGGAAAGTAACCAAGCTCAACCGGGTAATTAGGCGGAGAGTAGCAAGCGAAGATATTAGGCGATGTTATTTTATAGCCGAGGTGGTGGAATTGGTAGACACGCATGTTTGAGGGGCATGTGGGTGCAAGCCTGTACGGGTTCAAATCCCGTCCTCGGCACTAAAGTATTAAAAAAAATAATCGGGGGTATAAATGAAATGGTTTAAACTAAGTGGGATCAGCCTTTTAATTATCGGCTTAAGTATGGGCGTTTTAGCGCAAGATCCTTTGAGTCAGGCTTATGATTTCTTCCAGCAGAAGGACTATCAGAAAGCCTATGAGATTTGCAAAGGAATTGTAGACAAAGACCCCAATTATACCGCCGCTGTTGCTCTTTTGAGCCGCATCTATTTCGCCATGGGTGATCTTGATAACGCCAAGGTTTATATTGACAAAGCGATTGAATTAGACCGCGCCAATAATGAATACCGCGAAGTACGTACTCAAATGGTCGCCTTCATTAGCAAGCTGACGGAAGCTTCTCAATTAAGTAACAACGCGGACTATGAAGGCGCAAAGAAAGTTTGGCTGGATGTAATCGCCCAGAACCCCAATTTCACCGATGCTTATTATCAATTAGCCTTGGTTTATGTCCGTCTCAATGATTTGAGCAATGCCGCTCTTTATCTGCGGAAAGCTATATCAATGAAACCCGACGAGGAAAAATACGGGAAAGCCTTGAAGAATTTAGTCCAGCAATATCTCCGCGAGGGAGAGAATCTGCGTCAGCGTCGGAATGCCCAGGGCGCTCTTGAAAAATATCAGGAAGCACTCAAACTCGACCCTAACGAGTTCCTCGGCTATTATTTAAGCGCCGTGGTTAATTATGATGAAAAAAAGTACGAAGAAGCCTTACAATTTATTGCCAAAGCGCTTGAAATTAATCCTCAGCACACTAAATCGTACTTGCTCAAGGGACAAATCCTTGAGAAGTTGAATCGGAACGACGAAGCCCTGGCGGCTTATGAAAATTCGGTCAAAGTTGAGCCGGACTACGAAGTCGGTTGGGATCGCATTGGGGTGCTCTACTATAATCAGAAGAATTATGCCAAAGCCCTCGAAGCCTACCAGAAGGTCATCAGTGTTAATCCCAAGAACATGCGAGCTTATGAAAAAATCGGACAGATTTACATAGATATGAATGATTATCCCAATGCCTTAACTTATTTGAAGAAGGTCACTGAGAATCCCGATGAGGCGAAAAATCCGCGTACCTGGCTGCGCTTAGCTCAGGTATTGAACAATCTGGGTGAATGCCAGCAAGCCAAAGAAGCCACAGAAACTGCGCTGAAATTAAAACCCAACGATGCTTTGACTTTGATAGAATTGGGCATTGCAGAGCGCTGTCTGGGGAACAAGGTTGCAGCTAGACAGGCTTTTCAACTTGCCGGGCGTGATCCTCAGTACAAGCGTTACGCTGAGGAATATCTCAAGACTGTCCAATAAGAAGTTTGCCTGATATAACAAAAGGGGCTGGCAGGAAGCATAGCCCCTTTTTTATTGCTGGTTGCATAATATTTGAAATAGTGATAGCTTTAAAGGCGCGTTGAGAAATCGTGAAGGTGCTATCAAGCGGGCTATTATATAATTGAAGATCAAAATGCGATGAAAGAATTTATTCTCACCAATGCTGAAGCGACTGCGGTTGACCGTTACGCTATTGAGACAACCGGTATTCCGGGAATAGAGCTTATGGGCAAAGCAGGTCATTTTATCGCTTTGCGCGCTAAAAAAATGCTCAAAGATGTTCCCAATAGCCGTGTTGATATTTTCTGTGGAACTGGCAATAATGGTGGTGATGGTTTTGCGGCTGCTCTGGATTTATTTGACTGGGGTGCTAATACCGTTGTCTGGTTAGTAGGTGAGCAGGAGCGCATAAAAGGCGATGCCCGTCACTATTTTGACCAGTGTGTGGCTAAAAATATTCCTATACGTGCCATTACAGAACAGGCCGGTATATCACCAGAACTGCGGCAGGTGAGTGAGACTGATTTGATTATTGATGCGCTCTTGGGTACCGGATTCCGCGGGACTATCCATGGTATATTGAGCGAGGTAATCAAATTAATCAATAATTCCCGGCAGCCCGTTATCGCTGTCGATATTCCTTCGGGAGTAGACGGTGATACGGGGCAGGTCAAGAGCGTAGCGGTACAGGCTACCGTGACGGTCACGATGGGTTTTTTAAAGCGTGGGTTGCTCTTTTATCCTGGCAAACATCTGGCGGGTGAAATTGTCGTAGTGGATTTAGATTATCCTGCCAAGGCGTTTAATACTCTGACTCAAGAGACTTTTTTAATTAGTAAAGCAGATGTCAAGCGGGTCATACCACCGGTCATGGAGGATACCTATAAACATCGCCAGGGGAAGATCCTGATTTTTGCAGGTTCGGTGGGTATGACAGGCGCAGCCTGTCTCTGTGCACAGGCGGCTATGCGCACGGGCGCTGGTTTGGTAGTCGCTGCCATTCCTCGCAGTCTTTATCCTATCATTGCTGCGAAATTGACGGAGGTTCTGGCGTTGCCGGTGAGTGAAAGTGCCGAACAGACCTTTTGCCCAGAAGCCATAAGCGAAGCAACTGGCAGGATTGATTGGAGTGATATAGTAGTTTTTGGTCCAGGTGTCGGTGCGCATCCTGCTGTGATGGCGTTTGGACAGGAATTAATCAAAATATGTCCGAAACCTCTCATCATAGATGCCGATGGTTTGCGCATATTCAAAGGTCAGTTGGATTTAATCCGGAGAATACCTGATGCGATATTAACCCCGCACCACGGCGAGTTTGCTCTCATGACTGGTTGGGCAACAGATGATATTCGGAGCAATCCCATAGATTGGGCACGCCAGTTTGTTCAGGACTATCCCTGCACCTTAGTATTAAAAGGCGCCCCGACGATAGTAGTTTCTCGTCATGGACAGGTGGCGGTGAATCCCAGTGGTAATCCAGGCTTGAGTACTGGTGGTACCGGCGATGTCCTGACCGGTATCATTGCAACTTTCCGTGCGCAAGGTATGGGTTCTTTTGAGGCGGCTTATGCGGGTGTGGCGATTCATGGTCTGGCCGGCGATTGGGCGCGTAAAAAGTTGGGTGTTCGCTCGCTAATAGCCAGCGATTTATTCGATTATTTGCCCTTAATTTTACGGCGAATTGAGAAGGTAATATGAAAAAAACTATTTATTATAAGATACCGGCAATTGTCTATGCTCTTTTGATTTTTGGATTATCTTCTATTCCTAAGAGTCGGATGCCGGAAATGGCGTTTTGGAATTTTGACAAACTGATTCATATTGTGGAATATGCAGTTTTTGCGCTCTTCCTGATGCTGGCTTTTCGCAGTAGTAACAATGCTAAAATTACCGCAGCTGCTCACTACTGGAGCTTAGTGAGTGGTGTGCTGTATGGCATGTCGGACGAATTTCACCAGATGTTCGTACCAGGTAGAACTGCTTCCGTCTTTGACTTAGGGGCAGATGCTTTAGGGATTTGCCTGGGCATCTGGTTATTTAATCACTTACATATTTTTGCAAAGTTCAGGGAATATGAGTTTAAGCAGACTACGGATTGAAAATTTTGCCATTATTGAGGCGTTAGAGATTGATTTTCGTCCGGGGCTGACTATCCTTACCGGTGAGACTGGTGCCGGGAAGTCTATCATTATCGATGCGTTGAATCTGTCATTGGGTGAGAAAGCCAATCCGAATCTAATTCGGGCGGGCGCTGAAGTTGCCTTAGTGCAGTGTGATTTTTCATTGGGAAATATTGCACCGGTGATCAATGAAATTCTCGAACGGCGTGGTATCCCATCCAAGGGTAAACAGCTGAGTTTGCGGCGTGAACTCGCCCTTACCGGACGTTCACGGGCCTGGGTGAATGATACGACCTGTCCGCTATCCACTTTGAAAGAAATTGGTAATCTCTTGGTGGATTTGCATGGTCAACACGACCATCAGTCTCTATTGAATGAGGAAACACATATCAACTTTTTAGATGCCTATGGTGATTATGGTAATTTGATTCAGAAAGTGGCGCAAGCCTTTAGTCAGGTGGGCTTGTTGCAGGAAAAACGCGATTTGCTCCGCCAGAAATTGAATATCTTGCGGGAGAAGCGTGAACTATGGACCTTCCAGTTGCAGGAAATCCAGAAAGTTGCTCCAAAGCCTGATGAATACGAGGATTTATTAGCTGAAAAAACTATTCTCGAAAATGCCGAAAAAATCCACAACCTGGTTACCAGCATCACCGATGAACTGTTCGAGAAAGAAGATTCGCTCTATCAAAAGGTCTTGAGTGTGAATAAGAACATAGCGTCGCTCAGCCGTTATGCACCTAATTTTAATGAGGATTTGAATAAACTCAGTGAACATCAGTACTATTATCAGGAATTAGCCAAGCAGCTGGCGCGTTTTGGGAATGATGTGCAATTCAATCCGCTGCGTCTTGAAGCTGTCAATCAGCGCTTATATGCTCTGCAACAGCTTTTGAAAAAATACGGTCCGACGCTTGGCGAAGTCTTGAAAATGCAGGCAACCCTTATCGAAAATCTCAATCAAGATGATGACCTGCAGCTCCAGATTGCACAGGTCGAACGACAATTGGCGGAAAGCATTCAATCGTATTCGCTTCTGGCGCAGCAGCTTTCAGAACAACGCCATGCCCAGGCGCGACTTTACGAGCAAGAGCTGGAAAAAGTATTGAGCCGTCTGGGAATTCGCGGGGCTACTTTCAGGGTGAAAATTGAGCGTGTGCCTGACCAGCAGGGTTGGGCAGTCATTGATGGCGTTGCTTATCGAGCCGAAAGTAGTGGACTTGACCGCGTAACTTTCGAAATCAGTACCAATCCGGGCGAACCGCTGCGATCGCTGAGTCAGATTGTATCAGGGGGCGAAGTATCACGCATCATGCTGGCAATAAAATCAATTCTGGCGGGACGTGACCAGATTCCAGTGCTCATTTTCGATGAAATTGATAGTGGTATCTCGGGACAAATCGCTCGTATCGTCGGTGAAGAATTACGAGAACTGGCTAAAGTCCACCAGATTATTTGTATCACGCACCTGCCTCAAATTGCTGGTCTTGCCCAGGATCATTTGAGTGTCACCAAAGTTAGTTCGGATGGGCGGAGTCACACGGAATTAAAACGTCTGAATCCCGAAGAACGGGTTAAGGCTATCGCTCAGCTTATCGGAGGTAAAACCATTACAGAAGCTGCTATGAGACAAGCAAGGGAGTTGATTGAATGAATTCGCCACTCATGGAAATCATTAAAAAAAGAAGGAGTGTACGACACTTCTTGACCAAACCCGTACCACGGGAATTAATCGAGGAATGTCTGGAAGCAGCACGGTTAGCTCCTTCAGCTTGTAATGCCCAGCCGTGGCAGTTTATTGTTATTGACGATGAGGCAAAAAAGAACGCTGTCGCGCAGGTCGCTTTTAAGGGCATTTTCGCTTCCAATAAATTTGCAGCAGAAGCACCAGTTCTCATAGCAGTCATTAATGACCAGCGCTCTTATTTAGTCAAAGCCGGTGACTTCGTGCGTAACATTAAATATAGCCTGATTGATATTGGCATCGCCTGTGAACATTTTGTTTTAAGAGCGACGGAGTTGGGGCTCGGCACCTGCTGGTTAGGCTGGTTTAATGCCAGAGGGGTGCGCAAAACCTTGCATTTGCCGCGGCGCACTAAAATAGATGTTCTGCTTTGTCTTGGTTATCCTGCTCAGGAATACCAACCCGTCACCAAGCGTCGGGCATTGGACGAAATTTGCCGCTACTTCTAATTCTTTTTAATTTAATCGTGTCAAAATCAGCTTATCGGTGCGGTAAAAAAGTCGTGTATGATACTTTATGAAACGAATTGTAAGCGATAGATGCCGATTTTTTTGAGGTTCCAGGTAAACTGCGAAAGAGTGGAGATTACCAGACAGCCCACGGAGCAACTTTTCCACCAATGTCACCGCACTGTTTGCCTGTAGCTTGAAATAGGTTGTGACCTTACCATCAATGGTCATATTAGTAGAATTATAGAGTCGTAAAATCCAGTCACTCCGGGCATCGGTTCAATCAAATTCCTAAGAAAATTGCGCGCGAGTTGTTGAGCAGGCTGATTAGCTTTACCGATACTGAATTCATTGGAAATATGGTGATGGCGCTAGATTAGTCTTTAAATTTTCTACTTAGAAGTGTCACTTTTATTTAAGAATTAACATTTTGCGAAATTGACGATTTCCGGTCGTTTCCAGGGCATAGAAATAAATTCCACTCGGTAAATGGTCAGCTTTCAGGACATACCGATAATCACCCGGCGGGAATTGTTGCGCGTCAATTAGTCGAGCGACAAATTGACCGCTTATATTGTATAGACTCAAATTCACGATACTGGATTGACTAAGATGAAAATTGATAAATGTTGTAGCATTAAAGGGATTGGGATAGTTCTGCTCAAGGTAAAAACCGGCTAGCGGGCGGGTCTGGTCGGTTGGTTTGGTCCGTAATACAATCGCGACGCTATCATCGGTGACCAGTTTAATAGCGTCAGCAACAATGTAAGTGCCTTGCCGGGCAGCATTTGAGATGATAACGGCATGTGCCGGGTCGTAGGAGAAAGTATATTTCCCGATGAAATTCCATTGCGAACCCTTGACGGTTTGGTCTACTCTGACCGTGTCAATACCTTTTGCATGACGAATGATAAAAGGAGTGTCGAGACAGCGATTAGAAGCGGCTACCCACCAGGCGTAGAGCTGGCACTCGGTGGTCTTATCGAGAGTAACATCAAAAATGGCTTGCTTGTCGCCAGTACCCTGCGTGTTTAGCATAGCTTTGGTCGTTCCCCAATAGCCGGGATTAGCGCTGGGGAACCAATCGTTTCCAATTAAAGTGCAAGCCGAATCGCCCGTATCGATTATCGTCTCAAATTTATTAGAAAGCGGTGAGCGTACGGAGTCGCGATTCACAATTGCCAGAATGGTTGGAATTTTACGATATTCTGAGGGATGATTAATATAAGTACTGCCAATTGTCATCTGAGTCGAACCGCCACCATCGAGATTCATGGCGTCGCTGCAACCTAAATTGAGCAAAATCTGAGCAAGTTCGGTAAGACTCACGCCCTGACTGTTTGTCTGACGACCATCGGCGGTCAGCAAAATTACATGCTTATTGGTAGTAAATCCAACCGCAGTGCGTGGATCATTGTTATCCAAACCAACTCCTGAGCCCCACATAATCTCTTCGTTGTAGGTCAGATTGATTTGCCCATTCTTTAACAAAGTAGGGGCGCCACCGATACCAACTAACAAGTTAGTCAAAGGCGTACCCTGTTCGGGAGTAGGAGTTGGTTTGGGGTTAGGGTCATTATAGCTGTAGGGAAGTGGAGCATTAAAGCGATAAATGCTCTGAGCCGTGCTGCCAAAATGATAAATCCAGTTGAGAGATGGATTAAAATTACGATCTAAGCTGAAGAAACTGCGAATGACAGGATAGGTCAGGCTATTTCGCGTGACTGTAGCAACATTCTGGGCTTTGAGCAAGTCGGGGTAAAGGACGGCGGAATAGGAAGTGCTACCACCGAAAAAACCACCATTCACGGCGGCAAAAGCACCAAATTGAACGGTTAATGCAGGTAAAATATCTGGAGTGGTGGTAATATAGGGACGCACGGCGATGTTCGACTGATTCAAATCCACATCGAAATAAAAAATATTGAGGGCAGGGCTGACACGAGTCCCTTGAAATAACCGAACTCCCGCCGGGAGTGAATATTGATTCGTAATTTCTGACCAGGAGATATCGCTCTGCGCTGGTAGAATTACCACTAAACAGAGAGAAAGGAAAGCGATTTTTAAATAAGCCTTCATAACCAATCTTAAATTAAAAGCCACACTGATAAATCGAGAAGCTAAGTGCTGGTAGTTGGACACTGAATCCGTTTTCCAGCAGGCGAGGTGGTTCAGCATTTAAGAGTGGTGCTATTCTCTTAATTTTAAGCCAGAGCGGAAATGGAATAAATTGAGACACAGGCACGGTACTTTTATTCAAAACGATTATAAAGCGTTCCCGAACATCGCCGCGGGTAAAAGCCCAGAGGTTTTTATCAACATACAGGGTGCGGTAATCACCGCGCCGCAGGGCGGTATGTTTTTGGCGCAGTTTGAGTAAGGCGCTGACACGTGCGAGTTGTTGCTTTTCGAGGGGCTGGAGTTGCTCGCCGAATCGCATCATGCGTCGATTATCCGGGTCGTTTGCCCCGGTCATGCCGAATTCGTCGCCATAGTCAATAATAGGTACGCCGGGGACGGTCAGTAGATAGCCAAGGTAGAGGTACTCTTTCTGATAAGCGTTAGGATTATCCACCGATATGGGATTATCACGCCAGGCGGCGGCTGTTCCATCTGAGGAAAGGGTCAGGTCGCCATCGAAGAAAGCCATCATGCGAACCTGGTCGTGGCTATCCATGATGTTGCCCATTAGATTGTTATAGCCATAGACCTCAAAAGATTTCCTGAGAGTAGCTTCCAGTTCGCGGAAGTCACCGCGTTCTTCGACGAAAGTGCGGCGAGCAATGAAAAATTGGATAAAATTGAATTGAGACTCGAGAAGTCCGTTATTGACATAGGATTTTATCAGTTGATGACTACCGTAGCACTCGCCAATTTGATAAATATTGAGGGGACGATGAGGATTGACCTTATTTTTAATTTTGCGGTTGAGAGTTTTCCAGAATTCATAGGGTACATGTTTGGTTGCGTCGTGGCGGAAGCCATCGAGATTAGCTTTTTTAAGCCACCAGATAGCGTTATTCGTCATAGTTTCGAGCGCCGCTCGGGAATTTTGATAATCGAAGGAAGGCAAAAAAGTATCAAACCAGGTGGTAAGACGATACTCATCCCAGCGACGAATATTGAGAGTGCCATCGGGCAATTCGACTTTTCCGTACCAATCGCGATGCTTTTGATAGTAGGTATGCTCGATGTGGGTATGATTAGATACGAAATCGAGCAGGACCTTGATATTATGGCGATGAGCCAGTGCTACCAATTTTTTAAATTCATCGAAGCTACCGAAACGCGGCTCGGTTTCTCTAGCTGAGACTGGCCAGTAGCCGTGGTAGCCAGTAAAAAAGCGATGTGGTTCAGGCCATTCCTGATAGGCTTTATTAGTCGTTTTGTTGACGGGTGAAATCCAGAGAGTGTTAATTCCCAGGCTGTCGAAATAGCCTGCATTGATTACCTGTTTTAATCCGGCAAAGTCGCCGCCCTGAAAATTAGCCCGCATATCGAGTTGAGAATGCTGAACCGGCTGATCGTTGTCGGGATTACCATTTTTAAAGCGATCAATCATAAGAGCATAGATAACAGCGTCGTTCCAGATAAAGGTGCTATTGGGCAGAGGCGTACCGTTTTTCAGCCAGAGAGTAACGATATTACCGGGTTGTTTGTGGTACAATGCCACGATGCGTAAGACCTGGATGGCACGTTTCTGACGCAGTGGTTTTAAATCAATATCGAGGGTCTGATTATGGTAATGATAGTAAGCGGGATTATATAGCTGATTATCGCACAAGACGATAATCTCCATCTGGGTCGAGTCGCCTAACAACTCGACTGCCAGAGAGACTGTATCCGATCTTGTCATGGGATTAAAATAAACACCCGTGATTTGATTGGCATAGGGTGATTCTACTCTTTTGACGGAATTGAAGTAACCGAAGCCATTATCAACTTTTTCAGGATTCTGCGGGTCGTAAATTTCGGCTTTGTCTACTACGAATTGGTACTCGTAAATACCATCATCCAGCAGCACTTCACGGGTGAAAGTGCCATCGCCGTCTTCGTCCGCCATTGGCAAAGAGGAACGATTCCAGTCGTTAAAATTGCCCATAAGGAAAATCGCTTGTGGCTTCTTTGGTGGTTTGTAGGAGAAAGTAACCGGAATTTTGGCTTTTACAATGACAGGCAAGATCAACTCTTGCGATTGATTGCTGAATTGAAGCAGACTCAAACCAGAAAAATTAGCATTAGGGGTCAGGATTATTTTAGCGGAGTCCGGCTGATAAACTACCTGGATGTCGGGATTGGGACGAAAAGTCGGTCTGTATTTGCGAGCAGAGAAAATTTCGTTGATAGAAAAGGAAGTACTTTTACCGGCTTCGATCTGCAGGAATTCAATTAATTCCGGTGGTTTTGTACTTTGATAGGAGCGCCAGCAAGTTTGGAATAGGAATAAAGGCAGTAAAAATGTTAGAATAAGACCTACGAGAGAGATGTGTTTCACTGACATTTTTTCTCCTATAAAAGTTAGAGACGATACATTAGCAGTGCGGAAAATGGCTTGACTTCGACACTGGTGCTGTTAATAGGTGCAATTATATCGGTGCCGGCCCGGCTATGGTCCACAACCAGAATCCACTTCGCTTTAGGAATAGAGAATTTTTCGGGGTAGGCGTGAGGATTAACCAGAATCAGGACTTCTCGCCAGGAGTCATTCGTTCTGCCGCGTTGGAGACGGTAAGCGATGCAATCGAGCGGGACGCGGAAGCCGAGGTCATCCAGGAAGGTTAGATTTGCGCGGATTTCGTCGGCGGTCGTCAGACGGAACATGGGATGTTCTTTGCGAATTTGAATCAAGCCTCGATAATATTGAAAAATGTCATAGTTTTCAAGTTTGAAATCCCAGCGAATTTTATTGATTTTGTCCGGTTGATTATAGCTATTGTGTGAGCCGAATTTGGTTCGTAAAAATTCCTCGCCGCCTTGCATAAAAGGAATGCCCTGCGAAGTAAAAATGAGAAAAGCCGCCAGCTTATCCATGGCTTTGAGTTCGGTATCGGTGTGCGTTTTCAATCCTTCAGTCGAAGCCACCAGTTGATCCCAGAGAGTTCTGCCATCGTGGCAGGAGACATAATTAATGACTTCGGTAGGAGCTGCGGCAAAATCGGTAATGCTTCCCATGATACCCTTTTTGACCGCGGCGGCATTCTTGCCAGTCTGAACATAGCCGGGTTCGGTATTATACCATGGACCTTTCAAGGCATCACGAAAATTATCGTTAAACACCGCAAAGCCTCGTTTGCGCTGGACACCTTTTACAATCGGCGTGATGGGAGTTTCGCCGGCCGTCCATGGCTCGCCGTAAAGGAAAATGTCGGGACGAATAGCGCGCAAGGATTTCACAATAGTTTGCATTGTTTCAAGGTCAATCAGCCCCATTAAATCGAAACGAAAGCCATCAATTTTATAGGTTTCGACCCAGTAGCGGAGTGATTCCACGATGAAACGCCGCACCATCGGATTTTCGCTACGAACTTCGTTTCCGCAGCCGGAACCGTTCCAGTAGCTACCATCAATTTTCTGGCGGTAATAGAAACTGGGAATAAAGCCGTTGAAGTTATAGCATACCTCGGGATTGGTCTCAGCAGTGTGATTATAGACTACGTCCATGATTACCTTGATGCCCCGCCGATGTAATCTATCAACCAATTGTTTGACTTCCCGCACGCGCGAAGCATCGTTTTCGTTGCTGGTATACCAACCATCAGGCGAATTGAAATTGACGGTCATATAACCCCAAAAATAGCTGTTAGTGCGGTTATCGTGTTCAAAATCCTGAATAGGTAAGAGCTGTACAGTGTTTATTCCCAGCTCAACCAGATGGTCGAGGCCGGTAGCGAGGTTGGTTCCCGGTAATTTCGTACCCTCTTCTACAAAGCCGAGATATTTGCCTTTTTGTTGTACGCCAGAATTTTCACTAATGGTGAAATCACGGATATGCATTTCATAAATAATGGCATCCTGAATGGGAAAATCAGGCGGGTCAGCAACCGGCGTATTGTCTGAAAAAATCAGGGCGCGTCCGTCATGAGTTGTGACGCAACGGGCATACGGGTCAATGATTTCCTTATATGGTTTGTAGCGTGGGTCGCGGCCTACCACACTGTAAAGGTAATACTTGCCCAATAAGTCACCATTGACCGTCAATTCCCATAAGCCGCCTTTTTGAGGCAGCATTTCGTAATTCTGCGATTGCCCGCCTTGTGGTGAATCATAGAGTTTTAGGGTAACAGCCTTAGCGGCAGGAGCATAAACCGTGAAGCGCGTTGCCTGCGGTGAATATTGTGCACCCAAAACCGCGTCGGTATAAAATTCGGGTTGGTCTAAAATTCCCCGCAGGTAAAGCGCACAACTGCCAAAATTTCTGGTTTCGATATTAGCAGGTAATTGTTCCACGGTGATAGGAGATGTTAGTTTGATTTTCGCAAGCGCAGAAATGGTGGTGGAGTCGGGATAAAGTGACGCGGTAGAAAGTTTTATGCTTTTGCCGTTGTTCAGGACTAATCGAAGGGACTCGGTTTTCACTTCGATTGGAGTAAGTTTGCTTGAGAAGACTAAGGTAATTTCCTGAGGACTGTCCAAGAATGCACGGCGTAAGACAGGTCGAGTATCAGGTGGCGACGAATAGAGCGTAGCGTCGCCTTCTAGGAGCCAGATTTCGTCCGGCAAATTGGGGCTCCAATAACGATTGGGGTCATCTTTTTTTCCCCAATTTTTATACTTTGGTAATAATCCCAGATTATCCAGGTGGGAGTACCGCTCCAGGTTGACTTTAAAGACCAGGCCAAAAGAGTCAAGTGAAGCGGGAAAAATTTCTGCAGTATTTGTTCCCGCCCAGGTCCATAGCGTCCAATTATCGTAACGCGAGTCATAGCGATGATAATGAATTGTCAATATTGGCATATTAACGGACACATCTCCCATCAGGCAGGTAATTGGGAAAAATAAAAGCCAGCAGGTAAATCTCTTGGCAAGCCATTGCGATATTTGCATCTCTTTTTAATCCTCTCAAACACACCCTAACCACTCCCTTATATTAATATTCTTTGGGCTTAAATGTTATAAAAAAGTGCAGAATGGTCGGTCTTTTTTCAAGTGGTTGTATAAAATAGCTTGATAATGTGTTATTGATTTTATATTTTAGATCAGTATTACGGGACAAAAGTGGGAAAAACAAGAAAATCTCAGTTCACCAGGTGTATATACCTGAGTGCTATCTTTCTTTTGGGGACAAAGTTGTTTGCGATTGACCCTGAAACACCTCCGCGCGGCGTAAATCAGAACAATTTCGTAAAAATAGGTCCGCTCAACATGCCGGCGGTTTTCATCGAAGGTGGCGAATTTGAAATGGGTGACCATTTTGGAGGTGGCAGTAGCGACGAATTGCCGGTACACCATGTCAAATTAAGCGATTTTTATTTGAGTGCTACAGAAGTGACGATTGGGCAGTACAAGCAGTATTGTCTGAAGGTCGGGAAAGCCATGCCGGAACAGGAACCTTATGCTCGGGATGACTACCCTGTTGCCTTTGTGACCTGGTTCGAAGCCCAGGAATTCTGTAATTGGGTTGGTGGTTCTCTCCCGACGGAAGCGCAGTGGGAATATGCTGCTCGTTCGCGTGGGCTTGCTTACAAATATCCCCTCGGTAATAATATCAGCCATGATGACGCTAATTACTCCGGTGTTGCGCGGAAAGATAAGTGGAAAAAAA
Source organism: Fidelibacterota bacterium UBA2242 (assembly GCA_002347855.1). GTDB lineage: Bacteria > Fidelibacterota > UBA2242 > UBA2242 > UBA2242 > UBA2242. The sequence goes on from DDYE01000017.1 coordinate 240,125, forward strand.
GCGCCCCCGTTGGGAAATTTCCACCTAATCTCATTGGACTTTTTGATTTAGCCGGTAATCTCTATGAATGGTGCTATGACTACTATAAAAGTGATTACTATGTTTACTCCCCACAATTCAACCCAACTGGACCATCTTCGGGAATGTTCAAAGTCGTTCGTGGGGGTAGCTGGTATCACGGAGAAGAAACTCTGCGCACTACTCATCGTTACCGTTATTTAGCTGTAGCGCGTTTGAGCTTTTTAGGTTTTCGAGTCGCCTGGAATGCTGAAAAAGTCGTGCTCCCTGAATAGAATTGTCTTTCATTCTGCATCTCCCGCGATAATTGATCGTGACAATCCCAATGTAAGCCTTTTGGCATTAGCCCTTGGATTACTGGCAATGGTAACTCAATTGGGATTAGTGCGGATTACGGCTTTTACTTTTTACGGCAATGAGCTTACGATTTGTATTGCCATCGGTAATTGGTTACTATGGACGGGTATCGGAAGTCTTTGGGGGAGGCGACTGGCGCAGCATTTTCAAAAGACGATACATCTGATAATTATTGGCACAGGGTACGCCATTATTGTATTAGCGACTGTCTATGCTTTGACCCTGAGTCGCCCGATCTGGGGACTGACTCCCAGTGAGGTAGTTGGTGTTGTTCCTATTTGGCTCTGGACTCTGTTCATCTTTAGTTTTCCAGGCATTATCAATGGTCTATTTTTCCCGACCTTAGTGCAATGGCTACAATCACGGATGACAGGATATCCGGTAAAAAATATATACATTGCAGAAGTTATGGGGTCGGCGATTGGTGGGATTTTCTTTGCCAGTCTGGTAGTACTACAAATCTCTACCTTCTTAATTATTCATCTATCAGTTACGCTGCTTGCTTTAGCAATTGGATTTTTATTGATAACAAGAAAGCGACAGCTAATTTATATTTTTTCCCTGCTAACAGTCTGTTTTATCAGTGCCTACTGGGGAATCCCAGCCCTTGTGCAATACAAATGGAAACCAATGCCGGTTCTTAAATTTGTCGAGTCGCCCTATCAAACTTATACCATGATTGCTTATGGTGATGTCAAGAGTTTATATGGAGATAGCGAACCCATCTGGACTTATGGAGATCGTGAACGCTCTGAAGAGTTAGTGCATTTTGGCTTACTCAATCATCCCAATCCTCGCAGTATTTTGATAATAGGTTACTTTAATTCGGACATAGCTTTCGAACTCTGCCAATATCCTTCTATTCAGCAAGTTACCTATGTTCAGATGGACAAAATTTTGCTTGAGTTAACTAAAAAAATGTTCAGGCATGACTCGCTTTGTTTGCCGGTAAAAACAATCACAGGCGATCCGATAGAATATTTGTCCGAGATAAGCACAAAATACGATATAGTTTTATTGAATGTACCACTGCCGACGACGGCGAGCTGGAATCGTTTTTACACGCGTGAATTTTACCGTATGGTCGAGGCTCATCTTAATCCAGAAGGTCTAATGACACTTTCTCTGCCAGGGGGAGAAGAATATTTTACTGCGGAAGAAAGTGATTTTTTAAAAAGCATTGACACAACCCTCGCTACGGTTTTTAGGTGGCGAAATTGGATACCGGGGTTGACAGTGCATCTACTGGCTGGCAATCGTCCGCTCTATGGTGATCTGGATTTTATCAGTGAGCAACTTATTCAGAGAGGAATAAAGACTCATTATGTCAATGTCTATTATTTGAAAGATCGTTTAGCGCCGAGTCGCAGGGTTTTTCTATATGAGCAATTGGCAAAAAGTCAAAAGCCTTTAATCAATAGTCGTGCTCGACCGATTGGTTACTATTTTGATACCATTCTCTGGGATCAGCGCACGGGTGGCTGGATAAAGAATATCTACCGTGGGCTGCATGGCATTGGGAGCTTATATTCACTTGGTGTGCTGGTTATCGCGCTTGGAGTGCTATCAATGTTTGCCCGAAAGAGCCGAGCCAATCTTTCGGTTTTCACAATCTTTGGTATCGGTTTTATGACAATGAGTTTAGAATCAGTGTTCCTGATTTTGTATCAGAGTTATGTAGGGAGTTTATACTTCCATCTCGTCTTTTTGACATTTGCTTACATGTCAGGCTCTATGCTGGGAGCATACCTTTTCCAGATTCAACGCCAGCGAAAAAGATTGTACTTAATTCTGGTTCTTATGTTGGGTTTGCCATTTTTAGGGCTGGTGATTCTCGGTTTTAAAATTTCACCTATTTTAGTAGCAAGTATTATCGGCTTAGCACTTTTTTCAAGTGGAATGCTGGTGGGATATAGTTTCTTATTGTTGACGGCTCAGGCAGGTGATAGGGAGGGAGAGGCGTTGGGACGAATTGCGGGTAGATGCTACGCTGCTGATATTGGCGGTGCAACGCTGGGAGTCTTTTTAGTAGCAATAATTATAATACCCATCTATGGATTACCTGCCGCTTTGATATTGAATTTAGTTATAGGCTTAGTGCTCCTAATCGCTAACTTGTTTGCCGGTAAAATGTCTATTTAATTGTTTCGCGATTAAATACCTGGGCGCTAAAAATTTGAATTTCGGTATTTTTATCTTTCCAGGCATCGCGGGGCAAGCCTGCTTTTAAACAGGTATGCTCTAAAAAGGTGAGGCGATCCCAGCCGTTTTCGGTCGCGACCTGAGGCAAGAGCAATCCCTGGTAATAGCCCCGTTTAATTATCAAACCGTGTTTGCCCACTTCGATTAAGTTAATATCAGTTATCCGTTCCGGGACAGTCAGGACGGAAATCTCGATGGTGATGTCCTTCAGTTCCTTGGGACTGACCGGTTCGAAACGCGGGTCGCGGAGAGCCGCAGACTGAGCTACTTCCATGACGGTTTCATAGAGCGGATATAGAGGTAAAATATAGCCGATGCAGCCCCGCAGTTCGTGTTGTTTTTCAAGGGTGACAAAGGCGCCGCGCTTTTCTTTTAGTCTGGGTGGGATGTCCTGTAAAGTTGGTAGCGGCTGGTTAGTTACTGCGGCTTTAACGGTCTTTTCGGCTAAATCCAATAGAAACAGCTGCTCATCACGGTTCAATTCGCCTTTTGTCAGAGAGTCAGCTTCTTTTGCCGAACTTTTTTTAGCTGAAGAACCTGGTGCAGTATAGATAGCCGCTGCTAAATAACCAACGACACCGGATTTATCGCCGTAAGGACTGTCACCGCTGTTTGCCAGTTTCAGGATTTTCAGCTGGTTAGCGCCTACGGTTTTTGTTGCAATGATAGTAGCGCAGATTGGTCCGCCACCACAGGCTTCGTAATCCTGAGCGACCAGTCCGCTATAGAAACTGCGTGCATCTAATTTGCTCAGGGCAGTCACGAGACGCTGGTCAATTTTTTGGCATTCGGTATAGGAGTGGTAATGTGAAAGATCGCTGGAAGCGACAATCAATAAGTCATACCGCTGCAGCAACTTTCCCAATTGTTTACCTAAGGCTTCGATGACAGTCCAATTCATACTGCCGATAACAATCGGCACTACTGACGTATTCGGCAAGACGGTCTGGATGAAGGGTAGTTGCACTTCCAAAGCATGTTCACCTCTTTCAAAACGGCGAAAAGTATGTCCGCTTTCTGAAAGCTTGACTAATCCGTCGGCAGTAGGCAGGGCTTGTGCCAGGTTTTGAGCGACACTGATTTTACCCAGTGGCGTCTCGTAGGTTTCGCCCGAATAGACTGCGGCATATTCGAAGTACTCAACATGACTGGGAGCAATCACGACCACAGCCTGATATTGTTGTCCGACCAGTTCTTTATAACCATAAGCTGCCACGCCGCCACTGTAAACATAACCAGCATGAGGAGAAATTAAAGCCCGCGGCTTGACAGGCAGGGATTTTTGTCCTGCTTCGGCAAGATACTGATTAATCTGAGCAGTCAGAATTTTGCTATCTGCCGGATAAAAAGTGCCAGCTGCCGCCGGAGCCCGATTCTGGCCAGTTGCCGAGCCCCAGACTAATAAGCTTAATAACATAATTCTCACCATCCTCTCCTGGAACATAATTAGCTCCATACGCCGGGAATGGGTGTCTGGCAGAAACGACACTTGCCCCGACTTAAATTATTGGTTGTTATCATATAGCCCGAGCGTTCTATCAATAGACGATGACAATTCGGACAATAAGTGTTTTCAGCAGGATGCCCGGGGACATTACCGATGTAAACATATTTCAATCCTGTGTCCAAGCCAATTTTATGAGCAGTTTCAAGCGTCTTGACCGGAGTTGGTGGTAGATTTTGCATGCGGTATTGCGGATGAAAACGCGTGAAATGAAGGGGGACATCAGGACCGAGATTTTTTAAAATCCATTGACACATCTGGCGAATCATTTGCGGGTCGTCATTGTGTGTGGGAATGACGAGATTGACAATTTCCAGCCAGACCCCATTCTGTTTTACCCGGACAAGCGAATCCAGTACCGGCTGCAGCTGCCCGTCCGTTATCTCAGAGTAAAATTTCTCGGAAAAAGCTTTAAAGTCAATTTTAATTGCATCCACCACCTGACATAAATCATTCATAGGTTGTTCGTTGATGCAACCGTTCGAAATAATCACATTGCGTAAACCCAGTTGGCGCGCCTGAACCGCCGTGTCATAAATGTACTCAGTAAAAACAGTTGGTTCGGTGTAAGTATAGGCGATGGTTGGTGAACCTACCTGACGAGTGAGCTGGGCTAATTTTTCGGGTGAGTAGTATTCAAAAGATACATCTTCCGGTTTCGCCTGTGAGATATTCCAGTTTTGGCAAAACTTGCAGTGGATATTGCATCCGACGGTAGCCACTGAAATAGCCGTCGTGCCAGGTAAGAAGTGAAAGAGCGGCTTTTTCTCGATTGGATCGTTGTTTATGCTGCACAGGCGTCCGTAAACCAGCGTCTTGTAGGTGCCTTTCTGGTTTTCTCGAACACGGCAGTAGCCACGTTTACCCTCTGCCACTAAACAGGTTCTAGGACATAACAGACAGCGTACTTTGTTATCAGGGAGTTTGACATAGTAGCGCGCCTCGGTGATATAAGGAGTGGTCTTCGAAAGGCTTTGGGCTTTGCTGTGGGTCAATAGCGTGGGGAAAAAGAGCAGCCCGCCCAAACAGACTCCCGATTGCAGGCAAAACTCGCGGCGCGTCAAAAGCATTTTATTTCCCATCCAATTTAGTATCAACAATTTTGGCGACTTCCCGCAGACATTCTTCTTTTCCCAGGAGATTGCGCTTGGCAGTAAGCCGCACGAAGTAATTTTTCCGATAAAAAACTACACAACCCGGTCCTTGACTCGATTCCGTGCCTACCATAGCCGGTGTAAAAGTCTGATAGCGGCGATAGAGTCCGCGCGCATTCACTTCATCACTCAAAACAAAAACCTCGAGTAGCATCTGTTTAAAATCACTACTACTAATCTCTTGAGTAATCAATTTCTTGATTTGATAACCACTATAGAGTTGAAAGCTCTCACCTAAAATTTGTTTCAACTTATCAACTTTGGTGTAGTTATGTCTGGGCAAAACAATCCACTGCGGCAATTCCTGAGGCTTCAGAAAATATTTGCCTGTCGAACAACCTGTCAGGGCAATTATTACCACGATTAACCATTGCATCTTTTTCATAATAGTTGTCGCTCCTCGCCTTCTCTGATTACTATGATGCCGGCTTCACCATTAAGCGGGCATTTATTTTCGCAAATACCGCAACCAATACACAAATTTTCATCAACTTGCGGATATAAGACTATGCGCTTATTGCCATTGAGAGGGTCAATATATTCCTGGGGAATGACCTTAATAGCCTTATCGGGTAACGGGCAGTGTTCTTCACATACCAGACAATTTTCGTTGACTCGATAGGGAATACAGCGCTCTTTCAGGAAAATGGCTTTGCCCATTTTGACCTTCTGCTTTTCGGGCAATGCCAGCGGCTGGATTGCCTTTGTTGGACAAATCTGTCCACAGAGATTGCAATTGTACTCGCAATATCCATAGCGAAATTTTGCCAGCGGAGTAAGCAAACCTTCCCAGCCTGTTTCTAAGAAAGCTATTTGCAAACATTTTCCGGAAGTAGCGCAAATGCGAACACATTCACCGCAACGAATACATTGCGCCATGAATTCATTTTCAGTGATAGCACCCGGTGGCCGAATCAGGCGGTCGGAATGGTGTGAATCCGGCTGATTGATTTTGAAGAAACCTGCTCCAATCAGACCACCGAGCGTCGCGCCTAAGAAACCACGTCTTGAGAGGTCAATCTTACTGGTCATACGCCCTGGCGATTGCCAGTCATAAGTAATCGCAGCGGGCGGACATTGCGGTGCACAACTCAGGCAAAGGATACATTCGGATTTCTCGGTGATGTAGAAATCTTCCTCAATCGCAGCCATTTTACATTTGCGCCGACAAATGCCACATTTAGTGCACAGGTTCTGGTCAACGCGCCGTTGCAAAGGACTCAATTTGGCAATTAAGCCGAGTAGTGCTCCTAAGAGACAAAGATGACGACACCAGAACCGTCGTGTCAGATTGCTGAGTGCGAGGATTATCACCAAAATCAATACCGGGAGAAGCAAGTTGGTAAAAACCGGACTGGCAACCGGGAAAAGATAAGCGTTGAGCCGATCCTGAAAATTCATTAAAGTTTCCGAGAATATTCCCAGCTTAATCAAAATCGCCAGACTCGTATCAACCAGGAGAAAGAGGAAAGAGAGAACAATAACACCCGAAGAACGCCACAAGAGCGGTAGCGGATCCATTAACCAGCTGTACTGAATTCCCAACAGAGCCAGCACGACAAATAACATCAATAAGCCCGTCTTGACGCTTCGCCAGAGTGGATTTATTTTTTTTAAATGCTGAGTAAAGATTTTGTCGTTTAAATCTATCACTGTTCCAAGAGGACAAACCCAGCCGCAAAAAGCCCGTCCCACGACGAAGGGCGAAAGCAAAACAATGAGAGCCACCAGAAAGATTAAATCGAAGTGACGATTGGCGATGAGCGGCATAGTTGCACTCAAGGGATCTAACCACAAGAACAATTCGGGCGGCAACCAGGGCTTAAAAGGATATGTGGCTTGCAAAATTGTAATTATGAAGACAAGAAGGAAAACAACCTGGACAAATTGCCGAAGGACTCTAACAGTTGTTAAGTTAAAAATCATAGACTACTGGCCGAAATTTGTCGGTGTTGATTTCTCCCATACCTTCGGCGTTGGCTAATTGAAGGTACGGTAAAGTCTGTGGGGCAATGCCGAAGATTTTGGCGCCCCAAGCATCCACTAAAACACGGTCTGTGCCGGCAATTAACGTATTGAGTTGGTCAACATCTTCCAGATTTCCACCGGAAGGACCATTGCGACGTAAGACACGGTAGGCGTCGAGAATAGTCAAATTGGCTACGATGACGCGATTCAAGTCCACAATATTTTCGGCAAAGGGGCGATGAATACGCCCCCGGTTACCACCGATTAAACCCATTACATTCTTAAATCCCATCGTGATTTGGGTGGTGCCGTGCTGCTTTAGGATGGGCAGATTGATGATTTTATCGACTTTGAAGACTTCCTGGTGAATGAGCCAGCTTTTAAGCTGTCGAGAATTGGGAATAGGAGTTTCGATGAATTGATTATCGCGCACAAAACGTACTTCAGCGCCGTATTTTTCCGCATATTCGGGAATTCGGCAGCTTGTATAACTGCGTCGCGCATCATTGCAAGTATTATCCAGGATTAAAACATTAGCCGCGCCAGCTTGATAACACTGGCGGACCACTTCGGCAACTAATTCCGGATTAGTGGTAGCAGCATATTCCGGCGTACGGTCCCAACTCAAATTGGGCTTGAGTAGTACCCGTTCGCCCTTGCTGACAAACCGTTTTATTCCGCCGAGGAGCTCCAGAGCTTTACCGACCATAGCCGCAGGCAAACCATTTTTGACTAATACCAGGTCAGCGGGTGGGTTTGATGGAAAAGCGCTGTGAGGCAAGCCTGTTAAGACACCGCCGGTGATGATGGCAGTAGTCTTAAGAAATTGGCGACGATTCATAAAATCCCCTTTTTTGTAATAAAATAATAGCTGCCTGCTTAGGATTCAAGAAATTTATCTATTTTTATTTAAAAATTCGGTTAAGGGTTAGTGGCTAAAAAGATTTTTCCTTTCGAAGTTGAAACATTTATATAAAATGAACTCAAGGCGTAGCAATAAACCTTGTCAACCTGCCGGTTATTATTTAATATTCAAATGTAAAAAAAAGGGGTTATACCATGAAACGTATTTATCGGTCGAAAACTGATGCCAAACTCGCGGGAATCTGCGGTGGATTGGGTGAAATATTTGCAGTTGACTCGACTCTCATCAGACTGGCATTTGTCTTTGTAGCTATGGCGACTGGTCTTTTGCCCATGATTATCACTTATTTTATTGGGTGGATTATCATTCCCGAAGGACCGTTAGAGTAACTACCTACCAGATAGAATCATTGATAGGAACATGAAATGCTGGGGATCTTGATTAATGCGGGGACGGTTATAGTCGGTTCGTCTTTGGGTTTGCTATTACGGACGCGGTTGCCTGAGAAAATTAGCACTATTGTCTTTCAAGCCATTGGACTTTTTACGGTTTATCTGGGAATTACGATGGCTTTTAAAACCCATCATCTGTTAATCGTGATTTTCAGCCTGGTACTGGGTGCAATTACCGGCGAATTAATCCAAATCGAAGTAGGACTGGAAAAATGGGGGCTGCGTCTGAAAAAATATTTTGGTGCCAATCAGGAAAAATTTGCGGAAGGTCTGGTGACCGCATTTTTGCTATTTTGTATGGGATCAATGACCATATTAGGTGCTTTTGAAGAGGGATTAGGCGGCAAACCCAATTTGTTAATTGCCAAAGCCTGGTTAGATGGTTTTTCGTCACTCGCCCTGGCAGCAGCCCTGGGCAGTGGTGTCCTGGTGGCAGTCGTGCCATTGGTTATTTATCAGGGCTTATTGACCCTGCTTGCCCGACTTTTAGGTTCGGTACTTTCTTTAACTGTAATCGACGAAATGACTGCTGTCGGTGGCATTCTTTTAATAGGATTGGGTATTAATATTCTTGAGATAAAGTCAATCAGGGTGCTGAATATGCTGCCGGCGTTGGTTTATGCATTAATTCTCGTGCTAATCATAAAGTAAATAACCGGTCTCAGCATTTATTATTCGCTTTGAATTTATAATCGCAAGTACGACTTAATTATTTAAATTTGTTGTATGAAAATACGGCAGACGCGGTTGAGAAATTATCTAATAGTCCTTGGATTAGTAATATTTTGCGGTTTTTCCAGCGGAAATGCCGAGGGTCTTAAGCCTAAGACGGCTTTAGTACTAAGCGGTGGTGGTGCCCGCGGTTTTGCCCATATCGGTGTGCTTAAAGCATTGGAAGAGGTCGGTTTTTATCCCGATTTGATTGTCGGTACCAGCATAGGAGCAGTGGTGGGTGCCCTGTACGCTGGAGGCAATACACCTGACGAAATCGAGCGGTATGTCAGGAATACGAAATGGTCGAATGTTCTGGTTGCCAAACCCTATCGGGATATTGAGTTTGTTTCTCAAAAGATGCTGGATTTGCCGGAGTTATTTGCGTTACGCTTTGATGAAGATTTCAATATTATCTTCCCGAAAAATTTGATTACCACCCAGGCTCTGCAGGATCGCATCTTTCAGATGACTATCTATTCTGAATTCGGTGCGCGCAGTAACTATGATAGTCTGGCAATACCGCTCCGAATTGTTGCCACTGACTTAAAGACCGGTAAATCGGTCATTCTGAAGCAGGGAAATCTTGCCCGAGCAGTAACAGCGAGTTCTGCCTTTCCTATCGTCCTCGCCCCCGTAGTTCTCGACTCAATGCTTTTAGTTGATGGTGGCTTGACCAATAATGTGCCTTGCGATGTGGCGCGTGAATTAGGCGCTGAGTTCGTCATTGCCGTTGATGTGAGCAGTAAAATTATGTCCTTAACTACCAATTATGATGTGCTGGATGTTTTTGGGCAGGCAATGAATACTCTTGCTTATTTTTCTGATACGCGCAATCTAAATTTAGCCGATGTCTTAATACGACCAGCAATTGATCCACTCACAGCTGCCGATTTTGATTCGGTCAGCGCTTTTGTAACGGCAGGCTATAATGCCACGCTGCCGTTTATACCAGTTATCCAGCAATATGCCTACGCCAACATGCCGGATACTACCTTTTTAAGACGCGCGGTGAACGATTTGAATCACACGCGTATTCGCTATATCCGTTTTGCGAATAATCGCGTAACGCGTGACTATGTGCTGAGACGGGAGCTGCTTTTTAAGGAAGGAGATCTCTGGAATTTAGCTTTGGCAAAACGCAGCATGAAGAATCTGTTCAGTACCGGCTTGTTTAAAAATGTCTATATTTCACCGCAACGAGTTGGTGAGAACTTGATGGATCTAACAGTAGAAGTTGAAGAAGAAGAGCGCACCCTCTTTTCATTTGGAGCGCGTTATGATAGTGAGCGCAAAGCGAGTGCGTTTATTTCCGGCAAATATCGTAACTTCTTGGGTGCCGGCATTGATAATCAGGTATATATAATCACCAGTGATTGGCTTAATAAGATTGAATGGGATGCCCGTACGACGCGGATTTTCACCACGACTTTGACGGGTTATACTTCTGCCTATTATCGCTATGAGATAGTTCCCCTTTACGACAGCTTTAGCGGTAAGCGTCTCGAATATGGTGAACATAGTCGGGCTGGATTGGAGCTAAATGCTGGTGTGCAAATCAAACGGGTCGGCTTGACCGCCTTTGGAGCTCGTCTGGAGCGGGTTTCTATTCTGGAAGCCCCAGCCGCTAATATCCCAAGGCAAAAATATGATCTTGCCAGTATAAACATGCGGATTTTCGTAGATAATACCGATGATGTAGATATGCCCCGTTCGGGACGCATAAACAACCTGAAATTAGAGCATTTTTTTGTCAAAAAAAGCAAGACACAATTCGACCGTCTGACCATTGAATCCTCTAATTATGAATCTATTGACAACAAGACTACCATTTCCACTCATCTACGGTTTGGCTTTTTGAATAAAGTCTATTCTCATTATGAGCGTTTCCGACTCGGTGGTGTCAATTCTCTTCCCGGTTTCCATCAGGATGAACTCTGGGGGACACTGCTTATGAGTTTTGGCTTTGGATTTCGCTCAGCGATTTCATCAGGTATTTATTTTCAGGCGCGGGGAATTTTCGGGAATGTCTGGCAAGGATGGGATAATTTTAATTGGAAAGAATCAAGAATTGGCGTTTCGGTTGGACTCTTAGTTCCAACGCCACTTGGTCCAGTGGCTTTAGATTATGGCTATGATCTCAAGGATCGCGACCAATTTTATTTGAGTATTGGCCACAACTTTTAAGGAACCCAGCGATTATTTAAACAGGGATAAAAATACTCCGGCAGCTAGTGCTGAGCCAATTACCCCGGCGACATTTGGTCCCATGGCATGAAATAGGAGATGATTATCAGGGTCGAATTTATGAGCATAGACATGCACCACGCGGGCAGAATCCGGAACGGCTGAAACACCAGCGGCTCCGATGAGGGGATTTAATTTATCCTTTAAAAATAGGTTCATGAGTTTGGCAAATAGCAGTCCTCCTGCTGTTGCTACGATGAAAGAAAAAAAGCCCAGGAAAAAGATGCTCAGCGCCCGCGGCGTCAAAAAGCCCACATTGACCCCATCGACGATACGCGTGGCTTGGGTGCTCGCACCAACCGTGAACGAAAGCAAAATCGTACAAGTGTCCAGAATCGCTGTTCCAGCCGTACGTGCCAATCTATCCGTTACTCCACTCTCCTTTAATAAATTGCCCAACATTAACATCCCGACAAGTGGAACCGAACCAGGTACAATCAATCCTGCTAAAATAGTGACTATAATGGGGAAAAGAATTTTCTCGCGGCGCGTAACCTTACGAGCTGGTTTCATCCTGATGCGCGCTTCTTCTGGTGTGATTAATAATTTCATTACTGGCGGCTGAATTAATGGCACCAGGGCAATATATGAATATCCTGCAATGGCAATCGGACCAATAAGGTGCGGTGCAAGCTGGGAACTCAGGAAAATAGAAGTCGGTCCATCAGCACCGCCGATGATACCGATTGAAGCTGCTTCAGCAGGGAGAAAGCCAAGCAGCAGTGCTCCCAAAAAAGTAACGAAAATACCCAATTGGGCTGCGGCCCCTAAAAGAAGCGATTTGGGATTAGAAATAAGCGCCGAAAAATCAGTCAGTGCCCCTATTCCAAGGAAGATTAAGGGCGGAAATAAACCGCTGGTCACATTGTTGTAAATAATGCTGAAGACACTATTTTGAGAAGCTCCGTTAGCGACCGTATCAAAAACGCCTATTGGTAGATTGGGAATGGAAGGAATATTTCCAATAATAATGCCGAAGCCAATCGGCAACAGCAATAGTGGTTCATAATTTTTAGCGATGGCAACATAAATTGCCAGGGCGCCGACGCAAATCATCAACAAATTGCCTAATTGCAGATTAGAAAAACCGGTCATTGCGAAAATTTTGGTAAAAATGTCCATGTTAGTTCCCTTTACCCTAAGGTAATCAGCACATCGCCTTCGTTAACCGAGTCCCCGATTTTAACTTTAATGTCCTGAACAACTCCATCGCGATTAGATTGAATTTCATTTTCCATTTTCATGGCTTCCATCGTTAAGACATGCTGCCCGGCTTTGACCTGGTCACCGACTTTGACCCGAATGTTTTGTATCAAACCGGGTAAAGGTGCGACGATAGCACTAGCTTCGACAATCGCTTTGGGACGATGTAATGTCGGTGGTGTTGTTGCTACACTAACTGGTGTAATTGTAGGTTGTACCGCGGCACTGACGGGTTTAATATCGGAAACCTGCTCGATACCCAGGTCTTTCAGGTAAACGCGATATTTCTGATTATTAACTGATACTGTCGCTTCATGCGCGGTGAATTCGTGGATGACCACTTTATATTTCTGGTTGTTGATTTCCAGAGTAATAGTCTTCTCTTTCATATTTTTCTCACGGCTGTTAGGCGTTGGCTATAGTTTACCCCAGCTTTCCAGGCACTCTGTTGGTTGCCATGGATAAAAGTAATCTGACTGGGGAGATTGTCAAAGTGAATGCGACGATAACATTCTATGGCAGTGGCAATAGCAATAACGACATCTTCGGCAATGGTATCAACTGGCTGTTCGTTGAGTTTAGGGACAGAGGACGATATTTCGGACTGAGGAGCCTGACGCCCCTGAAAATAGCGATTGAAAAGAGCTATGACGATTTCTATAAGAATTAATCCCAGAAAAACAGCGATAATGCCTCCGATGGCAATCATAAAATTATCTAAGAAAACACGAGTCATTTCTGCTCCTATAGAGGAATATTGCCATGTTTTTTGGGTGGATTAGTATCCCGTTTGTTGGCAAGCATTTCGAGCGTTTTGATTAGTTTGTAGCGTGTGATTTTAGGTTCAATGACTTCGTCAATATAACCCTTAGAAGCCGCTACATAGGGATTGGCGAATTTATCGCGATACTCTTCCACTAATTCAGCAAAACGCTGCTGAGGATTTTCAGCTTCTTTAATTTCTCGCGCGAAGATGATTTCGGCGGCGCCCTGGGGACCCATCACCGCGATTTCGGCTGAGGGCCACGCCATACTATAGTCGCCCCGCAATTGGCGCGAGTTCATTACGCAAAAAGCGCCACCATAACCCTTACGAGTAATCACGGTAATCTTTGGTACGGTAGCTTCAGCATAGGCATAGAGTAATTTGGCGCCGTGGCGGATAATGCCGTTGAATTCCTGAGCGGTGCCGGGCATAAAACCGGGCACATCTTCGAAAGTAATAATGGGAATATTGAAACAATCGCAGAAGCGCACGAACCGCGCCGCTTTATTCGATGCATTGCTGTCAAGCACACCGGCTAGAAACTGCGGCTGATTCGCGACGACACCGACAACTTTTCCATTTAACCTGCCAAAACCGGTGATGATGTTCGGCGCAAACAGGGCTTGCACTTCAAAAAAGTTACCACCGTCTAATATCCGTTGTAGCAATACCTTCATATCGTACGGCTTATTAGGATTATCAGGCACCAGATAGTTCAATTCCTCGTCAACTTTATCAACCGGTTCAGTGGCGGGAACTGACGGCGGCTCTTCTAAGTTGTTTTGAGGCAAGTAACTGATTAGTTCACGAATACCAGCAAAAAGGCTCTGCTCATCGTCATAGGTAAAATGGGTAATGCCACTCTTTGTAGCATGGACATCAGCACCACCCAATTCATCGGCAGTGACATCTTCATGCGTCACAGTCTTGACAATTTTGGGACCTGTCAGGAACATATAAGCTGATTTTCGCACCATGAAAATGAAATCCGTCAATGCCGGCGAGTAAACAGCGCCGCCGGCGCACGGTCCGACAATCGCACTGATTTGCGGAATTACTCCGGAATAAAGCACATTGCGCAGGAAAATTTCAGTGTAACCCGCCAGTGAATCAACACCTTCCTGAATGCGCGCACCACCAGAATCATTGATGCCAATAATCGGCGCACCGGTTTTGGCAGCTAAGTCCATGACCTTGACAACCTTCTCAGCAACTACCTTGCTCAATGAACCACCGAAAACCGTAAAGTCAAAGGAATAGACGTACACTAAGCGTCCATGAATTGTGCCATAGCCAGTCACCATGCCATCACCTAAATATTTCTTATCTAACATGCCGAAATCCGTACAGTTGTGTGTCCGGAACATGTCCATTTCTTCAAAACTAAGTGGATCCAGGAGCAAGTTAATGCGTTCCCGCGCGGTCAGCTTGCCCCGCTGATGCTGTTTTTCAATCGCATCTATGCCGCCACCCAGCTGAGCTTTGGCAATTTTGTCTTTTAACTCTAATAATTTTCTTTCGCGGCTCATGCCAACTCCTGGTTAATAAATAAAGTTAATTCATTCCGTGGGCATTTGACAAATTTCTGTGAGGACACGGGCAGAAGAACTCGGATGAAGAAAGGCGATTAGGGTACCATGAGCACCCTTCCGCGGTTCTTCGTCAATCAGCACCAGCCCCCGCTGTTTAAAATCGGCAAGCTCTTTGTTAATATCGTTACTTTCATAGGCGAGGTGATGCAGCCCCTCACCTTTTTTCTCGATGAATTTGGCGATGGGACTCTCTACTGAAGTTGGTTCTAAAAGCTCTATGTGCACCTCACCTATCTGAAATATGGCAACTTTTACTTTCTGGTCGCTTATTTCTTCGCTGCCGACAAAGGGCAATTTAAGGATATCGCGGTAAAACGGAATTTGTTCCGATAGCGATTTTACCGCAATGCCGATATGATTGAGCTTCTTAATCACCGTTGTTCAATCTCCTTTAAAATAGAATTTAGATGCTTTTCAATAAGGGCATAGGGCTTTTCATGATGCTCCACCACCAGTTCCACCAATCGTTCTACTTTCTGAGTTAAATTATAATGGTTCTCGACGACCTGCTGAATCTTAGTCAGAACAATATCATAAAATTCCTGCCTCAGGCGCTGCCGGCGGCGCTGCTCTAATTGCCCGGAGTCTGTTAAGTATTGAAAATATTGCTCAGCAGCGGCAATGACCTCTGCTATACCTTCATTGAGCGTCGCTGCAGTCATAATGACAGGATTAGGTGGAGCAGATGACTCGTTTTTAAATCGCAAGACATACTCTACTTCGGTTTTTAGTTTTACGGCTCCCTCACGATCTTTTTTATTAATGATAAAAATATCGCCGATTTCCATGATACCGGCTTTGAGAGCCTGGATTTCGTCACCTAAACCCGGCACAAGAACCAACAAGATCATATCAGCCAGACTGACGACCTCCACTTCGCTTTGCCCAACTCCGATGGTTTCAATGATGATTAAATCGTAGCCCGCGGCATCGAATACTTTGATGACATCGCGAGTCGCACCTGCGATACCACCTAAATATCCGCGTGACGCCATCGAACGAATGAAAACGCCGGAATCGAGAGCATGACGCTGCATACGTAATCGGTCGCCCAAAATAGCGCCGCCGGTGAAGGGAGAAGTCGGGTCAACCGCAATGACTGCCACTCGGCGCTGTTGTTCACGTTCCGCGGCGATTATGCGGTCGAGTAAGGTGCTTTTACCGGCACCGGGAGCTCCCGTAATTCCCCAAATCATTGCTTTGCCGCAAAAAGGGTAAAGCTCGTCTAAAAGTGGTTCTTTCAGCGGGGCATTATTTTCGACAATCGAGATAGCCCGGGCGATGCTGCGGATATCACCATTAAGGATTTGCTGGGTTAGATCTTTCAATGGCTCACTCTGGGACGGTTGGCTTCAATGAATTCGATAATCGCGGCAATCGAGGTACCGGGTGTGAAAATGGCGGCAATACCCTGTTCTTTCAGGAAAGGCATATCGCTCTCAGGAATGACGCCGCCGCCAAAAACGATGATGTCAGATGCTTGCTTTTCACGAAGGAGTTGCACAACTCGTGGGAAAAGTTCATTATGGGCACCAGAAAGCAAGCTGAGTCCTACGAAATCAACATCCTCTTGAATAGCGGTTTGGGCTATGGCTTCGGGACTCTGCCGAATGCCGGTGTAAATTACTTCGTAACCGGCATCTTTCAACGCGCGGGCAACATATTTCGCGCCGCGGTCATGACCATCAAGCCCAGGTTTGGCAATTAATATGCGCAGCTTTTTATTCATGACTACCTCAGAGAACTATTGATTCTTGATATTCGCCGAAAACATCACGCAATACATTGCAGATTTCGCCTAAAGTGGCGTATTCACGAACGGCATCTAAAATCGGTGGCATTAGATTCTGGTCGGGTGACAGGGCAGCCTGGCGAATGGCGGCTAATTTTTGCTTTACCGCCTCTTGATTGCGTTCGCTTTTTACCTTCGCCAGCTTGGCAATCTGAATGCGCTGTAATTCGGCATCGACTTTGAGTAAATGTGAAGGTGGTTCTTCAGGGATGACGAATTGATTAACACCGACGACAATGCGCTGGCCATTTTCTATTTCTTGCTGATAACGATAGGCTGCCTCTTGAATTTCTTTCTGGATGAAACCAGTCTCAATGGCGGCGACCATGCCACCCAATTTTTCAATCTGCTCAAGATACTGCCAGACGCCTGCTTCAATCTTGTCCGTTAAATCTTCGACATAATATGAACCCGCCAAGGGATCAACCGTATTAGTGACTCCCGACTCGTAAGCCACAATCTGCTGAGTTCGCAAGGCGATACGGACTGACTCCTCGCTTGGCAGGGCGAGAGCCTCGTCGCGCGAATTGGTATGCAGACTCTGGGTACCACCAAAAACGGCTGCCAGAGTTTGAATCGTTACTCGCACAATATTATTGTCCGGCTGTTGGGCTGTAAGGGTACTTCCAGCTGTCTGGGTATGAAAACGCAGCATCATAGTTTTCGGATTCGTCGCGCCAAATTTTTCTTTCATAATTTTTGCCCACATACGGCGCGCTGCACGAAACTTGGCAACCTCTTCGAGCAAGTCATTGTGCGCATTGAAGAAAAAAGAAAGACGGTCAGCAAAACTGTCTAGATCCAGTCCGGCATTCAAAGCAGCCTGAACATAGGCGATTCCATCTGCCAGAGTGAAAGCCACTTCTTGAATTGCGGTCGAGCCAGCTTCCCGAATGTGATAACCAGAAATGCTAATCGTATTCCACTTGGGAACTTCTCGCGAGCAATATTCAAAAATGTTGGTGATCAGGCGCAAGGAAGGTTTGGGCGGAAAAATATAAGTCCCCCGCGCGATGTATTCTTTCAGGATGTCATTCTGAATAGTTCCATTGAGCTGCCCTTTGCTGACTCCTTGCTTTTCAGCTACAGCAAGATACATCGCCAGCAAAATCGCGGCGGGAGCATTGATGGTCATCGAAGTCGAGACTTTATCGAGCGGAATGCCGTCAAATAAAATTTCCATGTCCTTGAGAGTATCAATAGCTACACCGACTTTGCCAACTTCCCCCAAACTGCGCGCATCATCGGAGTCATAACCAATCTGAGTGGGTAAATCAAAAGCAATCGAAAGTCCCGTCTGTCCCTGACTCAGTAAATATTTATACCGGCTATTCGATTCCTCAGCTGTTCCGAAACCGGCATATTGCCGCATAGTCCAGAACCTTCCGCGGTACATTGTCGCCTGGACACCACGCGTAAAAGGATATTCCCCCGGAAATCCAAGTTTGTTTAAATATTCTTCATCAGTAGTTATCCGAGGCAAAGCCACTCGTTCCGCTGGTAACCAAGAGCCGGTTGTGAATTCGGCTTTGCGCTCTGGATTTCGGTCAAGCACCTTTTTCAAAGTGCTATTTTCCCACTGCTGCTGTTTTTTAATCAATTCTGTGCTTTTGGGCATAAGTAATTTCTCCCTCTTAGAGGAATCAAGGATTGGTAATTTATTCGTGAAAAGACATATGCCTTGAAAACATGCCTTGACAGTTCTGATTGAATTTTTAGATGCCACTCTATTTTTCAAATAGACTTAAAAAATTAAAGAGAATTCGTCAGAAAAACAAGCCGTGTCTTAAAGGAAATACTAAAATTTACGGTTAATAAAATCTCTGCTAGCGCTACAAAGTAATCTGTTTTAAAGCGAAATGATTAGTTCACGCCGATTGAATGCCTGGACGATAAAGTTGATAATAAGTAGAAATGCGATTAATTGTATCGAGACTAGCGCCAGATTCGCTTCTGTGTACCAGTGCGGAAAGGGTGGCAGTACGAAAATCGCCAGCAGAAAATCGTGGAGGAGATAAATCAGGAGTGGATTTTTACCCCACACATTCAGGAAGGAGAACGTGGCAATCTGGCGCTGCTCCAGCCAGACAAAAAGATAGAACACCAAGGCACTTATACCGAGACAAAGTACGACATAGCTGCCAGAGACCCGGTTTTTACTTATCGGAATAAAATAGGCGAGCGCCAACCCGGCTAAAACAGTCAGTCCACTGACACTGCCGAAAAACTTGAGCGTTTTCCGATAGTAAACATCACTCAAAACTGTGGCTAAAATAAGCATTGCAGCCCAACTGAATGCTCCTTGGATGCCGCCATGTGGTGAGCGTAAGACGATTTCATGCCAGCGCGTATCGAATAAATATTGATAACAAAATAGTAAAATCAGCCCGCAACTGAGGCGTGTCCGCAGCGAACGGTTAATGATACTCAGTGTCAAAAGCCCTGCGAAACCGATGGTCTGTAGAACACCCCAGTTAATACCACCCTGATTGACGCCGACCCAGATTTCGCCCGATGACAACACAAATCCTATTGATATCAGAGTTGCATAGCGTTTTACAAAGTGGAGATAAGTGTGCAAAGCGCCGATTGTCTGATAGCGGCGCTGAAAAGCTTGCCCATAGGTGAGAGCAATGGCAAAGATGAAAAAGGGCGCCACAATATCAGCGATAGTTAAGCCAATATCCGGGGCGTGTTTTAAGAAGTGTGGAATGCGCTTGACTCCCGCCAAATAATCACCTGCTGCCATTAGAAAGAGGGCGCAGCCACGGAAATTATCTAAGGCAACCGAGCGCTTCGTTGTTTGCATTACATTTTTAACTTACTTAGAAGAAGAGTAGACAATCAAGCTTTGTCTTGTAAAATGTTATTCTTGAGATGATGGTAAAATCATTGTCGAGGAGTCATGAAAGGATTAGAACCGAAAGGTTATGCAACAATAAACTGGTGATGTAGCATCAGGTTTGAGCAACAATATGCTGGGAAACGCTCGGTGTTGAGCTCTTGCATGGCGGAAATGTACCATCGCCGCATGCAGGGAACGTAAGATAAACAATTGTAGGGCTTACCGCCCAGGTAGCGCCAGCGTAGACTGAATTCAACTTCATCATCGAACGGTAATAGCCAGATTATCGATGACGATGGGGGTAATTTGACTGGCTAATATCTCCTTTGCCTCACACGAAAAAGCAATAAGTATCCATACTATATTTTTTACAAAATGCATTGTGTCCTCCTGAAAAAATGCTCCTTTGGTAGATAATTATATGTTTTAGTGGCCAAACAAAAGAGACCTTTCTTGGATTTTTTATCTTTTTCTTGTTGTGTGATCATTGATTAAAGAATAACTTACTAAAATAAGCCCGTAATAAGTCCATTTTCGTCAATGTCTACATTTTCGGCAATAGGTTTGATAGGTAGCCCTGGCATGAGAAGAATATCACCAGTAACGGGAACTAAAAAACCTGCACCCGATGAAATATTGATTTTCCTGACAGTTATTAAAAAATTGCGTGGTCTGCCTAAAAGATCAGGATTATCAGACAAGCTACTCTGGGTTTTGGCGATACAGACTGGCAAATGCTCCAGTCCGAGTTTTTTAATTGTATTTATATCTTTCTGGGAATCAGGAGTGAATTCCACAGCTTTGGAGCCATAAATTTGTTTACAAATAGTAGCAATTTTCTCTTCCAATGGAGTTTCCAGACTATAGAGTGGAGTATAATGATGTTTATGACTGGCGAGAGTCTGAACCTTTTCAGCTAATTCGATAGCGCCGGCACCGCCTTTCTCGAATGCTTCTACAACAGTACAGGATACCCCGCGACTCTCAACATAGTTTTTGATTACTGCTATTTCTACCTCGGTATCGGTATTAAAGCGATTAATAGCCACGACCGCAGGCACATGGAATTTGGCGATATTTTCCAGATGCTTCTCGAGATTGGAAAGTCCATTCTCGACTGCCGTGGGATTGGATTCAGTCAGCTGCTCTTTCTTGATACCCCCATGCA
Source organism: Fidelibacterota bacterium UBA2242 (assembly GCA_002347855.1). Classification (GTDB taxonomy): domain Bacteria; phylum Fidelibacterota; class UBA2242; order UBA2242; family UBA2242; genus UBA2242. The sequence goes on from DDYE01000017.1 coordinate 260,969, forward strand.
TTTTTAAGGCGCGCACAGTCGCGACTAAGACTACGACTTTAGGGTTTAAATTGGCTTGACGCGCCACTATGTCAAAAAATTTCTCAGCGCCTAAGTCAAAACCGAAACCTGCTTCTGTGACAACAAAGGGAGCTAACTTTAAAGCCAATTTCATTGATAGAATTGAACAAGTGCCTTGCGCAATATTAGCGAACGGACCACCATGCACAAAAGCAGGTGTGCCTTCGCTGGTTTGCACTAAATTAGGCTTAAGGGCATCTTTCAATAAAGCAGCAATTGCACCGCAAATTTTTAAGTCCTTTAAATAAACCGGCTGATTGTCAAAGGTGAAGCCGAGGAAAAGCCGTCCCAGGCGTTCCTTTAATTCACTATAAGATTCTGACAAACAAAGAATTGCCATGATTTCAGAAGAAGCAGTGATCGTGAAACCGGATTCGCGGGGAAAGCCTTCCGACTTCCCACCTAATCCGATAATGATATGGCGCAAGGAGCGGTCATTCATATCAATAACACGTCCCCAGGCGCTCTGGCGTGGGTCAAGCTGGGGCTCTTTCCGTCGAAAAATGTGGTTATCTAAAATGGCACCAATTAAATTGTGAGCCGAGGTCACGGCGTGGATATCGCCGGTGAAATGCATATTGATTTCCTCGACGGGATGGACTTTTGCTCTGCCGGCGCCGGTAGCACCGCCTTTTATGCCAAATAACGGACCAAGCGAGGGTTCCCGTAAGGTGACAATCGCTTTTTGCCCTAGCCGATTCAAGCCCATCGCTAAGGCAATCGCCGTGGTCGTTTTACCTTCACCCGCCGGGGTAGGTGTAATAGCAGAAACGAGGATAAGATTACCTTCAGGATTCTCGCGTACGCGTTGATATGCAGATAGTTGTATTTTGGCTTTCGTCTGCCCATAAAATTCGAGTTCTTCAGGCTGTAAACCTAATTCCGCGCCAATCGCTGCAATGGGTTTTAAATTAGTAATGTCAGTCATAACACCTCCTAATTGCTCGTTGATGATTGGAATTGATTAAAAAAACCAAACTTTCTAATGGCAAACGCTCCGGTCGTTGCTTTTCCGAGGCAATTTGACGGGGCGAAAGCTCAGGATTGATTTTTTCGGCGCGTGCTCCGATAATTACCAGAGCAATTACCTGCAATTCACTCGGTATAGCAAGGATTTCTTTGACTCGGGCTTCATCAAAACCGGCAATAGGGTGGGCCACAAGACCCAATTCGGTGGCACGCAACATTAGAAAGGCATTTGCCATACCGGTGTCAAAAAGGAAGTATTCCCGTTCACCTATCACGCAATCCATTTCCCGACCAGAGACGACTGCCACAATCAAATTACTGCGTCGTACCCAATCATTGCCTGTGCTCAAAGCCTGGTACATTTTTTCGAGTTGAGATCTATCAGTCACAAAGACGAAGCGCCAGGGCTGTTTATTGAAACAGGATGGCGCCAATTGGGCACATTCCGCAAGGTCATTCAGCAATTCTGTGCTGATTGGGATAGGGTCAAGGGAGCGATAGGCGCGGCGCTGGATTATGACTTGCTTGACTGACATAGTCTTCACCTCCTCTTGATTTGATGATAGTAGGCAGTTTCTTCACAAATTAAAGTTAAAGAATCAAAACCGAAATTGGAAATTTACTCTCATTGGTAATAAGATTTTTTACATAACAATAACTCATAGATGTACAAAAATGCTCGATAGGCAGGTAAATATCATCTTGATTATTACAATTTTTGCATTATTCCTCAAATATTATTTATTTTCACACAGAGAAAATTATGTGGTTACACTTGAGATTTATCCCATTAAAACTCAGATACTGGCGCCTCCTTATCCTATTGCTCGATTTTGCCCAACTCGGTCGAGCCGATGAACATGTTCTGGAGCATAAGGTACAGTCTGCCTTGAATGCGATGTACAATTACGATTATGACCGGGCGCATGCCCTTTTTCGGGAGGTCAATCAATCGTCTCAATTCCATCCCTTAGCACCTTTAGCCGAATTAGCAACCGCCTGGTTGCGTGACCAGGAACTAATCGGCTTTGCCGATGCCAATGCACGTCTCTTGACACGTGTTGATGCAACGCTTGCTGTATATCAGAACCACTTAGAGAGGCGACCGAATGATGCCAAGATATATTTTTACCTGGGAACAACCATGGGACTGAAAGCACGGGTGGCATTAGCTCGCAAAGAATGGTTGTCGGTGCTAAGTAACGGCTATAGAGCCGTCAATTTTATTCGCCAGGCTGAGAGAATTAATCCCAGTCTGGATGATTTACAGTTGCCTTTTGGGGTATTCAACTACTATGTAGGAGTATCGGCGGGCTACATGAAAATTGCTTCATGGCTTTTGCACACTTCTGGCGACCGCGAGGAAGGAATTCGCCAAATTCGGCTAGCTGCCGAACAAGCGCGATATGGCAAATACGAAGCGCGCGGCATTTTGGCTTTCATCTATATTTACATGGAAGGCGAACCGGCGCAAGCGTTACCAGAGGCGCAACGTTTATCAAGCGAATTTCCCCATAATCCGTATTATCACTTTCTGCTGGCGGAGTGTTACATTGTGCTTGGTGAACTAAAAATGGCGCGCAGTGAAATCGAGACGCTTAGACAACTGTTGCCCCATTTGCGTGCTTTCACCTTGCGAGAATATCAGGCGCGATTGCATTTACTCGAAGGTGAAATGGCGTTTGCTTCTCACGACTGGAATAAAGCCGAAAATGAATTGCTAACCTTTGTGCAACATTATGAACTAGAGACTGATACGCCACTTTCCGGTGCCCTGCTACGTCTGGGACAAATTGCCGATTTACAGGGCAAACGAGAAAAGGCTATCTTTTATTATCGTAGGGGGACTCAATTGAATAATCGCACCGTCGCCTGTCGTCAAGCGAATTATTACCTCAGCCACCCCTTTAGTCTTAATTAGCTGCGTAGTAACATTGAAGTGAAAGGCGAAAACCACTCATTTTTTTTAAATCTGCTCTTATCAGGATACTGGAAAATAATAGTAAAAATAGTAACCGTACAACAGTCTAAATCCCGGACGAGATAATTTCTTTTGAAAATAAAAATGTTTAAGTATATTAATTACAGTGTGGGGAAAAAGAATAAAGGTGACACACAAGGGTAAAAACATGAACGATCCCAATAGCAAAAGTGGTTCGTCATTAGTAAAAAATACGAGGGTAATTCCCAATAACCATTCCAGAGATAATCTGTTAATAGCTTTCCGTACTGCGGTGCGGGATGAAATTGGTCCCGTCGGTTTAGGCTTAGGTCTTCTTTACCTTATTCTCGCCGTGTGCTATTATCTTTTCCTTCCAGAAGGCTACCGTCAACCAATAATCTATTTAGCTTTATCTACGGCACTCGTTATGTTTCTTTTTGCCTGGCGTGCCAAGAGCAGTTCATTTATTCTGAACTATGCTCATTTAGTTGGTTTCATCATTGCAAGTATTGTCTATATTAACTGTCTGGTTTTACTACTTCTTTCGGAAGAGGTGCATCATACATCTAATGTAGTACTTCTCGTTGTAGGTATAGGATTTTTGTTTTTATCCACCGGTTATTTATTGTTAATGTACGCTATAGTTGTGTATACCTGGGTGGCGGTTGCATTGCCTTATTTTTTAAGTGAACAAGCCAATATCTGGTGGTATTACAGTGTCATTTTACTATCGGCTTTCGCTTTAGGGCTGATTGTACATACTGTGCGGGTTCGTCTCTTGCGGCGGTATGAAAATTTGCGACTTGAGGACCAAAGCCGAAATCGAGAGCTGCAAAAGGCGTTAGATAAAATAAGAGATCAAGAGCAGATGTTTCAGGATCTCTTTGAAAATGCCAACGATCTAATTCAGATTTTAGACGAACATGGCAATATTATTTATGCCAATCGTAAATGGAAAGAAACCCTGGGATATTCCGATGCAGAACTAAAACGCCTCAATTTACGCGACATTGTTGCGAAGCAGTATGTGTCTCATTGCGTATCCATTCTGGAAAGTTTGACTAAAAAGCCAGAAAACCTAAATGTGGAGACAATTTTTATTAGCAAAAGCGGCAAAGAAGTTATCGTCGAGGGCAATATTAATTCGCATTTCGAAGAGGGGCATTTTGTTTCAACCCGTGGCATTTTCCGCGATGTTACCATCAAAAAGCAAAGTGAAGAAAAATTGCGGGAGATGGCGAATGAACTCAATTCCCTCAATCAAAAATTAGCACAGGCATACGAAGAAGCGCGCAACGAGAAAGATAAACTGTTGAGCTTTTTGGACAAAGAAGAAATGGTCATGCTGCTTGATTCCAAAGGATTGATTCTGGGTGTATCAGAGAAAGCGTTGGGTGCTACCGGTTATACGCGCCTTGAAATTTTAGGAAAGAGCGTGGTGGATATTCTGGAGCCGGAATCGCGTCCGCCGGTTGTGAGTTTGTTAAAAAACGGCTTTGTTGGAACCTATAAAAGTATAAAAATAAAATTTATGCTGACCGCTGCCGATTTCAAGACTTATACCATGGGGCTACATCGCATCAATATGGCAAAGGAGCGCCTGATTCTGGTAATTATCCGCGAGAATATTTAAGCCTGAGTCATCCTTATTATCCGATTGAAAATTTGTGCTCAGTTATGTTTTTGCTGCGCTTTGAATATCTGGCTTTCACCAGCATCAAAATCAGGGAAGAATAAATCTTCCTGTTCCAGCTCATTAATATCCTGAGTATAAGCAGTAGTCAAGCCCGCAGCTTCAAATTCTTCTAATGCTTTTAAATATTCCGAACGTTTGAGTCGCCGCCCGAGAAGGGGATGTCCTACCGCCCGATAACAGGGATGATATTGCGCCATGATGCTAACAGGAATATGTGGGTCAATAGCAGCTATGCTGCGAAAAATGCGAGCACTACCGGCAATCCTTTCGGGCAAAACCAAGTGCCGTACTAGAAGTCCTTGGACGGCGACACCGGCATCATTGATAACGAGCGGACCAACCTGTCGGTACATTTCTGCAATAGCACCCGTGTTAATGGCATAGTAATTTGGCAAGTTAGAAAAATCTTCTGCCCAGACATCTTGACTGTACTTCATGTCAGGTAGGTAAATGTCAACCACTCCTTTCAATATTCTCAATATTTCGGGACGACAGTAGCCATTAGTATTGTAAACGACCGGAATCTGTAAACCTTCTGCAACTGCCAGACTCAGAGCGTGAACTAGAAAAGGCAGATGCGGGTCTGGAGTCACCCAATTGATGTTATGGCAACCGCGCTGCTGCAGTTTGAGGAAAAGCTGGGCTAACTTTTCGGTTGTAATTGGTGTTCCCTGTCGCAGGTGACTGATTTGATAATTTTGGCAAAAAATACAGGCAGCATTGCAGGATGTCAGAAAAACTGTTCCCGAACCGCTTGTGCCGGAAATGGGGGGCTCTTCCCCGAAATGCGGTAATGCGCTGGAAATGACGGCTGTATTACCTACCTTGCAAAAGCCGGTTTTGCCGCGACGACGATGAGCACTACACAAGCGCGGACAGAGTTTACACGGGTCGAGGAGTTGGTATAAATCTTCGGCACGTTGCTGAATTACACTGGCTGACAGGATAGGCATGATATTTTGTCTAAGATTTTACAGCTTTACGCAGGTAAGGTATGATTTTATCTGTTAGACGTACGAAACCTAAATCAGTCAAATGCACACCGTCCACCGTAGCATCGAGAGTTAAATTATTCATTCGAGATGACTTGATGAGATAGAGTTGCTTGAATTTTTCATGTTTCAGTTGCTTGTATGCCCGGAGAAGATTTTCATTTTTCGCCCGTAAAAGTTGAGCGGTTTCGGCGACTGCCCAGGCGTTTTCATACTCGATGGAAGAGACCAGGATGATTGGTGTTGTAGGACGAAGACGGCGGAGTTCCCGAATGAACGGTACAACCCGTTCGTTTACCATTTCGGGAGTCATATTGGGTAAGCAATCAATCACATAGGCTGCGGCGTCTATTTCAGCCAGGAGTTGTGCCATCGGCAACTCCATTTTGCCGGCACCGGAAAAACCTAAATTAATCGTTGCTACGTTTAATCTGCGACCAATAATAGCGGGATAAGTCATGCCGGGGCGGGAAGCACAACCTCCCTGAGTTATCGAAGTGCCATAAAATACAACTGGTTTTGCAATCTTATAGGAGTTCTTAAATGGGTAGATACTGGCATAGGATGGTATACCTAACCATAAAGAGTCAAGCCCATCATAAAGTGGCAAATAGAGTCGGAATTTTTTAAAACAGGAATCAAGTCCGGCTGCCAGAATAGCTTCATAAGTCGGACCTGACCCCCAGCTTTTAGAACTACCAACCCAGCGCCAGACATTTTCTTTTTCCGACCAGATATACAAATCTAATCCCTTTGTCCCAATATCAGTCATGTGCGGCATGTGGTTATCGCGGCGCGGTCGCCAGCGTACCTTTATAACAGAAGCATCGCTCTGAAAGGTAATTGCTAATCCCGCAGAATTTTGGCTGAGATGCCAGACTTCGTCACTGACCGCCGCTCGCCATTTTTCCGGCAGGCGCGAAAAAACACCCGCGGTCTCGACCCAACCCTTACCTTCAAGTGGCAAATTATTGGCTAAATAATATTGGAAATTTTCCGGCGGTGTTTGAGCATAGGTAATTATATGCAAGATAAAAAAGAAAAGACCGCTACTACATGACAACCTAAAGGATTTACTTCTCATTAAAAAACTCCTTTTCAATTACCTCTTGATGATAGATGCGAAAGCCATGTTTTTGGTAAAGCTGTAAGGCGGCTGGGTCATCATGCGAACAAGTATGTAACCAGACGCGTCTGGCTCTTAGATTCCCGGCACGGTGGATGGCATGGGTCAATAGGTAAGCGCCTAAACCTTTGCGGGTGAATTGAGGCATGACACCCAATTGGACAATCTCGACGGTGTGCTCGGCTTGTTTCTCGATTTCGTAATAACCAGCCGGATTTCCGCCGGTATACGCTACCCAGGTCTCAAGGCAGGCACGATTGACATATTTTTGCCAATCCTCGTTCGACCACTGGCGCCGGTCAGTCCAGTACCAATCAACTCCAATGGTTTCATAGAAAAAGCGATTGTAAGCCGGACAGGGAATTTTAACTTGACGCAGCTGTACTTTGAACATGGGTTTTTTGGCGGTGATAAATTCACTCAGCGGGACTAATTCAAGATAATAAATCGTCTGAGGAACACGCATATTACAGTCTGGATAACATTGCGGCGGTTATCATTTCACCTGACTCTATAATACGAAAATTGCGACAATCAACCCGATTACAGATACCGACACAATCATTAAAATCGTTCGACCTGGTCAAAAAGAGAGCAATGAGATTGCCACCGCAATTACAGGGTGAGTGGATGGGTAGCAGAATATCACAATGCGGACAGCGTAATTCCATAATTGCACCACTTATCAGGTCGATATCAATTGCTATCCGCGCCACCTGTCCGAAAATTGGACTAAGGGCAACGAAGCCCTGTTGGGTTGGACTGGTCACTTTGAAGTAGATGCCGGGATAGCTATTGAAATTAGTGCGTGGATTCAAAAGCGAATGCCCCTGAGGGCAATAGAGTTCGCTGATAATCACGGTCTTCTGATTTGTCGACACTTCACTTTTCATTGGGTTGGGAATTATCAGCATTCCCTTTTTGTCAAATATTGCCATGATTTTCCTCCTCCTCTTTCAAATTATAAATGAGATGCACTTGCTGGCATAATTCCTTATTCGGAATAAAACCTGATTACTTTTATGAGAGCACTCTGGCAAACACGGCAGAATGGCGTAAGTGATTTAGAAAACATGCGACAATCCAATTCGGGACGATAGAGATATTCCGAGACATAACCTGCACCCTGGAAGGCGCCAACAGTTCCCCAATATTTTTCTGATCTCAACAGCTTTTCCCGTCCAGCTGAATCTTGATAAGGTAAAGAATCATATTGCGTTTTATTCCACGGAGTCGGTAACGGGGTAGAAGGTTTCACTAAATCCTTCCACTTTAAACTTTGGGAATTTAGTAAGGCTGTTATATTCGGTTCCCAGGGCTCGACATTGGGTGGATAAAACTCGTCGTATGCCACTGAAGAGGAATAGTACTCATCTGCCAGATCACCTAGCGCATGTCCAAATTCATGCACAAAAACATAATCAGGCCACCAGGCGTGGTCGGGAATAGTATCCCGCGCATAGCAAGTTGCAATATGATTATAAATGCCACCACCGCCATATTTATTTGAGTTGAAAATAATATAGAGCTGGTCGAAGGGTGCACAGCCCGCAATATCATGCAGTTTTTTATTATCAAAAGGCAAGACATATCGATCCAGGTCGAGAGAGTTAAAAGTCAAACCGTAGTTAGAATGTGAGAAGAAATTGTCGCGCGGATTGTCTATACCGCTGGTCTGCGTTGGTACTTCGAGATACCATACATTGAATTTGTCCTGGAGGGTTTTAAAAGGCTCGGTGTTAAAAAGTACTTTGGTGAAATGCTGGCAATCCTGGCGGAAGCGGCGCAATTCCTTGCGCGTGTAGCCGTCCGGCAGAAGCAGCAAATCAACTTTTTGGTTCGGTGAGCCGTGGTAAATTAACCGCTTTGGTTGATAGCGTTGTACCGCAGGTGGTCGGCGCACAAAGCGGCTATTAGGATCAATCTTGGTCTGGAAATGCTCTACCAGCTCATTCTGGCGATTGCGCGTGGCTATTATCAGCTTTACCGGTTGCTTAGCACAGGGAATGCGGAGGGTTAAACCGAAGGTTCTATAGATATTCTGAGCGGCTTCCGGCGTCGTTTGCCATTCACTAAAGATAGTGCTAAAACCCCGCGAAAATATCAAAGTGTCCGACCGAAGGTCATAAACTTTGAGATAATGTTGTCCCAAATTCAGCGTATCAATAAGATTTGTCAGACTACCCGCATAGGTTGGTTCGATACTAATATCATCGATGCTAATGATACTTTCAGTCTTGGTACCAGTTTGATAAAGATCAATGCGGAGAGTTTTCGGTAGAAAGTAGGTATCAAAATGGGGTCCAGTAGCAGCCCAGAGCCAAACTTGTAGAAAAGCAAAGATAAAAAGTAACCGTTTCATTTTTTCTCCCTAAAACCTTAGAAAATTATGGCGTGAGCCTCTATTATTCAAGAAAAATCGAGAGCCTAAATATATCGCTGACAACCAGGAATTAGCAGGCTACTATAAAGACTATCGCCTATGACCTGAATGATATTTATCGTAGTCAATGAAAGAAAAAGTCACTAGCTAGTCACTATTACGGAGAAAAAATCAATACCGCTTAGGTAAAGTAAATCCTTATTTTTGTCTATATCACAGTAACATTGACTTATTGCATAAGAGAAAGTAAATTGTCGCCAGAAAATGAAATAGATATGATTAATTTTTTCAACGTCAGTTGTACATTCGGAAAAGAGGCAGGTGTCAGGAATTTGAACTTTAGCATCGAGGAGGGGGAGTTTGTTTTTATAACGGGGCCGTCTGGTGCAGGGAAATCAACGATTTTGCGTCTGATATATATGGACCTTTTTCCGGAGAAAGGTAAGGTAGTCATTCGCAATTTTGACAGTTCCAAAATTCGTGCTAATGAGATTCCTTTTTTACGCCGCAAGGTCGGCATGATATTCCAGGATTTTCGCCTGCTCAATGACCGCAATGTTTATCAAAATGTCGCCCTTAGCCTGTATGTTTCCCATTATAAAACTAAGGAAATTCGAGCGAGGGTTTACAAGATCCTCAACCAGGTCGGGCTGGGGCATCGTATTTATTATCATCCCAGCGAACTATCGGGTGGGGAACAGCAACGTGTTGCCATTGCACGAGCTCTGGTCAAAGAACCGGTGGTATTGTTAGCCGATGAACCGACTGGTAATCTCGACCCACGCGTTAGCACTGATTTGATGAATTTACTTGCCTATATTAATCAGCAGGGCACGGCAGTAATTGTCGCAACCCATAACTACGGTCTAATTCAGCGTATTCCCAAAGCGAAATTAATTCAGGTTAACGACGGAGAAATAGTCAATATCACATGATTGTTTTCTGGTTTTTAGTTAAGGAAGGATTTCACGGCTTATTTCGATCCGGTTACGCCGGAATCTTCTCAATCATTATCTTATGCATCTCATTAGTCCTGATTGGATTCGGTTACATTGCGGCGCGCGATACACTTGTTCTGGTCGATAATATACGCTCGCAATTTGATATAGATGTTTTTCTGTATCGAACGGCTACTGCGGAGGAAATTCAGCAATTGACACAGGAAATAAGTGCCATGCCCGAAATTGAGAAAATAGTGTTTATTTCTGCCGATAGCGCCGCTCAGCGATTCAAAAGCGAATTCGGGGAGGACATTTTCGACATTCTGCAATACAACCCCTTACCACCTTCGCTTACGATTAGTCTCAAGAAACCTTATCAACATGTGGCAGATATAGAACTATTGGCAGCCATCTTAGCCAATAAAAGCATCGTAGATGAAGTCAAGTTTCGTAAAAATTTCCTGCGTATAATTGAGCGCTATCAGCAGTTGATTTTAGTCATTGTCATAGCGGCATTTGCATTTTTGACTCTCATTTCGGTCATTTTGGCTTCCAATTCCATCAAGATGACGATTTTTTCACGGCGCGATGTCATCGAGACAATGAAGTTAGTCGGGGCAACTAACAATTTTGTCCGCGCTCCTTTTCTAATTGAAGGCACATTAGAAGGATTATGTGCGGCAGTAGTTGCGGTTATTTTCATTGCGCTCAGTTTTTATTTTATCAATAATTACTTACAAGCATTCATTTCCTATCGAGCACTGGCGAGTTATCGTTTTTATATAGGATTGTTAGTTTTGGGCAGTCTGATGGGGCTGGTAGGAAGTCTGCGGGCAATCCGCAAGTTCTTATAGAGCGATACGCGCCTAATTGAATTCCAGAGGTTTTCCATCAATTCAGAAGTCATTTTCCTCTGAATAAGCACCGCAGGAAAAGTAAATTCTATTGCTTATATGTAATTATTTATTGCCCCCTGTCTCTACACTCCTGCGTCAATATAGTCTGTCCACCTCTAACCAAGAATGAACGCGAATGAACAAAGTGATAAGGGATGAGTGACAAGTGACAGGGCTAAAGTTATGTTAGCGGCTTATGGCATCCTTCTGCGTGAATCGTGATGATGAGTTTATTATTCTTCGCAATGCCATACCTATTACTCATATCTGATACACCCAAATTTTCAATTTTCAACCTACAATCTACAATTTTCAAAATAAGAAACACTGAAACGGTCCTTGAATTCCATCAGGGCGGGACACGGCGTCTCACAAAGGAATCACGGATAACGCGGAATTAATCTTTAACCATCAATGACTATTGAGTAATCCGTCAATTAGCGGATTTTTTTTCTTCTGAAATATTGGGGAAAAATCCTGGTCATTTTTGGAAAGTTTCAAGACATGGTATTCAGTTGGCAAGGATAAATTGGCTTAACGATCATCTTTTTGAGGAGTTAAAGGTTTTGATAATGAGAGTTAGGGAAGTTTAGGGGATTTGAAGTCAGGCGGGATTTCTCGCGTATTTTAGATTGACTAAAATGCTGATTGACGAAAAAAAGGAGAAAGCCCATGATTGAACTTCAGTATTATGCAGCCTATCGTCAAATGAAAAGATTTTACGATGTGCGCTATAAGATGGTAAGGTATGCCTTAGAGAATAATATAAGCCAGGCCGCCTGGCGCTTTGGGACGACGCGCCCGACTGTTCGGAAGTGGTTAACCCGCTATTTAGCCGCAGGTGAATCTGCTCTTTTAGATGAGAGTCGGCGTCCGCAGCATAGTCCCCGCAAGATTGCTGATGCTTTAGAGAAGAGGATTGTGACTTTACGAAGTCCTCAAGAAGGGCCTAATCATTCTAATTTGCGCGTAGCGCTTGTGAAGGGGCCATTATCTCTGAAGGAGGAGTACAATTTGCCTTGCCGTGCCGCTACCATCTATCGGGTGCTCAGGCAGGATACATGATTAAAAACGAATTTTATGATATTGAAGATTATCAAAACCTCTGGGACTTTTTGAACAAAGCCTTTACCTATAGTGTTTATTGCAACTACCAGCGTAACTTCCGCTACAAAAGAGGACGCATTCCCATTGAGATTATGAAGGAGTATGGCTCACCGAAAATTAATCCAGATTTGCTAGGAATATTTCCACCTTTGATCTGTGATTACCCTCTCAATGTGATTACTAAGGGTGGATACCATGTCTTGAAATCAGACACTCAGGAGGATATTTATGCTTGTATAAAGGACTTAAACGAAGTAAATTTATTTGCTTTAAGTTATTTGTTGTTTATTATGTTTGAGCAATTACAGACTGGATTTGAGAAAATAGTTCGCACCTTGCGGGGTGAAGGTAAGATTACAGAAGAAAATATTGCCGATACTCTGCGTCAGGTGCGGCGCATATTGCTCGAAGCAGATGTCAATTACAAAGTTGTCAAGAAATTCATTCAAGGCATACAGGAAAAAGCAGTTGGTGTTCCGGTGACAAAGAGTTTAACACCGGGACAAATGGTCATTAAGATAATCCATGACCAGCTTACTTCTTTGCTTGGTCAGAATCAAGTTCAGTTAAAAGATGCCGCAATTCCACCGATGGTCATAATGCTCGTCGGATTGCAGGGTACGGGTAAGACCACGACTGCTGCCAAGTTAGGTTATTATTTACGTGCTCATCAGCGGAATCCTCTGTTGGTCCCTCTGGACTTAAAGCGTCCGGCGGCAGTGGAACAGTTACAGTATCTTGGAAAGCAGCATGATTTGTCAGTATTCGTGGAGGGCAAAGAGGTCGTTGAGCGAGCCAAAGCTGCTCTGAGTCATGCCCGACAAACGCATCGCGATGTAGTTATTCTGGATACGGCGGGACGTTTGCATCTTGATGAAGAGTTAATGGCTGAATTAGTCACACTCAAAAATGAGATTAAGCCCCATAATATTATCTTGGTCGTTGATGGTATGACTGGTCAGGATGCGGTCAATACGGCGATAAGCTTCGATCAACGCCTGGATTTAGATGGTATGATCTTGACGAAAATGGATAGTGATTCTCGCGGTGGAGCAGCTTTATCTATCGTTAAAGTCACTGGCAAGCCAATTCAATTCATCGGAACTGGTGAGAAAATAGCCGATTTAGAAATTTTTCACCCTGACCGGATAGCCAGTCGGATTTTAGGACTTGCGGATATTGTTTCTTTGGTAGAAAAGGTACAGTCTAATGTATCACTTGAAGAAGCCCAAAAAGTGACCCAAAATTTATATGCGCGCCAGTTTACCTTAAATGATTTTCTAAGTCAGTTACAACAGGTGAAAAAATTGGGACCACTTGAGAATATATTGGCTAATCTCCCTGGTTTCTCAAGAGCTGGGAGCAGTAAATTGCAGGTTGATAATCGCGAATTGATTAAAGCCGAAGCCATCATTCAATCTATGACCATTGCCGAACGGAATAATCCGATGATTATAAATGGCAGTAGAAGACGGCGAATTGCGTTAGGAAGTGGGACGACTCCTGCGGATGTCAATCGGTTATTGAATCAGTACTGGCAAGTTGTCAAAATGTCAAAACAATTGAGAAAGATGAAAATTCCCCGGGATTTTTCCGCACTGGGTTTAAATAAATAAATGTAAAGGAGGAAATGCGTGGCAGTAAAAATCAGATTATTGCGAATCGGACGGAAAAAACGACCATTTTATCGCGTGGTAGCAATTGATTCTAGGACTCGCCGTGATGGTCGCTATCTGGAGAAACTGGGTTATTATGACCCGTTGACCAAACCAGCGACCGTGAAGCTTGAAAAGGAGAAAATTTTAGCTTGGTTAGAGAAGGGAGCTATCCCCTCTGAAACCGTTTTTAACCTTTTGCAGAAAGAGGGAATTGCCCTCGAATGGCATTTAATAAAAAATAAATTTGATGCTCAGGCGGCAAATATAGAACTGCAGAAATGGGCGATGTTGAGGAAAATGCCAGTTACCAAATTAGAAAATACGCTGCTTGAACCTGAAAAAGAGGTTGTTCTGGAAGAAGAGACTGAAGCACCCGCTGAAGAAGTTAAACCTTCCGGAGAAGAAAAACCTGTTGAGGAATCTCCTGGGGAATCGACAGAGACCAATTAAATACGTTATTTTTTGAAAAATTAGATTCTTTCTTAAATTTTAACTGCTTGGTTTTTTGAAAAAGGTATTAATCTGCAACCAGAAAGAGGAGAACACCTATGAAAGAGTTCGTCGAATTCATCGTTAAGAGATTAGTTGATCATCCTGATGAAGTAAAGGTATCCCAAATTGACAGTGAAAAGACTGTAATTTTGGAACTGCAGGTAAAAGAAGGCGATTTAGGTAAGGTCATTGGCAAGAAGGGACGCACTGCCAAAGCCATTCGAACGCTCTTAACAGCCGCAGCCGCCAAGCAAGGACAGAAACGCGCCATTTTAGAGATTATTGAATAACTTTGAGGATGACGAAGGTAGCACTTACCCTAATTGGGTCTATCCTCAAGGCGCGTGGTTTAAAAGGGGAGGTGCTACTGAAAGTTCATTCACAAAGTGTTGAAATTAACCAGAATCTCAAGGTGGTTTGGTTGGGTGAGGATGACGACCACCTTTATCCGTGGGAAGTAGAATACTTACGGATAAGAGAAAAATCTGCTTTTTTGAAATTGCGAGCTATTAATTCCCGGAGTGAAGCGGAGTATCTAAAAAATCTTTCTGTTTACGTACCAGTCGATGATTTGAAAGAACCGGAATATTCAACGCTAATCGGTTTTCGTGTAAAAGCTCATGATTGGTCAGAAATTATCGGCGAAATTACAGCCTTTGATGATACAGGCAAGCAGGCTCAATTTACCGTACAAGTTGGACAAAAAAACCTGCTTTACCCGGCTGTAACCGAGCTTATTGGTGCAATTGACTGGGATAATCGGACGGTATGCTTGAATATGATTGAGGATTTGATAAATCTATGAAAATATTTATTGTGACCGCCTTCCCGGGAATGATTCAAGCCTGTTTGAGTGTCAGTATGTTCCAGAAGGCAATGGAAAAAGGTTGTGTCGAATATTATGTCTGGAATTTGCGGGATTTTACCCGTGATAAACATAAGCAGATTGACGACAAACCTTTTGGTGGCGGAGCCGGAATGGTGTTGAAGCCGGAACCATTTTTCCGAGCGTTCGACAAAATTAAAAAACTCACGAATAAGAAAAGTTTAAGGGTCATTTTTCCAACACCACAGGGCAAAATTTTTAATCACCAGTTAGCTACTGAATTAGCCACCGAACCAGAACTGGTTATTTTCTGCGGACATTATAAAGGAGTCGATGAGCGGGTAATAGAAAGTCTGGTGACCGACGAAATTAGTATTGGCGACTATGTCTTAACAGGCGGGGAATTACCAGCTTTGGTGATAATTGATGCTGTAATTCGGCATATACCCCAGGTTCTCCACTCTTACGATTCAGCCGCCACCGATTCTTTTGCTGATTATTTACTGGAAGGACCAATCTACACTCATCCACGTCGTTACCGGCGCAAAGCGGTACCTGAAATTTTATTAAGTGGCAATCATGCCAAAATACAAATGTGGCGAGAAGAACAGCGCCTTAAACGCACCCGAGAACGCCGCATGGATTTGCTAAACCTAAGATCTAAAAAGGAAAAGGAAATTGGAGGAAAAAATGGATAAATTAACTGCAGCAGTAGCTGACCAATTAAAGACTGATATTCCTAACTTTAAACCTGGTGATACCGTAGCGGTTGAAGTCAAGACTATCGAAGGAGATAAAGAACGTATTCAGACTTTCAAGGGCGTAGTCATAGCTCGAAGCGGGTCGAATGTCAGTGAGACTTTTACTGTGCGAAAAATTTCGAACGGTATTGGAGTAGAAAGAATTTTTCCCCTTCATTCGCCAAAGATTACAAAGATCGAGCGCATATCCACCGGTAGGGTGCGGCGCGCCAAATTGTACTATCTACGCAATTTAAAAGGCAAAGCAGCCAAGATTAAAGAAGAAGATCAGAAAATATAAGGTTAACATTTCTTTAAAAATTATTGTTAGCGATAAAATCTATCCCAACGATAATTAGGAAAATACCATAAAGTCGCCTCACAGTTTTAGTCGGTAACTTTAAGGTTAAGAGGGCGCCATTAAAAGCTCCCAAAAATAAGCCAAATCCAATAAAAATAGCCGCGCGCAAGTCTAATAACCCAGCGTTATAATAGACCGCAACACCCGGTAAACCAACTGGAAATAAGAGAGCAAGAAGAGAAGTACCGATTGCTAATTTATAAGGGAACCGGAAAAGAGTAGTCAATAAAGGTACAATTACAATACCACCGCCAATTCCAAAAAAGCCAGCAAAAATTCCAGCCAAGATACCCACTATAAGCGCAGTAGCGACGGGATTTTTAGGATAAGTGGGGCTATCATTTTCATTTGCCGGTGAGAAATTCGGTGTCTGTTTTTTCTTTAGAATCTTAGAGAATTCCAAAAAGTTATTGCTTATAATGAGTAGAAAAAGTCCGTAGATTTTTTTCAGGAGGTCGCTGGGAATCTGAACAGCTGAAAGTGAACCAATCAATACCCCCCCAACAATACCCGCCGCTATAATAAGAGCAGTCTTAACTTGAACTAAATTTTCGCGATAATATTTTATCACTGCAAGAATGCCGACAGGCAGTAAGAGAGCAGCCAGTGAGGTCCCATTTGCCATAGCAGGAGGGAAATGATAGAAAAGAATTAGAGCCGGAACGATGACAATACCGCCACCAATTCCAAACATACCTGACATGATGCCAGCAATAGTACCTAAAAATAAATAGGAAAGAAAATTTGTAATCATAATTTCTTTAAGTAAGTTACGAAAGAAGTGGCGATGAAAAAAAGGTTGATAACGTTATGTTCACAGGAAAGGAATTAATGGTTGCGGTTATATTAAAAATGCTTCTGCCTTTATGGCGCAAGGTAAAAGTGGCACATCATTTGTAAAACTAAAGGCGCTTTTTTGACAAGTTGTCCCGCCCAGGTGGGATTAGAAACAAAGTTAGGTTTGAATCGGGCAGTGAAAATAAAACATAAACAATGAAAGGAGAATTGTATGAAGATTAAGCCTTTAGCAGATCGAGTAGTTGTGAAACCTTCTGAGGCTGAAGAGAAGACCGCAGGAGGAATCATTTTACCGGATACTGCCAAGGAAAAACCACAAGAGGGTACGGTAGTGGCTGTAGGTCCTGGCAAAGTCAGTGAGAATGGTGCCAAAATACCTATGGAGGTCAAAGTGGGTGACCGGGTATTGTATGGGAAATATTCGGGTACCGAAGTCACGATTGATGGTGTTGAGCATCTGATTATGCGCGAAAGCGATATTTTAGCGATTTTATAAAAATAAGGAGACATGAACTATGGCTAAGCAAATCGATTACGAGATACAGGCACGGACTGCATTGAAAGAAGGGGTTGACAAACTCGCGAATGTTGTTAAAGTGACCCTTGGACCTAAAGGTCGCAATGTAGTCATTGAGAAAAAATTTGGTGCTCCTACCATCACTAAGGATGGAGTTACGGTAGCTAAAGAGATCGAGCTGAAGGATAAGTTAGAAAACATAGGCGCCCAGATGGTAAAGGAAGTCGCCTCCAAGACTTCTGATATCGCTGGTGATGGCACTACGACTGCTACTGTTTTGGCTCAAGCCATTATTGCTGAAGGCGTAAAAAATGTGACTGCTGGGGCAGACCCAATGGAGATAAAACGCGGTATTGATTCTGCGGTCACAGCAGTCATCGATACCCTGAAAGGGCTAAGTCGTCAAACTAATAGCAAAGAGGAAATTGCTCAGGTTGGCACTATTTCAGCAAACAACCGCAATGTGCGACGTGTTATTAAAGATGAAAATGGCAAAGAAGAAATCACTGAGGTCCCCATCGGTGAATTGATTGCCGAAGCGATGGAAAAGGTTGGCAAAGAGGGCGTAATCACTGTAGAAGAAGCCAAGAGCGCATTAACGACTCTTGACCTGGTCGAAGGTATGCAATTTGACCGCGGTTATATCTCGCACTATTTTGTCACCAATGCGGAAGCTATGGAAGCTGTTCTGGAAGATCCTTATATCCTGATTCACGATAAGAAAATCAGTGGGATGAAGGATCTTTTACCGATTCTGGAAAAAGTCTCCCAGATGGGGCGTTCTTTATTAATCATTGCCGAAGAAGTCGAGGGTGAAGCTCTAGCTACTCTAGTAGTTAATAAGCTTCGCGGAACATTGCGGGTGTGCGCAGTCAAAGCCCCTGGCTTTGGTGATCGTCGCAAAGCAATGTTGGAAGATATTGCTATTCTGACCGGTGGTCGTGTCATTTCCGAGGAATCGGGCTATAAGTTGGAGAACGCTACTTTAGCTTATTTAGGTACCGCCAAACGCGTCGTTGTTGATAAAGACAATACGACGATTGTAGAAGGTGCTGGCAAAACGGAAGATATCAAGGGACGTATTAAGCAGATAAAAGCTCAGATTGAAACCACAACCTCTGATTACGACAAGGAAAAATTGCAGGAGCGTTTAGCGAAACTTTCCGGCGGCGTAGCCGTGCTTAAAGTCGGTGCTGCGACGGAAGTCGAGATGAAAGAAATCAAAGCACTCGTTGAGGATGCTTTGCATGCTACCCGGGCTGCTGTGGAAGAGGGCATTGTCCCCGGTGGTGGAGTGGCATTGATTCGTTGCATCCCGGCTCTGGAAAAAGTTAAACTTCCAGGCGATCAAATGGTCGGTGTGAACATTGTCAAACGGGCATTGGAAGAACCCTTGCGTCAGATTGCCAAGAATGCTGGGCATGAGCCTTCAATCGTAGTTGCCAAGGTCAAGGAAGGTAAAGATGACTTCGGATTTGATGCCTATAAAGAGGAATATGTTCACATGTACAAAGCTGGTATCATTGACCCAACCAAAGTAACCCGAATCGCCTTGGAAAATGCTGCCAGTATTGCGGGACTCATGTTAACTACTGATGCGGTTGTCACTGAGATTCCGGAGAAGGAACCAGCGACGCCTGGCATGCCCGGCGGTGGTATGGGCGGTGATATGTATTAAGAGAATGCTTTTCGAAAAAGCCCCTGAATTGATTTCAGGGGCTTTTTTTTATAGATAAAAAGATTTTTTCTCCTTAACTTTAATCAATAATATTTGATATATGATAAAAATTCAACAATAGAGGAGGAATTATGGCAGGATTGTGGGATAATATTAAAAAGAATGTGAGTGAATTTGCGACTAAGGCTGCCGAAAAAGCAGGCGAAATTACTCGTGAAGCTGCTGATAAAGCAGAAGAACTTACTAAACTCGGGAAGGTGAAATTGGACATTTTCCAAATCAAACGTGACATCGAGAAAAAATTTACTGAATTGGGTGGCACAGTCTATGATTTAGTGAATGGTACCGAAGAAACTGATATTGCCAACCATTCCAAAGTGCAAGCAATCGTGAAAGATGTCCAGAATCTCGAAGTCCAGCTAAAAGAAAAAGAAGCTCTATACGAGAAAATTCGCGCCACCTCTAAGGAAGGTGCCAAACCAGAAACACCACCGCCGGCGGAAACTGATAAATAAACAATTACCATTACTTCTCTTCTAAGGTTTACGCTTATGTTAGAAGAAGGGCCATCAAAAAAAAATCTTCCCTTCTCTGCCAGTGGTATTTTAAAACGCTACCTTGAAGAAATTAGTCGCGAACAGCTGCTGACACCAGCTGAGGAAATCGAATTAGCCATTAGAGTAAAAAATGGTGATCCAGAAGCACTGGATAAATTTTTAAGAGCGAATCTCCGCTTCGTTGTTTCCGTAGCAAAAAAATATCAGAATCACGGGCTTTCTCTGGAAGACCTAATTAACGAAGGAAATATTGGATTAATTAAAGCTGCTAAACGCTACGATGAAACGCGTGGTTTTAAATTTATTTCGTACGCCGTCTGGTGGATCAGGCAAACCATTTTGCAGGCTATTTCTGAATATGCTCGCCTCGTTCGCTTACCGTTAAATGTGGTTGGTAATATCAACAAAATTTCAAAAGCAAAAGCTAATTTTGAGCGCGATTTTGAACGCGAGCCAACCGAAGAAGAAATTGAAGAAATACTGTGGAATGAAAATATTGACCTGGATTTGACGCGGCAGCTTAGTGAAAAACCACTCAGTATTGATTCTCCTCTTACTCAGGACAATAGCTGCACTTTACAAGACGTTATTCCGGGGCAAGAGGAATTTGATCCAGTTTTTCATATCAACGAAGAATCGTTTCAACTGGAAATTCAGCAAGCGTTGAATACTTTAGAGAAAAGGGAAGCCGAAGTTTTACGGCGTTATTTTGGTATCGGACAAGAATCACCTGAGTCACTTGAGCAAATCGGTGCTGCTCTCAATTTGACTCGTGAACGTGTACGGCAGATAAAAGAAAAAGCCTTGCGCAAACTGCGACATAGTTCTCGTACATTTTATTTACGAGGTTATCTTGGATAAAAAATTGTTGACAAATTCGATTTCAGTACGTAAAATAGCATTGCAGATGGGTCAAGTGAGAAAAGGTAGAAGATTCGAAGATAGATGAAGAGCGTACCTAAGGTTCTTTTTGTTTGGCATACATCCAAAGGAGTGCGTTCCTTTTCGTTTACCATCGGAAAAATAGCGGCTGTTACTACTGGTATCGTTCTGGGATTAGCCTTACTGGTTTTCCTCAGTGCCAATGTTTTATCTCATATGGTCTATCAAAACAAGATTCACAAATTGAAAAAGAATAATAGCCGGCTCATCAATACCTTTTACGACCTTTCTAATCGCCTCCAGCGAATGGAGTCTGAGGTCAGCCTGCTTGTCGAAAAAGATAAAGCCCTGCGCACTTATGTTGATTTACCGAGCATTGATACTGACATCCGCAAGCTCGGTATCGGTGGTAAAGTAGTTTCTGAAACCGAAGAACTTGATCAACTGCTGCCGGATGGCAATTTAAAAATATCCGATTTGGCAAATAATCTTGACCGACTCGCTCGTGAAATGAAATTCGAAAGAATCAGCTACGAAACAATTTATGACGCTTTTAAGAATCGTACCGATCAGATACAATCCACCCCGTCTATTCGACCAATTTATACTGGTTTTATCAGTGATGGATATGGCTATCGCCGTGATCCTTTTACTGGGCGGCGAGAATTTCATTATGGTATTGACATTTCAGCACCAATGGGGACTCCGGTCTTTGCAAGCGCAGATGGTGTGGTTGGTTCAACTGGTTACAAGGGCACCTACGGGAATATGGTGGAGATTAATCACGGTTTTGGCTATTCAACTGTCTATGCCCATCTTTCACGGATTTATGTCAAACCCGGTGATGTCATTAAACGTGGGCAGCGGATTGGAGAGGTCGGTAGCACCGGACGGAGCACTGGTCCCCATCTCCATTATGAGGTTTTGCAATTCAATATCAATAAAAATCCTCTCGACTATTTCTTCACGGGATACATTCACTAATATCGTTAGTTAAAGATACACTCCCTTTCAGGTATAATCATAGGAAATTGATTTAATTCTCTTAAATTTTCGCGGTATATGACCCAGAGAAAATACTATATAGAGACTTACGGTTGTCAAATGAATGCTGCGGACTCTGAGTTAGTTGCCGGTCTATTAGAAGAAATGCAATTGGTTGCTTGTTCTGATCCATCAGATGCAGATTTAATTATCGTTAATTCGTGTAGTGTAAGGGCTGGTGCCGATGCCCGTGCCCTGGCGCGTCTATCCCAGTTTAAAAGTTTAAAAGCTCAAAACCCACGGCTGCGCTTGGGATTAATTGGATGCGTGGCGCAGCGCGACAAAGGTAAAATTATTGCCCAGAGACCCTATATTGATTTTGTCTTGGGACCTGATTCATACCGTCAAATTCCTACGATTATTAATGATTTGTCCACGCCTGTAGTACAAACCCATCTCTCTTGCATCGAAACTTATGAAGGCTTATTACCGCGGCGGCAGAAGGGAGTCAATGCCTGGATACCAATCATGCGCGGTTGTAACAAGTTTTGTTCATTTTGCATTGTTCCCTACGTGCGTGGGCGTGAACGTAGTCGCTCAGTTGATAGCATTCTCCAGGAAGTCAAACAGGCTGTGAGTGATGGCTTCAAGGAAGTCACTTTACTCGGGCAAAATGTAAATTCTTATCAATATGAATCTTATCGGTTTGCGGATCTTTTAGATGCGATTGCAAGAGTGGAAGGATTGTACCGAATCCGCTATACCTCGCCTCATCCTGCTGATATCAGTATCTACTTACTGGAAGTCATGCGTGCTCATAAAAACATTTGTAAGCATATTCATTTACCGCTGCAGGCAGGTTCGGATAGAATCTTGCAAGCCATGAACCGCAATTATACCCAGAATCATTACCTACAGCTAGTCGAGACCATTAGAAAATATTTGCTTGATGTAGCTATTACGACCGATATTATCGTTGGTTTTCCGGGAGAGACGGAGAGTGACTTTTTACAGACAGTCAAAGTAATGGAAACGGTAATTTTCGATGCAGCTTTTATGTTTCAATATTCACCGCGGCCGGGTACGAAAGCGGCACAATTGGTTGATGATGTTCCACTAGCCGAAAAGCAAAAGCGTCTTGAACAAATAATTGCCTTGCAGAAAATGCATACTTTGCAACGCAATCAAGCTCTTGTTGGGACAGTGCAGGAAATATTGATTGAGGGTAATAGTAAAAAGCGTCCTGGAGAAAAAATTGGGCGCACCGACACAAACAAAATAACCATAATTAAAAATGGCCAGGCTGAAATCGGCTCGTTAGTCGAGGTGAGAATTGACAAAGCGCTGGGCGTATCTCTTTTTGGAAGTGTTTTAAACCAAGAGAGGGCAAAATGAAATTTTTAAAGTTATTGGTATTAATCATTGTGATGTTTCTTTTAATAGTTTTTGTGGCGCAGAATGATGGTCATCCGGTTCCGATTAAATTTCTCTTTAGTACAGCTACTGTTGAAATGGATGCGGTGATTCTTATTTTTATTTCTTTTTTAATTGGCTTGCTGTTAGGTTTTTTATATAGTGGTTTTCAGATTTTAGCGGCGAAGAACCATCTCCGAGTTTTAAATAATGAGTACCAAAAGCTGAAAAAAGAGGTAGATTTATTGCGCAATCAAGGGCTTAGCGATGAAGAAATCAGTCAATAATTGTTAGTGAAAGGAATATGATGAACCTTTTCGATATTCTACTGACCCTGATTCTGGTTTTGCTTTTTGTTTTTATCATTGTTAATCTTTTGAGCAATCGTCCTAAAAAGGTAAAAAGTGCCGCCAATTTATATTCTGTTGCCCTGACTCACATGCTGCATAATGAAAATGAGGCGGCTATTAAGTGTTTCAAAGAGGTAGTTCGCAAAGATACCGAAAATATTGATGCCTACATTAATCTTGGCATTGTACTACGCCAGACCGGTAAAATCAACAATGCCATTAGAATCCACCAGAACTTACTCTATCGTCAGGAATTGACCGCATTGCAACGCCTGGAGATACTCCGTAATTTAGCGGAGGACTATATTCAACTTAATGACAGAGTTACTGCTTTAAAATATGTCAACCAAATGTTGGACATAGACAATAACAACCTCTGGGCAATTGAAAAAACCTATATGCTCAATCGCGATTTGGGCAATTGGGAAAAGGCTTCGGAGTATCTTGAAAAAGCGTTACTACTAAAGTCCGAAACCAACAATCGTCTTTTGGCACTCTATAAAGTTCAAGAAGGGCTGGTTAAATACCGCGCAGGTGAATATCATGATGCTCGTTTAATATTCCGTAAAGCTCTCAAAATTGACCCTGATTGCGAAGCTGCTTGCTATTATATAGCTAAATCGTATATCGAGGACAAACGCGAAATGGATTCCGTCGAGTGGTGGGTAAAATTCGCTGACATTGCCCCTGAAAAGGCGACTTTAGTCTTTGAACATCTCCAGACTATTCTATACAATCTGGGGTATTTCGGAAACATCGAAAGTTTTTATCAAAACCTGTTGCATAAACGTCCCAATGATCCTGCTTCGCTCATTGCCCTGGCACGTTTTTATGCTAAAAAAGGTGACATTAAGCAAGCGACGGTCATCTTGGAAAACTTGTTGGAAAATCATCCCGATTCAATTACCGCAAATATCACTCTGTGTAAATTGCTCATTGCTCAAAACAATCTGGCACGGGCTAACGAAATCTTAAACAATTTGGTAGAGTCAATCGAGGCAAATCCCGAATATTACTGTACCAAGTGTGGTAACCGTCTTAAAGAAATTGTATGGATTTGTCCGGTTTGTGGCGCAGCTGATACCTATTTCCAGCAACCAT
The DNA here is from genome assembly GCA_002347855.1 of Fidelibacterota bacterium UBA2242. Taxonomy (GTDB): domain Bacteria; phylum Fidelibacterota; class UBA2242; order UBA2242; family UBA2242; genus UBA2242. Next base: position 285,438 of record DDYE01000017.1, read on the forward strand.
GAGAACGGTCTTTACCATATTTTTTTTATTGGCGGGTTTGAGCAAAGGATTCGACTTTAATGCCCTTTTTCAGACTATTCAGAATGGCGAAGTCGAATCAATTCGTGATTCAGTGTCATTTTTAGTGCAGACCTACCCAGAAAATCCCGAGGTGCTTTTTCTTTCTGGCTTAATCGAGCCGGATGGTGACAAAGCGCTCCTTATTTATAGAAATGTACTCTCTAAATATCCCAATAGTACCGTAGCAGACAACGCCTTTCTCAAAATAATCGAATATATTTATACCAAAGGTTTATATAACAAAACCGTGAAATATTCACAGGATCTTATAAAAAATTATCCCGCCTCGGAATGTATTGCTGACGCTGGCTACTTTTTATTAGCCAGTCTGGCGGCGATGAACCAGAAAGATTCGGTGTTGTATTATCAAAAATATTTAACAATGCATTTTCCCGATATTAATTTTGCTTTTGATAATTTTCAGAGTAGCGCTAAATACGGTCTTCAGGATATTTCTAAATCCAGTGAACGACCTGCCATAATTAATCCCCAGAATCAACCTCAACTGCCATCGAAGGGTGAGAATTTTGTCGTGCAGGTGGGAGTATTTGCTATCCCCAATAATGCCGCAGCTTTGAAAAGTCGCCTGCAGAAGTTAGGGTATCCAGCTCGCATCGAAGATACTATTTTAAATGGGCGCAATTTATTAGCAGTGCGTGTTGGTGATTTTGCTACGCGGGCTGAGGCACAAGCATTTGGTGAGAAATTAAAACAGGAACAGCACCTTGAATTTGTGGTGATTAAAAAGTAAACATGGGAATGAATGCAACCCCGGTGGGTGCCGCGGTCTTCAAAATCGTCGTCCCGCCAATAGGCGGGAGCTGGGTTCGACTCCCAGGCGTTCCCGCAAAAATCTTGCGCTCCTTTAGCTGATTAGCGATTTGGCGGGGGAAATAGTTCAGGTTGATATCCAATCATTAAATTGGTTATTGGAAATTTGAGATAATATTGCTAAAATTTCCACGTTATTTGATTAAATGAGGTCCAGGGGTGCTATCCCGGCAAATTGGGACGGCTGAGAAATTACCCTTTGAACCTGATCTGGATAATACCAGCGAAGGGAGGTCGTATGAAATGCCTTTTTTCTTTTCTTTTAATCTTTTCAATTCTTTTTTTCAGCAGCAGTGTCAACCTTTGGGGTGCTGTATCCTCTAAGCCAATTGTTATTACCGGTGAAGTAGTTTCAGCGCATAGTGCTGCTCCAATCGCCAATGTAAATATCTCGGTCGAAGGCACCCGATGGGGTTGTGCCAGTAATAAAGCTGGCATTTTTGTAATCAAGGTAGATTCTCTTCCCGTGACCCTGTCATTCAGTCATATTGCTTTCGAGAGAAAAAATGTCAGGGTCACTCGACCTCAGGTCGGCATAATCCAGCTCGTTCCAGCGGTATTGATGGGCGAAGAAATCTTAGTCTCCGCGACTCAAGCAGTGCCCGGCAAAACACCAGTTGCCTTTACCGATTTGAACCGGATGCAAATTGAACAACTTTATTACCATCAGGATGTACCGCTGGTTTTATCCGACCTGCCGGGTGTCTATGCTTATTCTGATGCGGGCAATGGGGTTGGTTATAGCTATCTCAAAATCAGAGGCTTTCAGCAGAGTCAGTTAGGAGTGCTGCTTAATGGCATTCCTTTAAATGACCCTGAAGAGCACGCCGTCTATTGGGTTGACCATGGTGACATCCTTGCCTCGAGCAGCAGTATTCAGGTCCAGCGTGGGGTTGGTAACTCTCTCTATGGTACTTCTGTGTTTGGCGGTACTGTTAATGTTGTGACCAATACCAGCAGCCTACCACGGGGTACAACTTTGAATCTCGGTTATGGCAATTACATGGAAAAGGGATTGGATTTGCCATCGCAAAAAATTGCCTTCAGCTATAATGGTTCCCTACCTAAAAATCTGTCACTGTATCTACGCCTATCCCATCTGACTAGTGCTGGTTATCGTCAGAGTAGCGGTACAGACCAAAATTCATTGCATTTGAGTCTCGAACAATCGCTAAAAAACAGATTGACTCGCCTGGAAGTTCTGTTAGGAGTAGAAAATACTGGTTTTGCTTGGGAAGGTATTGCTCCAGTATACGGTTATAATCTTAAAAACCGTCAGCAGCGACGCTATAATTTTTATGCTGACCCTGAATATAATGGTGGTTTAACGAATGCTAATAAGGATGTTTTCCGGCAGGGACTCTTTTCGCTGCAACATAGTCGGATTATAAATCATGTTTTGTTGAATCTAACTCTCTATGCGGTTCAGGGTAATGGTTATTATGAACAATTCAAGGGTAAGCGTGATGTTGAGGAATACAATTTAGTCAGCCTATTCCCAGATGTAGTACATAAAGTTGATTTAATCCGACAAAAGTGGCTGCAAAACGGCTACTGGGGTACGCTTTATCAAATTACCCTTCCGCTTAAAAGTTGCCAATTGACCCTGGGCGGTGATATGCGCATTTATGAAGCAGCTCACTTTGGACGAGTTAAAAAAGTCCTCAAAGAGTACTTGCCCAATGATAGTACGATTTCGCAATCAACCTTTCCGCCTGCTAACCATAAGTATTATCAAACTGACCGAGAAAAAAAATCAATTTCCTTTTATGTTCACAGCTATTTTGATTTAACGCCACGCTTAGGTCTGATGTTTGATGGGCGTTATTTGGGGCATCGCTATTCCTATATCCAGCGCCGCCTTGGTGTTTATACTCAGGGATACCGCTTTAAACTCAAGTACGATTTCTGGGATCCGCATATCGGCGTCAATTATCGCCTGACTGATTATTGTTCCATTTTTAGCAATATCTCCACTGCTCACCGTGAACCAACAGACGATGATATTTATAAACAAGATAGTCCGGAGGATGTGCCCAAATTGACTCATTTAGAGCGAGAGTATGCTGAGCCGCTGGTCAAACCCGAATATTTAATTGACTACGAAGCGGGACTTAAGTTTGATTTACCTGCTACTAAACTGCAAATTAATCTCTATCGCATGGATTTTCGTGATGAATTAATCCCGGTGGAATATCGTTACTATGATGCCGACCAGGTATTTCATGCCAATATTGACCGCACAGTTCATCAGGGAGTTGAGTTGAGCTTTACTCAGCGCTGGCGATGGTTATTGTGGGATGCTAATTTGTCTTATGCTGACAACCATTTTGTGAATTTTCAGGCGGATTCCATTGGCTGGAGTGGTTGGGGACCAATTGCGGATTATAGTGGAAAAGTCATTCCCGCCTATCCCACCTGGCAAGCCAAGAGTCGCCTTAGTTTGAAATTGGCTGATAATGAACTCTGGTTGCAGACAATCTATACTGGCAAGCAGTATATTGACTTTGCGAATACTTCCGCTGCAGCCATCAAGCCCGTTACGTTAGTGAATGTCGGGTTGAATTATCACCTACCCTTGAAGAAGTATTTCAAGGCAACACTTGCTTTCAGGATTAACAATCTATTCGACAAACTTTACGAGACTTTTGGCTATAACTACTATGAAGACTGGGATGATCATTTACAACGCATAGACCTCTATTGGCCAGCTGCTACTCGTAACTATTATCTATCTCTGGTCGTGAATTTTTAATGTTCCAGCCATAAAGGCTGGAACATTAAAGCGAGTACGAAAAGGTATACTTTTCGTTAGGGGAAATTGTTTGTCAAATTGCTGCAATATGCGTAAAATTTTCACGCTTATTATATGGTTCAAAAATCTACATTATACTTAATTGATGGTTCGGCAATTGCTTACCGTTCCTATTTTGGGACGATTCGCAATCGTCTTACGACTTCGCGTGGTGAACCAACGGGCGCTGTCTATGCTTTCGTGAACTCACTCCTTAAGATACTAAACGAATCACGACCGAATTATATTGGTATTGCCTTTGATGCTCCTGAAAAGACCTTTCGCCATCAGGTTTATGAGGATTACAAGGCGACCCGCGAAGCGATGCCAGAGGACCTCATTAAGCAATTGCCGTATATGTTCGAGTTTATCAAAGCCCTGAATATTCCAACGATTATTATGCCCGGTTTCGAAGCTGACGATATCATTGGAACGATGGCTTATCGGGCACGTCAACATAACCTCCTGGTCTATATTGTCACTGGCGACAAGGATTTTATGCAGTTATTAACGGATGATATTCTTATCCTTAAACCAGCAATTGCCGGAAAAGAGGTAGAGATAATTGACGCCGAGGGTGTACTTACTAAGTGGGGTGTTAAGCCGCACCAGATTCCTGACTATCTGGGATTAATTGGTGATTCCTCTGACAACATACCAGGAGTGAAAGGTATCGGACCAGCCAAGGCACAGCCACTTTTACAGGAATTTGGCAACCTGGAAGGTGTGCTCAACAATCTTGACCGTATTGGCAATCCACGCATTCGCGATTTGATTCGTGATGGTGCTCATCTGGCACGTTTATCGAAAGAACTAGCGACTATTAAAACCGATGTGCCCATTAATATTGATTTTGAAATGCTGAAAGTCCAGAATCCCGATGAAGAGGCTTTGCAAAACCTTTATAAACGTCTCGAATTCCATTCCTTGTTAAAACAAACTGAATCAATCGCACCGTCGCCACGACCAATAAAAAATTACCGCACCGTTCAAAGCTTGTCTGAGATTAGACAACTCATCGCAGAAATCAAACATGGTGATGTCTTTGCTCTTGACTTGGAAACGACCTCCATCAGTCCTATGATAGCAGAAATCGTGGGAGTGGCGCTCAGTTGGAAGCCTCATCAAGGTATCTATTTGCCTCTGCGGATGCCCGGCGGGTTATTTGGCAATGAAGAACATCTCCAGTTATTGAAAGAGTTAAAACCAATTCTCGAAGATGAAAAATTGACGAAATGCGGCCAAAATCTGAAATACGATTTACTCATTCTCAAGCGCTACGGGTATCAGGTTAGAGGGAAAATTTTTGATACTATGATTGCGGCTTATTTAATTCAGCCCGATGCCCATAGCTACAAACTCGATAAACTTGCCCAGCAATACCTGAACTATCAGATGCAACCCATTGAAGAGTTAATTGGTAAGGGCAAAGACCAGTTGACTATGGATCAGGTGTCTGTGGAAAAAGTCACCTTTTACGCGGCAGAGGATGCTGATGTAGCTCTACAACTCCAGCCAATCTTGACTCAGAAAATGCACTCAGATCAAACCTGGGATGTTTTTCAAAATATTGAGATGCCGCTGGTGCCAGTCTTGATGACTATGGAACAGAATGGGGTTTTCCTGAATATCGAACTTTTAAAGCAAATGTCCTGCGGTCTCGATGAGCAAATTGAGCAACTCAGTCAGCAAATCTACGACCTGGCAGGTTGTCAGTTTAATATCAATTCACCTAAACAACTTGGAGAGATTCTCTTTGATAAATTAAAATTGCCTAAAATCAAAGGCTACTCCACTGATGTGACGGTTCTGGAAAAGATAAAACATCGGCATCCACTACCGGAAGCCATCCTTGAATACCGCGGCTTGGTCAAGCTGCAAAATACTTACCTTGAGACTCTGCCGCAGTTAGTCAATCCCAAGACGGGGCGTGTGCATAGTTCTTTTAATCAGACCGGTACCGCTACTGGACGATTGAGCAGTAGCGACCCCAATTTTCAAAATATTCCTATCCGTACAGAAATTGGTCGTGAAATTCGTAAGGCTTTTGTCCCGCAACGAACTGATTGGCTCATTTTGTCGGCTGATTATTCGCAAATTGAACTAAGAATTATGGCGCATTTATCTAAGGATCCGGAGTTGCTCCGGGCGTTTAGTGAAAATGTTGATATCCATACCCGCACTGCTGCACGTGTTTTCGGTGTCGCTGAAGAAGATGTACTGCCGGAAATGCGCCGGGTAGCCAAAGTGGTAAATTTTGGGATAATGTACGGCGCAGGACCATTCAGGATGTCTGAAGAATTAAACATTCCGCGGGCAGAAGCTACTAAACTAATTAAACAATACTTTAATACTTACCCAGGGATAAATGCTTATATCATGAAAACTCTGGAAGAAGCGCGAGAGAAAGGCTACGTCAAAACCTTAGCGGGACGTCTGCGCTATGTCCCGGATATTAATAGCGAGAATCGTAATATCAGGGAAGCCGCGGAGAGAATTGCGATTAATATGCCCATTCAGGGTACTGCCGCCGATATGATAAAACTGGCAATGATCAAAATTCAAGCGCAAATGGAAGAGCATAAACTCCGGGCAATGATGATTTTGCAAATTCACGACGAGTTGCTTTTTGAAGTGCCATCTGATGAACTGGATATTTTAAAGACCATCGTCGTCAGAGAAATGGAATGGGCACTGCCTCTGGATGTGCCCATTCATGTTGAAGTTGGTGTAGGAAAATCTTGGTACGAGGCGCATTAGTGGAAGCATCAATTACTCTTAAAAATGTCAGCAAGCATTTTCAAAAAACGTATCTTTTTAGCAATTTAAATCTGGGAATCGAGAAGGGCACGACCTTTGCCATAGTTGGACGCAATGGCGCCGGAAAATCGGTTCTTCTTAAGTTACTATCTACCTGGATGACACCCGATGCCGGCTCGGTTTTTATCCTTGGCAAGGAAGTTAGTCAGGCAGTGAATGTATCCCGTTATATCGCCTATCTTCCGGATAGCGATTGCCATGACCCGTGGCAAACTGGCTGGAGTAATATCAAGTATCGGGCTGATTTAATTGGTCTGGATGAAAAAGATTTCAAAGATAAAGTTCTACCCCTCATTGAATTATTTAACCTGAACGAGAAATTAAACGACTATCCGGTCACTTACTCGCGGGGTACGAAACGGTGTTTAAATCTGGTTTTGACTCTGATGAGTGACACTGAGATTTTGCTTTTAGATGAGCCTACCCTCGGATTGGATTACCAAAATCGCTGGGCATTACTGCAATATCTTTTGAAAATCAAAGAAGAAAAGACCATTGTCATTGCTTCCAATACTTTCACTGAGATTCATTCCATCGCCGACCGCTGGATTGTGCTTGAAAAAGGAGTCGTCCGCTTTGATGGCACTGTTGCCAAAATGCTCAGCCAGATCGAAATTCCGTTTACTCTCGAACTCATGTTGCAAACACCAGATGAACAGGTTGCCCGGCGATTACGTCAATTGTCCAGTGTGCAGAATGTTAACGAATACGGCTTGATGGTGCGGGGTTCTGTTCGGAATATCAATGACCTGCCGGATATTCTTAAGCAAATTGACCTTACAAATATTGCTGGTATAAATGGTCAGACCATGAGCGTCGAGGAATTTTTAAATCAATTGCTTTCTGATGAAGGAATATAAAGGATGGGGGCAATTTGGTCACTGGTAAAAAATGATTTGCGTCTGAATATCAAGCAAATTATCTGGGGTATAATTATCGGAATTTTGGGTACAGCTATTTTTTATTTAACCTTTGCTGAAGGGATGAACCTGTTATTGCCTCGCATCGAATATATTGATATCAAACTATATTTCGCTGCCAGTTTAATTATACTCACCGTCTGCGTGATGGCATTGATAGTTGCGCAAGCCGGCACTGCCCGCCAATTTTTCAGCGGGCAAATGGCAAACCTGCGTGCCGCAAATATCTCGGTGAGTAAGATATATGTCGGTAAGTCACTCGTCTATTTCTGCGAATCCCTTATCTATCTGGTTTTTATCACAGTTGAAATACTAATCATTACAGGTATACATCTTTCTTGCGGGCGCTTACTTTTATTCTGGCTATTTTTGATTTTTGGAATTTACCTTGCCGTTCAGGTCGGGATGCTATTAGGAATGATGACCAATTTGCGGTTTCAGTGGCTGATTCTTTTTCTGTTAATTTTGCCTTTGCTTTTTCTATCTGGTTTCATTGTCCCAACTCATTACTGGAATAGCACTCTTGCGTTCGTGATTTCCATCCTTCCCACAACCTGTTTAATTGAGAACGGAAGGTCAATTGGGGCTCGTCAACCTATTAATCCTTTCGGGTTGATTTATTTACTTACCCTCAATGTCGTCTTTGTTTTCGGTGGGGTATTTTTATTTAAAAGGAAATTGATGCGATGAGAGCCTATTTAGCCGGTGCAATTGAGCATTCTCCCGACCGTGGCAAAGCCTGGCGCGATGAGATGAATTTTTTTCTGCAGGAACAGTTACACCATTCCTGTTATAATCCTCTTATTGAAGAGTCAAAATATTTGAGTTTAGAAGAGCTCGCCACTTTTCGCAGTTATAAAGCCACGGATATAGAGCTTTTCCGTTCCTTAGTGCGTCGTCTGATTGATGGGGATTTAAATGCCTTGAATTCAAATATTGATTATGTCATCTGCTACTGGGATAAATATGCTATCAAAGGCGGCGGTACTTACGGCGAATTGACTTTTGCTTATTGGAAGAAAATCCCGGTATATATGGTCACAGACCTGCCTCTGGCGACTATCAGCAGCTGGATTTTAGGCTGCACGACGCAAATCTTTTCGACCCTGGATGATTTAAAAGACTTTTTGTTGAAGAAATATAAAAACTGACCTTTTATTCCAACATGCCTACAATTCCCAATTACACTGTAGCTGAAATTAACTTAACCAATCTGCTGGAGAATTATCGCCTTATTCGTCAGCGGGTGGCGCCAGCAGAAGTGATGGCAGTTATCAAAGCCAATGCCTATGGGCACGGTGCGGTAGTGGTGGGGAAGACGCTGGCGGCAGCGGGCGCCAAATATTTTGCCGTCGCGCGTTTAAGCGAAGCGCTGGAATTAATCGAATCAGGATTAAATGGCACGATTTTGCTATTTGGTAGCCTTTTCCCCGACGAAATGGAAATTGCTCTAAAGTATGGCTGCCGCATAACGATAACCTGTCCCGAAGATATTCACCTTGTTAAGCAAATAGCCGGTCGGCTGGACATGACCGCGCAAGTGCATATTAAAGTTGATACCGGAATGGGACGGGTTGGTTTACTATGGGATTCGGCGCTGGAACACATAAAAACAGTTAGTACTCAACCGGAACTTTTTATTGAAGGCATTTATACCCATTTTGCCACCGCTGATATGCGCGATAAAAGTTATGTGCACATCCAGCTTCAACGCTTTCAACAATTGCTTACTGCTATCGAGCAGGCAGGCATTCGCGTCCCCTATTATCATGCTGCCAATAGTGGCGCCATTTTAGATTTACCGGAAGCCTATTTTAATATGGTACGACCAGGTATTGCGCTATATGGCCATTATCCCACGACCGATACCACCGAATCACTACCATTACGTCCGGTTATGACGCTACGTACGGTTGTCGCTCAGGTGAGGAAATTACCCGCCGGAGTGAGTATAAGTTATGGGCAGCGTTATTTTACCCGGCATGAGACAGCCATTGCCGTACTGCCCATTGGCTATGCGGACGGCGTTTTCCGTAGTTTTAGCAACACGGGCAAGGTTATGATAAAAGGCAAATTCTATCCGATTGTCGGTACCGTGACGATGGATCAAATTATGGTGGAAATCGGGGAAGATAATGTTCAGGTTGGAGATAAAGCATTTTTCTGGGGCGAGACTCCAGATGGAACTATCTCTGCCACGCAAGTTGCTGCTCAAATTGGGACAATTGCATACGAACTCTGTTGTGCGGTTTCGCGCCGCGTACCGCGCATTTATCTCAATAAATAGTCAATTGGATTAGCCCAGGATTTCCCGCAAATCAGCAAATTTATCAATTAAAAAATCAGGATTTAAAACAGCTAACTCGGTAGCTGTGCGCATACCATAAGAAACCAGGCAGACTGGCATTTCTATTTGGCGGGCGGCAATGAGGTCTTTTTCGCTGTCGCCGACAAACAAAGCCTGATGTGACGGACAATCAAATTGCTGCAAAATAAATTTTAGTGGTTCGGGATTAGGTTTCCGCGTCGTCAGGGAATCGCCACCGAGAATGCAATCAAAATAGGAAGTCATTTTAAAGTGGTCTAAAATGCGGCGTGTGAAGTAGTAGGCTTTATTAGAAATAACCGAAAGCCGGTAGTCATTAAGTACCGCTAAAGTAGCGGTGACTCCGGGATAGGGATGAGTGGTGCGTAATAGATTACGGTCATAAATCGTCCGGTACTTTTTAACAGCCTGGCTGAGCAACTGTTGGTCGCAGCTCTTTTCGCTTGAAGCATATTCAATTGCGCGCCGTACCAGTGTCTCAATGCCATCACCAATAAAGCCTGCGACAACGGTGTATTCAATTGGTTCGAACCCGAAAAAGGCTAAAGTCTGATTGGTTGAAATGACGATATCCGGAGCGGTGTTACAAAGCGTCCCGTCCAGGTCAAATAATACAGTTTTAAAATTGTATTTCATCACCTAAAATATAGATGAAGCCCGGCAATATCAAAATCGTTTTTTCAGAGTTTTTGATTTATGGCAAGGTAAAATCTTTCCCGATTGTAAAAATATTTGTAAAAATTAGTATGGCAATGCTAAACTTGGCTTGATTTGAATTGCTAAGGTTTAGCGGGAAAATAGATTTGAAAATCTTCTTTAGTAAAGTAAATTTAACGGCTTTTTGAAAGGATGAAGATGGGTATCGTAATTGCAATTGATGGTCCCGCCGGTGCTGGTAAAAGTTCTACCGCCCGAGAAGTCGCACGCCGGCTTGGTTTTACTTATGTGGATACCGGGGCAATGTATCGGGCTGTGACCTACCTTGTCCTGCAAAATAAGGTGGATGTGCGTGATGAACAGGCGGTCATTCAGTTAGCTGCTCAAGCCGATATTCAATTTCAATGGCAGGCAGGTGAACTTCATACTTATTTAAATGGCAAAGATGTTAGTCGAGAAATTCGCTCAGCAGAAGTCGCCAATCTGGTCAGTCCTATCAGTGCCATAGGGGGTGTACGGGAGATAATGGTTGAACGGCAGCGCGAAATGGGTCGCTCAAGTAATATTGTTATGGAGGGGCGTGACATTGGTACACGTGTTTTTCCTGGCGCTGAATTTAAAATATATCTCGATGCAGATGTTGCTACACGCGCTAAACGCCGCCTGAAGGACTATGAACAAATAGGTCAAGCCATCCCGCTGGAGCAAATTATGGCCGAAATCAAGCATCGTGACGAAATTGATTCTTCACGTCAGCATTCACCACTCAAGCAAGCCGCGGATGCCATCGTGATTGATACGAGTAATTTGAGTTTTGAAGAACAAGTTGCTAAGATAATTGCCTTAATAAGGCAGAAATATCCCGATAATAAGGATTAAGAGGTCTTGATCCGAGTAAACCCTAAACCCTAAACCAAAGGAAACTTGAATGTTGGAAGATGAACAGATGTTGAACCCTAAACCCTCTGAGGAGACAGAGGTTAATCCTGCTGAAAATCCCGAATCGACTTCTCCAGCCGTCGCGGATGACAGCGCTATCTCCGTCAATTTCAACACCGAAATTGTTGTCACTGGACCATTGACCGAGAGTGTCAGGGTAATTGATTTGAAAGATTTGGGCTCCTTGCCGGAGAGCCACGAGAAAGAAATTGAGGAGCAGAATCAGCTCTATCGAACAGCTTTAAAAGATGTTGCTAAGGATCAGCGTATTCTCGGCACCGTCGTCGCCATTAGTGAAAATGAAATCATGGTTGATGTCGGTTTCAAGTCGGAAGGCGTTGTTTTGCGGGAAGAATTTGCCGAAGGAGAACTTCCCAAGATTGGTGATCAAATCGAGGTCTTTGTTGAAGTATTAGAAAATGAGAATGGACAAATGATTCTATCCAAACGCAAAGCCGACTTTATGCGCGTTTGGGAAAGAATTCGGGAGATTTATAACTCAGGGCAAATCATTGAAGGAAAAATTACTAGCCGTATCAAAGGCGGGATGGTCGTTGATGTCATGGGCATTGACGCTTTTTTACCAGGGTCACAAATTGATATCCGACCGGTCAATGATTTCGATTCCTATGTCGGCAAAACCTTTGAATTTCGCATTGTCAAACTCAATGAGCTTCGTAAAAATATAGTCCTGAGTCGCAAGGAATTGCTGGAAGAAGCCATGAAAGGCAAACGCGACGATCTCCTCTCCCGCATTAAAGTTGGTGATGTCCTCACCGGACGGGTCAAAAATATTACTGACTTCGGAGTATTTATCGACCTGGGCGGCTTAGACGGCTTACTCCACATTACCGATATTTCCTGGGGACGAATAAATCATCCCCGCGAGGTGGTGAGTCTTGATCAAGAACTGACGGTAAAGGTCATTGATTACGACCCGGAAAAGCAGCGCGTTTCGCTTGGTCTTAAGCAGCTCACGCCTCATCCGTGGGAAGGCATTGAGCAGAAATATCCCGTTGATTCAATTGTCAAGGGGAAGGTTGTTAACATTGCTAATTACGGCGTCTTTGTCGAATTAGAGAAAGGTGTCGAAGGGCTGATTCATATTTCTGAAATCTCCTGGACTCAGCATATTAAACATCCTTCCGAAGTATTTTCGATTGGTGATGTCATCGAAGCCAAAGTTCTGGGCATTGATAGCACCGAAAGGAAAATTTCTTTGGGCTATAAACAGCTTGAGCCCGACCCATGGGACGCTATTGAACAGAATTTCAAAGTTGGCTCAATTCACAAAGGTGTCGTTCGCAACCTGACCTCCTATGGTGCTTTCGTTGAACTGCAGGAGGGTATCGACGGATTTGTGCATATTTCGGATATGTCTTGGACTAAGAAACTGCGCCATCCGCGGGAGATGCTGAAGAAAGACCAGGAAGTTCAGGTCAAAGTGCTGGAAATCTCCAAAGAGAATCGCAAGATTAACCTCGGTATTAAACAAATTGAAGAAGATCCCTGGCCAATGATCGAAACTCTGTTCAGCGTCGATTCAATTGTCGAAGGTGAAGTCGTCAAGATTGCCGAAAAATTCATCGTGGTGAATCTGGAACATGACTTGGAAGGTATAGTTCCATTAGGACAAATGCCTAAGAAAGACCGCAAAGACCTCAGCAAAGCTGTCAAAGTCGGCGACAAAATGCAGCTCAAAGTGCTGGAAGTCAATCGCCATGAGAAAAAAATTGTCCTCTCGCGCGAACAAGCCATGCCCAAAGAGCCAAAGACTGAGGTTGAGGCTTTTATAATGCAGCAACCGCAACCGACCGACAAAATCGAAATTCCTACTGAGGTTATTGAAATGATTGCCCAGACGGAAACAGCCGCCCCCCCTACTGAATCCGAAACCGCTGAAGCTGCTCCGAAAAAGGCAAAGGCAAAAACTAAAAAAGCAAAAGAAGAGCCGGCACCTGAACCTGAAACTACAGAGAAACCTGCTAAGGCAACCAAAACTACCAAGAAAAGTAGTAAAGCGACAACCGATGAAGAAAAAACCGAGAAGGCGGCTAAAACTGCTAAGAAAACTACCAGGTCTAAAACTAAAGTCGCTGAAGAATCTGCAGAATCAACTCCTGAGTCAGAACAATCTTAGTAGGATTAGATTGAAAGCGTATTTTAAATGCATGGGGTTTGTTTTTCAGCAAGCCCCATGCTTATTTTCAAAGTGTTATGCCGTTCAAATTAAGTGAAAGACAGCGCGCCTACAGTAAGAATTTAAAACTCAGTATCATTTTTCGGCGCATACAACTGTGGTGTAAGACTAATACTCAGATGAAAATCTGGGTTTTCATCTTTACGATGATACTCTGGTTTTTCGTCGTGCTCAATAACCGTTACTCTTATACTTTCAATGGAAAACTTGAAGTGCGCAATATCTCGGCAGGTAAAGTTCTTAAATCCCGCCTTCCGACGCGGGTGCAAGCCAATTTTTCCGGAAAGGGACTTGACCTTTTCATTCTATTATTTTCGCAACGCAGTGGACTGAAATTTATTGTTGACCTTGAAACCATCAAATGGCGGTATGATTTCCTGCTTGAAGATTATTTCCGTAAAAACAGTGAAAATGTCATCGTTCCGCGTGGTCTGGATGTCAGGCTGGAGCATATTGTCTGGCCAGAAAGTTTAAGGGTCGAATTGGATGTTGTGGGACAAGTTAGGTTTCCCGTTCAGGCTGATGTAGAATTGAATCTCGCCCCCGGTTATGTTTTGATAGACGCACCGGTAATAACTCCCGATAGCGTAAACGTATCTGGTCCTCAATCGGCTCTTCAGCAAATAGCAGTTATTCGCACTAAAAAAATGGCCTTTCGGAATGTTACCGCTTCAATCTCACGGGAAATAGAACTCCTTGTGCCTGAACTGGATAACTTGAAACTGGAAGTGCGCAAGATCCGTTTTCAACAAGAGGTTGACCAACTAAGTGAGCGTACCATCAATAATATCCCTGTCATAATCACAGGCACTTCGCCAGGTATTAAAGTCGAAATAATCCCCTCGACAGTTGCGCTTACCGTGACCGGCGGACTTTCCGTTCTCAGGAAACTCAAACCGGAAGATATCAGCCTGACATTCGATATAATTAAAGACTGGAAAGGCAGCGAAGCGTTCTATACTCCTCATATCACTTTGCCTGCTGGAGTAATTTCCTATTCTCATCTAACACCCGAAAAAATCGAAGTTCGCATCATCCGCGAAAGATTTTAACATGTATATCCTTGGCATTGAAACCTCTTGCGATGAAACCAGTGTCGCAATTCTCCAGGATAATGAGGTCTTGACAAATCTCGTTGCTACCCAGTATTTTCATCAAAAATTCGGCGGGGTTGTGCCGGAATATGCTTCCCGGGAGCATTTGCGCATCATTTCCGGGATGGTTGAACAAGCCCTTGTTGAAACTCATCTGAATATCCAGCTGATTGATGCCATAGCAGTAACTTACGGACCGGGATTGATGGGAGCATTATTAGTCGGTCTTCATTTTGCCAAAGGATTAGCCTTTGCAACGGGGAAGCCACTCCTTGCCGTGAATCATGTTGAGGGGCATATAGTAGCAAATTTCCTCGAAATGCAGGGATTGCAATATCCGTTTTTGTGCCTTTTAGTCTCGGGTGGGCATACTCAGATTATCAATGTCCTCGATTTCGGGCATTATAAGATTTATGGACGTAGTATAGACGATGCTGCCGGAGAAGCCTTTGACAAAGCTGCTCGAATTCTGGGATTATCTTTTCCCGGTGGTCCTCAGATTGATAAATTAGCTCAAAATGGTAATCCATCTTTCTATTATTTCCCCCGTGCACATGTAAGAAGTGATAGCGCGGATTTCAGTTTTAGTGGCTTGAAAACTGCCTTGCTTTATCTCGTCCGTAAACATGATACCAATTGGGTGCAAGAACATCTAACAGATTTGTGCGCATCATACCAGGAATCAATCGTCGATGTCCTCAAAACGAATACTTTTTCTGTCGCTGAGAAAATCCACGCGCGCCGATTAGTTCTGGCTGGTGGTGTGGCAGCCAATTCTCGTCTGCGAACTGTATTTCGTCAGACTGCAATGGCTTACGGTATTCAATTATTCTTTCCACCACTCAAATATTGCACCGATAATGCCGCCATGATCGCTAGAACAGGTTACGAAATGTTCCAACGCCAGATGTTTGCGCCACTTGCAGTGACCGCCGTCCCAAATCTGCGTATTCCAGAAAAAACTGATGACTAATTTATTTGTCCAATTTCACGGTTTTAGCATTTATTATTTTGTTGCCTTTTTGATTGCTTTGGGGCTTTATCTCTATCTCTCTTTGAAGAACAAAAACAGTACTCCTCGAGCCATCGAACGCTGGCTGCTGATTCTGCGGACGATAACACTGACGCTGCTATTTTTTATAGCGCTGCAACCCGAAGTGCACTGGCAGAAGCAGCATAAAATTCCGCCCAAAGTCATTCTATCTCTCGATAACTCACTCAGCATCGCAGCCCAAAAGGGATTTCAGCGTGATAGCTTATTACACAATTTGGAAGTGCTCGAAGAACATCTTGCCAAAAGAAAAATACGAGTGGCAAAATTGGCTTTTGACGCTGAGATAAACGAAAATATCGATGATTTTAGTCGGCTGCATTTTGATGGAGTGGCGACCAATCTTTCTGCCGTCTTAAAAAGGTTTCAAGAATCGACGGATGAAGATAATTATTTAGGAGCAATTTTAATCACGGATGGCATTGCAACCCGCGGCGAAGATCCTTTGTCTTTGAACTTCCATCCGCGCTTTCCGGTTTTTACGGTCGGTGTTGGTGACAGTACGCCTCTATTCGACCCGCGGGTAACGAATTTAGAAATGCCACTTGTAGCAACGACTTCTGATACCGTAAAAATAATGACCGAGATAATCCCTCTGGGTAGTGGTGAACTCCTCGATGTAGTGCTGCAGTTAGACAACAAAGTCAGCCAACGGCACTCCATTGCTACTCAGAATCGAGATTTTCGTCAGGCGGATGAATTCTGCCTGGTTATCAATAAACCGGGCATCCATAAAATCAAAGTTGCCATCCAGCCCAGGAATGACATAAATCCGTATAATAACTGGTCAGAGAGCACGATTCGAATCAATACCGATAAAATCAATATCGTATTAATTGATGGCAGTGGTTCTTTCGAGGGTAAATTTCTAAAAACTACACTTGGGCGAATGCCTGTAGTGAACGTTATTAACTTAATTCAAACTCAGAAAAATTATATTCCGATACCTTTATCGGCAGTCCTACCGCGTAAATGGCAGGGCTTGGTCTTAATTGGTTATCCCACTACTAATACTGAGGTCGGTGATTTGACTAAGCTCAAGCGCAAAATTGCTGCGGAAAAAATTCCGCTCTGGTTTATCATCAATGAGCAAACCGATTTGAACAAGCTAGCAATACTGAGTGGTGAACCGATTTTGCAGGAGATTGTGATAAATAAAAGTTCCGAGTCAGTGAATGTCAATTTCAATGAAAGCAATCGGTCACATTCACTCCTTCAAAATATCGGCCTGTATTTTGGTTCTACGCGGGACCTGGCGAACTTACCGCCATTGGGCATGCCATTTAAAAAGGTAAAACTTGACCCTGACTGGCAGGTTCTTATAAGAGCGGCACCGCCTTACGACTCGCCCATAATCGCTTGTCGAGAAACTGGTTTGGTGCGGCAGTCTCTTTATTTAGGCAATGATTTCTGGCGCTGGCAATTCATGAGCGGGGAAGAGAGTGGCTTTTATGATGAGTTAGTTAGAAGTACTTTAAGCTGGCTCAGCGATACTTTAAGCCAATCGAATGTACTCCTTTCTATGAATCGGGAAGTATTTTTAAAAGGTGAGGTCTTAGAAATCGGTGCGCAGGTGTTCGATTTGAAAGGCAAATCTCTTTCCCATGCTTCTGTCGTCGCTAAAATAATCGATGCTAAGGAAGATGCGGTGCTAATTCCACTGCAATGGGATGGCTCCCGCTACCTCGGCGAATATCTCTGCGCAGCGGATGGTGAATTTAAACTGCAGCTGAACGCGACGGTTGGTAGTTTCACTTATAAGCAGCCGGAACGAATTTTCAAGGTGACTGACCAACCTATTGAACTAATGCAATTGAGGCAAAATGCAGGAGTACTGCACTCGCTTGCCCAGCGTTCCGGTGGTGAATTAATTAATCCAGTTGGTATGATGAATCTTGCGGATCGCTTTACTTATAAGGAGAAAATCATCACCGTCCAACAAACCCTTAAGTTGTGGCGTTCAGGAGGAATGTTAATTCTGCTGATGATTTTACTGGTTGGTGAGTGGGTATTAAGACGGCGCTTTGGCTTTCAATAAAAAATCCTTGCCCTTTATGCTGGAGTTAATATAATTTCAAACGTGAAAACTACATTATGGCAAAACAAGGTCGGTCAGTAGTAATATAGAGAAGTTGCTAGTAAGTAACACGCCATCAATTCAATAAAAAAAATCTCTAAACATTTTTGGGAGGCAACTTATGAAGAAGATCGCAATGGTAGGGGTTGGTTATGTCGGTTTAGTATCAGGGACCGGCTTGGCAGATTTTGGTAATGAAGTTATTTGTGTGGATATTGACGAGGACAAAATTGAGCGCCTGAAAAAAGGTATAATTCCTATTTACGAGCCCGGCTTGGCAGATTTGGTCAAAAAGAATGTGGAAAAGGGTCGTCTGAGCTTTACAACTAATTTCGTCAAAGCCATCGAACAGTCGGAAGTCATTTTCTTAGCGGTGCCAACTCCCTCAGCGCCCAATGGCGAAGTCGATTTATCCTACATCTTCAACGCTGTTGATACCATTGCAAAACACTTAAGAAGTTATAAAATCATCGTAACCAAAAGCACGGTGGAAGTCGGGACGAATGACAAAATTCGTCAGTATCTCATAGAGCATGGTGTTTCTGAAGATTTATTCGATGTGGTTTCCAATCCGGAATTTTTACGGGAGGGTTCGGCTGTCGATGATTTCATGCGTCCTGACCGCGTCGTTATTGGTACCAGTTCTCCTAAAGCACTGGAAGTCATGCGCGAGATCTATCGCACGTTGTATTTAATCGAGACACCAATTGTTGCCACCGACATTCGAACAGCGGAAATGATAAAGTATGCCTCCAATGCTTTTCTGGCTACTAAAATTTCTTTCATCAACGAAGTTGCCAACCTGTGTGAATTAGTCGGAGCCGATGTTCAGGTTGTGGCGAAAGCAATGGGACTGGATGGTCGTATTGGGAAGAAATTTTTACACGCTGGACCAGGATTTGGCGGTTCTTGTTTTCCCAAAGATACCCTGGCTCTAACCAAGATTGCCGAACGGGCTGGGATGCGCGCCACGATTGTCGAAGCTGTCGTTGCCGTCAATAATAAACAGAAGAAGAGAGTCGTCGAGAAATTGCTGAAATATTTGCCTGATATCAAGAATAAGACAATTGGTATTCTGGGCTTGGCATTTAAACCCAACACGGATGATGTGCGCGAATCACCGGCTCTGACGGTAATTCAGGAAATCCTGGAGCGCGGTGGCGAAATCAAAGCCTACGACCCCGAAGCAATGCACGAAATGCGCAAACATTTTCCTCAAATAACTTATGTAGCCTCGACTGAAGATGCCGTGAAAGGGGTTGATGCTCTCATTATCTTGACCGAATGGAACGAATTCCGTAATCTCGATTTAAATTATCTGAAGAGTCTCATGAAACGACCGATCTTGATTGACGCGCGCAACATTTACAGTCCTGAAAAAGTCCTGACGCTGGGATTTATCTATGACTGCATCGGGCGAAAAATCGAAAATAAAGTACAATAATAAACGGTGGGATGAATATGAACCGGGAAGGGAAAATGGTCTATCTGGTTACGGGTGGGGCTGGTTTCATCGGTAGTAATTACATTCATTATCTTTTTCGGCGCTACCAGAATATCAAGGTCATTAATCTTGATAAATTGACTTATGCTGGAAACTTAGCCAATCTGACTGACCTGGAAAGTAATCCTGACTATATTTTCGTCAAAGGTGACATCTGTGACCCAGCAGTAGTACACCAGATATTTCTTGATTATCGTCCTAATTATGTCGTGAATTTTGCGGCTGAAAGCCATGTTGACCGAAGCATCGGTAAGCCCGATGATTTTATCCGTACCGATATGTTTGGAGTTTTTATTTTGCTGGAAGCAGCCAAGGAATTTGGCATTGACCGCTTTATTCAAATCAGCACTGATGAGGTGTATGGTTCGATTCTCAGCGGTTCTTTTACGGAAGAGTCAACCCTGCGACCGAGTAATCCCTATTCTGCTAGCAAAGCCGGCGGCGATCGTCTGGCATATTCATATTTTGCTACCTATGGTTTGCCGGTAATTGTGACCCGAGCCTCAAATAATTACGGACCCTATCAATATCCTGAAAAGTTGATTCCTCTCTTTGTAACTAACGCCATCGAAGACAAACCCTTACCGCTTTACGGTGATGGAAAAAACATTCGTGACTGGTTATTTGTCGAAGATCACTGTGACGCTATTGAATTTATCTTGCGGAATGGCAAGAATGGCGAAGTTTATAACATTGCTGGTGGTAGTGAAAAAGAAAATATCGAAATCACAAACCTCATTTTGGAGTTAGTTGGCAAACCTAAAAACTTAATCAGATATGTGCCAGACCGAATCGGACATGACCGGCGCTATTCACTGGATGCTACGAAATTAAAAAATTTAGGCTGGCAAGCGAGTCACAATTTCCGAGAAGCAATCGAATTAACAGTTAATTGGTATATCGAACATCCCGAATGGTGGAAACCACTCAAGAGCGGCGAATATCTCGAGTTTTATAAAAAACATTATAAAATGGAGCTGTGAAAAAATTGATAAAAAGCCGTTTTTCAATCGCTTTGCTTTGTGTCCTGACATTTGCTAAGGCCCAAACTTATTTTCCAAGTTCTAACCTTTCCCAAATAAGCTCAAGCTTGGGGTTACGAACACAGACGACGGGGGCTTATGAACGTTTAACGCCGGGTGATTATCAATCCATCGACGAAAATGAGTATCAGATAGACGCGGGTGATGAACTGACAGTCAAAATTGACCCACCCGGTCCTGAGATTAAGACATACTCTGTCAAAATAACGTCGGATGGCTACTTCGTTGTCCCAGACGCTCCTGGAATTTATCTGCGCGGTATGAAGTTGTGTGATGCCCGCCAAAAGGTCAGTAGTCATTTAAAAAAATATTGTCCCGATTCCGAAGTCGAATTCTATCTGGAAAAAGTTCACCCCATTAAAATCAATCTTACTGGTGCTCTCGAAATTGTCAAGGATTGGAATCTGAATTCAGGCTATCGCTTGTTCGATTTTTTAGAGCAACTGATTACCGTCTATCGCAACGACTCGCTCCTCAATCTAAAATTGAATCAGGCCTCTTTACGTAATGTCAGCCTCAAACAATCCGATACCACTTATTCTTTTGATTGGTGGGCGTATCGAACTGAGTTAACCCAACAACCAAACCCCTATTTGAGAGATAACGATTTAATCAATATTCCTTATCGTGATACAAGTTACTATTTGATAAGTATTGCCGGAGCGGTAGGCAATGAGACTAAGTTTGAATTTAAACCGGGTGATGATTTACATACTGCGTTGACTTTTGCCGGTAGCGTACTTCCATCGGCCGATTCTAATCGGATTGAAGTATACCGTTTTAAAGGAAAGAGTGACCAGTTCGATATTCTGACTCTCCAGATACCTCGGGATTTGCATTTTTTGCTCCTTCCTGATGACAGGATTTATGTACGGACTAAACCGCTGTTTCATTCCAAGGCTTTTGTCATTATGACTGGAGAGCTCAAGTATCCCGGAATTTATCCAATCGAAGAGGACCGCAC
This sequence comes from Fidelibacterota bacterium UBA2242, assembly GCA_002347855.1. Classification (GTDB taxonomy): domain Bacteria; phylum Fidelibacterota; class UBA2242; order UBA2242; family UBA2242; genus UBA2242. The sequence continues at coordinate 306,718 of DDYE01000017.1, forward strand.
AACTTTGTCCGAAGTGGTCCGGCAGGCAGGTGGTTTTTCACCTTATGCTTCAATTAAACACGCGCGCTTATATCGCATTTTAGGAGTACCCGGTGGGGCAGAACTGCGGAAATTGATTCAATCCATGCCCCAATCAATGTCTTTAAGCTGGATTGAAGGCAATTTCTGGCGCTCGGCTGCTAAAGAGAATCTCAGCATTGTTGCCTGCGATTTTGAAAAACTGTTTAATCAGAAGGATAAATCCCAGGAAGTGGTCTTGAAAAACCTGGATAAGATTTTTGTGCCTTCGACCCAATCATTTGTCTTTGTAACCGGTGCGGTGGTCAATCCAGGAACAGTCCCCTATGTCCCTAACTGGACTTATCGGGATTATATTCGTGCAGCTGGAGGAGCGAAAAATCGTGCCCGACTTGGACGTATCAAAGTCATAAAGCATAATACCGAGACTTGGTTGGATGTTAAACAAGCCAAGGAAATCGAACCGGGTGACCGCATTTTTATACCCCTAAAAGACGAACAAGAACCGTGGACGATTTTTATGCAAGGATTGACAGTTGTGACCCAAATTATAACGATTATTATCGTGTTACGCAATATTAATCCAAAGGTGACCGGATGAATGAACATGCAGTAAGACACCCGTTAATTTTCTTCATTTGGCGTCATTGGTTGCGCAATTTTCTAATTTATATTTTAATTTGTATAGCAATTTTTATCAAGATTTTCTTCTATACAGATAAGGAGTATACCGCCAGTTTGACGATTATACCCAGCGCTGCCAATTTTGCTTCTGGCATAAGTGGACAGGTCGGTGTATTAGCCGGTCTGGCGGGTATTAATCTTGCTAATATCTCCGGTCAGAGCCAGGAAATGTATAAGGGAATTTTGACTTCACGGCGGTTATTGACGACAGTGTTATTTGATTCATTTACCGTTAGTAATCCAACCTTACCGCAAAAAGCTCGCCTGATTGACTATCTTGATATAGAAGGGCGTGACGGGCGGGATTCTCTGGAAAAAGCCCTAAAAAAATGCAATGAAGAGGTACTCGGAATTGGTATCAATGCTGATAATAATATACTAAACCTATCTGTTACCCTGCGCGATCCCTTTCTTGCCGCTGCAGTTGCCAATCGTATGGTAATATTACTCGATGAGATCGTCCAGAAGCAGGTTCAGCGAGAATATCGCGAACAGTTTAATTATCTGACATCGCGTCTGGCTGAAACGGAAAGCAACCTGAAAGTTGCGGAAGAGAAATTGAAAAATTTCCTGGAAAATGTACGTAATCCTAATTTACCTTCTAATCAGGTCGAAGAATTGCGCTTACGGCGGGAATTAGAATTACAATCGGTTATTTATGCCGAGCTGCAAAAACAGAAAGAGACACTGATTTTGCAGAATATGATAAACCTCAGCCATATCAAAATCCTCGACCATGCCATTCCACCGTACCGTAAGAGTAAACCCAAGCGGGCTTTGATGCTAATAAGCTTAAGTTGTTTGGCTGCGGTTGGGTTGATAGGTGTTAATGGGAGCCTCTTAATTTATCGGAAACTTAAGCAGGATTTTAATCACAGTCAGCTTGAACTTGAAAAATAACCATTTCCGGCAATATCTCAACAATCGGGAATACCGCAAATTGGCATTTAACTTTACCAATTTTGGGGTATTTCAGGTCATTAATTATATAATTCCCTTAGTAGTCATTCCATATATTGTACGCGTCATTGGAGTTGAGAAGTTTGGTATCATAAGCTTTGCTCAAGCTATTTGCTACTATCTACTGATTGTTGTTGAGTATGGTTTTACAATAACTGGTGTCCAACTAATTGCCCAAAATCGTCATAATCAAGCCAAACAGTCTGAGATATTTTCATCGATAATTATTATTCAAATATTGCTTATGATACTTGGCTTGGCTCTCATCGGGTTAGGAGCACTCCTTTTTCAAGAGGTGCGCCAATATTTTTTGATTTATCTTTTTTCCTATTTGTTGATTCCAGGACAAATAATGGTCGCCCTCTGGTTTTTTATCGGGGTAGAGGAGATGCAGTATCTCAATTATGTTAATCTCATTGCCCGCTTAAGCTATATTGCCTTAGTATTTTTATTAGTTCATCACGAAAGTGACTATCCTCGGATTCCTTTGCTTAATGGCATTTCCTATATTCTGGGAGGGATTTTTAGTCTGGGATTTATCTTTCGCAAATTTAAAATCCGTTTGCAACTGGTTGGAATAGATAAACTGTGGTTTTATTTAAAAGACGGGTGGCATCTCTTTGTATCCAATTTTGCTATTAACTTATATCGTAACTCAAATGTAGTCCTCCTCGGTCTGGTCGCCAGTAAAGAGGTTGTCGGCATTTATAGTGCTGGTGAGAAAGTAATAAAAGTATTTCAGTCGGTATTTACTCCAATTACACAGACTCTATTTCCATATTTCTCGCGAATTAAAACATCTCATCCTGAACGGAGTTTACGATCTATTAAGCTCTTATTAAGAGTTATGTCGCTATTTGCAGGGACGATTACTGTTCTATTAATGCTGGGAGCCAAGCCCTTGACAATCCTCATTCTGGGTAAAAGTTTTCTATCCGCCCAGGCAATAATTAAAATCACAGCCGCGGTAGTAACTCTGGGTGTCTTGAATTACATCCTGGGCATTATATTTATGACCAATTACGGTCTAAAGCGTGAATTTTCACGGAGTGTTCTTTTGACGGGTGTGTTCAATCTCTTTATTTGTCTCGGACTGTCCTATTTTTGTCAAGCTATAGGCGCAGCCATAGCCTTCACGGCTGCGGAATTTTTTCTCTTTACTCTTTTAGTTTATTTTATCTTGCGTAATAAATCAAAATGGATGCAGACTGATGATTTCCAAAGTTGAGCCACTCGTAACTATTATCATCTTAAACTGGAATAAATGGCAAGATACAGTCGAATGTCTCGCAAGCTTGAGCCATCTTACTTATCCTAATTATCGTATTGTGCTGGTCGATAATAATTCACTTAATGATTCTGTGACTCAGATAAAGGCTTTCTTAACGGGTCAGAGAGTGGAAGGCATTCAGACTCATTTCTCTCAATTGGTTGAAAGACCCGATATGACCAAACTGCAATTCATGATTCAAAAGATTGATAATTACCCATTCGATTATTCCTCTTTTCAAGATGACAGCGGGCAACATTTATGGTTGTTGCTTTCGGAAAACCTTGGTTTTGCGCGGGCAAATAACTTAGCAATTGCAATAGCTAGCCAGCTCTATAACCCGGATTATTTCTTTTTGTTGAACAATGATACTGTCGTTGAACCTGATGCCGTGACGCATTTAGTGACGGCTATGACTTCCGACGCGACGATTGCCGCGGCGCAACCGGTCATTTACTATTATTCTAATCCCGTTCAGATTGCCAATGCGGGAGGCATAATTTTGCCCTGGGGACAGACACGCTATTATACCAAAATTAGAGCCCATACCTGGCAGAAAATTACGTTCATCAATGGTTGTGCCCTTTTTTTACGTCGAGAAACTATCGAAAAGTTCGGCGCACTCACCGAGCGTTTCTTTTTTGCGGAAGAGGATTTTGAATATAGTCTACGCTTAAAACGGCAGCGTGCCAGGGCAATTTGTGTTGCTGATAGTAAGATATATCATAAAATCGGAGCATCAGAGATTGCACAAAATATTGAACGGAAAGTGGTTTTATTTGCCGTCAACCGGCTGGTTGACCTGAAACATTACTATGTGCCTATTATCTGGCGTTTCTGGGCAAGCCTTAGTTTGCTCTATTTCTGGGGTCTCTTGTTTTTTAAATATCGGGTTGGCTGGAAAAAGTCTGCTAATCTAATTTCTGAAGCCAGGCAATGGGTTCATCAAGTTTCTGAAGTTGATAAAGATACGGTTATGGCAATTCTCCGAAGGGGCGTTCAGTGATTTTACAACTCACCAGTTTAATGTTTGCGGGAATTGTAACCTGTCTGACAGTTTTTGATAAGCGTCGCCTTAATACTATTTTAACGCCCTTCACAGTAACTGCCTGGCCCTTTGTGATAATATCTTTGTTGGTCAATTTTGTTCTGGTTTTTCTACAATTCAAGCCAATGACTCTGCGGGTACATTTTTTTATTTTAGCGAATTTGCTCATCCTCTGGCTTAGTGGTTTTGTGCTTGCCTTTTTTGTCAATGGAGGCAACCAGAGATTAGATGAGACTCCTTTGAGCGCTATTTTCAAGGTGTTTGCATCTTACGAACTTTTTCTTGTGACAGTTAGTTGGTTAATTATTGTTGTGACTCTCTATCGGGCTTATAGCCTGCTAAGGATTTATGGTGGATTTACCTTCTTAGGTGACTATCGTTTTGAAGAATTGATGATTGTTGGTCCCGTTGCCCATCTTGTGCAAGTTGGTAAGGTCTGTTTTCTTTTGCTCTGCTTTATTTATAAGAATTCTAAGCACAAAGTGTTAATTTGGTTGACGCTGGCTGGATTGTTCATTGCTATTGCTGCTATTCAGGTGAAATACCATCTGCTCTGGTTGTTAATCATAGCGTACTTTTTCTATTACCTTGAGAAGCCGGTAAAACAGCAGGTCAAAAATTTACTTTTAGTTATGTTTAGTGTGATAGTAATTATGAATTTGTTCTGGATTCTGCTGACCTTAGCGTGGGGGACTTTCTCCATTTCCAGTCGAGGTATCCATGAATTTTTAATTAAACAGACCATGAATTATATTACAACCGGTCCAGTAGCCTTAGACCAGTGGTTATCGCATGGAGACTGTAAGCCAGAGTGGACGCTTTTGCTCGTATTCCTGAATTTGAAAAATGTAATTATGGGTAATCCTCTCCGGTTAAGTGGTTTAAACTATGTCAATCTGGGTTTTATCGAGACGGGTCCAGGTTTGAGTTCTAATGTTGGTACCGCGTACGGGGTATATTATCTCATTGGTGGCTGGGTGTTTACTCTTTTTATGACAACCATAGTTTCGCTTTTTTCATACTGGATATTTTACAAAACTCGGCAGCGGAAAAATCCTTACTTAGTATTTTTTAATCTTCTGGCATTAACCTTAGGAGTTTTGACTTTTTTCGTCCAGTATTTTACTCTCCTGTCACTTTACGAAATGACAGCAATCTATATGTTCTTAATTGCCGTTTTTCAGTTCTTGAATTATATGAAAGCCCAACAATTACCGATAGAGTTAAGCCATTGAACGACGCAATACAGAATCTACGAGTGTTATTAGTCGGAGGATATCCACCGCCCTATGGGGGTGTAACTGTGCATATTCAACGTCTGCAGCATTATTTGAATAGAGCTGGCGCTAATTGCCTCGTGCTAAATCAGTTCCGTAGTGAGGGGCAACCATCTGGGAATATAATTAATCTTTCTGGTGGGAGGTTGGCGCAGTATTTTAAGATGCGGGCTTTGTTAACCAGGACGGACGCTCAAATTATCCATTTTCACTTTTCTAAATTGGGTAATTTCTTAATCGGGGGGAGGCATTTAATTAAAGCGGCTGGTAAGGCTATATGTGTGGCAACCTGTCATTCAGGGCAATTAGCGGTAGAGTTTGCCCACCGCCATAAATTTTATCGGTTGGCAGCAATTGATCTTATTCGGGCATTTGATCACCTGATTGCCGTGAACCCTCAGCAGGTGGAATTTTATACTAAAGTTATTGGGATTGAAGCGATACGCGTCAGTCTAATACCAACCTTCATTCTGCCAGAAAGTAGTCAGATTGAATTGCCTCAAGCGATGCTTAATAAGGTTACTGCCCTACGAAAATGTTGCCGTTGGATTTTGATGGTCAGCGGTTATTTATTGCCATATTATGGTTTTGATTTGTTTCTGGAGGCAGTTGCTAATTTAGAACGACTCTATCATGCCAAATTTGGGCTGATTTTTATATTTTATACTAAGGCTGATGAGAATTATCGCCAATTATTATTAGCAAAAATTGAAAAACATGGTTGTAGTCTAGTCTACGAGAATATTAAGCCAAATGACTTTCTGGGGTTATTACAGCAGAGCGATCTTTTTGTGCGTCCTACTCTGGCGGATTCTTTCGGCGTATCAGTCGCGGAGGCTTTATATCTGGGAACACCAGTGGTAGCCAGCGATGTCTGTGCGCGACAAGAAGGGGCGGTGCTTTTCAGAAGTGGTGATGTGCAGGATTTAGTAGCCAAAATTCGGGCGGTAATTGAAAATTATGCAAATATCAAAGCCACACTTACCGAAATTAATCTTCCAAATAACGCTGAGCAATTGCTGGCTTTATACTACGAGCTTATTAAACAGGGGGAAAAATGAAGCAGATTGTGCAACATTTAAAAAATGGAAGCATAGAGCTTGCGGAAGTACCACGACCAATAGTTACCCGTGGTAAAGTATTAATCAAGACGCAGCTTAGTCTAATTTCGGTCGGAACTGAAAGGATGTTAGTCGAATTTGGTCGCTCAGGTTGGCTTGCTAAAGCCCAACAGCAACCAGATAAGGTACGTCAGGTTTTAGATAAAATTAAAACTGATGGTCTCATTGCGACGATTGAGGCTGTTACTGCCAAATTAGATGAACCAATGCCTTTAGGCTATTGTAATGTCGGGGAAATTGTGGAGATTGGCGAAGGTGTGACAGATTTACAAATTGGTGATCGTGTCGTTTCAAATGGTCCCCACGCCGAATTTGTAACTGTTTCTCAAAACTTGTGTGTTCGTATTCCAGACAGCGTGCCCGATGAAACGGCTGTTTTTACTGTCCTTGGTTCAATTGGTTTACAGGGGATTCGACTGGCTCAACCTAGTCTCGGAGAAACATTTGTCGTGACAGGTTTAGGTTTGATTGGTCTTCTGTCGGTTCAAATCCTCCTGGCTAATGGTTGTAAAGTTATAGGTATTGATGTAAATCCCCAGCGAGTGGCTTTAGCGCGCCGCTTTGGAGCATACGCAATCAATGTCAGTAAAGAAGATCCTGTCGCAATCTGTGCTGCTTTGACGAATGGTAAAGGGGTGGACGGCGTACTGATTACGGCAGCCACTAAAAGTAACGAGCCGATTCACCAGGCTGCTCAAATGGCTCGTAAGCGTGGCAGAATTGTATTGGTTGGTGTAACAGGATTGGAACTCAATCGGGCAGATTTTTATGAAAAGGAACTAAGTTTTCAGGTTTCTTGTTCCTATGGTCCGGGCAGATATGATGAAAATTATGAGCAAAAGGGACAGGACTATCCTGTCGGTTATGTGCGCTGGACTGAAAGGCGCAATTTTGAAGCAATTTTGGATTTAATGGCAACTAATAAATTAGATGTTCAACCGCTTATAAGCCATGTTTATCCATTTCAGCAAGCAGGCGAGGCTTACGATACCATAATGCAAAAGAGAGATGCGCTCGGTGTGATATTAGAGTACAAACCAAAAGTTCAAGATGAATCTGTGCGCATCGAGGTTAAGTCGGCAATATTAAAGACTGCTGCTCCCGCGGTCAATGTTGGCGTAATTGGAGTTGGTAACTACGCCAAACTTATGTTGCTACCGGCTCTTAAAGAAACAGGTGTAAATTTGAGCAGTGTGGCTGATATTGTGCCATTAGACGCAAGTTATGCCGCTCGTAAATTTGCTTTTCAGACTGCTACCAGTGATTATCATACTATTTTAGCTGATGAAGACATCAACACGGTATTTATTACCACCCGCCACGATTTACATGCCCGCTTAGTTTGTGAATTTCTTACTGCGGGTAAGAATGTTTTTGTCGAGAAGCCGCTGGCGTTGAATAAAGAGGAGTTAAGAAAAGTCGAAGAAATCTATCTGAAAGCCGATAGCCGCTTGATGGTCGGATATAATCGGCGCTTTGCTCCCCAGGTCATCAGAATGAAAGAATTGCTGATAGACAGAAGCGAACCTATTTGTATCAATATTCTGGTTAATGCGGGATACATACCGCCTGAACATTGGGTTCATGATCCCCTGGTTGGTGGCGGACGAATCATTGGTGAGGGGTGCCATTTTGTGGACTTGATTGCTTTTTTATGTTGTAGTAAGGTGGTACAGGTTAGCGCTATTGGAGTTAGAGGCGATTATTTGCGTGACAAGGTCAGTATTAACCTGCGACTCGCTGATGGCTCAATCGGAACTATTCAATACTTAGCCAATGGCAATAAACAATATCCTAAGGAAACAGTACAAGTTTTCAGTTCAGGACGAATCCTGGAACTCGTGAATTTTCGCAAATTAGTTGGTTATGGCTGGAAAGGTTTTCGAAAATTTAATTTATGGAAACAAGATAAAGGGCATAAGGCAGAAATCAAAGCCTTTATCACGGCGATTTGCACTGGACAAGTTGCACCAATATCGTTCGAGGAAATGAAAAACACAAGCGAAGCAACTTTTGCTATCATGGAAGCCCTGGAATCAAAACAGACCGTCGAAATAAAATGAATCTTAGCCTTCCATTTTATCTTCTCAAAGAGATGGGACCGAGATGGGTTTTCTATCGTGGTCTGTACTGGCTTTACCAGCGTACTAGGCTCCAGCAATTATTTTTTCCTGCACGCCAAATTAATTTTCAGCAGTACTCAAAACTACCGCTTGATTTTTCGAAGGAAGAGATAAAGTCATGTTTAAATTTCTGGCTTGGCAAGGTGGATGAACACGCTAATCTCAGGAGTTTTTATAACGATTATCCTGAAATTCAATCTCAAATTAAAAATCGCTATACTGCCCTGAAAGCCGGCCGCTTCACCTTTTTTTCAAAGTTAGAATTTGATTTGGGATTGCCACCGAATTGGTTTTTAAGCCCACAGACCTCCAAAACCAGTCAGGCGAATTGCCACTGGACAAAAATTCGTGACTTCGATGCAAGCCTTGGTGATATTAAATTCGTCTGGGAATTATCACGTTTTGCCTGGGTTTATGATCTTGTGCGATACTATGTATTGACGGAGGATGAAGAAGCAGTAGAACTGTTCTGGTACTTATTTGAAGATTGGATTACAAAGAATTTTCCGGAAAAAGGACCGCATTGGAAATGTGGTCAGGAAATTGCCATGCGCTCTTTAGCGGTTCTATTCGTACTCCAGCATACCTTTTATGCTAAAGCAACTACCCCGACAAGAATACGTCTGGCTGGGGGCTTCTTACGGTATAATGCCCAACATATTAAGCGCAACTTTTGGTATGCTAATCGCTCAATTAAAAATAATCATACGATTAGTGAAGCTGCCGGTTTATATCTCATCGGTAATTTCCTAAAGTATCTGAAGGAATCTGCTCAATGGAGAAAAATCGGCAAGCGTACTTTAGAACGGGAAATTCAGCGTCAGGTTTATATTGACGGAACTTATTTGCAGCATTCGTTTAATTACGAGCGTTTAGTTGTCCAGTGGCTATGTGTGTGTCTTACCGCAAATAAATGGGGTGCAGATGAATTTTCAAGAGAAATTACCCAACGGCTAAGAAGCATGGCCGAAACGCTTTATCAACTCCAGGATGAGCATAGTGGGCAACTGCCCAATTATGGTGCAAATGATGGAACGCTTTTGCAGCCGCTAACATCCTGCGACTATTTAGATTACCGACCACAGCTGCAAGCTGCCTACTTTTTGACCACGCGACGCCGTCTATATGTACCGGGCATCTGGGACGAATTATTAATCTGGTTGCAGGGAGTGGTTCCGGAAGAAACTGCCCGTGATAAAATTCAGCGCATCACCTCTGCTTTTGAAATTGGAGGCTACTATATTCTACGATTAACTGAAGATGAACCTCATTTTATGTTGCGGTGTGCTAATTATCATCACCGCCCTGGGCATGCTGACATGCTTCACCTGGATTTTTGGTACGGCGGAGTAAATGTCCTCACTGACTCTGGTACCTTTTCTTACTTTCCAGCGGATGAGGCAAAAATGGGCTTTGTCGAGACTAAAGCCCATAACACCGTCTGGGTCGATGGACGCAGTCAGATGGATCACTGGGGTGCGTTTCTTTGGACAAAATGGACTAAATCCAAACTGGTGCGTTTTGTCAAAGAAACAGAGCAAATCAAATGGGAAGGCGAGGTTTATGACCATCAAGGAATAATCCACAATCGCAGCCTAATTCTGCGAAATGGTTTATGTATTGTCCGTGATCGAATCGTCGGCAATTTTAATTTTGCTGAGATTAATTGGAACGTTAATGCTCTCATTTTATCCCAAAATGATTATTGGCAAATTCAGATTGGCGATAGGTCGCTTTACATTCTTACTAATTATCAGTTAGAAGCCATCCCAGGTGAAATTTCCCGCTATTATGGTCATCTGGAAAAAATCACTCGTTTGCATAGTAGACAAAAATCAAACCAAGAGAAGGTAATTTGGGTAACATTATTAGCGTGGAGTAATGCGGAATCACCCTTAGAAATTGATAAATTAAGACGACAATATTTATTTCGTGAAAATTGATTATGCGTGTTCTTTATATCCACCAATATTTTAATACTCATCGTGAAGCCGGTGGGTCGCGCTCATATTCCTTAGCCAGAGCCCTCATAGCAAAAGGACATCAGGTTGTGATGTTAACTTCGAATCGCAATAATCCTGACCTACCAGCGGTCTACTCCTGTCAGATTGATGGGATTGAAGTCGTATATGTTAAGAATCGCTATTCGAACAAGATGGGTTTTCTGCGGCGGATTTTATCCTTCTTACATTTTATGTTCATGTCTATTTTGGTGGCCTCACGAGTGCGCAATATTGATCTGGTTTTTGCTACTTCGACGCCCTTAACAGTCGGTATACCAGGGATAATTTTTAAAAGGCTTTATAAGGTTCCTTTTGTCTTTGAAGTTCGTGATTTATGGCCTGAGTTAGCAATTGCCATGGGAATAATTAAAAATCGAATAGTTATTAATGTAACCAGCTGGTTGGAAGCAAAAATTTATCAGGAATCTGACCATATTATCAGTTTAGCGCCGGGAATCACCAAGGGCATAATTGCTAAAAGCGTTCCGGCAGAAAAGGTGACTATGATTTCCAACGGCTGCGACCTGAATTTATTTAGAGCAGAGGTACACTCACAACCATCTAACTGGCAATTTCAGGAAGAAGATTTAGTTCTGGTTTATGCTGGCACTCATGGATTGGCGAATGGTTTACAATGGGTGATAGAGGTAGCCAAAGAAGCCAAACTGCGTCGCCAAATACGCATAAAATTTGTTTTGATTGGTGATGGTATGACTAAGCCTGATCTGATTAGACAAAAAGAGCAATTTGAATTAGACAATGTATTTTTTCTCGATCCAATGCCTAAGCAACAATTAGTCGATTATTTAGCAGCAGCAGATATGGGTATGCAATTATTGGCAAATGTGCCTTCTTTTTATTATGGTACATCACCCAATAAATTTTTTGATTATCTGGCGGCAGGAAAACCGGTTTTAAATAATTATCCCGGTTGGGTGGCAGACTTAATTCGTCAATGGCAATGTGGGATTGTTGTCAGATCTGATGACTATGATGATTTTTTCAGGCAAATTGAGCCGTTAATTACTAATCGCCAATTATTGAAAGCGATGGGGGAGAGAGCGCGGAATTTGGCTTCTGCTCATTTTAGACGAGATGAGCTTGCTACGCGTTTTGTCCAGACTCTGGAGTGTACTTGTCGTGAATATCAGGAGAGGAGGACAGCTATTTAATGGCTTCCTTAAAAGACATTGTTATTGTTGGGGCTGGGGGACATGCCAAAGAAATTGCTTATTTAATCGAAGCGATCAATCTTGAAAAACCGACCTGGAATCTTTTAGGAATGATAGAACGGGATGCGCAGAACATCGGGAAACCATGCGGTAAATATAGTGTTATTGGCGATGACACCTTTTTCCAAAAGCGTTATGCTAACCTTAATGTAGTAGTCGCAATTGGGCAACCGCAGCGAGTCAAACAAATTTATACCAGTTTGCAGAATGAATATCCGGAATTGCTCTTCCCGAATTTAATATTTCCTACCGTCCAGCCTGGTTTGCGAGAGGTAGCGATGGGAATTGGTAACATCATTTGCGAAGGAAACATTTTTACGACGGATATTCAACTTGGCTCATTTAATTGTCTTAATCGCGGGAATAATATCAGTCATGATGTTAAAATTGGGGATTTTGTGACGATAAATCCAGGAGTTAACATTTCCGGTGGGGTAGTAATTGAGTCGGAATGCCTGATTGGTACGGGCGCAACGATTTTGCAATATTTAACAATTGGGAGAGGAGCGGTCGTCGGTGCAGGGGCAGTCGTTACGAAAAATGTTTCCCCATCTACGACTGTAATTGGAGTTCCTGCTCAACCATTAAAGAGAAAAATTGTTTAAATGGAGGTAGTATTGCGAGTCTTAATTACGGGAGGTGCTGGGTATATAGGTTCAGTTTTGACCCGGCAACTTTTAGAAAAAGGATATCAAGTCCGTGTCTTGGATTGTCTGAATTATGGAGGCGAGTCAATCCTCGGTGTTTTAAGCAATCCGAATTTTGAGTTTTTACGGGGAGATATTCGCAGAAAAGCTGATGTCGCAGAAGCACTTCAGGATGTTGATGCGGTAGTGCATTTAGCGGCTATTGTGGGCGATCCGGCTTGTGCCAAACAACCACAATTAGCGCGTGAGACTAATCTTAATGCCTCACTGATGTTATATGAACTTTGCCAGAATCAATCAAGCGTGAAGCGTTTCGTTTTTGCATCCACTTGCAGTAATTATGGCAAGATGGAGGGTAGCGATTATATTGATGAGACAGCGCCGCTTAAACCGATTTCGCTTTATGCCGAATTGAAAGTAGCTTTTGAGCAGCATCTACTGAGTTCAAAAACTCGTGGCGATTTTATCCCGACCGCCTTGCGGTTTGCTACCGTTTACGGGATTTCGCCAAGGATGCGCTTTGACTTGACCGTGAATGAATTCACACGCGATGCCGCTCTGGGACGCGAGTTGGTGATTTACGGTGAGCAATTCTGGCGTCCTTATTGTCATGTAGAAGACCTGGCACGGGCGTGTGCTTTAATTCTGGAATCTCCTTGCGATAAAGTAGATCATGAGGTTTTTGGTGTCGGTGATAAATCGGAAAATTATCAGAAAAAGATGCTTGCCGAAGAAATTAAACGCATTTTACCGGAAACAAAAGTCAAGTATGTCCACAAAGATGAAGATCCGCGTGATTATCGAGTAGACTTTACCAAAATAAAAAAGCAATTAGGATTCTCAATAACCAAAACCGTTCCACAGGGAATTCGCGAAATTGTCTTTGTTATTCAGAATGGTATTTTGCACGATCCCTTCAATAAAATTTATTCAAATATCTCGGAGTAAGTATGATTCCACTTTCTGTCCCGCACATAGCTGGTAACGAATGGCAGTATATCAAAGAATGCCTGGATACTGAATGGGTCTCTTCAGCCGGTAAATATGTCGATTTATTTGAACAACAGGTTGCTAAACTGGCCGGTTCCAAATTTGCGATCGCTTGCGTGAATGGCACTGCTGCTTTGCAAGTTGCTTTAGAAGTTGCCGGTCTAAAACCTGACGAAGAGGTAATAGTCCCAACTCTTACCTTCATCGCTTCCGTGAATGCAGTGCGTTATAACCGAGCTGAACCAATTTTTTTTGATTGCGATGACTATTACTGTCTTAATATTGATAAAATAATCGAGTTCATTCGACAGGAAACTATTTTTAAACATGGTGCGAGTTTTAACCGTAAGACTGGTAAGCGGATAAGAGCCTTGGTAGCAGTCCACGTTTTTGGAAATGCGGTTAATCTGGAACCACTGTTGGAGCTTTGTCACGAGCGGGGCATCCTTGTAGTCGAAGATGCAGCTGAAAGTATTGGTACAGTTTATCGCGGGGGAAAGCTGGACGGCAAAGCCACTGGTGTCGTCGGTGACATTGGTTTTTATAGTTTCAATGGCAATAAAATTATCACGACTGGAGGCGGCGGGATGATTGTTACAAATAATTCCGAGTATGCCGAACGAGCCCGTTACCTGACGACTCAAGCCAAAGATGATGAGGTTCGCTATATTCACCATAACATTGGCTACAATTATCGTTTGACCAATATCCAGGCGGCCTTAGGCGTTGCCCAACTCGAAAAATTAGGAGAGTATATCGAAAGAAAGCGCACGAATTATCAATATTTTAAACAGGCTATTGATCAAATTCCCGGTCTCCATCTGGCTGAAGTTCCACCCTATTGTGAACCCAATTATTGGTTCTATAATTTGCAAATTGATAAGGACATCTACGGGCGGGATAGAGAAGAATTATTGGCACTTTTTACCGCAGAAAAAATTCAGGTGCGACCAGTCTGGTATTTAAATCACTGGCAAAAGCCTTATGTAAAAAATCAAACCTATAAAATCGAAAAAGCCATCCAACTATTCGAAAAAACTTTGAATATTCCCTGTTCCGTCAATTTAACCACAGAGCAACGCACTAAGGTTATTGAGGTGCTAAAAAATGGTCAACGCTAATCGTTATCTGCAACGGTTAATTAAATATTCCCTGGATAAACTATTATCTATACTGGGTTTATTAATCACCTCTCCAATCTTTGTTTTTGTTGCTCTCATTCTAAAACTAAAGGGGCAAGATGTTTTTTTTAAGCAAGCAAGAGTGGGAGAGGATGGCAAAGACTTTTGGGTTTTCAAGTTCACTACAATGCCCAAAGGTTCCGAAAAATTAGGTTTAATAACGACTAGCAACGACAGCAGACCATTTGCGTTTGGGAAATTTCTACGGAAGACTAAAATCAATGAATTACCACAATTACTGAATGTTCTCAATGGCAGTATGAGTCTAGTCGGACCACGCCCACTGGTTCGTGAACAAATAGAAGAAGGACTGACAGCTGCTGAGATTAAAGCCTTCTATCGGATGCGGCCTGGGATTACTGGCGCAGGCTCGCTCTATTTTCACCACGAAGACCGTTTATTAGCCAACGTTGCTGAACCGCATCGGTATTATCGAGAAGTGATTCTACCTCAAAAAAAATCCATCGAACAAGCCTACGCTGAGCATTGGAATCTCTGGCTTGATATAAAACTATTGTGGTTGACGATATGGGTTGTAATTTTAGATTGGATTGGTAAAGAGGTGACCGATGTTCAATTGGATCTTTTTAAAGATATTAGGAAAGCAGATGAAAATTAGCTATTTAGTATCTTAAGGTATATATGGGTTTCAAATTCCCCAAAATAATTGTATTAATAAGTCTTGTCGGACTTTCTGATTGCAATTTTAATCTACCAACTAATCATAGTAACGGCAATTTTGACCTCCAGACTCTACCTCAGGAAATGCTTTTATATATCCCAACTTATGATGGTTCTAATCAAGCTACTCATCCCGATGTCCTTTTTTTCCCAGAAGGGAGGAACGGTATTTACTTTTATTTAGTCATGACACCTTACCCCTGGAGCAATAACCGCTATGAGAATCCAAGCCTGTTATTCAGTCGCAATGGAGTGAATTTTTACGAACCAGTAACAGGTCTAAACCCTTTGGTGCCCCAGCCAACTTATGACCATAACAATGATCCCGACCTTATTTTCAATCCGCTTACCGAGGCATTCAATATTTTTTATCTCGAAACAATGCGTCCCGATTCGCAAAACACGGTTCTATTAACCAGTCCCGATGGTATTAAATGGAGAAAAAAAACCGCTGTCCATTATGATTTGAAAGCTGGTGACCCTTTTATTTTGTCCCCTGCTGTAATATTTGTCGATAGTTGTTTCTATATGTTTTATGTAAAAGCCCAGAGCACAACTCAAACTGAAATCAATTATATTACCAGCCCTGACGGTGAAAAATGGGAAAAAGATAGTGTTAATAGGGTATCGACCAATTTTTCCGCCCAATTTGCACCCTGGCATCTGGATGTTTTTCGGGATGAAAATTATTTCTATATGTTATGTTGTGGACCCTATAAAGATTTGAATCTCTATTTAGGACAGTCAACCGATTTACAGAATTGGAAATTTTTAGAAGAGCCAATTATCAGAAGGTCAAAGAATTTTTACGACAGTGAAAGAATATACCGCAGTTCTGGTATTGTCCAGGATAATCTTTTGGTGGTTTATTTTTCACTCCGTACAAATTTGGGACAATGGAGAATCGGTTTGAAGAAATTTTCTTTGATGGAACTTTTTAAAAATGATTTGCACCAATAAAAAGACTTGCAGTATAATCATAAAGCTTGTATATTAAATTAGTATGTGGAAAGATAGAGGTAAATAAAACGCATTGATAGCCGTCATATCTATCTGAATTCACTTTACTGACATTACTTCCCAGATAACTAAAGCAGAGTGAATAACTAACAAGATCGCATAATCTTGGCAAAAAGTGTCATTTTAGCTGGAGGAATTATTGTGCTTAGTTGGCTGATTATGATTTTATTGATTACCTTTTTAGCGGCACTCTTTTTCACCCGAGTTGCCCGCTCGATTGCGCTCAAATATCACATCGGTGATATGCCCAATGCCCGCAAAGTGCATAAAACCTTTATGCCCTATCTAGGAGGAGCAGCCATACTCCTGGCGATAATTCTCGGGACGATTTTGTCGGTATATATCTTACCTGACGTTGCTGGTCCTGTGCCAAGGCGTTACTATTTCTTAGGAATAACTGCGGTAGCTATTGCCTTGGTTGGGCTTTATGATGATTTAAAAAAATTACGCTTCACGACAAAATTTTACTGCCAGTTTATCGCTGCCATGGTAGTGATCGCGGGTGGTTTGCGCTTTACCTCTATTTATATTCCGTATATCGGTGATATTTACCTGGGGTGGAGCGGGTACATATTTACCCTGCTTTGGATAATATTTATTACCAATGCCATGAATTTATTGGATGGCTTGGACGGCTTGGCAGCTGGTGTCTCATCGATTATTTTTCTGACTTTTGCTATCATTGCGTTGCATAGTGGGCGAACACTGGTAGCGCTTGTCAATTTATTACTGATTGCTGCTAACTTAGGATTTTTGAAATATAACTACCATCCGGCTACTATTTTTATGGGAGACACGGGTTCCCTCTTCCTGGGATTTGCCACGGCGATTATTTCGCTGGAAATAGGACGCATTGGAGAAAGTGACCATCTGAATGTCATTCTTCCTTTGACTGTGATGGCGATGCCAGTATTAGATACAACTATTGCTTTTTTCAGACGAGCCAGTAAACGCATGCATCCTTTTAAAGCCGATAAAGAGCATATTCATCATCGTCTAATGTCGATAGGATTTTCGCATAAAAATGCTGTCAAGGTCATCTATTTTATTAGTGCCTGTACTGGTCTGATGGGACTTTCTTTCATCTTTTTGGACCGAAAGGGAATCATCACTGCACTTTTCTGCGGATTGGTCTTCACGATGATACTAATACGTCGGCTGGGATATTTTGAAATTGAGAAGAATTTAATTGTCGTGCCCAATAGCAATGGTAATGGGAACAGTTCCACTAATGGATTATTAAATGGCAATGGTCACAAAGAGCAAAAATTTATTCCTTTCGATACTTCGCAATTTGTTCAGGCGGCGCTCTTTTTCTTGAGCGATGCAATCTTCTGTTGTTTAACCTTTCTACTGGTCTATTTCTATGAAATCAAGGTAATGCTGCCCTCTAACAGTGCTCTTGCGCCTTATGATTTAAGCTTATGGATGGTTTGGTCGGTTTTGTACTGGAGCATTTTGCTTGGTTTAAATAATCTCTATCATATTGAATGGGACACCTCGCGCATTGATGAAATCTTCTCAGTTTTTAAAATAGTCTTTTTCGGTACGGTAGTCCTCTTTTTCCTGAGTTTTGAAATAAAAATTCCCTTTCTCGTCTCTCGCCGCGTATTTCTGCCTTATGGTATTCTATTAACGATTGGTCTCGGCCTCGGACGTATCCTGCTGATTTCCTTTTTAAAATCCAGAGAGATTTTAGAGTTCAAGAAAAGACCGACTATTATTATTGGACTCTCCAATTCTGCTATGAATGTCGTTAAAAAAATCAACAATATGCCCGTTCTCAAATTTCAATTGGTTGGTTTTATTGATGATAAAAACAATGGCAATGTCGGGCAGGTAATTCAAAATCTTCCCGTATTGGGCAATTACGCCGATATTCCGCAAGTGATTAAAAAATACAAAATCAAGGAAGTCATAATTGCTATTGATGACAACGACATCAATAAAGTCATGGATTTGATTGCCTGGTTCTGTCAATACAATGTTTCGATTAAATTAGTGCCAGATTTTTACAACCTGCTGACTGGTTTTAAAACTGCTCATATTTATGGTATTTCGCTGATAAAATTTTTTGACTCCAATATGAAAACCTGGGAATGGGTGCTCAAGCGTCTAATCGACATCATCATTTCCCTCATTGTGTTAATCGTATTTGCACCGTTCTGGCTGATTATCAGCATCATTATCAAACTGGATTCGCCTGGACCCGTCTTTTATCGTCAGAAACGGGTAGGCAAGAATCGTCAGGAATATGAATTAATCAAATTTCGCTCCATGGTTCAAAATGCTGAGGAATTGACCGGACCAAAATGGGCGGAGAAAGATGATCCGCGGGTGACCCGTTTTGGGCGCTTTTTGCGTAAATATGGCTTGGATGAAATTCCGCAATTTTTCAATGTTCTGATTGGTGATATGAGCATTGTTGGTCCTCGTCCAGAGCGTCCCTTTTTCGTCAATGAGCTGGAGCATTCGATTCAATTTTATTCACGCCGCTTGATTGTCAAGCCTGGTATTACGGGTTGGGCTCAGATTAAATATAAGTACGATGAGACCATCGAAGATGTGCGTGAGAAATTACGCTATGATTTATATTATATTGAGAATATGTCGGTGCTGCTCGATTTAAAAATAATTGTTCGAACTCTATTGGTCGGTCTGCGCAAAAAGCATCATATTGCTTACGTCTAATATTCTCTAAGGGTTTCGCATAAAAATTCCTCACGTGATGGTAAAATTTTTCGGAAGGCTATTTATTATCCTATTTTGATTCCGAAAAAATTTTTATTTTATGCCGTCAATCTTGGAGAATTCATGTTAGACTTGAAAGCTATACGTTCTGAACCTGAAAAATTCCTGCGGTTATTAGAAGCCAAAGGCGCTGCTGAGAACTTGAACCGGCTCCTCGACCTGGATTACCAGCGGCGTCAGTTAGTGACAAAAACCGATGAGTTAAAAAGTCTGCGCAATCGCGTAAGCGACGAGATAGCCCGGTTAAAAAGAGCGGGAGCAGCAGCTGAAGATAAAATTAAAGAAATGAAATCCGTCAGCCTGCAGATAAAAGAGCAGGATGAGCAAATCCGCTCACTTGAAGAGCAAATTCACCAGATATTAATCACACTCCCCAATATACCCCACGCTTCTGTTAAAATAGGACGAAGCGCGGCTGACAACGAGGTGGTAAAAATCTGGGGAGAGGTGCCGACTTACGATTTTCCACTTAAAGATCATCTCGATTTAGCGGAGAATCTTGGTATTATTGATTTCAAGCGGGCGGCGAAAATTTCGGGAACTGGTTTCCCGCTTTATGTCGGAGACGGGGCAGTTTTGGAGCGGGCGCTAGTAAATTTCATGCTGGATTTTCATCGTAAAAAACACGGCTACCGTGAAGTTTTTCCACCATTTCTGGTCAATCGTGATTCTGCCTTCAGTACCGGTCAATTGCCTAAACTCGAAGAAGATATGTACTTGACCAGTGAAGATGACTTATTCTTAATTCCAACTGCCGAGGTTCCGGTCACCAATATTCATCGCGACGAAATCATACCTGAAAACAAGTTGCCAATCAAATATGTCGCCTATTCCGGCTGTTTCCGTCGGGAAGCTGGTTCTTATGGCAAAGAGACGCGCGGTCTTTCTCGGGTGCATCAATTTAATAAAGTCGAATTGGTCTGGTTCACGATCCCGGAAACATCCTATGACGTTCATGAGAAGTTACTGCAAGATGCTGAGGAAATTTTACAAGCATTAAATTTACACTATCGAGTTGTCTCACTGTGCTCGGGTGATTTGAGTTTTGCGGCAGCAAAATGCTATGATATTGAAGTCTGGGCGCCTGGGACAGGTAAATATTTTGAGGTTTCAAGCGTTAGTAACTTTGAGGATTTTCAGGCTCGACGGGCAAATATTCGTTACCGCCGCTCGGGCGATAATAGAGTTGGTTATGTGCATACCCTGAATGGTTCCGGAGTAGCAACACCCCGACTGATGATTGCCCTTTTGGAGACCTATCAGACTGACGAGGGAACAATCGTAGTTCCGGAAGCTCTGCAACCTTATACTGGTTTTAGTTTGATTAAAACTACGGTTTGATGTCAATTCGCAATCAAAGGCAAATTCTTTGTGAGTATGGACATAAGATCTATGCTCATGGTTTTGTAGCGGCTAACGATGGTAACCTGAGTGTGCGACTTGACGACAAACGTATTTTGATAACGCCGACCCTGCTCTCAAAGAGTGATTTACGACCGCGTGATTTGATCGTACTTGATTACGAAGGTAAGATAATTCGAGGCAAGGCACCCTCTTCCGAATATCGTTTGCATCTGGCTATTTATCGTCAGCGTTCGGATGTTGGAGCGATAATTCATACTCATCCACCTTATGCAACAGCTTTTGCGGTCAGTGGAATGGAATTGCGAGAGTTATTTTTGCCGGAGATGATAGTGACGATTGGCAAGATTCCCCTGGTACCGTATGCGCCACCTTCCAGCCAGCAATTGGCGGATGCTGCCGCGCAATATATGATAGATTACGATGTCGTTCTGCTCCAGAACCATGGTTTGGTCGCAGTTGGCTCTAATCTTTCGGAAGCTTATGCTCGTACCGAGAGAAGTGAGCATTGCTTACAGATTTACTTTATAGCGCGAATAATGGGAAATATAAGGCAACTGACTGATGACGAGGTTGAGGAACTCTTAAATTTATATTCCGTTAATCCTCGGATTAGAAATCTTATACAGAAGAGGTAAGCATGATTCGTAAATCCTGGGCTGTACTTGCTCTGGGCTCAACTGTGGCGCTTTATGGTGGAGTTAGTATTGCCTATCCTCCCGCTTATGACTATTTAGCACCGCGCTGGGCACGCCTATTATTAAAAATCTTACGAATTAAACTGCATATCCATGGACTTGAGTATCTCAAAGGTAATACGCCGGCTATTTTTGTGATGAATCACGAAAGTGCGCTTGATCCAGTTGCCGTTATGGCAGCACTGCCCGTCAGACATCGCTCCCTGGCAAAAAAGGAACTGTTCAATTTGCCAATCTTAGGATGGATAATGACTCTCGTGCGTCATATTCCAGTTGATCGCCAGAATCCGCGCCGGGCGGTAGATGTCATTAATCGGATAACTCACGAGGTCATTCAACGAAAAATAAGTTTGGTAGTAAGTCCAGAAGGTACACGCAGCCGTGATGGTCAGCTGGGACAGTTTAAAAAGGGTGCTTTTCGTCTGGCAGAACGCTATAATTTGCCCTTAATTCCGATTACAATTTTGGGCGCCGGTGAGTGTCTCCCAACCAAAACTCTGGAATTAAGACCGGGAATTATCGAGGTTTATCTCGGACAACCGATACATTTAAGTGACTTTCCCAGTATGACCGATTGTATCGAGTATATTCGTCAAAAAATGATTGCCGCTAAGGCACATCATCTTGCAAGAAAGGGCGAGAAGGATGTTTAATTGCTATCTCTATCGGCTGGAAGAACCGGCTCCCCGCTTGAGACGTCCCGAGAAATTGCTCTATCTAAACTGGCTAAATCAAAATTTTCCGCAGAATAATCTAAAAACGACTAAAGGAATAGCCTTGAGCATTATCGCTCCCGGCAAGCGCAATGAACTCGAAGGTCCCGATTTTAAAGATGCTATGATTCTTTTGGGGGGTGAGATTTGCAAAGGTGATATTGAGATTCACTGGAAAAGCTCGGATTGGTACGCTCACGGTCACAGTCAGGATGACCTTTATAATAATGTAATTCTGCATGTCGTTGCTAACCATGATACTTCAGACATCAGGACGAAGAGTGGTAAAATATTGCCCACTTTTATCCTAACCCAGCTGGTCGAAATCCCGAGAAGCGAGCCACCCTGTCTAACCTGGCAAAATATTGCCGAGACAGAGGTCCACAACGTCATCCAGAATTTGAATCGCCTACGCTGGCAACGCAAAAGTCAGAACTGGCAAAATGCCATCGAATGTAACGGCGCGGAAGAGGCTTTCTATCAAGGTTGGGTGGATGTCCTGGGTTATAGTCAAAATCGGCAAGCTTTTCGGCAATTCGCGCGGATTCTTCCCCTTGAAAAAATCTATTACCTGCTTGGAAGCACCAACCGTGACCCTATCCCGCTGCTGGAAGCCGTTTTTTTTGGAACAGCCGGTTTCCTTGATGATAAACTGCCACCTAATCTCAACTGCGATTCGCTATATTTTCAAACCCTCACTAAGGATTGGCATCACTTTCAATCAGAATATGGATTACGATGCGCCCAGGATTTACCCTGGCATTTTGCCGGAACACGCCCGGCTAATTATCCGCACAAACGCCTGGCAGCCTTAGCCCAATGCCTTGTCAAACTATTTCCAGCTTATCCCGGTCAGACGTTCATCAGCCAGATTAAAATGGCGCCAAATTATCAACGCTTTTATGAGTGGACGGTCGATTTATTACAGCAACCGGAAGGGTTATGGAAGAATCATCCTCTATTTATTCACCAGCGCAGTCAGGTTCTGATGGGTACGGAGAGATTGAACGATTTCTTGACAAACCTCGTTTTACCATATTGCCGAGCTATCGCCATTCTGGAAAAAGATTCCGCCCTCATGGAAAAGGCAGTCCTCTTTTCAGAACAGGTGGCGCTGGGAGAGTTACCGCAGACAATTCGCACTTTTTACACTCGACTGAAGATAGATCTGGCTTCTACTAAATGCAACTGGATGGTTCAGGGTGCAATTGAATTCAATCAACGTTTCTGTGAATTAAATTTATGCAATTTATGTCCATTGGAAGCTTATGTTACCCACCAATAAAATAATTTCAAGAGAAGAAGCCCACCAGATTGCTGAACAGCTACATGAGGCAAAGCAGCCTATCGTATTTACTAATGGCTGCTTTGATTTATTACATCGTGGTCATATCGAATTGTTGCACTTTGCCAAAGAGCAGGGCAAGGTCTTATTCGTCGGGCTCAACTCAGATTCTTCGGTGCAGCGCTTAAAAGGCACCAGGCGTCCGATCAATTCTCAAGACGATCGTGCAGCAATTTTAGCAGCTATAGAATATGTTGACTATGTCGTCATTTTTTATGAAGATACACCTTTTGAACTAATTGCCGTTATCCAGCCTGATGTTTTAGTTAAAGGTGGTGATTATGAGCCGCATGAGATTGTAGGGCGCGATATAGTCGAAGGTCGTGGCGGTAAAGTCTTAGTTTTTCCCTTAATAAATGGTTTCTCTTCCACCCAGCTTTTAAAAAAATTAATGAATAATTTCTAAAAACGCCTTGATTTTGTCGTCCAGAAAAGCTAATTTTAAAGACGAAAACCTTAGATTAGGAGTAGCATGAAAATCTTGAAAATGACAAAATATCCTGCCATCTTTTGTTGCCTGATAATGATTGCAAATTATTCCTACAGCCAGGTAAAGCCTACCTTAGATCTATCACCTCGAACAGCGCTTGCTAATGACAACAAAGAAGAAAATGGTAATGGCAATCAAGATATTTTTGATTTACTCATCAGTGAAGCCAAAACTTTTTACGTGGATGCACTAATTTCTGCCTATTTTAAAGATACTTCCGAAGCAAAGTATTGCTTCGATCGCGTTTTTGAAATTATTGCCGAAATTAGTGATTTAGATACATTGACATTGTTACAGCAGGATGATTTTAATCGCTTTTACGAAAAAGTCTCCAGCGATTTTCAGCAAAATTACGCTTATTTGAATAGCGATTCGGGCACCTACGGCGCGGAACTGCTGCGGGAAGAGATTTTCGAGACGGTAATTGATTCCGTGGAAATTGGTAATGATACTTTGATTGTCTTAGATGACCGACCAGGGCATATCCCCCTGGTGCGCTCCCGCAAAATCGACCGTATTACCGATTTCATCTGCGGACGCGAATCGTGGCGTTTTCAGCAATACTTAGATAATAGCGGTTATTATCGGGATCATATTATGCCGATATTGGCACAGTACGGTTTGCCGGAGGAATTGTTTTACCTGCCGCTTATTGAGAGCGGCTTTAATCCTAATGCCTATTCTTACGCCCATGCCGCCGGAATGTGGCAATTTATTGCGGGCACTGGAGCGCGTTATGGGTTAAAGCGTAACTGGTGGATTGATGAAAGACGTGATCCTATCAAATCTACCCATGCGGCTGCCAAATATTTGAAAAAATTATACGAAGAATTCAATGACTGGTTTTTAGCTCTGGCGGCTTACAATGCAGGCGAACTTAGAATCTGGCGAGCAATTAAGCGCGAAGGAACACGGGATTACTGGAAATTGAAATCCTTGCCGCAACAAACGCGTGATTATGTTCCGACTTTCATGGCGAGTATGCTGGTTGCCAAAAATCCAGAAAAATATGGTTTTACTAATTCACCCAAAGATAAATGGGAGTGGGACGAGGTACCGGTTAGCAGTTCTTATGAATTTGACGCTATTGCCCGTGCCTGTGGGGTCAGCGTCGAGGAAATCCGACGCCTCAATCCGGAGCTACGCCGCTGGGTCACACCTCCCAATGAACCAAACTATATTCTGCGCGTCCCGGTCGGTAAGGGCGATAGCCTGATCGCAAAATTAAAGCAGCTTCCGCCTGCCATTGCGGAAAAGAGAACGGAATGGCTGACCCATAAGGTAAAAAAAGGGCAAACCCTTCACAGTATCTCCAATAAATATGGGGTCACTATATCGGCAATTGTAGCTGCCAATCACATTAAACGTCCCAGTCAGTTGCGAGTTGGTCAGATGCTTGTTATCCCCACCGATCGCTATTATGCTGCTCCCCGTACGAGTAGCGAAGATGTCGTTTTTACTCATACTGTCCAAAAGGGAGAATCACTCAGCTTAA
This sequence comes from Fidelibacterota bacterium UBA2242, assembly GCA_002347855.1. GTDB lineage: Bacteria > Fidelibacterota > UBA2242 > UBA2242 > UBA2242 > UBA2242. The sequence continues at coordinate 331,827 of DDYE01000017.1, forward strand.
TTGCCAAAAAATATAATACCAGTGTTACCAAGATTCGTTCTCTCAACAATTTACAAGATGATATTATCCAACCAGGGACTATCTTAAAAGTCAGGGGGACGAAGGCAGCCATCGAAGCCACTGCCTCGACCTCAAACGAGACGAAAAAAATAATCCACATTGTAGCAAAGGGGGAGACGCTTGGGGAGATTGCTGCTAAATACAATGTCAGTGTTAGTAATATACGGGCCTGGAATAATTTAGAAGGGCATATTATCTACCCGAAACAAAAAATTATCATCTATCGTCCTGAATCTAGCTAATCGGCTGTTGTGAAAAATAAATCGCGGCAATATATGAATGACTAAGAATATCTACAGTTGGATTAATTCAGCAGATAACCGGCAATGAAGAAAATTGTTGGTGAAAGACGAATTAAAGTTTTGGATAAAAAATAGTTGTTAAAAATTACTAAAGGATGTATTTTTAGTTAAGATAAGTTTTTCGATATCAGTTGAAAAAGATTTGCACGTGCTGGAAGGAGACCAGACGGAATAATTGAAGTAGAGATGGTTGATTGAAAAAGGATGCAGCGATCAATAACTATGATTCGGAGCACCTGCGTTGCTAATTGTGAAGAAGGTATTCATGATCCCAAGAGGATGTCTTCGACATAAAATCTGCTTATTAAAAGGAGAAAAACTGTGACGAAAGCCGATATAGTCGATATTGTTTCGCGTGCTACAGGTTTGACTAAGGTTGATACAGAAGCGGCTCTGGAAGGATTCATTACGACGATTATCGAGGCATTACAGCGTGGTGAACGCGTTGATTTTCGAGGATTTGGTAGTTTTTATTTGAAAGTGCGTAAGCCTAAAAAAGCCCGTAATCTCGGAACCGGTGTGGAAATATGCTTACCAGAACGAACTGTGCCGGTTTTTAAACCTTCGAAACTCTTAAAAGCCAGTATTAATCAGGAAATTACTTATAGTCAGTCACTTTAATATTTACCGAAGAAGGAGTATTAATTTATGCCTTGTGGAAAGAAGCGTAAAAGAAGAAAGATTGCGACTCATAAACGCAAAAAAAGGCTCAGGAGAGACCGTCATAAAAAGAAAATCAGATAGTTAAAACTTCCAGAGGGGGGTGGTGATGACAACCAGTCTTCACCACCTCTTTTTTTATGGACGAGCATATATTTACAGTTTCTGAAATTGCCCAGGAAGTCAGGCGGGTCATTGAGCGATTCATTGCGCCGGTCTGGATAAAGGGTGAGGTGTCGAATTTTAGCGTCAGTCGGTCAGGGCATATCTATTTTTCCCTTAAGGACCAGCAAGCGCTAATCAATTGCGTCATCTGGCGCAATATCGCTTGTTCAATTCCTTTCCAAATCAATAATGGCATGCAATTGTTGGTCTTCGGCGCTGTTACGACTTATGCCCCTCAATCACAGTATCAGGTTAATGTTCAGAAAGTGCGTCCGGCTGGTTTAGGTGACCTCCACTTGGCTTTTGAAGCGCTGAAGAAAAAATTAGCTGCAGAAGGACTTTTTGCCCAGGAACGAAAACGCCCTATCCCAGCTTTTCCTGAAAGAGTTGGCTTAATTACCAGTCCGAGTGGCGCGGCGGTCAATGATTTCTTAAAAATCAGCGAACGACGCAATCCTTCCATTGCGATTTACATCTATCCGGCTCAGGTGCAGGGTGAGGGTGCCGCCGAGACAATTATCAAGGGAATTGAGTACTTTAATGCTAATAGGGCAGTGGATTTTATTGTACTGGCACGGGGCGGTGGTTCATTGGAAGATTTGTGGGCATTCAATGAAGAAAAATTAGTGCGGGCGATTGCCGCTTCTGCGCTTCCCGTAGTTAGTGCCGTAGGACACGAAGTTGATTTCAATTTATCCGATTTTGTAGCAGATTTACGGGCACCAACGCCCTCCGCAGCCGCGGAATTAGTCATTCCAGACCGGGTACAAATTATTACCCGTATTGGATTGTTGAAGAACGCTTTTTGTAAAGTAGTTACGGAGCGATTGACAAACCAGCAGACTCTCCGCCTGCATTATTTAAAAAGATTGCAGCTTTACCGTCCTTTAAGTTTATTGCAACAGCGTCGTCAACGACTGGATGAATTGGAAATTCGCCTCCTGCAAGCAGTAAAGAATCTGCTTGCCAGTCGAGCAGCTCAATTGGAAGGGTTCATCCATACTTTTGCTGCTTTAGACCCACGAGCAATCCTGAAAAGGGGATACGCTATTGTCTATCATCTGCCCGAAGAAGAAATGATTAAGACTGTGCAGGCTGTAAAACCTCAAAGTTCAGTTGCGGTTGAGCTTTTTGATGGAAAGTTTTCCGCGCTGGTTGAAAAAATAATGCAAAAAAATCAAAAGAATAAAAGGAGTCCTCGCAATGGCTAAAAAAACCTTTGCTTTAGAAAAAGCCTTACAGCGGATGGAGGAAATCTTACGCGTTTTAGAGTCGGGCGAGAAGGATCTGGATGAGTCTATCCGTCTTTTTGAAGAAGGAATGCGGCTGGCAAATGAGTGTCAGGTTCATTTACAAGCCCTGGAGCAACGCGTAAAAATCATCAGCGAGCAAGAGAATAGTGCCTTTGCCACTGAAGTAGCCAAGGAGTAAAGCCAAATGAGAATTGGTTTGTGGTTAACTCCGCGACATGATGCACTTACTGAGATTTTGCCGGACATTATTCAATTTTTAGAGAAAAATCATCAGGAAATTATCCTGAACGATGTCACCTGGCGAAATGTCTTTTCGGGGGAATCAATCAAGTTTGTAACGACTGCCGATTTACCGCAGCAAATAGATGCGCTCTTTAGCATAGGTGGGGACGGTACTTTTTTAAGCGCATCGCGTCTAATGGCGCGGAGCGGCAAGCCTGTTCTTGGCATTCACCTCGGTGGCTTAGGCTTTCTGGCTGATGTTTCCTTTGAAAATTACACCGAACGACTCGCAGCTTTTTTAAGAGGTGAATATTCGATCGAAGAGCGTAATGTTTTGGCAGTACGAACTATTTTCCCCGAAAAAGTGCTGGCGAATTTTGCCTTTAATGATATCGTGATAGATAGAGGACGGGTCTCGACGACGATAAAAATTCGTACTTTTGTCAACGGGGATTTTTTAAACACTTATCGAGCGGATGGAATCATCATCGCTTCTCCTACAGGATCTACGGCTTATTCTCTTTCTGCCGGCGGTCCGATTATCTCGCCTGAATTAAATGTTTTCGTCATCAGTCCGATTTGTCCCCATAGTCTTTCGGTTAGACCTGTAGTAATATCGGCTGATAGTGTCGTAAGTATCGATTGCAGTGAATTGGCGCCCGATGTTAGCCTGGTTATGGACGGACAGGAGCGTCAGGTTTTAGAAAGAGCAGAGCGGGTAGAAATTCAAAAAGCTGACTTTACCTTGCCGGTCGTGCGTTTTCCCGGCGACTCCTTTTTCCATACCTTACGCACCAAGTTGAATTGGGGCAGGGATATTCGTGGGAATTGAATTGCAACGCGTCATTAAATCTAAACAATTGAGGAAAGCATGGAAACCAATAATCAAACTGAAGGAATTTACCCAAAAAATATCGCCCTGGTAGCTCATGATAATAAAAAGGATGACCTTTTAGAGTGGGTTAAATTCAATGTTGGGACTCTGAAAAAACATCACCTGATTGCGACGGGCACTACCGGTCGTCTTCTCGAAAAAACTTTGCAGTTGAAAATTCAAAAGCTGCAAAGTGGTCCGCTGGGGGGTGATTTGCAATTAGGAGCATATATTGCCCAACAAAAGATTGATTTGCTGATTTTTTTCTGGGATCCTCTGGAAGCTCAACCTCATGACCCCGATATCAAAGCCCTGCTCAGAATTGCCGTGGTCTGGAATATACCCGTCGCCTGTAATCGTGCTACTGCCGATTATATAATTTCCTCTCCGTTAATGAGCACGGCTTATGAACGTATAAAGCCTGATTACAAGTCTTATATTGAGCGATTTTAGGTTGATAAACTCGTAAAGATTTCAACTCAAATTCATCAGGATTTTCTGGTGTTAGAAGTGATAATAAGAAGCCGTGGAACATTCGAATATCTGGAATGGGGAGAATCAATCGTCCGGCATTTATTTCTGCCGGATTGAGGGGAAAAATTTCGCAAATATCTAGAAGATAGTGTTACTACGATAGGAAATTGTAATCGGTCAATTACCGTATAAATTAACTGACAGTTTTATTAGGTTCCCTGATCCACAGCATCAAACCACTGGCGATGATTGTCAGAGCTAACGATAGATAGAAGGGCGCCGTATAGCCGATTTTATCCCACATAAGTCCCGCGACAAACGAAGCCGGGAAAGCGCATAAACCGATAATCATTTGATAGGTTCCAATACAGCTGGCACGGTATTTTTCCGGAGCCAACTCGGCTACTAATGTTCCCTGAATCGGTTCCAGCGCTCCTTTATGAAGCCCATAGAAGATAAAAATTAGCCATAGATACTCGAGCCGTCGGGTAAAGATAATCAAAAGACAAAGAATTGCCCAGAAAAGGAAAGCAAGATAAAGGACAGTTTTACGCCCAATTTTATCCGCTAACTTGCCGAATGGATAAGAAGTAACAGTCGCAGCAAGGGAAAAAACAAGGTAAAGTACCGGAATAAAGCTAGTTTTAAATCCGATTTGCTTGGCATGAATCAAAAGGAACGAATAGGTAAAATTACCAATGCTGAAAATTGCGCTAAGAATCAAAAACAAAAGGAAATTACCAGAGAGGTCGCGAAACCGTAATCCTTTATAAATAGTACTGTCTGCCAGCCGTTTTTCTTTAAATTTTAAAATCACCAAGGCAGCACCAATTAGTGATGGAAGCGCTGCAAACATGAAGAGATGCCGGTAGCCCACAAGCTGGAATAAAAGTATGCATAGTAAAATTCCCACAAGAGCACCGGCATAGTCTGCAGTGCGCAGCAATCCAAAATGTTTGGCACGATTCTGCTCGGTAGATAAATCTGCTACAACAGCGTCGCGGGGGGCGCTGCGAATCTTACCCGCCCGATCGAGAATTCGAAACGGTATCAGATGTTGCCAGACGGTCGAAAGGGCATAACCAATCCGTGAAGCTGAGCCCATCAAATAGCCTATCCAGATAAAACGCTTGCGCCGCCGAATTTTATCCGACCAGAAACCTGACACGGCTTTGGCAATCGAGACAATTGCCTCGCCAAGTCCATCAATAAATCCCAGGACTGCCATATTGGCTTTCAAAATTTCAGTGACGAAAAGTGGCCAGATGGGATAGATAATGTCCGAGCCGACATCATTTAAAAAAGATGCCCAGGCAAAAATACGGATGGTCCGAGAACTGTCAGCAGAAGTCTGCGAATTTTTCGTCTTTTTCGGCATATCTAACTCCATAAAACTTGCCGAATTTAGGCACTGAATCTGTAAATAACAAAAATCTTCGACGAAAGGAAACTGCAAAATTTTGTCATTTTTTCTGTAAAATATGGAGGTGTATATTAAAGTGAAAAAGGAGATAACAGTAAGGATTTAAAATATGGCTATCAAGCAAAAGATGAAAAATATTGTCTGGGAATATTGTGGTTTGACTGTCGGCGCTTTAATTATGGCGCTGGCTTTGGTTTTTTTCTTGATACCGGCAAAAATTGCTCCAGGCGGTGTCAGTGGCATTGCTATCGTGCTCCATACTTTATTCCAATTTCCCGTTGGAGTGGTGATGTTAGTTTTTAACATTCCTCTGTATTTGATAGGATTGAAGTTGCTGGGCAAAACGTTCGGCGTCCGTACCCTTTATGCTTTTATATTTGTGTCGGTTTTCACCGATTTCATCGGTGATATTCTGAAGGTGCCGGTTGCGACCACCGACCCGCTTTTGGCATCGATTTTTGGCGGTATCGTCTTAGGGATAGGCTTGGGAATTGTCTTTCGCTTCAAAGGAACGACTGCCGGTTCGGACATTGTCGGGCAAATAATAAATAAATACACCAATATTTCGGTCGGGATGGGGATTTTAGCAGTGGATTTTTTTGTGATTAGTTTTGCCGGGATAGCTTTTCACGACGTCAATTTAGCCTTATATGGATTCATCAGTTTGTATTTCTCCAGTAAAGTGTTAGATTTAATTTTAGATGGCTTTGATTACGCTCGCTCTTTCCACATAATCAGTGAAAAGCAGGATGAAATAATTGATTTGATAACCAAGGATATGAATCGCGGTGGTACTGAAATTAAGGGCGTTGGATTTTATACCCGCCAGGCAAGAAATGTCCTTTATACGGTAGTGACGCGCAAGGAAGTTGCCACACTGCGCCAGGAAATATTAAAGATTGACCCGCGGGCTTTTGTCATTATTTCTAATGTTCATGAAGTTATTGGGGAAGGATTTCGTAAACGCATATAAAATTGGTAGTGGCTAACGAAATGGATTTGAAAACTGAAAGGAAGAGCAATGGTAACTATTGATGAAGAAATGACCCGATTAGTAGCCAATACAGTCAGGTTTTTAGCAGTTGATGGTGTTCAGCGGGCAAACTCCGGTCATCCCGGTATGCCGCTGGGGATGGCGGATGCTGCTACGGTCTTATGGAGTTACTTTTTAAAATATAATCCCCAGCAGCCGCAGTGGATTGCCCGGGATAGATTTATTCTTTCGGCGGGTCATGGTTCGATGTTGCTCTATAGTCTATTACATTTGAGTGGTTATGCGGTGACAATTGACGACTTGAAGCAATTTCGGCAATGGAATTCGCACACACCCGGACATCCTGAGTACCGTTGCTTACCGGGAGTTGAAATGACCACCGGTCCCCTTGGGCAGGGATTTGCTACCGGCGTTGGATTGGCACTAGCTGCTAAAATGACCGCAGCCCGTTTCAATACGCCCGACTTTCAACTTTTCGGCACGCATAAAATATACGCCATTGTCAGCGATGGCGACCTGATGGAAGGTGTTTCCAGTGAAGCCGCTTCGCTGGCAGGGCATTTGAACCTGGATAACCTGATTTATTTGTACGATGACAATAAAATAACGATAGAAGGCAAGACAAATTTAGCATTTTCGGAATCAGTAGCGGAACGGTTTGCCGCTTACGGTTGGGCTATTTTGGAAGCTGATGGACACGATTATCAAGCGGTCGCCCAGGTTCTGGAAAGGGCACAAAACATGGGTCGCCCGACACTCATCATTACAAAAACACATATCGGCTACGGTAGTCCCAACAAACAGGACCAGGCTGAATGCCACGGTGCGCCGTTGGGTGTTGAAGAGGTAGCGATAACCAAACGCAATCTTGGCTGGCAAGCGCCTCACGACTTTTACGTCCCTGAGGAAGTGTATGCGTTTTTCCAAGAGCGAGCACGATACCAGGAAGAGAATTACCGCAGTTGGCAAGCGCAATTTGAAAAGTGGCAAAAAGCAAATCCAGAACTTGCCCTTAACTGGGGGAAATGGCAACACCAGGAATTAACGGCAGAAATGGAGCAAAGCATCCTTAGTGCAGTCACTGCAGAAGCGGGTGCAACGCGCGCTCTTTCCGGGAAATTGATGCAAAAAATTGCTGAATTACTGCCTGGACTTTGCGGTGGTTCGGCGGATTTATCACCATCAACCAATACTTTTCTAAAAGCCTATTCCGCGGTGCAAAAGGATGATTATATTGGTCGTAATCTGCATTTTGGTATTCGAGAGCACGCCATGGGAGCTATTTTAAATGGTATGGCGCTGTACGGCGGTTTTATTCCCTTCGGTTCGACCTTTTTAACTTTCGCTGATTATATGCGTCCCGCGATTCGTTTAGCAGCAATGATGCACTTACAGGTAATTTTTATCTTCACTCACGATAGCATTTTTGTCGGTGAAGATGGACCTACCCATCAACCGATAGAGCAGATTCCGTCACTGCGCATCATCCCGAATTTGACCGTAATTCGTCCGGCGGATGCAATCGAAATAGCATACACCTGGCTGATGGCACTGCGTCAAAAGGAAGGTCCGACGGCGATTTTATTGACTCGCCAGAAAGTTGCTCTGGTTGAGCGCGATTCGGATTGCGATGTCGAAAATATTTTTAAAGGTAGCTACATAGTGTCCAAAGAAAAAAGCGTACTCAAGCTGGTTCTAATTGCTACCGGTTCAGAGGTCAGCCTGGCAGTCATGACCAAAGTTGCCCTGGGCGAATTTGCTGCTCATGTGCGGGTGGTTTCTATGCCTGCCAGAGAGGTGTTTGTCGCTCAACCGGCTGAATATCGCGAGAGTGTGATCCCATCTGACGCCACGCCTAAAGTGGTCATCGAAACCGCTTATATGAGTGGCTGGGGTGATGTAATTCCTGCTCCGCTGCTTCAGATCGGCATCAATCGCTTCGGCGCCTCCGCTCCGGAGAAGGTACTGGCGGAAAAATTCGGTTTCACGCCGCAGGCAGTGATTGAAAAAATCAAGGAGTGGAAACCGGAGCTGATAGGGTAAATCGAAAAGATTTATTACCGAAAATCAAAAAGCCCGTCCGGGGTGAGCCAGACGAGCTTTTTTTATCAGGATTCAATTAGCCCGATTAACTCATGGATTTAATGATTCCAATAAGCTTATCAGGATTGTATACTTTTAGAGGATTATGTCCATAAAATTCTGTAAAAAGGTCTTGTAAAAAAGAAGTGAGTTATCGATTTTCCAAGTGTATGAAAAAAACCTTAAAAAGGAGGAAAACAATGACTCGAAACAATTGTATAACAAAAAGTGCAAAAGCGCAAGGGGAAAATTATCCGGTATTGTCTAATTTCAAGACATCGTATCCACCCTTAATAATCACATTGAGATGGTAATCACAGATTAAAGGTGGAAATATTCCTCGCAAATCGGGATTAATTTTTGGCAAGTAATACTCTTTCATAATCTCAATAGGAATGCGTCCTCTTTTATAGCGGAATTTACGCTGGTAGTTGCCATAAATGCTATTGGTGGACAATCCCTTCAGCAGACCGCGGGGGTTTTGATTCTCTGTACGAGCATAAAATTCATTCTCCATAAGGGATACTATTTCTGTCCTCCTAAACTACTCAAGAGAGCCCGCC
>DDYE01000011.1 GCA_002347855.1 Fidelibacterota bacterium UBA2242
GGAAAGTTTCAAGACATGGTATCCAGTTGGCAAGGATAAATTGGCTTAACGATCATCTTTTTGAGGAGTTAAAGGTTTTGATAATGAGAGTTAGGGAAGTTTAGGGGATTTGAAGCCAGGCGGGCTTTCTCGAGTAGCTTAGAATTGACGAGTTAAAAGAAATAATACCCTTAGTTGAGAATAAATTTTATGCTATTATAGATAATCAAAACCTCTGAGGTCTTCTGAAGAAATTGTCTACTAATAGCATTTATGGCAACTACCAGCGCAAATTCCGCTACAAAAGAGGACGCACTCCTATTGAGATTATGAAAGAGTATGGCTCACCGAAAATTAATCCCGATTTGCTAGGAATATTTCCTCCCTTAATCTGTGATTACCATCTCAGTGTGATTACCAAGGGTGGATACCATGTTTTGAAATCAGACAAATCCGCTTAATTCTCCAACAAAACTAGATTGTCAATCAAGCGTGTCTTACCAAAGAAAAATTGGAACAGTGTCCAAAGATCCTGATTGACTCATCTCGACACACACTGTATGTTTATTAACGTAATAAAACAATTTTGCCAAAACCGCGCTCCCTGCCGGACTTGATCTAGTATAAATAAATCCCGCTGGGCAAATTGTCAGCCTCAAAACCAACCACTTGCCAGCCTGCCGGTAGAAGAGAATATTGCTGTTCCTTGACCACTTGCTGGTGAGCCGGCATGAGTTACTCCAGTCAATACCCGGCTTTCTCAATCGTCTGCGAAAATGTTCTAACGTCTATTTCTGTTTGATTTTATTAAAAAAATTGTCGGAAATTCGCCGATGAATAGAATAGCCCATACTCTGGTTTTGTCAAAACGCGGGGGTGTTAAGACAAAGGGGATATGTTAACGATTTGACTCCTGATTCGGCAACTTTATTCCTTAAGGGTACATCTATGCCAGAATTGTTCATAGGTCATAAAAACATTCGCTAAAAAGCCAGCGCGCGCCAGTTCACGAAAAATATGTCGCTTCCCGGTAACATTTCTATCCCACCGCTGGAGTTCATTCCAGAATTGGGCTCCGTGATAAGGAATTTGGGTATGTACCAGTTCGTGCCAGATTACATAGTCAATTAGCTCATCCGGGAGACGCATCAAATGCAAATTAAGATTAATGTTCAAATGGGTAGAACAGCTGCCCCAGCGTGACTTTAGGTTTTTGATAAACACATTCTTATAGCGAAAGCCACCTAGCTGAGCAAATTTAGTAACTCGCTCGGGCAGATGCTGGTGTGCCTCGCGGCGCCAGGCTGCCACTAAGCCCATTTTCAGAGCCGCCTGAATATCGGGATGAGTTATTGCCATTTCGGATGGCTGATAGATAGAAATGACATTGTTTTCCAGAGCAATTCTGATAGGCATTGAGGTAGCCGGAATCAGATTGACCTGATAATTACGGGTAACTAATGGGTAATCGCCCTTATAGGTATCAGCGGCTTTGAGGGAGTGTAATTTTACCTGATGCCGCTGAATCCAGGCTTGCTTTTTCATAACGAATTGATAGGCTGTTTCAAAGGGTATATGCCAGGGCAGAATGACTTTAACCGGCTGATGGGGTGATAAATAGATGCTCAGTCGTCGCGCTCGTGCGCTTCGCCGAAACTCGACTATTCCGATTCTTTCAAAATCTTCTCGGGAAACACATTTGTTCATTCAATTTTAAATTATGAAAAAATTGGCAATTTGCCTATAAGAGAGGGAGCTCTGAGCAGCTCCCTCTCTCAATTAGCTTTTAGATTGTTGGCAAATCACACAGCTGGGCTAAACTTTTTTGAAGCTCCTCATCCGCAAAGTTATTATCTTCCAACTGTTGGCGGAAAAAGGCATCATAGGCACTCATATCAAAATGACCGTGGCCACTGAGGTTGAATAGAATTGTTCTGGTCACGCCTTCTTCATCTGCCTTTTTAGCTTCGTCAATGACAGCCTTAATCGCATGGGCTGATTCCGGCGCCGGGATAATACCTTCGCTACGCGCAAAAGTCACCGCCGCCTGAAAAACCTCCGTCTGATGGTAAGCGCGGGCTTCCACTAAGTCTTCTTTGACTAATAGGCTAAGCAAAGGCGCGGCACCATGATACCGTAACCCTCCGGCATGAATTTTCGACGGGATAAAATTGTGCCCTAAAGTGTACATCGGCATTAGCGGGGTCAACCGACTGGTATCGCCATAGTCGTAAGTGTACGCTCCCCGCGTTAGACTGGGACAGGCGGTTGGTTCGACCGCAATAGCCCGCAAATTTTTACCGGCAAATTTCTCGCGCAGGAACGGGAAAGCCAGGCCGGCAAAATTGCTGCCTCCGCCCACGCAGCCAATGACAATATCCGGATAGTCACTGACGAGCTCGAATTGCTTGAGGGCTTCTTCGCCAATAATTGTCTGGTGTAACAGGACATGGTTTAGCACCGAACCAAGTGCATAATTGGTCTGCTTATCGTTCATGGCTATTTCGACTGCTTCACTGATGGCAATGCCCAGACTACCAGGGCAATCGGGATCCTTATCCAGAACCGCGCGTCCGGACTGAGTCAGCTTGCTTGGGCTAGGATGAATCGTTGCGCCCCAGGCTTCGATCATTGAGCGCCGATAGGGTTTATTTTCGTAGCTGACCCGCACCATATAAACCAGGCACTCCAACCCAAAATAATTACAGGCAAAAGCCAGTGCTGAGCCCCATTGCCCGGCGCCAGTTTCAGTGGTCAGGCGCTTGACCCCCACGATTTTATTATAGTAAGCCTGGGCTATAGCGGTGTTGGGTTTGTGGCTTCCCGGCGGGCTAACACTTTCGTTTTTATAATAAATCTTGGAATTAGTGCTGAGAGCCCCCTCCAGATTATAAGCCCGCACCAGCGGACTCGGCCGATAGAGCGCATATACTTCCAGGATTTCCTCTGGTATTGGAATGAAGCGCTGTGTGCTGACCTCCTGTTCGATTAGTGCTGGTGGAAAAAGATGAGCGAGATCATTTGGTTTGAGTGGCTCATGGGTAAGGGGATGCAGCGGTGGTGGCGGTGGAAAGGGACAATCGGCGAGCAGATTGTACCAGGTGCGTGGGATTTCCTTTTCGGTTAGCATGATTTTGCGTGTTTTCATTTCTAGCTCCTTTCTTTGGTTATTTGTATTTGCTAAAAAACAAAAAACCCGCCTTTTCGGGCGGGTCTGCTAACAAAATGATGTTCTCTTATATCTACACTACAGTGCCCGCCCGTTCATAAAACTGCCACCACCATATAATCAGGAAATTTCTTATAAGGTTCAAGCACTGCATAACTGCTATAAATTATTTTATCTTCCTGGCGAATGCAAGCTTTTTTTCGGTACCACCGCAAAATTTTCGGCGCATTACCCTTTTGGTTCAATAAACCTTGCGATAGTGAATCCTACCATTGCAAATCATAATTGATTTTTATTCCGATAGAATGGTCGCGATACTGGAAGTAAGCATCATTTGAGCGATTATTGAAAAAGGTTAGAGTTAAGGCAATTTCCAGATCGGAGGCACGATTTAGTAAGTTTTCGAATTTGTAGCCAAGCGTGAGTTCGAGATTATTCCCGTTATCCTTGCGCATGGGCGCTATTTCAAGCAGATTGCCTGTGGTGTCGGTCAGCCATTCTTCACTAGCAAAATCATACGCATAAACGGGGCGATTGATATAGGAGAGCTGGTATTGTATAAAGGTAGCTTTTGCCCACAACTGGTTGGTCATCTTCCACTTTAGACTGTTAGTCCAGTTATAGCCGCGATATCCGAAATAGTCGTCGATCGGACTAAAACTGACCTGCTCAATCTGGTAAGGGTTGCCCCTGGAGGTATTATAGCGGTAAAGGAACTCGGTGAAGCCACCAAGCCTGGGACTAAAAGATTGTGCCCAGCGCACACTGCCAACGAGTTGAGAGAGAGTCGGTAGCTCCGCCCGTACGGAACTATTTGAATCTACTATCTCGCCGGTTGTCCAGTCCACTTCACCGGGCTGGAGATTACTTTCTAAAAAGTTGCGATTGAGGTAATTCAACTCCAGACGCAAAGTACTGCGGGTTGGTAAATAAAAATTTTGCCAGTAAAAAACACGCGTTTCCCAGTGATTCCAGGCATCTTCCTCAGGAAAAACCTTGCGGGAAATTTCCAAGCCAGTCTTGATTGTCGTCCAGTCTGCAGCATCAAGACGCAGATTAAAATAGCCGACTGACTGGTAAAAATCATAATAAGAATATTCAGGTTGATCGAATCGCACCGCTAAATTAGCACCCCAGGCGTATTTAAAGATTGGGTTGTTCTCATTGAAAAAATCAATTCCGGCGGTGTGCAGGTTATTGCTATACTGCTCCTGATTGACAATTTGCAAAAGCTCGCCGCTATAAAAGACTTCATAATTGCGGCCGATATAGGAAATACCTATTTGAGGTGAAACAATATCATCAGTCACCGGTCGATAAATCCGTAAGAGATTGCCTTCGTGACTCACTCTGGTATCAAAATAAAAATTCCATTGTGCTGTCGAAAAACTCAGGGGCAATAGCAGACTCAAACCGATATATATTAAAATGCGCAGTTTACATCTCATCCTTTTCTCCGATTACGACCCGAGCCCTGGCGATGACGGTCAAAACCGCGATTATCGTTGATGCCATCACCATCAGTATCAATAAATTGGTCAACGCCACGACGCTGTTGCATGTTGGGTGATGGTGAACCGGGAGCATTTTCATCACGCTCTGCATTGTGAGCACCGCGGCTGATTCCGCCCCGTTCTTCCCAGATAAAGCCGTAACGACCGCCCCCAAGGTTACGCCGATTATAGCGTAAACCGGTGATATCATTTATCCAGTCGTGGTTACAGTCGATAATATTATCGTTCCAGCCGTCGCCATCTAAATCCACAAATCCCGTTGCCAGATCGTTTATCCCATCGCCGTCTTTATCAACGAATAAATCGTTGAGACCATCACCATTCCGGTCTTGAAACTGAAAAGTATGGCGATAAGGTTGATTATCAATATCATTGATACCGTCACCATTGGCATCGCAGAACCAGTCGTTGATGCCATCATTATTCAAATCAATGAAGCCACGCGGTTTCTGATCGGACGCAGTCTGAGCAAATACCAACAGGCTCAGCATACTTATTATGAGTTCTACGACAATTTTTAGGGTTTTGCTTTTCATCATGATTCCATTAAATAGGGAAGCGGGTCGATTCGTCCGAACCGACCCGCTTGATTGTTAGAGGATTTATGGGCGATAGCCACGACGATTAGCGTTGCGTCCAGTGGTACTACTACCATCACAATTGCCATTCGGGACAGGCGCATCACCAGGGCGAGCATCAGGATTGAAGCGGCGACTTACCCGATGCATTTCCTGATTGCCATTCCGCAGGGCACTTCCATGACGTAAACCGCTGCCATCCAGCGGCCGCTGATAGTCCGGGTCCTGACCATTGGGTATGCCGTCACCATCGGCATCCGGGGCATTATCGTTGAAACCGTCACCATTTTCATCAACGAAAGTCCGGTGAAAGCGTCCACCGGCAGTTGGATTCTTCTGGTAGTCGGCATCTTTGCCATTGGGGATACCGTCACCGTCAGCATCCGGAGCATTATCATTGTAGCCGTCGCCATTGAGGTCAACGAAATGCTTGCCATGTCCAGCCGGCACAGTTTGAGCGCTCAGCTCTGGCATCGTCACCAGAATGATTAGACCGCTCAAGATTACCATTGCGAAAATACTTAGTTTTTTCATTTTCAACTCCTTTTGTTTGGTTGTTCGCAATTTCAAATTCCGCCCCTATTAAGACAAGCCGCGTGCCAAACTAACCAAACAAGTTTTTCTCCGTCGATAAAATACACTTAAAGGTAATGAAGTAGTTATTTCCAGCCGCCATCTGCGGCGACAATTTTGTTGGTAAAACGACAAAATTGTCGAAATTTGCTCTTCCCTGGTGCCTTCCATTTAAAAACCTGCCGTTATTCAATCCCATACTTTTCCATTTTGTACCGTAAGACTCGCTCAGAAATTCCTAATTGAAGCGCCGCGCGCGTCTGGACATTACCGCTGTGTGCCAGTGCTCCCTGAATCAAGCGCTTTTCCAATTCCTCAACCTGCTCTGGCAGGGTATTACCAGTAACGGTTGCTGGTTGATAGCTTGAACTAAGTGGTAGCTCGGCAGTTGTGATATATTCATCGCGAGCTAAAATGACGGCACGTTCGATGATGTTTTCTAATTCCCGCACATTGCCAGGATAATCGTAACGCATCAAGAGGTTCATACCTTCCGCGGTGATACCTTTTACCGGTCGGGAGTTTAGCCGTGCATGTTTGGCGATGAAATGCTTAATCAGAACGGGAATATCTTCGCGTCTCTCGCGCAAAGGTGGTATAGTCAGTGGGATTACATTGAGTCGGAAATACAAATCAGCCCGGAATTGATTGGTTTCAACCAATTTATTTAAATCTTTATTAGTTGCCGATATGACACGAATGTCGGCTTTCAATACTTGCGATGAGCCCAGCCTCTGAAATTCTTTTTCCTGCAAGACGCGCAAGAGCTTAACCTGAAAGTTAAGGGGAATATCGGCAACTTCGTCCAGAAAAAGCGTTCCTCCCGCTGCCAATTCTATTCGTCCTTTAGCGCGCTCATAAGCACCCGTGAAGGCGCCTTTCTCATGCCCGAACATCTCGCTTTCAAATAAACTTTCTGGAATCGCCGCACAGTTGACGGCAACGAAAGGCATCATTCGACGCGGTGAGGCTTGATGGATGGCGCGTGCAATCATTTCCTTGCCCGTTCCACTTTCGCCCTGAATCAAAACCGCAGCATTGCTGTCACTCACCCGCGCTACGAGACTCAGAATCTGTTTTAGAGCATCACTCTGGTAGATAATATCGGTTACCAGAGTGCCTGTTTCTAACTGCGCGCGCAGCAGCTGATTTTCGCGAATTAAGGTATTATGCTCGGCAATTTTCCTTAATTTGATTTCCAGTTCGTCGAGGTCAATGGGCTTGGTCAAATAATCCCAGGCGCCTGCTTTCATGGCTGCCACAGCATTCTCGATTGTGCCGAAAGCTGTCAGAATCAGTACCTGTATTTCGGGGTTGATTTGTTTGACTTTTTGTAGAACCGCCATGCCATCCATGCCGGGCATGCGAAAATCGGTAATGACCACATCAAGACACTGTTTTTGCAGAATCTGCAGGCACGTTTCGCCATTGGCACAGGAATAGACCTTGCAACCTAACTTCTGCAGAAAACCGCTCAGAATCTCACGCTGGCTCTGGTCATCATCAATCACCGCGATATTCAAATTAAGCATAGGATGCTCCTTTAATCGGGGAGAATCAGGCTGAAGGTGGTGCCGTTACCAATAGTACTGTTGACATTGATACTGCCACCATGTTCACTGACGATTTGATAAACCTGCGCCAAGCCTAAGCCTGTTCCCGTCGGTTTTGTGGTAAAATAGAGATTAAAGATTTTCGGCAAATTTTCTTCCGGAATACCAGCACCGGTATCCTGAACAGTAATGGTGGTTGTGCGGCGACGGCGCTCCAACTTTATGCTTATTGAACCACCGGCAGGCGTAGCATCGAGTGCGTTCTCGATTAAATTTATCAGACATTGCATTATTTTGTCAGCATCCAGGTGCGCCTGAACCTTCGGCACACTATTCCAGATGATAGTGACACCCTGGTTCAGGGCACGGGCGGTATAAAGCTGAACTACTTTGTCGATGAGGGCATTGACTCCCACTCTGGTTCGCTGCAATGGTGCCGGTCGGGCAAAATCTAAAAATTGCTGAATGATGGTGCCAATGCGGGCAATTTCCTTGCGAACTGTCTGCAGAAGAGCCATTTGTTCACTGCCAACTTTTTCACGCTGACATTCGCGTTCCAATAGCTGTACGGTCATAGAGATAGCGTTAAGTGGATTGCGGATTTCGTGCGCGACTCCCGCTGCTAATTCACCCATGGCGCTTAGTTTCTCCCGCTGACGTAAGTCCGCCTGCAAGCGATAGACTTCCTGCTTGATTTGCTCCTTTTGCGATTCTAATAAACGCACATTTTGCATGGCTATCGAATATGCCAGCACCACAAAAGCCACTAACATTAAAATACCAATGCGGAGAATCAGCTGCCGGATTGCTACTTGCTGGATTTTTTGAATGGGACGATAGTTCAAACCTATCCGAATGACACCATAGGAAACATTAGCGATATTGAAAGGCAATACACCTTCGAAAATAGGTGAATTATGAAAGGTACTGATACGCCAGCTGAATTGCTGCTTTTTGACGACTTCCTGAATAAAAACATCTTTAACAAAAGCTGAAAGTGAATCTACTCGTTGAGTGGCAGCGATAATGCCCTGACTATCCTGTACAGCAATATAGGTTATGGCGGTATCGGCAGCTAAAGAATTTATTAATGGACCAATACCAATAGTCCGCCGGAAATTCAACAGGTAATCAGCGCGAATGTAGGCAACCAACAAATATGCCTCACGGCTTTGTCGCACTACTCCGAAAAACAGAGTGCTGTCAGCCGCCCGCCGAAAATAACCGGCATAGACTTCCGTTTCTGGCAACCGCCAAAATTGCTCCAGACGCGCTTCACCAGGGATGGGTTGGACATTCCGGGGATAAAGCAACATGCCGCTGTGATTGTAGATTTCCAAATAGTCACAGAAGTCGTCAGGCAAGTTCATTTCAAAATCAGAAGTCGCGGGCGAATGTGTTCCAAGCCAGTCATCGAGAAATGCCAATCCCTGGAAAAGACGCTCGGCAACTTCATCCTCCAACACATCATTACTCAAAATAGCGTTCACCGCCGCCTTTTGAATACTCTGTGAAAGATTAGCGCTCATCACCGCCATCAACTCCAGGACACTGCGACGGCGCGCTGAATACTCCATCACTCCCGTCACTATCAGGAGCGAAGTCAGGAAAAGCACAATCATCAACAGAGTGCGAGCTTTCAGCTGGAACTTCGGTGAAATAATATTCATAATCTAAATATAAAGAGCGGCACCATGTTTAAATAGAACTTTTTCGCAGTTGAATTGAACCAACTTTGCGCATTTTCAGGAAGTCTCATCTTAAAATAACTGCTTGCGGCGATAGTAATAATAAACCGGCAAACCGGTGCCAATCAGTACCGCCGCCGAAATAACACCGCCCACTGGATAGGCAAGAAATGTTCCATAGATTAAATAAATCTGCGTCCCAATTGCCAGCAAAGTCATCACCAGCCAGAGGGGAGCACGATAGGTTGGACGGTAATCGGCGCGTTTGCGCAAGCGAAAAATTGCCGCATATACCAGCCCATTCTGAAAGAGATATGAGAGGGTAAAATAACCCAACAGCCCTTCGATGTCACCAACGAAAATCAGCCCTATCGCCAGACCGGACTGTATGAGAATTGAATAATCCGGCGTATTATAACGCGGATTAATATGCGCAAAGGGTTTGAAGAACAAGCCATCTTTAGCAATAGCATACTCGATGCGCGGTTGCACCATAATCAGCGCACTGATACATCCGACCATGCTGATAAATGCCGCAATTGCTAAAAATGGGGCGGCAATCCTGGCAAAAGATGGTAAATAGAGAAAAGGATTGGCAAACTTGCCAACTGCTGAAATCAATTTTGAATATGTCACAAAAACGCTTGTAGCCAGGGCAATCAGCGTATAAACTAAAGTGACAAATGCGACTGAAAGCAGGAGACTTCTAGGAATAATTTTCGCTGGTTGCTTGATTTCACCCGCCATATAAAGCACATTAGTAAAACCAGCGTACGACCAGATGGTACCAGCAATACCTGCGACCAAAGGTTTTAGGAAACCACCGGAGCTGGTAAAATGCGGTAGAGGCTCTATTAAATGCTCACTTTTAAAATAGACAAATCCTAAGATACAGAGCAGGAGTAAGGGCAGTAGTTTAGCGAGGGTCAGCAGGATTTGCAAATTTCCACCCTGGCGTACACTGCGATAATGAATTATCGTAAACAACGCAATCAATAAACTGGCAAGGAGCCTGGCAAGCAGTGTTCCCTCTAAAGCCGGCGAAAAAACTGACAATGCCGAAATGGCGCTCAGGGAAATAATAGTAATCGAAGGTACATCACTCGTCCAGAATACCGTCCAGACATATAAAAAACCTAAGGCAGGACTGCCGGCTTTTTTCAGATAAAGATAACCAAAACCTTCCTCGGGATAGGCGGTCGCCATCTCCGCCAGGATAAATAGCTGCGGCAACCAAAGTAAGCCCCCGACGAGCCATGCTATGATTGCCATTAGCGGGCTACCACTTTCCCGCGCGACAATTGGCAAATTAATAAAAACTCCTGAGCCTATCACCGAACCAAGAATCAGGGCGATGATCTGACTAAGATTGAGCTCGCGTTTTAAAACAGGATATTCATCGACTGCCGTCATTGATTTTAATTTAGGCGTTCGATAATACAAAAGTGAAGCAGAAATTTATTTTAGTCCAGCCGATAAGATACTGTCAGTCTATAAATTATTGGGCGAGGTAATAATGCGACAAAAGAAGAAAAGCTTTACCAAGCACAACAGGATTTCTTTATTGACGCTAAGATCGAGAACTGCGCTGTTATAACAGGATAAACCTGCTCACTCTTTTATCGAAGTAGGAATGGGAAAAAAATGAACTCTGCAGAAAGGAATGTGCAGAAAATGCACATTCCTTTTTCTGATAACCCCGTGAAGTTTTATAAAGCCGGATTGATAGAAGCCTGGGGCAGAGGAGCAATCAAAATAACTGATGAAGGTAAAAAAAGGCCTACCAGAATTGGAATTTAAAGAGGATTTTGCCAGGTTCTCTGGCTATTTTTACAAGGAAATTTATACTGAGTATAATTTGAGGAAAATGGGGCTGAATGAAAGACAGATTAAAGCGGTGATGCATGGTAAAGAGAATGGGAAGATTACGAAAAAAGGACTCAACCGGCTCGCAAACAGGTCAAATGCTTTAAAGCCGCAAAGACACCAAAAGATCTAGATTAGCCTTTCTTATTCCGTCATCTTTTCCCAGCCAACTCGACTTAAGTTATGGGAAATAATCCAGACAGTGCATCCCGCGAGCGCGAAAAATAGTATCGCCAGCCAATATTCATGAAAAATCAGCTTGCCAATGCCAAAAAGACTGGTATAGACGAGCACAACCCCACAAATCCAATTGACAAAAGTCCGACCGAAGCCGCTATCACTTGTTACATCCGGCAACTGGGCAGCAATCTTTCGCCAGCCTATACCTCCCGGATGGACTTTGCGGTAAAAAGCCCGCAATGTCTCTTCTTTTTCGGGATTGGTCAAATAAGTCACTACCAACCAGATAATGGTCGTGCCTAAAACAACCGGATAGAGCGAAATAGGTGACTGTAACCCGAATTTATAGCGCGCAATGGGATAAATAATCAGGGGCGCAATCATTGCCGAAATCTCCGACCAGGCATTGATCCTCCACCAGAACCAGCGCAGAATCAGCACCGCACCCATGCCAGCACTGGCATTAATGATAAATTCCCAGGCACCTGAGATAGTCGTCAGGAAGTATTTCGTGACCACCAGTGAAAAAATAATCAGCAGTAGCATGGTCAGGCGTGAAACCCAGACATAATGTTTTTCGTTGGCTTTCTTCTGCATAAATCGCCGATAAAAATCGTTGATGATATAAGAAGTCCCCCAATTGAGTTGAGAGGCAATGGTAGACATATAAGCCGCTAAAAAAGTGGCAATCAGTAACCCCAGCAAGCCCCCGGGAAGATAACGCATCATCATTTTGGGATACATGACTCCGGGATCAACCGTATTTTCATACTTTTCATAAAAAGCGCGGAACTCAGGATTATTAAAATTGGCATCCTGATTAATGATACCGGGATTCTTGGTATATTGCTCGACCAATTGATATAGCACCGGGTTTTCGGCTTGTAAGGCTTCTTTGCTTTCTGCTCTGGGCAGAATTAACAGTGCCGCCAGGGCGACGATTATCCATGGCCAGGGACGCAAGGTATAATGCGCGATGGTGAACCAGAGCGTAGCGAAGAGACTGTGTTTCTCGTTCTTGGCTGACATCATGCGCTGGGCAATATAGCCACCGCCGCCCGGATCTGCCCCGGGGTACCAGGTTGACCACCACTGCAAACCGACATGCGCGATAAAAGCACCCAACGACAATGCCAGTACGCCGCCAGTTATACCGTGAATATTGACCTCTCCAATTTTTGGCAGGAAATTCAGCACTTGCGGCGCCAGTTGCGCTTTCATGCGGACGGCGCCACCCACTTGCGGCAACCTGATGACAATTATTGCCAGGATAATACAACCGGTCATCGCAAAAAGAAATTGAAAACTGTCGGTACGGGCGGTACCCAACAAACCAGAAGCAGAAGCATAAAGGGCAATAATACCCGCCACGATGATAACTAAAAGAAACGGGTCAACGCCGGGGATAGTCACATGAAAAATCTTCTCCATAGCTTTGTGAACCCATCCCATCACAATCGTATTCATAAAAATTCCCAGATAAAGCGCCCGAAAGCCCCGCAAGATGGCTGCCGGCTTACCAGAATAGCGCATCTCGGTAAATTCGACATCGGTCATGATGCCGGCTCTCCGCCAGAGACGAGCAAAGAAAAATACCGTCAGCATCGCACCTATCGCCAGATTCCACCAGAGCCAATTGCCAGCAATTCCATTGCGAGCGACCAGTTCGGTCACCGCCAGCGGCGTATCAGCGGCAAAAGTCGTTGCGACCATCGCCGTTCCTGCCAGCCACCAGGGAAGGTTCCGCCCTGACAGGAAAAAGTCGCTGGTGTCCTCTTTTGAGCGTCGGTAAAAATAAAGGGCTATTGCCAGCACCAACCCGAAATAGATGACAATCACCGCCCAATCAAGCCATCCAATTACGCGCATTGTCTCCATTGTATTCCCCTAATTTTATTTCGCTTTTGTATTTAACGCACCTGTCAGTATTGCCGAAATGAAAAATTGTAGACAAACCGAATTTATCTTTTATAATGCTGCGGCTGGTTATCAACGGAAATGGCACGCCTGAAAAGTTTCATCAATACCTGATTTTATCGAGGTCAAACTCCACTTTCTTGGGTTTATCGCGATAACTCTCCTGGATTTGCAGGATTTCATCAATATTCTTGAAAAATATATCAACTATTTGCGGATCGAAATGTTGTTCTCGTCCCGACCTGATGATTTTAAAAGATTCTTCATTTGAAAAAGCTTTTTTATAGGGACGCTTGGTGGTGAGGGCGTCAAAAACATCGACGACCGCTACGATGCGACCGAAAAGCGGGATTTTTTCGTTTTTCAAGCCTTGCGGATAGCCGCTGCCATCCCATTTCTCATGATGCGCGAGGGCAATGGTCTCACCTGCCTGTAAAAGTTCAGAACGGGAACCGTGCAGAATACGGGCTCCAATCGTCGTATGTTGCTGCATGACTTCCCATTCCTCTTTGTCCAGATGTCCAGGCTTAAGTAAGATGCCATCGGGAATACCTATTTTGCCAACATCATGCATAGGACTGGCATGCCGGATAATTTCTACTTCGTGCGGCGAAAGCTTGAGTGCCTTTGCAATGCATTCAGAATATAAAGCAATGCGATGAATGTGCTCTGCGGTACCTTCATCCTTATATTCTGCGGCAACGGCTAATTTTTGGATGGTATCGAGATAGGCTTCATAAGTTTTGCGTTGAGCTTCTACCATTTCATCCAGAGTCTTGCGCAAGACTTCGGTGCGCTGCTGGACAATTTTCTCGAGTTCTTCCTTGTGACGCTTAATAGCATCTTGAATTTCCTTCATGCGCATCAGGGAAGCCACCCGAATCTGGACTTCGGCATTGTCAATGGGCTTGGCAATAAAATCATTGGCTCCCGTATCAATGGCTTTTAAGCGTTCTTCTTTACCAGTCATCGCCGTAACGACAATAATCGGCAAATCGCGTGTTTCGGGGTTACTACGCAAGCGTTGGATTATTTCAAAGCCGTCCATCTTGGGCATCATCAAATCGGTCATTACTAAATCAAATCCCAATTTGATTTTGGCGAGCGCTTCAAAACCATCACTGGCGGACTCGCACTCATAGCCATACGATTCCAGCATTTCAACCAATACATCCCGAATCAACGGCTCGTCATCAACAACCAAAATACGCTTTTTTTCAATCATCTTGTCCCTTTGCAATTTTGCCTACTCCGTGAATATACCAAAAGGCACGCCAATTAGCTCAATTATCGCACCTTGACATATTTTGCATCCCAGCGCCGCAAGACATCCAGTGCTGCCGGCGGATTTAGATTAAACCCCCGCCCGAAAGGAGCAAAGACTACTCCCACGGCTTTTAGAAAACCGCTCGTCTCGCGTTGCCAGCGAACATTAGCAAAAACCTCAATGTGAGTATCGTCAGGGACAACCAATTTGATTATCAGGCGCTGGTCAGGTTTAAAGCTTTCGTTGCATTCAAAACTGGCACCACCTTTACTTACATTGAGCAAATTATGGGCTGGGGTATATTCTTTTTCCCACCCAAACAAGCGCTTACCTCGATAGAAAAGTTTGCCGTTTGGTATCTCAAAACGGTGACAGGTGCGTTGTTCAAATCCCTGGACCATACTCACTCACCCTTTTGCTCTAATTTAAAGAAATTAAGATTTTAAATAAATGAAAGATTTCCTCTGCTGGCACCATTACCACTTTTATATTCCGCTTTTTTTGAACCTAAAAGCCTCTCACAATTATCAGATAGCTAATCTATCACCTTTACAATTAAAACAATTTCCGCCGATTTTCAAGCGAACACAGTTTAATATTCCCAATATGGTTGGCTACCATTTTTTCTTTTTCCAGAATAAAAAGAACCCGAAAACCGAAACCATCGCCAGCCCCATAATCATCCAGAAAGCATGGGGATGAGTTTGAAACGGAATCCGCACATTCATCGAAAAGGCACTCACCACAAAGGTCGGCACCATAATCCCAATGGTGATAATGTTGAGGGTTTTCATTAATACATTTAAATTATTGCTCACAATTGAAGCCCGCGCATCCATTAAACTTGCTAGAATATTAGAATGGATTTCAGCCTGACGATAACACTGCGTATTTTCGATGATAATGTCGTCCAGGAATTCCGCCTCTTCGGTAGTCAACCTCAACTTAAGTGTATTCATTTTCAGTTTTTCGACCAGGACGCCGTTGGTGTTAATGGCATTGAGATAATATACCAGGCTCTTCCCGAGGGTAAACAGGTCAATTAGGTATTTATTCTCTAAAGAAGTGTTGATTTTTTGCTGGAATTCATCGGTAACCATATTTATTGCCCGTAGATGTTCCAAAAAGTGGAAAATGGAACGATAGACGAGCTTGAGGAGAATATCATTGAAAGAATTCACCTTGCTGAACTGTTTACCCTCGAACAACGGATATTCATCGTTAGTCACGATTACCATATGCTCTTTGAATAGGAAAACTCCAACTGAAGTAACTTTAAAAAAAATCGTGTCTTTGGCGGAGAAACTTTTGGGCTTTTTATAAATCAGAGCGACATGGTTAGGCTCGTATTCGATACGCGAGAGTTCATCAGGGTCGAGCGCCGAAGCGAGGGTATGTTCGTCAATTAAAAAATTCTCGACCAGGTATTTGCGCTCTTCTTCAGTCGGATTGAAAAAGATTAGAATCGGAGCGTCATTTTCAGCCTGTTCGACCAAACGATGCTCGATGATTTTGTATTTTTGCAGCACAAAATCACCTCCTTTCCATTAATTCAATGGTGTTTTATTAGAAGTAGCCTCAATAGCCACCATCGACTGCGGGACATTAAATCGGATAAAGCCAATTAAGCGCCAGACAACCCAGAGCACGACAAAATAAAGTAGCATCAGTCCCAGGGTCATCCAGTAGCCGCCAATGCTGTTTTTCCAGTAATGCATGGGAGCATTGAGTAAAATTAACAGCGGAAATCCCAGGAAGAGAGCAATTCCGCCGCCGAAAACTAAATCCTCGGCTGCCGGAGTCTTAAATTCGGGGTCGGTGACCCGCACCAGCACCAGACCGGAATTTATCGTTCCCGTCATCTCACCGAAAATGCCTACAAAGCGTTCAAAATGATAGTCATCAAAAGCTCGTTTGGAAGTGTAGCGAATAAGATAGTAGGTCAGCACACTGGCAAGGACTGACATCAAGGTAATCGGTAGCCAATAACGAGCAACGATAACTAAATTGATTGCCACGATGGAACCGGTCACTAAAAAATCTACGCACACGCCGGAAACTCGATTCATCAAGCCGCTGTCAATCAGGTAACTTTTATTGGTAACATCTAAAATTTTCCGTACTGTCACCGCAATCAGCAGCGCGATAATAAAATGAAAAGACCAGACCGTAGCCACAAAATCCTGCAGATTAGCCTTCGTCAGCAAAGTGGTAATCCCAAAGATTAACCAGTAAGTCATTGCGTAAACAATGCCAATTAAACCGATTTGAAAAGCCATCGGCTCGATAGCTTCCGGAGAAAGTGTCAAAAAACCAGCGATTTCGGGCGAATTTTCTTTGACAATACCAGTACGAATATCATTATTTAGACTCTCGGGTCCTTTGATTAGCGCTGTTTCGCGTTTTTTAATGCCCCAATTGATGATTGCGACTCCACCAAAATAGGCTACCAGAAAGCCAATCGCGGCGAAGGTCAAACCAATCATGCCACCGCCCTCAAACCCCATACTTTCCCAGCTGTGCCCCATGGTATACGCAATACCCGGACCCATTCCAAATCCCAGTGGTACTAACAATCCCATCGCCACCGGAAAATCTGGCCAGATGGTATAAAGGAAAAGCAAGGCGACCACTAAACCGACGACACCCTGCACGATATAGCACGAGAGCTCCGTAAAGGCTTTGCTAATCGGACCGCGCCCAAAATTATTTTTCGACTTCCCCAGACCGATAACGATAAAAGTCAGGGCAAGTAAATGATAAACATATTGCCCCAGACGATTACCATCCAAGTTAACAATTCCAAGGATTTGCTGGCTAACAATCAATCCTAAAAAGCCACCAATAATATTATTCGGCACGAGGTATTTTTGAAAGAATGACACATAGCGTCGTAAGATTGTCCCCAGCACCAGAAAAAGCCCCAGATAAGTGACATCTAAAACCACATCTTTGAAATTCAAAGTGAAATCCCAGGGTGTCATGCCTCTACCTTTTTGTCAAATTATCAACCCCACTAAAACGTGCAAATATAGTCATAAATAAGGATTAATAAAACGACGATGCAACCGCAAATAGATTCTATTTATAATAATCGCTAAGAAAAATTCAGAGCAATTCGATTTTCTGAAAACCAGTGGATTCTTTCTGACTTTCCTCTGGGTGTAATTGATGCCACGCAGTGATGGCATTGGAAAGATTTTTTAAAAAGGCACGGTTAACAGCTTTAATATCCCGGATTAATTGCCGCACCGTTTCGCGTTGACTCTTGCGGGCATAGGGACATATTTTTTGAGTAACTGGAATCTGATTCAAGCGAGTATATGCCAGAATATGCTTTTTGGGAATGGTGAGAATGGGGCGAATGACAGTCAGAGTGCTATCGAGAACAGTTTGTCGGGCTCGCAAAGATTCCAAAGTGCCATGAAAAATCAGATTGAGCAAGCCCGTTTCTAAAAAATCGTCCCAATCATGCCCAAAGGCAATGGTCTCATAGCCTTGTTTAATAGCAAATTGAAAGAGAAGCTTACGGCGTTCACGAGCACATTGATAGCAGTCAAACTGGTCGGCTTCATATTCTTGCTCTTCAAGCACATGGAATGGTATGGTATAGTCGGCACAATATTGTCGCAGCGTCTCAATTTCGCTGGCAGGTAAAGTGACTGACGCCAAGGCAACATGCACTGCGCAAAGCTCAAAATCAAATTGGTGCGCCCGGTTAAATTCCCACAGTAGACGCAGCAGGACTGTGCTATCGGCGCCACCGGAAATTGCGACGACTATCCGCTGGCTGTGATGGAACAAATTAGCTTGATGATTCAGTTTGACAACTTGCGGTAATAGTGAGTGCATTGCGATTCTCAGGGCGCTAATTTAAAGGTAATCACATCTCCATTACGGACGATATAGAACTTGCCCTCGATATGGACCAATCCCTGTTGATGCAAGAGCGCTTCTGATTTCAAGTGCTCAATGTCATTCCAGCTGCGCACTTCGGCTTTAATAAAGCGTTTTTCAAAGCTGGAGTGAATGACCCCGGCTGCTTTAACAGCCGTCGTCCCGGCTGGTATCGTCCAGGCTTGACATATCTTCGACTCTATGGTAAAAAAGGTCACCAATCGCAAAAGCTCATAGCCAGCATGAATCAAACGCTCAATTCCGGTTTCAGTTATCTGCCATTCCCGCATGAGGATCTGGCGGTCATTTTCCTCACATTCACTTAGTTCCAGCTCCAGATTGGCTGATAGCGTCAGGTACAAATAGCCGGAACTACGGGCAAACTGCTCGAATTGGGTTGTCACTGGCGAGGGCACATGCGTGGTGGCTTCCTCTTCAGAAATATTGCCTACAATAATCATAGGTTTATTGGAAACCAATCCAATTTCGCGGATAAAACTTTCCTCCTCGGGATGAGAATGATAATGCCGCGCCGGTTGGTTGCGATTTAATAAAGCCCGCAGTTCTTCTAAAATGTTAGCTTGTTTGCGTGCCATTTCATCACCACTCTTGATCCGAGGCATAAGCTTGTTCAGGCGACTCTCCACAACCTCCAAATCACGCAAGATTAATTCGGTCTGCACAATTTCAAAATCGCGCTGCGGATCTAAATTGGTAGAAATATGGGCTACATTCGGATTGGTAAAACAACGAACGATATGTAGCAGGGCATCTACCGCCTGAATATGGCTTAAAAACTGATTCCCGAGCCCCTCTCCTTGCGACGCCCCCTGCACCAAACCAGCAATATCGACAAACTGAAGAGTAGTTGGGATAACCTTCTCAGGCTGATAAATTTGCGCCAGCAGGTCGAGGCGTTTATCCGGTACTGCTACAATGCCGACATGCGGATTTATCGTGCAGAATGGGTAATTGTCCATCGCCACCCCCGCATGCGTCAGGGCATTGAATAGCGTGGATTTACCGACATTCGGTAGACCAATTATGCCACATTTAAAGCCCATAAGCCACCTTACTTTTTCACTACATCGTACCGCACCAATGGAAATATAGTCAAAATACCGTTTGCTAACATGGAATTTATTTATAAAGCATAGATTTCACTCGTGGAGCACGTTTTCTATCATTTAAAACTTGTCAGCGCCTTTTAAAATGTTTAAATTTGCCACCGCTATTTTAAAGGGGTCGTAGTTCAATTGGTTAGAGCACCGGCCTGTCACGCCGGGGGTTGCGGGTTCGAGCCCCGTCGATCCCGCTTAAAAAAGCGGCAATAATGTTAAGACTTAAATCAAGGCAAGTAGTCACGCCAGGGGTTGTCCCGACGGGTCGGGAAGTCCCGTCGATCCCGCTCAAAAATAGCCCCGCGTGAAACTTGTCCGCCACTCGTCCCGCCTGGACAGGAGGGGATCATAGGATATACTCTCCATCATCCGAACCAATTCATCGGTTTCCATGACCTGCCAGAACAATGCCTATGCAGCCTCACCGTGGTTGATGCCCCCAGCTGCGGTTGCAAGGCTTATTACCTGGACGGTGCGCATCCAGACGAACCCGCCTAAAGTCTTGATGCCCCACCCCCGTCGGTACAAGGTCACTTTTGACCTGTTTTACTTATTGACCAAGAAGCCATTAGGCATTGTTATCATACCAGTCATTACTTAATTCATTGTTTGTTTTGAGATGGTTAAAAAAGTTTGTAATAAAATCTTCAAGTGCTTCCCTGTTTCTCATTAATAAGCTTGCCTCTGTAATGTTCGTAAGTAATGACGAGTAGAAGAGTATATTTCCAATTGTCTTCTTCCTCCTAATGTCTTTCCTCGGCCTTGCTCGGGCATAATAGGTGAACTTTCAACTAATCCCACAAACCAGACTGGAACGGCACAAATACGTCCATCATTGACTACTTCTAATTTGGTCTGTCCCCAATGATTGCTTGAATATTCATGAGGGAAATATATAATCTGTTCTGTATCCAGTGCCTGTCTTAAGGTATCCCATATCCACACCTGTTTTTCGGTATTGACACAAACAGGGATTAAAGGGTCAGAAGAAGAACGTCTGGTTTGATAAATTTTTACTTCTGCTGCGTGTTTAATAATATCTGCTTTCACTCGGTTAATAAGAAGGAGTGCTGGCATTGCCATTGGTGTTATTTCTAAACAATCGAACCTTTGTCTAACTTTTCTGCCTACTAGTTCTTTGTTATGCGCAAATAGTTCTACAACCTATTCCTGTGTGGGTATTGGATATTCTTCTCTATCTATTCCAATTGCCTCTTACCCCAATGCTTTCTGATTTTGGAAGAAGCGTGAGAATGCCGCTGCGGTTTAAGGCGGTAACGCAACGAATATATTCCCTTTCAATAGGAAATAACTGTTTTGACTGAGGGGCTCCTTCACTGTACGCTGATGCTTTGTCTATCATTTTTTGTTTTTACAATGACAGCTAACGTTTTGCGGAAAAAAGATTCCGATGAAATCGGGATTTGGGTGAGTCCCGCTACATCAGGATGAACCTTTTACCTGCTTGCCCCACTGGGGAGGTAGGCAGGTGCTGCGTTAGGCGGAGTTGTAGTTTATGAGAGTATCTACAATACATCTTACCTTGTATAATACTTTGCATTTGAGGTAAAAGACGGATTTGAGATATCACCATCGAAAACCTCAATCTTTATCTTTTCGATATTTATCATCTTTACAAGAAGAGTAGCGATGACATAATCACTCAGAGGGCAGTAACTTAAAAACTCAGCTCCTTCCTCAACAGGAATTAATTTATATACAACTTCTCCGCTTGTTACATCAATATCCTTAAAATCAGGAGCATTTCCTTTCACCCTTGCAAGCATACATCCTGCTTTTTCACCCAGACTTATTCTTAAATATTGGGGATCATACATATCATAAGCAAAAGAGAGGTAATTTTTCCAACCATCATCGGTCGAACCTGTTGTTCCTTCAAGAAACCAATTACCTACGAGTTTTCCTCTTTCGTCAAAATCAAACTTTCCCCCTCGAGGCTCAGTTCGTCGTTTTACCTTTTCATAAACCAATGCTTTTAAATCATCTCTAAAATAATCAAAGGGGGATACAGCATTGGGAATGAGAACAGGATACTTTTCTGGATGAATGAAATGATGCACAGTTCTATCATATGTTCCCATGTCGAGTGCAGCACTTTGAGCATAAGCTGCTGACGTTCTACCTATTATATGCCCAGCATCCACAGGAACATATATTTTGTTTTCGCCCACTTGCAATGTTCCGGTTTTACTTAAAATTTCAGAATCAATTTCAGAAAGGTGATTAAATACGGTTCTAAAAGTGTTGGTATGTGAAATATGCACAGAATAGTCCGCGTAACCTGCCCATGAGGTGAAAATAATCTTTGTAACAACTCCTCGTGCAGGTGCTCTAACTGGTTTGTTAAATCCATCCTCCGGTGGAAATGGTTCCAAATCTGTACGTGCTAACTCCCAATAGATATGACTTGTTGGAATAGGATGTCCACATGCACTAATGTGCCCTAAAGGTGAGATTTCTCTAATATATTTAAGATCAACAGGAGATACCTCATAGGTAACAGTTCCCTCTCCAAGCCCTGGGTAATTTCCCCAGGCTGCATCTTCCATCTCTTGATATGAAGGTTGTATTGGCAAATTCTCTTTGTTTCCACAATTAGAGAAAAAAATGAGGATACAAAAAAAGCACCAAGTAAGTTTTTTAAATATTTTTATTCCCATTTTTAAATCCTCCTTTTTTCAATTTCATGCAAGATTTCACCTGACGTTCCTGGCATATCTGAAGTCCGCCGCAGGCAGACTTAGGCAAAGTGCTGAAGCACGAAGCCAGATATGCTCTATTAGGCAACGCTGCCATTACCTGTTGTCTTTTTGCCTTAGCCATGGTTGGAACAGAAAATGTTTGGTCTTTACACCATATAACGGAAGTAGTTTTTGGGTAATTAACTCCCTATTAATTAGAAGAACTATAAAAAAGATAATCTGAATGAGATACTGATTAATACCGAATCCCGCAACGATTCCTCCAATGTCGCCGCCATAGATAAAAGGACTGAATGAGAGATTCAATGCGTCCAATATCAAGAAAAGTAAAATCAGCCAGTAACCTAAAGCACTAAGAAAGGAACTTCCTAAATGGGCTATCTTCACTCTGAAAAAGAACATTAAATAACCCAACAAAAGGGTAACCACATTACTTGTTGCTGAGATTAAGCCCCACTTGACGCCTTCTCTTTCAGCGACAGGAGTTTTGAATACGACTTCTAATCCATAAGGATGAACCTGAAATGCCTGATACTCTGCAAATGCCTGGGCAACAAGAGCATGAGCGCCCTCATGAACAATGGCAAAAATAACCATCGCCAATATAAAGGTCAAATATTTACTCATTAGTCAATCATCTCCTTCTAATTTGCCAGGGTAGCCTGAGGATTTACAAGTAAGAGAAATCTCGCCAATTTGGAATTTAGGGCTCCTATTAAGTATGGAGATTTTCATTTTATGTAGCATTAATCAAAGTAGTACTATTATCATCTTTTCAGGCTACTTATTGAAATATTCTTTTTTTAGCACTGCTTGTGAAATTTTATTGCTGGGGCCATCGCCTCTGGCGACGCTGACGGATACTTTGCCTTCCAGCACCTGAAATATTTCCGCTACATCGCTATGGGTAAAGCCTGGACAAAGTAGAACAGCATCTATTGTCTCCTCATCATAGATACTTTTAGCAACTTTGATTGCTTCGTCCTGACTTTTAACCACCACTGTCAAAAGTCTGTACCTGCCAGTGTCAATAATACTCCTGTGCTTTTCACAATCTGCATCAGGTGCATGTGCTAAAAATAATGCTTTAAAAGCCATAGAAAAAACCTCCTTTTTATCATAATATATCTTACTATTTCGCCGATTCTTTGCATTATTAGGAGATGTTCGTAGATATTGTTTCCCAATGGAAAATACGCCTTCGAGAAGCAATCTTCTTTATAAGTGCCAGTAATATCCATTCAGAAATAATATATAAAAAAAAATTTGATAAGTGCAATAAGTTTTTACAGCAACAATCTGCAAGTCAAAGATTGTTCTACAGCATTTAATCTCAATCACAACAATAACGATAGTTCATCTTTCCTTTTGCGATAGTGGTTTAAATTATTTAATATTCCAAAGAGCTATGGCTTATTGCAAAGCACTGGAACGCCAGATTCATATCCTGCAGTAATTAACGCTGAATTCCGAGGGAAACCGCTCGGTCCACCGCATGTACAACCAGATGGAAGAATTTACTTCTGGAAGCGTTTGAGAATCTGAATGGCATTGTGATTTGCACCTCGAATTTTAGCGAGAATTTCGACACGGCTTTCAGTCAGCGCTTTCATCTGTAATTAGAATTTCATCTGCCGGGACTAAAAGAGCGGGAGCAACTATAGAAACTGTACTTGAAAAATTATATCCCCGGTGTGGGGGAAATTGATGCCCACTATTTGGCACAGAAATATGAACTGAGCGGCAGTCAAATTGCGCTGATTATTAAGGATACGGCTATTCGAGCAGAGACGCGGCGCGGCAAAGAGCGCCGGATTTTACCCTATGATTTAAAATATTATTGCCTACTCGAAAAAGATACGATGTTTGAATATCGAAACAAGGCGATTGGCTTTATCCAGTAAGCACAATTGAATTACTTCAATAGCATCAGGCGCTGAACGGAAATGCTGTTACCAACCCGCAAAAGCCCTAAATAAATCCCCGAAGGTAATTTCGAGCCGTCCCAGCGCACACTGTAGATGCCCGGTTGGTAATAATCCCGAATAAGTTCTGTGACCACTGCGCCGCGCAGATTGTAAATCGTTAGCTCAACCACTGCTGGCTCCGTAATCTCAAAACCGAGCATTGCAACCGGATTAAAGGGATTCGGGGTAACGCTCAATTGCCGCGGCTTGGAACGGTCGTCGAATGCTACCTTTTTCCGCCGGGAGTTGACAATGGTAGCAAGGTCACTGCCCTGGATGAGCGCACCGTCCTGGAGGTTACCAGTTAGGTCGAGAGTAACCACTGTACCGTTTGGAATTCCATAAAAATGAGCAGCGATCGTCGGCGCCGAAAAGGATAAAATTAGGTCAATGTAGCCGTCTTTCTTGTGAACTGGACAATCACCCGGCAGTCCAGCGCTGCCAGCATCGCGGTAATGAACCTTCTGGGGCTTTTCACCGACAAACTGCAGAGAGCTGGTGACAATGTCTTGAACATTTAAATCCCGCTCACCGAATACGACCACCTCGAATGTACCCTTCTGGCGCAGATTCAAATAATTCGGACAGGTGCCGGGAAGAAAATCAATGGCGACCGTTTGTGTCCGGATGAGATTGTTCTCAGCCAGTCCGATGGAATAGGCGCCAGTGGTAGCATCTTTGCCGCTGAACCACATCTTAAGCTGATTGCCGATTGCCAATACGCTGGGAGTGTAACAGCGTTCCGAGCGCCAGATAATACCATCAGTAATATGAAAAAGTGGTGTGGCAGGCGACTTGACCCAGTTTATGCCGTCCGACGAGTAGGCGTAGCCAATACCTTCGTAACTGGCGGCGTTGCCGCCGCTGTACCAGAGATGGTAGGCATCATTTATTTTCAGCACACTCCAGACATAAATATAATTCGCATCCCAATCCATATCTGCGCCGCTGCGGATGACCGGAGTATCGCTATAGCGTTTCCAGAAAAGTCCATCCAGCGAATATGCCAGCGCAGTAGCTTCGATTTCACCCGGCACAGTGTTCTCGGGACTGACATTGTAATACATGATATAAGGGTGAGCCAACGGGTTGGCGTCATTGAAAGATGTCAACCCATTCGGATTATAAAGTACCGCCGCCGGTCCGTAAGTGTGATAAAACCAACCGGAACTGCCGGTCACCAGCGGCTGAACCGAATCTTGCTCAATCGGTCGGTCATTGACTCAGTTGACTCCGTCTTCAGATTCCGCAATTCTTATTGCCTGGTAAGTATAAGGTCCGACAGTGACATCGTAATACCACATCCGATAGCAGTAGGTGCTGTTGTCGAAACCCGTCGCATTGTAAAGCACCTTGCAATGATAAAAGACATTGTCGGCGATTAAACCGCCGTCCTGCCAGACCAAGCCATCCTGAGAATAGGCAATTCCGACACGCGAGTTATCGGTACCGTACCACATTTTATAGGGGGCGGCAACACCATGACCACTGAATTCAGCTTCGTCGTATAACACTGTCGGATAATACGCTTTCGGACCACCCCTCCCCTGTCCGAAAATCGGATTAGTCGCATTCTCCAGCCAGGGCGATTCAATCTGCGCCTGAGCCAGAGATAAAAGCAGCAACGCAATGGCTAATAAACAAAAGCAACGTTTCATACCAGCCTCCCTCGTTTGGACCTCCTGAATCCCTCAGATTACGAAATGAGCAGGAATCCAGCAGGCGAATTTTTGGTATTCATTGTTCATTCAGTTTATAATTTCTGTTAATTTATCACGATTAGCAATAAAATATATCGCTTGAGAATATTTTTGGGGTGTTTGTTTTCAATGCAATTCGGAAAAATTGCTGTAATAACTCGATAAAAATAACAGAGTAACGACTCGATAGAAATGTCAATATTGACGAACTTAAAGGTTACAATAATAACGAAATGAGCCCGGAATAGAGACAATACTGAGTATGAGTGCAAAAGAGTAAGATCATTTGACGATTTTCACCTAAGTCTGTGAAGAACAGATAACTGTTGAAGAAGCAGCTGAGATATTATCGATCAGTGAATGCTATTGTTATCGTTAATTACAACGTTTTCAAGCCGAAGGAGCAAAAGAAATTCTCCACCAGTTGCGAGGTTGTACTTCAGATCGAGGATATAGTGAGTCACTCCGGAGTCAAATCACACAATTGGACTATACTAAAAAACCTAAATAATTGCCATGCATTTTTCTGACTAAATAATTATATTAAGCTTGATGTCAGGCGAATTCCAACTATTCGGATTTTCTCACATCATAACCATAATCATAATCACCCTCGCCATTGTCTTCGGTCTGCATTGGCTCCAGACTTACGACCGGCGTCATCTTCAGCAACGCCTTCACCCGTGGTTGGTAGCTCTGATAGTCTTACAGCTTTTCGGCTATCGTATAATTTTCATTCTGCAAAATGATTTTAAGCTGGATTATGACCTGCCACTGCATCTATGTGGCTTGAGTGAAATGCTGCTCATAATCTATCTATTGCACCCCAGCCAGAAAATTTTCGATGTGCTTTATTATTTCATTCTTTCTGGCGCAGCCCTGGGACCGATTATTCCTGATTTACATCAAAATTTTCCTTCAGTGCGTTATTTTGCGATGTTTGTGCCGCATGCCCTCATGGTTTTTATCATGCTTTACCTGATTATTGTGCAAAAAATGAAGCCATCGTCAGGCAGTTACTGGAAGGCTTTCAAGACCCTAAATCTCTGGGCAATAGTCGTGGCTCCTATCAACTATTTCTGGGAAGGAAATTACCTTTATTTGCGGCAACCGCCGGCAGTCAATTTCGGTCCGGTCAAATGGTTACCTCCCTGGCCCTGGTATCTGTTGGTGCTAGAGCTATTCTTTTTGCTGCTTTATCGCGTTGCCTATTATCCCTTCGCAACTGTGAAATCACCGGTTGTGGTTTCGACGGAAAAATAAATTTGAAGAATTTTGATTTTAGAACAAGGGGACCAAATGAATGCCAATCATAACCTTAAAAATATTTTAATCCTTTTGGTGATTATGTCAGGAATTATTTTGTTTGGATTGGAATGCACCAGACGACGCTCTGCTACTCTGGCGATTGTGAATGCCACTATCTGGACGGGTGAGGACGAGTATCCCACGGCTACCGCCGTAGCGATTTGGCACAATAAAATCATTGCCGTTGGTAATGATGCCGAGATTCAGCGGTACATCACCCCGCAAACGCATGTGATTGATGCTCACGGGCTTTTTATAGTACCGGGTTTTATTGATTCTCACCTCCACTTCTTAGAAGGCGGCAGACGGTTGAATGAAGTGCAACTCCGCGATGCCCGTAGTCGCTCGGAATTTGTTCACCGCATTCAGGAGTATGCGGTGCGCTGTAAGCCCGATACCTGGATTATTGGTGGCGATTGGGACCACTCACTCTGGGGCGGACAACTGCCCGATAGGCACTGGATTGACGCGGTTACGCCGCATAATCCGGTCTGGATTAATCGTCTCGATGGTCACATGGCATTGGCTAATTCGTTAGCGCTGAAGGCGGCTGGCATAGATGCTAACACCCCCGATATTCCCGGCGGCACAATCGTGCGCGATAGCATGGGCGAACCAACGGGCATTTTGAAAGATAATGCGATGGCGCTGGTCGAAAAAATATTGCCAGAACCAAATGAGGAAGAAAAGTTGACGGCTTTAAAGGCAGCCATGCAATATGTTGCCGCACAGG
This sequence comes from Fidelibacterota bacterium UBA2242, assembly GCA_002347855.1. Lineage (GTDB taxonomy): Bacteria > Fidelibacterota > UBA2242 > UBA2242 > UBA2242 > UBA2242. The sequence goes on from DDYE01000011.1 coordinate 27,734, forward strand.
GTGTAACTTCTGTCCATCACATGGGTGGCTGGGACGACTTAGCAATATTTGTCAAAGCCTTCCAGCAAGGTGAATTGCAGACCCGCATTTATGCCGCAGTGCCTTTAGCTACCTACCAGGACTTAGCATCGCGTCGCAAAGATTATAAAAAGTATGAACCTTGGCTAAAAGTCGGCGCTGTCAAAGGTTTCGTTGATGGTTCTCTGGGTTCTCATACCGCCGCTTTCCTTGAAAATTATACCGACACTCCGCGTGATTCCGGTTTGCTGGTCAATTCACCTGCTGACTTGCGGGAATTAATTAGCGGTGCTGATCATGCTGGTCTCCAGGTGTGTATGCATGCCATCGGCGACCGCGCGAATCGCCTAATTCTCGATATTTACGCACAGGTTTCACAACAGAATGGCAGGCGCGACCGCCGCTTCCGGGTCGAACATGCCCAACATCTATCGCCAGCTGATATACCACGCTTCAAGAAACTCAATGTTATCGCCAGCATGCAACCCTATCATGCTATTGATGATGGACGGTGGGCTGAGAAATTTATTGGCATTGAACGTTGTCGCACTACTTATGCCTTCCGCAGCCTACTCAACCACCACACCAAATTAGCTTTCGGTAGTGACTGGTATGTCGCCCCGCCAACGCCCCTGGATGGGATTTATGCTGCCGTCACACGCCGAACCTTAGACGATAGGAATCCCGATGGTTGGATTTCTGAGCAAAAAATCAGCGTTGCCGAAGCTCTAAAAGCATATACCATCGACGCCGCTTATGCCTCTTTTGACGAAAAAATCAAAGGTTCTCTAAAAGTTGGTAAACTTGCCGACCTGGTGTTGCTCGACCGCAATTTATTTCAGATTGCACCACCTGAAATTCGTCAAACTAAAGTCCTCCTGACCATTTGTGATGGGAAAATAATATTCGACCAGATGGAACAGCATTTCAGAGGAGAATAACAAACAATCATGCCACTACCGGTCATTACTCTCGCACCTTTTTATTATGGCATCACAGCCGAAGACCTTCGCGGGGCAGCCCATGCAGTTATTGATAATCCTCATTTATTTCGACCCAAAGAAAGTCCTCCCGATCTGAAAATGACTTTGCTGCATTACTTTTTCAAAGAAATTTCTGCCAGCCAGAAATATAATGTCCTGCGCACTGAACCGGTTGCCTTGACCATCCGTCAGGAAATCGCCAGTCTCCTCGACCGGCATTTATCCCAAATCGAACCAAGAGCAGTTTATACCTTATGCGAGGCAACTAAGACTGAGGACGGTCTGGCTATCAGCGAGACTCCCTTTTCCTTGCATTCCCTCTTGTTGCATGATTTCTTTTCCAGTACTGATAATCTGCCACCCACCACCAGGTGCTTTTTGTATGTTGTGACTATCGGTCCGGCAGCCGAACAGCTGGTCACGGCTTACAGCCAGAAGAATCAGCCGCTGGAAGCCTTTGTCATGAACAGCATTGCAGGGGCTGCGACTGATTTAATCGCGGAATGTTTGCAAAAATACCTCGAAGAAAAATATCACGCCGAACTAAAAGGCAATTCTTTGCAGCGTTATAGCCCGGGTTATCAGGATTGGCATCTGCGGGATCAGGCAGTCATTTTTAAAATTCTAAATCCTGAAAAAAATATCGGCGTCGCGCTGACAGAGGCATTCTTGATGAACCCGCTCAAATCTACTTCGGGCATCATGGGAGTGAAATTATCTACAACCTAATTCAAAGCATTTTCCGAGGGAAAAATGGATTTCAAAAACCTACTTGGAAATGAAATAGTAATTCTGGATATACCTTTAAACCTCTATTTGCAATCAAAGAACTTGCTGCCAAGCAGCTCCAGCGGTTGGAATCATCCGGAATTACAGGAAACTCTGCAAGCTGCCTACCGCTCGCAAATTGACGCTGGTGCCGATTGTCTGACTGCCCTCACGAGAGACCTGTTAGAACCTCATACCTCTGCCAAAATGGCTCCAGCGGAAATAGCCCGGTTCAATATTCAAGCATTGCATGCTGCGCGTACCATGGCAGGAGAAAAAGCCATCAATGCCACCGTACGCGCCAGAGGCATTAAAATTGTGCCCTTCGGCGAAGTCTCTTTTGATTCCGCTCTCGCGACCTATCAGGACTATATGGCAGTACTGGTTGCTAATGGCGCCAATTTGCTGACGATAATCGGTTTCACTGACCTCCAGGAACTACGTTTAATGTTGATTGCAGCCAATTCGGTCAATCCAGCCCTGCCGAAGTTAGTATTCTGGGACGACGCCAGACTAATGCAAGAGTCAGCTAGAGAAAGCTACTTGACGCTCTGTGAAAGTCTGAATGTCGCCGCCATTGGTTGGGAGGCTGATTATTCTTTTAGCTTGCAGCTTTTGAACGCGATAAAGCCGCTCACTAATTCGCCAATAATCGTGAGACTATCCGCAGAATTCGGTGAATTGGTTGCCGAACATGCCGTAGAGTTAATCGACCACGGGGCAGCGGGTATTGGTCTAACAGCTACTACTGAACTCGACGCTGTCAAAATTGTCACAAAAACAGTAAAAGGGAAAAAGCCTAATCAGGTTAAGCGTGAATTTCCGCTCCGCATCGCCTCAGCTTATCAAACCGTAAGAATCGGAAGCCGCTTACCGTTTGTAAAAATTGGGGAACGCATTAATCCCACTGGCAGGAAGGCGTTAGCCCGGGAATTGGTCGAGGGCAAACTTGATACTGTGCTTGCCGATGCTCACGCTCAAGTCACAGCGGGAGCTGACGCTCTGGATGTCAATGTCGGCGCTCCCATGGTAGCAGAAGCTAGGCTGATGGCACAAGCCATGGTAATTTTGCAGAAAGAAGTCCGCGTCCCGCTGGTGCTCGATAGTGCCTCGACGGAGGTAATCACCGCTGGTTTGCAGCTTTTTGCCGGCAAGGCGCTAGTCAATAGCGTTAATGCTAAAGACAAACGCTTACTGGATCTTTTACCCGTAGTAAAAAAGTACGGTGCCGCAGTAATCGGATTGACGATTGGCGAAAAAATGCCTGAATCAGCAGAGGAACGCTTAAAGCTGGCTGAAAAAATCGTAGATGCCTGCCGCGATTATCAAATTGACCCGAGCAATATTCTGATTGACCCGGCTGCGCTCGCGATTGCTACCGCCGAACAATCTGGTCCAGCCGTACTTAAAGCCATTTACTTAATCAAAGAAAAGCTAGGGCTACCTATTTCGGTTGGAGCCAGCAATACTTCCTTCGGTTTACCCGCCCGAAATCTCGTTCACAATACCTTTCTGGTGCAAGCCATGGCAGTAGGTCTCGACGCTGCCATTCTTAATCCGCTTGATAGTCAGGTGCATGATTTAATCGCCGCCGCCAGTTTATTCACCAGCCGCGATCCTTATTGCCGTAATTATTTAAAAAGCTACCGCCTCAAAATGCAAAAGGCTGAAAAATCTACCTGAGCCCTGCCCCGGCGGGGAAATAATCTAAAATAGTCTCGATAAAAACCGCGCTGATGGTGAGTTTTTAAGTATTCTGCGCCATTAATTCTTTAATTATCGCTACACCTGAACTGGTGCCCAGCCGATTAGCACCAGCGGAGACCATTGCCAGCGCATCCTGCAGGGTACGAATCCCGCCCGAAGCTTTGACTCCCAGTTTATCGCCGACCGCGCTGCGCATTAACTGGACATCAGCAACCGTTGCTCCGCTATGACTGAATCCTGTCGAAGTTTTCACAAAATGAGCTCCGCTTTGCATCGCGAGCAGGCAGGCAGTGCGTTTCTCCTCATCGGTCAGAAGTGCAGTTTCAATTATCACCTTGGCGATATTGCCTCGCGTCGCATCCACGATAGCGCTGATTTCATCGGCAACATAATTGAGCTCGCCACCCTTAAGAGCACCAATATTTATCACCATATCAATTTCGCTGGCTCCCTCGACAATGGCTTCCCGCGTCTCGCCAATTTTACTTGCCATGGTCGTAGCTCCCAGCGGAAAGCCAACTACTGTCGCCACTGGAATGACCGGTGCCAGTTGCCGCGCGCAATAACTGACATAATAGGGGTTAACGCAAACCGCCGCAAAATGATATTCCAGTGCTTCCCGACACAGCTGGTCTATAGCGGAGCGCGTGGCATCAGGCTTGAGTAGGGTATGATCAATCAAACTGGCTAAATTCTGACGTGCCTCTTCCAGCGCAATGATATTCTTGTTCATTGTCATGTTTTACTCCTTCTACTGGGCGGGGTTGAGGGATTGAATCAGGTTGATATAGCGTTGGGCAAGCGCCTCGGCTTGCACTAAGGTTGGCGCCTCACAGTAAATACGGACGATAGGTTCGGTATTCGACGGGCGGACGTGAATCCAGCTATCTGACCAGCTTAGTTTGATGCCATCATCTAAATTAACAGTGGCACCAGCAGCATTATTTTGCACGATAGTTTGAATCGTAGCAAAATTTAGGTCGCCTCTTGTTACCTTTTTCTTTAACATGAAATAGTGAGGCAGCTCTTGCATCAGCTGGCTGATACTTTTCTTCTTTTCAGCAAGGAGTTGTAAAATGAGAGCGGTGCCGACAAGTGAATCACGCCCTAAATGGGCATCTGGCAGGATTACGCCCCCATTACCTTCGCCACCGATAACGGCATTTGTTACCCACATTTTCTGGGCGACGTTAATCTCTCCGATTGGGGTGCGTAACACTTGCGCACCATAACGTTGGGCAATATCATCAACGGCTCTGGTTGTCGAAAGGTTGGTCACCACTATTTTGGGTTCAACCTGGCTTTGAGCTAAGACCAGCCATGCTGTTAGAACGAGTGTATATTCTTCGGAAATAGGCTTCCCTTCATCGGAAATAATCGCCAGGCGGTCACCATCGGGGTCAATTGCCAATCCCAAATCCGCTTTGCTCGCCCTGACCTGCTCTTGCAAATCAAGAAGGTTTTCGGGCAGCGGTTCAGGTGTATGCGGAAAAGATTGCTGGGGATTGCAGTACAAAGGAATTACTTCGCAGCCGAGTTTTGTTAAAAGTTCCGGAATGATGTGCGACGCGGCGCCGTTGACGGCATCAACAACAATTTTAAATCGCCGTTCTTGAATTTTATCAACCTGCAGATAGGAAAGCTGTAGAATAGATTCGATATGATCGCGATTAGCGAATGGGTATTCGCGATAAGTGCCCAGTTTCACGCCCATCGGTCGCCAGCCACTTAGCTTGAGACGCATTGAACGTAATTGTTCCATCTGCTGTTTATCGAGGAAAAGCCCGTCGGCTCCGATGAATTTTAGCCCGTTCCAGGGCAACGGATTATGGCTGGCAGTGATTACGATGCCGTGATCAGCTTTTTGATGAATCACCGCCATTTGAACCGTTGGGGTTGGACAGACTCCTAAATCAATGACCTCTACGCCGCAGCTCTGCAGTGCATCCATCATTAGTTTTTGTAATTTTAAGCCGCTGGGGCGAGAATCGCGACCAATTACAACCTTCTGACAATTGCCTGACAAACGCAAAGCAAAGGCGTATGCCCTGACGATTTCCGGGGTCAGTTCGTAGTCAAAACCACGCACGCCGGAAAGACTTTCAATTAACATTTCAATCGCTTTCTAAAAAGTAGAAGCTCGGGATAGGACAAAGATGAATTGTGTTTAATCGTATCCCGAACCTTATTCCATTACACTTTGTCTTTGCTGACGGCGCGCTGCTTTGGAATAGCGCATGCGACGCAAGACACTTGGCTTGATATAGGCTTCGTTCTTGCGTAAATCTTTCAAGACGCCGGCTTTCTCGAACTTCTTTTTAAAGCGTCGTAAGGCTTTTTCCAGTGGTTCATTCTCATTCACCGTCACCTGCAACATGGCACGTCCCTCCTTGTCTCCTTCGGGTAGAGGTTTATAAATGAACCTTAAGAGGCTCGCGGCGCGATTTATGGCTCAAGCGTCGAATTGCCCGCTCTTTAATCTGGCGGACTCGCTCGCGGGTAATTTTAAAATGCTCCCCAATTTCGTTGAGAGTCAGAGCATATTCCCGATTGATTCCAAAGTACATTTCAATGACTTCCCGCTCGCGCGGCTTGAGAGTAGCCAGGGTTGACCGGACATCAATGCGCAGGGATTCGAACATCAGTTCATGGTCCGGGTCATGCATGGTTTCATCTTTAATCACATCGATGAGCACATTTTTATCGCTGTCACCGAGGGGTTCTTCCAGCGAACGATGCCGCCGTGCCAGTGTCAGGGTTTCATTGATATCGTTGGAATCCACCTCGAGCTCATGGGCAATTTCGTGCTGCATCGGTGCTCGTTCTAACTGCTGCTCCAGCACCTCGGCTTCGCGCGCAATTTTATTAATGGTCCCGACCCGGTTCATTGGCAGGCGGATAATGCGGGATTGCTCGGAGAGCGCCTGTAAAATTGACTGGCGAATCCACCACACGGCGTAAGAGATGAATTTAAAGCCGCGGGTTTCATCGAAACGCTCGACAGCCTTCAGCAAGCCCAGATTACCTTCGTCAATCAAATCGGAAAGCGGCAAGCCCTGCCCTTGATATTCCTTTGCTACGCTAACCACAAAGCGCAGATTTGCCTCCGTCAATTCTTTTGCGGCTTGACGGTCGCCCGCACGGATACGCCGAGCTAACTCGATTTCTTGCTCGGGTGTGAGGGGATTGAAACGACTAATCTCCTCAAGGTACCGACTGAGGGTACGATTTGAATCTTTGGCACTTTTTCTAACTTCTTTTGTCATAGTCATCGGCTTCTTTAACGCCAAAATTGGGCGTTTGTTCTAAAATAAGACTATTTTTGATTTTTGTCAACTCAAAGTCGCAAAAAAAATCAAATTTTTTCATTTTTCAACAAAAAATATCGCAGAAATCGCTTAAAAGTTCCCTTTGGCATCACCAAAAGCCTTAGCCCATCTTGCGCTATTTTCTCGATCTGCGCCGCACTGCTATCCAATCTCAATAAATCGTACCATCATTGATTGAGTTTCCGTATATTTAACCGGTTTTCAGGTATATGAATCCGATGAGCGAAAAATTCGACGAAACAACTCCCGTGATGCGTCAGTATCACACTGTCAAAGCGAAGTACCCGGATGCTCTCATTCTTTTCCGCATGGGTGACTTCTACGAAACTTTTCGCGAAGATGCTAAAGTTGCCGCTCGTATTCTGAATATCACTCTAACCAAACGCGCTAATGGGAAAGCCGCCGCCGTCCCTCTGGCAGGTTTTCCCTATCATGCCCTTGAAGCCTATCTTCATAAACTGCTCAAAGCTGGACTGAAGGTCGCCATCTGCGAACAGGTAGAGGACCCCAAACTGGCGAAAGGCGTAGTGAAGCGCGAAGTCGTGGAAATTGTCACTCCTGGTACTGCTATTTCTGAGCGCTTCCTCGAAAAGGAGAAAAACAACTATTTAGTCGCCATTGTCGTAGAGGAAAAAGCGGCCGGGGTAGCGGCCTTAGACATTTCCACAGGCGAATTTTTTATGACCGAAACCACCCTTGAACGGCTCAATGAAACCATCAACTGCCTCCACCCCGCTGAAATCATCTGTCCCGAATCTTTTTTACCGCAAATAAAAAAACAATTTAGCCAGATTGCCTTGCGCTTAACACCGCTGGACGATTGGCTTTTTACTTACGAGCATGCCTACCAGACCCTCATCGAACATTTTCAGACCACTTCCCTCAAAGGTTTCGGTTGCCAGGAAGCACGCATTGGTATCACCGCGGCTGGTCCTATTCTCGCCTACCTTCGCCAGAATTATCAGAATAATCTGCAACACATCTCGAATATAAAGTATCAGCGCGATGACGATGCCGTTCTGATTGATGACTTTACCCAGCGCAATCTGGAAATTTTTCAGACCATGCAAACCAGTAGCCGCAGTGGCTCCCTGCTGGATACCATCGACCATACCGTTACTCCTATGGGCATCCGCCTCCTGACCAAATGGCTCGTCCGTCCCCTGCGGGATATCAATTCCATCAATCAACGCTTAGATCGCGTTGAATTCCTGCTCACTAATCCTAAAATTCGTCGTCAATTGCGCGACAACCTGCTCCACTGTGCCGATTTGGAACGCTTGCTTGCACGGCTCAGCACTAACCGGGCGGGAGCACGCGAGTTAAACTCTTTGAAAAATACTCTCCAGATTATCCCTAAAATTCGGATATTGCTTGAATCTGCGGTACCTTTTCAACCTCTGGTGGAAACACTGAATCCCCTGACTGAAATAACCAACCTCCTCGAACACGCAATTCAAAGTGATAACCTGCCGCTTTCCATCCGCGAGGGCGGTTTTATCAAAGACGGCTACTCGGCAACCTTAGACGAATACCGCCATATTACGCGTCATGGCAAAGAATGGATTGCCCAACTCCAGGAGACTGAACGCCAAAAACTTGGTATTCCTTCCCTAAAAATCGGCTATAATAAAGTGTTCGGCTACTACATTGAAGTCACCAAAGCGCACCTCGATAAAGTTCCGCCAACCTACATCCGCAAGCAAACGCTGGTAAACAACGAGCGCTTCATCACGCCCGAACTGAAAGAATATGAAGAAAAATTACTGAACGCTGAAGAACATATCAACCAGCTCGAATATGAACTTTTTCTCGATCTGCGCAACAAAATTTTAGAGCATATCATTCCCATTCAGCAGAACGCTCTGGGATTAGCACAGCTAGATGTCTATGCGAGCCTCGCTGAATTAGCCGAAACCAAAAATTACTGCCGTCCCGTAGTCCATACCGGCAATAGTATTGAAATCAAAGGCGGACGCCATCCCGTTGTCGAACATCTTTTGCCACCCGGCGAAAAGTTCATCGCTAACGACCTCTCGATAAACAACGATGACGCCCAAATCTTGATTATCACCGGTCCCAATATGGCAGGCAAATCTACCTACCTTCGGCAGGTTGGTCTGATTGTGCTTTTGGCACAAATCGGTAGTTTTGTACCCGCGACTTCTGCTTCTATCGGCATCGTTGATAAAATCTTCACTCGCGTCGGTGCCAGCGATAATCTCGCCGCTGGCGAATCAACTTTTTTGATGGAAATGCACGAAACTGCCAATATTCTCAACAATGTTACCCCGCATTCTTTAGTGCTTCTCGACGAAATCGGGCGCGGAACATCGACCTACGACGGCATGGCAATCGCCTGGGCAGTAACCGAATACCTGCATAACCATTCACCAGCCGCCGCTAAAACGCTCTTCGCTACCCATTATCATGAATTGACTGAACTCGAAAAGCTCCTGCCGCGGGTAAAGAACTACAATGTTGCCGTAAGCGAATATGGCGATCAGGTTGTCTTTCTGCGCAAGATAATTCCCGGCGGTTGCGATAAAAGTTATGGCATCCATGTCGCTCAAATGGCTGGCATTCCCCGCCCGGTCATCCACCGCGCTAAAGAAATTTTAGCCAATCTTTCCCCTACCGATCGCGTTCTGCCATCCCAGATTGATCACTTTCAACCGCTCGATAATCAAAATATCCAGCAACTCGGACTATTCGACCAACGCGAGTCCCTTCTCCAATCTGCCTTAGCGGAAATAGATATCAATAATCTCACCCCACTGGAAGCTTTACAGAAACTCGACGAACTCAAAAAGCAATTCGGTTTATGAATAGCGAAAGGAACATCTTCAACTCAACCCCATTATAAAAAGTAAATTCAAACTATGCGACCGTCCATACTAAAATCACCGAGTTTTATTCCAATTCTCTTCATTACTTTGCTTGCGAGTAGCACTCTCGCTTATGATAAGTACGCGGGAGAGTTTCTCAAATTTGGGCTGGGAGTACGTGAGATGAGTCTGGGTGGTGCGATGTTAGCTGCGCCCCAGGCGGTAACAGCACCCTACTGGAACGCTGCTACTCTCGTTAACAACGATTTATTGTCGGCTCAAGTAATGCACGCCGAGGAGTTTGCAGGAATTTTAAAATTCGACCACCTGGCATTGGCACTGCCAGCACAACAAAGTCATGCCCTGGCAATCAGCTTTTTCCGCATAGGAGTAGACGATATCCCTGATTCTCGCCGGGCTTTACTCGATTTAGGGACAGATGGACTTGGTCCGGGTGACGAAGGTTACCCGGGTCCCGATCCAGATGGTACGGAAGGCAATGGCAAGCTTGATCGCGGGGAACGCCTTGATCTGGGTAAAATTGGTCAATTTGGCACCAGCCAGAATGCTTTATTCATCGCTTTTGCCCGCCAGATAACTCCACACCTAGCGCTCGGCTTGACCTCAAAACATATTTATCAATCCCTTTATGTCGATAATGCCTATGGACTGGGATTCGATTGCGCCCTGCTTTATCAACCGATAGCACAGTTAAAAATGGCTCTGACGATAAATGATTTCACTACGACTTTTTTATTCTGGCGCAACGGGCGCCGCGAGATTATTTTACCTTCCCTGCGTCTGGGCGCTGGCTGGACCTGGCGAATTCCAACTACGACGCTTCTCCTGCGACCGGCAATGGCTCTCGACTGGCATTTCGAAGGCAAAGAACAAAATGCCGACCTCGTTGTCGGTTCTACTGTTGGTCGGGTACGGTTGGGAATGGAGTTAATATATAAAGACCAACTCGCCCTGCGTGCGGGGCGTGACGACCTCGGCAGCTATCAAGTCGGGCTGGGACTACAAACTGCGGTGGCTGACCTCGATTATGGTTTTGCCTTCGGCAATAGCTATCAAATTCTCGGGCAATCCCATCGCGTCGCACTGACTTTTCATCTCAGACAACTGGTAACCGAAATCAGACGGCGGGTTTAATTTTAGCGAGATCTTGAAAGGTGGTATTTACCAACACCGTCGGCAATTCAATCGACCAGACAAATCAAACCCTTTAGATACGATCCTTCCGGAAACTGTAAATCAACGACATGATCCGCAGCCTGCGTAAGGCGACCGATAAAGCGCACCTCGCGTTTGGCATCGAGAGCTGCATCGGCTACAATTTTCTGAAATAACTCTGGTGGAAGTTGTCCCGAACAGGAAAAAGTAAAAAGAATACCACCCGGTCGCAGTAATTTAAACGCCAGCAGGTTTATATCTTTATAGCCACGACTGGCTTGCAGAATTTGCTGTTTTGACTCCGCAAATTTAGGTGGGTCAAGAACGATTAAATCAAAGCTGCGTCCAGAAGCATAAAATTGCCGTAGAATCTGAAAAGCATCGCCAACAACATTTTCGTTGAATTCCTGAGGCAAACCATTGCTTTGCAGATTTTTTTCCAACAGGGCGAGCGCTTCTACCGAACTGTCAATATTCGTGAGCCGTTGGGCACCACCTTTGAGGGCGTAAATCCCAAAACCACCGGTATAGGCAAAACAATTAAGCACTGACCGCCCTGCGACGAATTCGAGTAATCTTTGCCGATTTTCGCGCTGGTCAAGATAAAAGCCAGTTTTGTGTCCCTTCTTGACATTCACACCGAAAATAATGCCGTTTTCAGCAATTTCGACTATATCGGGCGGCTCATCTCCTTGTAGAACACCAGTCCGCATAGGCAAATCCTCTTTTCGCCGCACCTCAACATCAGAGCGCTCATAAATCCCCACGACTGGCAGCAAATCTGCCAAAATCTGCACAATTTCCCTCCGCCAGTATTCCACACCGGCTGACAGAAATTGACAGACCAGATAATCAGCATAGCGATCTACGATTAGACCGGGGATGCCATCCGACTCGGCATTTACCAGTCGTATAGCATTGGATTTTATGGATGACTGTAAGATTTCTCGTCGGGCAATGGCGTTCTGCAGCCGGCGACGGAAAAAGTCCTGATTGATGGGTTCTTCCGGGTTGAGACTCCAGACCCTGACTGCAATTTGCGAATGTGTTGAAAGAGCACCTGAGCCCCAGCAATGCCCGCTATGGTCGCAAATAGTTACAGTTTCACCATTCTGAATATCTCTCTCCAGGTGGGCTATCGCTCCTGAAAATATCCAGGGATGGGCATGGTGCAGTGACTTTTCCCTGCCCGGTTTTAATATCACCTTTTTATAATCACTTGCTTCAGACATGCGCATCTTCTCTTAAACGACGGAGCTCGCCATCGCGGATAGTTAATCCTTGCTGGTCGAAGTAATTCAAGACTGGCAGTGTCCACTTACGAGAAATATTCAGGCAGCTTTTGAGGGCGCTCACCGTTCCGCCTCCGTTTTTCTTTAGAAATTCCACAATAATATTGCGCGCTGCGCTCAATGCCTGCTGATGAAAGGGAAAAATTTTATCGATAATCGTAATTTTTCCATTAAGAACCAACAGGTTCAACAAAGCCCGTAGCTCGGCTTGACAGAGCTGATACTGCGCGGCGAGTTCTTCGATGGTGGGTGGCATTAGTCCCGCCTGGGCTACTGTCATCTCGATAACATTCAGCAATTCCTGCTGGCGGTCATTCAAGACCGGCTCAAAATTCGGAAGAGCATATCCTTCATCTACGGTCTTGAGCTGCCTAGTTTCTACTAAATCATCGAGCAGAAAAGAACCAAGCCGCGTATCAATTTTAAGCATTGCGAGTAGACTGGCTTTTTCAATAGCTGGGGTAAGAGGCTTCTCGCGATGAAACTGAGTAATCGTTGCAAGTATTTTCGCTCGAGTTGCCTGCAACTGCTCCGTTAGAATGTAACTTTCATTTATGCGACTTACCTTTTGTGACTTTATAAGTTGCGCGAGATTTGCCTCTAATTCGGTTCGGTCGCAGGTAAAGTTCACCGCCAGTTCCTGCGCGGCGCAGAGCATTTCGGATTTGTGTTTGAGATAAAAAACAAGCCAGCTGCTGAGGGGTTCGGACACTAATGATTGCAGTTCTTCTGCATAAACCTGGTCTTTTTTACGGAGTGGTTTCGGATTGACCTCCAGAACCGATCCACCGCCAATCGTATACTGTGGCGAGAAAGAACGAACGATGAAGCGCTCGCGGAAAGCTGCGGCGACCTTTTCCGAAAAAATTAATTGAGCAATGCCGCTTTCACCGCGACGAAGGGAATTTTTCCCGATGAGACGCACGCGCGCCATAAATTCACCCGTGCCGAGGTGAACCCGCACAAGATCATTGTATTCTAACTCAGGACTTTCTTCCAGCAACGATAATTGCGCCGTCAACAGAGTCGTCGGAATAAAGGCGCAAGGTGTCGCTAAAAAATCACCGCGCTTAAGCTCTTGTCGCTCAACGCCAACCAGGTTTATGGCTGCTCGCTGCCCAACAGTTACGCTCTCACAGACCTGGTTATGCGATTCGAGACGCCGAATATGACATTTTTTACCTGCAGGGACAATTTCGATTTCCTCACCGATACGCGCTCTCCCGGAAATGACCGAGCCGGTTACCACGGTACCATAGCCTTTTACGGAAAAAATGCGGTCAATCGGTAGCCGAAAAATGCTGCTCGTCTGAGAATAAGTCTGACGCATTGACGGGGTGGTGAGGTAAGTTTTCAATTCTTCAATGCCCTCGCCCGTGACCGTCGAGGTCTTAAAAAGTGGTGCATTCTCTAAAAAAGTGCCCTGCACCAATTGCCGGACATCAGCTATTACCAGTTGCAGCCACTCTTCCTCGACTAAATCGACTTTATTGATGACAATCAAGCCTGATTGCAAACCGAGGAGATGTAAAATGGCAAGATGTTCACGCGTTTGCGGCATAACGCCATCATCTGCCGCGATGACCAAAAGCGCTGCTGCCACCGGCGCAATGCCCGAAACCATGTTTTTAATAAAACGTTCGTGTCCTGGGACATCAATAAAGGCGATGTTATCGGTGAGAAAAGCAAAACCGAGGTCAATTGTCATTCCCCGCCGCTTTTCTTCTTCCAGGCGATCGGGATCTGTACCCGTCAGAGCTTTGACTAAGGCTGATTTACCATGGTCAATATGACCGGCGGTAACAATTAAAATCGGTTGGTCGTTCATGGCTTATCTGACAATTTTTGGTAAAGCCGTTCGAGAGCGATGCGGATGAATTCGTCTTCTTCAGGGGCAACGGCTTTCAGGTCGAGATAATATTTGCCTTTGCGCCGATAGCCAATTATGGGTGGTATATTAATCCGCAACCACCAGGCAATTGTTGTTTCAGGAACCGGCGGTGCCAGGACCAACGCCACGCTGGGGATTTTTTCGGTCGGCATCGAGCCACTACCCACTTCGGTATAGGTCGCTTGTATGGTGATATTTAATCCCTCGACGACTTGAGGCGGCAAGCTCTGCATAATACGAGTCGCCCGTTCGGCAAGCTCTTCCGGTTTTGCCAGTAAAAATTGATAAGTGGTTAAAGGAGGCACCTCTCTTTTGGCGATATAGCGACGCAAGGTAAAATTGAGAAGGGTTAGCGTTAATTTATCGCAGCGCAGAGCACGCATGAGCGGATTTTTTCGGATGCGCTTAATCAAATTTTCCTTGCCAATGATGATGCCAGCTTGTGGTCCGCCCAGCAATTTATCTCCGCTGAAGGTAATAATATCAAAACCGGCTGCCACTGCCTGACTGACTACTGGTTCCGCCGGCAGTCCAACCGTCTGAGGGTCAAATAGCACGCCACTCCCCAGATCCATGATGATGGGAATTTTATGCTGATGCGCCAGATGGATGAGCTCGCTGGATTGCGGCTTGGTGGTAAAACCGGTAATTCGATAATTGGAGGGATGAGCGACTAAAATCGCGGCTGTGTCAGCAGTTATTGCTTCCTGATAATCTTTTAGGTGCGTTCGATTGGTGGTTCCGACTTCGATCAGGCGCGCGCCACTTTTGGCAATTACTTCCGGCAGACGAAAGCTTCCCCCGATTTCAATCAATTCTCCACGCGAAACAATGACAGCTTTTCCTTCCGCTAAGGTATTCAAGGTCAACAGCACTGCCGCGGCGTTGTTGTTTACAATTGCTGCAGCCGGAGCTCCACTCAAAAGACATAATAGGGGCGCATCCAGATCGAGCCGCTCACCGCGCTCGCCTGATTCTAAATCGTACTCCAGATTGATATAACCATCGAGTAAGTCGGCAACCTGCTGCATTATTTCCCGCCCAAATGGTGCCCTGCCCAGACCGGTGTGGAGTACGACGCCGGTCGCATTAACGACTTTGATAATAGTTGAATCCTGCCAGCGCTGCACCCGGGCACGGACGCGTGCACAAACCGCGTCTCTGGCGGTAATTTTATCTTCCCAGACCAGTTCACCGGACTGTAACGCCTGCCGACATGCTGTTAGTTCCTCCCGAATTAAGCTTACCAGGAATGATTCTTTAATGTCCAGGTCGGATGCGACGGCATTAAAAACTTGCTGCACGGAAGGCAGTACTCTGAGATTAGCTGACTTTTGGGACATAGCAGAAGCCTTATTCTTCGGCAAGTTTGCCATTCATGGCACCGAATTGCGTCTCATAAAAATAGCGATAGCGACTGTTGGGCAGGCTTAGCAATTCCTGATGAGTTCCCCGCTCGACAACTCGACCTTTTTCCAGCACAATGATTTTATCAGCATTCTGGATAGTTGACAGGCGGTGGGCAATGACCAACACCGTGCGGTCTTTCATCAGATTCTCGATAGCAGCCTGAACCTTTTGTTCGGATTCCGAATCAAGCGAGGAGGTAGCTTCATCTAAAATCAGGATGGGGGGATTTTTCAAAATGGCGCGCGCGATTGCCAGTCGCTGACGCTGACCACCCGAAATACGTAAACCGCGATCGCCGATGAGAGTATTGAAACCTTCCGGGAACTGACTAATAAATTCTAAGGCATTGGCGGCTTCAGCCGCGGCTTCTACCTGCTCAGGAGTATAGTGACTGACACCATAAGCAATATTGTTATAGACGGTATCATTGAACAAAATGGTCTGCTGGGTGACAATACCCATCAGTGAGCGTAAAGAATGAAAAGTCAAATCGCGCAGGTCATATCCATCAATGCTAATGCTTCCACTCGTCGGGTCATAAAAGCGTGGCAGCAAATCAACTAAGGTGGATTTACCAGCACCACTTTGCCCGACAATCGCCACAACTTCACCTTTCTTGATTTCAAAACTGACTTCATGGAGCACCGCCTCGCGGGATTTATCATAATAAAACGAGACACGGTCGTAAACAATTTTATCGCGAAATTCCCGAATTTCAATAGCGTTCGGCTTCTCTACAATATCCGGTTTCTCGTCAATAATCGAAAATACTCGCTCAGCTGATGCCAATCCTTCCTGCAATTCCAGATTGACATTATTCAAACTCTTGATGGGATTCATGATGGCAAAAAGCATGATGATGAACCGGATAAAATCCTCGGCATCCAAGCCGGTACCTGTCAAAACCCGCGTTCCGCCGAACCAGAGTAAAATTACCCCAATCAGCACGCCAAAGGTCTCGTTCAGTGGCGATGAAATTTCCCGCAAACGTTTGCGGCGGTAAAGCAGTTGAAAATGCTTGCGTGTCGCCTCAAAAAAGCGCTTGATTTCGAACTTTTCCATCGTGAAGGCTTTTACCACCCGCATCCCCTGCAGAGTCTCGTCCAGAATCGCCATAATGCTGGCAATCTGACGCGAAGTACGTAGAGATTTACGGCGGATACTGCGCCCAATAGAAGCAATTATATAGACACTGATTGGCAAAATCACGATTGCCAGTAATGAGAGCTGCCAGGAAATAATGAAAAGCAGCACCATGAAAGTCAAAATGTTAATCGGCTCGACTAATAGCTTATCGAAGCTAACCGTGAAAGAATTGCGCATAGCCCCCACATCATTCATGACAATCGAAGAAATTTCTCCAGCACGCTTGCGATTAAAATAAGACAGCGATAAATCATGCAAGTGTGCATAAAGCATATCACGTACATCATTTACCATGCGGAGCTGTACGAAGCTGATAGTCACATTTTTCAAATACATGAAAATATTTTTTAGCAAAAACGAAAGAAAAATCACTATACAGAGCGCTTTGAGACTCTCAGTCGGGCTCTCGCGTATAATCAGCCGCCTGGTCAGCTGCTTAATATTGGCATTGAGATTCTTTTTGGTTGGTTGGGGCACTTTTGGCAATAGACTTTGAGTATTCCCGACATTCTTCTTGGGAAAAATCACTTCAACGAACGAGGCAGTTAGCCAGATGGAAGTGCTATTGAATGCCACAAATAATAGAGAGGAGCAGATGCTCAACACCAAAATCAGCCAGTAGGGCTTTATCAATTTGAGCATGCGCAAATAAATATTCATAACTGGGCTAATCGCTCCTTAATAAGATTGATAGGCACCGCACCTTCGCGCTCCACCGCAAACTCCCGCTCCATGAGTCGAATAACGGTAGATGGTTGCCTCGCATGTGATTTTCCATAGTCTAAAATTAGAGAAATTTGGTCACCAAAGTAGCTTAAAATTTCAGAAACTGTATTGGCAGGAGGCTGTCCAGCAGGATTGACACTGGTAGTCGTAATTGGATGAGGGTAATTCCTGAGAATCGGCAAAAGCGGCGGCAAATCAATGACGCGTACTCCGACGCTACCAGTCGCAACAATTTCAGCTGGGAACTGCTCAGGCAGTGCAAGCGGCAATATGATGGTAATTTTGCCCGGCAATAACCTCTTGACAACCGCTATTTGAAATGAGTTCAGATTGGGAAAATTGCTCAATAAATGTTCGACAGAAGCATAGAGGACGCTAATTGGTTTACCGCTCGGTCTTCCTTTCAATGCTAAAAGGCGACGTACTGCCTCAGCATTGAGTGCATCGCAACCCAAACCGTATATCGTATCCGTCGGGTAAGCGATGATAGCCCCATTTTGTAATAGTTGCGCCACCTTTTCTGAGAGAGTCGGTACCGGCTGATGTAGATCTATCACCTCAGCTAACGGCATGATGCACCTCCTGGGGGGGTCTGGTTTTCCAGCGCCGATGAAGCCAGTAATATTGCTCTGGGTGGCGGCGAATCAGGGTTTCATAGTGAGATGCCAGGCGCTGAGTTATTTCTAAAACAGCTTGTTCTCGGGATTTATACTGCGGCTGAAAAGGAAAATTTTCCCACTCAATCAGATAATCCCTTCCAGTCCAGAGGCAGCAGCCGGTTATAATAGGCACATTGCCTTGCAAGGCAAATAAAGCCGGACCACGGTGAGTCGAAGCTGGCTGTCCGAAAAAATTTACGAAAACACCACTGCGCCGCGCATCCTGATCAGCTAACAGATAAAGCATACCACCTTGCTGAAGAAATCGCTTCAGCTGCCAGGCATTGCGGCGATTCTTATTAAAAATCTCCACTCCGTTATGCGTCCGAGCCTGAAAAATCAAGCGGTCAACCAGCACATTCTTTTGGCGCTTGGCAACCGCCGCAATGCGACGCCCCTGACGGGCAAGCCAGTCGGCACAAATCTCCCAATTGCCAAAGTGATAAAGCACTACCAGTGCACCGCGATTTTCGGCAAGTGCAGACTTAATAAACTCGATTCCTGCTACCCGCACCAATTTTGCAAACTGGGCATTGCTAAGATAATAAAATGGCAAAAGGTCGAAATAAATTCCGCACACATGTTGATAGCAGCGCCGCATTATTCTTCGTCGCCAGCGCTCAGTCATTTCTGGAAAAGCATTGGTTAGGTTACGCCGAACTACTTTATGCCGAAAAGGAAGTAAATAATACCAGACTAAACCTAATAAATCGGCTAATCTATGACGCCGATAGAGTGAAAAATGCCGCAATAGGCGAGTTAACCAGACGGTAAAGTAATATTCGCAGCGCTGACGCCAGGAGATAGCTTTTGCCGGTGACATACGTTTGCCGGAAAGTATCCTTATTCTAATTGTTCCTTGACAGTATCATAGAGTGATTTTTGACCGGTTTGGAGCTTCTCCCAGGCATAAACCAAGGCTGCATAAAAAGGCTTCTCTTTATTCAGGTCATTGCGATAAAATTTGTCTATCCAGAATATCAAATCATCTTTCTGATTTTCAGTCGAATTGGCGAAAATCGTCAGCACGGGTTCGACAATTTCACTCTGGAATTGCCTGGCAACCTTTTTCAGTTGCTTGCTATCATTGAGTTGCATGCCAATTTCATAAGTCCGATATAAAAAGGCATGCAGAAACACCTTTTTCTCAGCGGTAGTCAGTGATTTCCAGTAAATCATCTGTCCATAGGAAGTATAAGCGGCAGATGTCAGCGCTTGCTCCTGAGCCTGAAGACTGGCGCCTACCAGTAAAATCAGGGCGATTATCCTTTTCATGGCTGCTCCTCCTCTTGTGATAGGTCTTGCCAATTGATTATTTCAGTTTTTAAACGATCGAGAGCCTCTTCCAGACGCAGACGAGAAACTATTGTCCCACGTCGAAAAAGTAATACCCCAGTTTTGCCAAAAGCGAGCCCGATATCAGCTTCGCGGGCTTCACCAGGTCCGTTGACCTCGCACCCCATCACCGCCACAGTCAGGTCCTTTTTTACCCCTTTGAGAAACTCTTCCACCTGGCCGACAATCGTGATTAAATCTACGGAAGTACGACCACAGGTTGGACAGGAAACGAGGCGCACCCCACCACGATTAATATCGAGGGCTTTCAGTATTTCCAGCCCCACGCGCACTTCCTCAACGGGATTAGCCGTCAGAGAGACGCGCAGGGTGTCGCCTATACCTTCCGCCAAAAGCGTTCCTATTCCCAGGCAAGATTTAATCGTTCCCTGCCACAGCGGTCCCGACTCAGTTACTCCCAGATGCAAGGGATAATCGAATTGTTCCGAAAACAAACGATTAGCAGCTATCATCAGCTGGACATTACTGGCTTTCAAGGCGACAATAATATCTTCAAAATCATTCTCGCGACAAATCTCGATATGGCGGGCGGCACTCGCAACCATGGCTTCGGCAGTGGGCGCACCGTACTTTGCCAGCAAGTCTTTTTCTAAGGAACCTGCATTTACGCCGATGCGAATGGGAACGTGAGCGGCTTTGGCTTTTTGCAACACAGCTTTAACGCGCTCTTTGCCCCCGATATTTCCAGGATTGAGGCGAATCTTATCAGCACCGGCATCAATGGCAGCCAGGGCTAAACGGTAATTGAAATGAATATCGGCTATCAGGGGAACATGCATTTTTTTCTTGATGATTGTTAGAGCGTGCACCGCTTCCTCGTCTGGCACAGTAACACGAATGAGCTGGCATCCAGCGACTTCTAATTGCTCTATCTGAGGCAAAACAGCATCTAAATCGTGCGTTTTCACGCTGGTCATGGACTGCACGGTAATCGGGAAACCGCCCCCGATGGGGACATTACCGACATTAACTGTACGCGTAATCTTGCGCGAAAAGGCTTTCATCGTCGGCAAGTTAATATCTTGTTAGAAATGAGACAATTAAAAAAAATCATAGCAAAGATAACAACCATGTCCCACAGCAGCGCTGCTTTTTATTGAAACGGCTGTTCCAGGTATTTCTCTGCTAAGCGGACTGCCACTGAGCGATTATTCAGCGCGATGACCTGTCGGTAGCATGCTCGTGCTTCCTGCCGGCGTTTCTGCAAATCATAGAGATTCCCCAGATATAACCAGGCATTGCCCAGGTCAAAATCCAGTTCGAAATGATAGTTATCAATAAAAGTCTTGAGCAATTTCTCAGCCGTTGCCAGTTCGCGACGCTGAAATGCCTGCTGGCTTTCTAGCAGTAGCAGCCGGGCTTCATATTCCTCGCGGCTTGCTTTTTTCAGAGTCGGCAGCGCTTTTCGAATATTTTGAATATAAAAATTCGCTTCGGATTCGCGCATTAATTGTAGTAATCCCGCAGCCGATAGAAAAGCATAATAAGGATTATCGGGGAAATCAGAGGCAAGCAAAATACTGTAATGGAGTGATTTCCCCCAGTCTCCTTCGAAGTAGTAATAAATATAAGCGAGAAGCGCACGGGCTTCGTAGCGACTATAATTCCCACGCAGGGCTGCTTCTTCGATAAGCTGCAAACCGCTGTCCCTGGAGGCAGTGACATTCAAAATCCAGCTGGCAATTTTCATATAGGGTGCTGAAATCCCGACATAATAGCTAAAGAGGGCGGACGGCAGGCGAAAATCGGGCAAATCGGGACAGCGTCGTTCAGCATCTTTGATAGCCCTGATGGCTTGATAACCGCTGATTAGCACCCCGAAATAATTTTTCTCACCTAACAGGAGACGTGCTTTGAGTCCCATGGTTGTGCCATAAAAAAAGACTAACTCGGGATTCTGCGGATGGCGACGCATCTGTTCGGCATAGATTCCTAAGGCTTTATCAATTGCCGGTAAAAAAGCTTCATTACGCCTTTGATAGCCGCGATTGGACTCGTCAATATACCATTGCGTTGCCAAACTGCCCATGGGACCCATAGGGTGAAAGGGTTCACTCTGACAGATAAGCTCAAAAAGCGATTTAGCGTGGTCATATTTTCGATTGTACATTGCCTGCAAGGCTTGCTGGACGCGTTCCTCTTGCACTTGAAAGGCATTTTTCCCCCAGGCATTGACGCTGAGAAATATTAGGCTGAGAATGGGAATCGCTCGTAAAATTCGCACGTCTTAAATTAAGTTCAGTTGACAGGAAAACAAACAAGAAAAGACGCACGACTCATTTGCAACATTTTTGGTTCTTGTTGAAAAAATTTATGCGGCGAGTGTGCTTTTATTCTACGAAATCGGCGTCCATGAAATCTGCGAGGTTAAAGCGCCCCTCTTTTTCCAGTTCCCGCAGTTTTTCGACAATCTTCTTCTGAGCGGCTTCGACTTTCCGACGGGGCTGCGGCCCTTCCAGTAGTTTCATTTCGTCTTCGAGGATGATTTGGGTACGCTGCGGCAGGCAATTGATAAAGAGTTGCTTAACCTCTTCGCTCTGACCCTTGAGCGCGTAAGCGACTTCCGAAGCTTCTACTGATTTAAGAACTTCGGCAAGAATATTTTGAGGTAGTTTCGGTAGATCTTCAAAAGAAAAATAGTAGCGTTTGATTTGCTCGACCAATTCCGGGGCTTCTTTTGCCAGATGTTCCATAAAGCGTTTTTCATCGCGTGGACGCATTTTGCTCAGGATTCCGGCTAAATCCTCGCCGCCACCGCGTTTTAATTCCGAGGCGCGCGGGATAAAAGCCGATTTTTCTTTTAATTTATGAGCAATATTGACTGCTCCTTCGAGCGGGATTTCTTTGAGTCGTCCCATCTCTGCCAGAATTTTTGGCTGGAGAGTCGGGTCAAGGAGCTGTAAAACATTCACCTGCCGCTCCACTGGTAATTGGGCAATGGCTAATGCCATGATGACCGGCGTTTCTGAACTTATCAGATAAGTAACCTGTTCATCGGAAAGGTTAGACAGAAACTCAAATGGTTTTTTGGTTTCTTCCTGGGCGGGTGTGAATTTTTCCGACACGAATGCAAAATAAAATTCTTCCAATACGGCTTTCTTGACTTCGAAGGGGATATTGGTGATTTTGGCGAGATGTTCTCGAATTTTCTGTAGCTGGTTGCGATTGATGCCCTTGAAAAGTTGCACTGCCAGGTCAGGTCCCAGGGCTTTAAACAAGATAGCGGCTTTGTCCAAACCACTCAAATTTTTTATATCATTCATGCCAGATATCCTCCTTATATCTCGCTCTCGGTTTCAGCGGTTTTGGTTTCTTCGCTCAACCAGGCGTCAATGATGCGCGTGGCGGTATCTGGTTGTCCCACTGCCATCGAGATAACTGATTGTTTCATGCTTTTTAGTTCTTCGCGCTGGGCTTCGAGGTCAACCGGTGGAGTACTGGGTTTGGGAACTTCGGGAGCCGGTGGGACAGGAGTTGGCGTAGGTGTCACCGGTGAAGGTGGTGGTGTCGGTTGCGGCGCAGGAGTTGGTTTGGGTGCTGCTGGTTCCGCAGAAGGTCGCACTGGAGGTCGTGGTCCTAGCGGAATTTTGGAACCGTAACCCCATTCCATTTCCTGCCGCTCAATTTGCTTGCGGCGATTGACTAATAGCACAATCAACAATATCAAGAAAAGCAGTGCAGCAATACCGATTGCCAGCCACATTCCCCAGTTGCGAACACCAAACATACCCGGTGGGGTGGTTTCGATATTGCTAAGTTCGAGTTCCTGGAGGCGACGATTGCTTTCTCGCAGTTGTTCGCGCAAGGCGTTGATTTCCTGTTCGCGCAGGGTTTGCTGCTCCTGGGCTTGGCGGCGCTGTTCTTCATTGAGTTGTGGGGTTTGAACTTGTGCCTGTAATTCTGCAATTTGCTTTTTCAGCTCTTCCACACGAAGTGAATCGCGCACAATTGCCTGTCGTTCGATGCGTTTCTGTTGCTCGATGCGGGCAGCTCTTTCAGCTTCGGTCTGCTTGCGTTCTAAGTCATCAATTTTTTCGGCGATTGACTTAAGGATGACAGCTTCGGCGGCATCCTGTTCTTTTTTCTTTTTGAAGGAAGCCGTCATGATACTGATAGCGTCGCCGCGGGCTCGATCAAAATGAGCCGCCACCGCTGCAACCTGGCGGACGTTTTCAATCATCTCGGGCGTTACGCCATCTTCCAGGATAATGTTTATATCGAGCCGTTTGACGACAGGGGTGGGAATAGAATACTTCTGGACTGAGGTAGTATATTGAGGAGTCTCCTCAGCGGCTGGAGCCGGTTGAGTGGTCTCGGGTTCGGCAGTCCCTTGAGGTTCAGTCAATTGTTTCTGGGCTGGAGCTTGTTCCTTAGAAGGGGTTGCCGGCGGTGGAGTAAACTCGAACCCTGGCAAGGGCAAGTTAATATCGGTTGCGGTGCTTTTCTTCTTTTCGGTAGGTGTGGTTGTTGGAGTGGCTTGCGGAGATTTCGCTGTTGGAGAAGGTTTGGCGCCGGCTGCGGTAGTAGTTGGCTGCGGAGTTTTGATAACAGTCTGGGTCTGTTCAACGGGAGTCAGTTCAATTTCGGCTTTGACATCTACGATAAATTTCGAATCATCCAACAATTTTTCGAGAGCATTATTGATGCGTTCTCGAACGCTATTTTCCAGCATCAATTTTTGGGAGAGATAGGACAGCTGGTTTTCTTGAGCAATTAAAAAGGCGCTTAGTAGCCCAATCATGCTCCCAATGAGAATTATTTTAATTAAATTGATTTTGCTGCGATACATAGCAAGTTCCTCATTTTTATCCTAAAGTTAAAAAGAAAATTTCGACCCGGCGATTCTGGGCTTTTTGATTTTCATCAATATTTGATTCTTCTATGGTTCGACCTGCTGCGCGCGGTCTCGTATCAGCATAGCCGATGGCGCGGAAACGAGTCGAAGGCACTCCGCGGTCGATGTAATAGCGCACGACTTCGGCGGCGCGGGCTGACGAGAGTTCCCAATTGGAGGGATAGATAGGGGATTTAATTGGCACATTATCGGTATGACCTTCGACCGCGATGGGAAATTTAGATTGCAACATCATGGGTATAAATTTGTCGAGAATCGGGTAAATGCGCGGATCCAGATTAGC
The DNA here is from genome assembly GCA_002347855.1 of Fidelibacterota bacterium UBA2242. Classification (GTDB taxonomy): domain Bacteria; phylum Fidelibacterota; class UBA2242; order UBA2242; family UBA2242; genus UBA2242. The sequence goes on from DDYE01000011.1 coordinate 52,161, forward strand.
ACTACCGGAGGCAAATGATATTGAGCTGGGAATCTTAATCGAAACACCACGCGGACTGGTTTCGACTTCGATAACCCCTTTGAGTTTTTCCTGTTCGATGACAGCGCTGACCTGCTGATAAATTTGCTTCATGGAGTACTGTTCAGTTTTTTTCTTCTGAGTGCCGCCAAGAGCTTTATTTATTGAATCACCAAATGACTCCAATTTGACCGGGTCAATAGTAGACATTGAAAACATCAACACGAAAAAGGTCATCAGAAGAGTCATCATATCAGAATAGGTAACCAACCAGGGCTCTTCCTCACCACTCGTTTCCAATAATTTCTGAATTTTAGACTGTTTGGTTGCTTCTGGCATTTTTTATTTCTTTTCCTCCGGTCTGCGCCAATCACGAGGACGCAGGAAAGAGTTTAATTTTTCGCGGACGATAAGAGGGTGCTTGCGAGCTTGAATCAGCAAGATTCCCTCTATTAACATCGCTTGCAGAATGTTACGGCGCTCGATTCTGGCTTCAAATTTGACCGCCATGGGATTAAAAACCAGGTTAGCCATAATACTACCGTAAAAGGTCGTAATGATGGCAGCGCCCATTCCTTTGCCTAAGACTTCCATCGGGTCTTTCCCCTGCGTGCTAATAGTCGCCATGCCATAAAGCATGACAACCAGACCAATCAGCGTTCCGATCATACCAAAGGCGGGCGAATATTTACCCATTGTCCGTAAGACATTGGCTTCGGCACGTTCTCGCAAGGTCCGGTTTTCAATGCGAGTAGTTAAAATATCGCGGATTTCATCGGGATTATAGCCATCAATGACCATTTGCAATCCATCACGTAGAAAGGGATTCTTAATTGTATCAAGGGCTTTTTCGAGATCTTGCATACTCTTGCGGGCTATGGGTGCCAGGGCAACAATAGCCTCAACCTCATCAACCATCTTGACGCGCTCTTTCTTAAAAACGGCAATGATTGAGCCAACGAGACCGACGACCTCTTTGAGTGAAAAACTAATCATAGTAGAAGCAAAGGAACCGCCGACAACAATGAAAATCGAGGAGATATCCCAGAACATCTTAAAATCTTTGGTTAAACCAGAAATGCCCATAATAATCAAAGCCGCACCAGCGACGATTCCAAACAGAGTGGCTATATCCATAACTCTATCACTACTCCTTACTTTGTCCTACAGCACGCAAGCGATTTTCAGCCATGGCGCGCAGAATATTACGAACATCATCGTATTCCGGGTCAATTTTCAAAGCCAGATTCCAATTAATAGTAGCCCGGTCAATGTCGCCAAGTTTGTAATAAATTGAACCGCGGCGCGCATAGGCTAAGGCTAAATTGGGATTGAGAGCAATAGCGTCTTCAACCTCTTTAAGGGCTTCACGATACTCACCATTATAAAAATAGCGCAAAGAGTTAGATAAATGTTTCAAAGCAAGATTAATATTTTGCTCTAAGGCATACTTGGCGAGTTTGATAGAGCGTACGGAATCTTCCAGTACAGCATTTTTCTGACGCAGCAGGGCGATTTGGCTGTTTAAATAGCGTATTTCGAGTTCATATACTCGTAAGGAATCACGTAGCTTGGCAATTTCAAAATCAGCCGCTTTAAGAGTAGAATCTAATTTTGCGGCAAACTGTTCCTCTAAATCCATCACCATTTTCGAGCGCTCATCCACCATGCCTTCCAGCACACGGCGTTTAGTGCTTTCCGGTTTGAGTCGTGGAATGCGAAAATCAACCCCTATACTCAAGCTGGGTCGTTCCTTTGCTGGGGTAGCGCTGAAATTCTTGGCGCCGAAATTATACAGAAAGGTGATGTTACTGACACCAAGGCTGAGATTATAATCCTGGGTCAAAGGAATGCGCGTGGCAAAATTCAATCCACCGCCGTCAAACTCGCCAATAAAATCCACCCCCCCCTTATCTTTCATGAGATTGGTGTGCACTAAAATTCCGGCAAATACACCCGCAGTCGTACTGGAATCATCTCCAAAAGCGGTTGCCAGACCACCTGTTCCAAATCCCATATAGGTATAGAGATTGCTGTTTTCGAATTGCTTTTCATTGCTGATTACCCCAAAAATAGAAAGCGTTTTGGGGTCAATATCCAGTTTTTTCTCACCTTGCCGGATGACTAAATCGTGCACCCCCATACTAAAGCTGATATCGCCATAGACGAACAGGCGCTTCTGAAAATGCAACCCAAATTCAATCGGCCGATTATCGCTTACTCCTTGAACCGAAGTAAAACCGATCTTAAAAGTATTGGTCAGGTCAGATTCGAAAAAGACCCCCTTGGCGATTAATGTATCAGCAAAGCCATAAATATCGGTACCAAAACCGGTCCGAAAGACATAAGGAGTGCGATAAATACTGCTTACCGGAATGCGCATCATATAGCTGGGTTTGGAAAAAGAAAGTCGGGTTACTGCTTGGCTCCACGCCAGTTCAGTCAGCAGTAGTGAACAAATTATGATTGACGTTCGTCTGGTCATTCGCCAAACTCCGTTTAATTTTCGTTAGGCATTTTAATACGTTTCAACTCCAATTGGGCTAATTTTGCGAATTTTGTCCCCGGAAAACGTTTCGTTATCCGGTCGAAAAAGGTTGCTGCCAGATGGTCTTCACCTAATTTGCGATAGGTTATCCCAGTCAGGTACAGGGCATCCGCGACTTTCTCTGAAAGGGGATACTCGACAACCTTCTTGAAATACTCAATCGCTAAATAATCATCATGCAACTGCAAATAACAATCACCAATCCAATAATATGCATCGCCAATGGTAGCCCGCGGTAAATCACTCGCTGTCGCTTTCTGGAAATATTCGATAGCAATTTGATAATTTTTAGCGTAATAGGCGTTTTTACCTTTCTGGAAATAGAACTCGCCCTCGGTGCGTTTATACAAAATAGGCGGAGTAGCGAGCGAAGCATAAGGTGAGGTAAAAACATGGTTTTTCAAAACCTGGATTTCGGTCTGCAGAGAATCATTACTGCGTAGCAAAGTAGTAATGAGTTGCTGCATTTGCTGGCGATAGAGCGAGAAAGCCAAGGAGAGGGAGTCTATTTGATTCTGGATAGGAACCAAATTTGGATAAGCAACGCCTGTACCTTGAAGGGGGGTAGACTCCCTCGCTGGCTCTATGGTTATCCCTAAGTCATACAAAAAAGTAGGCTTTTGGGTTGAGGAATCTGGTGGGGTAGCACTAAGCATTAAAGGAATGGTCAGCATGCTAATTAAACGATACACTTCAATTGGTTTAAAATTTTTCCTGATACTGATAATATTGCCGTGCCTTGGAGACTAATTCGCTATTCGGAAAATTGGCTTCGAGGTCCTTGAACGCTTTCAAAGCCTCGCTGCGTCTGCCTAATTTTAAGTAACTCAAGCCAATTTTAAACTGGGCGGCATCGGCTTTATTCCCGTCACCTAATTGTTTGACTTTCTGGAAAATCGGGATAGCTTCCTGAAATTTTTCCCGCGAGTAGTAGCATTCCCCCAACCAGTACTGGCAGTTGTCGGAAAGAGGATGGTCAAGACGGGCTTTGAGTAGCTTCTCGAAACTGGTGGCAGCCGCGCTGTAATTGCGTTCGAAATATTGATTCAGGGCTTCATTATATTTCTTGGTAAAAGTAGAGTCGTCCATAAAGTTAGCCGCGGATGGCACGCTTGGCGTCTCTTTAGGTGTGGTGGCGCGAATATCGGTAATGATATCTTCCGCCAGCCTGTGGTCGTCTTCGATGGTTTTGTGATAAATCCGCAGATTGGCATCCTCGCTGCGTACTGGCTTAGTATGCAGGGTATCAATCTTACTCTGGAGCGAATCGCGCAGAATGGTGTTATATTCCTGGAGCTTTTTTAATTCTTGTTTAACATAGTCGAGTTCAGCTTTCAAATTGTAGATCTCGAGGTCTTTCTGCTCGACCGCTTGAGGAGATTGTTCCTGGGCAAATGCCAGTGACATTAACCCAGCAATCAGAACACAATCCACAATTCTGCAGTTCCTCATCACTTATATTGCTCCCAATCAATATTATAGGAATAACCGATGAATGTACCAAAGTTCTTGGGAATAATTAATTCAAAAGTGCCGCTGGCACCGGGTAAAAGGGTGTTGTTAGTCGTGATGCCGGTGCCTTCAAAAGTGTAGTATGAGCCTTCGACAAAAGCAGTTCGAGTTTCGGTATCGCCACTCCAATTCTTGCGAAAGATGAAATTTACTTTGACAAAATCGGCCCGCCGATTGCCAATATTTTTCACTTCACCGGAAAAAATGGTGTTGCCACTGCGGTCTTTGCGCTCTTTGATGTTTCCCACCAGAACACAATTGGCATTCCGTGAAGTTTGCTCGGTTAGCGTGGCTGGTTCAGCGGCTTTGGAAATGTAGGTTGGAGGAGCTACGGAAGTGGCTGTTCCGGCTTTTTTCAAATCGCCCGCCATTTCTTCAGGTACAAATTGTTCAGTGGGTTTTTCGGGGACATTGGTAACAACCCGTACAACCTGTTCCTTATCGATGACTAAGTAGCCAATCAGGGTCTCGACTTTGATGATTTTATCATCCTGATAGATGATTTTGCCGTAGACCGACCCACCGTTGCTCATAATTATCTCTTTGTCGTAGATTGAAAGCGGATTAGCCCACATTTGATTCTTAGCTTGCAGCTCTGTCAGTTCCGACTGCAGATGTTTGACCTCAGCTGCCAGTTTTTTCACCTCAAAAGTCAGCTCATTAATGACATAGCTCTGATCGGTTGGAGTGGTTTGGGTCGGAGCTGCGGGGATTTCCCGTTGTGTCCCGGTGGTAGCAGTGCCGCTTAATGGTTGTTTTGGTTGCGTTTGCGGTGAAGTCGGAAGAGATTGAGCCGCGGTAACGGGCTGAGCACTTTCAGTCTGCTCTGTCTTTGTCCCGAAAAGTCCGCAATCAATGACGAAAAAGGCAAGAAATAACGTAACAAATAAAATTTTTGATTTCATAATCCCACACCTTCAGATAAATGGTGTCTTTATTACCTATCTTGACACTATGGCGTTGCATCCGAAAGAATATATATTCACTGTAAGGATAATGTCAAGTAAAATATTGATGAAAATAAACGACTTAAGCCAAAATATTTAAAATTTTGGGTTAAATAAACCAGTTTTAATGGTTGCAAGCGGACAGAAAAGGTCCTTTCAGCCGCCCAATGCAAAGCGTAAAAGGGCTGCAATCCCGCCATATTTGTCCATTTCGCCTTCAATAAAATTAACATTGGTACCTGACTTTAACGCTCGATGCAAGATTTGTTCGACCAAATCGTTGGTTCGCTCCAGGGGACTACCATGTATTGGGCATTTAGCCTCTGGGGTAAGCCCTAAAAAATCACAATACCGACAAAAAACACCTTTGATATGAAAATTTTCCTGAATATAAAGGGTTTCCAGCCAGTTGTCCAGGAGTTTGGGGACAATCGCCTGAATGCCATCCAGCACCAGCCCCTTCTGCTGCTTTGCCAACAAGTCATCAAAGAGTTTATTTTCGTAAGTAGCCCGTGCTTGAACCTCTAACTCCTTGACTTTTTCGAGAACTTCTGACAGAGGAGCCGCCGGTTCGATCTCAAGGTAACCCGCAATCTTAGAAGCAGGATAGGCATGGAGATAGCGCACAAATTCATTCATTGATTCACGTCTACCGCCGAGAATAAGCCACTCAAAATTACTCTGCTGGTAAAATTCAAAGACTTTCTGTGCAATCTGCTTGTAATGCTGCAAAATGGCTTCGTGAATGTTGCGCTCTACCCGCCGTTCCTGCCGTCCTTTGAATCCGCCAACCTTGATGGATTCGGGAGCGTTTTCGTTTACAGCAAATAATTCGCGGAATTCCCCCAGGGTCGATTTAAAAATGCGAGCCTTGGTGCGGTCAATTAAAACCACGCCATAGTTGGAATGCAGGCTGAAAAAGGTCACTAATGGACGAATATAAGGTAAAGGTTGAATTACCAATTCATTATATTTGAGTGGGCGTTTTAAGGTAATAGTCTGCCAAAAGCCGGAACCATGCGAAGAAAAACAAATAGCACTGACCGTCTCGGCAGGATCGATACCCTCGCTATAAAACCCAATTATTTTTTCAAAATCGGCTAATACCGATGACTGTTCGGCTTCGGTTAGCTGTTTGAAATAGGTCGTTTCTTTCTTATAGCGAATCTGCTTCTTGAGTTCAATAATATGATGCTTGCGATTCCCGGCAAGATGGTCGAGCATAAAATAAGCGCTGGTTACTGGAAAGGTTGATTTCTCAATGCTCACGAGGTTTTGCAAAATCTTGGCTTCAAGCATAAGGACTCCTTCTTTAAATGGTGTTAATTTTACTCAATAGCACGGCGCTAACAATTCTCTCCAGCTCATTCACCTCCTTTCGCTATATATTTGTTCGGAATTAAAGACAGCTAAGCAAAATATTTGAGATTGCCAAAAGTCGAACCTCACAGCTAATAAATACAAAATATTTTTGAGATAATCAATACCTATTTTGATAAAATGGCCTGATAATAAATATTTTCCAATTTAGATTAACCAGCGGGGTGCTTGCGGACTGAAAACGATTGCTTCATAGGGATCGACACTGGTTGAGGCGGGACATTCCAATACGAGACAGCGGGAAGTTTTACCCGGCTCCAGACTGCCAACCTCTTTGTGAAAACCGATGGCATAGGCCCCGTTTAAAGTGGCAAACTTTAAAGCATTCTCTGGTGAAACACCAAAATTGTCGACACACCGCCTCATCTCCTGACGCAGGTCAAGTTCCGACACCAGGCTCTTTCCCTCCGTCCCCAGGCAAAGATTAAAACCCTTTTCCATAAAAAGCATAACCGGCGGACGCGCGGCTGACAACCTCTCGGCTGCCCGCGGACAGAGGCATATATTTACCTTAACTCCAAAATCGCGGATAAAATCGATTTCATCGGGAGTCGTGGTCAACATATGAACCAGGATATTATGTTTGGCATAAAAGTGACTGTTAAAAAAATATTCCACCGGTGAACAGGCTGGTACTTGCCAACTATAGTCATAATCACTCTGCGCCATTAGCAATTGCTTTATAAAACCGCGACCTGAGCTGATGAATTCCTCTTCGTGTTCGCTGCAATTCATGTGAATAGCGATATGGCGTTCATTCAAACTAATTTCACGCAGCAGGTTGGTAGAAAGTCCCCAGACTGATGACGGTGCTAAGTGCTTGGTCAGGCGGCGCTCGCCGACCGCGTCACGCGTTTTTTCCACAAAATGGCGCATGATTGCATCAGCATTACTGCTTTTAAATCCCACTACTTCAAAAAAAAGCCGAGCAAATACCGAACTTTCTAACAGGGCATTATAAGAGGCGCCTTCTTGCGAAAAATCCGCCAGCGCGACGGTACCAAACCGCACTGCCTCCTGAAGGTTTGACCGCGCAGCATTTGCCTGTTGCTCCAGATTATCATTAAATCTATTCTGCAATATCTGGCGCTGATACTGGACAAAATCCTGGGGTAATGAGGTCGGTACTGATTGCTCTAAATGGGTGTGACAATTAATTAATCCAGGAAATATGATAACCTCGCCTAAATCGGTCGGGGCCAAGTCGTACTGCGCAAGTAACGAGCGATTACCCACTTCCTGGATTTTATCACCATTTAACACGATGACTCCGTTTTCTATCGGAGGAGTTATTACCGGTACCAGCCATTTAGCCTGAAAAGCTCGTAACTCTGTTACTTGTTCGTTATTCTCGTTCACCATTTACCCTTTCAATTGCACACTTTGGATGGAATTTAAATCTACTCACCGCGAAAATCAAATCTGCACGGCTAAAACTAATGCCACGGCTGAATTTTCCAGCCGTCACTGGTTACTCTCAAAGCGAGCGCACCCTGTTGGTCTGTACGATGAATTTGGGCCTTAATAGCCTGAAAACGCGACAATGTCTCTGATGACGGATGGTCAAACTTGTTTTTCTCGCCGACTGAGACGACTGCCAGCTCGGGTTTGACGATAGCAATAAAACTTGCTGTCGAAGAGGTGGCACTTCCGTGATGAGGAACTTTTATCACCCTGGCTTGGAGAAAATCGCCCCAACCCTCCAGATACTCTTCGGCAGTCGCCTCAGCATCACCGCACAATAAAATGGTTTGATTATGATAGACACATTTTAAAACTATCGAATAATCGTTGTAACCGGGGTAATTGTAAGCACAAAAAGTCGCAGAAGGGTGCAAAGCATAAACAACGCCCTCCTGACCAACCGCAAGATAATCACCGGCGTAAATCTTGCTCTCCTGGATATTTAAAGAATCAATTAAATGGGCAATTTCGTTGGTCAATTGACTTTTACCTTCAATCGGAGATTGCCAGATAGCACTAACTTTGAAATGCCGCAAGAGATAAGGCGCCCCGCCAATATGATCACCATGCGGATGAGTCAGCACCAGTAGGTCAATTTGCTTAATTCCCTGCCGTTTTAAAAAGGGAGCGATAACCAGTTTACCATAATCACGTCGAAAAGTGCGCTCTCCGGTATCAACCAGCATGTTCTCACCGTTAGGCCACTGGATAAAAATAGCATCACCCTGACCGACATCCAGAAAGGTCACTCGCAAAGCAGGCGGATTGAATATTGGCAGCCAGACCCAGTAATTCAAACCAACCAATAAAAAACAGACAAATGCCCATCGCACGCGACGTTTATTCAGAAATAAAACCATGCTTAAAATTACATAACATAGCCAAACCTGGCTAATACTAATGGCAGCAACCTCAAACGAAGAATACGGCACCTGATTCACAAATCGAATAAACCTTTGCAGACCCTCAACCAGAATCATCTGGGCAGCACCGTAGGTCAAATTAAATTCATTCCAGATTGCACCTAAAATAACTTCGGCAAAACCTAAGGCACATATCACTCCCACCAGCGGCACGACAATGAGATTAGCCAATAATGCAATCAATGGTATTCGCTGAAAGTAATAAATCGTGATTGGGAGCGTACCCATCAACGCCGAAAAAGAAACGAAAAATAATTGATACACCGAGCGCAAAATGGGACGCTTTATAAAAAAGTCTTTTATCACCGCTAGCAACATTTCATCCAGTCTTTTATAAATAAACACAATCGAAAGGACAGCTAAAAAAGAAAGTTGAAAGCCCATATCGAACAGTTGAAAGGGATTAAATAAAGTTTGCAGAAAGGCAGCTGCCGCGACAGTATTATAGGTGTTGACCCGCAATTCCCATGCTTGACTGATTAATAATAGTGCCGCCATGATGACGGCGCGGTTCACCGAAGGACGCAAATCAACCATCAGGGCATAAAAAGCAAGACCAAGGATAGCTATTACGGTTTTGGGACGACGAGGCACTCTGAATAAACCAAGAAGCACTAAAATTACTAAAGTCACATAACCGACATGCAAACCGGAAACTGCCAGGACATGGATTACCCCCGAATCTACAAACTGTTGAATTGTCTCATCGCTTATTTCACCTTTTACTCCGACTAACAATGCTTTTAGAATCGCATTAGTCTCACCACTGGTGCCTTTATCAAGCAGAGTCTCGATTCCTGATTTCGTACTGCTCGCCCAGCGACGCAGCCAGAATCCTTTCTGGCCGAGGATAACCGGTGCCTGATTACTATCTAGAGAAGCAACCGCAAATATATGATGGTTGAATAAATAGCGCCGATAATCGAACTCCCCGGGGTTACGCCGGCGTGCTGGCTCTCTCAAACAAGCCATGAATTTGATTTCCTGACCATAGCGCAAGCGCGGAGTAACTGAGCGCATCGTCAACAGCATTTTACCCTCATAAGCATACCAGGCGACACTTCCATGACTGATTCTGATGTCGGTCAAGCGGACTTTTTGTTCACAGCGTTCATTAATTCCTGACTCTTCGACCATCGCCCGGATGCTATCGGGTTCACCCGTAAAGTGATAATTGCTCAGGTGATTGGCACCAAAGTGGACATTGTGGGAATAATTCAGACCGCCGAGGGCAAGAATAGCCAGCAGCAAAGTGCCAATGCCATTAAATCGCCACGGCAAGCGCCCCAATGCCAAACCGACTAAAGCCAGCACTATCCACAATAACTGATTCGCGAGCTCCATTCGTGCCAGGACAATCCCGACCGCGTATGCTCCGAAAACAATTACCAGTGGCATTCGTTCGAGAATGTATTTAAGATTCATGTATTAAATGGGGGCTATTAGAAAAAACTAATCTGCGAAACTCATTGCCTCAAAGATAACTCAATGCTTTCTATTTTGCGATAGTGCTACGGCGGGCTTCATTTAACCAGAATTCCGCTTGCTCTACCTCGCCTCTTGCGCGGGCTAAGACAATCCTTAAAGCCACTTCGACTGGTATTTTAAGATTGTAGCGATCGCTATAAAAAAGATTAAGGCTTTCGACGAGCATCTCGGTATCCTGCATTTTATAGTCAGGAAGATAAGACTTGATTCTCTGGCGCATCTGATTGACATAGAAAGGTTCGACAAAGCCAAATTCACGCTGCATTTGACTATTGACCCCCAGGTCAATGATGCTCTCGGCTTTATTTAAACCTGCAAAATAACCCGTCAGGAAATAGTATTTATTCTCGTGCCTCATTTTTTGCCAGATTCTGCCGTCCAGTGTCGGATTAATTTGTGCATTTACTACTACCAGGCTTAAACCTGCTAAAAAGAACCATAAGCGGAAAATTTTCGGCAGGTGTGGTCGCATAGCTTAATCTCCCTCGCGATAATGATTAATAATTGGCATGCGTCGCCCGAGACCAAATGCTTTGCCAGTGACTTTGAGACCGGGCGCTGCCTGGTGACGCTTATACTCGGATAAACGAATTTTCTGTAAAATGTCATCAACCAATTGGGTAGCATAACCTAAATGAATTAATTCCCGGCGACTCTTACGGTCGTTGATGATTAAGTCTACCAATGGGCTGACCACGGCATAGTCGAATGGGTCTACCTGTCCCGGTGCCAGCTCAGCTGTGGGAATTTTTTGGAAAATTCGCTCGGGAATGAGCATCATGCCGCGACTCTGATTGTACCAAAGAGCTACCTCGTAAACCATCATCTTACTCAAATCGGATATTACGGCTAAGGCGCCACACATGTCACCGTAGAGAGTGCAATAGCCGAGAGCTAACTCGGTTTTATTTCCGGTCGAAAGCAAATAATAGCCGAATTTATTGGCAAACGCCATTAGCAAATTGCCACGAATCCGCGCCTGGATGTTTTCTTCGGTAATATCCGCAGGCAGATTATGAAAGTGCAGCTTCAAAGTCTCGAGGTAGCTCTGATAAATCGGTTCAATCGAAATCGTTTCTGTCTTAATTCTCAGGTTGTGGGCAAGCTGTTGTGCATCTTCGATGTTTTCCGGAGCAGTATGGCGCGAAGGCAGCAGGACACCTAACACATTTTGGGCGCCTAAAGCTTCCACGGCGATACAGGCGACTAGAGCGGAATCAATTCCGCCACTCAAGCCAAGCAGTGCGCGTTGGCAGCTGGTTTTACAACAGTAATCCCGCACACCTAGCACCAGAGCTTCGAAAATACTCTGGGCGCGTGGTGTTTCCGGCAAGTTTACGGGTTGTCCCTTGCCATTGGCAAGATTCAAGGTGCAGGTCGTTAGATTCTCGCGAAATTCTCCCGCCCAGCCAATCAAAACCCCATCTTTATCCATGACAAAAGAATTGCCATCAAACACCAGCTCATCCTCACCACCAACCAAATTCACTAAGACAAAAGGACGTCCCGCTTCTCGTACCTTCTGGAGCACCAGTTCCTGCCTCACGGCTCGTTTATTATACTCAAAAGGTGAAGCCGAGAGATTGACAATCAATTCGGCTCCTTGATTAATCAATTCGTTGGTGACTTTAATCGAACTATCGCCATCCCAGAGATCTTCACAAATCTCAATACCCAGCAGGAGGGCATTGCCGGCAACCTTTACGGCGACTGGCTGAATAGTCTCAGCCGGAGTAAAATAGCGCTTCTCATCGAACACATCGTAATTGGGCAATAAAGTTTTATAGCGCTTCGCTATTAATTGCTGTTTTTGAATAACAGCCGCCGCATTATACAGGCGCCCATTCTCCCGATTTCCAAAACCTAAAATTACTACCATTTCAGTTGCTGCTACTCGGATAATTTGTTCCAACGATTTTAGATTGCGAGTGACAAAGCCCGGTTCCCACCACAGATCCTGAGGCGGATAGCCGCTAATTGCCAACTCGGGGAAAACAAGAATATCCACCTGTTCGCGGGCAGCTTGCTGGATAAAAGCGATAATTTTAGCAGTGTTGCCTGCTAAATCACCTAACACGGGATTAATCTGGGCTAAACCTATTTTGATAATGTTACTCAAAATTCTATCTCAAATTTATCGTAGCCGACAATTTTATCCGATTTTTTAACAAAAACACCCGTGACGCGACTCATACGTGGACCAATTTGCAATTCCTTAACAAAATCATTAATGAGTCCTTCTTCACCCTCGACTACGCAAAAAACCTCATCGTAACCTTGATTCCTGACGTAGCCCTTCAGACTATATTCGTGGGCTTTACGAACCGCAAACCAGCGGAAGCCGACACCCTGTACTAAACCTTTGACCAGTATTTCGGCATGGATCATTTTTCTACTGATCGTGCTCCTTTATTAAAAGCAAAATTCAAGGCTTGCTGGGTATCATCGCAGATAACCAGTCCCGGAATATTCTGCCAGGAATTGAGTGAGCAGATCGGTATTCCAAATTGCAGACAGTAAGCAATTTCAGAGAGGGTTCCGTAATTGCCACCAATGGCAATCGCGGCATCACAGGCTCGAACAAGGATGGCGTTGCGCGCCACCCCGATGCCGGTAGGTATCGCTACCCGCACCCAGGGATTGGCTTCTTCTTTGTCACTGCCGGGCAAAATTCCAATCGTCAAGCCACCGGCTTCGCTGGCACCCTTGCAGGCTGCTTCCATGACACCACCTCTACCACCGCAAATCAAAACAGCCTGCCGCTCGGCAATTCCCTTTCCAACTTCATAGGCGATCTGATAAGTAATTGCATCGCAGGTGCGTCCTCCTAAGACCGCAATCAGGCGGGTTTTGGGCATGCTATGCTCCTATGGTCTCAAACGATAAATTGTCCGTGGGAAAGGAATCGTCTCGCGGATATGCTGAACACCGCCAATCCAGGCAGTCAATCTTTCAAGCCCGATACCGAAACCGCTGTGAGGCACTGTTCCATATTTCCGCAAATCGAGGAACCATTGATATTCGGCGAGCGGCATATTTTCGGCTTGCATACGCGCCAAGAGAACATCATAATCATCCTCACGCTGGGAACCACCAATGATTTCTCCGTAACCTTCCGGGGCAATTAAATCATCACCCAGCACTAAATCGGGATTTTTGGCATCACGCTTCATATAGAATGCTTTGACTTCCTTGGGCCATTTTTCAATAAAAATCGGCACATCCGAATTTTCCGTCAACAGGACTTCATCCTGGGCACCAAGGTCGTCTTTATCGGTAATTGTCGAACCCTTTTTCCGTAAATATTCTACTGCTTCACGATGAGTCATGCGTCCAAAAGGTGCATCGGCCTTCTTTAGACGAGCAATATCGCGCTCTAAAATTGTCAACTCCGGTTCGCAGCGTTCAATTGCCGTCCGAATGACATACCGGATGAGTTCTTCCTGTAGCTGCATATTGCCAACGTGGTCAATGAACGCTGCTTCAGCATCCATCATCCAGAATTCGGTAAGATGTTTGCGGGTTTTGGATTTCTCAGCCCGAAAGACCGGTCCAAAATCGTAAACCCTGCCGAGACTCATGATGCCAGCTTCAAGGTATAATTGTCCGGATTGCGAAAGATAACCTTTGCCTAAATCAAAATAGGGCACCTCGAAAAGGGTTGTCGTGCCTTCGCAGGCATTCGGAGTTAGAATGGGAGAATCAAAACGGATAAAACCATTCTGGTTCAAATATTCGGTTATGGCATAATAAATCGTATGCCGTAAACGCAACAGCGCCCACTGTTTGCGAGAGCGTAACCACAAATGGCGATTATCCATTAAAAATTCGATACCATGCTCTTTAAGCGTTATAGGATAATCTTGCACGATTTGAACAATCTCGATGTCGTGCACAATGAGTTCGAATCCTCCTGGAGCCCGCTTATCAGCGTGAACCAAACCGGTCACAATTACGGAAGATTCCTGGGTCAGGATATTTTTTAAATCAAAGACCGCGTCATTGACATCGGCTTTTGAAACAATACCCTGAATTAAACCGGTGCCATCCCGCAATAGCAAAAACCAGATTTTGCCACTTGAACGCAAATTGTACATCCAACCTTTGAGTGTAACGACCTGGCCATCGTAATTTTTAATATCCTTAATAAACACCCAATTCATTCTGTTCCGTCTAAACTCCTTTCAAATTTCCATAAGTATAACTTTTATTGTAGCTCACCAATCAGCCAAAATCGTATTGATTATGTCTTCCGTGATTTGACCAATAGCAGACTGAAGAGCCTGTTCACGTGTACGCTCGGTTGCTCCCGTCGGGTCATATTCACTATAGCCCGTAAATTGCTTTTTAAAGAAAGGCTTGCCGTTAACTTTATCAAACCATTCGACTTCGACTTGCAGAGTGAGGCGATACTCTTTGACGGATTCGCCCGTACTTGATTCGGTGTAAACCAACGGGTTATCTTTTATACTTAAAACCGTGCCATACAGGACGGATTGAGCATTATCTTCCTCGACTAATTTGAGCAAATTTTCTTTGATAAAACCAAGGCGAATTTTGTCAGTCACCACTTGCTGGATATTGAATTCCGCCGTGCGGTCATTGAAAATCGGGATAGCAATATTTTTTATATGAGGTGGCAATGTACCGCGGAAGGAATAGAACCAGCACTGCTGCAGCCCAATCAGCCAGACCGCCAGCGATAAGATAATGAATCCTTTAACGAATTTGCGGGAAAATTTACAGTCCATATTCGTTGATTTTCCGATAGAGAGTGCGTTCACTTATCTGGAGCGCCTGGGCTGTCTGGCGTTTATGGTAATTAAACTTTTTTAAGGTACGCTGAATTAATTCTTTTTCCACTTCAGCGAGGGTGACTTTGCCCAGTGCCGCCGAATTGATTACCTCATTTTCGACTGCTTCAGACATTTCCGGTTCTTCAATTTCTTTTTCAGCTTCAATTACCCGTTGGGAAGGGACCACCTCTAAATTGCGTAAAGGATAAGCAAGCGTAGTCACCTTGCCGGCAACTGTCTCGTGAATTTCCCGCAATTCCTGGCGCATTAGCATGAGTTGCTGCAAAATCAATTCTCGCTCGGCTTGATCTACACTCTTGGACATGCGCATTGGCAAATTGGGTGAAGATAAGCCATGACGTTCGCCCAGCAACCTCTTTTCTACCATGGCGCTGGTGATAACTTCGCCTTTCTGGAGTACTATCATGCTTTCAACGAAATTCTTCAACTCTCGAACATTGCCTGGCCAGGCATATTCGCGGAGCATGTTCATTGCCGAAGGTGAAAACCCCTTGAAGACAATACCATTACGGTTGGCAAAATCGAGAGCGAATTTTTCCACCAGCTGCGGAATATCTTCGGGATGCTTCCGCAGGGGAGGAAGATTTATAGTAATAGTTTTAATGCGGTAGTAGAGGTCTTTGCGGAAAGTGCCTTTCTCAATTTCCTCAGTTAATTCCTTATTAGTCGCAGCGATAACCCGCACGTCTACCTTGCGCACTTCAGACCCGCCGACCGGTAAAAATTCGCCCAATTCCAGTACGCGTAGCAGTTTGACTTGAGTCTCGAGTGGCATTTCGCCGATTTCATCGAGGAAAATAGTCCCTCGATTTGCCGTCTCGAAATAACCTTTGCGGTCCTCGACCGCACCGGTGAATGAACCTTTGACATGTCCAAAAAGTTCACTCTCTAATATTCCAGCAGGAATGGCGCCGCAATTGACTTTTATAAGGGGTTGGTGCTTGCGCAGACTATGACGGTGAATGGCATTAGCCACCAGCTCCTTGCCAGTTCCGCTTTCTCCGTAAATTAAAATCGTGATGTCGGTTCGTGCCACCTGGTCAATCGTCTCGATTATTTCTTTGATTTTATCGGACTTGCCTAAAATGCCAGAACTCTGTTGTAATTTTTCTATGCGGTCACCGTTCATATTTCCTCCATCACCCCTAATTTTACGGATTTTTCGGGAAATGCCTTAGACCTTTTTGACCGATATCACGGCGAAAATGCCTATCTGTGAAAAAAATCTGTTCAGTTAGAACATAAGCGTTCTCTATAGCCTGAGGTAAACTATCAGCCCAGGCAGTTACTCCTAAGACTCGCCCTCCATTAGTATAAAATTGTCCATCACGCCAAAGTGTACCGGCGTGAAAAACCTGCGATTGTCCATCATCAATTGTTGTCAGACCAGTGATAGGATAGCCTTTTGTGTATTCACCGGGATAACCACCGGCAGTCAGAACAACACAGACGGCATATTGGTTAGATAAACGCAGAGATTGCTTGGATAGATTGCCGCTGGCAGTGTCAAATAATAATTGCGCAAAATCAGATGCAATTAAAGGCAAAATGGCTTGGGTTTCAGGATCACCGAAGCGCGCATTGAATTCCACTACGGCCGGTTCACCATTTGCCACCATCAAACCGCAATAGAGCACGCCACGGTAAAGCGTACCGGCTGCCCGCATGCCATGCAGAGTTGGTTCAATGATGCGTCGGGCGACTTTATCAATTAGTTGCGGAGTAGCTAACGGTGCCGGGGCATAGGCTCCCATCCCACCCGTATTGGGACCTTCATCCCCATCGAACACCCGCTTATGGTCCTGGGCAGCTGGTAAAATTACATAATCGTTACCGTCGGTAATAACCAGCACTGACAATTCTTCTCCCGGTAAAAACTCCTCGACAACTACCATATCTGCCGCCGTTCCAAACTGATGTACTTCCCAGATTGACCGAAAAGCGGATTGCTTAGCAATCTCGTCTTTGATTACAAAAGCACCCTTTCCTGCCGCCAAGCCATCTACTTTGATGACATAGGGAAATGGTTTATTGGCTACTACCCGTTCACATTCTTGACGCGAATGACAGATTATATGAGTTGCGGTGGGAATACTGTGTTCATTCATGAATCTCTTGGCGAATACCTTGCTGCCTTCTAATTGAGCTGCAGCGCGGGTAGGTCCGAAAATGAGTTGTCCCGCTTGATGAAATTGGTCAACGATACCTGCTATAAGCGGCACCTCCGGACCAACAACTGTCAAATCTATCTTTTGACTTTTCACTAAAGACAATAACCTAGGTATATCGGTTTCTTTAATCGCCACATTCTCGGCAATGAGAGCGGTACCGCCATTACCAGGAGCACAATATATTTTGCTTACCGTTGGAGACTGGGCGATTTTCCAGGCTAAAGCATGTTCTCGTCCACCGCTACCGACAATTAAGACTCGCATATAAAACTCATTATTTTACTACCCTGCTGAACATCATCCTAAAATATAAAAAATCCAACGTGTTTTTAATATTGTAAATAAGACCGTCCTTTTTAATAAAAGAATGCTATAGAATTGCGAAAACGATGGGACAGTTCGCTGTGTTGTATTGCCTGAAGATTTACCCAGATTATAGAAGGAAGGTACAACATAAAAAAGTGATTATCTTTCCACTCCAGCGCATGTTTTTGGAGCACCCGTACATTTTTAAGGAAGTTTGCCTGTTTTACCAGACAAGGAATCATTTGACCCAATAAAATCGTATTAATTAAAAGCTTTTCGGGAAAAGTCACGCTTATTACCACTCAAACGCGCAATTTCATCCCGCAATTCGGCAGCTTTTTCGAATTCCAGATTCTCGGCGGCTTTCATCATCTCTTGAAGCAAAAGTTCGATGAGTTCTTTTTGCTCAAGTTTGTTCTGCAAGCGATCTTTCAGCGGTACGCGGTGCGAGAACTTATCCGGTTTGACATCTGCTACTGCCGTGGTTGAGAGGACATCGCTGATTGATTTATATATCGTGCGTGGTTCAATGTTATGAGCGCGGTTGTATTCTTGCTGGATGCGCCGGCGGCGCTCAACTTCGTCAATCACTTTTTTCATCGAAGGAGTAATCTGGTCGGCATAGAAAATCACTCTACCATTGATATTGCGGGCAGCTCGACCGGCTACTTGCATCAGGGACTTTTCTGAGCGTAGAAAGCCTTCTGTATCGGCATCCAGAATCGCAACTAAAGATACTTCGGGTAAATCCAATCCTTCTCGCAGCAAGTTAATTCCGACCAGGACATCAAAATTGCCCAGTCTCAGGTCACGCAAAATACTGACCCGTTCCAATGCCTTGATTTCCGAATGGAGATAACGCACGTGCAACCCCATCCCGCGCAGATATTCAGCCAAATCCTCAGCCATGCGTTTTGTCAGAGTCGTAACCAGCACCCGTTCCTTGCGGGCGACGACGGCGCTGATTTCGTCAATCAGGTCATCTATTTGATTTTTTGTGGATTTGACAACGATTTCCGGGTCCAGTAAACCCGTTGGACGAATAATCTGTTCTACTACCACTCCCTGACAGCGCTCGATCTCGAAATCTGAGGGTGTAGCGGAGACAAATATCACCTGATTTATGCGCTCTTCAAATTCGTGAAATTTCAACGGGCGATTATCTAGCGCGGAAGGCAAACGAAAGCCATATTCGACCAGCACCTCTTTGCGGGAACGGTCACCATTGTACATCGCTCGTAATTGCGGTAGGGTGACATGGGATTCGTCAATGAATAGCAGATAATCTTTGGGGAAAAAATCGAAAAGAGTATAGGGTGGTTCTCCTGGTTTACGCCCGGAAAAATGGCGCGAATAATTTTCAATCCCGGAGCAATAGCCGACCTCCTGAATCATCTCGAGGTCAAAACGCGTGCGTTGCTCCAGGCGCTGAGCTTCAAGCAACTTGCCCTGCATTCGCAATTGCTGTAATCGTTCTTCCAGTTCAAGACCGATAGTCTGCACAGCACGCTGAATCGTTTCCTCAGAAGAAATAAAATGTTTGGCAGGATAAATAACCGCTATTTCGGGTGTGGCAAGAACTTCACCGGTAAGCGTATCGAAGGTGTGAATTTGCTCCAGCGTGTCTCCCACAAATTGGAAACGAAAGGCAAAATCTTCGTATGCCGGACGAACCTCGACCGTATCTCCGCGCGCCCGAAATCTGCCTCTATCGAGCATCACATCGTTGCGGGAATAATATATATCTACCAATCGTCCGAAAAGACGGCGAATATTGATTTTGTCGCCTTTTTTTAAGACCACAATGTAGCGGCTATATTCCTCCGGCGAACCGATGCTATAAATACAGGATACACTGGCGACAACAATAACATCACGGCGACTTATTAGCGAACTGGTAGTTTTAAGACGCAACTTGTCAATTTCATCATTAATTGACGAGTCCTTCTCGATATAAGTATCTGTAACCGGCAAATAGGCTTCCGGCTGGTAATAATCGTAGAAAGAAATGAAATATTCAACCGCATTATCGGGGAAAAAGGTTTTGAATTCACCATAAAGCTGCGCTGCCAGAGTTTTGTTATGAGAAATAATTAGGGCCGGTCGTTGTACATTTTGAATAATATGCGCCATGGTGAAAGTTTTCCCGCTGCCGGTCACCCCAAGGAGAGTCTGGTACTTTTCGCCTCTTTGTAGTCCTTCCGTCAGCTGGCGAATAGCATCTGGCTGGTCGCCCGTTGGAATAAAATTGGTCCGCAATCGAAATCTATTCATCAAATAAAGTTATCAATGCTGCGGGCTTATTCCAAGCACTGCCTTGTAGCACATCCCCCAGTTTTCGGTCTCGAATTAGAGTAACTGTATGACTACCAGGATATTGGAGAGAGGAAGAAGTAAAAAAGCACCTTTTTCCATAATAAAGGACTACTCTAAAACTTTCGTATAGGTTGTAAGAGCGAAAAGAATTGAAAAATGGTCCTTTTCTTTGATATTTTTCAGTGTTGTTTTATATAGACAAAGCAAAGAAGAGGACTGACATTGCAATAGAATTGTGTTGAAATTTTAATCCCGCCTGGGTGGGAAAGGTACTTTTAGAAGTTTGATAAGGCCTGGATTTAAGCATTTCCCGATGGACTTTCATACTTTTCAGAAAGATGCACATAATCAGATAGACTTGATTAATGAATATCCAGCCCGGTGATTTAGAAATAATCCTCCCGGGTGATTGAAGAATCCTTCGGTGAGATTAACTATTCTAAGGCAGATTATTTTCATAACGATCAAATTCCCAAGTGATGTATTTCCTAATCCGAAACTCGTAGCGCTTCATATTACTATTTCTCTCATGACGCTAATTGCCAATCTGCCGATCTCTCAACTCTATCATGCTTTTTTCTAAAGACTCCTTGATTAATCTCAACAACTTGGGTCGAATTGTATTTACTACTTGAGTTATCTATTCGCTAAATCGTAGATTTCCTCTGACATTAAGATATCTCCTATTATTAAACCAATTTTCATTTTTAATTAACATATAAAAAAGAGGTTTTACCTATTCTCAACCAAAATTTCAGGAAAAATTTTAACAGTGCGGGAGACCCAAAGTATTTTACTCATCTAATTAACTTTAAGTCGAATTTTTCATAAAACATCTTTTTGGATTTAAAATGCGAGCCATGGATTTAACCCAAGGTCGGACGAAAACAAAATAAATCTCTGGCTGAGATTAGAGGAAAAATTACTATTTCGTTTTGTACTTTACAGGTACAAGGAAAAAATCTGGATTTAGATATTTTGAGCGATCAGGTCACCCATTTCGGAAGTGCTTACCTTTTGATTGCCTGGACGCCAGATGTCGGCAGTACGGTAACCATTTTCCAGAACTCGCTGGATTCCCTGCTCGATTGCATCGGCCGCATCTGTCATATCGAACGAATATTCCAGCATCATGGCGGCGCTCAGAATCTGGGCGATGGGATTGGCGATATTCTGCCTGGCGATGTCCGGCGCCGAGCCACCGCCCGGTTCGTAGAGACCGAAACCATTTTCCGCCAGGCTAGCGCTTGGCAACATCCCCAGACTGCCGGCAATGGCTGCAAGTTCATCCGAGAGAATGTCTCCGAACATATTTCCACACAACAAGACGTCGAACTGGCTGGGATTCTTGACCAGTTGCATGGCAGCGTTGTCGACATACATCGGCTGGTAGGTGACATCAGGATATTGCTGGGCAACCTTTTCGACGACTTCGCGCCAGAAAACCATCGTTGTCAGAACGTTAGCCTTGTCGATGCTGGTGACATTTCGCCGGCGAAGCCGAGCAGCTTTAAACGCAACATGGGCAATCCGTTCGATTTCGCGGCGGGAATAGATCATCGTATCGAAAGCGGCTTCCTCGGCACCTGTGCCTTTGTGGCCTTTGGGCTGACCAAAGTAAATCCCGCCAGTCAATTCACGCACGACGAGAATGTCGAATCCCTTTTCGGCGATGTCCGCCCGCAGAGGCGAGGCAAAAACCAGCGCTGGATAGAGCTTCACCGGTCGCAGATTGGCGTACAGGTCGAAGGTCTTGCGCAGGCCGAGCAGGGCATTAATTTCGACGCCCCGCCATTTTGGACTAAGTTGCTCGGCTACTGGACCGCCAACCGTGCCAAAGAGAATAGCATCGCTCTCGCGACAAATCCGCAGGGTCTCCTCCGGTAGATGCTTATGACATACGTCCCAGGCTGCTCCGCCGACCAGCGCCTCATAGAATTCAAACCGGATGTTGTATTTCTGTTGAACCACATTCAGCACTTTCAGGGCTTCGGCCATAATTTCCGGGCCGATGCCGTCACCAGCCAATACGGCAATTTTCTTGACCTCCATTTAAACCATCTCCTTTTTTATTTTCTCCATCAGACCACCGGCGGCGATGATTTCGCGCGCAAATTCCGGAAAGGGCTGAAATGCGTAAGCCTGTTTCTGAGTCAGGTTGACGATTTTGCCATTTACCAGGTCGATTTCCAGACGGTCGCCGTCGTTGATTTTCCGCGCCGCGCCAGGACATTCAATTGCTAGAAAGCCGTTATTAATGCAATTCCGATAAAAGATGCGGGCGAATGAATTGGCGATGACCGCCCGGATACCAGCGCCGCGCAAGGCCCAGACAGCGTGTTCACGCGAACTGCCACAGCCGAAATCGTCGCCGCTGACTATGAAATCACCCGGGCAGACCTTTTGGGTAAAATTGATATCGAGGTCTTCCATTGCGTGTCGGGCTAATTCGGCCTCCTGGTCAGAATTCAGGTAGCGTGCCGGAATGATTTCATCGGTATTGATATGGTCTTTGGGATAAACATGTGCAATTCCTTTCATGATAAACTCCTACAAATATTGACGCGGGTCGCTGATTTTACCGGCTACCGCCGAAGCGGCGACCGTAGCCGGGCTAGCTAAATAAACTTCGGATTTCGGGCTGCCCATGCGCCCGACGAAGTTGCGGTTAGTGGAGCTGATACAGCGCTCTCCGGCGGCCAGGATACCCATGTACCCGCCGAGACAAGCACCGCAGGTCGGCGTGCTGACCGTTGCTCCCGCTTCCATGAAAATATCGATCAAGCCTTCGCGATTGGCCTGTTTCCAGATTTCGGTCGTGGCTGGAACGACAAGCATGCGTGTGTTGGCAGCCACCGTACGGCCTTTAAGAATTTGGGCCGCGACACGCAAGTCTTCGATGCGGCCATTGGTGCAACTGCCGAGGTAAGCCTGATCAATCGGGACATCGCCAACCTGGCGTACGGATTTGACATTGCTAGGTAGATGGGGAACGGCTACTACCGGCTCCATCCCAGAAACGTCAATTTCCATTGCGCAGGAATAGACAGCATCGGGGTCGCTATGGTAAACAGTAAAATTTTCCGAACTATGTGCGCGGACATATTCCAGGGTAGGGTCGTCGGGATTTATGATACCAGACTTGCCGCCGGCTTCGATCGCCATGTTACAAATCGTCATGCGTCCTTCGACTGAAAGATCGTCGATGACTTCCCCACAGAATTCCATGGCGCGGTAGAGCGCACCATCGACGCCGATCATTCCGATGATTTTCAGGATAATGTCCTTGGCGTAGACGCCTTCCGGCAGGCGGCCGGAAATGACGAACAACATTGATTCCGGCACCTTAAACCAGAGTTTTCCGGTTGCCAAGGTCGCGGCCAGGTCGGTACTGCCGATGCCAGTAGCAAAAGCCCCAAGGGCACCGTGTGTGCAGGTATGACTGTCACCGCAGACGATGGTTTTTCCGGGTGTGACAAAGCCCTGCTCGGGCAAAAGGGCATGACAGACGCCGTGACGCCCGATATCGTAGAATTTCCGGATGCCCTGAGCCTGGGCCCAGCGTCGGATACGCGCTACCATCTCGGCCGACTGGATGTCTTTATTTGGCACGAAATGATCAGGCATGATTACCACACGCTCTGGATCCCAGACTTTTGGAATTTGGTACTTCTCGAGCATTTCAATGGCTGGGGTAGTCGTCACATCGTGACACATAATCGTGTCAATCTCGCAGTTGACCAATTCGCCAGGCTTGACTTTATCGCGCCCACAGTGGGCGGCGAGGATTTTTTCGGTGATGGTGGCACCCATTTCGGCTCCTTTGATATTTGGTTCAGACGTCATGCGGATGTATTTTCTGCTTGAAACTGAGGGCTTTGTTGATACCCTTGACGATACCTACAGCGCTGGCTTTGATTACGTCCTCATTTACGGCCCGTGCGGCAAAAAGGTTGCCTTTTTCGTCGGCCAGTTTTATTGAGACATCTGCCAGGGCATTCGTTCCACCGGTGATGGCTTTCAGATTGTATTCGACCAGCTGCAATGACGGTCCAATGATGCTCCAGATGGCATTGCTGATAGCGTCGATCGGACCATCGCCAATGGCTGCCCCGATTTTCTTTTCACCTTCGACGTTTAGACGCACCGAAGCAGTCGGCGTCAGACCACTACCAGTCGTGACGGTGAATTCTTCGAGGCGGATATGCTGTTCCTCTTCCGGCAATTGCATCGTGATATCGCGTGCGATCGCCAGGATATCGTCGGCGGAGACAATCTTCTGCTTATCGGCGAGTTCCTTGACCTTATTCGTAATTTTGTTGAGCTGTTCCGAATCGAGCTTGAATCCTTCTTTCTCGAGCAAGGCGGCGACGGCGTGTTTGCCAGAATGTTTACCGATTACCAGGTTTTCGCCTTCCCAGCCCACCTCTTCCGGGGTCATTATTTCATAGGTGTTGCGACTGCTGAGTACACCATGCTGGTGGATGCCGGCCTCGTGTGAAAAGGCGTTTTGGCCGACGATGGCCTTGTTGCGCTGGACACTCAGACCTGTCAAACTGGATACCAATCGGCTGGTTCTGTAGATTTCTCGGGTATTGATTCCCGTCTCCACGCCGTAGAAATCTTTTCGGGTAACAAGGTTCATGATGATCTCTTCAATGGCCGCATTACCGGCGCGTTCACCGATGCCATTGATACAACCCTCGACCTGGGTGGCACCAGCCTGGATGGCAGCCAGGGAATTGGCTACGGCATTGCCAAGGTCATTGTGACAGTGCACGCTGATGACCGCCTGACGGATCGCCGGTACCTTTTCAATCAGGTAGCGGATACGCCCGGCAAATTCTTCAGGCTGGGCATAGCCGACTGTATCGGGTATATTAATGGTTGTGGCGCCGGCTTCGAGGGCGGCCTGGACAATTTCACACATATAATCCAGGCTGGTACGAGCACAATCTTCCGGTGAAAACTCGACATCTGGACAGTGCTGCTTGGCATAGCGTACTGCCTTAAAGGCTAACTCGATGACCTCGGCTTGAGTCTTACGCAGCTTCTTTTCCAGGTGAATCTTCGAAGTTGCGATGAAGGTATGAATACGCGGCTTGGCGGCATATTTAACCGCTTCCCAGCAACAGTCAATATCGTTTTCGTTGGCACGCGCCAGGCCGCAAATTGTCGGGCCGTCAATGCTTTGGGCGATCTGTTTAACGGCTTCAAAATCACCTTCGGAGGCAATCGGAAATCCGGCTTCGATGACATCGACACCTAAGTTAGCTAATTGCCGGGCGATAAGCAGTTTTTCTGGTACTGTGAGCGATGCACCCGGACTCTGTTCGCCATCGCGCAGAGTCGTGTCGAAGATAATAATTCGTCTAGACATAATTATTCTCCGTGGATTGTAAGGGTGGTTTATGTTTCATTAAAAAATAGGCGATGCTCTCGGTCAGGGCCTGCCAGCTGGCCTCGATGATATTCTCCGACACGCCGACCGTGCTCCAGGTATCACTATCAGAGGTGGATTCGATTAGCACCCGGACTTTGGCGGCCGTCCCATCGCTGGCGTTTAGCACTCTTACCTTGTAATCGGAAAGTCTCATTGCCCCAATTTCCGGATAGAATTTGACCAGTGCTTTACGCAGAGCATTGTCGAGGGCATTTACCGGGCCACCACCTTCGGCAGCAGCATGTTCGAGGGTATTGTCAACCTCGAGTCGAATAGTTGCTTCCGAGCGTAAATCGCCGCTTTCATTCTTCTCGATTAGAATCCTAAAACCTTTTAGTGTGAAGAATTCGTGGTACTCGGATTTGATCTTACTGATCAGAAGTTCGAGTGAGCCTTCGGCGGCTTCGTACTGATAACCAAGGTGCTCGAGTTCCTTCATATGGGTGATGATTTCCGCAATTTTTTCCTGATGCCGATCGAGGTCGATATTGAGTTCGCGGGCCTTGTAAAGGATATTGCTCCGACCGGAAAGATCAGATACCAGAACCCGCCGGTGGTTACCGACGCATTCTGGGTCAATGTGTTCATAACAGCGAGGATTTTTCATCACGGCACTGACATGCACTCCCCCTTTGTGGGCGAAGGCGCTCTTACCGGTAAATGGCAGATTGTTAGGGTGGGGTAGGTTGGCGACTTCACTTACGTAACGCGATAATGAGGTCATTTGCGCCAGTTTTTGCACTGGAACGCACTGGTAGCCGGCTTTCAATTGTAGAATTGGGATCACCGAACACAGATCGGCATTGCCCGTGCGTTCCCCATAACCGTTGATCGTTCCCTGAACTAAGACACAACCGGCCTCAATAGCCAATAGACTGTTGGCTACCGCCAGACCACTGTCGTTATGGGTATGAATACCAAGCGGCAGACTGATTTTCTGCCGAACATCCGCGACGATGCGCGTTATTTCTGACGGGAGAGTGCCGCCGTTGGTATCGCATAGAGTAATCAGATCAGCCCCAGCCGTCTGCGCTGCCAGAAGGGTTTCGATGGCATAGTTAGTATTATCTTTATATCCGTCGAAGAAATGCTCGGCGTCGTAGATTACTTCCTTACCTTTACTTTTCAGGAAAGCGATGCTGTCGCGAATCAGTGCGAGATTCTCCGCCGGAGTAATGCGTAAGGCTTTTTCGACGTGCAGAATCCAGGATTTCCCGAAAAGTGCCACGGTTGGAGTCTCGGCTTCGAGCAGAAAACGAAGGTTCTGATCATCTTCCACTGCGATTTTGGCGCGCTTGGTTGAGCCAAAGGCAACGAGGCGGGCGTGCTGAAAGCGAGTCTTGCGCGCCAATTGGAAAAACGCCAGGTCTTTCGGATTGGAACCAGGCCAACCACCTTCGATGTAATCGATACCGAATTCGTCCAGGCGTTTAGCAATGTTCAATTTATCTTGGACCGAAAAGCTAATCAATTCAGCCTGCGTGCCGTCGCGCAAGGTCGTATCGAAAATCCATATTTTGCGATTCATATTTCACCCTTTTTTCTTTAGCCAGGGCATCATAGCGCGCAGTTCCTGGCCAACTTTTTCAAGTAACAATTCCTTATGTTCCTGGCGATAAGCATTTAGCATCGGACGCCCAGCCTGATTTTCCAGAATCCAGTCTTTAGCGAACTCACCGGTCTGGATGGCCCGCAAAAGAGTCTGCATGCGCTGTTTGGTGCCACTGTCTATAATCTGTGGCCCACGTGTCATGCCTCCATATTCGGCGGTATCGCTGACGGAATAGTACATCCCCGCCAGGCCACCCTCATAGATTAGATCGACGATTAATTTCAATTCATGCAAACATTCGAAATAGGCGATTTCAGGTTGATAGCCGGCCTCGACTAGGGTCTGAAAACCGGCTTTGATTAGTTCCGAAACGCCGCCGCACAGCACGGCCTGCTCGCCAAAGAGATCGGTTTCGGTTTCTTCGCGGAAAGTGGTCGCGATGATGCCAGCCCGCCCAGCACCGATACCACAGGCATGTTCCAACGCCAAATTATGAGCCTGGCCGGTGACATTCTGATAGACGGCGATGAGCGACGGCACGCCGGCGCCGATCTCATACTGCCGACGGACAAGATGGCCGGGACCTTTCGGCGCCACCATGTAGACATCCACATCGGCGGGTGGGACGATTTGCTTAAAATGAATGTTGAAGCCGTGCGAAAATACCAGGGCTTTGCCGCGACTCAGGTGCTGTTTGATTTCCTGTTCGTAGACCCGTTTCTGCACTTCATCCGGCGTTAGAATTTGAATGACATCCGCCTGCTGGCTGGCGGTGGCGGCATCCACCGGCCGAAACCCATGTTTAACGGCAAGTTCATAGTTCGGCGATTCCGATCGCTCGGCAATGATAACCTTGTAGCCACTATCGCGCAGGTTCTGAGCCTGAGCGTGACCCTGACTGCCATAGCCGATCACGGCGATAGTTTTACCCTTCAGGGCACTACTCTTGACATCTTTGTCGTAATACAATTTGACTGACATGTTACTCTCCTTTATTTAGTTGTATTCTGTCATGGCAAACTCGCCACTCCGTACAAACTCCTTGATGCCGAAGGGCTTGAGTAATTCGATGAACCGGTCAATCTTGCGTACATGTCCGGTTAATTCCACGATCAAATGGTCGGTTGCCAGGTCAATCAGCCGGGCTTCGAAGACCCGTATTAGGTCTAGTACTTCCGCGCGTGTGCGGGGTGTGATTCCAACTTTCAGGATTATGTACTCGCGGACGATGTAATTATCGCGGTGCGAGATATCAATGACCTTAATCGTGTCTATCAGTTTGTTGAGTTGTTTAGTAATCTGTTCTATGTTTTCGTCGGTTTCCATTACAACCAGAATTATCTTGTAAATGTCGGGATCCTCAGTCGGTGCGGCGATGGCGCTCTCGATATTGTAGCCGCGCTGGGCAAGCAGACCGGTGATGCGAGCTAGAATTCCGACCCGATTAGTGACGGTAACAATAATGGTGTGTTTTTCGATCATGCTGGCCTCCCGGGAATAATGGCGGAAATTGGTTTGCCTGGTGGAATCATCGGGAATACATTCTCGATGCTTTTGACGATGAATTCCATAACGACCGGTCCAGGCTGGTTTAGGCCTTCCTTTAAAACCGCATCGACCTCGGAAGGCTTGGTAGCCCTTAGTCCGGGAATATGGTTTGCCTTGGCAATCTTGACAAAATCTGGAATATAATCTGAAGGGCAGTTGGCATTCGGGCCAGGACAAACCGGCGGACAGGTGCTGACGCGCTTCAGGCAGGTATGTGAATAGCGCCTATCCCAGAACAATTCTTGCCACTGGCGCACCATTCCGAGATACGAATTATTCAGTATGATTACTTTTACCGAAATGTCGTTTATTGCACAGGTAGCAAGTTCCTGGATGTTCATTTGAATACTACCGTCGCCGGAAATCGTGATCACGGTCTGACCGGGACACCCGATAGCTGCTCCAAGGGCGGCCGGCAAGCCGAATCCCATTGTCCCCAGTCCGCCGGAAGACAAGAAGGCACGCGGCCGGCGGTGTCGGTAAAAGTGGGCGGCCCACATCTGGTGTTGCCCGACATCGGTTACAATAATACTATTGTCTGGTGCCAGAACATTGAGGCGGTCGATTACATACTGCGGTAGGATGCTGGACTCGTTGGCTTGGTTATAGGTCATCGGGAACTGGTCCTTCCAGCTTTGCGTGCGGGAATTCCAATCATCTCTCGGACGTGGCTTGACCTTATCGATCAATTCGCGCAAAATTTTCTTCGCATCGCCGACGACCGGTATATGAGCTTTGATAACCTTGCTGATTTCCGCTGGATCGATGTCGATATGGGCTACGGTTGCCTGCGTCGCAAAATGCTCTGCCTTGCCGGTAATGCGGTCATCAAAACGTACCCCGATGCCGATCAGCAAATCGCATTCGGTCAAAGCCAGATTGGCTGCCATTGTACCATGCATTCCTGGCATGCCCAGAAAAGTCGGGTAATCGGCTGGAATCGCTCCCAAGCCCATCAGGGTGACTACGATTGGAATATTAGTCTTGTCAAGCAGAGCAAGCAATTCCTGCGAGGCAGAGGCACTGATGATTCCGCCTCCGGTATAGAGCAAAGGCCGTTTGGCCTCGTTGATGGCCCGTGCCAGTTTTTCGATCTGCTTTTGGTTGCCATTAGTCACTGGCTTATAGCCCGGCAGTGAGACATCCTTAGGGTATTGATAATTGGCCAGTATGCTATTGGATACATTGACCGGAATGTCAACTGCTACAGGACCAGGTCGGCCAGTCCGGGCAATAAAGAAAGCTTCCTTCAAAATTCGCGGCAGTTCCTCTACGTTTTTAACTAAATAGTTGTGCTTACAAATCGAACGGGTCAGTCCGACCATGTCGGTCTCCTGAAAAGCATCGGTGCCGATATTACCGGCCGCTACCTGGCCACTAATGACGATGATCGGTACAGAATCCATCTTGGCGGTGGCGATTCCTGTTATAGTGTTCGTGGCGCCCGGCCCGGAAGTCACTATGCAGACGCCAACCTTGCCAGTAGCGCGGGCATAGCCGTCCGCGGCATGCGTAGCCCCCTGTTCATGGCGGGTCAGAATGAATCTAATCGTATCGGTTCGGTACAATACGTCGAAAATCGGTATTACCGAGCCGCCCGGATAACCGAAGACTGTATCGACCCCTTCATTGATTAGAACATCGATCAGTATTTCAGCACCGTTCATTGGAATTCTCCTGATTTTTTGCGTGAATTATATTTCAGCACCGCACCTTGGCTGGCAGATGAAACCATTTCAGCGTAGCGCGCCAGCACACCATGATTAACCCGCGGCGGACGCGCCTGCCATTGGGCACTGCGCAACTGCAATTCTTCGGCGGACAGCAAAACATCCAGAATCCTGTTCGGAATGTCAATCCGGATGCGATCTCCGTTTTTTAGCAGACCGATTGGTCCGCCGACTGCCGCTTCCGGGGCAACATGTCCGATGCAGGCACCACGTGTTCCGCCCGAGAAGCGCCCATCTGTAATCAGAGCCACGCTCTCACCCAATCCACGTCCCATGATGTAGCTGGTCGGCGAAAGCATTTCCTGCATACCTGGTCCACCACGTGGTCCTTCGTAGCGAATCACCACGACGTCGCCAGCCTTAACGTTGCCAGTTAGGATGCCCTCACAAGCTTCTTCTTGGCTCTCGAAAACAACCGCTGGGCCTTCGAAAACCATCATCTTCTCCGAGACACCTGCATATTTGATAACTGCGCCTTCCGGCGCCAGATTACCGGTCATGATTGCCAACCCTCCGGTCAGTGCATACGGATTGTCATATCTGCGGATTACAGCCGGATTGTGGCTCTCCTGACAGATGACATTTTCGCCGATCCTCTTACCGGTTACGGTCAGACAGTCGGGATTGGTGTACTGATTATTGCGGAAAAGTTCATTTAGCAGGGCGCTCATACCGCCAGCCGCATCAACATCCTCGATGTGATACTGCGAATTGGGCGAAACCTTGCACAACGTGGGCGTATGGCGCGAGATCTCATCTATGCGCGCCAACGAATAGTCAATACCGGCTTCATTGGCAATTGCCATCAAGTGCAAAACGGTGTTGGTCGAACCTCCCATGGCCATATCCAGGACAATGGCATTGTCGATTGACGCTTGGGTTATAATCTGCGACGGGCGGATGTCGGCGCGTACCAAATCCACAATTCTCTTACCAGCTGTACGGAACAAAGCTCTACGGCGCTTGTCCACCGCCAGAATGGTCCCGTTGCCGGGCAGGGCGATGCCGAGCGCCTCGCACAGACAGTTCATGGAATTGGCTGTAAACAGCCCGGAGCAACTACCCCAGCCGGGGCAGGCGCAACGCTCAATCTCCAGCAGTTCAGCCTCGTCTATTTTGCCTTCTTGATAGGCACCGATGCCTTCGAAAACCGAAATCAGATCAACAGTCTTACCACTCGGAGTTAGGCCGGCTTTCATTGGTCCGCCGGAAACGAAAATCGTTGGAATATCGAGCCGCACGGCTGCCATCAGCATACCGGGGATGATTTTATCGCAATTCGGAATACAGACTAAACCATCGAAGCAGTGTGATTTCACCATGGTTTCAACGGAATCGGCGATTAGTTCACGGCTCTGCAAACTGTAGCGCATTCCAGCATGTCCCATGGCAATCCCATCGCAGACACCGATTGTGTTGAATACGAAAGGCACTCCTCCGGCCCGAATAACGGCATTCTTGACGATTTCGCCAACATTATTAAGCCTGACGTGCCCGGGAATAATGTCGGTATAGGAGTTGGCAATCCCGATGAACGGTTTAGCGAAATCTTTCTCGGAGACCCCGACCGCCCGCAGGAGTGCCCGGTGTGGCGCCCTTTCGATTCCTTTTTTTATCTGATCGCTTCTCATACTACTTCTCCTTTTTCATTAAAATACCTAAAAAAAGAACCCCTTCTTTTTGGGAAGGGGTTCTTTAAAATTTCTATATGACCTAGTTTTAAATCACCCCTTCCAACCTCCTAGTAGGATAAAAATAATGCCCCAAATTAGTACTACGCTGTTTAATAAATTCTTTAACTGACTCATAATTTCATCTCAAAATCTCTATAATATAAATAATTCCTACTTCATATGTCAATTATTTTTTTCGATTCGAACACCTCGGAATTTTTACTCACATACAATTGAAAATGGGTTGTGATCGACATTTAATGATTTTTTCGAAGGAACAAAATTTCTGACCACTACGGTTGAAATTGAATGCACATCTCCTGTAAGGTCACACCCCAAAGGTCCACTCATTCCGCTGGTAGCGCCTGGATACTTGACTCCTGTATGCTTCAGACCGAGATTGTAGTAGTGCTAATTCAATCTCATCAACTCTGAACTTAAACCGCCACGGATAATAGCCATTACGATAATCCCGCCATTAAAAATCCCGCTTACTTATAGGACTTGACTAGTTCTCTAAGGATATTAGGATAGAAGATATTCTTTAAAAATATCGTAGTTGTTCGGCAGTTTTATAGACAGTATTTCTCTCTTTAAATACTTTTCAAGCCTTTCCGGGATCTCTATTTTTGTGTCAATAACAGGTTCAACAATATCAATAAACTTTACAGGATGAGCTGTTTCTATAAATATGCCAATTTCAGTTTCCGGATCATTGCCCATCACTTCCATCAACCCTAAATACCCAACAGCACCATGCGGATCCATAATGTATCCATATTTTTCAAATACGGTCTTTATAGCATCCCTGGTTTTTTCGTCATCAAAGTTGGCGCCAAGTACATCTGCTCTAATATTTTTCCAACTATGATCATATAAGTCAAGCATTCTTGCAAAATTGCTTGGATTACCCACATCCATTGCATTGGAAAGCGTGTGGATAGATGGTCTGGGTCTATATTCTCCTGTTTCAAGATATTCAGGGACAACCGAGTTGACGTTTGTTGAGGCTACAAATTTGTAGATCGGGAGCCCCATTTTTTTTGCTATTAATCCCGCTACCAAATTCCCAAAATTACCAGAGGGAACGGATATCACGACCTTTTTTGAATCTCTTAATTTTAATTGAGAATAAGCATAAAAATAATAGAATGATTGAGGAATCAGTCTTGATATATTAACCGAGTTTGCTGATGTCAACATCATTCTTTGGGTGAGTGCTTCATCACATAAAGCTTGTTTAGCTAACTTCTGACAGTCATCAAAAGTACCATCAATTTCTAAAGCGATAATGTTTTCACCTAAGGTGGCAAGCTGTTTTTCCTGAATTTCACTCACCTTTCTTGAGGGATATAAGACAAATACTTGCGTACCTGCAACTTGGTAAAAACCATTGGCAACGGCACTCCCAGTATCACCAGATGTTGCGACAATTATATTTAATATTTCATCGCTATCTTTAATAAGATATGACATCAATCTCGACATAAACCTTGCGCCAACATCTTTAAATGCAAGGGTAGGCCCATGAAATAATTCTAAAACATTTACATTGTCATGCAGATTCACGAGAGGAATATCAAAGTTCAATGCCTCTTCGATGATCCGCTCTATTTCTCTGGCAGGAACATCATTATCCAAAAATTTTTTAGCAATCTCGAAAGAAATTTCCTGGAAATTCATTGTAGATAAATCGTGGAAAAACTTTTCGGGCATTTGGGGAATGCTTTCGGGCATATAGAGCCCCATATCTCTCGGCATTCCTTCTAAAACAGCTTTTTGCAAAGAAACAAAATTATTCCGATTATTTGTACTATAATATCTCATGTTTTTTTTATTCTATTTGCTCTGCGATTGCGCCTTTGTTATTGATGCCGGAAATGTATAGTTGATTTTTAATATTTCTTTCCTCATAGATTTCTTTCATTTTTTTACCTACTATTTCAGCAACAGTGCGCGTTTTACATAGGGCAAAAATTGATGGTCCCGAACCGGAAATACTACATCCCAGTGCACCCACTGATAATGCTGATTTCTTAACTTCGTAAAAATATGGAATTAATTCAGCCCTAACGGGTTCAACAATAATATCGTTCATTGATCTTGACAACAGGTCATAATCATTATTTAATAAACCAGCAACAACACCAGCGATATTGCCCCATTGCCTAACAGCATCCTTTAGATTTACTTGGGTCGGTAGAATATCTCTTGCTATCTTTGTCATTATCTCAATATCAGGGTGGATAACAACACAATAAAGGTCATCGAGTACATTTAATTTTACAACATCTAATGGATCATAGCTTCTTACAATTACGAAGCCACCCAACAATGAAGGTGCGACGTTGTCTGCATGCCCTGTTCCCGAGATTGCTTGCTCGGCATCAAGTGCGAAAGGTATTAACTCTTTATTACTTAAGGGCTCATTTAATAAAAAATTCAGACCTTTAAGAGCAGCTACAGCGCTGGCGGCACTCGATCCCAATCCACTACTCAGAGGTAACCCCTTGTGCAGTTCCATTTCTAATCCAAGTTCAAGCTGTAAATACTTCATAAAAGACATTATAGCAATCCCAGCGGTGTTTTTATCCGCTTCCTTAGGCAACTTACCGTTATCGCCATATATACGATTTATGCGAATGCCAGGCTCATCCTTTAAATTTAGAACAATTTCATCTCCTGGATGCTCCAGCGCTAATCCGAAAATATCGAAGCCACACGATACATTTGCTACAGTTGCCGGTGCAAATGCTTTGACTCTTTTGAGCATCACTCGATAAATCCTTTGGCTTTTAGTAATTCAGCAATCAGAATTGCTCCACCAGCAGCTCCTCGAATAGTATTGTGGGATAGAGCTACAAATTTCCAATCCAGGACATCATCCTCTCGCAATCTTCCCACCGAAACGCTCATACCCTTTCCAGCCATACGGTCCAAACGTGTTTGTGGTCTATCATTCTCCTCAAAATAGACTAAAAATGGGTCTGGGGCAGAGGGAAGACCTAAACCATCTATCGGATTTTTGAAATTTCGTATTGACTCGATTATCTGATTTTTTGTCGGCTTTCTTTTAAACCTAATATTTACTGCTACAAGATGACCGTCTGAAACGGGAATTCTTATACAATTAGATGAAATAACTGGGTCTTTAGCATTCTCTATTTTACCTCCAGATATTTTTCCCCAGATTTTCAGCGGTTCTCTTTCAGACTTTTCTTCTTCGCCTTTTATAAAAGGAATAACATTATCAATAATTTCAGGGCAGGTCTCAAGGGTTTTACCCGCACCTGAAATTGCTTGATATGTTGAAACTATGACTTGATCTGGGCCAAATTCTTTCAAAGCCTCAATTATGGGAACATAAGACTGGATGGAACAATTTGGCTTTACTACAATAAATCCATTATTCCATCCTCTATTTTTTTGTTGAATGGGTATTAAATCAAGGTGATGTGGATTTATCTCTGGTATTATCATAGGGACATCTTCCGTCCAGCGATGTGCGGAGTTGTTAGATACAACAGGAACTCCCATATCAGCATAAGCATTTTCAATTTCCCGGATCTTGGTCTTTTCCATATTAAGTGCTGAAAAAGTCAAAGAAATGTTATCGGCTATTTGACGCATATCTTCTTCAACATCTAATACCTTGAGTTGACCTACTGCTTCAGGTATTTCGGAATTCATTGCCCATCGCCCTTCAACGGCCTTTTGAAATGATTTACCCGCAGAACGAGGAGATGCCGCGACACATTTTACTTCAAACCAGGGATGGTTCTCTAATAGCTGGATAAGTCTTTGGCCGACCATTCCAGTTGCGCCTAAAATTCCAACAGAAATTTTTTCCATCTTAAATAGTCACTTCTATTTTAGATAATTCGAAATTTTAATTATATCTGCAAGGACACCGGAAGCCGTAACTTCAGCGCCAGCACCAGCCCCTTTTATTATCAAGGGAGTCTCTTTATATCTTTCAGTAGTAAATGCAACGATGTTATCACTGCCCTTTAGCGAATAAAAAGGATGATTTTTATCGATTTCTTCCAGAGAAATTTTGGCCTCATTGTTTTCATATCGTGCTATGTATCTTAGAACTCTTCCATTTTTCCACATACTACTCCTTCTAGTTTCAAATTCCGAGTCAAATTTTTCCAGCTCTTCCCAAAAACTCTCAACTGTTTCTATCCCAAAAAGTTTTTCCGGTAAGAATTTTTCTATGTGTATGTCTTCGAGTTCCATCTCAACTCCTATTTCTCTTACAAGTATTAATAGTTTCTTTGCCATATCCATACCACTTAAATCAACTCTAGGATCGGGTTCAGTATATCCTTTCTTCACCGCCTCCTTAACAACTTTGCTTAGTGGATTATGAACAATATTGGTAAAAATATAAGTCAATGTCCCTGAGAGAATTGCCTCTATTTTGATGATTTGATCTCCACTATTAATAAGGTTACGAAGCGTACTAATTATAGGCAGTCCTGCTCCGACATTTGTTTCATACAAAAAGTGTGTATTGTGTTTTTTACATAATTCACGGATTGTCCGATAATCATTGAAACGGGAAATGTTGGCTAATTTATTGGGAGTTACAATAGAAATATTCGATTTGATTATTTCCGGGTAATATTTTACGACTTCCTCACTGGCAGTGCAATCAATGAAAATACTGTAGGGTAAATTTAATTTATTCATTTCTTCAAGGTACTTTGCTATATCCTTTGGCCGAGTAGATTGTGCCAGTAATTCTTGCCAATGGGCAAGGTCGATCCCTTTGATGTCAAAAAGCATTTTATCTATATTTCCAAGCCCAATAACTCTAAGATTTATCCCTTGCCTATCTCTGAAAAAATGATGATAGTTCCTAATTCTATTTAGTAAGGTAGAACCGATTAGACCTGTTCCGACAATAAATAGATTCACAGTTTTGACTTTGGATAGAAAAAAAGCCTCATGAATTACATTTAAAGCTTTGATTTCATCTTTTTTGGCAATGACTATAGATATGTTCAATTCAGAAGATCCTTGAGCAATAGCTACAACATTAATTCCATTTTCTCCCAGGGAATTAAATAGACGTCCTGATATTCCAACAGTTCTTCTCATATTTTCGCCGACAATAGCGACTATTGACAACCCCTCTTCAACAATCACTTCATCAACCATATGAGTTCTGATTTCAAGTGCAAATTCTAATTCTATCACCTTCTTCGCAGCCTTTACGGAGTTGGGCTCAACCGCAATACAGATCGAGTGTTCCGAGGATGCCTGAGTAATTAAAATAACATTTATTTCTTTTTTAGCCAATGCACCAAAAATCCTGGAAGCAGTGCCGGGTACACCTACCATACCACTGCCTTGAATCCTTAGTAATGCAATATTTTCTATCGAAGATATTCCTTTGATTGGCTGGCTACTCGGTTTGGCGGTTTTTTGTAAAATCGTACCCTCAAAGCTAGGATTAAATGTGTTCAAAATACGAATGGGTATATTTTTCAGCATAGCCGGCTGAATTGCTGGAGGGTATATAACCTTAGCCCCAAAGTGAGATAATTCCATTGCCTCTTCGTAAGTTAGAAAGTCTATTGGAAACGCATCAGGTACTTTATTAGGATCAGCGGTCATAACTCCATTGACATCTGTCCATATTTGAACCTCTTCAGCATCTAGAGCTGTAGCAAAGATCGAAGCAGTGAAATCCGAACCGCCACGTCCCAAGGTTATCGTTTCACCTTCCTCTGTAGAGGCAATAAAACCAGTAATTATTTTGGTTCGTTTATTTCCTTTATAAAAATCTTTGATATTCGCAAAAGTCTTATCAAAAATTACCCTGGCCGCGCCGAAATTCTCATCCGTGATAACTAAGTTGCGCGTATCGACGAATTCAGCATCAATTCCACGGCATTTTGCGTATTCCGTAGTTATGTATGCCGACAACCTTTCACCAAAACTCATAATCAAGTCAAGACTTTTCGGTGTTAGCTCTTTTAACAGATAGACCCCATGGGCAATATCAGATAATTCAACGAAAAGTGAATTCACGTTCTTTTTAACATTATCAACTCTTGGCTGGTCAATTAGAGTTTCGATTACCTCGAGGTGTCGATTTTTTAGATTTTCAAAAACTTCTTTATACTTCAGATTCCTTGTTTTGGAAAAATTGCCCATCCTTATTAGATCATTCGTAACGCCACTAAAAGCTGAAACTACAATTGAAATTTCGCCACTTTTCTGAAGTTCTTTCTTGACAATATCAATAACACGTCTGATGTTCTCAGCTTTACCCAGTGAAGTTCCTCCAAATTTTAACACTTTCATTATAAATGCTCCGCTAAAACTTTGATAATATTTTGTTTCATCTCTGAGATATGCCCTACAAGTACTATATTTTCATTTTTTCAAATTAAATTCGGTAAGTAAAGTTTCTACTGCAGTATGTAAAATATTATTGGCAACGACACAGGTTACATTTAATTCAGATACATTCATTATCTCGACAGTAATTTCCTTTTTACCGAGTGCTTTAAAAATTCTAGATAAAGTAGTGGTATCGTTTCCTATCCCAGGACCTACTAAAGAAAACGAGCCCAATTGGCGCTTTAAGGCTAACCCCTTAGCTCTAATCTTGCCTACCATAGAATTAATTAAGGAACTTGCCTTTTCGAAATCTTCATCAGCAATGATAATGGATAGGTCTATAAGCCTATTCTGAGGAATTCCCTGCAAAAAGAATTTAACCCTGACACCATTTTTAGCCAAATTGGTAAGTACTTCGGAAAAAGATGCAAGTTCTTGAGGAACGTCGAGGATCGTAAATAAAGATAACCCATGTAAATGAGTAATTCCTCGTACGAATGGCTTTTCTAAATTGATCGAATTGGTAATAATTGTGCCCTCCTTTCTTCCAAAACTTGATTTTATGATAACTTTAATTCCATATTTAGCGGCTAGTGCTGCAGCTCGGGCATGTAGGACTCCGGCTCCCCCACTCGATAGTTCAAACATCTCATCATGGGAGAGCTCGGGGATCATTTTCAAGCCCTTAAACTCGCGAG
Organism: Fidelibacterota bacterium UBA2242; assembly: GCA_002347855.1. GTDB lineage: Bacteria > Fidelibacterota > UBA2242 > UBA2242 > UBA2242 > UBA2242. The sequence continues at coordinate 91,055 of DDYE01000011.1, forward strand.
GATTTTCGGTATATACACCTTCTACATCGGTATATATTTCGCAATACCCCACATCCAGGGCTTGGGCAAGTGCGACCGCAGTAGTATCTGAACCACCTCTACCAAGTGTAGTTTCCTCATCTTCTTCTGATATGCCTTGAAAACCGGCAACGACCGGAACTTTTCCCTCCTTGAGTGCCTGCTCTAATCTTCCCCCCTTAATCTCAAGTATTTTTGCGTTAGTGTGGTAATCATCTGTAAGTATACCGACCTGATATCCTGAAAATGAAACTGCATTTACACCAAGCTCATTAATTGCTATAGATAGAAGAGATGCAGAAATTCTTTCACCTGCTGTCAAAAGCATATCAAGTTCGCGAGGAGATGGATTTGAAGAAATTCTACGCGAAAGATCGAGAAGTTCATCCGTGAAATTTCCCATCGCGGATACAACAACTATTAATTGCTCACCATTTTTTACTCTATTTACAATTTGGTTGGCAATTCTCCTGATCTTTGACACAGTAGAAACAGAAGACCCACCATATTTTACTACCGCAATATTTCTAGGAAATTGGCTCAATTGTTAGTTTACCCCAAGCACAAAGGTTCTTACCACTGATAATCAGTATCCCATCTATCCCTTTTATTGTTTTGGCAAAGACTAATGCCTTTTTAAAATCCGCACTTCCTTTAACCAAGTTCCCAATAGCAGTTGCGGCGGCATCGGCAAGTATTGCTGATTTGGATGTGACTGTAACCGCATCCGCTTTGCCGAAGCTCAAGCTATGACCCACCGTCCCAGAACTTGTACATATCCCCAATGGTGTTTCACACGGCTCGATTTTAAGCCCTATTTTCTGGGAAAAAATAGAGTCTCCAGCGAAAATACTCACTATCCGTTCTTTTTGGGATTTTATAAAAATATCTCCCCCATTTTCAATTAGCAGTTCTGTGGTATATCTCGATAGATCCATAGCCACATATTCAGCAATTGCACCGGCGACGGCGGCCATTGGACCGACGCCGCATACGGCTGCAGCCTTTGCCATATCTTTTATAATAGGGTAGGCATCCGACTCGACCTCTATGGGCTGTAAAGTATCTTTAAAAAACTTGTTCCTGGTTATATACTCTTCTATTTGTGAGCGGTACTTATTAACTGCTTCCAGGCCCTCTCTATAAAGTGGTTTATCTGCCTTTATTAGTAAATCTGTATCTTTTACTACGACCTCACAAGTACTGAGGTCGCATTTTAAATGTTCACGGTAAAACATTAAAACTCTATTTTGATGATTCTAAGAGGACATGTACCAACACAAAGTTCACAGAGTGTACATTTTTCGGCAAAGAGGGTAATCTTACATTCGCTATTTAGACTTAATGCGCCTGTTCTACATACCCCTGTACAAAGCCCACAATGAACACACTCCTCAGTATTCAAGGTAATTTTCCCTGATAGGGCTTTAACTGAAATCCCTAGTTCTGCAAGAAAATTGAGGCCGGATTCAATATTATTCTTTTCGCCATTTAATTCAATCACCATCCGGCCCTCTTCTTCCGGAGTAATACGCGCTTTTAAAATATTGATAATAAGGCCGTAGTCTTTGACCAATTGATAAACTACTGGTTTTCCAGTTCTTTCTTTTGGAAAATCTAGAACAAATCTTACAATTTCCATTTAATTTCCTCTTGGATTTTTAAAGGTTTGAAAATTCCTTCAACTGGCAAGTTTTGTACTGGGGAACTTAGTAAAAAATTACCCTCTTCAATCCAATTTTTTAAGACATTAGCAATCTGCCTCGCTTTATAAATACTTGAAATTGGTGCTGTTGGAATTTCTTTATTCCCAATCTTGATCCTACCAGTTTGTAGTTCTTGATAACTAACCCTTGCAATAGTAGGACGTTCTCTTCTTCCGGTACTGTAATCAACGATATTTGTGAAAATATCAGCATTCGATATTGCCGTAGATTCGGCAAGGTCTTCATCAAGAATTGGTATAGGTACGCCTATTCCAATAAACATGGTTATCCCATATTTCTGGAATTTTGCAGCTCTCATAAATTCACGGTTCATGTGCTTTAAGTTCCCAATTACTGCGAGTGTACCTGCTGGTCCCTCAGGTAATTTGGTCTTCTTATCTCTTTTCATATCCTTATTAAATTGGGTACCCTCCCAAACAATATACCCCTGAGCCCCGCACAAAAAAATTCTTGTACCGATACCAATCGTACGATAAAGGGGGTCTTTTAAAAGAGGTGACAACTCACCAGCACTTGAGTAGGTAATATTCCCCATTTTGGGCAGCAGGGTTCCCATATAAGTATATAGAATATTTGAAGAAGTATTGGTAGCAGCATTATAATTTTGATATGCATTCCTTGGATTAAACATAAAAGCTTGATTTATTGATTTAAGGGTAATATGGGTATCAAGCTCTTTACAGGGGTAGCAATCTGTACCATAAGATGTAATATGCAATTTTACACGTTTCCCTGCTACAAGGTCTTCTATTACATGTGCACCTCCATAATTTTCATCAAATTCTGATGGCTCTGTAACTCCAATGTAACAATCCACTGCGGCTAGTCCAGAGTAAGCAGGAACACCATTAAGTAAACATTTTGTAGTCCTTATAGGTGGATCTGAATGCCCAAAATTTAGAAAAGCACCGGATGAACACATTGGACTAAATGTACCTGTAGTTACGACATCTACCTTTTTTGCCGCTTCCCGTACACCCTTATCTTTTACAATGTTAACCATTTCTTCGGCAGTGACAACGACTGCTTCGCCTTTTTTTATTTTTTCATTTATTTCTTCGTAAGTTTTTTTAATGCCCATAATTATTTTACTCCTTTACTAAAATTCATTAGCTTAAGTGTACATCAGATTGCTTTTATTAAAGCGGGATTAACCCTTTCTCTTTTATCGATTTTTCTTGGCTTTACTAAAAATCTACTTATTCTACTCTGATTATTTTTTTTTCTAAAATTCATTTCTTTAATTTTGTAATTAATTTTACAATCTATTTGATATAATCAATCTCCCTAAATTATTGAATGATAATATAAATAATAATATCCTTTTTGTCAAGTTATTAAGAAAATTTTTGGGAAAGTTTCAAGACATGGTATCCAGCTGGTCCGCCTGCTCCCCAGCCTGCTCCCGACCAGCGGGAGGGCTGGCAGGCTAATTTGCGCGTAGCGCTTGTGAAGGGGCCATAATCTCCGAAGGAGGAGTACAATTTGCCTTGCAGTGCCGCTACCATCTATCGGGTGCTCAGGCAGGATACATGATTAAAAACGAATTTTATGATATTGAAGATTATCAAAACCTCTGGGACTTTTTGAACCAAGCCTTTACCTATAGTGTTTATTGCAACTACCAGCGTAACTTCCGCTACAAAAGAGGACGCATTCCCATTGAGATTATGAAGGAGTATGGCTCACCGAAAATTAATCCAGATTTGCTAGGAATATTTCCACTCTTGATCTGTGATTACCATCTCAATGTGATTACTAAGGTTGGATACCATGTTTTGAAATCGAACAAAAAGTTGTATACCAAGTCTATGTATCAGACAGTCTCTATATCAGATAACTCTGGTGTTATGGGTCATTTTTCCTTAATTTTGATTGTTGTAATTGTTTAACAATATTTTTGAAAATTATGTTAAGATTTAAAACTAACGCTACTCAAGTTGTCTTGACTTTGGCTTTTGCCTGCCACAGTTTGCTTACTGCCCAGCCGTCGCGAAAAGTGCAGCTGGGCATTGATGTTCTATTGCAGGAAAAAATACAATTAATTAAGGGCAAGCGTGTGGGATTAATCACAAATCCCACCGGTGTTAATTCTGTTCTTGTTTCCACCGTTGATCTTTTAAAAGCGCAACCCGATGTCCAGCTGGTAGCCTTATTCGGACCTGAGCATGGCGTACGCGGCGACATCTATGCTGGTGAAAAAGTGGATAATTTCATCGATGCTAAAACTGGCGTGCCGGTGTACAGTTTATATGGTAAAACTAAAAAGCCTACTCCTGAAATGTTGCAAGATATTGATGTGCTCATTTACGACATTCAGGATATCGGCAACCGAACTTACACTTACATCTATACCATGGCATTAGCCATGGAAGCTGCGCGACAACAGCAGAAAAAATTCATCGTGCTGGACCGACCTAATCCGCTGGGTGGCGAATTAGTCGAAGGACCGATTCTTGACCCTCGTTTCAGCTCGTTCATCGGGCTTTACCCTATTCCCTATATCTACGGATTGACTGTTGGGGAGTTAGCGCGTTACTTCAATGAGGAGTTTAATATAAAATGTGATTTGACGGTTGTCCCGATGAAAGGATGGCAGCGCTCAATGACTTTCGCCGAAACCGGGCTTACCTGGGTACCGACTTCACCGCATATTCCACACGCCCTGACCGCATTCTATTGCGCTACAACGGGTTGCATTGGTGAGCTTAATACCGTCAATGTTGGAGTAGGTTATACAGCGCCGTTCGAATTCATCGGCTTGCCCGGTATTAATGGTGACAGTCTGGCGCAATTTCTAAATCAGCTGCGGTTGCCAGGCGTTTATTTTAGAGCAATTTCCTATCGCCCCTATTATGGCAATCAGCAGCAAATTGCTCTACAGGGAATTCAGATTCATATCCTCAACCAAAAGATTTTCAAGCCAATGCTGATCCAGCTGGCAATTGCGCAGGCATTGGTTAAACTTTATCCCGAAAAGGAAATTTTCAATACACCGCGGGTTGAATCTTTCGACAAAGCCTGTGGGACCGATCGAATACGACTGGAACTATTAGCGGGCAAAAGCGCCGCTGAACTTTATCAATCCTGGGACAACGAGGTCGCCCAATTCCGCCAGAAATGCAAACCATATTTACTCTACCAATGAAAACGTGAAAGTTGTTATTTTCCGGCTTCCAGGTTATATTTGATAAGCATGACAGGAGAAAAGAATGACTACTAATCGTTCCTTAAACTTAGGACAAGCCCTGGCAATCGGCGCTCTCTGGGGCACAGTGGAAATTTTCGGGGGCGCTGCGCTGAAAAAAGTCGGCTTGGCGCCGGTAACTGGTTCAATTTTGGCTGCATTAACCAGTTTCTTTTTGGCAATTTCAATTTTTGCAACGGAGCGGTATCATTTTTATTTCATCACTCTGCTGGTGGCAGCAATCTTCCGTATCGTCAATTCAGTTACCTGGCATTTGCCGGCTATGCATAGTGGTTTTGGTAATCCTGTTTTTGGCATGGCAAGCGAGGCGTTAGCACTTTTTGCGCTGCTGGTGCTTTTTCGTAAATCTATACGACGAGGTTCTATTCAGAGTTTGGTCGGAGCGACTTATGCTCTGGTGGCAGGGTTAGCATTTCCCGCAGTTAAAATTTTTACTGGCATCCCGGCTTGTGTTTATAAAAATATTCCCATACCGCTCTCCATTATCTATGCACCATTAGCCATGGTGCTGGCGTTATTTTTATTTCCTCTCGGTAGTACCTTTGGTCTGCAAATCAAACGACGTTTTGAGATGAGCCCTAATGCCCTGCCGGCATCTTTGCTCTGGGCTCTGCCATTAGGGGCATTCACTCTCTTGCTGCTGGCGGCTTTTATCCACGTTTAAATCAATTTGTCCATTCCCCGAACTTGCCATATAATTCTAACAGGTGCTATCGGCTGTGGTAAATCCACGCTCGCAAGTCAATTTATTGCTCATATATCGGAAGGAGTGGTCGGTTTTCAGACTGTCCCAGTACTCGAAAACGATGTGATAGTCGGCTATGCTTTTCGACCGCTAGACGACAAGGCGTCACTTTTTGCTCATCGCTATTTTCCCAAAACTGACCGACAGCAGCATTTCGGCATAGACCCGGCGATTTTCGAAACGATTGGTGTAGCAATCCTCCGCAAGGCTCTGGTAAGTGGCAAATTTATATTAATGGATGAACTCGGCATTTTCGAACAAACTGCAAGGCGTTATTGTAAATTGTTGAAAAATATTCTCAAAAGTAAAAGCAACTACTTAGCAATAATCCAGCAGCGAGCTTGTTCTTTTTGGTTAGGGGATATTGATTCTGCGACTTATGATCTCTACGAAGTAACCGTCAGCAATCGCACGACGCTTTTAAATTTCCTGATAAGCCGCTATCTCGATAAAAAATAATCCTTCTGGCAACTGCCAGGTTTCATCCTGCTCAGGAGAAACCGCTACTGCCGCAACCGCCCGAAAAGGAACCACCGTCGCTACTGGTATTACCAATAGCCGGCGCCGAAAGGCGTCGTTGCGCCTGGCAGGCGCCACATTTAGGACATTGAATCGTATCGTCGCTTTGATTGCTGGAAGTGACTAATTCATCAAAGATAATTCCGCAATTCAGACACTTGTATTCAAAAATTGGCATATAATCACCATTCTTTTTCTCAATTTCTCGGCAACTTAGATACTTTTACTTTTGACAGGTTACGCATTTTGGTGCGAATTTCAAGTAGATAAAAATGGTGGCAACTTAAGATTTTTCCTGTCAGGATGGCAGCAGGGAGTGTAGAATAATTAAGGCTTAGTGGATTTCATTTTATCGATAAAGTCCTGGGCTTTATCGGGAAACATCACCATAAATAAACCGATTATCAATCCAACGATGCCAAAAATGTCTATTAAATGCAGATGCTCCATAGCTAATAGAACCAGACAGACTGCCAAAATTAAAATGCCATAACTTCTCATTGTGCTTCCCTTCTGAAAAGTATCATTTCAAGGTAATTGCTCAAATTTAATTAAGACATCCTTGTTTTCACTACGACATCCATGATACATCATTGTAAATATAATAAAAATTAGGATTCCAACTAAGACTAAAACAGCAACATCGTAAGGAATCGTTAATCCTTTTTTCTTGAGGGGACGTGAAGGGCTCTTTTTACGGCGTTTAATGTTTGGTGCTGGCATTTTTTAATTCCCATGACTCCGAATTTACCCTGATAATATAAGAGTAGTAGCTTTAATTCAAAATGAAATATTGGTGCGCTTTTTCAGAGAAGTTGCATTCATTTATTGATTTTCATTGTGAGGAAATGTATATTCAGGCAAAAGATGGGTAGTTTATGCAAAGAAAAACGATTTTTTTAGGTTGGTTGCTTTTGGGATGCACACTTTATGCGGCGAGCCCTCAAAACGACAGTCAACCGGTTAATTTGATTACCATTCCAACGGCTGGGGTATTGCCACGGGGAGCGTATGCACTTGACTTCCGGCTTTTTCCCAATGGTGGGGTCTGGGGCGAAATAAGTGTCGGCGTGTCGGATCGCTTTATGTTTGGCGTTGCTTATGGCGGCGGTAATATCATTGGCGACCAGAAGGTGACCTGGTACCCGCAACCTGGGGTCGAGGTAAAATATCGGTTAATTGAAGAGGGGAATAAAGCCCCGGCGGTCGTTCTGGGATTCAATTCGCAGGGATACGGTAATTATCTTGATCTTGACACGCTCAAGCGTTTCGAAACCAAGGCTTTTGGCTTCTATGCCGTAGCGAGTAAAAATTATAACTTGCTGGGGAATCTTGGACTGCACGCCGGCATCAATTATAACCCTCTCGAAAAAAGCGATAAGGATAGTGACCCCAACTTTTTCCTGGGCATAGATAAGGAAATCAATAGCGAGATTTCTTTACTCTGTGAATATAACGCCGCGATTAATGATAACCGGAGTCATTACTCGTTCGGTAAAGGAAAAGGTTATTTGAATGCTGGGATACGCTGGCAGGCAGTTGATAAAATTTTTGTGGAAGTAGATTTCAACAACCTGCTCCTCAACCGCCGTCAGATAGATTATCTGACGCGAGAACTAAAAATTGTTGTCACAGAATATTTTTAGGCAATCAATTCCATTAACAACATTATTTATGGGGGATTTATGTTAATTAAAAAATCACATCGTCGCTTTCTAACAATTTGGGGAATCATCTTTCTGTCAGTACTCACGGTGCACGCTATAGCTCAAAGCGGCAAAGTGCGGGCATTGCTCGATCAGGCTGAAAAATTGCACGATGCCAAGAATTATCAAGGCACCATGGATAAACTGCGGGAAGCCGAAAAAATTGAACCAAACAATCCTGAAGTGCTCTGGAAAATTGCCCGGGCATACTTTGATTTCGCTGACCAGCAGCCTGACAATTTGGAGGTCCAGAAAGCTAATCTCTATCCTGGCTTCGACTACGCTAAAAAGTGCGTCGAACTCTATCCCAATGTTGCTGGTGGTCATCAGTACTACGCTATCCTAATTGGTCGCATTGGCGAAATTGAAGGGACCAAGCAGAAAATAACCAATTCCTATGCTGTCCGTGAACATACTCTTAAAGCTATCGAGCTGGATCCTACAGAGGATGCCAATTATCACGTGATGGGTCGCTGGCATTTTGCTTTAGCCGATTTAAGCTGGGTAGAGCGCAAAATTGCCAGCATAATTTATGCGACCCCGCCGGCAGCATCTTTCGAAAAAGCCGAGGAATTTTTCGAGAAAGCCCATAAAATCAAACCAGATGAAATTCGCCATATCCTCTGGCTTGCCAAGACCCAACAGAAGCTTGGCAAGAATAGCCAGGCGAAGCAGAATCTGGAAGCTTGCCTGAAATTACCGGCTAAATCGGATTCTGATCGTGCAATGCAAGCTGAAGCGCGCGAGCTTTTGAAAAAGTTGTAAGGTTAAACCGATGAAAATATTTAAGAGTGCTTTCAAACTGACAATAGCAGTTCTGTTAATTGGTCTGGTAGCGGCGCTGGTTATCTGGCTAATAAATTATTTTAATAAAAGCGGCGCCAAAACAGGGACATCCGAGACAAGCTCTTCGCAGCAAGAATAAATCAATTGCTTTCATCGGGTAGAACTGTCTTTACCAACGAGAGCGGGGAAAAGTCTAAAACCTTATTGCGTTATCGACTATTTTGTTCGACGATGTCAGCGTCGATAAATATCTCAACGCGGCGGTTTTTGGAACGACCTTCCGGAGTATTATTATCAGCCACCGGGCGAAATTCACCATAGCCTAACGATGAAAATTTAGCCTCGGGAATGTTGGTAGCATGGCTAAGATACTGCACGACTTCCAGAGCACGCGCCGTACTGAGTTCCCAGTTGTTTTTATATTTACCACCGCGAATTTGCCAATTATCGGTATGTCCCTCGACCCGAATTTCGAAATTCAGGACATGGTTAGATTTTTTTAAGGCAGTCACAAAACCCATTAATTCCCGGTCTTGGTCTATTCTGAGTAACCGTGATTGTTTAATGGTATTACCTAGATGCAACAAAACTGTCTGGAGCTCTGGTTTGATTTCTGCTGAGTTGATGTCAAAGAAATATTCCCCACTAATGGTCAATTGCACTCCTTTGGTCGTGCGACTGATGCGGATATAGTTATCGAGGTGATTAGAGTTAATATAGTTCCGGAGGTTCTGCTCGGTTTCATTCAATAAAACATTGACCATGCGGTAGATATTGTTCTCGGCTTCATTTAGAATCACAATCATGAGCAAGAAAAACGTGAGCAAAAGGGTCACCATGTCGCCATAGGTAATCATCCAGTAGGATTTGGGTGTTGGTGAAGTAGAATAATTGCTTGTTGCCATGAATTTTTATCTGCTTTTCAATTTTACTTTGGTTTAATCTATAATATTCAAAGCAGAATTTCAAGGCTTCTCTTGAATTGCTGAATACCTAGAACCTATCTCATACTATGATAGATTTTTTAAATATGTCATTAATCATCCATCTCTCCTCCTCTAAATCTTTTCCTTGACAATCTCCTTGAACTAAACCAAATTTTACACAAGAAAATGCAAATGCGGCACGCTAAATGACGCCTACTAATATTCTTAGAAGAGGAATTTTAAAATGAAACTATCCCATCATCTCTCAATTCTGGGATGCATTTTATTGGTACTGGTTAGCACTATCATAGCCGAAGATTACCGCTGGCTAATCACTTATCCCAATGCCACTAACGACTGGGGGAAAAAAGTGGCTTGCGGCGAAAATAAAGTCGTCATGAAAGCCCAGTTTATTAAAATCACTGAGGACAATTACAAGCTGATTACTTTCGCAGTACGCCCCACTACCAGTTACCTTTCTCGCTGGCTCATTAAATCTGTCCAGTTATGGAAAAATACCGATAATTATCCTGGCGGCCTTGACCAGAATGCTGATTCGCTCATCAGCCAATTGGACACCGTCGCTATCGCCACTCAAAGTGCTCCCACGAATAGGATAACCTTCAGTCTACCAGACGGCGGTGTAACGCTCAAGGACACTACCACGTTTTTTATCACTATGAAATTCATCAACCTGCATGACACTATTCCCGATAATAAAGAGATCACCGACCAAAATGGCGCTCAGTTTGGCATTACTGTTAGTAAATTTCAAAATGACATTGTGGTTACTCCTTCCATCCGCACCTCAAATAACTGGAGTGGCAGCACTGAAAAAATGTACACGCTGCGGGCGGTGAATCTGCCTATCGTTGTCTATAACTATTTCAAATCCGCTGAAGAGGATAGCTTCCACTTTCTGCCTCATTTCCGCGGAGTGAATAATACTTCATCTGCAAGCAAGAACCAGAAACTGACCGATTTGACTTTTTCTGCCTACATTAACTTGCCGCACTCCAACTATCTGGTTGTTGGACAGGAAGACCGGCTTTCTTATGCATCATTCAAAGTTGGCTGGGATAACACCATTCTGCAACTTGACAGTCTGCGTTATGGCGACATCTGGCAGGGCAAACAATATCAACAGGAAGGCAGCGGTTTTGGGGTCGTCACGCTCGACCCAAACAATCCCGAATATTCTTTCATTCGTTTCGAAGGCATTGTCTTAGACCAGGTTAATTATGTCGATATCACCTATAATAATCTTGCCATTCTTGATTTTAAAGTCATTAAACCCGGCATCAGTCCTATCTTCTTATCTGATGTAACCATAATTGACCAGTGGGGTATTCCCTATCACACCTATCGTAAATTGAGCAACAACATCACCGGTGGTACCAAATATGACGCCTGGGCAAAATTCATTTTAGGTGATTTTGCCGGTAAAAACACTGAAATCCGCGACGGCTACGGCGACGGCATAATTGACCCTCTGACCGACATCAGTCTATTTTCAGATTACCTCTGGTTGAATTCGGATTCGACGAGCTGGCATAAACGTTTCGATGTCGGCAGCCCCAATTCTCACGACCCGGATGTCCTGAGTCCAGACGATACAACTAATTTTTACGATTTAATGGTCATCGGAACCAATTATTACCGCAGTTATACCGGTGCTTTCAATCAAAAAATGGTCGTCCCCAACTGCACTCCGGTCAGACTCATAATCAGTGAAACGGATGAGGATAAAACCAATCACCAATATATGGTTAAAGTGGGCGCCCGCAATCTTTTCGACTTAAACGCCGCTCAGATTAAAATCCAGTTCGATCCTTTAAAACTAAAACTGATAGATATTCGTCCGGGCGATTTGCTCCTGAAAAAAGCGCCTCAATACTGGCTGACCTATCCCAACCGCTTATTAGAGAATGGTGTACTTGATATCAACCTGCTGACTTTAACGCGACCACTATCCGGCGAAGGGGAATTAGTCAAGATAGACTTTCAAATGCTTGGCGAAGACGCATCGATGATTAGATTAGAATCGGCTGATTTACGCAATGTCGCCTTCCAGAAACTGGCATATCAGTATGAACACGAAATTGTCCCTTGCTTGCCGGAGAATTTCATTACTCTGCAAAGCTATCCTAATCCCTTCAATCCAGCCACCAGAATAGAATATGCCATCCCTCAAGGCAAAGAGGGTAATTATATACTCCAAATATTTGACATAGCCGGTAAAAGAGTGCGCCGTTGCCGGGCAACTTACCACTCCGCAGGCTTTTACAATTATGTCTGGGACGGCAAGAACGACCTGGATCAAACGGTAGGCAGCGGTATTTATCTCGTGCAGCTCAGCGGGCGCGGCATTAATTTGCGTTACAAAATTGCGCTTGTCAGGTGATAAAAATAAGTGAGACCGACGCGTAAAATATTTTTTCTTTTAGCTCTGGTGGCATTATCATCTGCGCAAGCCCAGATTGGCTGGAAATTTGAGTACATCACCAGCGCCACCAGTCACTGGAAGCATCTTGGTTCTGGTGACACTATTGCTATTGCTCGTCTGACTTTCTCCCAGACCGACCAGGTCAGCTACCGCCTTACGCAATATCGCATTCGCCCTTTGACTAATCACCCCAGTCGCTGGTTCGTCGAAAAACTGCAACTTTGGAAAGATAATGGCGACAATAAGTTCAATCCAGCCAATGACACTTTGGTAATAGCCAATTTAAATCCGGCGCAAATCCCAACCCAGGCGACGCCCCAATACATCCTGAGTGGTAACCCCAATAATCTGCTTTTGCAGAATGGCAGATACCTTTTCATCACCGCTGTAGTTACGAACTGGCATGACAGTAATCCAGAAAATATTGAAATAGATGAAACCAGCAGTGGTCCGCAGGGAGTCTGGTTCAGCGTAGTAGATTCTTTGTCTGATTTCACTATTTCTCCGACGCCTCCCCAGGCAAGCCTAAATAACTACACAATTCAACGTTTTGACATTGTCGCCCTGAATCTGCCGGTTATGATTCGCAACCCACAGCCTTCGGCAGCCGAAGATGATAGCAGCAAATTAAACATGTTCTTTCCCAAATGGGAGGCATTAAATAGAAGCAATTCCAGTCGAGTGCAACGCCTGACTGACCAGGAGTTCTGGGCAGATGTCTTTTTACCAATTACTCCTACAAGGGGCAATTATAAAATTGAATCGGTCGAATTTGATTTTGGATTTGATAACACAATTATCAGTCTGGATTCTGTTGCTCTCAGTGATTGGTGGGGAATTCCGGCTTCTTTCTTCGTCAATGATACTCTTTATTTTTCCGATTCGACAGTCACGGCTCCCACTAATCATACACTCTGGCATTTTCGAGCGGAATTGAAAAATTCAGCCGCGGACACAACAACCGCCCGCCTCATCAACCAGAATAGCCTGCTGCGGCTACGGCTTAAGGTGATAAAGCCAGGTATTAGTCCCATCTATTTGAAAAACATTGTCATCCGCGATCATTACGGTATTCGCTATCATCCCTATCAGGTGTTGCAAAACTATGCCGATGCTATTTTTTCGCCGGTCAGCGGGCGCTATGATGCCTGGGCAAAATTCGTCCTTGGTGATTTTACCTATCCTTACAGCAAGAGCGCCCGCGCCGACAATCCCAACTTGGGTGACGGTCAGGTCACCTGGGAAGACATCACTTTCCTTGCTCAACACATCTGGCTGAATCCGTCTTTCTCGGAATGGTACAATCGCTTCGATATTGCCTCGACCTATTCCCATGACCCTGATGAATTAATGCCTGATGATACGACTGACTTCTTTGACCTGCTGCAATTGACGAAAAATTACTATCGCACTCTGCACAATGCTTTTGCTCAAAAAGTTAGTGTGGTGAGCGAGATTCCCATTCGAATTAATTTTGAAAATCGTGCCTTTGATAGTGAGAAATGGATTTGCGCTATTAATTTGACTACTTCCCAACCGCTTATCGCCGTGCATCTGCAAATTCAGTTTGATCCTCAGCAAGCCAACTTTCTAAGCGTTGCGCCGGCGGAGTGGTTGAAAGCAAATCACCCGCAATTGCTCCTCATTTATCCTGATAAGCTGTCAAGTCAAGGTATCCTGGATTTGAATCTTGTCGTTCTGGATACACCTATCATTGAAAATGGCGACTGGCTGAATCTCGAATTTTCAACCCACGATTTTAATGCTCCCAATATCACTATTGAAGCAGCCGATTTCAGGAATCTCGCTCTCGAATCGCTGTCTTTCGAGATAACCAACGACGCTAACAATGTTTCGTTGCCAACAAACTATTTACTGCTACACAATTATCCCAACCCTTTTAACGCTACAACTTTAATTACCTATGCGATACCGGAGAATCAAGCAGGACGGGTAAGTCTGGCGGTTTACGATTTATTAGGGAAACGCGTCAAGACGCTGATCGATCAGAAACGGGCACCAGGAAGCTATCAATTTATCTGGGATGGCACCAACGAAAAAGGCGTTCTGGTTGGAAGTGGCGTTTACTTTTTAGGATTAAAAACCGAATGGCAAACTATTTTTCGCAAAGTAATTTTACTACGCTGATATTAGGGAAATAATATGAAAAAATTGCAACTGTCTACTATCACTTACATAATCCGCAATCTCGCCTTGCTACCAATTTTCCTGTCCGTTTTGCAGGCCCAAACTACACCGCACGTCTATCTGCAACTGAGTTCCCAGACTGTGACCATTGGCGACACACTGACTATGGATGTTGGCATTACGCAGGGTGACTCGATAAAGTCGGTCTTGATTTTCCTCAATTATGACGAGGCGCGCTATCACTATCTCAATGGTTACTCCGCCGAACTATTTCAAGAAGCGACTTTTTTCGATATTCATATTCACCGGCAGGCTGATGACTCTTTACTTTATCTTGTGGGAGTTATTTTAGGAGCCGGGCGTTACGTCAAGGGTCCCGGCGTCTTTTTCACGGTGCAATTTGCGGCTATTGACACTGGCAACGCGCTTTTTCGGGTTGATTCTCTGAAATTCATGACTCCTTCGCTGCGCTATTTCAATGGCTCTGCCGATAGTGCCAATTCGCATATCTTTCCGCGGGATACATTTCCGCCTGCGCCAATTTCTAATTTTCGGGTACAGGAGTCAGGTTCGGGTACCCTGCAATTTACCTGGCTTAATCCAAACGACGATGATTTTCGAGGGGTTAAAATTCTGCGCAGCACTGCAGGTTTTCTCGATAGCGTCAGCGCTTCAGCCACCGTGGTTTATGATGGGCATGGGACAAGCTTCACTGATACAAACCTTAAAAACCGCACTATCTACTACTATAGCGCCTTTACTTATGACGAAATCCCGAATTATTCCCGACCAGTCTATGTCAAAGCCGAACCCAAAGCAATTTATATCTATGTTTTTCCTAATCCTTTCAGTCCTTACAACGGCGCCAAAATTAAAGCAATATTTCCCTATGATACAGCCATTGATGTAACTATCTACGATACCGTTGGCAATCTGGTTGTAAAACTCTATAAAGACCTCGCCATTCAGGCAAATGATGCGACGCTTGATTTGAGCTGGGATGGCAGAAATGGCAATGGTGACATCGTCGCCAATGGTGTCTATTACTGCATCGTAAAATCTGCAAGAGGAGATAAAATCATTGAAAAAATTGCGGTCGTACGCTAAAATCAGTTCATCAATAATCGGTTTCAGCCTCTTTTTACAAACTACTGTGTTAGCGCAGACGGGAGGTGCAGCAGGTTCATTCCTGACACTCACCGCGGGAGCACGCGCCTTTGGGATGGGCGGCGCCGGTCTGGCAGTTACTGACGATGCAATGGCGCTGTATGTCAATCCCGGTATGCTGGGTATCATCAGCGACGGGCAGCTTAATGCCACCCTGACGCGCTTAAAATTCGACCGACAGTATTACGATTTTGCTTTCGTCTATCCTTTTAACAGTATCGGTAACTTTGCTTGCGGCTGGACGCAGCTCAGTATTGATAATATCACCGGTCGCGACCAGGATGGTTTTATTACCCAGAAATTTTCCGACTTCCAGAGCGCTTTTACTCTCGGTTATGGTCGCATGATTGGCGATTTATTTTCATTAGGTATCAGCGGAAAGTTGCTTTACCACAGCTTGACTGGTTACTCGGCAACCGGCAGCAGCATTGATTTAGGAGTAACACTCTATATAGGCGATAAAGTTACTATGGCTGGTGCCTTCAAAAATATCAATTCCAGCCTCAACTGGAATGCCAAATCGCGTTACTCAGAAACTTTACCGACTATAATCGGGATGGGGGCAGCATATTATGATCCATTCGGGCTACGCAATCTTTTATTAGCTGCCGACTTCAACCTAACGGGCAGCAAGACGAGCGATTTCAATTGCGGCGCCGAATATATCATCAAAGACCTCATTCTACTGCGGAGTGGCATTTCCAGGCAGGGGCTTTCCTTCGGTGCAGGCTTGATGTACGGCGCTTTCAAGCTGGACTGCGGTTATTACCCGGAAAAGTTTAGCGACGGTGCACGTTTGCATTTCACGCTCAACTGGTTAATTAGTCCACAAAGTGCGCCCGAAAGCGCCGAAGTGACGCCGCCAGTTATCGAAATACCTCAGACACAGCCTGCTCAACCGACCATCTACCGCGAAATTCAGCCTAAAAAAATGGTGCTCATTCTACAGGGTCCTCTCAAATCAGAACAAGCCGAGGTAATTTCTACCGACCCGGTCAATCGCACCGTGACAGTGCGTCTAATTTCACTGCCGGGTTCTGAACCGATTACTATCAGCATGGACCATGTCAAATTTTTAGAATAGAAATGAACGCTTTGCGGCTTATCACAAACAGGTTGCTATGAAACATTATTTTATCACAGGAATGAAACGACAAAAAACAATAATCGGGAAATTGAGGCATATTGGTATTCTGAGCATCCTGATTTTGGGGCTGATTATGCCAGCTTCTGCCCAGCGCAGTCGGCGCGGCGCACAAACGAAAAAACCCTCCACAGTTAAAACAAAAGAAGGACAAGTCGCTCCGCTCAGTCAGGAGCAATTGGAAGCCCGCAATAAAGAATTAGTCAAACAAATCCTTGACCTGCAGTATGAGCGTGATTTCTATAAGAAGAAAATTGCGGATTGGACGGAAGCTCAGCGTTTGGCGACCGAAGAAGAGAAAAAGACGCCTGCCGCCGCAGCACCTCAACCTGTGCAGCCAGTGATAATTCCCTATCCTTATGGTGGTTTGCAACCACCCGTGGTGCAGCCCGAAATGCCTAAATTTCGTCTCTCACTGGCTGATTCACTTCTCAGAGCAGCACGTGCCACTGCCCGACAGGGCAATTATGAGGAGGCGAGCCGTTTATTCGCCCAGATGGTTAAACAGTCCGGCTGTCATGATGAACATTATTGCGAATATGGCAAGTTTCTTTATAGCATGGGCGCCTACCAGCAGGCTTTACCTGTTTTTAATCTTGTTGTCAATGACGACAGCCTGATTGCGATTGCATCATATTATAAAAGTCGTATCTATCAAGAAAATGGCGCCAATAAACTTGCTGAAGTCGAAATGCTACGCAGTAAAATTTTGGGGCGCTCGTATAAAGGCTACGAAGTCGCGCTGGGGTATCAGCTCCTGAGCCAGGGACAGATCGACTCGGCGGAACACATTTTTACAGGTTTGCTAAAGCAAGCCAGCGGGCTGGAAGCCGAGATTTATGCCGGTCTAGCAGAAATTGCCTATCAAAAAAACGATCGTGTGGTTGAAATCGCTGCCCTGCAAAAAAGCCTTAGCTATAATCCGGGAGATTTACGCAATAACTTCGACATCGGCGTGGCTCTCCTCGAAAGTGGCGAATATCAGTCGGGCTTAATCTTTCTTCAGAGAGCTGGAAATTATCGGCAAAGCGACATTGATGTTCACTTTTATCTTGGTCAGGCTTTCTACCACCTCCAGCAATGGGACAAAGCAATCGCCGAATTCCAGCAAAGCACTACCGATAAACAGAAAGAAAATGAGCAAAGACTCTGGCTTGCCAAAACTTATTATATCAAGAGTTTAATGGCAAAATCAGCGGGCAATTTCTATGATGCCACTAATTATTTCCGCAAAGCACGAGAAGCCCACCCCGATGCCAATAGCTGGATGCAAGCCGCTTTGAGTGATTTAGCCCAGATGTTCGAAAATGAAAGGAATTTCAATCAAGCCCTGGATGCTTATACCCAACGCCTGCGTCTTAATCCCAATGATGGTACCACGCTGCTCAGGCTGGGCGAATTGTACTACCGCATTGGCGATCTTACCGAAGCCCGCAATATCTTTTTAAACGCTATGTCTGTTAAACAGAGTGCAGCTCAGGCTGAAGCATGGTTAAGGCAGATTGAAACCTATAATCCATAAAGTTGACAGGATGATTATCCGAAAGGGAATGCTCATCAAAACCTTTATTTTATAAATGCGACCATTCGCACCCAAAATATTAGCCTCCTTGACCTTTTTAAGTGCTATCTTGCTGGCAAATAGCCCTCCCTACTTTACTATGACGGTTCAGGATACGACTGCCTATGAGGATCGCTTCTGGAATGTATGGCTGGAAGCCAGTGACCCGGATGATGACCCGCTCAGTTTCGCCCTTCTCCCCGGTGCTCCAGCCGGTATGCAAATCAATAATTCTTCGGGCTGGATTAACTGGACACCTGACAACCTCGATGTCGGCGATTACACTATCGTTGCGGAAGTCTCAGATGGTAGTCTAAAAGATTATTTACAATTCAATCTCCATGTTCGCAATATGAACGATCCACCGGTCTGGGTAAGCGTCCCACCCGCCAATGTAACTTTGGCGGAAGATAGCTTATTCACCTTCACCCTCCACGCCAATGATGATGATGCTATCCACGGTGATGTCATTCATTACATTTTGAAATTAGCACCCAGCGGCGCTACTATCGATCAATTGACCGGCACGGTCTCCTGGCGACCGGATAATCGGCATGTTGGTTTGCAATCCTTTGCTGTCTGGGCACAGGATGACTCCGCCGCCACTATCCAGACAATCTGGAATATTCGGGTCACCAACTCACCGGTGATTTTCACTAATTCTCCGAAGACTGTAGCTCAGGAAGACCAGCTCTACTCTTTCGACCTGCAATCATCCGACGAGAACCAGGGCAATACGGCTTACTCTTTTGTAACTGGCTATCAACCGGACTGGCTAACCCTTAACACCCGCACGGGCGTCCTTTCCGGTACGCCAAACAACTTACACGTCGGTACTGATTCTGTCAAAGTTTTAGTCAACGACTGCAACGATAGTCAGGCAATCTTGACGTTCCGACTTACTGTTTTAAATAGCATGCCAACTATTACTACTACCACCCTACCTCATGCCATCGAAGATTCACCTTACAGTGCTGATATTCAAGCCGATGACGAAGGTTTAGGTTCTACGACCTACCGTTTTTTACCGGATGTCCAGCCGCCTCCTTCCTGGTTAGAACTTGATGCTGTCTCAGGAATAATTAGTGGAGCGCCTAACAATGCGCATGTCGGTTTTACTCCTTTCGCGATAGAATTCAATGATGGCAAAGGGGGTAAGGATACGACGATTTTGACGATAGCGGTTGATAACGTTCGCCCTATCATTGACCGTACTAATCTTACACTCGAAGTGACCGAAGATAATCTCTACACCCATGATTTTAATTGCTCGGATGACGGGCAGGGAACGATTCTCTATAATAGCCTCGTCCTGCCTAACTGGTTGACGCTCAATTCGTTAACTGGTGTCTTGAGTGGCACTCCGCGCAATGAACATGTCGGCAGTAATTATGTGAAAATATATGTCAATGATGGTAATGTCAATGGCATCGACACACTTGATTTTACGATCACAGTGCATAATCGTGCCCCACAATTGCTCTCTACACAGGTAAATCAAGTAAATGAGGATGCCACTTATAGCTATGACATTAACTTTGACGATGAAGGTCATGGAGCTACTTATTCTTTTCAGCAAATACCAGGCTGGCCCAGTCTCAGTATAGATGCCCAGACTGGATTAATTACCGGCGTTCCCGCCAATCAAAACGTCGGCTCGAATTATATTTCGGTGATAATTGACGACGGCAATGGTGGGATTGTTCCCCATCAATTCACCGTCGATGTAACCAATGTTCCGCCGCACTTTACTCCTGTTACTGACCAATCGGTGGCAGAAGATCAGGCTTTTTCTCTCGATATTCAAACCGATGATGAAGGTGCACCGGTGACTTATGTCCTCCGCAATCCACCAACTGGCATGACCATCAATGCCAATAGTGGATTAATTCAATGGACACCCAACAACAGTCAGGTCGCTACCTATCCCATCAAGATTGTTGCTACTGATAACCATGGTGGTAGCGATTCGCTCACTTTTAATCTCAAGGTCACGAATGTCGCGCCCATCATAACCAGCGCCCCATTTACGCGCGCCAGAGAAGATAGCTTATATTGGTACAATGTGGAATCAACCGACGAAGGCGTTGGCACGACGACCTATTCGCTGGCAGCACCGATTAGCTGGCTTTCAATAGACCCCGCTACGGGAGTCATTCAGGGGACACCACGCGATACCGATGTCGGCACATACAATATCAATGTCATCGTGAATGATGGTAATGGTGGATTGGCTAACCAGGCATGGACCATCACTGTTTATAACCTGGTGCCAACAATTACCACGGATGTCATATCTGCTGCCACAGAAGATAGTTACTGGGAAGCAAATCTTAGTGTTTACCCCGTAAGTGCTGGTCAATATACCTGGTCAATCCAGGGTGCTAAGCCAGCCTGGTTACAAATTAATGCTGCTACCGGCAAACTTTATGGTACACCGACCAATTCCGCAGTCGGTCGTAGCACTATCACGGTTCGGGTTACCGATTTGAATGGCGAGTATAGCGAAAAGAATTTCACCTTGGATGTCGTCAATATCAATCCCAATTACACAACTACAGCCGTAATTTACGCTACGGAAGACCAGGCACTATCGTATGATTTAAATACAGACGATGAAGGCGACGAAGGCACCGGCGCCAAAGGCTATACCCTGATTACTTATCCGTCGGGCTGGCTAAACTATAACGCCACTACCGGTGTATTATCGGGAACACCACGTGATACTGATGTTGGTACAGCGCAATTAGTAGCTTACTATCAGGATGGCAACGGCGGAGTCGCAACCCTAAATACCCAGATTGTCGTCAGCAATACCCCACCACAAATCACCAGCCTCAATCCTCCGACCACTGTCAATGAAGACCAATTCTACTCTTACCAATTTACTTCCGACGATGACCCCTGGGGCAATGTGACCTACACTTCCCTTTATTCCTTACCAACGGGCTTAATTCTTTCGTCTACTGGTTTGTTGCAAGGAGCTCCTAAAAACGCCGCCGTGGGTGCTCACTCCATTGGTATCATCGTCACAGATGCTAACCTCGGTAAGGATACTCTTATTTACCACCTGCAAATTCAAAATGTCGCACCGACCATTACAGCCTTGAGTATTACTCCTTCGCCCTATTCCCAAAACGGTGACACAATTTTTTTCACGGAAGACATGCCCTATCAGTTTGATTTTGCAGCGGATGATGAATTAGATGGCGCCGGAGCAATCTATACCGTCCAGAGCAAACCCGCCTGGCTGACTCTCACCAATTCCTCAACCGGTATTTTGAGTGGAATACCGACCAATGCCCATGTCGGTGTCGCTACTCTGACCATCACTTTTTCCGATGGCAACGGTGGCTCAAACACCAAAACCTATAAAATTAAAGTCAACAATGTCGCCCCCCAGTTTACTAACACTCTTACTTATACAATTGCCTACGAAGATTATGATTACCAGCTGGATTTGAATTCGACCGACGACGGGCAGGGTAGCATTAATTACTCGATTCTTTCCGGTAATCCCGGCTGGTTGCAAATCGACTCTACGACTGGCATTATCACTAATCTCGGCGGTCGTCCTAACAATGACGATGTCACGGCTGGCATACCGGTTAATTTTAAAGTCGAAGATGGCAATGGTGGTAGCGACACGCTGACAGTCATTTTTATCGTTCATAATATGAATGATGCCCCGGTCTGGACTGTTGCACCCAGTGGCGTTGTTACCGCACTAGAAGATGCTAATTACACTACTACTATGACTGCGTCGGATGTGGATGGCGGCGACCATCTTATCTACTCTTTCTTACAGAATCCAACCACTATGACAATCAATGCCACTTCTGGTTTGATTAGCTGGACACCGACGAATGCTCAGGTGGGCGACCATATTGTCACCGTGAAAGCTGTTGACGATTCCGGTTCAACCATTACGCGCACCTGGACAGTTCGCGTGACAAATACCGCTTCACCGATTGCTGCACTCACGACCAGCGATTTTACTCCATCTGCAGCCGTCACGGCAATGGCTGATACTTTCTACATCTACGAAGACACCACTTACACTATCGACTTCAGCACGCCTGACGAAGGTGTTGGGGCTAATTCCACCTACAGTTTTGACGAATTCAATAATCCCAACTGGGTCACGCTCACCAATAGCGCCTCAGGCATTGTCCGCCTCACTCCTACTAATAGTTCTGTAGGCTTAAGACAATTCAAAATCTTCTTCACTGACCAGCCCGGCTCGGCTGATACCGCCACCATCTTTCTGCGGGTGTTAAATGTCCCACCGGTCATCACGACCACCGGACCTTTCACTGCCACTCAAGGACAAGCCTTCCGTGATTCAATCCGCTGCACTGACCATGGCTCCGGCAATGTCACCTACAGTTTTGTCACCGGCAAACCTGCTTGGCTAAACATTGACCCCACAACAGGAATCCTAACCGGCACACCATCTAACAGTGATGTCATCAGCAATGGTTCCTTCACTATCAAAGCCAGCGATGGCAATGGCGGAGAAGCCACCCGCGCCTTCAATTACACCGTCATCAATGTCAATGATCCGCCAATCTGGAGCGCAGCCCCCTCTGGCACGGTCACTACCACCGAAGATGCCATTTATACTACCACTTTAGTCGCTACTGATATTGATGCCGGTGATGTCCTGACTTATAGCCTATTATCAAAACCGACTGGCATGACCATCAATGCGACCAGCGGGGTCATCACCTGGACTCCCGATAATAGTCAGGTCGGTGAACATATGGTAAATGCTAAAGTAAGCGATTTAGCCGGCGCTGCTATTACGCGCACCTGGACAGTTCGCGTGACAAATACCGCTTCACCGATTGCTGCGCTCACGACCAGCGATTTTACTCCATCTGCAGCCGTCACGGCAATGGCTGATACTTTCTACATCTACGAAGACACCACTTACACTATCGACTTCAGCACGCCTGACGAAGGTGTTGGAGTCAATTGCCGCTATAATATCAGCGAATTAGTCAATCCGCAATGGATAAGTCTAACCAACACGGCGACCGGTTTATTGCGTCTCACCCCCCTTAATCAACATGTCGGGCTGGACTCCATTCAGATACGTTTTTATGATCAATCTACCTCTGTCAATTATCAAAAAATATATATTCGTATTGTCAACACGCCACCGACTCTATTTTCCGCTGGATCCTTTACTGCTATGGAAGACACACCCTTTTTGTATGATTTGGACAATTCTGATGAAATTAGTGGGTTTTGCTCCTATAGTTTTCTGAGCGGAAAACCGACCTGGTTGAATATCAACGCCAGCACGGGTGTGCTTAGTGGCACTCCTGCCAACGCTGATGTCGGTTCTTATAATTTTACTATTCAGGTCAGTGATGGCAAGGGTGGCAGCGCCACGCAATCCTATGCCTTGACTGTCATTAATACCAACGACCCTCCGTTCCTGACTGCTCCGCCGGATACTTCTATTACCGAGGATGTGCTTTTCACTTACAATCTGGTAGCAAATGACATCGATGCCGGCGATGTTCTAATATACTCTATCACAACAGCACCAGGCGGCTTGACCATTAATTCGAGCAGCGGCAAAATCTCCTGGACTCCCAACAATAGTCATGTTGGCACCAATACTGTTGTTGTCAAGGTGCAGGATAATAGCGGCGCCTCAGACTCGAAGTCTTTCACTATCACTGTCCAAAATGTGCTACCGGTTTTTGACCCTATCACGGCTAATATTTTAACAGAAGATGTGCCTTTCTCATTCGATGTCAATTGCAGCGACGAAGGCTATGGCGTCGTAACTTACTCTCTGGTGTCGCCACCCAGCTGGTTGAGTATCAATCCTACAACCGGTCTCCTCACCGGAACTCCTGTCAATAACCAAGTCGGTTCTCAAAGCGTGACGATTCGTGTACATGATGGCACTGCGGCAACGACAACTGTCTGGAATTTTACGGTGCTTAATGCACCTCCCGTCTTTACAACCGTGCCAGATACTACTGCCGACGAAGATGCTATTTATACTTACGATGCTAATTCATCAGATGATAATCAGGGGCAAATCCGCTATTCTGCCTTGACCCTGCCCAGCTGGCTGAGTCTTGATTCACTCACTGGCGTAATTACTGGCACACCGCGGAATGAAAATGTGGGCGACACTCTGGTGATTCTAAAAGTCACCGACGGCAATAGTGGTAGTGCCACCCAATCGTTCAATCTGCATATTATCAATACCAACGACCCGCCGCAATTTACTTCTAGCCCAATTGCAACCGCCAAAGAAGATACCGAATATCGCTACACTCTCAGCGCCTCTGACCCCGACGGCGACTTGCTAACCTTTAGTCTTATTCAGTCACCGGCGAATATGACTGTCAATTCTGCCAGCGGGCTCATTCGCTGGACGCCCGACAACTCCCATTCCGGTTCGACCGTCAACATTCAAGCCCGTGTCACTGATAGTTTCGGTGCCCAGGCTGACCAGCACTGGACAATTACCGTCACCAACAATCCTCCGCATTTTATCACTACGCCTGCAACGCTCTATGCCACTGAAGATGCAACTTTTAACTATGATTTTAATACAGACGACGAAAATCAGGGCAATTGTGAGTATTCTATTTTGAAGGCCTCCGCCTGGCTCACTTTAACAAATCCTACCACTGGTCAGATCAGCGGCACCCCACGCAACAATCATGTTACTAATAGTGATTCGCTCTGCATCGTCTTCAGCGACGGCAACGGTGGCAAGGATACGCTGAATACTCTGGTCGCTGTCACAAATGTACCGCCCGTCTTTATCACCGCTGGCGATACAACAGCTACCGAAGGCACTGCCTTTTCTCGCAATTTGCAGTGCGACGACGAAAGTTACGGTATCGTTAATTACCAGTTACTCACTCCGTTACCGGCATGGCTGTCGCTAACCAGTTCTACCGGCGTCCTCAGCGGTACACCTCGAAATGGTGACGTGGGCACAACGGCACTCCAATTCCGCGTCTTCGATAGCCACGGCGGATTCAGTGACCTGAGCTTCAATCTGACCGTAGCCAATACACCACCGTACTTCGTTGCAACCCCAACTACCAATACCATCGAAGACTCACTCTACACATTCGATTGCAATCTAAGTGATGAAAGTGGCAATAATAGCTTTGCTTTATCAATCAATCCTGGCTGGTTGACAATAAACGCCAATACCGGTCTGCTGAGCGGCATACCCCGCAATAATCATGTCGGCGACAATCAGGTTAAAATAATCGCCAATGATGGTAACGGTGGCACGGATTCACTCACTTTTATCATTTCCGTGCTAAATAACCCACCGCGCATTACCACCACGCCGCCCACGACTGCTCAGGAGGATTTGTTATATTCAATCGATTTGAACTGTACCGACGAAAATCAGGGGCCGGTCGCCTACACCACTCTCCAAAAACCAGCCTGGCTGAATCTGAATCAAGCAACCGGCATGTTGTCCGGTATACCTCTCAATCAGCATGTCACTAATGCTGCCACCGTCAAAATAATGGTCAATGATGGACATTTTGGTTACGACACACTCGAATATGTGCTCACCGTCCTCAATACGGCGCCACAAATCACCCACATTTTCACCGACACAATTCTAGTCGAGGATAACCTCTTTACATACAACATTGAATCAAACGACGAGGAGCAGGGAGCCACATTCTATACCTTTGTCGGAAATTCTCTGCCCTGGCTCACTCTCGATAGCCTGACCGGTGAACTAAGGGGCACACCGTTGAATCAGCATGTCACTGCTGTTAGTCCCATCCAGGTGCAAGTTAATGACGGCAACGGTGGAATAGCTAATGTGCTTTTCTTCATCACCGTATATAACAATCCGCCTGTTTTTGTTACCACACCGTCCGATACTATTGCTCTGGAAAACAAGTTGTGGTCATACAATCCTGAAACCAGCGACGAAGAGCAGGGGACCACCAACTATGTCCTGCTCGGCACTTATCCCGATTGGCTGCAATTCGACTCGCAAACCGGGCTTCTTTCCGGCATACCAAACAACGATCAGGTTGACACTAACTTCATTCAAATCCGCTTCAATGACGGCAACGGTAGCATGGTAACGCAGTCTTTTCATCTAATTGTCCAGAATGTCAACGATGCTCCTTATTTCTTGACTCCCCAGATTAGTGACACATGCGCTGAAGATACCTTGTGGCAATTTACTTTCGCGGCGAGTGATAGCGATTTGATTCATCAGGATGTCTTGACTTTCCTACTCGCCGATAATCCCCCCACAATGGCAATCAACTCTACTACCGGAAAAGTCACCTGGACTCCCGATAATGCTTATGTCGGCACAAACCAGTTCTATGTAATCGTCCAAGATATTGCCGGCGCCCGCGATAGCCTCCAATTCAGCTTGACCGTTACCAATGTCAACGATGCCCCTTATTTCAGTGCCCAGACCGATACAATCGCGTTGGAGGATTCTCTGTTCAGTCTCGCTCTCAAAGCTCACGATATTGATGTCAGTGACTCACTCGCCTTTACCATTCAGCAGACACCTCCTGGAGTAAATTTAAACGGCAATCTCCTTTCCTGGCGACCAGATAATGCCCAGGTCGGTAGCTGGCAATTCATTGTCAAGGTGAGCGACCGCGTCGGTGCAACTGCTCGCGATACTTTTCAAGTTACAGTTCAGAACACCAATGACGCTCCCCGCCTGGTCAAAACCATCTCATCTGCCAACCTGGTTGAAGATAACCTGTGGACCTTCCAATTCAGCGCTCACGATGATGATTCCCTATATGGAGAGAAATTGACTTTTTATGTACAAAATCATCCCCCAACGCTTATCATTGTAGATTCGACCGGACTGGTGACCTGGTTACCGCAGAATGCCGATGTCGGTCCCGACTCTTTTATCATCATCGTAAAAGACAAGGCGCAGGCAAGCGACCAATTCACCTTCCACCTCAATGTCATTAACACCAACGACCCGCCGGTGATTCTGGCGCTTAATGATACCCTCGCTTACGAGGATTCACTCTTCCGTCGCCAGGTGCACTATCTGGATGTAGATGAAGGTGACTCAGTTCATTTCTACCTCGTAACCGCACCAACCGGAATGCAAATCGATTCCCTGAGCGGCTGGCTGAGCTGGCTACCTACTAATGACGACCGCGATCAGGATTTCAATGTCATTGTCAAATTAATTGATAGCGCCAATGCCACCGCTTGCGATACTTTTATCGTTCATGTAATCAATGTTAATGACCCGCCGGTACTCAGTGCTTTAAGTTCCTTGACTTTTGCCGAAGATTCTTTCCTCATTTTTCCCGTCTCTGATTGGTTCA
Source organism: Fidelibacterota bacterium UBA2242 (assembly GCA_002347855.1). Taxonomy (GTDB): domain Bacteria; phylum Fidelibacterota; class UBA2242; order UBA2242; family UBA2242; genus UBA2242. Next base: position 118,506 of record DDYE01000011.1, read on the forward strand.
GTAAAATCAATGACATTGATAACGCTGATTCTACTTTGAGCTGGCAGGTTAAAAATTTCCGCTACTTAACTGCTCAGATGCTTTCAGACTCAGTAAAATTGACTGGCCCGCTGAACTGGTTCGGCAATGACACCGGCCTGGTCATCGTTTCCGACGGTGCCCTTCAGGATACAGCTGAATTAGCAGTTGAGGTACAACCGGTCAACGACCTGCCCGTCATTGTTAGCAGTTTTCCCGCTAAAATCTCGTTCCTGGAAGACCTTTCGACCTCGCTCTCCCTGAATAAATATGTTAATGATGTCGATAATGACACCAGTGAATTGTACTGGTCAGTAGAAGCCTTGCTCGGCGGCAAGAAACTCAGCCCCAAATTCCGCAGCAACGGTATGACTTATTCCGTCAATAGCAATGTGAGCGAACTGCTACCCACTCAAAAATCCACTGCCTCTGCTCAGAGCCGGTTAATATCAACAATAGCCATCAGTAATTCTAATGGCGATAGCATCATCATTTCGATTGACCATCAGACTAATATTGCCACTTTCTCGGCTATGCCCAACTTTTTCATCGACAGCGTGCAATTTCGCTTCGTCGTTACTGACAGTAGCACTATTCCTCCCACTGGTAGTGACAGCGCCATCGTCACCATAGAAGTCAAACCGGTCAACGATGCACCTATCTTAAGCATTTTGCCAACCATCATAGCTGCGGAAGATTCTATCGTCCAAATTGACTTCACCAGCTGGTATCAGTATGTTTATGATGTTGATAATCCGGATAGCGCGCTCCTCTGGACAGTCCAAAATGGCAAAGCGCTCTCTGCTCAGCAAATTGGCAAAATACTGACCATTTCCCCACCTGCTAATTGGTTCGGTGAGGATACCCTGCAAGTCGTGGTCTCTGACGGTAATCTTTCTGACACCAGTTCCCTCGCCCTGTCCTACTATTCGGTCAACGACCCGCCGACTTTCCAGGCAATTCCCGATACTTCTCTACTAGAAGACGATACCCTATTCATTGCTTTGAATCCATTTATCAATGATGTCGAAACGCCGAAAGCCAATTTAAAAATTATTGCCCGTCGTCACGTGGGCAATACCACCACTGACTCTTATTTATTATATGCGACTGATCTAAAAACTGAACAGCGCGCCGGAAAAATTTCTAAAACCACCTATTATGCCAGCCCAATCGACAGCATTACCATCGCCATTGATGACCAAACCCACATTGCTGCCATCTACGGCACTCCCAATTTCTTCACGGCGCCAGTGCCTTTCGACCTGACAGTCTATGACGATAGCCTCGCTTCTGCCAGCACCACTCTGCGCATTGCGATTCAATCAGTCAATGACCTGCCGTTCATTAGCGCCATTCCATCTATCGTCTTTCCTGAGGATAGCAGTTACAAAGTCGCATTGAATAGCTGGAATGACTATGTCTTCGATGTCGAAACCCCCGACAATCAGCTCAAATGGCAATTCACCAGCGATACGACTCTGATTGCGACTTACGACACCATCTCACGCATTCTAACTTTGACCAGCATTACTAACTGGTTCGGTTCAGCAAACCTTACAGCAATTGTCACGGATGCCGATGGCGGCAAAGATACCGCCTTAATCTCTGTTCAAGTCATACCCCGCAACGATGCTCCTCGTCTTGATAGCCTATTGCTGACTCTACATCTCTATCAAACCGACACTCTCAATCTTTTGCTGAAGAACTATGTCTATGACTCGGACGATAATACCGACTCCCTGCACTGGGCATTTTCCCCCAGCAAGAATGTTTACTATACCTTTGATTCCACTCGACAAATTCTCAAAATCTGGTGCGGATATGATTGGTTTGGCAAAGATACGATTGATGTGACTATCGCTGATCCTCTCGGGGCCAGCGACCATAAAAAAATGATTGTCACTGTGAGCGATACTACCCGCCCCCATTTTCGTTTCGCCATTTTTCAGAATCAATTGGCAAGCAAATTCGTGACAATCAATGTTTTCACTACGGAAAAATTGAAGGGCGCACCATTTATAATTGTAAATGGCGACACTAACACGGTCACGACGATTGGGGATTCGCTGATTTATTACCAGACCAATTACAGAATTGATAGCACCTTGACGGTGTATTTGACGACTGGCGGTGTGGATCTGGCGGGCAATTTCGGTAGCAAGCAATACGCTTTTGGTGTCGCGACAATTTCGACCATCAACGGCGGCATTCTTGCTGATCCCCAGGGTATTATGACCTTTATTTTTGGGCCTAAATCTGTCAAGCGTGACCTATGTGCTCTTTATCTTCCTTCCGATGAACCCGATAGTCTCTTCACTCTTGCAAAAATTAGCAGCGGTATCGGTCCAGTCACACCCGAAATTGAGTTTTTAGCTCCAATTACCGCGCTGGAAAGCCCGGCGCGGGTGCTATTTAATCTGGCAAAACTCGACATCAATCAGCAAGACGCTGCTTACCTCGGAATTTATTACTGGGAAAATGGACGCTGGAACTATCTGAAAACCTATACGGGTTTGGAAACTGGTGTTTATTGGGCATACGCTCAGAAACCCGGCAAATACCAGATTCAACTTAACCTGGCGAATACTGTAACAGTGCTTACAGACGAATTTTCTCTTGCTCAGAATTATCCCAATCCATTTAATTCTCAAACTACCATTAAATATGTCGTAGGTGTGGGTGAATTCCGTTCCTTCGACCAAGCTTTGCAGGAACTACAGCCAGTCAAAGTCTCCATCAATATCTACAATCTTCTCGGGCAACAGGTAAAATCTCTGGTCAATCAATATCAGCTGCCGGGCACCTATACCGTCATTTGGGACGGTCGCAATGAGGCCGGACAGATTGTCGCCAGCGGCGTTTATCTATATCAAGCCATTCTAGGCACCAATGTCTTCTGCCATAAGATGATGGTGATAAAGTAACTTGCTGTCCAGATTTGTATTGTCAACTATTATGCTTGAACTTTTGGATTGCGATGCCGCGGCATCGCTTTTAAAAGCGGTGACGAGTCACCTCAATCCAAAATGCAATCCAAAAGAGAATTATTATGAATTGGCCCCACGCACCAGCTCATTGGCTATTTGAACCTGGCATCTACATGGTCACCGCCAGCACCTACAAAAAGGTACAATATATCTCCACGCCTAGCCGCAAGGATTTTCTTCTGCAATCTCTCTTCGCCATTGCCGAAGAATTCGGCTGGCAATTACAAGCCTGGGCAATCCTTAGTAATCACTATCACTTCATTGCCAGGTCACCGAAAGACCCGGCAACCTTGCGCCGCTTCATTAGTAAATTACACATGACCACCGCCAAAGAATTCAACCAGCAAGACCAACAGCCTGGACGCAAAGTGTGGTTTCAATACTGGGACAGCCAGATTACCTTTCAAAAATCCTACTTGGCGTGTTTGAATTATGTTCACAATAATTCCGTCAAACATGGTTTAGTTTCTAATGCAGATAATTACCCCTGGTGCTCTGCTGCCTGGTTTAGCCAAAATGCCCCATCATCCTTTGTAGAAACAGTAAAACGATTTAAAATTGACAATGTAAAAGTATATGACGATTTTTAATTTTTGGATTACGATTGCCTCGGCATCGCTCTCCAACAGCGGTGACAAGTCACCGCAATCTAAAAATAAGGATCTTTTATGTCTGACTTTTCTCCTTCACTTGTTGTCTCTGATGGCACCGGTCAGGTCTATGAAATTGAAGAATACCAATCCCTAGGCATTTCCGGCGAAAATGTCGTCGAGATCCCGTCTGACGAATGGATTCCTCTTCCTGAAGGCAGTCAACTCATGGAACTCCCCGGGCGATTACCGGTCGGACTCAATCGCAAGACCGGGGCAGTCGAAACGCTCGGCGGCGATGTCTCCGAAAAATTACTGGCAGTAGCGGCTTTCGTCGCCCCGGCCTACACCATATTTTATCACGCCGCCTGGGAAAAGCAAAGTCAAGCCCGCAAACTGCCGCTGTATGCCTATTCTGCCGTCGGCTGGCAGGACGGACGCTTCTATGTTCCCGCCATGCGCATTGACCCGGACATTCGCCAGGATCCGCCCAATTTCAACCAGGCAGAAATTGTCAAATCTGCCCAGCGATTGCTGAAAAAATATTCGCACAACCGGCTGGCAGCTCATCTGATTAACAATTGTGCTCTGACTTATGGCTGTCCGGCAGCACAGAACTTTTTGCTTAATCGCTGGGAAATGCCTTTGCCGACGGCGCGTGCTTGCAATTCGCGCTGCATTGGCTGTCTCTCACTTCAGCCTAATACGGAAATCTGCAGCGCCCAGAATCGCATCGCCTTCACTCCAACTGCGGCAGAAATTATCGAAATCGCCGTGCCACATCTGGAGACCGCACCTAACCCGGTAGTCAGTTTCGGACAGGGTTGCGAAGGAGAACCGCTGATGAATCCACAGTTGTTGTATGACGCGATACGCGGTATACGCCAACAGACCTCGCGTGGCACTATCAATCTCAACAGCAATGCTAGCCAACCGGAAGCTATCGCGCGCTTAGCCGAAGCCGGACTCGATAGCTTGCGTGTCTCGTTGAATTCTGCCCGCTCCGATTTTTATACGCGCTACTTCCGTCCGAAAAATTACTCTTTCGCTGATGTCTTGCAATCAATCCGTAACATGAAAATTGCCGGACGCTTTGTTTCCATCAACTACTTTGTTTTCCCCGGCTTTACTGACCAATCGTCTGAAATCGCCGCCTTTGAAAAACTACTTACCGACTATTCCATCGATTTGATTCAATGGCGTAATCTGAACATCGACCCGGAGTGCTACTGGGAAAAACTCAATCCGCCGCGCGAAATCGGTATTGGCATCCGCAAATTAATCGAGCGCTATAAAACCAAATTTCCACACCTGCACCACGGCTATTTCAATCCGTATCTGGGTTGAAGTGCCAACTCGAATCACACCAGAAAAAGAGCCCCAGGTCATTTCTCAATGACTGCGTTATTGAGTTGCTAATTATTAGAAAATATAAACGATGGGGGTTACTATTCACTTCCCGATTCCGACATACTTGTATCATATTACTAATTCAGGGTTTGGTATTATCGGCAGCTCCTCACCATTCTCTTTTAAAATTACTTAATATTTATCTGGGTTCATCTGTGCAAATCTGTAACCAAATTTCTTACTCATAGCGCAGGGCTTCGATGGGATCGAGTTTGGCGGCTTTCATTGCCGGATAAGTGCCAAACACGACGCCAATCAGCAGTGAAAATCCTACTCCCAGGAAAACCGACCAGATAGGTATGACCGGCGGAAGTTTCAGCGCTTGCCCGATGAGAATTCCGACAGTTACCCCTAAAATAATCCCAATGATGCCGCCTAACAGGCAAATACCGATTGCTTCCGTTAAAAATTGGTTCAGAATATGGCGCCTCTTGGCACCAACAGCTTTACGAATGCCGATTTCGCGGGTGCGCTCGGTGACCGAAACCAGCATAATGTTCATGATGCCAATACCGCCGACAACCAAAGAAATTGCACAAATGACAACCGCTGCAATAAAAACAAAGCCCGTCAGATTGCGCAGGGTGTCCATTACCGAATCAGCGGTGATAATCTCGAAGTCGTTTTCGGCACCGGGCGGCACCTTGCGGGCAATGCGCAAAATTGCTACGACCTGATCCATGGCAGCCGGAAGCAATTCTGTGCTTTTGGCTTTAATGGCAATTCCGATAGAGTGATCTTCACCAAAATATTTCGCAAAGGTGGAATAAGGAATAGCGACAAAGTTATCCTGACTCTGACCAAAAATATTGCCACGCCGTTCTGCTACTCCAATAACTTCATAGCGTTTGCCATCAATTTGAACATATTCCCCTACCGGATAGGCAAATGGGAAAAGTTTATCTACAACATCCGCGCCTAAAACCGCGACGTTGCGGCGATGTTGCAGGTCTTCCTGGGAAATAAAACGTCCCTCGCTGATATTATGCCCGTTTACATCTGCCCACCACTGGTCACCGCCATAGACTATGACATTGGGATTGGTCACCTCGTTTTTGTACTTGACCTGTTTGCCCCATTGGTAATTTTCAGCGGAGACGGTTTGAACTAGAGTTGCCCGGCGACTGATTGCCTCAGCATGTAAAAGTTTTAAATCTTTGCGCTGGCGGTATTTGCGGTCGAGGTTTCCCATCTGAACCGCCGGATATTTTTGAATCCAGAAGACATTACCTCCAATAGAACTCAAAGTCTGGGTCATGTAACGGTCTAAGGCATTGATGATTGACATCATCCCGATAATTGCCATGACTCCAATGACGATACCCAGAGTCGTCAAAAAAGTGCGCATTTTGTTGGCTTTTACGGTCTGGAAGGCAAGCCTTAGCCCTTCGTCAAAATTCATAACTTGCTCTCATTCATAGCGTAAACATTCTATCGGGTCGAGCCGAGCCGCGCGACTGGCGGGATATATGCCAAAAAATAAGCCAATCAGGGCGGCAAAACCCAGACCCATCACTACCGACCAGGGCGGCACGGCAGAAGGAAAAGGAGTCACCCTTTTTATGACAATTGAGACTAAAAAACTCAAAAGAACCGCCAGAACACCACCCAAACCACAAATAATAACCGACTCGACCAGAAATTGAAAGGTAATGACTCTCCGCTTGGCGCCGACCGCCATGCGGATACCTATCTCCTTACGACGTTCCGCCACCGATACCAGCATGATATTCATGATACCAATTCCACCCACAAGTAGCGAAAGAGCACCGATTCCAATAGCAGCAGTATAGAGTCCTTTAGTCAATTTATTGTAAAGGTCAGTCAACATTTCCTGTTGATTAATAGAAAAATTGTCTTCTTCAGTCGGTTTGAGCCGCCGGGCGGTGCGCATCAGAAAGCGCAATTCCTCACGCGCCTGGTCAATCATTGCCGCATCGCGTACTTTGACCAGAATACTCAGACTGCGATGAAAACCAAAATTCTTGAAAATAGTACCCAGGGGCACATAGACTTCCGCATCCAGGCTTTGCCCCAAAATGCTGCCCCTCTTTTCCAGAACACCAATCACAGTATAGGTAGCAGGACCTATTTTGAACCGTTCGCCAATTGGATTGCGATTGACAAAAAGCTTCTCTTTTATCTCGTAGCCAATGACTGCCACGGGTTTTTCTTTTTCGATTTCCATGGCAGTAATGAAGCGCCCGTCACTGACGTTCAATCCGGTAATCAAATCATAATTCTCGGTAATGCCATTCACTGAAATGTCATTAAGCGTCTGGTTGCGGTAGCGCAAATCCTGTCGGGTACCAGTTGAAGGTGCTATGGCTTCCGCGGATTGCATGTGTTCTTTGATATATTTGGCATTTTGGAGGGTAATATTGGGACGATTCCGATATTTGTAGAAATCATCTTGAATTACCCAGGGATACTTTTGCACATAGAGAGCATTGCTGCCAAGATTGGCAATTTGGCTGGCGAAACCACGATTCAAACCCTCAATGATAGCCGCCACCGACACCACAGTCAAAACACCAATGATTATTCCCAGCGTAGTCAAAACTGAGCGCAGCTTATTTTGCAAGAGGGCGGACAGCGCAATTTTAATGTTTTCCCAGAGTTTGATGAAAAAGGCAATCATGCTCTGCCATTCCTCACATCATCGGCAATGTTGCCGTCACGAATATGGACAGTGCGGTAGGCAAATTCAGCAATATCTCTTTCGTGAGTCACCAGCACAATCGTATTGCCCTGTTTATGCAACTCATCAAAGATATGCATAATTTCGATGCCAGTCCTGGTGTCAAGATTGCCGGTAGGCTCATCGGCTAAAATCAGAGAAGGATTGTTAACCAGGGCACGTGCAATGGCAACGCGTTGTCTTTGACCACCAGAAAGCTCATTGGGTTTATGGTGCATCCGGTCAGCTAGACCAACCCTGGCTAAAGCTTCTTCGGCGAGGACACGGCGTTTGGCTGCCGAGATTCCACTATAGATTAGTGGTAATTCGACATTATGCAAAGCGGTGGCACGCGGTAATAAATTGAAAGTCTGGAAAACAAAACCAATCTGGCGATTGCGGACTTCTGCCAGCTGGTTATCATCCATTAGATGGACCGGTGTCCCTCCAAATTCATAATCACCGCTGGTTGGCTTATCCAGACAGCCGATGATATTCATTAAGGTAGATTTGCCAGAACCAGAGGGTCCCATAATGGATACATATTCGTTCCGGACAATGCAGAGGTCCACACCACGCAGGGCTGGGACCTCTACATTACCAACCTTATAAATTTTGACTACCGCGCGCAGTCTTATCAAATCGTCCATCAACCACCGAAATAAAAATTAACCCGATAAATGACATTGCAAAAATCCAACTTGGGCATACCCGTCACTGGCTTCTTCTCCATCTCCCAGTCGGTAGAATTCATGTGAGTGTAAAAGTAACCGACCCCGCCACCGACGGCAAACCAGCGGAAAATATTGTAGCGGAAGCCAATTGAAGGCATGAGGGTAAAAAATTCCGTAGATAGCTTGGTCTGATAATCATGAAAATCATGTCTAGTAGTTACAGAGTCAATGCTATAACCATCCAAGATATCCTGCCAGTCAATAGCTCCACTCCATTGCACTAAATCGAGCGAAGCACTTCCTCCACCAATCATCAATCCCAAACTGACTTCAGAACGATTGAACGGATGGAAAACTTTGTCAATGGTAAATCCGCCAAAGCCAACAGAAAGTGTTACCTGCTTCTGAATCTGGTACGGTCTGGCGACGGTTTTTACATAGCCACCGGCTCCCATACCACCTATCCGTACGCCTCTACCGACAAAGCCCCAACCACCACCACCTGTTAAAAACATCTGCTCATCCAGATCGCCTACGCCGATGTTAGTCAGTAGTTGTTGATTGAGATCCTCAATTTTTAGGGGTAATATGAAGACATCCCAACCGCCAGCACCCCCCCGGAAAAAACCCGTTTTGCCACCTTTACCGCCTTTCTCACCTTTCTCATCCCAATTCCAGTTCCAATCCCAATCTGAGCCAGTGAAGGGTTTCTTGAGTTTCCAACCTTCCTCCTCGACAATTTCATCCAAGGATTTTCCCGCCTGTTCGGTGGTATCGGTATCCGCGGAAGCAGCCCAAGCCAATTGACTCGAAGATGGTGTATATTCAGGTGTGGCTGCCATTACAAAAGTTGTAAATAGTGCTAAAACGAAAATACCCATTAGTTTTTTCATGGTTAAGCTCCTTTCTGCTCTGTTGACTTAGTCACTTTTATGGGTATGCCATCTTTCAACTCTTTGCTGATGGCTTTATAAGGACCGACGATGATTTCTTCACCCTCGCTCAGTCCTTCGATAATTTCAAAATGTGTATCACTACTAATCCCGATTTTGACTGGTCGCATACGCGCAATGGGGTTGAGTGATTTCTTTATAAAACCGCTGTGCTTCTGCTCTGTTGAATCAGGTTGCCCAATGAGAAAAACTACTTCAATTAATCTGCTTTTAGATTTGCTGGCAGCAGAAGCAATGGTTTGCGATTCTTCTTTAGCTCCTGATTGAGTCTCCGCTTCACCCCGCGCAGTCAGGGCTTGAATTGGAACGACCAAAGCATTTTCGCGCTTATCCGTCACAATATCAACCGTAGCCGACATCCCCGGTCTAAAACGGGCATCCTGACCAAGCACAGCAATCTGCACCTTGAAGTTGGTGACCTGCTCCTGAGTACCTAAACCCTTGGTAGTAGCAGAATGCGCAATTTCAGAAACAATACCCCGGAAAAAAGTACCCGGCAAAGCGTCAAACTCAATGCGGGCAGAGTCACCGATGCTGACATTGACGACATCTGTTTCGTCTACCTCGACCTCCACTTTGACCTGCGACATGTCGGAAATAACCAGGATAACATCCTCCTGAAAAACCGACCCAAGAGCAATTTCTCCAATCTCTTTTTTCACACTGGTTACGATTCCTCCCATCGGCGCCACAATACGGGTCTTATTCAAATCGTCCAAAGCCTGTTTCAAAGCCGCTTCCGCCTGAACTACCTGGCTTTCGGCTAATTCCATCTGGGCTTCCGCACTCTCCAGCTCGGCTTCCGAAGTAAGATGACTATCATACAATGCCTTGATGCGCTTCATTTCACTTGCTACCTTGCGCAAATTGGCTTTATTTGATTGGACAAATGAAAGCGCTTTTTCGTAAGCCGCTTCGTACTGGGCTTTATCCAATTCCACTAACAAATCGCCCTTCTTGACAATATCGCCTTCTTTGACGGCAATATTCATTATCCGCGCACTTACATTCGCACTGATTTTCACCTCAGAAATCGGTACCAGCGAACCGGAAGCATTGACAGTTTGGACTATCCGGTCGCGACGCACTTTCTCCGTCTGCACCGCAATTGGCTTCACTTTTTGACGATTGAGATTCATAACTATGAGCAAAGCAATTACGGCAACAATTAGAATCAGGAAAAATATTTTCTTACCAACGTGCTTCTTCATCCTTCGTCCTTTTTATAGAGTTCCCATCAGCAATGCCAATCTTACTTCGGCGATTTTGGCATCGTACTTTATCGAAATTAAATCGCCTTGTGCTTTGGTCAGTGCCACCTGAGCATCCAGCACTTCCAACAAAGTAGCCGAATTCAGGCGATACATTTCCTGCTGCAAGCGTAAATCTTCCTCAGCCGAAGCGATATTCAATTCGTTAATTTCAATCATTTCCAAATAGGTATTTATCGAAAGAATAAGGTTATCAATCTGGTTAATTAGTTCAAGGCGACGTTGGTTAATCTGATCATCGTAGGTCTTATAATTCAAAAACTTCTGCTGGATGTTGGCTTTACGATAAAAGCCTTGAAATATGGGATAACTAATGTTCAGAGTCAATGAAGTATTCCACCATTTATCAAAATTAGAAAAAAGACGTGAAAACTCCGACCCACTCCTAGTGTAGCCAAAAGAAGCACTGATAGTGGGCAGCATGTCACCTTTGGCTATCTTGTAATTCAGAAAGGCACTTTCCTGCTCTAAATGCAAAATCTGTAAGTCGGGATTGCGCTGCAGGGCTTGTCGAATGGCTGTTTCGCGGTCAACAACCAGCGGTTTTTGGTAATTTCCCTCTTGCACCGCCAGGGGAAAATCACCTGGCACCCCCATGGCTTCTTTCAGATTGTCCAGTGCTAATTTCACCTGTGCTTGCTGCTGAATGACATTCAGCCGGTCGTTGCCCGCTCTCACCTGCGCTTTGTAAAGGTCTTTTTTAGCAACCTGCCCGATGCGGTACATTTCATCAGTTTTTTTCAGTTGCTCCTGGCTATTTTTCAGAGACATTTCATAAACCTTTAAAAGTTCCTGAGCCTTCAGGACTGTATAGAACTTGGTCGTAACATCGGCAATGACCTGCTGCCGTATAAGCGTGTTCTGTTGACGGGTCTGATAATAACCGGTGTGCGCCAATTTGATTGTATTCCATGATTTGCCACCATCATAGATATTCTGGCTAAGACTCAGACCGGCGGAAAAGTAATTCGTAGAAGTATCACCCTTTACAAAAGTAATGTTATTGAATACATATTCACTGGCTCCCTGCGTCGAGTGACTGGCACTGGACTGCAAACCAATTCTTGGTAAAACACCACTATAAGAGGCGAGTATGCCTTCTTGGGCTCCTTGCGACTGGAGCTGACTCAAATGAATCTGCGGATTCTTTTCTAAGGCTAATTGCAGACAATCCTGCAATGACAGGGGCTTTTGCTGCGCAAATGCGAAATTCATTAACAATAAAAGTATCGTAAAAAGAAATCTGCTATTCATTGCCACCTCATATTTTCGCTAAGCCACTCAAAGCTGCCGCACCCGCAACATAGATTAACCAGAAAATCAGGAAAATACTGAACACTGACTTAAAACTTTTGCGCGTAAAAACGCTTACCCCGCTTGCCAATAGCACTACTTTCCAGAAAACAAATACATCTAGCCCAGCCAGGAAGTTAAACATAAAGGTCTTGCTCTCCTCAATAAAAAGCCCCGGTCCGGTATAGATGCGAATCGTTTCCCGCGCAAAAATCAAAGGTAGCCGGACCGCCCAACCAACAATATCAATCAAATTGACATAGGCAGTCACCGCTAAGGCTTGGATAAAACGTGCCTCGCCGGCAAAGATGAAATTATTAACGATATTGAATACTCCAGCAACGACGAGGACTTTGATGACCAATGAAATAACAACGCCGACATATTTCCAGGGCGAGTTCTGCTGCTTCTCGACTCGCTCCAGGACTTGCGTTTTCTGTTCATCACTCAGTTTTTCACTCTGAGTAATCATGGCTTTGACATCTTTGAGTGTTATCGGATTGACTAATTGGGTCGCCGTAATCACCATCGCCATTACCAAAATCAGAGGAATGACGACATCCAGCCAATGGGTTTGGGCTTTTAGGGAGCGAAAGGTCTCTTTCGGTTCCCAAAATATTAAGAGTATTTTTTGCCAGACAGGCAAGCTAGTCACAGTTTCCAATTGATAACCCTCTTGCATTCAATAAACTCCCACCTTAGATAAATAGCGTGCTTAAAAGTTGTCACTCTCACTGCCTGCTCTCGTACTCGGCGAGCAGTTTTTGGTAATTTTCTAATAAAAAAGTGTGCGCTGCGTCATAAGTATTGGGAATATTGCCACTCAAAATGGCTTCCTCAATGGCTTTCTTGATAAACCCAACTGCTGGACCTGGTTGCAAACCGCATACCTGCATGATTTCCTCCCCACGAACTGGCGACTGGAAAGCGCGAAGGCGGTCTTTTTCGCGGACTTCGTTGATTAGATTGACAACGCGGTCAAAATTCGCCATATATTCATTGACCTTACGAATATTTTTCGAGGTAATGTCAGCCCGACAGAGTTTTATTAAATCATCCAGGTGATCACCAGCTTCGATGATAAGACGACGCACAGCACTATCAGTCACCCCTTCCGCGGCGATAGCAATCGGGCGCAGATGCAGTCGCGTCAAATGAGCAGCATACTCGCCAATTTTATTAGGCAGCCGCAACCTGCGACTGAATTCCATTACCATGCGAGCGCCTAACTCTTCATGTCCGTAGAATGTCCAACCCTTACCAGCCACATAATTTTTCGTTAATGGCTTCGCGATATCATGCACCAGGGCGGTGAACCGCAGTGGAAAATCGGCGCTGACCGCACTGATATTATCAAGCACCTGTAAGGTGTGTTTAAAAACATCTTTGTGGTGATAACCATTGCGCTGATCGATGCCACACATGGCAGCGATTTCAGGCAGGATTATCTCTAATAGACCGCACTGTTGTAAAAACAGAAAGCCGCGAGAAGGTTGCTCGGAAACTTTAATAATCTTGGTCAACTCGTCCGTGATTCGTTCTTGCGAAACAATGGCTATGCGCTCTTTGACCTGACTAATGGAATGAAAAGTATTGGGCTCGATGGTAAAGCCAAACTGAGTTGCAAAGCGAATGGCGCGCAGCATTCGTAGCGGATCTTCGGAAAAGGTGGTAATAGGGTCGAGCGGCGTCCGAATGATACCCGTATTAAGGTCTTTCAAGCCGCCAAAAAAATCGGTCAATTCGAGAAAGTTGTCCTGATTAAGAGAAAGCGCTAAAGCATTGATGGTAAAATCCCGTCGCGCTAAATCGGCTCTCAAATCGGATTCGATGACTCTGGGCTTGCGCGAGGAGCTGTCATATTCTTCGGTGCGAGCGGTTGCCACTTCTATTAAGGTTTCCTTATAAGGTATCATCGCCGTTCCAAAGCGCGGATATTCCACCACATTGTTGACCTTCAGTGCCTTTGCCAAGTTATGGGCAAAGCCAATCCCATCGCCAATCACGGTTATATCCACATCCTTGGTCTCAAAACCTAATAACCGATCGCGCACAACACCGCCCACTAAGTAAACGCGCTGGTGATGGCGTTTGGCAAGGGCAGCAATTTTCTGTAATAAAATCGTCAGGGAGTCATCCGCTTGAAATAAGGAGTCTAATATCGCCATTTTTTACTATCTAAAAACCGAAGAAATTTAAGTACCCTATTACTCAATCCCAAACGCTTCACTGAGTGCCTTATAATTACTAAAAGTAGGGAGAAGTGTTGCGAACAAGTCATGGCAAATTACCAATCAATTACATCATTGAGTTCTTATTTACTGATAAATGAATAATCATTCCGCCTTCAGCGGTATTCCCTGATTTTTACATCCAACTTTTCCCTTTCACCAGATAATTCAGCGTTCAATTCAGTGCTATAGAAAAGCCGCGCCTTGAAAAATACAATAAGCGAGCGTGAGGATAGAGTAACAAATAATTATAACAGGCTAACTTGCAGCGTCAGAATTATTTTTGCAATTCAACCGCGTGATTTCCTCAGCATGATAGGAACTGCGCACTAACGGACCAGCATAGACAGCCCGCAGTCCTATTTGCAATCCCAGTTGCTGGTATTCAGCGTACTCTTCTGGGGACACAAATTGCTCAACTGGCAAGTGCCCAGGGGTAGGCTGGAGGTATTGACCAATGGTCAGGATATCACATCCAACTGCGGCGGCATCGCGCATCAGGCCTGTAATCTGCTGACGAGTTTCCCCCAATCCCACCATGATGCCAGTTTTAGTAATAAAACCGGCTTCTTTGGTTCTTTTTAGCACCTGCAGAGACCGCTGGTAATTCGCCTGGGGGCGGACGCGCTGATACAGTTCCTTGACAGTTTCAAGATTGTGCCCCACTACATTGGGGCGGGCTGTCCATACCATCTGAAGCGCCTCAAGATTGCTCCTAAAATCGGGAATAAGCACCTCAATCTGGCATTCGGGATTGATTTCTCGAATAGCACGAATAGTTGCTGCCCAATGTTCCGCGCCACCGTCCGGCAAATCGTCGCGCGTGACAGAAGTAACGACAGCGTACTTTAGCCCCATTATGCGGATTGCTTCGGCTACTTTCTGCGGCTCGGAGCGGTCAGGCAGCTGCGGCTTCCCCGTTGCTACCGCACAGAAACGACAATTACGCGTACAGGTATTCCCCAAAATCATAAAAGTCGCCGTTCTGCGTCCCCAACATTCATTCTGATTTGGACAACGCGCGTCTTCACAAACCGTATGTAAAGCGCCGTGCTGTACGAGATTACGAATCGCGCTGTAATTCGCATTCGTATTCAGGCGGATCTTAAGCCATTCCGGTTTATGTCTATTTCTAACACTTTCAGAAGCCATTGGTGACCTATTCTAATTTGTCGTTTTGGTCAAAATAAAATTCTCGAAACCAAATAATTCCACAAACTGCTTGATAACTTCATTTTGAACAGCTTGCCACTCTACCGCCGGATTTAAATCCAGCATGCGGGTAACTCCCTTGCTGGCAATGCCGCACGGAATTATGCCGCTATAATAAGACAAATCAGTGCTTACATTTAAGGCAAAGCCATGCATTGTTACCCAGCGTGAAACTCGCATGCCAATGGCTGCAATTTTATTTTCACCAACCCAGACTCCGGTTAAATGAGGAAGACGAGCAGCCTGAATACCGAAAGTGCTTAGAGTGCGGATTAATACTTCCTCGATAGTGTTGACGAACCACCCGACACTTTCCCGATGTTCCTTGAGATTAAAAATCGGATAACCAACCAGTTGTCCCGGACCGTGATAGGTGATGTCGCCCCCGCGATCGACTTTAAACAGTTCAATGCCCCGGCTTTTCAAGTATTCTTTCGAGGCAAGCAGGTGATGCGCATCGGCATTTTTCCCCAGCGTGTAAACGGAAAAGTGTTCAACTAAAATCAGAGTATCGCCAATTTCATTTTGCAGACGGCGGGTATGCAAATTTTTCTGTAATTCCCAGGTAGAACCGTAAGGCGATTTACCAAGGTCAAGAACCGTCAGAATTTTCGGTTTATCCATGAATCTTCAATTTCGTTATCATTCTACTCGTCTGATCACCGAAAAAAAACGAACAATGGAGCGCTTTTATTTATGAATGGCTTCGCCAAAAGCATCATTCAAGGCTTCCATCAAACACTCTGATAGGGTCGGATGGGCATGAACGGCTCTCTTCATTTGAGCAAAGGTTAGCTGATTGCTCACCGCCAGCACCAATTCTGGCAGAAGTTCAGTCGCTTCTGGTCCAACGATATGTCCCCCAACTAAAATTTGCGATTCGGCATCAAAAACTACCTTGACTATGCCGTCAGTTTCACCCATCGCCACACTCTTACCATTAGCACGAAAAGCGGCACGACCGACTCTGATAGATAATCCCCGCGCCACCGCCTGTTTTTCGGTCAAGCCGACACTGGCAACCTGCGGCTGGCAGTAGGTACAACCTGGGATAGCATTATAATTGACCGGTGATGGCTTTTTCCCGGCGATAAATTCAACCGCATGAATGCCTTCCACTGAAGCTACATGTGCTAGGCACGGATTGCCGATAACATCGCCAATGGCATAAATCCCCGGCACGTTCGTTTGATAATTTTCATCAACCTTAATCCAGCCTTTTCCAGTCGCTACACCCAGCGTCTCCAGACCGAGATTTTCACTATTCGGCTGAACTCCAATTGCCATCAAGCCTAATTCTGCACTTAGCGTCTTGCTTGCTCCATTGCTTTCGATTGTAACCTCAATATTTTTCTGATTGCTTTGTACCATACTGACCATAGCATTGGTGAAAATATTGATGCCCTGTTTGCGCAAAGCGCGGGTTAGTTCTCGAACAATTTCTTCGTCTTCGTTAGGTAATATCTGTGGCATCATTTCTACAAGGGTGACTTCTGCTCCAAAAGAGCGAAAAATGTAGGCGAATTCGACACCGATTGCTCCAGCGCCAATGATTATCATTGACTTTGGTACCTCGGGTAAAACCAGGGCTTCACGACTACTAAGTAGACGTTTGCCGTCAATCGCAATGCCTGGAATACTGCGCGGACGAGCTCCCGTCGCGATAATGATTGCCGAGGCATTTATTTCACTTTGCTCGCCACCAGGACTGGTTACAGCCAGTGTTCTGGCATCCCGAAAATGAGCCGCGCCGTTGAAAACCGTTATCTGATTCTTTTTAAATAGAAATTCAACACCTTTGGAAAGCCGGGCGGCAGTTTCGCGACTGCGCTGCACCACCTGACTAAAATCGAAGTGTGCATTTTCACTCGAGATGCCGAAGATTTTGAGATTTTGCACTTCACGCCAGACCTTGGCGTTTTTTATAATGGCTTTGGTGGGGATACAACCCCAATTCAGACAGATACCCCCGAGTTCTGCTTTTTCAACGCAGGCGACTTTCATGCCCAGCTGTGCGGCACGGATTGCGGCAACATAGCCGCCCGGACCGGAACCAATTATGGCTAAATCAAAATTATTTTCCACATTCAAACCTCATGTGTCATTTAATCTTTTATATCTGATTTTTAAGTATTGCAATTTCCTTGGCGAAATTCTCATCTCCACCGGGGGTTTCCAGAATCATCGGCAGACTGGCAAAGCGTTCATCACAGACGATGCGGTTGAAAACCGTCCAACCCAGTTCACCATCACCCAAATTTTCATGGCGGTCAATGCGCGAGCCTCGTCCTTTGCGGCTATCGTTAAGATGAAAAACCTTTAGTCGGGATAAACCGATTATGCGGTCGAATTCTTCAAAGGTATGTTCATAACCCTCAGGACTCAGAATATCATAACCCGCGGCAAAGGCATGGCAGGTGTCGAAACAGACACCGAGGCGATTGTTAGACTGACACAAATCAATAATCGTACGAAGCTGCTCAAATGCGTAGCCAACGTTTGTTCCCTGACCGGCGGTAGTCTCAAGCAGTATCTGGACACGGGCATCGGGACGTTTAGCTAATACATTATCCAGACTGGCGGCGATGGTCTGCAGGGCGATTTCGTCACCCTGTCCCATATGAGAACCAGGATGAAAAACAAGATAGGGAATTTTCAGAGCTTCACAACGGTCAATTTCTTCACTGAAAGCTTTGCGTGACATTGCCAGTTTGACTGGCTCAGGACTCGCCAGATTAATTAGATACGAATCGTGAGCAATGACGATTTTAATATCGTTTTGTGCCTGGGCAGTCTGGAATTTTTGGGCAGTGTCAGAGCTGACAGGAGCACCTTTCCACTGCATCTGATTGGAAGTGAAAATTTGAATAGCATCGCATCCCAGTTGACGACCGCGTGCTAGGGCATTTTCTAATCCGTCTTCAGTTGAAATATGACAACCGATGAGTGGCATATTGAACAAATGTTTATTTGTTTGTCAATACATAGCCTGTGACTATCACTTTACGATTCCCACTTTCTGGCAATTAATTTCAAGAATTCCTCACGGGCAGACGGTTCGTCGTGCATTTCACCTAACATGACACTGGTTGTGATGTTGGAGTTTTGCTTCTCAACCCCGCGCATTTGCATGCAGAGATGGCGAGCTTCGATGATTACCCCGATACCGCGTGGGTGGAGCACCTGGTTCAACGCATCGGTGATTTGCTGCGTCAAGCGTTCCTGAATTTGCAAACGCTGGGCGAATGCTTGCACCACGCGGGGAATTTTACTAAAGCCAATGATTCTTCCATCGGGAATATAAGCCACATGGGCTTTACCAAAAAATGGTACTAAATGATGTTCACACAGGCTATAGAAATCAATATCCTTCACCAGTATCATCTGATTGTATTCGCCCGTTATAACAGCATCACGCAAAAGCGTTGTAACATCAACACGGTAACCCTGGGTTACATATTCCCAGAATTGCGCCACGCGTTGAGGTGTCTTGTGCAATTCAGGTCGCTCGGGATCCTCACCGATGTTTATTAACAATTGTCGGATAATATCAGCAGTTTGCATGTTTCTCCTTGTTTATTTCTGCGCTGCAGGACATAAATCGCTTAAGCAACATTGAGAACATTGCGGGCGGCGCGCGATACACACAGTTCGCCCGTGAGCAATTAGCATGTTACTGAGCTCAGTCCATTGTTCTGATGGAAAGATTTGCGCCAGGTCTTGCTCGATTTTCTCCGGGTCATTTTGACGGCTCAAACCCAAAAGATTCGCCAGCCGTTTGACATGTGTATCGACAACGATGCCGGGAATGCCAAAAGCATTACCCAGGACAACATTAGCGGTTTTACGCCCAACACCTTCTAATTGAAGTAGTTCTTCCATCGTGTGCGGTATCTCACCCCCAAAGCGAGTAACGACGGTGCGCATAGCAGCTTGAATTGCTTGTGCCTTGTTGTTGAAAAAACCGGTCGAGCGGATGTCGTTTTTCAGTTCTTCAATATCCGCCTCGGCAAATGCTTGAGCGTTAGGATATTTTTTAAAAAGCCCGGGCGTCACCTGATTGACACGCTTATCAGTGCATTGGGCTGAAAGAATTGTTGCAATAAGCAATTCGCGTGGATTTTTAAAATGCAATGCCGTACTCGCCGCGGGATATGCTTCTTTAAGCAACTGATAAATTTGTTGGGCACGTTGGGCTATCGAATTTTTATCCTGCGTTTTTAATGATTTTTTAGGCATGGCAGGTTTTCCTAATAAAAGTGGAAAAAGAAATACAAGGCAGACGACTAACGTTTACTCTATTGATTCTCTTAGTTTGCATTATTCTTCCGCATTTGTCTGCAATTTAATGCGGTAGCAGTCAAACTGCAATCTCATTTTTGTTAGCAGGTCTAAGGCATATCTTAACAGCAAGCCGAGCAGATATATTGAAGACAAGTAAACCGCTAATTATTTGGAAGCTGATTAGTCGGTACTGACGAAATTTTACCTGCTTTGATAGGACAGGCGGCACATGCTCGGGCATCTGCCCGGCAACCACTACATTGTATTGCGGGCTTTTTTATCAGGCGCCAGATATAACGTACCCAATAAAGAACGGCAAAGAACACAATCAGTTTAACTAATAAGATTTGCGTCATTTCACACCAGCAGTAGTTTACCCAGCTGGAAACTTGCGATAGCCAGCAGAAAAGCAAAAGTCAGAGTGTAACCTGCTTCGAAAAGTGGCCACTTCCATGAACCCAATTCCTTTTTAATCATAGCTAAGGTCGCCAGACAGGGTGTGTAAAACAGTACGAAAATAATTAATGCCAAGCCTGAGGCACGGGAATAGTCCGGGTCGTTGCGCAACAAATCTCGAATATTCAAGTTGCTCGTGCCGTTTGCAGCTGGTGCGGCTGCGTTTTCAATACCATAAAGGATTCCCAGCGTCGAAATAATCACTTCTTTAGCTGCCACACCCGCAAAAAGAGCAACCCCTAACTTCCAATCGAAACCGGCTAATTTTAGCACCGGTTCTACCGCCCTGCCGATTCGGACTGCATAACTTCCACCCTGAGCAGCAGGCGCTAAAATCTCGCTTTGACAAACGGAACCTACTCCTGTATCATTGGCTTTTGAATGTGGAAAAGTGAATAAAAACCAGATGACAATTGAAGCTGCAAGGATAATAGTCCCGGCTTTCTTCAAATATTCACGCGCTTTTTGCCACATATGCAGTAGAATCGTCTGCAGAGTCGGTAGCCGGTACGGGGGTAATTCCATCACAAAAGGAGTCTGTTCACCACGGAAAAGTGTTCGCCTAAAGATTAACGCCACGCAAAAAGCCATTAGCCAACTCAACATCCACACTCCCCAGAAGACCAGTGCGCTATGCTCGGGGAAAAATGCCGCCGTCAAAATGGCAATCACCGGTGCCTTGGCACCACACATCATGAATGGCGTCACTAAAATAGTCACGATACGGTCTTTAGGATTCGCCAGCAACCGTGCGCTCATTACGCCGGGAACCGCACAACCCGTGGCTACCATAAACGGGATAAAACTCCTACCGTGTAAGCCGAAAAGGTGGAAAAATTTATCCATGACAAAGGCTGCCCGCGCCATATAGCCAGTGTCTTCAAGAAAAGCTAAGCCCAACATCAACAGCACAACCAGTGGCAAAAAAACGATTACACTTCCGACTCCACCAATAATGCCGTTACTAATCAAATCCTGCAAAATACCTTCGGGTAGCCATCCGTGCACCGCCCTTCCAAGCAGAGTAAAAAAATTCCCAATCAAATCTGATAGAGGATTGCCCAAGCGAAAAGTAAACTGGTAAATTAGAAACATTACTCCTAAAAAAATCGGTATACCTAAAAAGCGATGCAGTACAATGCGGTCAATTCGTTCCGTTAAATCATAAGGTGATGTAGGCGGATTTTGCCGCACTGCTTCTTTTATAGCACCGTGGATATAGGCATAGCGTTGCTCGCTGACGATATTGCGCGCCTCAGTTTGGTATTGCCGTGTGAGGTTTTTTTTCACGGACTCTGTGACGCTCAGAACCGTATCTGCTTTGGTATGCTCCTGCTGGACTTTTTTCTGAGCATCTGGATCTTCCTCTAAAAGCTTGATGGCTAACCAATGGGCAGGATATTTCTTTGTAAACTCCTCGTCCTGTTCCAAAGCAGCAATAACCTGATTGTGAGCCTCTTCGACATGAACACCATAATTCAAATGGCGCTGCGATGAGGAAAGTCTCCCGTTATATAAGTCCAGGGCAGCAGTCAGTAGCTCTTCAATGCCCTCGCCTTTATTCCCGACAGTTCGCACAAGGGGAATCCCCAAAATCTGCGAGAGATTTTCAACATCAATAATTAATCCTTTTGACTCGGCTTCATCCGCCATATTGAGAGCTCCGATTAAGGGCACGCCCATTTCCTGAAACTGTAAAAGTAGATACAAATGCCGCTCGAGATTAGTAGAATCGAGAATATCAATGACAATATCAGGCTTCTCGTTAACCAGAAAATCACGTGCCACCATCTCATCCAGCGAGTAAGCACTCAAGCTGTAAGTCCCGGGTAAATCAATTACCTCAAGAATCCGATTTCGATAGAAAATACGCCCGAATTTTTTCTCTACAGTGACACCGGGATAATTGCCAACCCGTTGATGTTGACCGGTAATGGCGTTAAATATGCTGGTTTTGCCCGAATTAGGATTACCTGCCAGAGCAATGCGAATCACCGGCTCCTTGACTTGTTGCCCAGTTGCCAACCATGAACGGTGGCGATGTCGCCAGCGGTATCCTTTAAAATTCATGAAATCAATATAACCTCGATTAAGCGTGCTTCGGAACGACGCAAAGAAATTCGACTGCCATTCAAAATCACTTCAATCGGATCTCTAAACAGCGCCTCCCGCAGCACCTGCCCGGTAGCATTCCTAATAAAACCCATATCGAGCAGGCGCTGTCCGACTTCACCGTGCGCCCTGATGCGCTGGATACAGAAATGGCTACCCGGAGCCAGTTTGTCTAAGGTAAGAACAGATTTTTTAGGGAAATTGGTATTTGTCATGGTCTTACGGCATTTCCTTTATAGCTACTTCAATAAAATTGGCTTCATCCTGAGTAATTTTATAAGTTATCCCCGCGCATATTACAAGGTAGGGTCGCTTACGATTACCCTTGCGAAGCAATTTCAATGAAGTGCCTGGAAGCAATCCCTTGGCTATCAAGGTGCGTCGAATATCGGTATCAGGACCAAGCATTATGATGACTCCTTCCTGTCCTTCGGTAAGCTCTGCTAAGAGATTATGAACGATACTCTGTCCGGCTAAAGTGTGGGGATAACTTGTTTTTAAAAAACATTCCTGGCATTCAGGAGGCAATTCGGTCGCTGGTGGAGCTGAAAGACAGTGCTTCAATTGCTGGACAATCTTGGTATTAAGGCGCGGGCAATTAGTCAAAAATTGATAAAGAACAATGAGGCGCTCGAGAGTTGTCGGATGTAATTGATGTTCGAGTAAACAGGCTTCCGCATCAGCGATCTCGGCAGGCAAATCGAGAATATCCTTAAGGAAATTGCTCAAAAACTTATGGCGGGTCGCCAGCTGTTGAGAAGCCGCTTGACCGGTTTTGGTGAGTTCAATGAATTCCCGGGCAGTGTAAGTAATAAAGCCATCGTCAGCTAATTTGTGCATGGCTTCGGTTACCGAGGGCATGCTGACATTCTTGCGTTGGGCGATGTCCTTAATTCGGGCTACTTTTTTCTCATTAATCAGGTCGAGGATGATTTTCAGGTAATCTTCCTGACTTTGAGAGAGATTGAATATAGTCTCTTTGCTACTCATAAGCGCTCCTAATTTACTTAGGCTAACCTAATTTGTCAAGGGGATTTTATTGCTGAGTACTTTCGAGATAACTCTATGGTAAAACTTAGTTCTGTATAAAAAGCCAAATTTGATTGCCCGTTTGATTGCCCGGGAATGTGGACACTAAGATTAAATGAGTGATGGTTTTTGCTGACATTAAAAATTTACAATTTCTATATTGTATTATGGCTTTGAAAATTGTGCACTTTGATAACGATAAGACTCAATTAATACAAGCGTTCAGGGGAAACATTTGGAGATTATCAATTGCATAATTTTTGTCTGATTTCAAGACATGGTATTCAACCTTAGTAATCACATTGAGATGGTAATCACAGATCAAGGGTGGAAATATTCCTAGCAAAT
>DDYE01000024.1 GCA_002347855.1 Fidelibacterota bacterium UBA2242
TGGATTTAGGGTTGAGACAGCAACTAAGTCGTAACTAACAGTGGTTCACTTAGATAAGTTGCCCAAATCTGAAATTTTTTTACCCTATTTTGCTGCATGTTTAGGTATCTTTCATGTCAAAAATCACCCTAATTTTACTCAAATCCACACACTATAACAAGTTGAAATTTTTATCAATTATGTCAAAGAGCGACTTTAAATACAAATATTTTTGTATGTGCAGTCACGACATTCCTCTATATTAATTGTTCTTTCAGGTATTTTTTCCGATTGAATAATCGTCAAAACTGCTTCGATATCCTTTATAACCTTAATACGTTCTCTATCATCATAGAGCACTTTGACCTGACGATTCCCATCCCTGATATAAAAAATAAAACCACATTTTACTAGTCGTTGATATACATCTTCGAGTAACAAGCAATAGCTCAGGATTTGTGTTCGATGAGAGCGATAGACATGTCGGGGATAAACCGAATATTTGTAATCAATCGGTGCCAGTGTATCATCTTTTAAAGTAACAATTTCATCTACCAGACCATGTAAATGATATTTCTCGCTGATTAGATAAACATTTGATTCGCGGGCTACCGCACCGACCTTTTTCCATAAATAATCCTTATTATGCTTTTGCCGTTCCTGATGCACTTCCCGCCCCTTCTGAACTTTATAGCGACGATCTTCGTACTGGGGAATCTTAAGAACGTTCATAAAATAAATAAAACGTGGACAGAAATAATATTCCAAAAGCTCAGTTGGGGTAATCTTCAGAGTCTCCATAATCAATAGATTAAAGCTTTCACTTCGTCCGTTACCAATTTTTTATCAAATGCCTGTCCCGCTGTAATCACTTTTTTAAAATCAACTTCACACATTGGGAAAATATAGACACTATCAGTCTCTTCATTTATCAAATCCTTGACTTTCATTACCATTTCATCAAGCTTGGTACGATTAATAGTACCTAAAAAAACCGACTTCTGCACCCGATATAATCCCGCTTCTTCAGTAGCCTTTATGACTTTGTTACGGGTTTTATCTTTGGAAATATCGTATATAACCCAAACTAACTGCTCAGTTGTCTTCATGATATTGCTCCAATAATTCCTGGGCAAAGCGATGTAAATCAAGTTGAACTATATCTCGCCGGTGGACATTTTTTTGCTTATAATGCACGGCGCTGTCTAAAAATTCATTTATAGCTGGTAAAAATACCTCTTTACCTTCTTGATTAAGCATGAACCCATTAGCTAGTTGCTCAAACATGCTTTTTCGGATTAACTTTTTAACAAATAAGTCCAGAATTGCTTCTTCAACCCATATTCGATATTTTTCGATTACATCATAAACCAGGGATATCTTGTTATAGTTATCGGTATGAATAAAACCGATATATGGGTCTAAGCCCGCAACCACAACGGCACGCTCGATTACTCCGTATAGAACAGCATATCCATAATTTAAAATTGCATTAAACTCATCTTTCGCAGGTTGCCGACTCCTCCCATTGAAGGCAAAATGTTCTGGAACAAATTTTGAAAAAATCTCCCAGTAAGTTCTACCAGCACTACCTTCAATGCCTAATACTAATTGCCGTTTTTCCTGAATTGTCCCTTTTAATTGCGTGAGCTGTTCTAAGTTATTCTTGATTGTATTTATAGCATCACTTATTTCCGCCGAAAGTCTCGTCCGCCGTTCACGCATTTGGTATAAAAACTTCAGTTGATTTTCAAATTTGGCTTTCACCCACCTCAAACCAAATTGAAAGCCGACATCTGATGTGGCTATTTGCAACTGTGCGCGACGTATTTTTGCGGTACTGCCCATACGAGCATGCCAGAACTTGCCAACAGGTGCGCCATACTTATCTAAGAAATAAATATCTACATTATATTGTAAAGCAAGTTCAACTGCATCACTGGAAATATGGACACCTGGTGAGATTAAAATTGAACTGATTTTGTTGGGAGCAATTCGATGTCTCTGCCCTTCTGAAAAAATTTCAAACATCTGCCCCGATTTGGAAAGCGATGAGCCAAATTTAGATAAGGCGATTTGCATTAATTCACCTAGTTTCATTAAAATTAAACCGTTTTAATTCCATGATTAAGTCCATGCATTTTTCAATTATAAATCATTAGCATTTTGACCTTTACCTCGACCTTAATAACATAAAGTAGTGCTTTCTTTAGGGAGATTACAATTTGGGTCAAATCCTACAGTTTTGTCGTAGTACTTGCCAACTTCCGATTGCTTAAGGTGATAAATTCCATATTCTGGTTCATCTTGCAAACATTTTTGAGGAATATTAATGATATAATCTGCCAAAAACCTTCGTGCTTGTTTCAAAACCGCTCTTTTTTCAAAATTATCCTCTAACCTTAATGTGCGAAGATAATTTTGCCATACCCTTGTTGCATTTTCATCAAGTTCGACGAAAACCGATTTTCTAAAATCTTCATCAATCAATTTCAATTTATCGGTGAATACCTTCCCTTCATTGTCGGTATACTCCAATGATTTCATAGCTGCCAAAATGTCTTCAGAGACTTGTTGAGTTTGATCGCCTTTGACCTCTAAATAATACGCTAACGCAATATGATAAAATTCGGATTCCTGGACAATTTCTTTATTCTCAAGCACCTTCTTTGTTTTCTCTAAAAGAAAGCGATCATATATTTTTTGCGAAGGTCTTCGGTTATTCGAATCAAGGATTGACATGAGAATCACTCTGCCTTTTACTCCCTGCCGATTTTCACGATTGCACCGACCACATGTCTGGAAAATGCTATCAAGAGGTGCAAAATCCCTGATTACAATGTCAAAATCTATGTCTACTCCGGCTTCGACTAACTGCGTCGAGATAACCAGAGCCGGTTTGTTTCTGTCCCGCTTACGAATTGATTCAATTCTTTTCAGTCTTTCTTTAGGTACTACATGGGACGATAGATATTCTTTTTGTTGGGCAATGTTAGTCTCATTAATATAATTGAATAACTCTCGTGCCGAGCTAATCGTATTCAGAACGACCAAAATGTCTTTATTAGCGTTATCTTGCGCAATAGATTTGACCATTGAGCAAAATGTTTCCCAGCTCATATTGCCCTGATTGCAATGGGAAACATCCAATTCAATGCGTGATAATTTTTGAAATAATTCGGTTTTAAAGGGAACTAACTCTTTTATTTCCTGTTTTTCTTCAGAAAATATTAATGGCATTGTCGCTGTAACCAAAATTATCCTTGAGTTTAGTAATTCAGCCGTCTTTTCTAAGGTCGTCTTAATTAATGACCAGTATTCATGCGGAATGGTCTGTATTTCGTCCAAAATTATAACACTATTAGAAAATTTATGGAATTTTCGAAGAGCAGCATTCTGATTGCTAATTAGGGATAAAATAAATTGCACAAAGGTGGTTACGATAATCCGACTCTCCCATCCTTCGATAAGGTGTAAAGCTTCATCGGATGAATAATTTTTCTCGAGGTAATCATCTGTTCTGTGATGATAATGAATATCGGCTAAATGATGGTGTTTTAAAAGTATATCTGATTCATCTGGGAGCTTTGCAAAATCGCGTATTTCATTAATAACCGCATAATTTTGGTCGATTATTGAGGTATATGGCAAGCAATAGATAATCCGCGACAAATTATATTTTTCACGGAGTTTTAAGGCTGCAAATAAAGCTGTGATAGTTTTGCCGGAGCCTGTCGGAGTATTAATTGAATAAATTCGACTGGAATCAGCATAATTTTCCAGCGTATTATTGACTTCCTCAAAAATTGCTTCTCGTACCTTATTTATGAACTTATCAGAATTCTGTGATAATGTTTTTTTAAAATTGACTACGTCATTACTCTTAAGAATGGGTGCATCGCGATACATTACCGTTTGAAAAATTGCATCAGTCTTATCGGCATTTGTCAGTAGCGAATACAGAAAGTTCACAACGAAATAGTAATTAATATCAAAAGTATTACTCAAACTCTTTGCTTGCCGAAATCTTCGGAATTTTCCAGTCCGCACTTCACTGATTACCTGGCTTAAGAACTCCTTGTTGATATAATCCGCAAGCTCATAATCTCTGACAATTTCCCTGAATTCTGAATAATCAATTTTTTCTAACTGCCTGTTACAAATTTCATATTCTTGATCACTGACAGTTAGAAGATTCCGATAAGACTCTAAATCGCCATGGTGTTTCCTGACAATAATAAAACCAAGGACTGATAGAAAAATCTTTTCAGGGAACTTTTCATTTATAATACCGAAGGTTATGAAAGCCGAGATTAATCCGTGCTGTCTTAGGCTATTTTCGTTTGAAGTAAATTGCCCTTGAAGATTATTAATATATCGCTGGAACCAGGGGGTTGCCTTACCAAAATCATGAAGGAGGCAGGCGATTTTCTGTACTTCTTTAATCTCATTTTGAGAGAAAGGAGCAAAATTAAAGGAACATAAATCAAGCTGCTTCTGTGCATTTTCCCATACACCCCTGCAATGCTCGCACAGGAGACGTCCAGGGTGAGACTTTAATTTAAAGTGGTACGATGCGGTCTCCATTTTCCAGCTCGTAATATTCTTTGACTCTGGCAAAAAGGTTCTTGCCATTAGTATCAAAAAGGTAATCGCTGTATTGCTCTACTTGACGACTGCCATCTGGTTTCATTCTAACGGGAATTTTTGTAGAATAAATGACGCGTTCTTTAAAACTAATCTCATCTACTAAGTCTTTTCTAATTACAGAATTGATTTCAACTGAATGTTGATTACCGCTTCGCTTATCTCCATTAAATAAACCTACAAACTTATAGTCTGCTAAATTCCATGCAAGACCCAGTGATAAGGTGTAGTGGGTTTCGTGATTTTTAATATAATCAATCAATTTCAGGAAATGGTCATTATCGTTCCAGCTGAACCAGATACGGAATTCCCCATCTTTAATAAACTCCATTGTAGTTCGTTTGTGTTCTTTGAAGCGGGAAAAGTGTCTTATCAGAGTGGTTTTCAAAGTATTAATTGGAATAACGACCTTTTTAATCGGTTTACGTACACCAAGAGCAAGTTGGTAATAATCTTCAGGAAAATATTGCCAGTAGTTTTTCTTGTCTAATCCTACTATTGCGGAAATCATTCCGACCACTGCCGTTCCTGTTGGTATAGCAAAAGTTTGGGGCGACATAGTCGTAAATGGTTTTTTAAACTGAGCAAAGTCAGCTCGTACATCAAAAACGATATATTTCATGAAACCTCCTTTTAAAGGTTCAGCATCCTCCATTCAGCCGGAATTTCGATATTCAGATTAGGATCTTTTTGATAATAAATTCCGCTAATTTTTGCCCTATTCTGGTCAATCGCATTCTTTAAATCAGAAATATCCAGTCGAAAATCTTTTATACCCCGAATTTGTAATTCATTCATCGAGCTGACCATTTTGATTTTTTTATCAAGGTCACCGATGAAGAAATTTGGCAAGAGATAATCTATCTTAATTAATAATCGCGGTTGTTGCCCAAATTTACTACGGCTTATCAGGTTTTTCGTACCATGCCACATCGCTTCCAAAAGGAGGTCTTCATCTTCGACTGTCATGCCGGTATATTGGGCTGCATGCTGATTAATAATACCGTGAAAG
Organism: Fidelibacterota bacterium UBA2242; assembly: GCA_002347855.1. GTDB lineage: Bacteria > Fidelibacterota > UBA2242 > UBA2242 > UBA2242 > UBA2242. Next base: position 5,639 of record DDYE01000024.1, read on the forward strand.
GCTATAAATGAATAATGTAAAACATACTCTTCGCGGAAGGTTCTCTGTTTAGCCCCTGCCTTGCCAGCAAATGCTCCTGTTCCTTGAATATGTTTTATTTCGACTTTATGTAATGAGCGCCCCATTTTGAATTGAACGGGACCGGTATAAGTGATTGAGTCTTTTTCAAGAGGAAGGAGGCCCCCAAATAAACGAATGTCAATGCATGTTTTCAAAATGCGCTCTTTATCATTGCCAAAGTCCTTAGCCCTTAATTTTCCATCCTGAATTCCCTTGGTTTCATCATTGTCGATAAATTTTTCTTGAACGAATACATCCTTCCCATTTTTACCATCGAACCCTTTGTACTGAATGAAGTAATCCCGGATAGTTCGCTTAAGGCGCACATCAGTGACAAAATTGATACCGGTTTCTTCGTCGATTCTGGGCTTGTTCTCATCAAGAGGATCACCGTTAGGATTGGCGTCGGTCACATCATAGCAAAAGAGCAATTCACTGCGGTTTTTGATAATTTCACTCATTTTCTTCTCCTTCGTTTACATCTTTTAGTTTAAAATTTTTATTACGATTCATTCCCATTGCAAAATAGAAACTGATTTCATCAACACTTTGCATACGCAAATCGGGTTCACCCGATTCCAGTAGAGCCGCAATAACCTCTTCGAGTTCTCGATAATAGTTCTTTTTGTACTGTTCCAGTTTGTTGATACATTCAGGTAGCAGACGTTTGACGATTCGATAATCTATCTTCAAACCGTTTAGTCTATTCCGAAATGGGGTAGCATCTCGTTCTTGCCACTGAATATCAAGAATATTTTGCGCCAAAATTCCCAACAAAAAGACAGCTTTTTTCCAGTCAGCGTCGTAAAAATCGGGATGTTCCATGAAATAATTCTCATACTTATTGTCCATTTGCACCTCCAACTTATTTTTTTCATTTTTGATTAGATTGAGAGCATAGAGAAATTTCATAAAAATCATGGCTTTGGGAATTACGTGAAATAGTTCTTCGTTTCTGAACTTTTCAGAAATCATGTTCGAGATTTGATGCAAAATGAATTGTCGGTCAATGGGACGATTTTTTAGAATTTTGGTCGTGATATCCAGAAAGTCGGTATTATAGTTCGAACTAAAAAAATCCTTAATAATGCCAAAATTAAAATGCAAATCTGCATTTTCGTTTTTATGGTATAAATTTTTAAGATTTTTGAAATCTGAGTGGTTTTCGATAATCTTTTTAGCATTGATTATTGTCTTAAAACGAGATGGTAATATATCTTCAGCCTCTTGCAGGATTTTAAATTCAGAATTGTTTTCTTCATAAAATAAAAAGGTAAAAGTCACTTGATCCTTTTGTTCGGACAGAGTGTCAAATACGTCCTCTTCCATTTCCAATCTTCTCTGAATATTGCGTTCATGGCTCTGTTTAAAAGATATTTCAGTAAATTCTTGCGCAATATCTTTTAGTAGTGAATAAAAATCGCCTCGCTCCAAAGTAGGTGCCGGGAAAAGCAGGTAGTTGCATCCATAAAAATATCGATTAAAGTTTTGTCCTATCCATTCTTTCCCGATTCTTAAATATGAGGCACAAGTTGGACAAACAGGATAATTTTTCCAGCTGTCTTCCTGGCGAAAACCGCCGGCTATATAGGCAAATTCATTAGATGAGTAAAAATTATAGGTACTACAGAAACCATAGGTAATATTAACATTTTTACCACAGATGTAGCAGACATTATTCTTGCCCTTTGATTCAATGCCATATTTGAAATAATAATCCTTATCCTGTTCACTTAAGAATCTATCAATGACAGGTTTAAAATAAGGGCTTTCGCCCGTTAATAGACCATTGATTCTAATTGTAACAATATTAGAAGTTTTCGAGTCAATTAGTGGAGATATTAATTCTTCAAGTTCTCCTCTTTTTTCATTAAAGACTTCTACTAAATTTTGAAGTGATGGATTGATCTCAGCAGCATTTTCAAGAGTAACAGTCATTTTCTTCATCGATTTACGAATATTATCTTTTTGCTGTTCTGCATTAGGGTGCGACATTATCTGATATGAGGGGAATTCCGATTTTTTCTGACCTGGGACTGATTTCAGCAAAATTTTACTATTTTTCGATTGGTCAAATTGCATTATATCTGTTTTGATAAAAGCACACTCATTTTCATTCAGGGCAAAATCAAGAATAATTATATTTGCCGCTTGAAGATTTGTATTTAACTGGAGATTATTCAGTGTCCCCCCATTTTTAGCAATATGTTCGCCTACTATTTTAAGTTTCGTGAGCATTATTCCTCCTTTATAACACACTTTAAATCGTGGGTTGTATATTTTGCGATTTTCGAGGTATCACGAAGGAAATCGTGAATTGTAGGATATTCCTGAAGTGTTTTTTCTGCCCGCGTTGATAATCGTAGGCAAATGCGGATTTCATTTGACCCTCTGAATTGTTCCATATCCTCTGGCTACCTGTTTACCAATGCCAAGGAAATCTGGAATCACAAAATTGACTGTGAAATTGCCCGTAAAACACAGCATTTTTACATTTTTAAAATTCATTGCTCGTGATTTAAAAAAGCCCTCGACCTGAATTTCTTCTACCTCCGGTATTAGATATTTAAAGCCTTTCGAAATGGTTTTAAGATTCTCTCGAAGTAAGTGCTTCAAAAACTGTTGTTTTTCAATAGAATTCAAGTTTTTAAAAGTCGCATAATTTTCTTCTTTTAATGCCATCCACGGCGAAGCAAAATAATAATCAATGTAATCCGTCGTTAATCCGAATTCTTCATTGCGCATACTCACCGATTTTTCCCAGAGACGCAGACGTTTCGCTTCTACGCGCAATTCATTGACATCTTCAAAGACCTCCTTTACAATGGGCAATCCCTCTCCAATGCCGATAATTGTTGGCACTGACTGAATTATTTTGAATTGAATAGCTGGATACCCATAACGGAATTTACCATCCTGCAGATGATTATGGATAAGTGAATATTTGGGAAATCGACGAGCAATATAGCCCCTTAACCTGGGAATTTCAAAACGCTTAAGAGGATTTGAGGGAAACTGAACCTGGATTATCGGAACAAAAATAGTTGCTTTTGTCGCCATCCGAATTATTCCTTAATTACGATTTAGCTTTTCTCATTTTTTAATTCGCCATTAAAAAACACCTGGAGGCAGTTCCCTTCAAATAATAGCACTCAGTATAACATAAATTACTTTTATCAAAATTACAAGTATTTATTTACACTTTGTTCATTGGACAGAAAATATTTATTGTTTGACTATGAAATTGTATTTTAAAAATATGGAACCGATAAAATTATTTTACAAGTTTCCTTATTTATTGATGTCATGATTGTCACTGAGGCGAGCGCGAATACGGGTGATGATAAATCCGAGCCATTCCGACGGCTGTTTCTTCTGTCCGAAATCCCACTCATTCCATGTCTTGTATACAGATTCCGAGATAAAATCGCCTGACGGCGTTTCTTTATTGTAAATAATTTTTATCATTTCCTGAAAGCGGCGGTCAGCATGAATTTCTCTGATTTGACTGAGAACTTCGACAACATGGATAATGTCGTACCAGATGAAGGGCAATTTGAGTTTGCGAAAATCGTTGCCCATGTAAAAAATGTAGGGATGCTCCGTGCGGCTATTTTCCCAAAGTCTCAGTAGTTCCTGCGCGGCGGATAAGATTTCTGGTTTAAATTTTTGAGAATATAGGAGTAATAATTTGAGCATCAATAAGTTAGCGTAAGGACATGCGTCGCTTTTTTTACCAGGTCCGTGCCAGCTTCCCAGCTCCGAACTGACTTCACAGCCCCAGCCATTGGCGCGACATTTCTTTGCTAAAAAGTTGACAGCGTTTGGCATTGAATCACCGGTATATCCCATTTTTCCCAGCGCGTAAAGAATGGTTGGCGCATCGCATAGTGCCCAAGCATAGGTTTCTTTTCCCGAACCACCATATGATTCTGGTATGCTCATAGGAAGTTGCGGTATTCCTTGATTATCATGGTATTGCATTATCCTATCTATAATTTCCTGGACACCTTCATCATCGCTTTGAACCCCAATATCTGCTAAAAATGCTAACTTGTGATAGAATTGTTGTGCACTGCGGTGACTGCTGAGTATTGGACCAGGCCAGTTCTTTAATTCCATGATAAGTTTTTGAACTCGCGCATCGGCAAGCATGGCATCCCTATATGATTTTAACGGAGAAAGCCGTAGAAATTGCGCCGCATTATATCTAATAAAGGCGTCATTGGCATTGAGATATAATTCTATCGCCTTAATTATAATCACCTTTCTTATAAGAAATGTATGATAATGCTTTAACCCTGATAAGAGACATTTAATCCAGGTGCTTCTTTAATAGACGCATAGTGGCTTCGGGATTAGCTTTACCCTGCGTTTTTTTCATAACTTGTCCCATAAAGAAGCCGAACAGGTTTTTCTTGCCAGATTTATAGCGATTAACCTCTTCTGGATTTTCAGATAGAATCGTAAGAATCAGTTCTTCAATCTTGGCGTCGTCACGTACCTGAACGAGCTGTTCACGATTTACTATGGAAGTCGCTGATTCACCACTGGTTAGCATTTTGTCAAAGACTTCTTTGCCGACATTGGGAGTGATGGTTTCGTTTGTTATCAGATTAAGCAATTCGGCAAATTGCGCCGGTTTAATTTTGAAATTGGAAATAGAAATTTTCTCCTGTGAGAGGACTCGCAAAATCTCACTTACTATCCATTTGCTGATAAAAATCGGATTACTGACCAGTTTGTTGACTTCTTCGAAATAGTCTGCTAAAGCACGCTCGGAAGTCAAAAGGTTCACCTCGTACGCCCTTAAGGCATATTGTTTGATAAACCGTTCATATTTGGCATCGGGCAATTCGGGCAGAGTCGCACGTATCTGGTCTATCCATTCCGAGTCAATTACCAGTGGCACCAAATCCGGTTCTGGAAAATAGCGATAGTCATCGGATTCTTCTTTAGTGCGCATGGGACGGGCTTCACCTTTATCTTCGTCCCAGAGCAAAGTCTGTTTGAGAATAGGCTGTCCCTGTTCTAATAACCTTGCCTGACGCTCGATTTCAAAATAAAGGGCGCGTTCGACACCCCTAAAAGAATTCATATTCTTCATCTCGGTTTTGACGCCGAACTTCTGCTGCCCTTTCAGGCGCAAAGAAATATTAGCATCGCAGCGAAGGCTGCCCTCTTCCATGTTGCAGTCGCAAATTTCTAAATATTCAAGAATTTGTTTCAGTTTTGTAAGGTAAGCGTAAGCTTCTGTCGGGCTATGAATATCCGGCTCCGACACAATCTCAATTAAGGGAACACCACACCGATTGAAATCAATCAAGGTATCCTCGCTGCCATGGATTGACTTACCAGCATCCTCTTCAAGGTGAATGCGAGTTATACCAATATATTTTTCTGTATCGTTCACTCTGATTTTAATACGCCCATGCTGACAGAGCGGTTCATCGTACTGCGAAATCTGATAGCCCTTGGGTAAATCGGGGTAAAAATAATTCTTACGGGCAAAGCGGGTATAACTCGCTATCTGACAGTTAGTTGCCAGTCCCATCTTTAGTGCAAATTCAACCGCTTTGCGGTTTAATACTGGCAGAGTTCCGGGCATACCCAGACAAATTGGACATGTCAGGGTATTCGGTGGCGCACCATACAGGTTGCGGCAGTTACAGAAAATCTTCGATTCGGTTAAAAGTTGAGCATGTACTTCGAGCCCAATAATCGGTTCATATTTTTCAAGCAAGTCCATGGACGACAACTCCTTTAAACTCAAGGTATTCTGACAGGCAACATAATCAAGCTGCTATTATAAGCGGCATCTTTGATTAAAACCGTGCGTAAATCAATTAAATCGACAAATAAACGATATATTTGCGAGCCGTGAGAATTGACCGACAGACTGCCGATATAGACGGTATTATTATCGCTGTCGGAGAGGGCGACACGTTTTTTATAAACATTGATGGCTCTGCCTAAATGCAGCAGGACGAGTTCACCCGGTGCTATTGCGACTGGATTGGTGTTACTAATCGTGACACTGGCGTTTATATTCGAATTATAGTTAATCGTTGGTAAAGCAGAACGATTAAAATAATAAGTCAGCGGGTCGCCTCCGATACTCGCAGGAATTTTTATGCTTGAAGGATTTCCGCTGAGGGTAAGATTTATCTGGCTGATTGAGAAGGAGTTAGAGCCCTCGATTACCAGTGGAGTTATGAGTGCTAACTGCCAATCGCGCATAGCGTCGTTGGTATTTTGTATCCGCAGAAAAATTGCTTTCTGACGGGTGGTAATATTGAAGGATTTTGTGCTTGAATCAACTGGCGTGTAAATCGTTTGCCCGGAAGTATCAATGGTTACATTGTATTTGACGACTTTGAAACTGCCGCGGATTTTATAGCGCAACTCAACCAGCGCCGAATCCCAGCTGAGATCAATAGCCAGCACGGTATCATAAACCTGATTGATAAAGCGACCGAATTTTAAAATGTCAAAATTATTGGGGAAAGTGTCAGCAGCCGTAGCTTTCTGCAGTCCAGAAGAAGTATAATTTTGAAAAAATACACCATTATCATCCCAACCAGCAATGGATAGCGCTTCGTCAGTTGTCGCCTTCGTGGTTAATGCGGCGATAATTTCCGTGCGTTCCGGCAAAAGATAAATTTTTTCGCTATTCTGGCAGGCAACGAGAGTTGTTAGCAAAATTATCCAAACTAATCGCTCTTTCATCACGGGAAATTTGAGGAGTTTATTTTAAAAAGCAAAGGATTCATTTGGGAACACGTAAAAATGAGGCTAATCGCAGTGAAATCCGCCAGGAGCAGACAGTTGGTAGCGAAAGAAATTATTGGCAAAAAGGTTCTTTGTTAACCTTTGACGACTCCGAGAGGCGTGAAACGAGCGACTTTTTTAGTGATACCGGCGCGATGCATGGTTTCGACAACCTGACGGACATCTTTATAGGCAAAAGGCATTTCTTCGGCAATAGTGCCCTTTTCTTGCGCGAGAACATAAACCCCACTTTTTTCGAGTTCGGCAAGAAAATTCATACTGCGCGCTTTTTCTTTGGCGGCGTGCCGCGAAAGCACCCTGCCAGCACCATGACATGAGCTCCCAAAAGTTTCTTGCATAGCTTTTTCCGTACCAACGCACAGATAACTCTCCGTACCCATATCGCCGGGAATCAACACCGGTTGACCGATGGCTTTATATTCAGGAGGTAAATCAGGATGATTGGGAGCAAAAGCCCGTGTCGCACCTTTGCGGTGGACACATACTTTGATTTTTTTATCCTGGAACTGATGCTCTTCAATTTTGGCAATATTATGAGCAATATCCCAGACTGGACGAAAGCCAAGCTCACGCGGCGAGATTTTCAATGCCTGCAGTAAAGCTTTTTCAATTAGCGTGTGAATCACCTGCCGATTGGCAAAAGCAAAATTAGCAGCAGCTCGCATAGCACCCAGATAATCTTTTCCCTCTTGCGAATTTAATGGAGCACAGGCTAATTGACGGTCAGGCAAAAAGATGTCATGTTTTTTGGCAGCCTGCATGGTGACCTTGAGAAAATCATCACAAATCTGATAACCAAAACCGCGTGAACCGGTATGAACTATGATGACCATCTGATTGAGGAATAGATCCATGGCGGTAGCGGCTTTCTCATCGAAAATTTCCGCCACTCGACTCACTTCGATAAAGTGATTGCCAGAACCCAAGGTACCCATCTGGGAAGCGCCACGCTCGAAAGCGCGCGCTGATATGACATCTGGCTGACTACCGGCAAGAGAGCCTCGATCTTCAATAAATTTAAGGTCGTTACTTTCGCCAAAGCCCTGTTCGACTGCCCATTGCGCACCTTTTTGACTCACTTGAACAAGCTGGGCTTTACTTAAATTATAAATAGCACCATGAGAGCCAACACCACTCGGGACATGATTGAAAATCGCTGCAATGATATTCTTAATTTGGGGCTTGATGCTTTCAATATCCAGATTAGTGCGTATGAGACGAACACCGCAGTTGATATCATAACCCACTCCACCTGGCGAAATGACACCTTCGTCAAGATTCATGGCAGCCACTCCGCCAATTGGAAAGCCATAACCCCAATGAATGTCTGGCATGGCATACGAAAATCCCACTATTCCAGGTAGATGTGCAACATTTACCACTTGCTTCAAGCTCTCGTCATTACGAATGGCTTCTAACAATTTTTCCGTAGCAAAAATGCGTCCCGGTACCCGCATGGCGGCTATCTGTGGAATTTCCCAGAGTTGCTCAGAGATTTTGATTAATTCAATATTGCTCATATTTCCTCACACATCAATTACAAAGCGTCCAGTCCACTTGCCATCAACTTCAGATACTTGCAATTGATGATAGGTTATGCTTTTCAATTCACGTTTTAATTTGTGGCGACGATAATCAATTTTTTCGCCGCTTGCAATGGCATTAAGGCTGTGACTGTCAAGTTTCGTAATGCGGAACGACTGAAAAAGATACTCTTTGACGAAGACAAAGTAAAGGATTTCACTCAACCATTCCCGGAAAAGAAGTTCGCGGTTTTCAGCTTGTACATTTAATTCAATCACATCCTGCTTTGCTACACTGGCTGGTTCAACGACCAAATCCATAATCGCCATAGCGGCATTTTTGAACAGGTCTATCAGAGAAAAAGCGCTGACTTCGATACCCAGGTCGGAAGTATGTGGAAAAATTTTATAGAACAAAGAAGTCATTGCTTCCGACTCCAATTACTGTTAATAATATAGGAAAAAGAATTGATATATATTTATAGTTTATATCTCATACGGGGAACATAGGAAAAAGAAATTAACATCACACAGAGACCACAGTGGACACGGGGAGTACTTGTTTTAATTTCTCACACGGTAACCCTGGGTAACGGGGGAATTTATTATTTCACTGTGAACACTGTGTCCTACGTGTGCATTCCCTGAACTATCTTTCATTTTTTTGCTTTATCACTTTAAATTTTTCATCCAGAGTTGGATGTTCAATTTCAGAGATATAATATTCATAGCGTATCAAATTGTCGCCTAAGTAAGTGTAACCTTTTGCTTTAGCGCTGTACCATCTGGCAATGAATGTTCTTGCTTTTACGGGTGGAATTTTTATGGATATTATTTGGTTACGAACTATCAAATCTAAGGTTTGATTATTGTTGTCATATTTTACAACTTTGTCAATAGCCACTGAGACCGATTTAATTGATTTTTGGATACAGTCACTCTTTTGCTTTTTCAGAACATCTAATTCTTTAGAATAATAATCTTCAAGGCGTTTCTTCTCGGATTCGATTTTCTCATTGTTAGTTGCTCCTCCACTGAAGGTAGTAACGATACTATTGACCTTATCATTTTTTTTCCTTCAAGAGGCGATTAATCGCATAATTAATTGGTTCGGTAATCCAGATTTTGATTTTTCCATAATCATCTCCGCTAATTATCCATTTCGAGTCCGGTGTGAATGTCAATGCAGTAACGCCGGCATCCTGATTAGAGATAGTTCTAATCAGTTGCCAGCTGTAGGTATCCCAAAGATTGATGGTCTTATCGAAGCTGCCTGATGCCAATATCTGACCATCGGGGGAAAAAGCAATAGCCGTGATAAAATCATCATGCGCTGGAATAATCACCTGGCATTCCGCTGATATTGGATTCCATATACGGATGGTTCTGTCTTCGCTTCCACTGGCTAATATTAGACCATTAGGTGAGAATTTTACCGAGCGTACCGATAGAGTGTGTCCATAACCGGTTTTACAGACATTGTTCCAGGTCAAATCCCAAATTTGCACCAGATGTTCCCAGCCACCAGTTGCTAATAAATTTCCATTTGGAGAAAAGTCCAGCGTTATAACTGGTACTTTATTACGGATAGTCTTCAAGCAGTTGCCAGTTAGAAAATCCCAGACTAAGACCGTTCGGTCAGTGCTGCCTGTTGCTAAATAGTTTTTCTTTTTGGAATAAGCTATACCTCTGATTTCAATTGAATGACCATCAAACGTCCGCATTGGTGAACCAGTCTTAAAATCCCAAACTCTTCCCTGAGCTTCCATTCCTCCGCTGACAATCATTGATCCGTCTTTGACAAGTACAGTTGATAATATGACAGTTTTTTGCCCGGTAATCTTCCTGATTTCGCGCAAAGTGTTTAAATCCCAAATGCGAATAGTACTATCAGCTCCGCCAGAAACAAGATATTTGCTATCGGTAGTAATGTTGATTGAATTTATTGATTTAGTATGTCTAGTTAATGTGGCTAAATGCCCTTGCTCACCAGCGGTACAAACAAGGGACAAATGCAAATAGACTAATAGTACCAAAATTCTAAAATAGATAGATTTAAAAAAGTAATAAATAGACATAGACCAAAAGATTTCTCTCACAATCTATAGGTTATTTCAAAGAACATACAGGTTCTGTAAAAGAACTTTGCAGCCGAAGGATGATAACCGGGCGGTTAAGACCCTTCGTAAAATGCCCACTTAGATCAAGAGGTTGAGAAAGAACGCTTTCATTTTAAAAATGAAATTATTTATTTGTCAAGAAAATTTTTAGAAAGATGCGAAAAGTTTATTAAACCAATGAGGGTGCGGAGAATGTTAATATAGTTAGTTTATCAAATTCCAAATTCTAATTAAGTCCCAAGTACCAATGGCAAATGACAAAACTAAGATTGTTCTACAGGTCATGTTTGGAATTTGGATATATCGGTCATTTGAATTTGTTTGAAATTTGGTATTTGGAATTTGGATTTTCTATAATCTACAAATGAATAATATTCCAAATTACAGTTTGTTAATCGAATTTGGACTATATCGCTGTAACCAAATTCCACCGTAACAATCAAAAATTATGTAATTAAAAATTGAATAACTAAAAGGAGTTTACTATGAAACCAAATGTTGGTAAAACTGATAAGGTTGTCCGCTGGATTATCGGATTAGTAGTATTAATCGTAGGTATTTACTACCGCAGTTGGTGGGGCTTGCTGGGCTTAATCCCTATAATTACCGCCATCGCCAGTCGTTGCCCGCTTTATCTGCCATTTGGTATTAGCACCTGCAAGTTGGAAGAAAAGAAATAATTCGTCCAGTACTCAGTATCTACCTTTAGCAAAGTGTTTGAAAAAAGTAGCAGCTTTAATGAGAACTTCTTGATAATAAAACTTCTATATTTAAGAAGGAAATGCTACAATTGCTGGAATAATCTTCGTCAGAATCATTCATAAAAAATAGTTGTCAAAGTCATTAGCTAAAGAAATTTGCTTGGCAAGTTGGTTACCGAAAACTTTTTGAATATTGAGGTTATCGAGATCTGGTGGAATATGGATTAACACTACCTGCTTGGGGTTAGCTTTTTCCATAAGTTTCTTAATCTTGCACGGATTCATATGGCCTTGTGCTGGATTATCGTCAGTGTTACCGCACTCGATGAGCAATAAATCCACTTCTTGACTGGCAGTTAATAGTTCTTCACACAAATCTACATCGCCGGTGTAAAGCAGACTCTTCCCTACTTCCTCAAAGCGATACATTAGACTCTCCGGAGTATGATTTGAGGGATAGACCGTTAGTTTGTATCCCGGAAAATTATATTCACCTGGTTCAATTGGGGAAAAATATGGCGGGAATTCAGCATCAATCACCCACTTTTCGAAGGTCTTTGTCAGATTATCATAGTAATATTGAAATCCACGATGGGCATGTATATCGAGCGACATTGTCGGTCGTTGCGGTTTGGAATATTTGCGGGTGAATAAAAGTGGTAGGAAATCAGCAATATGGTCGAGATGAAAATGGCTATAAAAGACCCTCCTAATCTCCATTACACTGCGGTTGGTGCGAAATACCTGCCGCAAAGTTCCTGAGCCGCCGTCCAGTAAAACAGTCTCTTCGCCGACATCCAGCAAATAGCCACTGCAGTTTCTTTTAGCGGTCGGAATAAATGAACCCGAACCAAGAATTGTCAATTTCATCCTATTTCCTCCTGATTAAATAAAGAACCGTCACCGGACAATGATCTGATTCCTGCATTGCTTCCTGATGGGTAATGTCCGAACCGGTGATAAATTCTTCGTTTGTAAATAAATAATCAAGTTTACGATTCCAAAATCCGTCGGGATGAATAGTAGTATGCGTGAAGTAATGGGACTGATTGGATAAATAATCGTTAAGCGGTACAGCTGGCTTATAACGTTCATAGAAAGGCATTAGCCAGTCAATCTCAGGGGCATAATTACTGCCCTCTTTATGTTTTGGGTCATCGTGCTTGCCGTGGAAATGTTCGCCGGGGCATTTGTCTTCATCGCAGAAATCAGTCGAATCTGATCCGGGCGGAATCAGATTAAAGTCACCTCCGATAATAAATTCTTCTCCTTTAGTATCAAGTTTAGCCAGCTCAGCCAGTGTCTTTTCCACATGTTTGCGCTTGGTGTCATCAGTGCTAAAGGCTTCGAAATGGGTACACAGAACCGTAATTTCAGGCGAATCTGGTAATTCAACGAGGACAGTGACAATATTATTGCGGACATAAAAATAACGCGTGGCGAAGTCAAGGTCACCACGCAATGACAAGGCAATACGCTTGCAATTTTTCAATTTCCAGCGCGATAGAATGGCGTTTCCTTCGTCAATCCGCCCAAGTCCGTCACTGGGAATAAACTGCACCTGCCAATTGGAAGCATAAACGCCATAATCAAAGTAAGTATGGTTAAGCAACCATTGCATCTGGTCGATGTAGGCGGAACGTTTGGAGTTGACGTCAACTTCCTGAAGCAGAAGAATATCGGGTCTTATGGTGTAGATTTTATTGGCAATTCCTTCCAGACCCAGCAGGACTTCTTCCCGGCTTAATATTATGCGGTCGCCACAACTCTCTCCAAACCAGCCCAATCTCCGAGCGCCAAACCGGATGTTCCAAGTCATGATTTTGATTGTATCGACTGTCGGAATCGGGCTCAAAGTGCGTTGCGTCTGGTAATACTGCGCTGATTCGGTATCTTCAAAGTCTGTTGCCAATGGTTCACAGCCGATGAAAAAATCACTGCACACCAACAAAATAATCAACAACCAGGTTCTGTTTAACATATTTGCAATTTAAAATCGGCCTCAATTCATTTTGACTTTAACTGCCAGATGCGCTGAAAATCAATCAGCGGCAGAAATAGATGCCAGGCTTTACCAAATGGATATTCACCGTAAACCAATTTATAACCAAAAGTGACCTGATTGCGCGGGGAACAATGCCAAATCAATAAGGCTTTGTGTTCTATGGCAAAGCGGCAATATGCCGTAGGATAATAGAATATGTCAGCATCAATTAATCCGGAAAATTGTTGAGATAACAATCGTCGGTAATCAATGCCGAACCGGGTGCCCCATTTATCATATAGCATCTGTAAGCGCGGATAAACCAATGGCAAATCAATCGTAGTGCGTGTATCAAGTTTTCCCGTTTTTAAACCCAGATTCAGACCGGCTTTTAAGGTGAGATATTGTCTATCTGCAATTTGAGTAAATAGGACACCGCTATAGATTATGAAGGCAGAAGGAATATTGAACTCCGGTGAAATAATGCCGCCGATTCCTTTGCGGGCAATGAGTCGCAATAACGGTGTTGGGTAATACATTGCATGTTGAAAAGAGAGACCGCGATTTGCTTGCTGATAATAATTCCATTTCATAGTCAGGTTTGGCATAACGGGAAACGCCAGCGCATGAGTCGAGAAAGTCACTTTTGCCGAATATCCATAAACAAGCGGCTGGAAAAGACCCTTTTGAATTGTACGAGCAGGTGCAGGCAGAGCGGTCTCATTGTAAAACTGTGTTTGACTATATAGTAATGACGCAAGACAGAGTGATAAGACAAAAATTGAAATCGTTGTTCTCATCGTGGAATCCTCCATTTAGCAGTAACCGGGCAATGGTCGGACTCCATCATGGCTTCCTGGTGAGTCGAATCCGAGCCACTCACAAATTCGGTATTGGTAAAAAGGTAATCCAATTTGCGGTTCCAAAAGCCGTCAGGATGATTGGTCGTATGAGTAAAATAAAGGGATTGATTAGCAAGGTAATCGGAGAGCGGAACGGCAGACTTAAACTGGTCGTATAGTGGTTGCATCCAAGTAATTTCCGGTGTGTAATTGCTCCCTTCTTTGTGTTGTGGGTTGTCTTTTGCTTTGTGGAAATGCTCACCTGAACAGGCATCTTCATCGCAATAGTCAGTTGAGTCTGAACCGGGAGGCAGCAAATTAAAATCGCCGCCTAAAATGAAATACGCGCCGTCCTCATCAAGCCGTTGCAATTCTTCAAGACAGCGCTGAATGTGTTTCTGTTTGGTGTCATCGGTCGAGAAAGCCTCGGCATGGATATTCAGTGCGTAGAAATTCTCCACGTTTGGAATTGCAATACGGGTCTTTAAAAGATTACGACGTAGATAGAAATAGCGCGTGAGGGCATCCTGGTCGCTACGTAAAGCTAGCTGAATCCGCTCTGCCGATTGGATTTTCCAGCGAGAAATAATTGCTTGTCCGGTGTTCAAACGTCCCAGCCCGTCGCTCGGTACAACCTGGGCTTGCCACATAGAAGCATAGGCACCGTAGTTCAGGTCGGTATTGTCCAACAACCACTGTACCTGATCAATATAGGCAGTTCGTTTACAATCGACATCAACCTCTTGCAGAAAAACAATATCTGGCTTTTCCTCGTAAATCTTGCGAGCAATTCCTTCCAATCCCGCTAGAACCTCTTCCTTCGTCAAGATTACACGGTCGCCACAACTATCACCGAACCAGAGTATGCGTCGCGCTCCAAAGCGAATATTCCAGGTCATGACTTTAATTGTATCAATAATCGTAGGAAAGCTGACGACATGGTTGGCACGATAGCATTGTGCCTTTTCGGTTGCCTCAAATCTATTGACCAGCGACTCACAATTGTGCATAAAAATCGAAAGAAAAGCAACTGAAAGAGTAATCATCAATTTGGGTTTCATGATTAACCTACTTTCCCTTAAGTATGGAGCAACTTCAGTTTCTATTTAACTAAAACCATTTTGCGGGTTTGCTCATAACGACCAGCCTGCAGTTGATAGAAATAAAAACCAGACGGAAGATTGGCAGCATCGAATAAGGCTTTATAAGTGCCGCACGATAAAAAGTCATCTATTAATATTCTGACTAAGGAACCATTCAGGTCATAGACTTTCAACAAAACTCTCTCTGCCTGCGGCAAATCAAATTCAATCGTTGTCCAGGCATTGAACGGATTAGGATAATTGGCACGGAGAGCATATTGGTTTGGCATTCCGGTGACTTCGACGATGCCTTCAGCTGGAATAGTCTTGAATCGAAAACTACTACTCCAGCCACTGGCACCATAGGCATTGATTGCTTTGACCCGCCAGTAATAGGCTCGATTGTATTCGAGTGGTCCGATACTAATGGCGGTATCACCAATTGCTGCATTATCAAGAATGATGCTAGCTACATTAAAATCGAGGCTTTTAGCAACCTGCAGGTGATAATATTGTGCTGTCGGTACTGCTTGCCAGGTTAAAACTGGCATAATACTAACTCCAGTTGTCGCATGCGCTGGAAATAATAAAGCGGGAACTGTCGGGAAAGCCGTGGTAAATTGAAACAGGTTACTGTAGTTACTGTTACCGCCGGCATTGAAAGCTTTTACCTTCCAGTAATATGTCTGCTGACCCTTCAATCCGGTAATCATTTGCACAGTATCAGTCAGATGGCTCGCAATAACAGAATTACTTAATGAAAAAAGTGAATCAGAACTATAAATTAATTCATATTCAGAATCTAAACTGCGCGGGCGCCAACGAAGGTATACTGTATCGCTAACATTTTCAGCATAATTTTCAGGAAATTCCGGCGTAGGTGGTTCCGGTGGTGCGACTGTAATAGCAGCATAGTCTTGACTTTCATTAGAAAAATAATCGAGAGCTGTAAGTACGTAATGGTACGATCCCTGGGAATCCGGCACTGCCGGGATGAATTGATTACTATAAACAATTGCTTGAATGTTAGCCGGATTGGCGAGGTCACTTAAACTAAAATTATCACTATGAAAACGATAAAGCACAAAACATTTAGCACTATCGCCGTCGGCAGCGGTTTCAGGATACTGCCAGGTAAGTCCTGCTCTGGCGGGAGCAATCTTTCGATAAGCAAGATCGCGTGGGGGTTTAGGAGCAACGCTGTCTCTCCAGGGCATAGCTGGTGTGATTGACGGATATTTGTGAAAAACATCCCGCAGATAATCGGTAAAAGAAAAAGTATTGTTGCTGATATGGGTCGCTCGAAATAAAATATTGCCCTGAAGACCATTAGTTGCACGATTGATCGCGACTTGATTTTGCAACTCAGTATTGGAGTAGTTGCTATTAAATATTTGACCAACATATAAATGCCGATTCGCCTGCGAGGTCTGCTGCGCCCACCAGGGGACAAGTTTACTGTAATCCTGACCACCGCCAATTTTCCAATAACATTGCGGTGCTAAATAATCTACCGTCCCAGCCTGTAACCATGCTAGTGCGTCGCAATAAATCGCCGAGTAGGCTGACATCCCAGTAATACCTTCGGGCACTCCACTTTTCCAGATACCAAACGGGCTAATTCCAAATTTGACGCGTGGGTTTACCTGCTGAATCATCTGGTAAACCTGGGCGACAAAAAGATTAACGTTATCCCGCCGCCAATCTTCGATATTGGTAAAACCACGGGAATAATTTGCGAAGGTAGCGGCATCCTCATTGGTCATGCCTTCATAAGGATAAAAGTAGTCGTCAAAATGCACCCCATCTATAGCATAGCGCTCAACGACATCACGGATGACACTAATAACATATTCACGGACATCGGGTAACCCCGGGTTCAATATTTTTAAACTACCCTTGGTGATTATCCAATCGGGATGAACAACAGAAACATGGTTGGAAGAAACAGGATAAGCGCCGACAGTTTTAACCGCCCGGTAAGGATTAAACCAGGCGTGTAATTCCATCCCACGTTTATGAGTCTCTTCAATTGCAAAAGCTAATGGATCATAAAAAGGACTTGGCGCTCTCCCCTGTTGTCCTGTCAACCAGTATGACCAGGGTTCGATTGAGGAATTGTAGAGGGCATCACATTCTGGCCTGACCTGAAAAACTACCGCATTCATTCCCGCTGCTTTGAGTTTATCCAATAAATTGACCAACTGTGCTTTCTGGGATTCGACCGTCAAATAGGGTGAACTGGGCCAGTCCAAATTGGCAACTGTAGCAATCCACGCCCCACGGAATTCGAATTTAGGTAACTCAGCAAATATAAAAGTGTTTAAAAACGATAAAATCAGCACAGATCGTATTAGTCTTTTCATCTTTTTAAAAATCCTTCACTATTGGCTCTAAATTACAATACAAAGTCTGGGTTGGCAATAACTTTTTATCGGAAAAAGGATACCGATAACTGCATTTTGAATGTCATTTTCCTTGTAAAAATATTCGGAATAAGCTAATTTAAAGCGCTTTTTGAGGGCCCCTAGCTCAACGGTCAGAGCAACGGACTCATAATCCGCAGGTTCGGGGTTCGAATCCCCGGGGGCCCACGACGAGAAACAAGGCAATTTTCCCCGATCAACTTAGAAAAACCTTTCTTTATATCGGAAAATAACTGCAAC
>DDYE01000003.1 GCA_002347855.1 Fidelibacterota bacterium UBA2242
GTGTTCACTGTGTGAGAAAAACAGGGATAAGCCTTCCCTAGAGCCTACAGAGCCCACCGAGAAAAAGAAAATAAAACTATTTGTGTTCACTGTGTGAGAAAAACAGAGACAAAGTCTTCCTCAGAGTCCCCAGAGTCCACCGAGAAAAAGGGAATAAAACTATCTGTGTTCACTGTGTGAGAAAAACAGAGACAAAGCCTCCTCCAGAGCCTACAGAAAATGACAAAAAGTGACTATAAGTGCTCTTTCCCAATCTTTCAATTTGAAATCTACAATTTGGTACAATTTCTCTTCCGTGTCTCAACAAAAAAGGTAAAAAAATGAAGATTCCTCTACTTGATCTCAAAGCCCAGCTTACCCCTCTTCAATCTGAACTGGAAGCAGAACTTTCCCGAGTACTTGCCTCGACCCAGTACATTATGGGTCCGCAGGTTGCCCAATTAGAACAGCGCCTTGCAGAATATTGCGAGGTAAAACATGCTGTCGGGGTATCCTCCGGTACCGATGCTCTCCTGATTGCCCTGATGGCTCTCGATATTCAACCGGATGACCTTGTTATCACCACGCCTTACTCATTCTTTGCCACCGCTGGTGTAATCTCGCGCTTGCATGCCCGACCGGTATTAGTGGACATTGATCCACGCACTTTTAATTTAGACCCTAACCAGCTGCGCGATTGGTTTGCTAAAAATTCTCACCTAATCAAAAAAGTCAAAGCCATCCTTCCCGTTCACCTTTTTGGACAATGTGCTGACCTCGACCAGATTCTAAAAATTGCTAACCTATATCAAATCCCGGTGGTTGAAGATGCCGCCCAGGCAATTGGTTCACGCTATCCATCAAAAAATGGCATCAAAAAAGCCGGTTCAATGGGTACAATGGGTTGCTTCTCCTTTTTCCCGAGCAAAAACCTCGGCGCAATTGGCGACGGAGGATTAGTAACTACCAATGATTCAGCATTAGCTGATAAACTGATAAAATTGCGCAACCACGGCTCCCATCCAAAATATTACCACTCGATGATTGGTGGTAATTTTCGGCTTGACACTATTCAAGCGGCGGTTTTGCTAATTAAACTGCCTCATCTGGAGAGCTGGCATGCTGCTCGTCAGAAAAACGCTACCTACTACGACAACGCCTTTGCTAATTCACCAATCAAAACTCCTTATATTGCCTATCGGAGAGAATTTCATATCTATAATCAATATGTCATTCTCGTCCCCGAAAAGCGGGATGCGTTGCGCCAACATCTTGCAGAGCACGAAATTGGCCATGAGGTTTATTATCCCGTGCCATTTCATCTGCAGGAATGTTTTCGTTACCTCGGGTACCAACGCGGTGATTTCCCGCATAGCGAATATGCTGCCGAACATTCCTTAGCCCTGCCAATCTATCCCGAACTAACTGAAGAAATGCAAAGGTTTGTGGTGGAAAAGATTAAAGAATTTTATATGTAAAAAGACAAAAGAAAGAAGACAAAAGAAAAAAGTGACATTTTCGCGGAAGTAGTCGAAGTTGAAGTGAAATAGACTATTTTAATGACAATCCCGAATGGGAGGAAATCGTTACTGAGACGAAAATCCAATATCCGGTAAAAATAAAAAATAGGTTGCTGAAATTTCCGTTGGTGTTATTCGTTTTCTAAATACAAATTCCTAATAGGTATGCCTGTATAATGTTTTTTATCCAGCTTTCAAAATCAGCTACTTCCATTGGTGCCAATAATGAAGAAGCTCAGAATTCTACATTAAAGGAATTCTTACAGAAAATCCGCATTGCCCTGAGAGAGGCCAATGAAACCCGTATCTGGTTAAAATTATTCCATGAATTGCATCTGGGTGATGAAGTCGCCAGGAATGAACTTCTCAAAGAAATCACGGAAATATGTCTGATATTAGGAACAATTGCCATCAAAATTGACAACATACTCAATCACTAAACTGTATTTCTCTTTTTCTTTTTTCTTATTTCTTCTTTCTTAAACCAGAAAGGAAACCATGCCAGACCAACCGAAATATTTCGTTCACGAATCCAGTTATATTGATTCCAATGTCGAAATCGGTGAAGGCACCAAAATCTGGCACTTTTGCCATATCCAATCCGGTGCCAAAATCGGTAAACATTGCACTCTTGGGCAAAATATCAACGTCGGAAACAATGTCATCATCGGCAATTATGTGAAAATCCAGAACAATGTCTCGGTTTACGAGGGGGTGACCCTCGAAGATTATGTCTTTTGCGGACCATCTATGGTTTTCACTAATGTCATTGACCCACGCTGCAAATATCCCCAACGCGGTTCACAATTCTATCGCCCAACCTTAGTCCGCGAAGGTGCCTCCATTGGCGCCAATGCCACTATTGTTTGCGGAAATACCATTGGCAAACATGCTTTTATTGGTGCGGGAGCAGTAGTAACCAAAGATGTTCCCGATTATGCCCTGATGGTTGGCGTCCCCGCCCGGCAGGTCGGTTGGGCCTGCGAGTGTGGGGAAATCCTGCCAAAGTTTATGAATAAAGTCAAATGCCCGAGATGTGGTTTAGAATACGTGCTTGAAAATAACAAAATGCACGCGAAGAACGACAAGGAATAGTAAGAACGCAAATATCCTATATTCTTAATGACAGAGAATGAGATTGCGAAAATTATATTTGATAAAGCCTTTGATATTCACACCAAATTTGGGCCGGGTTTGTTTAAATCTGTTTATGAAAAACTACTAGTATATAAATTGAAAAAAGATGGATTTCAAGTTGAAAAGTAAAAAATTTTACCACTACATTACGAAGATCTTAATATCGAGTTGGCTTATAGAATCGATTTGTTAGTTAATGATACCGTAATCGTTGAGATAAAATCAGTAGAGACAGTCTTACCATTGCATAAAAACAACTACTACCATATTTGCGGTTAAGCAAACAAGAAACTTGGATTACTAATAAACTTTAACGAAGCCTATCTCAAAGTTGGCATTATCCACATACTTCACAAATTACCTGAATAAAAACTTTGCGTCCCTAATAAACTTGGCGTTCTTTGCAAGCAATAAATAGAGGCAGTAATGTATAAAATCGCTCTGGTCGGTTGCGGTAGAATATCCAAAAATCATTTTGATTCGATTAGCCAGTTAAAAGACGAACTCAAGCTCGTCGCCGTTTGCGATATTATCCCGGAACGCGCCCGCGAAGCCGCCGAAAAATACGGCGCCATTCCCTATACCGAATACGATTTGATGTTGCAACGCGACGACATTGATATCGTATCTGTTTGCACCCCCAGCGGCTTACATCCGGAACATGGCATCAAAGCTGCCCATCGCGGCATTCAGGTTATTACCGAAAAACCAATGGCAATTACCCTCGAAGCCGCGGATGCTCTGATTAAAGCCTGCGACGATAAT
This sequence comes from Fidelibacterota bacterium UBA2242, assembly GCA_002347855.1. Classification (GTDB taxonomy): domain Bacteria; phylum Fidelibacterota; class UBA2242; order UBA2242; family UBA2242; genus UBA2242. Next base: position 3,402 of record DDYE01000003.1, read on the forward strand.
CATGTCCAGCTTTTTGTAGTCAAACAAAACCGCCTGAATACAACCATGCAGTTGTTGAAACGCGCCATTGACAAAGGACGATTCGGCAAAATCTATTTAGTGCAATCAAATGTCTTCTGGCAAAGACCACAAAGCTATTACGACCAAGCCAAATGGCGCGGCACCTGGGAATTCGATGGCGGCTCTTTCATGAATCAAGCTAGCCATTATATTGATGCTCTTTACTGGCTTATCGGTCCAGTTGATTATGTCATGGCGGAAACCGCAACCATGGCGCGCAAAATCGAAACCGAAGATACCGGCGTCGCTATCCTGAAATTCCGCAATGGCGTCATCGGAACAGTCAATGTCACTATGCTAACCTACCCTAAGAATTACGAAGGTTCTATCACTATCTTAGGAGAAAAAGGTACGGCAAAAATCGGCGGTGTCGCCGTCAATCGCATCGAAAAGTGGGAATTCGAAGAATACGATGATGACGACCGCCTGGTCATGGAAACAAACTATAATCCACCGAATGTCTATGGACTCGGTCATCTTCCTTATTATAAAAATGTCATTGCCACTCTTAACGGCGCAGCTGATGCTAATACCGACGGACGTAGCGGTCGCAAATCCCTCGAAATTATCCTCGCCATCTACAAATCCGCGCAAACCGGCAAAAAAGTCGCCCTGCCGCTGAAACTTTAACGGAATATGAAAAAAGCTCGCAAAGTAGCTTTGAAAAATGTCAATTCCAACGTTAGCCCCGTAGGGGCGACCTCATCTTGAAAGATAATCTTATCCTCCAAGCTCTTCAAAGCATTGCCTCCTTCCTGGAAGGAGAGAATATTTCTTATATGGTAATCGGAGGCATTGCTAATAGTATCTATGGTAATCCCCGGCAAACCTTTGATATCGATATAAAGATCTACCTTGGGCCAGACAATACACCTGAATCCTTTATCCAGAAACTTATCCCAATTGCCAAAATCATTCCCCATAATCCTATTCAATTTATCTCCGACACCCAGGTCTTACCTATTGAGCTCCATGGAGTGCGCATTGACCTGATACTGGCTGGTTTACCCTTTGAAATCGAGGCAATAAACCGCAGTTATTATGTCAATTACCTGAACGTTCCCATCCGCATCTGCACCATTGAGGATTTGATAATTCAGAAAGCCGTCTCGCTGCGCCAGAAGGATTGGCTCGATATCGCAACGCTTATTCAAACTCAGAAAAATAATATTGATTGGAAATATCTCTTGCAACACTGTCAAGAACTTAGTGATTTTCTTGATAGAAAAGATATTTTCCGGAAGATTAAACAATTCAAAGATGAAGCCTGAATATCAAGAATATCAGCAAAAACTAAATCGGTTCAATCGGTGGGAATTAGATCAACTCCAGCAACTTGGTGTAGTGGAAAAATTGAACCAGTTCTTTACTCTATTTCAGCTCAGCCAGCTATATCCACCTCAGGAAAGAGAAAAATACCAGCAACAACATCTCGCCACCCTGGTTCAGGTGCAGCAAGACCTGAAAAACGAAGCGCGCAGAACGGAACTTACAGAACGGAGCAAGACACACGCAACAAGGAACAAGCTCGCAGAGTCCGCAAAGTCGAAGACTCGCCGAAGGAGTGATGAAACATGTATAAAAAATTCTATGTGCCCTTTGCAATCCTTTGCCCCGATAGATCGGGGTAAACTCACCTTAGCGAGAGAAAAATCTGATGGAAACAGGAAACAGGAAGAGAAAAATTTTTGATCTCGTTCCCCATCTCCTATTCCTCGTCACTAACCACTAAAAACGGAGAATAAATGAACAACACCCGCCTTGCTCTCATTGGTCTCGGCTATGTCGGTCTGCCACTTGCAGTGGAATTTGCGAAAAAATTCCCCGTCGTTGGCTTCGATATCAAACAAGCCCGCATTGCGGAACTCTCCACCGGTCACGACTCCACCATGGAAGTCGAAGACGCCCAACTGCAAGCAGTTTTAATCAAACACAACCCCACGACAGCAAATCCGCCACAAATAGGTCTGTTTCTCACCAGCGAACTTTCTGAAATCCGCAACTGCAATTACTACATCGTCACCGTACCAACACCAATTGACATCTACAAACGTCCCGATTTAACACCGGTCATTAAAGCCACAGAAAGCGTTGGCAAGGTCTTGAAAAAAGGCGATATCGTCATCTACGAATCCACCGTCTATCCCGGTTGCACCGAAGAAGTTTGCGTACCTATTCTCGAAAAGGAAAGCGGCTTGAAATTCAATAACGACTTCTTCTGCGGCTACTCGCCGGAACGTATCAATCCAGGCGATAAAGTCCACACGGTTACTAAGATTAAAAAAGTAACCTCCGGCTCAACCCCGGAAATCGCCAAAAAAGTAGATGAATTGTACAAAACCATTATCACTGCCGGCACACACTTAGCCCCCAATATGAAAGTAGCCGAAGCCGCTAAAGTTATCGAAAATGCCCAGCGTGATATCAACATTGCCTTTGTTAACGAACTGGCGAAGATTTTCAACATAATGGGTATTGATACCCAGGAAGTCCTTATAGCAGCCGGAACCAAATGGAACTTTCTATCATTTCAGCCCGGACTGGTAGGGGGACATTGCATTGGCGTTGATCCTTACTACTTAACTCACAAAGCTCAGGCAATTGGCTATCACCCCGAAGTAATCTTAGCGGGAAGACGCATCAACGATTCCATGGGCTTTTATGTCGCCGAACAAGTAGTTAAACTCATGATTCGCAAGGGACATAAGATAGATAATTCCCGTGTGCTTGTCCTGGGTATTACTTTCAAAGAAAATTGCCCCGATATCCGCAATTCACGCGTAATTGACATCATCACCGAATTGCAATCCTATGGCTGTAAAGTGGATGTACTCGACCCCTGGGCTGACCCACACGAAGTACAGGAAGAATACGGATTAACACTGCTCCCAAATCCTGATTTAAATCAAGATACCGCTCAGTGGTCTTTACCGGAATATGATGCCATTGTTTGTGCGGTTGCCCATCAACAATTTAAGACACTCAACCTTAAACCCCTGATGAATGGCAAAACCGTGATTTATGATGTCAAAGCCATTCTATCGGAATATGATGCGCGCTTATAATATGATACAAATGGAATCCATACTAAACCCGGGGAGTGAGTGCTCCGGATATCTACCGTCTTTTAACCTCTGGAGCACTCCACTTCCCCGTTCCTACAAAGGCGAATTTACGAAATATTGAGAGAATTTTATTAACCGCAGAGCACTCAGAGAAAATTATCCCTTAGTGAGAGCCGAACAAGAGTTACTCTCGCGACGCTCGCAGAGAGCGCAAAGGA
>DDYE01000022.1 GCA_002347855.1 Fidelibacterota bacterium UBA2242
CCGCTTAAATTGTTGCTTCGCCATTGGTGCTCCTTTTCATTTTTTATCTTCAATTCATTGATTTGACCTACCTGACCTATGAACAAATTCGAGCCCACGACCAGGATTGAACTGGTGACCCCATCCTTACCAAGGATGTGCTCTACCGACTGAGCTACGTGGGCTATCTGAGCAGGAGAAAGTCACTATCTGCCGATGAGCGGGTGAAGGGAATCGAACCCTCGTAGCCAGCTTGGAAGGCTGGAGCTTTACCACTAAGCTACACCCGCAAAAGCGTGGGCCGGGATGGATTCGAACCACCGTAGGCTGTGCGCCGGCAGATTTACAGTCTGCTGCCATTAACCACTCGGCCACCGACCCTGATTTTGTAACTATTTTTTCGGAAAGATGCGCATTGCAGAGGAGTCATTCCCCTAATTTGACTTAGCGAAAGTTGCCACTCTCTCCCAATTGCCATGCTTTGCTCAGGCCTTGGTATCCGTCAAATCTCCATTTCAAAAATCAAGCGCTTTTTCGAGCCACCAGTAGGATTCGAACCCACGACCCGCTGATTACAAATCAGCTGCTCTACCAACTGAGCTATGGTGGCGTTCCAACCTAACCTTCGAGTTTTAAATAGCTCTGATTAACCCTCAATTTTAATACCCGAAGTCAGCGGCGTTTTATTCACTTATCAAAAAAGCCTTGAAATTTAATTATAAATTTTTTTAATCCAATGATTTTTTTTGGATAATTTTAAATTATTTTACTACTAAGATAAATAACCGCCCCCAACCTTTTTAACAAGTAGATGAAATTAACCATAAGGCGAAATTTTAACCCCAATCACTTAATTCTCATTGAATTTCAATTCTAAAATCTGTTATATTTAAGTTATGTCAATTTTGAGGTAAGGAATGAGAATTCTGGTTACTGGAGTAGCAGGTTTTATCGGTTTCCATTTAACACGTAAATTACTCGATATGCAGGAACAGGTAATCGGTCTGGATAATGTCAATGATTATTATGACCCAAGTTTGAAAGAGGCGCGCTTATCCCAATTAGCCGATTACTCCAATTTTACCTTTTATCGTAAAGACCTTTGCGATCGAGAAGCCCTTGATATTATTTTCAAAACCCACACAATTACTCATGTCTGCCATTTAGCCGCCCAGGCTGGGGTGCGCTACTCGCTCCTCAATCCCTACGCTTACCAAAAGTCTAATCTGGAAGGCTTTCTTAACATTATCGAAGCTGCTAAAAATGCCAAAGTCGCTAATTTCGTCTTCGCTTCCAGCTCCAGCGTTTATGGCAACAATCCTAAACTACCTTTCTCGGTCACCGATAATGTCGACCGTCCGATTTCTCTCTATGCTGCTACTAAAAAAGCCAATGAACTGGTAGCCCACACCTATTCCTATCTATATAATTTGCCCTGTACCGGGTTGCGTTTTTTTACCGTTTATGGACCGTGGGGACGACCGGATATGGCGTTGTTTATATTCACCCGAAACATTCTCGCTGGTAAACCGATCGATGTTTACAATTATGGGAAGATGCGTCGCGATTTTACCTACATTGACGACATAATTGCCGGTTTAATTGCCGCTCTCTATAAACCTTTCCCGTACGCTATTTTCAATCTAGGCAACCATCGCAGCGAAAACCTGATGGATTTCATCCATCTCATCGAAGAGTACACGGGCAAAAAAGCCATTATCAATTTCCTGCCTCTCCAACCAGGTGATATTCCGGAAACATATGCCGATATTAAAGAGACCACTGAACAATTAAACTATTTTCCCCAGATTAGCATTAAAGAAGGCGTTCGGTATTTTTTAGATTGGTATTATCAGTATTACAATATCTCATAGGTCAATATTATGCAACCTAATCCCTTAAATCCTGCCAAACTCCAGACAATCATTAGTGACTTTCCTCGTAAAAAAATTCTGGTAGTGGGTGATTTAATTCTCGACCAGTACCTATGGGGAAAAGTGGAGCGGATTTCGCCTGAAGCGCCGGTACCGGTCGTCAATGTTGTCCGCAAAGAATTCCGTTTAGGTGGCGCCGGGAATGTAGCCGCTAATTTAGCCAGTTTAGGCTGCCAAGTAACTGTCACTGGTATCTGCGGCACCGACTACGGCAAGGAGGCTATTACGAGCTTGCTATCGCAAAATGGAATAACGCCTATCATTTTGACTTCCGATCAGCGTCCTACTACGGTCAAAACCCGCGTTGTCGCGCATCATCAACAGGTTGTTCGCATTGATGAGGAAGACCCCACGACGATTGGCAAAGAATTACGGCGGGAACTTTTATCTCGAATAAGAGAGACTTTGAGTTCCTGTGACGGAATCATTATCTCAGACTACGCCAAAGGGCTCGTCACCGAAGATGTGGTCGCCGAAATCATTCAATATGCCCATTCCCTGCCGGTTTTGATTGACCCAAAGGGCTATCACTATAAAAAATACCAGGGTGCGACTGCCATAAAGCCCAATTTCAAAGAGTTTTGCACAGCGGTGCGTCATCCGGATTTAAAAATTGAGGATATGGATGCGCCTGCTCGCCAATTAGTCGCCGATTTAAAACTCAGCGGAATTATCGTGACCCTGGGTGAGGATGGGGTCTATGTCCTCGACGATAAACAAGCCGCCTATCGCCTGCCAACCCGCGTCCGGGAAGTCTTCGATGTCAGCGGCGCTGGCGACACTTTTATTGCCGCTTTCTGCGCGGCTCTGCTGGCATCCAAAGACTGGCGAATAGCTGCCGAAGTAGCCAATCTAGCATCGGGCGTTGCGGTTGGCAAAGTCGGCACGGCAATAGTGAAAAGAGAAGAATTATTGGCTGGACTTTGAGTTTACTATGATACAGAGAATTTCGGAGGATCAACGGAGCAACACAGAAAATTAAATGATTTCAGAACAATAAAGAACATCGAGAAATAACACCCTTTGAAATTAATTCTTCAATTTGTAAATCCCACCGAAATATTTTATTAATACAGAGGGATTTTTGTGTTTAAACTGCTTACAAAACTAATTTAAACAGAGTTTAAAAATGGACTTACCTAACGACCTGACATCTTTTCTCCTGTCAAATAACACACCGCTCGAGGATTTTTCAGGACTTACTCCAACCGAGATGCATTTTTTGCTATATGACACTTTTGGGGAAGATTCTCCTGTTCAACTGCGGAGCGACATTAACGACGCCACACTCGACCAGATTCCGCTTTTTCGTATCGCTGAAGGATTTCTTAAAATCATCAAGCGTGACAAGTTTATCAAGCTGACTCCCCATAGAGCATTACCCCAAAAAGTATTAGTCGAACTCTACGAACAAAAATTCCTGCCTGATGAGTTTATCGAATCAGGAATTGTCAAACTCCATCGAGAACATGACTGCCTATCAATCAGGAGCGCCAGATTAGCAGTCGGATTTGCGAGATTCGTAAAGAAATCGCACGGTAGACTTTCTTTGACTCAAAAAGGGACTAAAATTCTTCAAGCAAAAAACAGGATTCAATTTTTCAGGATATTTTTAGCATCTTTCACTAATCAGTTTAACTGGAGTTACAATGATGCTTATCCCGATTTCCCAATTGGTCAGCTGGGCTGGGCATTTACTGTCTATCTGCTTGCCAAATTTGGAGACCGCCCGCGAACCGTTGGCTTTTACGCCGATAAGTATTTGAAGGCATTTCCAGACTTTATCGATTATTTTCCACCATTTTACTATACGCCCCCTCAGATTCAGTTTCAACATTGCTACGGTGTCAGGACATTTGAAAGGTTTTTAGACTGGTTCGGTTTCGTAACTATTGAGAAACAAAAACCGTATTTTGATATGGACAATTGTAAAATAACTCGCACAGATTTACTTCACAAAATCTTTGCTTTTAAGCCAAATGTATTTGAATTTTGACCAACACAATCCTATCGATAGATTGACTACCGTTATACACAATAAATAACCGAAATCGGTTAAAAGAAACCAGTTTGGCAATAAGACGAAAATATCTCCTTACCGGAATATTATGCCATTCTGTATCAATTTGTGTTAATTCGTGTAATTCGCGGCGATTTCTATTACCGCTTTTTCCAGATGGTGCCCTGCGGCGTATCCTCTAAAATAATCCCGCGCTCGGTTAGAATCTGCCGGATCCGGTCGGCTTCCACCCAGTTTTTGGCTTTGCGTGCCGCGCTACGCAGCTCTATTAGAGCCTGTTCCTCCGGTGTCAGGCGCGGTGCCGGCACCTTGAGAATATTCAAAATACTATCGAAACGTTCCCAGAGTGCCCGAATGGCTTTGGCTTCAGTGTTCGTAAAACCATTTTCCTTGCGAAAATTATTTATCTCGTGCATACAGGTAAACACAGCGGCTAAGGCTTCGGAAATGTTCAAATCATCATCGAGTGCGGCTTCAAACGCCTGCGCCGCACTCTTGACCACCTCTGTCAATCGATTCTCGTTACTCTCCGATTCTCCAACGACAGAATTAAAGAAATCCCGCAGACGCATCACGGCTTTGGCGGAAGCATCCAGTTTTTCTAGTGTAAAGTTCAATTTCTGGCGATAGTGAGTCGTCAAAAGGGCATAGCGAATCGCCGCCGGTTGGTAACCCTGCTCGATTAACTGCCGCGGGTAGATGAAATTCCCTAAGGACTTACTCATTTTTTCACCATTGACTAAGAGATGTTCGCAATGGAGCCAATAGTTGACAAATTTTTCGCCCGTTGCGGCTTCACTCTGGGCAATCTCATTTTCATGGTGCGGGAAAATATTATCGACGCCGCCAGTATGAATATCAAAATGATTTCCCAGGTATTTGGTGCTCATTGCAGAGCATTCGATATGCCAGCCGGGGCGTCCGCGCCCGATTGATGTCTCCCAGAAAACCGGACCGTCTTCTGCTTTCCAGCTTTTCCAGAGCGCAAAGTCGTGCAGTTCCTCCTTCTCATATTCGTCATTGGCAACTCGCTCACCCTGACGCATCTCGGCAATATTCAATCGCGTCAACTGTCCATAAGCCGGGAATGCTGCCACTTTAAAGTAAATTGAGCCATCATCGGTACGATAGGCAAATTTCTTCTCCAGAAGGATTTGTATCAAGCCTACCATTTCGGCAATGTGTTCTGTTGCTCGCGGATAATATTCCGCCCGTTCAATCCCAAGTGCATCTAAATCTTCAAAGAAAGCCTGGCGGTACGGGGCTGTGAATTCATCAATTCCAACCCCGCGCTGATTAGCCGTGCGAATAATTTTATCATCAACATCGGTGATATTCATGACCTGAATAACGCGATAGCCTTTAAACTGCAAGTAGCGACGCAGGAGATCTTCAAAAATATATGCTCTGAAATTGCCAATATGGGCGTAATTATAAACGGTAGGACCACAAGTGTAAAGACGAACGGTAGGCGCATTAATGGGCTCAAACAGTTCTTTACGCCTGGTTAGGGTATTATAAAAATATGTCGGCATTTCACATTCCTAACGGTAAAGTAAAGATTGCTTGTCGTTTCTCTCCAGATAATGGTCGTAAGTAAGCTGGATTTATCTGGATGGTATAGGATGCCTGGATAGCATCAAGAGAAATTACAAACTTGTCCTCATTTTGAATACGTTGAACTCGCCCGATGCTACCCTGCAGAGGACCGTCGATGACCTCCACAAGCTGACCAACCGGTATATAGTTGATCGGTGCTAAATCAAAACCACATTCGAGGGCACGTTTGAGGGCTTCAATTTGGAAATCTGGTATCTGAGCATATTCACGGTTAAAAGTGACTATTCGCACTACACCAAAAGTTTCCACCACATACATGGTCTGTTGCAAGTGTATTCGTACGAACACATAGCCACGAATTAACGGCACTTCAATGGTCTTGCGACGGTCTGCCCAGCGGTGTTTTTCTTTCACTAAGGGCAAGTAATTCTCTATGCCCTGCGTTGTAAAACCCTCTGCGACCCGTTTCTCGAAGTGGGGACGCGTATAGACGGCATACCAGTGCAAGCCTTCTTTGACTAATTCAGGTTTTAATTCATTTTCAGTTACTTCGGTCATTGTTTCTTACAGATTGATTTTAACGTTCAAGTCCTAATTGAATTATGCGCTCCAATAGTTCAGGGAAGGATATACCCACCGCCTGTGCTGCCTTAGGCACTAAACTAAGCGATGTCATCCCCGGTAATGAATTTAGTTCCAGAAAGTACGGTTTATTATCAGGGCTTAATCGAATATCAAAGCGTCCATAGCCGTAACATTTCAAGGCATTAAAAGCCTTTAACGACCAGGTTCGCAACTGCTGCACCAATTCCTCCGGTATATCCGCCGGTACAATGTATTCAGTCATGCCTTTGGTATATTTACATTCATAATCGTAGATACCATGGCAGGGACGAATTTCCACAACCGGCAAAACTTCATCACCTAAAATAGAGATGGTGATTTCCCTGCCAGCAATGTATTCCTCAACCACCAGCGAGCCGTTATATTGACGCGCTAATTGCAATGCCGCTGGTAGCTCAGCAGCTGTCTTCACGATAGAAAGCCCAACCGTCGAACCTTCATGCCCCGGCTTCACCACTAAAGGAAAATCAAATCGGTTTATGATAAACTCCTGCATCTTTGCTAACGATAAACTACCTTCGGCAGCAAAATGCATCCAGCACGGCGTCGGTATCCCAATTTGCTCAAATATCATTTTACTGACGACTTTGTCCATAGCAATGGCACACCCTTCATGGTCACTGCCATTAAATTTATATCCCAATGCTTCGAGGATGCCCTGAATAACACCATTCTCACCGCTACCACCATGTAAAGCATTGAAAATAAAATCAGCTTCCCGTACCGCTGGATGAAGAAGCAATTCAATTAAATTCCGCTCGCCATGTAATAAATTTTCCTGAGACACACTCAATGGCTGTTCCGTTTGTTCGAAGGGCAAGACGGTATCAAGCGCCAGAATAGAGTGTCCCAATTGTGCCAATGCGGCGGCGATATTACTGCCACTGGCTAAAGAAACCTCACGCTCCGAAGAAACACCACCCATCAAAACAACAATCTTCACTCTTTTCCTCTTTCTAAAAGTGCTATCAGCTGGGCAGCACTTAACAGGTTATCAGACTTATAATCTGGTTCGATCTCAGCCCCAGAATATTCAACTGGCTCATCTTGCCAGACACCGGTAGCAACCCGAATGGTACAACATCCGGCATTTCTGCCTGTCAGCACATCCTTGGGCGAATCACCAATAAAATAGGACTGCGACAAATCTATCGCAAAATCTGCCGCGGCTCTTCTGACATTGCCTATTGCTGGTTTCCGACAATCACAATTATCTTCCTTGCGATGAGGACAATAATAAACACCGTCTAAGATAATACCATTGCTCTTTAATTCCGACTGCAAGAAAGAATGAATTTCTTCGACCGCTTCTTCGGTTGTTAAGCCCTTTCCAATACAGGCTTGATTCGAAATAATTACCAATTTAAATCCCAGGCTACTCAGTATTTGCAGGGCTGATATGGTAAATGGATACAGTTTAAACTCACTCAGGTTCTTAATGTAATCCCGACTATCATAATTCAATGTGCCATCACGGTCTAAAAATATTGCCCTATTCATTAGAGTAAAAAGACTTAAACTTTGCAGGCATCAATTCATCTGCGCCAGAACCTTGTCAACGCCTTCAACTGCATTGCGCGCGTACAAATCGGCATTGATACTTTGCGCAAACTCTTCCGAAACTGGCGCACCCCCAACAATAATTATCGCCTTGCAACCAGCATTCCGCAAGGCTTTTATAGTTGCTTCCATATTTAACATGGTCGTAGTCAATAAAGCCGACAAACCGATGACATCAGGTTGATGGCGACGAGCTTCCTCTACAAATTTATCAGCAGGTACATTGACTCCCAGATCGAATACTTCAAAACCAGCACCCTTGAACATGATGGAAACTAAGTTTTTCCCAATATCATGCAAATCATCCTGCACCGTACCAATCAGCAACTTGCCACGAGCTTTTACTCCACTTTTCAGTAGCAACGGTTCGAGTCGTTCAATGCCCTTACTCATTGCCCGCGCGGCTATCAACACCTCAGGTATAAAAATTTCACCTTCACGGAACTTATGACCGACGACAGTCATGCCTGCAATCAAACCTTCATTCAAAATTTCATCCACCGGTATTCCAGCGGTGATAGCTTGCTCGACTAAACTCAGCACCATCTCAGCATCACCCATTTCCAGATTGGTAGCAATTTGGGTCAATAGACTCATCACAATCCTCCGTAAAAACGTTCATAAATTACTACTTGAGAGTGGAAAATAATAGTGCAGAGCTGCTGACTAAATCTTAAATTTCACACCGTAAATCAAATTTTTGAGGAATTATGCCAGATATTGAAAGCTTCAAAGCTACTTTGAAACGCCAGAAAGCCAGCTATGTACCCATCGCTGAACTTGGTATTCACAACCTTATCAAAGCCCGCCTCATCGGTCGCCCGATTATTACTCTCGCCGATGAAGTAGCTTTTTGGTATCAAGCCGGGTACGACTATATTAAATTGCAACCACGTGCCGATTTCAATCCCGGGCAACTCTTTCTCCAGGACAGCACCAATACCCCCGTCAATTTAGACGGCTCTATCGTACGCAAGTGGGCAACCGAAGGTAAAGGCATCATTACTGACTGGCAGAGCTTCGAACGCTATCAGTTCCCTAAAGAATCCGACTTCGATTATTCAACCTTCGAGCAGGTAAAATCTTTGCTGCCGGAAGGAATGGGCGTCATCGGACAATATGGCGATATTTTTACGATGGTCTGGGAACTGATGGGCTTTGAACAATTCGCTTATGCTATTTTTGACCAGCCGGATTTAATTCAAGCGCTCTTCAATAAAATCGGTGATTTAGTCCTGAGCATGTTTCGCTACTTTGCTGATTCTGAGGTCGTTGATGTGCTCTGGTACAGCGACGACATCGCCTATGTGTCCGGACCGATGATTTCACCTGCTGTCTTGCGGCGCTACTTTTTCCCCTGGCTGAAAAAAATAGGTGACCTGGCTAAAGCGAGTGGTAAACCGTTGATTTATCATACCGATGGTGCTCTTTATACTTTAATAGATGACATCATTGCCGCTGGTGTTGACGCTCTGCATCCTATCGAACCCAAAGCGATGTTACTGCAAGAAGTTAAACAACGCTGGGGTGACCGCTTGTGCCTGATTGGACATGTTGATGTTGATTTACTGGCACGGGGCACTCCCGACGAGGTGCGTGCCAAAGTCCGCGAAAATATCGAAGTTGCTGCTTATAATGGTGGCTATTGCGTGGGTTCTGGTAATAGCATTCCCGAATATGTTAAATATGAAAATTACCTGGCAATGCTGGATGCCGCTCGCGAATTCGGCCGATGATAACTCTTTTTTTTATTTTTTCTTTTGTCTTTTTCCTTTTGTCTTTACATGCTACCGATGACTTTTCGCGATAGACTCAACCAACCCGGCATCTTGCTTCTCGATGGAGCAATGGGAACAGAACTCGCTCGTCGGGGAATTAACCTAACTCTGCCGCTCTGGTCAGCGGCAGCAGTTTTGTACGCCCCCGAAACGGTCATTCAAATTCACGCCGAATATCTAGCGGCGGGCGCCGACATCATTACTACGACGACTTTCCGAACCGATAGGCATATTTTTACCAAAGCGGGACTCGCTCAGCAACTTGCCAGGCAAGCTTGTTTTGCAGCTGTCCACTTAGCCCAAACCGCCATTAACAATCAAATCGAACAGCGCTGTGTTTTTATCGCTGGTTCCCTGGCTCCACTCGAGGATTGCTATCACCCCGAGCTGGTGCAAGATTACGACACTATCTTCTCAATACAAAGTGAAAAAGCCGCATGGCTTGCCGAAGCGGGAGTAGACTTTTTACTAATCGAGACAATGAATAACAATATCGAAACACTGGCGACTACTCAAGCAGCCTTACGAACCGGCTTGCCAGTCATCACCAGCTGTCTTTTATGCGACGCCGATCATCTTTTCGACGGCACAGATATCAAGCCCTTAATGTTTGAACTTTTTAATAAAGGAATAACTGCCTTCGCCCTTAATTGCTTTCATCATACAATAATCTCTGAATTTCTGAATCGCTACCTACCCGAAATTCCCCTGCCGTTAGCAGTCTATCCAAACGCCGATTATTACTATCCGGAATCCGGTTGGCAGAAAGACCCAACTTTTACGCCAGCAAATTTTGCACGAATAGCGCTGAATTGGTTAAAAATGGGAGTCAAAATTATCGGCGGTTGCTGCGGTACCACTCCCAACCACATTCATGCCCTGCATAATCTGATTACCCAAAATCGGCAATTATCAAGCTAAATATCTGCACCCGTAAGTGTTATGCTGCCGATTAATAATCTTCGGTCAGGAAAAGGTTTTATATTGCCAGATTGTGAATAAAAACGAAAAGTCCAGTGCGATCGGGCATCACACTGGACTGGAGGGTAGTGAGGTTTGGGGATTTCAAAAATTCTACTCAAATATAACGGTAAAATAATCCTGCTTTTATGAGCTAAATCACACTTTTTCATTTACCCCTCGCAGACCACGAAAAATTTGCCGTCTGACCTTTCCAGACTGCCGCTAATCCATTGCCACTTTCATCTGATAAAAAATCGCTTTGCTCCAGATTAAAACGCCATAATCCCACCAATTTTCCAAGATCTTCCAGCGAATAAGATTGCAGTAACTTGGCAGGATGCTGCGCGTGAAATAGTACTTCTTCAGAAGCGATCTGCCGTCGCCATAACCGCACTTCATCGATATATCCCGACCAATAGTTCCCTACATTGGCATTCAAGCCCGGCGGGTCATAATCGGCTCCAATCAATACATTGCTGGAACCGAGATTTAAATCGAGCGGTGTCTGTAAACGCGAGTCAATAAGATTTCCATCAAAATAAAAGGCAAACAAGTCACCGGTACGAGTCAAACACAAATGGTGGAATTTGCCTCGTCGCCAATCTAAGCCATTGATGTTAAAATTCCCGAAAAGCCGCTCATCGACATAAACCGTCACGAGACTGGAGTCATTCGCTCCCTGGAAAATGCCCAGCTCATTACCGCCATTATTATTGCCAAACATGATTATGCTGCGACTTATAGTTGCTTGACTGGTATCGGCTGCCGCCCAAACTTCAATGCTAAATTCACCCTCCAGCATGGTTCTCAAAAGAGCACAATTGGCGATTTCAATATAACAATCACCACCGAAATGCAACGAATTGATTCCCTCAGTAGTCGGCGGCGCGGAACAATCTATGCCCCAGATAATAAGGAGAACCGCCAAGATATACGCTTTAAGGTATCGTATAGCCATAAACAATTTGACTCACTGAATATTTACCGCCAGTATCATAAGTGTAAAGCCGATAATAATAGCAGCTACCGCTAGCTAAGTTATTATCGGTATAAATAGTGGAATTGCGAGAATAAAAAGTGGCTATCTTGGTCACTCCCGGTGTGTCTTTAGTAAAATTACTCAGTTTGGAACGATACAATTCATACCGCTGAAAATCGCTCTCACTATTAGGCGACCAGGTTAGAGTAACCGAAAAGTAATCTGCGCGACTGAAACTCAAATTACTAGCTTGAGGAGCATTATTAGCAGTGTCATTGGGGATATTACTTCCCGCACTGACATTGCCACTTTTATCATAAACATAGACCCGATAATAGTATTTCTGACCGGCAACCAGCTGATAAGTATCGTTAAAAACTGTATCGGTGCGAGTCGTCACTGTTCCGATTAATTGGTCACTTTGATCTACGCCGGCATTAACATCGCGATAAATAGCATAATGGTCAAAATCCTGGTCAAGTTGATTTTTAGTAAAAGTTATCCGATATTGCTGGTCACTGATTTTTTCTACTTTTTTTATTTCCACCGCCTCGATGTTGCGAGTATTAAGCATAACCTGACTGCCGGCTTCATAACCATTTTTATCACAGACGAATAGGCGATAATAATAGACTGACTCACGGGACAGGTCATTATCCGTGAAAGTGACTGTGCTACGATTGGTGATGAATCTTTTTAAAGTTGCTGTAGCTGTATCGAAATCAAAATAAGTGCCGCGATAAATTTTGTAAACCGAGAAATCAGTTTCGGGATACTGACTCCAGCGCAAAGTCGCACTATATTTCCCGATATTAATAGCTACAAGCGGTATAGGTGAGATCCCCAGCGTCGTAAGATTGATTTCATTGCTGGCTTTTACATTACCGCGTGAATCATAATGATAAACGACATAGTAATATTTCTGGCTGGGGGATACGGATTGATCGAGAAACACAGTATCAGTCCTGTTAGTCACCGTTGCGATTAGCAAATCGAATAGACTAACTGCTGGATGTTGCGCCCGATAGAGCCGATAAACGACCTTATCTTCTTCCTGACTGCGACTCCATCGCAGTCTTACCCAGCTCTTACCAATATCGGCAGGTAGTGGCTCTTCTAAACGCAAAGCAGGTAAATCGGTAGTCTCAGCCCGAAGAACATTACTTCCACTGGCATAGCCGGCTTCATCTACGACAAACACGCGATAATAATAGCTCGTAATCGCCGATAAACCAGTATCCTGAAAAGTGGTCTGATTGGAACTAACCATGCCAATAGAATCTTCCAGGGATGTTCCCACTCCCGAATGTCTCGCTCGATGTATCCGATAATAGCGGATATCCTCGTTGGAAGAATACCAGCTGATGATAATCTTATCTTTTGTCGCTTGATAGTTACTCTTTAAAATAACTGGTGTTGGTAATTTTGTTGTGGCAGAAATTACATTTGATTGCGCCACACGCCCGGCAGTATCTACTACCGTAAGGCGGTAATAGTAGGTCTGGTTTTCAGCGAGACCAAAGGGTGTCACCATCAAATTATCGGCGTTGCGTCCAATATCGGAAAAGGTTGTGGTGGTCTGTGACCTAATTTCCACCACCAGTGCTGCCGTCTCATCCCAGCTATTACTAATGTTGCGATAAAGCCGATAAGCTTCAAATTCTCGATCAATACTGGCGTTCCAGGTTAAATCGATACTGTGTTTGGTAACTTTGCTTGCCGGCAAAAGGGTAACTGGTAACGGCGGTCGCCCCTGATTATTTGCGATACAGATGATTGTATCGGAGAAAGCACTATTGCCGCCATTATCATAGGCTTTCGCAAAAATAGTATGGACGCTGAGGTCGGCGCTGCCAGTGGTATTCCATTTATATTGAAAAATCGAACCCTGCACAAAACTACCTGAATAAACCTGATTGTCAATATAGAAATCAACCCGGAAAATAGACTGATTATCGGTAGCTAATGCCTGAATAGTCACTTCATCATAAACTGTCGCTCCATCATGAGGATTGGACAAAGTGACCACTGGAGGTTCAGCATCAGGGACAACTGGCTCCTGGCAGGCATGCCAATGAAGAGTGATGGTGATTAATGCAGACACTACCAGAATGTGGCACTGCCAATTTTTTCGCCATACCTTTGTGAACTGTCGGAACAAGCCGACGGTTTTCCGTCGCAATGCACGGTACCAGTCTCTTTCCACTTGGCTTGACAAAATAATCACAGGATATAATTACAAAATAAACAGCAATAATGCAATAAATCCGAACATTCCGGAAGATAGATGTTCTTTTGAAATGTTTCTGATAACAAGACGAATCACGCTTTACCACTCAATAGGAAATGAATTCTTGGAAATCTCGCCGCTGATGGTGCTGGGAAGTAGTTATGTCAGGCGCGCTTCGATGGCTTTGCGTTGCTTTTGGAGTTCTCTCAGCTGCAAAACTAAGGGGAAAGTGTCTTCGCCTTTTTTCTCAGCGGCGCGGATTTGCTCGCGCGTTGAACGCATGGCATTGTCAATTTCCTGAGTCAGAATCACGCCTAAGCAGTCATTAGTCAAATTAATGATTATTTGCAGGTCTGTGATTTTCTGCAGGTCTTCGCTTTCGTAAATGAGCCGCGATAAATATGATTGCTGTGTCGGTGACAGAGTCTCATCAAAAAGAGCGCGTGGTTCTAATTCTTGTTGTTGTTTTAGAACTGCGAAAATTTTTTCGGCAAGCATTTTAAGTTCGGGATGATGAAAATCAGCGGCGGTAAGATTGGATAGAATTTTTTCTTGAGGCGCCTGGTGATTGATCAGCAAGATTTTCAGGATTTCGAATTCGGCTTTGTCAACTGCACTCGCCAGCTTTAATTCGCGATTGCGCTCTTGCGAATTCAATGACGGCGGTCTCACGGTAGCCGTGCGTCTCAAATGATAACGTATCTGTGATTGAATGTGTTCTTCTTTAATCCTTAGACGTTCGGCAACTTCGGCGACAATCAAATCACGGGTGACAGGATTGCGAATCTCCGCCAGTTCTACAATTAATTTCTCGACATATTCAGATTTTGAGGCAGCCGACTTCAGTTCCTTGGCATGAAGCTGTAATTGAAAAGTAATGAAATCGAGCGCCTGCTGGTAGAGCTGCTCGAAAGCGGCTTTATCATATTGACGTAAAAACGAGTCGGGATCGTCAGCCGCCGGTAATTTGATAACTTTGACATCTAAGGCTTCTTTTAACATCAAAAAACCCGCTCGTTCCGAAGCTTTCTGCCCGGCTTCATCACCATCATAGCAGATGTATATCTGATTCGTAAAACGGTGCAATAAACGGGCATGATGAAATGTAAGGGCGGTACCGGAACTGGCAATCACATTAGTAAAACCGTTCATATAAAGACGCAGAAAATCAGTATAACCTTCAACCAGAATCGCCACGCCTTCTTTTTGAATTGCCTCGCGGGCTTGATAAAGACCATATAGAATGCTGCTCTTGAAATAAATCGGCGTCTCGGGCGAGTTCAAATACTTCGCTTCTTCTTGCGGATCAAGAGCACGCCCCCCAAAAGCAACCGTTCGCCCGGAAAGATTGACAATCGGAAACATCAACCGATTACGAAAACGGTCATAGAAATTTTGTCCCTCCTTGCGCACAAATAGTCCTGATTTTTCCAGTACAGCAGGTGAATAGCGACTCAGATCCAATTGACGGTAAAGAGCATCCCATTCATTGGGGGCATAACCGATTTTAAATTGCTCTAGACAATCCAGGGAAATTTGCCGAATTTCGAGATAGGCACGTGCCGCCGAGCCTTTTGGCGATAGAAGCTGTTCACGATAAAATTGCGCTGCCAATTCATGCAACTCATAAATCAGACTTACCTCGCCTTTGCGGATGTCCTCTCCACCTTCCCACTCAATCTGAATGTTATAACGCTCAGCCAGCCGCTTGAGGGCTTCGATATAGTCAACTTTTTCATATTCCATCAGAAAAGTGACCGCATTGCCCCCCTTGCCACAACCAAAACAATGGAAAATACCCATGGCGGGATTGACACTAAAAGAAGGGGTCTTTTCTCCATGGAAAGGACATAATCCAAAATAATTGCGCCCCCGCTGCTTAAGCTGCACTACATCGGAAACGACATCTAATATATCAGCTCGTGCTTTTATCTGTTCAATCGTACTGGAAGCAATTCTCGGCATAACGTTAATAATTTAAACATTGTATCTCGATAATCAGCTAATGCTCAGGTAAAAATTTTTCTTTTTTCATAACTCATGACAATCGCTTAGCCAGCAGGCAGAAAATGATACCCTTAGTAAGATAAATAATAGTAAATTTTGTCGTAAAATTTCCGCAATCGGTCGTTATCGAAGTTGGTAAAGTCAATCTGCTCGGTGAACCGGATAAACGGTATAATCCGCTGGGTGAAAATGTTTGGCCATCGCCTGCCTGAGGGCTTGACCGTCCCGATTGCGATATCTGTCGAGGGTCACGCATTTATCGAGATAAATTTTAAGCCTCTATTTGGAAATGAATCTTATATAACCACCTGGGATACGTTTATTGTTTTAGTCAGACTAACGGCTTCCCATCCGGTCGCGACAGCACTCACTATCGCTTCGGATTCGCGGCTGGTTCAATAAGCCACGAACCGCAACTGGGTTTGAAATTTTACGGTACGACCGCCTATCTGAATGGCCGTTTCAACCGACAGGACAAATGGTAGTATCTTCTGCCGTATGCTTTCGATTGGCAGTGCGTCGTAGAAATCGCCGGTAAGCGCCCGCCGTTTATTTCTTTTATCACACGGTTAACGACTACACTCGACGCTAATCCCAGAGAATTACGCGTCCAATTAATGGAATACCGTCAGTATCATTACCCTACTTATGATTTAGTAGTTCTGTACTATGCGGAAAATAGTGGAAAATACCAAGGAATTCGGATGACGCTTGTTCAGGGCGACGACTATTCCTATACAAGCCAGATTCCAGGATGCAAGCCAGGAGCCAAAATTATCTACTATGCTGAAGCCTATCATTCCAGCGGCTTGGTTATGTCATCTCAAGTTTTTTCATACACAATCTTCAAACCGACCAAAAAAGTGTTTTATTCATAGGTGACCTGACCGGTGCCAGGCGTCCCTGGAAAATCGAACCACTACCCTATAATGGTTCCATATCTTATACCTATGCCACTTTCGAAGCAGACAGTCTGCAACTTTTCCATGAGCCTTATGGAATCCTTGGATTCCCAGCCTCGCATGATAACCTGACCCCGGTCAATGGTGCCGTCGTAGATTTCACTGATCCTGATCACAAAAGCGCCCCCATCGTTGTTCATTATTCTGGCACTAATTGTAATGCTGCATGGAGAACTGTATTTTGGGCATTTGACTAGTTGGCACTTATATCTTATAATCCGATTGATACTGTTAGCAAGTCACTTTAGGGTTTAACTGATGCCGGCAACTTGCTGGTGGCAGTGCTGGAGTGGTTAAACCCGGAGATAATTGATAAAAATGAAGAAATTCAATGCACACCTAAGACCTTCTCCTTAAAAAGAATTTTTCCGAATCATTTCAATACCACCGTGACGATTAGTTACAATCTGCCAGCGGAGAAAGATGTTGAAATACGCGTCTTCGATTTAACTGGCAATCAGACCGCAACTCTTTTTTCCGGTCGGCAACCGGCGCGCAGTTATTCCACTACCTGGAATGTCGGTAATTTGCCATCGGGGATATTCTTCGAGCTAAAAGCCGGCAATTTCCGGCAAATCCAAAAGTGTGCTCTCGTAAAGTAATTCTGTTCATTCTACCCGGTGGATTTGACGACTATTGTTAGGCTTGCCAGTTTTTCCCCACTATGCCTTTGTTCGAAGGTTATCCGAAATCCATGAAATGCCGAAATCTGTCTGATTCCAAGCCATGTACTCCCCCTTAGTAATCACATTGAGATGGTAATCACAGGTCAAGGGTGGAAATTCCTAGCAAATCGGGATTAATT
>DDYE01000006.1 GCA_002347855.1 Fidelibacterota bacterium UBA2242
TCTGCCCATAAAGGCAATCCTGACCGATAATGGCCGGGAATACTGTGGGACTTCCAACCATCCCTATGAAATGTTCCTGGAATTAGCGGATATAGAACATCGGAAAACCAAAGTCCGTCATCCTCACACCATCGGATTTGTCGAACGATTCAACCGCACGGTCTTAGACGAATTTTTCAGATCCAACTTCCGGACAAAGATGTACGACTCGATTGCGGCTTTACAAAAGGACCTGGACAAATGGCTGAAAGAGTACAATGAACAACGCCCGCACCGCGGTTATCGCAACATGGGAAAACGACCAATCGATCGTATCAATGAATATTTGAAAAATGGATCGGCAGAAGGTTAACCTTACAGATAATAAGTTTGTATTACGTGAAATTATAAAGAGGTTTAAGAGCAAGTTCCATTAAAACAAGGATTGAAACTCTCATCTTTGAAGAAGATAATACTTTGTATATACATTCAAGAGCAAGTTCCATTAAAACAAGGATTCACCCCGAACTCTGCAGACACTTCGTGCCTTGCCTCGCTTCGCTCGGTCACTTAACAGCGGATAAAAGGGAAATCTACGATTTCCCCAAACCCAGCCCCCTATCCATTTTATTAGAGGACAAAACATATCTGATGGTAAGTTTAGTAAGATTTTATAATGAAATTAAATCATACGCCTTAGAGAGTTGGGCTTCTTTTATCTGCCAACCGTTTGGATTGGAAAAAAGGAGGATTTGAAAAATGCCATACGAGGATATTTTCTTAGATATAATTACACACCTACCAAAAGCAGATATTCCTATTGAAGGGATCCGCGCCTATCCTTTTACAAGATAAAAAACAACAAGTCATTTTTATGAGTTTTAAAAAGGATGTAGAAATTTCCGAACATTCACATGAATAACAATCGGGAGTCGTTTTAGTTGGCGAAATCGAATTAATCATAGGCGGTAAGAAATACACTTACAAAAGGGTGACACATATTTTATCCCTAAAGGTGTTAATCACAGTGCACAGATTAAGAAAAGCTACAAGGATATAAAATTGTTTAACAAAAAGGATAGATTTAAAGTGAATTAGTATGGTCCAAACGGCGTATAACTGTGAATATACGGTTCGGACTTACGCTCTCACCCAAATACTCGCCTTCGCCTCGCACTTCGTATGTCCGCAGTCGTTAGGCAAAACAACTTTTGATATAAAGTTTAAAATTGATTGGCAAATTTTGCCCCACCCAAAATTTGCCAAAGAAAAGGAATTGGCGGAAAAAAAGGATTTTGTTTTTTCTTCCTGCTTTGCCCCAAAAAGAGGAAGCAGGCTCGGAGCACAGGCAACGGAATCCCGACAAAGTCGGGATGAAATCCGAGCACTGAGACTGCAATGTGGGTGTGGAGTAGATTCGGCTTCTCTGCCCGACAGAAGTATTTACTTCTTTAGATTAAGGGTAGAGGCGGACGAGACTGAGTAAAAAATTACTCTTAAAAACAATAAAGATAAAATTTTGTTCGATGCATTCTTAATAAAAATAGATTTTTTGCGAATGCGAGGACGCAAGTCTGTCTTTCCTGCCGCACGGCAGGAAAGACAGACGAAAGCCGAATCTGAAGGATTAAGTTTTTGTTATTGATGTTTCAAAATAGGTTCGCACTGCGTTTAATAACTGCGATAAATAGACAACAGAGTGGAAAAAGAACAGCTGAACTGGGTTTATTGTCAATTGGCTGCGTATAAGAATTTACCCCACGGGCCACTGTAATCTGGTTGTATTTGAAAAACTGAAATCCAGTGAAGTATGCTTCGTCAATCCATGTTGTGATGACTTTTCAGTCCTTAATTTTTTTTATTGCAATTATGCCGATAAATGTGAAATTATGCCAGAGGAAAATTTGATAATATGAATTTGTATTATAAATATTTACCACAGCTAATTGGTCAGACTGACCTGTCGCGCAATTTGAAAGTCCTCAAGGAATTAGGGTTCGCTGGCGTTTTTTTCCCATATTATAAACCTGCCTACTCCAACAATGGCAATAAACGTCAGGTCTACTATCCTCTTGAAAAAGCTAATGAATATGCCCGTCAAACAGGATTAAAATTTGGAGTCTATGTCGCTTGTTTCCAGAGCTCACGTCTGTGGGCGAAAGAGAACTTTTCTCCACCCGTAAACCATACCGGTACATCTTATATTCCCGATGGGCATTATTTCCCAGTCTGCCCAAATAATCCAATGGGTATGGATAATTTCTACCGAATCGTCGAGCGTCTGGCAAAATTATCTCCCTGTGACTTTTAC
Source organism: Fidelibacterota bacterium UBA2242 (assembly GCA_002347855.1). Taxonomy (GTDB): domain Bacteria; phylum Fidelibacterota; class UBA2242; order UBA2242; family UBA2242; genus UBA2242. The sequence continues at coordinate 2,291 of DDYE01000006.1, forward strand.
CTGTTCGAATATCTGCGGTTCCCCTTTAACTGGCAGAAGGAAGATCTCGATGTGCAGTATCATTTACCAAAATTTTGCTATTGTCCTTTCTGCGTGACAGAATTCTCATCGGTGATGGGTGAAGTGGTATCCTATGCCAGTCAAATAATGGACTACCTTGCGGAGTGGTTAGATTGGCGCTCAAACGTAATCACTAACTTAATCGGCATTGCTCATGAAGCGCTTGCTAAGAAGGGAAGGCTTATCATTTCGGTGCCGCCCTTAGCCCTGATTGACTTACCTTTTACCACAGGACAAATCCCCGGTTCGATTACTGATATGGGATGTTTCCTTTCACCTAAGCTCTATCACCCTTCCAAGCCTAACAATCTCCCCTGGATCGAAGATATCCTTGATCAGTATAGGTTAGAAATCAACTTAAACAAACTTTTTCCAGCAATGCATGTCCGTTCGCAAGATGAAATCGATCAATGTCTCCAATTAGGTGATAAATATCAATTAGCTGGGGCTCTATTAACAATAATTCCCCCTGCAATGAATTAGACGAACTGAATTTTCTTGTTTAGACAGCGTAGCAAAGTACCTGCTACATTTTTTCATTTTTATCTTTTTGTTTTTAGCTTATTTTTGACACTGACAATGGGTTGACGAGAGCGGATAAATAAAGGCGATTTATGACAACTAAAAAACATATTCTATTCGTGCATTATAGCTTGCCACCGGTGGTAGGTGGTGTGGAGAGTGTTTTAAAACCGATGGCAGAACTTTTCGCGAAGAACGGCTATCTCGTAACTCTTTTAGCTGGTACTGGTTCTGTCGAGGGCACCAACATTAAGACCAGTCTTTTGCCAGACCTTAATCCAGACCATCCACACATCCGCGAAATGCAACGGATTTTCAACCTGGGTGTTCTTCCAGATAATTATGAGTTGCGCTTGCAAAACCTTGAGCGCCGGATTGAAGCCGAGATTGGCAATATTGAACATATCATTATCCATAATATCATGAGCATGCCCGATAATCTGACTGCTACCGAAGCCTTATGGAATTATATCCAGAAATATCCTCAGAAAAAATATTATCTCTATCTGCACGATTTAGCCTGGCTGATGGATGATATAAAACCGCATTTATTCGATCGTCGCCCCTGGAATTTATTAAAAACGGCTCTGCCTAATGTGCAGTATGTAACTGTCTCGGAAGTGCGCCGGCGTCAGATTGCCGAATTGTTCAATATTCCTCGCCGACAAATTACAGTGGTACCTAACGGCATCAAATATCAGGATTTCTTCAAATTCGATGATGGCACGCCTTCTATAATTGAACATATTGATATTTTTAAGAAATATCCGGTTGTTTTAATTCCTGCTCGTCTTATTCCGCGGAAAAATATCGTACGTTCACTGCAGATTATCCGGAATCTTAAGCATGATTATCCTGATATACTCAGTATAATCACCGGTCCTTTTTATCCCGAATATTCTGATAATCATGCCTACTTGCAAATTTTGCGGGAATTTATTCGGACCAATGAATTAACTGACCATGTGTTTTTTTTAAGCGATATTTTGAATGAATTGAAAATTCCTCAGAATAAAAATCTATCAATTGTCAGAGATTTATATTTTCTAAGTCACCTGGTTCTGTATCTAAGTCTCGATGAAGGTTTTGGTTTACCGATATTGGAAGCTGGTTTAGCACGAGCACCGCTGGTCATGTCCAGTATTCCCGTCTTTCGCGAAATAGCCGGTGATTGCTGCCTGGTTCTGCCTGATGATGAGAGTATAGAGTATAATACAAACCGCATCAAATGCTATTTAGACACAGCGCAATCAAGCAGCGGCTCTCTCTTTCATCGCATTTTTCAGAAGTATAATTGGGATAATATCTGGAAGCAATATCTCCAACCACTCGTCGAAAAGTAGAGTGGAGGCGGAGGGAATCGAACCCTCGTCCGAAATCGCGACTTATTAAACCCCTACGTGTGTAGCCTGTTGTTGTGTTTCACTTTAACCTAGTTAATAGGCAAACTTGGTTAAAGCTAGTTTGCTGATTTTAACCTGCCAACCACAAACCGAGCTTACAGGCGAGTCCGTGTAAACGACGCCCCGCCATAGCCCACAGACTAAGCCATGGCAAGACGGTCACCTACTAAGCGTAAGCGACGGTGCCAAAAGAATTGGCATTTTGCTTTTTCAGGTTTTTTAACGTGGCCCTCCTGAGAACCACGACACGCGTTTTAATAAGCCTGCCACTCCGTCGAATCCATTCGCCCCCGTCAAAAAGCGTTCCTAATTTACCCAATTTCGACTGAAAAAACTATGCAACTCTTGCTTTTTTCACAGACATAAATCGAATCCCGCTTGGGTGGGGCACAAATAGAAAATTTTGCGATTCAATTTGCTGTTTAACGGTGACAATTATTTGCGTTTCGGTTCTTTATTCTACTGTCTGGGATTTTCTTGTCTAAATGGATTTAATAAGAGAAAAGGTCGGAAAATTGTGTCAAGATAATCCGAAATTTCAGTAAATTTTCACGATTTTTAGAATTTCGGATCTTACCCATTAGGAGTAGAACAGTAATGAGCTTGAAAACATTCGCAAAAGGCGTGCATCCTGCCGAGTTCAAATCCCTGAGTGAAGATAAACCTATTGAAAAAATGCCCTTACCGTCGGAAGTATTCATTCCGCTACAGCAACACATCGGTGCTCCCTGCACCCCGGTAGTCGAAAAGGGGCAGATGGTCAAAACCGGACAGGTAATTGGCAAAAGCGGCGGTTTTGTATCGAGCACTATTCATGCAACCATAACAGGAAAAATCAAAACCATCGAAAAATTTCCCCATCCACTGGGTATTAATGTACCAATGGTCAATATCATGGCAGAAGGTGAGGAGGAACTGTTACCGCTGGAAAATCTACCAGAAAAGTGGGAGAACGCCAGTCGCGAAGAAATTTTAGATATTATTTTGAGAGCTGGCATTGTGGGTCTGGGCGGTGCCGCCTTTCCGACCCAGGTGAAACTCAATCCTCCTAAAGGAAAATCTATCGATACTTTTATAGTCAATGGCTGCGAATGTGAACCGTTTTTAACTGCTGACCACCGCATGATGCTGGAGCAAAGCCAGGAATTGCTGACCGGCATCCGCATCATAATGAAAGTCCTTAATGTGAAGCGTACCTTCATCGGCATCGAAGCCAATAAAATGAATGCGGTTGATACATTGCGGCAGGCAACAAAAAGTTTTTCGGAGATTACAGTTGTCCCACTAAAAGTAAAATATCCCCAGGGCGCCGAGAAGATGCTGATTGATGCCATTCTCAACCGGCACGTCCCGCCTGGTGGCTTACCCTTAGATGTGGGCGTCGTAGTGCAAAATGTCGGTACCACGATTGCGATTGCTCAAGCGGTGACTGCAGGCAAACCGCTGATTGAGCGTGTCGTAACTGTGACTGGCGACGCCATCAATGAGCCAAAAAATGTCCTCGTCCGCATCGGGACCTCTTTTCAACAATTACTCGATTTTTGTGGCGGTTTGACTAATAATGCGGCTAAGATCATCATGGGCGGTCCGATGATGGGCGTGGCACAGAGCAGTTTACAGGTGCCGGTTATCAAAGCCACAAGCGGAATTGTATGCCTTTCGGATAAATATACCCAAGCAAAGCCGATTTATCCCTGCATTCAGTGTGGGAACTGCGTTAGCGCCTGTCCGATGAACCTTTTACCAACTCGCTTAGCCCGCTATGCTGAAGTCGGTAACCTGATAATGGCAGAAAACCTGGGCATTCTAAATTGCATTGAATGCGGTTCCTGTGCCTTTGTCTGTCCCGCTCATATTCCCCTCGTTCAGCAAATCCGCCTTGGTAAACTACAAATCAATGAACTCAAACGTAAAAGTAAAAGTATCTGAATTAGTTTATATATAAAATTATAAGGGAATATTTAAGTAATGGAAGAAAAGATTCAAAAAGTCCCGGCAGGTGAGAGTCAAATGCCTAAAGTTGCTCCAGCCAAAACAAGCGAGTCTCCCTCCAAACCGGAGAAGCGCGCTTTTATACTTTCTTCTTCACCTCATATTCAAGCAGAAGAGGATGTAGCCAAAATTATGCGCGCGGTTGTGTATGCCCTGTTGCCAACCGCGGTTTTTGGCATTTACTTTTTCGGTTGGCGCGCCCTGGTTATGATGTTGGTCGGAATAGCCGCGGCGGTCTTGACGGAAGCATTGCTCAATTTGGTACAAAAGAAGCCACAGACCATTTCCGATGGTAGCGCTGTGGTAACTGGATTATTGCTGGTCCTGACTCTGCCGCCGAGTTTGCCTTACTGGATGATTATTGTGGGCGCTTTTGTAGCGATTTTTATCGGTAAGCAACTTTTTGGCGGTTTGGGGTACAACATTTTTAATCCAGCACTTTTAGGGCGTGCCTTTTTACAAGCCAGTTTTCCTATTCCGATGACCACCTGGACGATGCCGCGCACGATAGATGCCATAACGACCGCTACTCCACTTGGCTCATTCAAATTTGAAAAGACGTTGACCCCTTATCTTAACCTATTCATGGGCAATGTCGGCGGTTGTGTCGGTGAAACCAGTGCTCTGGCAATCATTATCGGCGGTCTATTTCTGTTGTATAAAAAGTATGCTGACTGGCGCATTCCGGTGAGTTACTTAACAACGGTTGCAATTTTCGGTAGTCTATTTTGGTTAATCAATCCTGCAAAATATCCCGATCCTATTTTTCATCTTTTTTCGGGCGGATTGATGCTGGGCGCTTTCTTTATGGCGACGGATATGGTGACGACGCCGGTGACTCCCAAAGGTAGCTGGATATTCGGGATTGGAGCCGGTATTATCTTAGTGATTATTCGGCTGTTCGGCGGTTTGCCGGAAGGAGTGATGTACTCTATTTTGCTAATGAATGCTTTTACGCCGCTTATAAATCGCTACACTCGGCCTAAATTTTTCGGGGAGGCTAAGCATGTCTAAATCTTTACGTCTAATAGTTGTGCTGACCTTTACGGCCCTTTTTTCTGGGGCAGTACTTTCGGTGCTAAATATCTACACTGCTCCACGCATTGAGCTCAATCAGAACCAAACTCTTTCAGATGCCATTGGGCAGGTTTTGCCGGGGGAAAAGGCTTGCGATGTAAAAGTCATTGACGGTGTGACCTTTTATATTGGTCGCGACGAAAAAAATCAGCCCATTGGTGTCGCATTTTTAGCCGAAGGTGACGGTTTTCAAAGTCGCTTGAAAATATTGGTGGGTATGGATATGGCACTGACGCGTATCTTGAAAATAAAAATCTTGCAGCAGGCAGAGACGCCGGGCTTGGGAACGAAAATCGAAAATGACCCCACTAATAAGACCGATGCCGCCTGGTTCACAAACCAGTTTAATGATTTACCAGTGGCCAAAGCCATTAGTTATGTCAAGAACCAGAAACCGGTTGCGGCTGAATCCCAGATTCAGGCAATTACCGGCGCCACTATTTCTTCAAAATCGGTGGTCGAAATCATCAATGCTGCGATTGCAAAGAACCGCGAATTATTTCTTAAGAAAGTGAAATAATATGGTTAAGGCAAAAACTCCTCTATATCGGGAATTTACCAAAGGATTATGGCGGGAAAATCCCATCCTTCGGATGGTCCTCGGAACCTGCCCTACGCTGGCAGTAACGACAACCGCAATCAATGGTATTTCAATGGGGCTAGCTGTGCTTTTTACGCTGGTCATGTCCAGCCTTATCATCTCGCTGGTCCGCAAACAGATACCCAACGAAGTACGCATAGCCACTTTTATCGTCATCATTGCGACCTTTGTGACAGTGGCAGACCGTACGATTGCGGCTTTCTGGCCAGCGGTCAGCAAATCGCTAGGTCCTTTTGTACCGCTCATTGTGGTTAATTGTATTGTCTTAGCGCGGCAGGAAGCCTTTGCATCGAAAAATCCGGTAGGGCGTTCGGTACTGGATGCTCTCGGAATGAGTGTTGGATTTACTTTAGTTTTATTAATTCTGGCTTCAATTCGTGAGATAATTGGTTCCGGTACCTGGTTCGGCATGCAAATTATGCCTCCTACCTACACTTCGTGGATGGTAATGGTATTGCCGCCCGGAGCGTTTTTGATGTTAGGGATGTTAATTGCTTTCTCAAACTGGTTAAATGCTAAGCTGGAGAAGTGAGCATGGACTTGATAATAATATTCATTTCGGCTGCAATCATAAATAATTATGTTTTGGTCTCGTTCTTAGGAATTTGTCCTTTCATCGGCGTATCTAAAAAATTAGGCTCGGCGATTAGCATGGGTATGGCGACTACTTTTGTTATGACGATTACCGCGGCGGTTGCCTGGCTCATTAATAAATATATTTTGATTGGATTGCATTTAGAATTCTTGGAAATAGTCGCCTTCATCTTAGTCATTGCGTCGTTGGTGCAACTGGTGGAAATGTTCATTAAGAAAGTCAGTCGTCCATTATATGAAGCTCTTGGAATATTTTTACCACTGATTACGACCAACTGTGCCATCTTAGGATTGGCGCTCTTTTTAGTCATGAAGAATTACAATTTTATCGAAAGCATCGTCTTTGGATTTGCTTCGGGTTCAGGTTTTACGCTGGCGTTGGTAATAATGGCGGGAATACGTGAGGAACTGGAATTAGCCCGTGTGCCAAAGCCTTTTCAGGGGGCACCAATTACTTTGATAGTTGCCGGTTGTTTAGCGCTGGCGTTTATGGGTTTTGCCGGACTGATATAAAGGATTAGGAGCTAATAATGAATACAGCGCTTCTTTATAGTATCTTGAGCATGGGGGGAATTGGTTTATTATTTTCGATTTTGATTGCTCTGGCAAATAAGAAATTACATGTCGAAGAAGATCCCCGCATCGGTCAAATAAGTGAACTGCTCCCCAATGCCAATTGTGGTGCCTGCGGCTTTGCCGGTTGTGCCAATTTTGCTGAGGCATTGGTTGGTGGTAAAGCGGATCTAAGCAGCTGCCCTGTTACCGGTAATGATGCTCGGGAGGTAATCGCGCGCATTTTAGGGGTTGATGTCGCTACTGGTGAAAGACAGGTAGCTGTGGTTTTCTGTAGAGGAGGCGACGGTATCGTGGCCAGGCAAGCTGAATATCGAGGAGTCGCCACCTGTAGCGCGGCGCAAATTGTCGGCGGTGGCGAACGGGCGTGTTCTTATGGTTGTATTGGCTTAGGCGATTGTGTAGTTGCCTGTCCGTTCGACGCTATTCATATGAATCCCGAACGTATTCCCGTGGTTGACCGAGCCAAATGCACCGGTTGTGGCAAATGTGTGACTGCCTGTCCGCGCGGCGTCATCGAACTACATCCCATCAGTCATCATGTTTTTGTTATGTGTAAGAATGAAGACAACCCGAAGGTATCGCGTAGTGTCTGCAAACATGCCTGCCTTGCCTGTATGATTTGCGAAAGAGCTGTCAATGGTCAGGGATTTAAAGTGGTCAATAATCTTGCTCGGGTTGACCACGCTGTCTATACTAAAGAATTAGTGCTGCCCACCGAAAAATGTCCAACTAAATGCATAGTGATTGTAGGAACAGCTGATGAACACTGAGAACAAGTACTTTCAGAATGATTGGGAAATAGGTACGGTCGTCGCTGAGGAAGCGGGCTGGGTCACGGTGGAGTTGTTCAGCAATGATGCCTGTCACGCTTGTGGCGCTAAAATGTTTTGTCAACCGAATGCCGAGGGACGGCGCATTTTACGGGTACCCAATACTCTCGCGGCTCAAGTCGGGGAACAAGTTTTAATCGAGCAGATTGGCAAGAAGCAGCTGGCTCTGACGACGGTGCAATATGGACTGCCGCTGATTGCCTTTTTAGTCACGGTAATCGGTGCGCACTATTTAATCAAAAGCGCCATAGGTGGCATTCCTGCTGAAATCTGGCAGATGCTATTAGGCGTTATTGCGATTGGAATTGTCGGGATTGGCATTTATTTCTGGAGCAAAAGACAGGCGCGGCGCAATTTTTCTGTATTTCGACTGCGGGAAGTTGTCCGGAATTAAGTTTAAAGATTTGGAAGGGGAGAAGATGCTCACTAAAAGATCAACTATCCTTGCTTGCTTAGTGAGCAGTCTGTTTTTATTTAGTGCTTGCCAACAAAAAGTCCGCTATGCTCAGGTCCAGGAAACGCGCTTAGCGATGGGAACGCTGGTGGAAATTACGGTTATTGATTCAACGGAGGAGGAGGCAAAAACTGCTCTCGAAGCGGGTTTTGCTGAGATTGAGCGCATTGCCAAGCTTTTTTGGGAGGGCAATCCCAATGGACCGGTATATGCTTTTAATCATCGGCAGACTGCCAGTACACCGATGCCGCGCGAAGTATTAGGACTTATCGCCCGTTCCTGTGAGTATTCCCGTCGATTAAATGGTGCTTTTGATATTACTGTAGCAGTATTATTCCCACTCTACCGTTTTTCGGGTGAAAACCTGCAGCCACCAACTATTTCTGCAATCAATGCTCGTCTGAAATACATTGATTATCGTACTCTACAGATTGATTCTCTGGGGGAACGATTAGGGGCAAAGTGGCGTCAGACGCAAATCGGTTTCGGTGCAGTAGCCAAAGGTTATGCTGTTGATCGTGCCTTGGAAAAGATTAAAGCCCACGGAGTAGTGGGTGCGCTGGTCAATGCCGGGGGTGATTTACGGACTTTACCGCGCTTAGACGGTAAAAAATGGCGCATAGGGATTCAACATCCACGTCAAATAAACAAGCTCTTTACAGTGCTGGAAATTGACAGCATGGCAGTTGTGACTTCTGGTGATTATGAAAAATTCTTTATGTACAATGGCAAAAGAATTCATCATCTGCTCAATCCCCATACTGGTTTCCCTGCCGATTCGTGTCAGGCGGTAACGGTCATTGCTTCGAATGCTGAGCAAGCCGATGCAATGGCGACGGGACTATTTGTGTTGGGCGCGAACGCTGGGCAAGAAGCCTTAAAACAATTTCCTGACTGCGCGGCACTCTGGATACGACAGGACGGCAGCGTAGTACAATCACCGGGATTTGAAAAGTATATCGTAGCGGAAGGAAATAATTAATAGACCTTTGGAATATCGCAAAATATTCGTCAATCTCAGGTCGAAGTTCTATACCCACTCTTTCGAAACAATCTAACAATTCCGAATTTGCACCCTCTCCACCTAAGAAATTCCAGAATGATTATGTTCGTAAATTTCTGTAAAAAGGTCTTGTAAAAAAGAAGTGAGTCATCGATTTTCCAGGTGTATGAAAAAATACTTTAGAAAGGAGGAAAACGATGACTCGAAACAATTGTATAACAAAAAGTGCAAAAGCGCAAGGGGGAAAATTATCCGGTATTTTTTGATGATCCTGAGCCGTTGAGAGTTTTGGTGGAGAGCATAGTTCAGGAGATAAATGCTGCTGAGTTTGAGGAGTAGATAGGAGTCAAGCCCTATGAGTGGAATGCTGAACGGCGGGATTATCGTAATGGCTATAAGCCGCGGCGGTTCAAGGCCAGAGTTGGTGAGATTGAATTATCGCTACCACAATCTCGGTCTGAAGCGTTCAGGAGTCAGGTATTCAGGCGCTATCAGCGTAGTGAGTGGGCCCCTTTTTGTTGACCTTACAGGCGATGGTCATTCTGGGTGTTAGTACAGGTAAGGTTCGTAAAATCACCGCAGAGTTATGTGATGTTACCTTTCTTAGGGCTCTGGTTTCGCAACTTCTGACGGAGTTAGAGGTGGATATTCAAGCCTGGCTAAAGCGTCCTTTAGAAGGGCAATATCCTTATTTGATTGTGGATGCTGAATGCGAGGAGGTATGCGAGAATCATAAGGTGGTCAGTAAATCTGCCATCATCATAGAAAGCATTCGTGAAACTGGTAGACGGGAGATATCAGGAGTATATGTTGCCAATAGCGAGACCGAGACGAACTGGTCAGAGGCTTTTGTCGATTTAAAGCGCCGGAGCCTGGAAAGGGTTGAACTGGTGGTTTCTGACGCCCCGCCGGGGCGGGGCTTGCAAGATGCCATCCGGCGTCATTTTCAAGGTTGTCTCTAACAGCGCTGGCTGTTTATCCGTTTAGTTATCTTTTAAGTACTATTTCCAACCTAATTTATACCTTTCGCCCGCTGGGGCGAAGCGGGACGCAGACATGGCGCGTGAATTGGGTACGAGCCAGTCCGGACGCAGTCTATTTTCGCTTGCATAAGAGGTAAAAACAGGTTGTTTTTATGTGTGATGATTATTATGTTTTTAGGTGAAAAGTTTAAAACCGAGTATATAACTGCTGATTGAGAAGATTAGCGAGGGAGAAAACCGATTGAATTAAAATACCAGAGGGTAAATGGAAAGAACAGGGGAAGACACCTTAAAAACTTTAGAGAAATACCTTTTTAGATCCCAATTTTACGCCAGCGAAGCCGCAGGAATGGAGCGACGACGGGTATGATGTGGAATTGGTGATCGTTCGCATTCGGTTAGATGAAGAGGGAAAAAATCTGACTCCACAGAAGCGCATTGCAATTGCATAGGCTGACCAGGCAATTGCTGAAACCATGTTACCCGAAACCCTAGCAGAATTTATTAAATGGTTTCCCAATTCCCCTATTGCCAAATAGTGGGGGGAAAAGCGCAAATAAGAGTAAGTCAGTGGCGAGAAACAACCTAAGAATGGAGACCGGAGAACGAAGAAAAAGACTTGATGGGTGCACCTTTAATCTTTAATCAAATCACTGTAGCCACGAGTTTTAACTCGTGGAATAGTGAAATCTCTATTTTCTTAATCGCGATTTAGCCTTTTTCAAAACAGTGTCGCTAAATATTTCTTGACATCTTGTTATATTTATCTTAAATTTCGACCGAAATACTAATATGGTCGATTATTAGGTGTTATATGGGAAATAAAAGAGATCAAAAAAAACAATCAATCCTTGAAGTAGCCCAGAAAATCTTTTCTCGCTTTGGCTTTAATAAGACCACGATGGATGAAATAGCCAAAGCAGCACGAATGGGTAAAGCAACTCTCTATCACTATTTTCGCGACAAGGAACAGCTATTTTACGAGGTTGTTCGAAACGAGGCAAAAACGATGCAAGATGCTATAGCGAATGCCATTCAAGGTATAACCGACCCTAAAGAACGACTTCGAGTTTATATGACTGTCCGAATAGAGTGTCTGAATAAATTTGCTATAGCCTACTCGGCGTTAAGAGATGAATATCTTGAACATTTATCCAGTATAAAAAAATTCCGCGCTGATTTTATAGCTTACGAAATGCGAGTACTCACTTCTATTTTCCGGGATGGTGTTGATAAAAAGATATTTTCTATAATCAATATTCATGAAATTGTAAAAATATTCATTATTACCCTGCGTGGTATAGAATTATCTCTGATTACAGATTCAGGGTTAATCATTGATAAACAGCAAATAGACTTATTAACAGACATGATGTTGTTTGGAATATGCAAATAAAATTTTTTCTCATGTACTCGACTATAATACCTAATTGGTCGAAATATTTATAAACAAGGAAGTCAGGGAATGCAATTATTTATTCGTCACCTTAAAATAAAACTACTGATATTGCTATTACTTACTGTGGCTACCAACTCAACTATCGCAGCAAATCCGAAGATTACATTGAAAAAACTGCAGGATGGTTCTTTATCTATTGGACTTGCTCTCAGCGGTGGCGCCGCAAAAGGACTGGCGCATATAGGTGTTATTAAAGCACTCGAAGAATCGGGAATAAAAGTCGATTATATCGCTGGCAGCAGTATGGGCGCTTTGGTAGGCGCAGCTTATGCATCCGGCATACCAATTGATACTCTTGAAAAAATTGCCATAAACACCGATTGGGTAACAGTGGCCAAATTGTTTGTGCCGGGATTCTCGACAGCTGGTTTAGTTGAGGGAAAAAGAGTCAAAGAATTTTTAAGTTCGATTTATGGAGATGTAAGAATAGAAGATTGTCCCATTCCATTTGCAGCTACAGCCGCGGATATTTCTACGGGTAAATTATATATCATAAATAGAGGGAGTCTATTAGAAGCTGTTCGAGCAAGTATTTCTATTCCAATAGTTTTTACTCCGGTAAAATATCAAGATATTTTATTAGTTGATGGCGGAGTGGTAGATCCTGTGCCTATTGATATTGTTAAAGAGATGGGCGCCGATTACATCATTGCTGTGCATGTAATTCACGGCAGTCTTGCTTCTGAAAAGGGAAAATATATTCAAATCGAAAATCCCGAACCGCAGACGTCGGCAACCTGGAAAAGCACCAATGAATGGCTAACAAAGCAGCTTAAAATGGATACTAATAAAGGGAAAGAGCCTAAGAAAGCCCCAATTGAAACGGATAATAACTCGAAATCTTTGGGAATGGGCAGAATCTCGGAAAATACTTTATATATAGCCCAGGATGTTATTGCGCGACTTCAAATAGAACTATACAAACCTGATTTAGTCATCGAGCCGGATACCAGAAATATCAATTTATATGAGTTTTATCGGGGGAAAGATGTCATTGAAATTGGATATAATGAAGCGAAGAAAGTTTTGATGAACTTACCCAATTAATTTTTCATGTCTCGCCCCGACGGGACTAAACAAAGGAGGAACTAACGATGTTTGATTTATTCAAAAAAGCAGTGCTCATGGGTCTGGGCGCCGTTACAATCACTAAAGAGAAAGTCGAGCAAATCGTCGATGAACTCATCAAAAAGGGTGAATTGACCGAAGGTGAGCGGTCAAAAGCCATTCGCGATTTACTGACGAAAGCCCAGGAGCAGGAAAAGGCAATCAATGAAAAAGTAAATACTATTGTCAAGAATGCCATTGAGAAATTAGACCTTCCCTCTCGGAAGGATATCGAAAGATTGGAGGAAAAGATTGATGCTCTGAAAAAAGAGTAATCTTTGCCTTTATAAACTGCTTTTTCGGGTTCGTTTGAATGCCATCTACCAGATTAACTCGCAATTTTCGTAATGTTAGGCGCTATCACCAGATCATATCCGTATTTTTTCGGTATGGGTTTGGGGATATTATCAGCCGGCTTAATCTCGATTTATTTATTCAGGCGCTAAAATTCAAAAAGATTAAGAATAGTCAAATCGAAAAAATTTCCACTGCCGCGCGCCTGCGCATGGCTTTTGAAGAATTAGGACCGACATTTGTCAAACTTGGACAGATATTGAGTGTTCGACCTGACCTGTTATCGGAGAACTATATTGAGGAATTCAAAAAATTACAGGACCAAGTCCCACCTTTTTCGGCAGAGGAAGCAAAAAAAGAAATAGAAGAACAACTGGGTAAAAGCGTTGAACAATTATTCTCATTTTTCGATGCAACCCCGATAGCGTCGGCTTCAATTTCTCAGGTTCACCGCGCCGTGACTAAAAATAATGAACAGGTAATTGTCAAGATTCAGCGTCCGAATATTCAGGACACAATTGATACTGACTTACAGATTCTGTCTGATTTAGCCAAATTGCTCGAAAGAAATATTCCGGATGGTCATTTATTTGCACCGAGTTTGATAGTTAGTGAATTCGCTAAAACAATTCGTCGCGAACTGGATTTTTATCGGGAAGGACAGAATATCGAGCGGTTTCATAAGAATTTTGCTGATGATAAAACCGTTTATATACCAAAGGTATATTGGGAACTGACCACTGACCGAATTCTGACGATGGAGTGGATTGACGGAATTAAGATCTCGGAAACCGCGGCGCTGGAAGCCGCAGGTTTAGATAAGAAAGCAGTTGCAGTCAATGGCGCCCGATTAATTTTAAAACAGATTTTTGATCATGGCTTCTTTCACGCCGATCCGCATCCCGGGAATATTTTTGTTTTACCCGATAACGTTATTGCTCCGTTGGATTTTGGAATGATTGGCAGCCTTGACCAGGAACAGATGGAAGCAGTGGGAGCCCTACTTACGGCCTTTGTTAAGAAAGATGTTGAAAAAATCATAAGTGTATTAGTTGATCTCGGGATTATGGAGAATATGCTGGATATCCGGAATTTGAAAATGGATTTGGCTGATTTTCTCGATCGTTATTATCAGGTACCTTTACACCAACTCAATATGAGAAAAATTCTCAACGAAATGATCACAATCATGAGAAATTATCATATCCACTTACCGGGAGAGTTAACGTTGATGGGTAAAGCCTTGGTAACAGAGGAGAGTATCGGTCGGGCTCTAGATCCGGAATTTGACATGATTACTCTGGCAAAACCCTATGTTGAGAAAATGATGATTCGCAAACTGGATCCCCGCAAGCATCTACGAGATTTTGTCGGCACACTTGACGAATTTGTCGGTCTTTTTAAAACAATTCCCTCGGATATTAGGAAGATAACCGCAAAGGTAAAAAAGGGCGAGCTCAAAATTCAATTTGAACATCGCGGTCTGGAAAACCTTATCGCTGGATTGAATCAAACCGGCAATCGCCTGTCGTTTAGTTTAATAATTGCCGCACTTATTATCGGCTCTTCGCTGATAGTACCAAGTGACAAAGGTCCGCAAATCTTTAATCTCTCTGCTTTTGGAATTTTGAGCTATCTCATCGCCGCTTTTTTCGGGCTGTGGCTTGTAATAACAATTTTCAGGAACAGATGATGTAATATGGTTGGTGAATTTCTTGAAAATAAAAAAGTCGGTTTGGTTCTTGGTAGTGGATCGGCAAAAGGGCTGTCTCATATCGGTGTCATTAAATATCTCGAAGAGCACGGTATCAGGATTGATTTTATTGCCGGCAGTAGTATCGGCGCCATGATCGGCGGGGCATACGCTGCGGGAATCCATATTAATGAAATTGAATCTATTGCGCTTAAAACCGATTTGGCTTCATCGGTAAAATATTTTAGACCGACTATTTCGAAATCCGGTCTGATAACAGGGACAAAAGTAATAGAGTTTCTAAAAGACATAGTGGGAGATATTGAGATTGAGAATCTTAAAATTCCTTTTGCAGCGACGGCGACTGATATTTTAACCGGACAGGAAATCACTTTTAACAAAGGGAGTCTGGTTGATGCAATCCGAGCCAGTATTTCAGTGCCGATAATTTTCCAGCCGGTAATTCACAGAGACAAAATATTGGTTGATGGGGGTTTGGTTAATCCTCTCCCTATCAATATCGTCCAAAATACGGGGGCTGATTTTGTTATAGCTGTAAACGTGATGCCATCATTGGACAGAATAATTCTAAATAACTGGCAGAAACATAATACAATTTTACAGGGCTCCCGCAAAGGCGGGACAGACAAGACGTCTACGATAGGGGAATATTTGGACGTTTTAAACCTTGATGCTAAATGGTTGGAACGGTTGTTTAATAAGAAGAGGACTTACAGGAATCCTAATTTAAAAAAGATAGGGAGCCTTTCTATTTATATTACCCAAAGGAAATTGTCTCAACTTACCATTGAAACTTATCGACCTGACATATTGATTGAACCCAATATCCCTTTTGCAGGTTTTTTTGATTTTTACAAAGCCAGAGAAATTATCGATATCGGATATAAAGCCGCTCAAAAAGCTTTCTGTGAAAATAGACTTTCAACCAAATAACAAAGTGTTCAAAGGAGGAAAAAATTATGAACACAAAAGATCTGGCAAAATTAGGAATAACCGAGTTATGCATGATGATGATTAATAATAGTTCAGTAAGGAAGATGGCTATTCCTATCATCGACAACAAAATCCGAAAAGCAAACACCTATGATGACGAGACTACATTTTCAGCAGAAAAGTATGCTCATTACTGCTTCTTCCGCAATCTTTTGAGAACTTTAGGTAAGCGAATGGATGAAAAGTTGCTTACTAAAGAAATTCAAAGAAAAATTGTTAAAAACTTTGTTGGCAACGTCATGTTCAATGGCAAGGATAAAAGAGATCAGGCTTTTGAACAAGAAAGTAGGGAAATTCCCAGTTTTATTACAATAAGCCCAACCCAAAAATGTAATCTTAAATGTAAAGGTTGTTATGCTGCCAGCCATAAAGGATCATTTGCCAAATTAGATTGGGAAACATTTGATAGAATATTGACTGAAAAAAAGGAATTATGGCAAAGCTATTTTACCGTCATTTCAGGCGGAGAGCCATTTCTATGGAGTGATAAGGGAAAGAATCTGTTTGATGTTCTGGAAAAACACAATGACCAATTTTTCTTGATCTATACAAATGGAACACCTATTTCCAAAGAAAATGCCAAAAGATTAGCGGAATTGGGTAACGCAACGCCGGCAATATCTGTAGAAGGTTTCAAAAAAGAGACTGATGAGAGAAGAGGCAAAGGAGTATTTGAAAAGATACTCGAATCCATGGTAAATCTACGCGATTATGGAGTACCATTCGGTATTTCCGTAACCGCTACCCAAAAGAATGCTGAGTTAGTAGTATCGGATGAGTTTATAGATTTTTATTTTGAAAAACAGAAAGCAGTATACGGCTGGCTATTTCAGTATATGCCAATTGGGAGGGGAATTGACCTGGAATATCTTGTTACTCCTGAGCAGCGACTCCATATGTATCAACGCGGCAGATTAATCAACGAAGTGCGTGGCTATAATTATATTGATTTCTGGAATAATGGATACATGAGTTACGGCTGCATAGCAGCAGGAAGAAAAGGCGGTTATCTCTATATTGAATGGAATGGGAATGTAACCCCCTGTGTATTTATTCCCTATTCCCCAGTTAATATATGCGACATATATAGAAACGGCGGTAATTTAGATGTTGTTTTAGAATCTCAATATTTCAGTGATATCAGGAATTGGCAAAAGAGCTATGGATATCTAAAAAATAGGGCAGATGTGAAAAACAGGATAATGCCTTGCTTTATCAGGGACCATCACCAGGAATTTTACGAAATAACAAGTAAATATCCTGTCAAACCAATCGATGAACCGGCAGAAAAGGCTTTGAAAAGCAAAGAGTATCATAAACAGATGATAAAGTATGATGAAGAACTTGCAAAGCTGTTAGACCCTGTCTGGGAAAAAGACTTTAGCAATAAATAAGGAATATTAAGTCTGGATAATGAGGGAATAAATAATTCAACAAAGCCTACCAGTGTGACCGAGATAGGTTGAGATTGTGCAATTAATTGTGGAAAAATATCATGAACGTGATAAAGACTATAACCAAATTCATGATTAGAGGAATTGCCGGCGCAGTAGTTGATTCTCTCGTTTTATGGTTTCTCAGTACTTATTTTCTGCATAACTATTTTGCAAAATATATCTTAGCGCCCTCGATAGAGTGCATAACAAAAGGGATTTTTTTAGACGCATTCCCGCCTATAATACAGCAACTCTGGTTTCTTTTGCTCTTAAGATGGTATTGTTAATTGCCATTGAACGAATTTTTCACTTCGATGTAGTTATCTGCAATCTGATAGCGATTTCAATATCGGGTTTTGTTAGTTTTTTTACTGGAGAGAAGCTTGTATTTAAAACAATTAAAGTGCATTGCGATGATGTCCCGCCCCGGCGGGATTTAGGTATGTAAAAGGGGGTTTTTTATGTTTTTAGAATTAAAAGGCATCGTGAAGCAGAAATTCTCATGGACAACAAAATATTTCACCAATAAATACCGAGACAGTTTTTTAAAAGCCTATCAATTCACCCGCGCTAAGACAGCCAGGGCCTTTGGCTATTACCCTTATTATCTAAACATTCGAGAAAGTGAGGGAACCAGCGTAACTATCGGTGAAAAAAAGGTGATTATGCTGGGGTCAAATAATTACCTTGGGTTAACGCATCATCCGGAAGTAATTGAAGCGGGCGTTCAGGCACTGAAGAAATATGGAGCAGGATTGACCGGAAGTCGCTTACTGAACGGCAATATTTATCTGCATGAACTGCTGGAAGAAAAGCTGGCAAGGTTTGTTGGCAAAGAAAAAGCCCTGGTGTTTTCCAACGGATTTGCAGTCAATCTTGGTGTCATAGCTACGATTAGTGATGAAAAAGATGTGATTTTCAGTGACGCCATGAATCACGCTTCCATTGTGGATGGTGCCAGGTTTTCTAAAGCCACCGTACGGGTTTTTAAACATGATGATATGGATGATCTGAACAATCAGTTGCATGCCACTTCGCAAGACCTGGGCAGGCTAATCGTTTCTGATGGTATTTTCAGCATGGAAGGTGATATTGCGAGATTACCTGAAATGGTTGCCCTTGCCCGGCAATATGGCGCGCGGATTATGATAGATGACGCCCACTCTTTGGGAGTACTCGGTCCTAACGGCGAAGGGACGGCAGCCCATTTCAATCTGACCGATAAAGTAGATTTGATTATGGGGACTTTCAGCAAGTCTTTAGCCGGTGTTGGTGGATTTATTGCCGGTGAAGAACCGGTAATAGATTTTCTAAAACACCACACCAGGACGATGATCTTTACAGCCGGGCTGCCGCCTTCAAATACGGCTATGGTACTGAAAGCCCTGGAAATTATTATCCGTGAACCCGAACGCCGGCAGCAGTTATGGGAAAACGCCAATTACATGAAAAAAGAATTGAAACTCCTTGGATTCAATATCGGGAACAGTGCCACTCCGATCATTCCTATTATTATTGGTGACGATATGAAAACTTTCGCCGTGTGGCGGGATTTGTTAGATGCCGGTGTCTACACGAATCCGGTAATTTCGCCAGCAGTGCCGCCCGGTCGCTCGCTCCTGCGCACAAGTTATATGGCGACGCATACGCGGGAACAACTGGATTTTTGTCTATCTCAATTCGCTAAAGTCAGTAAAAACACCGGATTGTATTTCAAAATCAATAATTACCCGATCAATGAAATTGTGAAGTAATGAATAGGTTAAAATGTCCTTTTTGTGAAGGGGAGTTAAAGAGAATTCACCGCTATTCGTGGATGCATCTGATTCCGTTCTCTACCTACGTTGAATGTCAAGTATGCTATTCAAAGCTTTTATTAATAGACAAATTCATTATATGGAGTAAACGATACTAATTTGGAGTAGTGTTATTATGACGAATCAGGATGATAACAAATTTAGACCGCATGTACGGGTTAACGATACTCTTCTGGGGGCGTTGGAAAAATGCTCATTACAATGGTTTGCTAAAAAAATGCCCGCCTGGGTATCGCCGGATATTTTGACCGGGATCGGATTTTTTGCGACAATCATTATTTTTTGTGGCTACTGGCTAAGTAATTATCATGCGGGGTTTTTGTGGCTGGCCAGTTTCGGGTTTATACTAAACTGGTTTGGAGATAGTCTGGACGGGACCCTGGCTCGTTATCGCCATATCGAAAGGCCTCAATTTGGCTATTATATCGATCATACGGTCGATGCGATTGGTCAGGTTTTTATTATCCTCGGTCTGGGAATGTCACCATATATCACGTTTAATGTCGCTTTATTAGCCCTTGTCGCTTATTTACTGTTATCGGTTCATGTGTACATCTGTACTTATGTAATGGGAGTTTTCAGGATATCCTATTATAAAATAGGACCGACAGAGGTCCGGGTAATCTTAATATTATTTAACACCTTAATGTTTTTCCTGGGAACGCTCAAAGTCGAGCAGTTAGCGATGTCATTTACGCTGTACGATATTTTAATCCTTATCCCCACCGGTGTTATGGTTTTACTTTTTCTGATATACTCAGTAAAAGGTGCGCTTCAACTGTTAAAATCGGAATAAATTAAAGGTGTTATTTACTTACTAATAAAAGGAAAATTAGTAGATTTCGACTATGATAATAATTTGGTTGAATTAATGTATAAGGAATTGATATGAAACTAGCAGATAAAAAAGAGACAATTTTCAAAACGGCGCAGCAGCTCTTTGCTCGCTTCGGTTTGAATAAAACCACAGCGAACTCTGAACTCTGCATGAAGTGAATCTTTCATAAAATCATAGGAGAAACAAACAGTGATAAACAGTAGTTATTCAGTATCCGCCATTGTGTGCGCTTTTAATGAAGAAGAGACACTGCCAAGAGTTGTGAGAGCATTGATCGCCGCAAAGGAAGTCAACGAAATTATTGTCATCAATGATGGTTCAACAGATGGTACAAGCGCAATCCTAAAAGAGTTCACAAATCAACCCAGGGTTCGAGTTATCGAATTTCCCCATAACAGAGGGAAAGGATTTGCTATAGCTGAGGGAATAATAAAAGCACAAGGTGAAATTTTGCTCTTTGTCGATGCTGATCTCTTGAATTTTGAGGAGCATTATGTTTCCCTCTTATTGAGTCCACTGTTGGATGGAAAAGCGGATATGGTAATCGGGCATCCGACTGAAAATGTTCTCGACAAGAAAATGAATCCATTTAAATCAATTGCAGGGGAACGTGTTGTCTTTAAGAAAGATGTCCTTCCACTAACTGAAAAAATCAGGAACTCCGGGTACGGTGTGGAGACTATAATCAATCTGTTCTATACTGCCCGAAATAAACGGATCGAATATGTTTATCTTTGGGGGCTTGTGCATCTGATTAAATTTCATAAGCATTCTGCTAATACGGCAATGCGAAAATATTGGCTAGAAGCTTATCAAATTTCGAGATCGGTCATGAAGAATTATATGTTGTTCTTTTTCATTATACGGAATGTTATAGGAAGAATGGGATGACAAAAGAAAAAATTGTAGTTGTCTTGGGTAGCGGCGAGCTCGCAGACTTGCCCACATTGGTGTGGGGCAAGTGCTGGAGAAGAACAACATTCCAATCCATCTCATCGTTGCCTGCTCATGTTCTCATTTCACCTGGGATTGAAGAATTTAATCTTCTGGAATTCCATCGTTCTAAAGAATTGATAGATTCCGGAGAAGAAGCGGCAAATATAGCTCTTTCCGAAATTCGCTCCATCATTCAAAGGAACAGCAAAAACATATAGGATTGTCATGTTATACGTCTTTGCGATTGCATTTATAATGGGGTTGGTCACATCCGTGCCAATTGGCGCGGTGGGTCAGTTAATGATCAATCGTGCGCTGAAATATGGATTCTCAGCAGGTCTATCGATCGGATTATTTTCGGCATTATTAGACGGAACCTATTGTGAACTTGCATTAATTGGTGTATCCCTTGTAGTCAATTCAGTTGAAATTCGATCACTCGTGCAAGGTATTGGCTTGATTGTTCTCTTGTATTTTGGATATAAAAACTTCCGACCCAATAAAGAGTTGCCCGCAACAGATGGCAACAGCTCGATGACGCTTAGCAATAATCATGAACAAAACTGGACCTCCCATCTAAAGTACTTTCCCGTTGTGTTGATGGCTACTGTAAGCAATCCGACCAGATTGGCATTTTGGGTGAATATGTCCCAAGTTCTCCGTTCATCGGTTTTAACAGACATGGGAGTACAGGAACTCACTTTGTTCAGCGTCGGCGTGGGACTTGGATCAGCATTTTGCCAGTATATTGTTTTGCAGACCATCCGGCACCTTAAACTTTTTGATTCACCGAAAAAGAAGGTGGCTATTCAAGGGATAAGTGCGTCTATCTTCATATTCACCATGGCTTACTTCATTTATCATTTCTTCAAAGAACTTCTGTTAAAGAGAATGTAACAAGCAGGTTATGCATCGAACAAAATATTTTTTAGTCTTATACTGCTTCCTTTTACATTCGTAAACATATGCCCAGGTTGAATTTGGTCGGGTCAATTTCTAGCTGGGGGCATAACCATCAGAGAAAATCTAACTATATTCTGTCCCATTCATCGTGGATTTGAATTTCCTCATGCAGGAGCAATTGCAGACCTTTAGCGCAGCAAAAATGGAGAAGTTGCAGCCGTGGGGATTGGAAATCTATGAGGCTTATGTTGAGATTCGGATTTTCCGGATAAAAAATAGGTTTTTTCTTGTACCTTCCTTCGTTCCTGAATCTTTAAGATTTAAATGTAACCCAAATGGCAATAGGATACATTTAATTATTAAAAAGCAAACTTTTACCATAAATCAAACGCATAAGTTTTTATTTTACTGCCAATTATTAAAAAATGCTTTGTTTTTCTATGGTTATATTTTATATTTGATACGGTAGTTGAGGAGTAATTAACATTGAGTTGAGAAAATGAAACGACGGTCTGTCAATTTAGTTGTACTACTCGTTTTGGTTACTTTTACGATTGCCATGTTACTTGTTGGACAGAATCATTCAAGTAGGCCCTAAATTGTAACAATAAAAATTGATGGGATTAGTGACGAAGAAATTGCCTCGAAGGTCGAGGAAGCATTACAGTTAATGGAGGGAATTAATTCCTTTGTCTTGGAACCGCGGACAAAGATTTGTACTTTACGCCTAAATCCACAGAAAGTTCATCTTTCTTCTATTGAAAAGCGGCTTTCAGCTCTGGGGTTAAAAGTAACTCCCATGGAAAAATTGCAGATACTAAATATAGGCGCCAATTCACCCGGGAAATTATTTTCTATTAGATTTTCATCGGCTAAATACTAAATAGTGGATAGTATTATAGCATCTTTTATTTCGAGGGGATACAAAATCAACTGCTTTTCAGCCGAATTTAAACCATAGAGTAATTAATACTTAGCCTTACTTTAGCACCCTTTTCAGCACTTTAGGACTTAGGTCTTTGTTTTCATCTTTAGTGCCCGGGGCGAGACTTGAACTCGCACGGCCGTCCGGCCACTAGGTCCTGAACCTAGCGCGTCTACCAATTCCACCACCCGGGCTTAAAAAAGCGTTCAAATATAAAATCCTTAAAAATGTTCTCCAAGATTTAAGTTGAAACTTTGGTTAAAAACATTAAATTTTCTGCGTGAAAAATGAAGAGAAAAATATCACAACCAATCGCAAAGCCTACCACGATTATTTTATTCAGGATAAAATTATCGCCGGCATCGAATTGAAAGGCACCGAAGTAAAAGCAGTGCGCGCAGGACAGATTAGTCTAAAAGATAGCTACGCGAAAATAGAAAATGGCGAAGTCTTTTTACTTAAAGCACATATCAGTCCCTATGACTTTGGTGGTTATGACAACCACGAGCCGGAACGCAATCGTCGCTTGCTTTTACATCGCGCTGAAATCAAAAGATTACAACGCAACATAGAGAGCAAGGGAATGGCGCTGGTGCCATTGCGGGTTTTTATTACAGAAAAGGGCAAAGTCAAAGTCGAACTTGCCTTGGCTAAAGGCAAACGTCAGTATGATAAACGGGAAGCAATTGCTGACCGTGAATTGCGCAAAGAACTGGATTATCAAAGAAAGGTTAACAGGTAAGATGTTTCCTCCAATTAATGAACAGATGGACTTGATAAAAAAGGGCGTTGAGGAGATCATTTCCGAAGAGGAATTAGTTAAAAAATTAGAGCGCGCCCAGCAAACTGGCAAACCTTTGCGGATTAAGCAAGGTTTTGATCCAACCGCCCCTGATATTCATTTAGGACATACTGTTGGTATTCGCAAATTGCGTCAGTTCCAGGAATTAGGGCATCAAATCGTTTTAATTATTGGTGATTACACCGGCATGGTGGGTGACCCCAGTGGTAAAAACGAGACGCGCCCGCGCTTAGCCTACGAAACTCTCATGAAAAATGCCGAGACCTATGAAACTCAATTTTTCAAAATACTCAATCGCAATAAAACCGAGATTCACTATAACGGCGAATGGTTTGCCCACATGCGCTTTGACGAAATCATGAATTTAGCTGCCAAATTTACTGTAGCGCGCATTTTAGAACGAGATGATTTTACCAAACGCTATAAAGAGGGCAATCCGATTAGTTTACATGAATTTTTCTACCCGTTGATGCAGGGATACGATTCAGTTGCTATTCGGGCTGATGTTGAACTGGGTGCTACCGAGCAAAAATTCAACTTATTAACGGCGCGTGATGTTCAGCGCGAATATGGTCAGGAACCGCAAGTCATTATTACTTTACCTGTTCTGGAAGGCATTGATGGCACGCAACGTATGAGTAAGAGTCTGGGCAATTATATCGGAATTGATGATGAGCCGGACGATATGTACGGCAAAGTAATGTCAATTCCGGATGAACTTATTTTGAAATATTTTACGCTTGTGACTGACTATTCGCCTAATGAAATACGTCAAATCGCTGTCAGACTGAAAGAGCCGGAGACTAATCCGATGATTGTTAAGAAGGAATTGGCGCGCACTCTGGTTACGATGTATCATTCATCCGAAGCCGCCCAGGCGGCGCAAGCCCAGTTTGAACTGGTTTTCAGTAAAAAAGAAATTCCCGAAGATGTTCCTGTTGTCACCCTGTCAAGAAATACCGCCTATTCAATTGTTAAACTGCTAACCGATAATCGTCTGGTTGCATCCAATGGGGAAGCCCGACGATTGATTCAACAAGGTGGAGTGCGAGTCAATGACGAGAAAATCTCTGACATTAACTTTGAATTAAAAGATTGCGGTGAGTACATCGTCCGCGTAGGCAAGCGACGCTTCATTAAATTTGTAATTCCCTCGTAAAAAGTCAGGAACTGAAATGCTTACTGTCAAAGAAGTCACAAAGGTTTTTAATCACACGGTCGCGGTAGACAAACTCAGTTTTGAAGTTTTGCCGGGTAGCGTTTTTGGCTTACTCGGTCCCAATGGCGCTGGTAAAACCACGACCTTGCGCATGATTATGAACATCATCAAGCCCGACAGTGGCGAAATTATATTTGAGGGAATAACAAATGATACCCAGGCTTTTATAAGGGTTGGATATTTACCAGAAGAGCGCGGTCTTTATCAGAAAATGAAACTGCACGAGACAATCGTCTATCTGGCTACTTTGAAGGGATTAGAACCACGGATTGCCAGTCAAAAAGCGTACGATTACCTTAAAATGTTTGATTTGACCGAATATGCTCACCGCAAAATTGAAGAGTTATCGAAGGGAAATCAGCAAAAAGTCCAGTTTATCATTGCGATTATTCATGATCCGGTTTTATTAGTCTTGGACGAACCATTTTCAGGTTTAGACCCGGTTAATCAACTTTTGTTGAAGCAAATCATCAATGATTTGCAGCAGAAAGGAACTACGATTATTTTTTCGACCCATCAGATGGAACAGGTAGAAAAGCTCTGTGAGCGAATTTGCCTGATAAACTGTGGCAAGCGTATTTTGTATGGAGAATTAAAGAAAATAAAGAAAGAATATGGCGTTCAGCATTTACAAATTGAGTTTATTGGCGATAAACAGGCATTGGGCGACCTAAATTTGCCCGACTTTCAAATATGTGACGGAAGGATTACCGGCGTACTTCACGATACTCAGAAGATTAATGATTTGCTAAATACTGTGATGAGTCGAGTGACAGTGAGCAGTTTTCAGGTTCTCGAACCATCTCTCGAACAGATATTTATTGACCAGGTTCAAAAGGGAGGCGAATAGTGCGAAAAATCCTGACCATCGTACGCTGGGAGTATTTTACCCGCATCCGTTCGAAATGGTTTATTATTTCTACAGTGGTATTTCCAGTAATTGTTGTCCTCTCGATGATATTACCGAGTGTTTTAATGACATCGGAGGAAAGTGAATATAAGATTGTCGGTTTGATAGATGAGACCCGCTTATTAGCGGAACAGCTCGAGAAGCAACTTGGGGAAGAGTACCATCTCAAAGACGGTTCACCAAAGTATCAGGTGATTGTGTTTAAAGATTTAGATACTGAGCGCGCTAAAAGCCAGGCAGCTGCGTTACTGGATTCTTCTATAATCCACAGTTATTTAGTAATTCCAACAGATGTTTGGGACTCCAGCTGCGTCTATTATTATACACGGAATATCGGTAATTTTCGTGATCAGAGCGAGTTAGACCGAACGGTTTCACGCTTAATTCGCAGCTATAAAATGCAGAAGGTTGGATTGCCCTCACACTTGATTAAGCAGGTGTTATCGCCAATTGATTTTAAGGTAATGCAAGTGACATGCGAAGGTAAAGAGAAAGAGGGCAGTGAATACCTTGGCTATCTCATGCCGATAATTTTTGTCTTGATGTTATTTTTCTCAATTTTTACTTCAGCACAGATTTTAATGCGCAGTGTCCTGACTGAGCGTTCTAATCGCCTGGTTGAGATCCTGCTATCATCGGTTTCTCCGACAGAGTTGATGTCCGGAAAAATCATTGGGCTCGGTTTATTAGGTTTGACCCAGCTGCTCATTTATTTATTTCTGGCATATTTTGTCTCATCCTATAAAGGATTGGAACTATTTAATTTGACTACGACGGCGATTTTTCTGATATATTTTGTGCTAGGTTATCTGGTTTATGCCGCCATCTTTGCGACGCTGGGTGCAATTTTCGACAATGAACAGGATGCGCAGAGTGCCGTTTCAATTTTTTCGATGATTACTATTTTGCCATTGATTCTGGCTTCCTATATCATCAGTCACCCACAGTCGTTAACAACAATTATTCTATCGTTTATTCCGATTATGACGCCTTTTTTCATGATACTGCGATTGGGTATTTTTATGCCACCGCTCTGGGAATTGCTGGGAACTATGGGAATATTGCTAATTTCGGTGTGGTTGCTAATGCTGGCAGCGGGGAAAGTTTTTCGTGTAGCCATTTTAATCTGGGGCAAGCGCCCGACCTTGCCGGAAATCTGGCAATGGGTTCGCAGTAGTTAAAGTTTTCACGAATGAGGGAATAAACTGAAAAATAAATTTGAGGCTTACGATGTTAGAATTCAATTCATTAAACTTTGAAACTGAAGTCGAAAAGAGCAATCAGCCAGTGCTGGTTGACTTCTGGGCAACCTGGTGTGCGCCCTGTCTCAAAATTGCTCCTATCGTAGAAGAATTAGCCAAAAAATATGCTGGCAAGCTAAAAGTCGGCAAAGTCAATGTCGAAGTTGCCCCTCAAATCGCCCAAAAATATGGTGTGCGGAGTATTCCTACTCTGCTATTTTTCAAAAATGGGCGGGTGGTTTCGCAGGTCATCGGTGCCCAATCTCAAAAAGTTTTAGAGGAAAAAATACAAGTACTATTATCATAGCTTGTGTGACTGGGCACGATTAATAATTTCTTTGTAAAACGATGAACTCTGCTTAAAACGAAGAGGCTTCCAGTAAATTATTTAACGTACTTTTTGATTATCTCGAGAAGAGTTGACGGAATGATGGGTTTTTCCAGGAACTCGTCAACTGGCAAGACATCGTCATCTTTAGCGTAATTTATGCCCATCTGTTGGCTGACAGCAGTTAGCATGATGATAGGGATATGAGCGATTGCCTGATTCGAGCGAACTTTTTGAACCACTTCAAATCCTTCGTCCCAGGTTGCCATCATTACATCCAGGATTACCAAATCGGGTTTTTCGCGTTCGACGAGCAAATAACCACGGGTACCATTCTGAGCATCAATAACTTCGTAACCATTCTTTTCTAATGTCAGACGCAGAACCTCGACTAAGTCAATATCGTCGTCAATTATTAGTATCTTTTTTGCCATGTGAACCTCATTAGTTATCAGTCACAACGAAAAGTTATAGACATGGGGTCTATTTTTTCAAGCGGGCTACCACCCAATCCACAAATTTATCCAGCCCTTCATTTTTCGTGGCAGCTACTTCAAAAAGTGTCATTTGAGGGTTGATTTTGTGGATGTTATGCTTCATTTTATCAAGGTCATAGTTAAGGTAAGGTAATAAATCAGTTTTGGTAATAATTGCCAGCTGACAGACCCGGAACATCAAGGGATACTTTAATGGTTTGTCTTCGCCCTCCGTGACACTCAAGACAACTACATTAAAATCAGCACCAGTATCAAACTCAGCAGGGCAAACTAAATTACCGACATTTTCTATAAAAATAATATCCAGAGCATTCAAATTAAAATTATCTAATGCAGGCATGATTACTTCCGATCCCAGATGACAGTCGCCACCAAAAGGTTCGGTATTGATTTGAGTCAATGGGATAGCAAGCGGCAAAAGACGTTCGGCATCCATTGTGGAGGTAATATCACCCTCGATGACGCCAACTTTCAATCCACGATTTAATAGAATAGGAATGGTCTTTTCGAGTAAAGTGGTTTTACCCGAACCGGGCGAACTCATGATGTTAATCATGAGGGTTTTAGTTTGGTTAAGACGGTCACGAATTTCGCCAGCGATTTTTTCGTTGGCTTTAAGGACACTTTGAACAATACGAATTTCCATTAAACTACCTCATTATTGGTTAAAACGGGATCGTCGGCGATTTCTACTGATTCGACGAACATCTCTTTTCCGCTGACAATTTCGAGGGCAAAACCATGACAATGTGGGCAGATAAAGAGCGGTTCTTCGAGTTCCGCCAATTCGCCACAATCATGACAGCGTATAGTTAGTGGCATTTCCTCAATCACTAATTCAGCATTTTTTAAGAAAGGATATTCCACTTTTAAGACATTGAAACAAAAGGAAAGTGATTCCGGGATGATGGCGTTCATTTTACCACTTTTAAAATGGACCCTGGTTACTGGTTTAGCAGGAATCTCTGACTGCAATTCTGCGGAGATGATATTCAAAATATTTTGTGCAATGGTCATCTCATGCATTATAGTTAATTTAGATTGTCTATTTCATTAAACAAAGAGAGCGCGTCATTAATCAACAAATGCGTGGTAGCATTTCACCAGTGAGCATATCCAAAATGCGTTGACTGCCAATTTGGGTCTTTAACAGGACTTTACCCTGAGGTTCAGGGATGACTTCGCCAATGATGGCGCTGTCTTTTCCTAAGGGATGGCTACGCATTATTGTAAGAGCGTGCTCTGCTTGCTCCGATGCCACCACGACGACTACTTTGCCTTCGCTTGCCAGATAAAGCGGATCGAAACCCAGCGGTTCGCATAAACCGCGGACTTCTTCCATAATTGGCACGCTTATTTCGTCGATGATTATTCCATAGTTTTGCCCATAGACGAATTCGTTAAGAGTCGTTGCCAGACCACCCCGCGTCGGATCACGCATCAATTTAACGCCATTGACCCTTTTTAAAAGTAAACCAATTAAACCTTGCAGAGCGGCGCAGTCACTCTCAATATACGAAAACGAAGACAAATTTAAACGTTCCTCAATAATTGCAGCTTCGTGATTGCCGAGAAAACCACTGACGATAATTTTATCACCGGGCGAAATGTTATCTGGTTGCAGGTCAATGCCAGGTCGCAAAATTCCAATGCCGGCGGTATTGATGAAGATTCCGTCAGCTTCACCATGACCAACGACCTTAGTATCACCGGTGACGATTTTAACACTGGCTGCGTCTGCGCTCGCCTGCATGGAAACAATAATCCGTTCTAAATCACTATAAGCAAAACCATCTTCGATAATCAAAGCACAGGAGAGAAAAAGCGGGGTAGCGCCACACACAGCTAAATCGTTCACGGTGCCATTAACCGCCAGTTTCCCAATGTCACCTCCCGGGAAAAAGAGCGGTTTAACGACGTGAGAATCAGTAGTAAATACGATTTTACCACCAGGATTTTCCAGAAGGGCAGCGTCAAGCATCGCTTTAAGGTAGGAATTATCGAAATGTTTGATGAATAAACTTCGAATTAACTGATGGCTATATAAACCACCGGCACCATGAGCACGTGTAATCTTGGTCTCAGTCATGTTTTTTCCCGTATTTATAATAAGTTGCACAAGCACCTTCGGCACTTACCATACAGGCGCCTTGCGGATTAGCAGGAGTGCATACCTTTGCAAAAAGAGGACAGTCAGAAGGTTTACTGATACCACGCAGAACTACACCACATAGACAGGCAGGATTTTCTTTCGAAGGAGCTACGCTCACCGAAAATCTTAGGTCGGCGTCATAAGAGGCATATTCAGGTTTAGGTTTTAAACCGCTATCGGGAATGTTGCCCAGCCCACGCCAGACGGCGTCGCAGGGTTCAAACACTTTCCGAAGTACCTCCATGGCTTTTTGATTGCCTTCAGGTTTGACAACACGATTGTATTGGTTGACAACGGCTGGTCTCTTAGCATTGATCATTTCGATTAAGAATAATATTGCCGTCATTAAATCCAATGGTTCAAAGCCAGTAACGACACACGGAATGCCATATTCTTGCACAATAAATTCGTAAATGTGAATTCCCGTAATGGCAGAGACATGACCTGGACAGATGAAACCATCCAGAGCAAGCTCTCCTGATTGTAATAAGGCACGCATGACTGGTGGCATCGTCTTTAAAGCCGAAAGCACCGAAAAGTTGGTAAGCGATTGCTTTTCAGCATTTAAAATTGCTGCGGCAATCAAAGGCGCCGTTGTTTCAAAACCAATACCTAAAAAGACAATCTGCTTGTGAGAATTATCCGCGGCAATGGTCAGGGCATCAGCAGGGGAATAGCATATCCGAATGTCAGCTCCTTCAGCTTGAGCTTGCAAAAGGCTTGAATGACTGCCCGGCACCCGCACCAAATCGCCAAAAGTGGTTATGATGACATCTGGTATCTTGCTGATAATCAAGGCTTTATCTATGAACTCATTACTTGTCACACAAACCGGGCAACCCGGACCGCTAAGCAGGTTAATATTTTCCGGTAAAAAGCCGGACAGATTGAATTTGTGAATCGTTATTGTATGTCCACCGCAGACTTCCATTAAATTGACAGGTCCGCCCGGGTTGTTAGATTTTATAGCGGCAGCGACCCGTGCAATCAGGTCAGCAGCACGGAAATCATCAATGTATTTAATCATTGATAAATCCTCGCTTGGCGCGTCGATTTTCTTCCTTTTCGGCGATTTCATTCCAGACCGCCAGACTTTCCAGAGCGGCATCTTCATCTAATTTTTCAATGGCAAAACCAGCATGAACGATGATGTAGTCGCCCAGGTGGACATCATTCAGGAGGTCGAGATTGGCACGGTAAACAGTACGCCCTACTTCGGCAAGTGCCTGATTTCCTTCGATGGCTATGACTTTCATCGGAATGGCTAAACACATTATCAACTCCATAAATTAAATATTCGGCGACACATTGGAAGCCTTTTTCATTATCGCATTAGCAATGACAACCTGACCAAGCGCGATACCACCATCATTAGCCGGTACTTTATGGTGAGTATAGACGGTAAAGCCGTCGCGAGTTAGTAATTGTTGCAAATGTTCGAGGAGAAAGAGATTCATAAAAACTCCACCACTCAATACGACTGAATTTAAACCGGTCAGATTGCGCGCCTGACATGCTGCGGCAAACAATCCTTCACTCAAGCCCTTATGAAACTTAAAGGCAATGGTAGAAATATTGGTTGTAGTTTGAATATCTTTTACTACTTCTTGAATCATCTTATACCATACTATACTAAATATATTGCTATTTGTTTGAATTTTTAGAGAATAACCAGGTGTATCGGCTACCAGCTCAACTTGTTGCTCAAATTCTACGGCAGCTTGTCCCTCATAATTGACACTAAGCCGCAAACCTGTAAGCGCAGCAATGCCGTCGAATAAGCGACCGCAACTGGTTGTAAATGGTGAATTAAAATGATTCTTTAACATTTCAACCACGAGTTTTATCTTGTCATCTGGAATTACTCGAAGGAAGGGTAGATTTAGTTCTCTGAAACTTGTGCCATAAGTTGAATAAAGGTAACTCACTGCCATTTGCCAGGGATTATCAATTGCCGCTTGAGCGCCCGGCATCTGAACAGGTTCAAAATATCCCAATCGTTCAAAATCGCTATAGGTTACTTTTAAAATTTCGCCACCCCAGATGGTGCCATCCGTCCCATAACCAGTACCGTCCAGAATAATGCCGATTACTGGTTCCTGAATGCCATTTTCTGCCATGCAGCTGACAGCATGAGCGTGGTGATGCTGGACACCGATTTTTTGAACGATATTTCCGTCGGGTGAATGGTATATTTCCTGGGCATATTTTGTACTGAGGTACTCAGGATGGAGGTCATAAGCAATGATTGAAGGATAAATACCGAAGATCTTCTCGAAGTGAGCAATATTTTTTACAAAAGCCTGGTAGACTGGATAATTTTTCATATCACCGATGTGCTGTGAAAGAATAACGCGCTGGTCTTTGGCTAAAGCGAAAGTATTTTTTTGTTCCGGTCCACAGGCAAGCACGGGATTATCAAATTTAACCGGCACGGAAATCTGATCAGGGGTATAACCGCGCGCCCGGCGAATAGGGTAAGGTTGCTTGGAAAAAATGCGATATACCGAATCGTCGCAGCGCAAATGAATTGGGCGATCGTGAATTACAAAGAAGTCGGCGATATTTTTAAGTCTTTGCAACGCATCATCGTCTTCGAAAGCAATCGGCTCGTCGCTGAGATTGCCGCTGGTCATGACAAGTGGTTGGGGAAAATAGTGCATTATCAGATGATGCAGAGGTGTATAGGGAAGCATCACACCTAAAAAATGGTTGTTTGGAGCGACCGAAGGGGTTAAATCGTGTTCTCTTATTTTTGTAAGCAAGACAATGGGGTGCGGTAAGCTGGTCAAAAGTTCCACTTCTTCAGGAGAGACTTCGCAGAAATCATAGACCATTGTAAGGTTGGGAAACATGACGGCGAAAGGTTTGTCCTCGCGATATTTTCTCTGGCGGAGACGACAAACCGCTAATTCATTCCGTGCGTCACATGCTAAATGGTAACCACCAATGCTTTTCAGGGCGATGATTTTTCCTGTGGAGAATATCTCAGCGATTTCTTTAAATAATGCTTCATTTTGTTCAGAGGTACCACTTTTTCCGTATATCTTCTTACCGTCAGTTAAAGTGATTTGCGGACCACAGACTGGACAAGCATTGGGTTGGGCATGGAAGCGGCGATTGACGGGATTGTCATATTCTTGCTGGCATTCCGGGCACATTTTAAAGCTGCGCATGGTCGTGTTGCTACGGTCATAAGGGACATCGGTAATGATAGTAAAGCGTGGGCCACAATTAGTACAATTAATAAAAGGGTAGAGGTAGCGCCGGTTGTGAGGATCAAAGAGTTCGCGAAGACAATTCTGGCAAACATCGAGATCAGGAGAAATAGGTACGCTACGCTGCCAATGGCGTTGGCTAGTGCTAATTACGAAATCTTCGTAGGGCTCGGCACTGGTGATTTCTGTGACCTGAATAGTTTCGAGGCGGCTGGCGGGTGGAGCGGAAGTTGGTAGTTGTTCGAGAAAAGATTCGATGTTGTCGGGTAATCCCTGTAAAATAATTATCACGCCATTGGAATTGTTAAAAACCTCCCCGTGCAGATTTAATTGGTGTGCCAATCGCCAGACATGTGGTCGAAAGCCAACACCCTGAACAGTTCCCGTTACAAAAATGCGATATGTTTTCGTGCTATACTCGTTCAAATTGAAATATTTGTTAAAGATTAAGCGAAGTTTGGGGTGGCAATTCTTCCAACCGCTGAATGCATGCCGGAGAATTATTATTGACTGAGTTGACCAAATTGCTAACTGGATAGGCTTCTAATGGTTCATTAGCCGACTGAATTAAACTAAGCGCCTGTGAGGACGAATTTTGATAGCAATCCAGCCAGATATCAGCCACATCTTGGGAAATTAATGCTGGCATGCGTTGATGAATGAAATTCAAATCTTCCGCTGCAACTGTGGTGATGACGGTATAAGTCTCCAACGCGGCTTGTTTTTGGTCGATTTTATATCCAGTGGGCAAAACCCAACGGCTCCATAAACCAGCCATCAGAAGTAAATCTCCTTTAGGATGATGAATGTAATAAGGCTGCTTGCGATTGCCATCTTTTTTCCATTCATAATATCCGTCGGTAATGACCAGACAGCGCTGGCGACTGACCAGATTGGCGAAAGAGGGTTTTGTTGTCACGGTTTCAACTCGGGCATTAATCATAATCGGAATTGAAGTCATGTCTTTTACCCATGTTGGAATTAGCCCCCAGCGCATGAGTTTGACTTTCCGTCCTTCATCGAACAGTAAGACTGGATGGAAATGTGTTGGCGCGACATTATAGCTGGGTTGATAGGGAATGGAGTCGTCCCAGAAACTAATTGAGAGACGCTCAATGATTTCCAATTTACCTTTTGTCAGGGTTTTCCGTCCGCACATCATTTTATTTTAACAGTAAAAGAGAAAAATAGCAAACATTAAAACTTAGAGAGCAGGTAAATAATTTCAGGCTTCAAAAACAGGACAACCTTTTGCTCTGAGAATTATCAAAGTAGCGTTTCAGTTGAAAGGCCGGAATTAATGAGTAAGCAAACGATGAAATGGTTAACCTTTCTCTCTTTAATGATTCTATCAGTTGAGAATGCCAGCGCCAATCTCGATTCTCTACGCATGCGGCAGATTGAAGCATTGGCAGTAAATCGCGGCGCAATTACTGTCGATGGTAAAATAACCGAAGAGGTCTGGCAGCGTACACAATGGCAGAGCAATTTTATCCAGCGTAATCCCCGCGATGGCCTTCCGGCTTCTTTTAAGACCGAATTTAGTGTGGCATTTGACGAAGAACATCTCTATGTCGCCGCACGGGCTTATGATCCTGAACCAGATAAAATCAAAGTCATCCTGACCCGCCGTGACAAATACACGCAATCAGATTGGCTTTATGTTTCCATAGATAGCTATCATGACAATCGGACAGCCTTTGAATTCGGTTTAAATGCAGCGGGAGTCAAGCATGACTTGCGTCGCTTCGACGATAACAACATGGATGATGATTGGGATGCCGTCTGGGATGGACGGGTAAATATTGACGAGAAAGGCTGGACCGCTGAATGGTGCATTCCATTTCGCGAATTACGCTTCAATTCAGCCGAAGAACTGCAATGGGGACTGCAGGTATACCGCGAATTACCACGACTTAATAACGAACTTGCTGTCTGGAATTATTGGTCACAATCGGAACAGGGATTTGTCTCCCGTTATGGGGTGCTCCGTGGCTTAAAGCATATTAAGGTCAGCCGACCGCTCTATTTTATGCCTTATTTAGCTAACCAGGTAAAGCATTCGGCTAATCTTGTCACACCCATCGATAAAAGCAAATATGATGTGCTATTTAATATGGGGGGTGACCTTCGTTATACAAGCTCCAAAGGTCTGACCTACAACTTGACCATCAACCCAGATTTCGGCCAGGTAGAGGCTGACCCGGCTGACTTTAATCTCACCGAGTATGAAACTTACTTTGGTGAACGCCGACCATTCTTTATTGAGGGAGCCAATATTTTCCGCTATCAACTGGGTGTTGGTGATGGCGATGGTTCAGCAAATACTCTTTTTTATACCCGCCGCATTGGTCGTATTCCCACTAATCAACCATATTCAGACAGCAATAAAGAAGTCGTCACAACTTTTCGACCCGAAAATACAAGTATCCTCGGAGCATTGAAGGTGACAGGCAGAATTGCCAATGGACTTTCAATTGGATTAATGGATGCTATCACGGCTGAAGAGAAAGGGACAGTCTATTATTCTGATAAAACCAAGGATGTCTCCGTGGTCGAACCTATGACTAATTATTGGGTTGGACGTCTGCAGCAGGATTTTAATAATGGCCAGACGACAATTGGCGGAATTCTGACTGCGGTAAACCGCCGATTAAATGATAATCTGTTGTATATACACAAAGCAGCATATACCGTTGGTATCGATATTAATCATGAATTTTTACAACGCCAATTTACCTTCAATGGCGCAGTCGCGTTTTCTAATGTACAAGGTGATACACTGGCAATTCAACGTACTCAAAAAAGTCCAACTCACTATTTCCAGCGGGTAGATGCCGATTACTTAGAATATAATCCTCAAGCAACCTCACTCAGCGGCTCTTACTGGCGGGGATTAATAAGCAAAAATACTGGACATATCCGCGGGACAGTCGGCTGCATCGCTTACAATCCCGGTTTCGAAGTCAATGACTTAGGATTCAACAATCAGGCTGATCGAATTAATCAATTCACCTGGTTGCAGTACCGACAATGGGAAAAAGGACGACTTTTCCGACAATATACAATTAACCTAAACCAATGGGCAACCTGGAACTATGACGGTGAGCGGATTAACCTGGGCGGAAATATAAATATGCATTTTACGTTTAATAACAACTGGTCAACTGGCTTTGGCTTCAATCGCAATCTCGGCGGCTTTGACCCGAGCATTAATAGAGGCGGACCAGCGATTTATAGTGATAAAAATTATAGTATCTGGACCTATGTTAATTCTGATGCACGACAGGCTATTTATTCCGGTCTGTTCGCATCCCATTACCAAAGTAGAGATGGTGTATTATCTTACCAAATTCAACCAGAAATCACCTGGCGTCCTCGTCAAAATGTTCAATTAACCGCGCAAATCAATTTCAATCATTTAAACGATACCTGGGCTTGGATTGGCAAAGTGCTCGACGAGAATAATGAGTATCGCTATATCTGGTCAAAACTTCATAGAAATTTGCTTAGCCTGACATTGCGTAGTGATGTGACTCTTACACCCAATCTTACTATTCAATATTATGCACAACCCTTTTTCACTGCCGGCGATTACTTCGATTTAATGGAACTGGTTGCGCCTCGCAGTAAAAATTACGAACAGCGTTTTCGCCGATTCGGGGAGCAAATTAAACTCAATCCTGAAACTGGCAAGTACGAAGTTGATAAAAATCTGGATGGTGTGCCTGAATATACCTTCAGAGGTCAAACCGATTTTAATTACAAACAATTTCGCTCAAATTTAGTAATACGCTGGGAATACCAGACTGGCTCTACGCTATACTTAGTCTGGTCGCAGGGTTTCACCGATTATGAACCTATGCAACCTTTCGACTTAAAACGGGACTTCAGCCACCTATTTCAAACTAATAGCGATAATATCCTTATGATTAAAGTCAGCCAATTGATTTCCCTCTAAGTTCTTTACCTTGGCTGTGTTA
This sequence comes from Fidelibacterota bacterium UBA2242, assembly GCA_002347855.1. Classification (GTDB taxonomy): domain Bacteria; phylum Fidelibacterota; class UBA2242; order UBA2242; family UBA2242; genus UBA2242. The sequence goes on from DDYE01000006.1 coordinate 39,158, forward strand.
GATGGTAAATCCCAGTCCCTCCCGGCGGGGATTTGCCTTTTTGTGACCTTTCAATATTTTTTTAGTTAAAATTTTACAATTCGCAACTTGAAAATTGGACTTGAATAATTAATTAATTAAAATAATAAATATATAACTATAATAAATAAATATCACTTGAGATATAATAAATATATTTGCATAACATTGAAAAATAGATTATATTAACGCCAATTTTTGATAAAACAATTTAAGGTTAAACAGAAAGGTTATTGTTATGATGACAAAGGTCAAGCAAGACAAAGTAGAGTTTGTCAGTTTGCAGTTCAGTGATCTTTTAGGAATCGTCAAAGAGGTCGTGATTCCAGCCGAATCTTTTGAGAGTGCCCTTGAAAATGGAGTATGGTTCGATGGTTCTTCGGTAGAAGGTTTTGCTCGTATCCAGGAGAGTGATCTTTTCTTGAAACCGGATATCACGACCTACGCTCCGATTCCCTGGTTGAATCAAAACGGAAAAACAGCCCGAGTTATTTGCGATATTTACAATTCCAACGGTGAACCTTTTGCTAATGACCCACGCTTTATCCTAAAAAAATGTATTCAGGAAGCTGAAGGGCAGGGTTATCAATTCAATGTAGGTCCCGAACTGGAATTTTATTTGTTCAAAGATAACGACCAGCGGACGAATGTCATCGATTATGGCGGTTACTTCGATTTCACCTCTTATGAAGGCTACCGCATCTTGAAAGAAATCATTACGGCTTTAAAAAGCTTCGGAATCATAGTCGAGACTGGCCATCACGAAGTGGGGCAGGGACAATACGAAATTGACTTCCGCTATGGTGACGCTCTTTCCACAGCAGATAAGCTCCTCACCCTAAAATATACTGTCAAGAAAATTGCGCAGATGTATGGGGTACGCGCTACCTTTATGCCAAAACCTTTAGCTGGTGTTGCTGGTTCGGGTATGCACACCCATCAGAGTCTCTTTAGCATCGATTCTAAAGAAAATCTTTTTTTCGATTCAAACGATAAATACCGTTTGTCACGCTTAGCCTACCATTTTATCGCCGGGCAAATGAAACACATAAAAGCCATGTGTGCAATTCTATGTCCGACGGTCAACTCGTACAAGCGTCTGGTGACTGGTTTTGAGGCGCCAGTTTATATAACCTGGGCTGCCATGAACCGGACTGCTTTGATTCGCATCCCCAAGTGGTTTCATCAAAAAAGCTCATCTGCTCGTATTGAGTTGCGTTGTCCTGATCCGACATGTAATCCATATCTGGCTTTTGCTGTCATGTTAAAAGCGGGGTTAGACGGTATAAAAAATAAATTAGAGCCGCCGAAACCGGTCGAAGAAAATATCTTCAAGCTTGACCAGGAAAACCTGACCAAGAAAAACATTGAAGTCCTGCCATCTACTTTGAATGAAGCCATCACTTTTATGCGTAATAGTCATTTAATCAAGGAACTATTAGGTGAGCAACTCTTTGAGCGTTATCTGGCGATTAAAACCAAAGAGTCAATGGAATACAAACAACAGGTTACTGCTTGGGAAATCCAGCGATATTTAGATCTTTTTTAGAAATTACAGCTGGCGCTTCGCTGTTCTTAAAACGTAGTAAAAAATAAAAAAAGGGCGGAGAGGGATTTAACATAATCCTTGTTTCAGTGTCAAATATTGCATAACTTACCTACCGGTAAGTAAGAAAGGTGAAATCGTGAAAAGTGAAAATGTAACTAAAGACAAAATCTTACTCGTCGCCGCCCAACTCTTCGGAGAAATGGGTTACGAAAATGCCTCAATGCGCATCATCGCGGAACGCTGCCAAATTACCAAACCAGCTTTGTACTATTACTTCACCGATAAAAAAAATCTCTTCGAGGAAATAATTCAATCGTGTGTCGATTATTCCCAAAAAGCGGCTCTTGAGATTGTTAAAAAACCAATAAGTCCCGTTGAAAAACTTATCGCCCTAATAGCAAATCGCTTTATCAGCATCAAAGAACATCCCGAAATCGCCCGTTTTTTTACCAATATCCTATCGGGGAACTTTCCGCGTGACTTCAGTCAAAAAATGTTCAAAGAAATCCAGGTCTACTATGATGTAGTGAAAAGCATCGTAAAGGAAGGAAAGGAACAAGGAATATTTCGTTCTGATTTCGATGAGGACAGTTTCATTTTTAGTTTATTGGGCGGCGCCAATATTTTTATCGGTCGCTATTGCAAATTAGGCATAGGTGATTTAACAATCGCCAAAGCGAAATTATTTGTAGATACCTTAGTTGAAGGAATTTTAATTAAGAAAGGTCAAAAATGAGCAGAAAACAAAAACTCAGTTTGGCTATCGCGATTGGTCTTAACCTTTTGCTATTCAATTTTGTTCAGGCTGAAGTAATTACCCTTGATTTAGACAAAGCCAGGGAATTAGCCCTCCTGAACAACCCCACAATTAAAATAGCGCGGGAAGGAATAGCCAAAGCACAAGCCAAAGTTCACGAAGCAGGTTCGAATTTCTTGCCGTCTCTAACTGGTTTTACCAGTTTACAGCATGCCTGGCAGATTCAGACGACCTTGATGCCGAATTTTATCAAAGATATGATGGGACCAGCAGCACCTCCTGGCATGCCGGATTATGTCAGAATCAGTTTTGGAGTTGATAATACCCTGGCTTATGGTTTGAATTTTAGCCAGCCACTTTATCTGGGTGGGACGGTGCGAGCTGGTTATGCTATAAGTAAACGGGGATTAGAAATTGCTCGGTCACAATACAAAGCTACGGAGCAAAAAGTGCTTAGCGATGTCGTAAGCAGCTTTTACGGTATATTATTCGCTCGTTCCGCAGTAAAAGTTATGGAAGAAGCGCTGGCTTCATCGCAACATAATCTTGAACAAGTTAAAAGCTTTTATAATGTCGGTAAATCTTCAAAATTTGATGTTTTGCGAGCCGAAGTACAGGTTGCTAATTATCAACCGATGGTCGTATCAGCGCGGAATAATCTGCGTCTTGCTGAAGAGCAATTACGTAATTTATTAGGATTAAGCGATGATAAACAGATTGATGTACAAGGTGAATTGGTTTATATCCCGTGCACGTTATTGAAAAACAGTATTGAGGAATTAACTCAATATGCCTTGCTGAATAGACCCGAAGTGCAAATTCTACAGAAACAGAAGGAAATGGCACACTATCAGATTGGTCTGGCCCGTGCCGGTTATAAACCATCACTTATTTTCGGTACTTCCTACCAATATCAAGGTCAGCGGACAGATTTTAAATTTACTTCCGATGATTTTCGGAAGGGATTCAACTCGTCAATTTCCCTTAGCATTCCACTGATGAGCGGTTTTAGTACTGCCGCCAAAGTTCAACAGGCTAAAATCGCCGTGCGAGAAAATGATTTTCAATATGAAGCGCTGGTTAATGGCATTAGGTTGGAGGTCAAAGCCGCCTATTTAAAGGTTCAAGAGGTTGACCAAAATGTCATTACTCAGACAAAGACAGTTGAACAGGCAGCAGAAGCAGTGCGTTTGGCTGAATTAATGTATGCTGAGGGTGGCAGTACCCAGTTAGACGTCTTGAATGCGCATTTAGCCCTTAATCAGGCACGCATGAATTATCAGCAGTCGCTATACCAATATCATCTCGCCATTACGAATTTGAAGAAAGCAATTAATCAATTATAGGAGTCGGAAATGTTAAGTCGTACAATTACCGTTTTATCTTTAGCAACCATCTTATTTGTTTCGGGATGTAGCAGATCCAAAAGTCTGCAGAAAGAAGAAAAATTCGCTGTACCAGTCAATATAAGCACCGTAAAACTTGGTAGAGTAGAAGAAAAAATCTCGTTCTTTGGCAATGTTACCGCAGACCAAGAGGTCAAGGTATATTCGACTGTACCGACGAGGTTGACCGAATTGAAAGTTGATGTAGGTGACATTGTCAACAAGGGGCAGATATTAGCCGTTGTTGATAATGAAAAAATCAGGCAAGGAGTAATTCAGGCTGAAGCCGGGTTAGAGGCGACGCGCGCCCAACTGGCAAATGTTGCCGATGAATATCAACGGGTAGAAAAATTATACAGCGAAAATGCAATTAGTAAGTCGCAATATGATGCTACGCGCACGCAATACGAAGCCCTGAAATCCAATGTCAAGCAATTGGAAGCAGCCTTAGCGACTGCTAAAAACCAATTGCAGGATAGTTATATCACCGCACCTCTGGATGGCATCATAACTGCGCGTAATTTCAATGTTGGTGACCAGACATCGCCGCAGATACCGCTTTTTACGGTCATGGCAATGCAAAAAGTCAAAGTCCAGATCGAAATTGTCGAGTCACAAATCGGTAAAATAAAAGAAGGGCAACGTGCTTATATCTATGTTAATGCATATCCCGACCGGCGATTTGAGGGAAAAATAAATAAAGTATATCCGACAGTCAATCCTTTAGTAAGAACAGTCACAGCTGAAGTGATAATCACTAATCCCGATATGTTGCTCAGACCAGGTATGTATGCGCGTGTTGAGGTAATAGTCAATGTTCACAACGGTGCAATTGTCATTCCCCGCTATGCCGTACTCGAAAAGACCTCACTTGAATATTTAGGTGGAGAAATCAGTAATAGTCGCGTCAAGGTCAACCGCTATGTTTATATCGTGCAAGATAGTATAGCATTTATGCGGGATGTTGAGACAGGAATTGAAGATGATTCGCAGGTCGAAATTGTTAGAGGTTTACAAATTGGCGAAAGCGTGGTGACGCTCGGTCAGCATAATTTATCCGATTCAACGCTGATAACGATTGTAAAAAGAGAGAGTTAACTATGAAACTATCCAATCTGGCGATTAGACGTGGTATCACTTTCACGATGATTTATCTCATCTTGATAGGATTTGGTATCTATGGTTTAAGTAGTCTAAAAGTTGATTTATACCCCAACATCACTCTTCCGATAGTTGCAGTATTTTCGCAATATGAGGGTGTCGGTCCAGAAGATATTGAAAATGTTCTCACCCGTCCGTTGGAAAAAGCGGTGGTATCGGTCCAGAATATTAAACACATTACTTCCTATTCGGCTTCTGGAAGTTCCGCACTCATTCTCGAATTTAACTGGGGTACTGATATGACTAAAGCCGAAATAGATGTCGGCAAAAAAATTGATTTTATCCTCAGATATCTTCCTTCAGAAGCTACTAAACCGATTACTATTGCTTTTGATCCTTCCTTGCAACCAATTATGTTTATTTCTTTGAGTTCCGATCGGTTGGGTATGGCAGAATTACGTCGTTTGGCAGACGAACAAATCCAACCGATGTTAGAAAGAGTCAAGGGAGTCGCATCTGCGAGTACTTCAGGTGGCATGGAACGCCAAATCAAGATTTTGCTTGATCCAAATAAGCTTTATGCTAATGGTATTTCGGTGCAACAGATTGTCCAGGCATTACGCACTGAAAATATGCAGATACCGGCTGGCATCATTAATGACAAAAAAATGGAGTATAGCGTCCGCACTTATGGTGAATATACTTCAATACCCCAAATTGAAAATACCGTAGTTGGCTATAAGGCTGGCTCTCCTATCTATCTCCGCAATGTTGCTCAAGTGGTTGATGGTTTTCGGGAACAGACAGAGGTTGTCCGGATGGATGGCAAATCGGCAATTTTCATATCAGTTCAGAAACAATCGGATGCCAACACAGTCCAGACCGTGCGGGCAGTTAAAAAGGAACTGCCGAATATAGCTGCGCGCCTTGGTCAAGACATAAAATTTGATGTGTTCTGGGATAATTCTAAGTTTATTACTCGTTCTATCAATAATCTGACCAGCACTGCCTACCAAGCCTTCTTCTTGTGTTTCATTGTACTTTTATTTTTCCTCAGGCATTTCCGCAGTTCTTTCATCGCGGCAGTCTCGATTCCGGTATCACTCATCGTGACTTTTTTCATCATGAATCAATTAGGTTTAACTCTAAATATTATTTCGATGGCTGGGCTGGCATTGGCGATTGGAATGCTGGTCGATAATTCGATAGTTGTACTGGAAAATATTTTTCGCCATAAAGAGAGTGGTGAAGATATTCGGATTGCGGCAGATGAAGGCACTTCGGAAGTGACTATGGCAATTACGGCTTCAACTTTGACCACCTTAGCGATTTTCATTCCCATTTTGTTTGTACCGGGCTTAGCAGGAATGCTATTCCACGATATGGTTATAACCATATCGGTATCCCTGACGATGTCCCTTTTAGTAGCTTTGACCTTAATTCCTTTAATGTCCTCACGTTGGCTAAAAGGGAATGAGCAATACCAGACTAAAATTGGTAAAGTCATTGGAGAACGCATCGGGTTATGGTTAGAAAAAGTCGAAAAGGCTTATGTCAAGATACTGGATTATTTTCTAGGACATAAAAAGAGTTTTCTGATTGGTCTGATCATTTTTATCGTTATAACAGCCGTTTTAGTATTCCCTAAAATTGGCGGGGAATTTATCAGTGCTACCGACCAGTCTATGATTCAATTCAATGTTGAACGCGAAACCAGTGCTTCTTTGACTTCTACTAATGAGACTTTTGAAGAGATAGAAAAAATCATTCGGGAAGAGGTTCCAGAAGCGATTAATACCCGGGTTACTTTTGGTACCAGTAGTGGAATCATGGGCGCTTTTAGTTCCACCGGTTCCAACGCTGGTAGTGTAATGATTACCTTACCAGATGTTAAAGAACGCAAGCGCTCCGATGTTGAAATTCAAAAGAAAATACGTAAACGTTTCGAAAAAATTCCGGGAGCAAAAATTACTTTTCAACAGGGTATGAGTATAGCTGGCATGGGCTCCGACATCGAAATAAAAATTTTCGGTTTCGAGCGACCTGTTGCGCTGGCATTAGCCGATGAAGTTGCCGTAAAAATCGAAAAAATTCCGGGCGTTGCTGATGTAGTCAAAAGTTATTCCAATCCAAAACCGGAATATCAAATTCGATTGGATCGTGACCGTATTGCTGCTCTGGGATTAAGCACTTATCAAGTTGCTTCAACGATTGAGACCAATATCAAGGGCACAGTAGCGACTCAATTCCGCCAGAGTGGTCGCGAATATGATGTCATTGTTCAACTTGATGAGAATTACCGCCAGAAAAAAAGCGATATCGAAAATATTTACATAACGACGATGTCCGGTCAGCAGGTACCATTGAAAAACATTGCAGCGATTATTCCCGGCGAAGCAGCTTCCCGAATTTCGCGCGAAGACCAGGAGCGCGTAGTGACTGTTTCCTGTTCGGTAATCGGCAGAGATTTGCAGAGTGTAACTCGTGATATTCGTAAGACTCTACAGCAAACGAACTTTCCACCTACTTTCCGTTGGGAAATCGGTGGTACGGCAAAAGATCAGCAAGATACTTTTAAGTATCTTGGCCTAGCTATTGTAGCCGCTGTTTTTCTGGTTTATATGGTGATGGCATCGCAATTCGAGTCCCTGCTTGATCCGTTTATCATTATGTTTACCATTCCTTTAGCTCTTTTAGGAGCACTCTGGATGTTATTTTTGACGGGTACTACGATGAGTGTGACAGCGTTAATCGGCATTGTGCTATTGGTTGGAATTGTCGTGAATAATGGCATTGTGTTGGTAGATTACATCAATCAGTTACGTGAAAAGCACGGTTATGACCTCTGGGTGGCAATTTTGGTTGGCGGGAAGCGCCGCATGCGGCCTGTTTTAATGACGGCACTTACGACGGTCATTTCGATGATTCCGCTTGCGCTGAAATTGGGTTCCGGTGCGGAAATATGGGCACCCTTAGCGCGTGCCGTCATTGGTGGACTTTCCTTAGCCACAATCTTGACCCTGATACTTATTCCGATTATTTATCTCTTTTTCGAGCAAATTGCCTTGAAACGGGCTATTAAGAAAAACAAGTGTGAGATGAAGCCTATCGGTCGTCCAGAAGGTTTCGATTTAGCAATGATTAAATAGTTTGCGCTCCTGGATAGTAGGGCAGATATAGTTGTTTGATTGTATCTGCCCTATTTTCATTTTAAATTTCCAGCGTCAAAATTGGATAGTCATTATGAAATATTGTGATTTAAGTTGTGAATACGCCGAATTTCCTCAGCAATTATCTGATGGCTCTTACACCTGCCGCACTTTTCTCGCTCTTTATTGTAAAAAAATAGGGCGCTTAGTTGATAAAAATGGTCCCTGTCAAGCAGATATTGAAAGCAACAGCCAGAATAAATCGCATTCCACTAAAGAAGTTGAATAGAGAGGTTAGCCTTGAAATCATTGCGTAACTGTTTGTGGCTTGTTTTAGCCAGTGTTTTATGCCTTAGTCACTGCGCTTATCATCGTGGTTGGCAGGCAGAACGAACTCACTTATCATATTACCAGCCCAAATCTGTTCGCGCCTTTCAATATCAGGTCAATCAGCTCATCAAATTGACGAATTTACAATCGGCTTTCCTGGGAATTTATATCGAAGAACCACATACGCGTCGCATCCTGTATGCCTATAATGCCGATAAACTTCTCATGCCTGCCAGCAATATGAAAATAATCACCTCCGCCGCGGCTCTAAGTCTATTAAAACCAGATTTCCGGTTTAAGACAAGATTATATATAAATGGAACGATTTGCGGCGACACGCTCTACGGTGATGTAGTCGTATGTGGTTCAGTTGATCCGACCATTAGCGGACTTTATTACGATGGTGATTTACTGCATGTATTTCGAGAATGGTGCGACGCGTTGCACCTGCGAGGTATAAAATATATCCATGGCCGTCTAATTGGTGATGATCGGATTTTTAAAGGCGGTTGGGGAGAAGGATGGAGCTGGGATGATTTATGGTATTACTATGGCGCTAAGACCAGCGCGCTGACATTTAATGATAATTGTGTGGACTTTTATATTCTACCATCTTCCAAAATTGGCGAGCCAGCCCGAATCTGGACAAATCCACCTACATCATATCTAAAAATTGAAAATTTTCTTCAAACTTTTGATACAACAGAACGTAGATACTATGATTTCACGCGTCCATTAGGAACGGAATGTCTTCGCATCTGGGGACAAATTCCTGTCAATAGCGATACCATCCGTAATTCCTGCGCGATTGAAAATCCGACAAATTATTTCCTGCATGTCTTCCGGGAGATGCTTACCGCCGGTGGAATTCAAGTAGACACGATTGCGGCTATCGGCGATCTCAATGATAAATACGATTATGAGAAATTTGAACTCATTAAAGAACATCAATCGGTGCCTTTGTCTCAAATTGTCAAGACTTTAAATAAAGTCAGCCATAATCTTTATGCTGAACAGCTGCTGCGGACTTTAGGCTATGTATTCAGGCAGGAAGGTTCTGCTGCCGCTGGCATTGCTGTCGAGCGGGAATGGCTGGGGTCGATTGGAGTTGATACGAATATGGTTTTTATTGTAGATGGTTCCGGTTTGGCGCGCACCAATTTAGTCACACCTCTGCAAATTGCAACTGTTTTACGAACAATGCGCTTCAGCCCTTACTGGCAACCTTTTCGGGAATCATTGCCTATCGGAGGAGTAGATGGAACGATAAAAAATCGTTTTAAAGGCACAAATGCAGTGGGACATGTCTTCGCTAAGACCGGTTATATAGGGCATGTGCGGGCACTTTCTGGATTTGTAGAAGCCCGCAACGGTCGTGAATATATTTTTTCAATCATAGCGAACCACTATCCGACTCCCACGAGCCTGATTAACGAATTGCAGGATTCCATTGTAACGCTTCTATATAACCTTGAGGAATGAAATTAATAACTGGTAATGGTAACAGACTCGACTTCAAATAGACTCTTAGAAAAAATCAGGAACGCTCCTCAAGAACCGGGTTGTTACATCTATCGCAATAAAGCCGGCAAAATCATCTACATTGGCAAAGCGAAGAACATCCGCAATCGCGTCCGTTCTTATTTCAACAAAAGTATAAGTGACCCGAAAACTATCCATCTCGTCGCGCATATTGCTGATGTCGAGTTTATTATTACTAATACCGAGATAGAAGCTCTGATTTTAGAGAATACACTGATAAAAAAGCATCATCCTCGTTATAATATTTGGTTCCGCGATGATAAGACCTATCCTTATGTCAGGATTACTAACGAACTCTTTCCGCAGGTTTTCATTACACGCAAAATCATAAAAGATGGCTCGAAATATTTTGGACCGTACACCGATTCAGCCCTTTTAAAAAACACACTCAAAATTATCAAAACCATCTTTCCAATTCGCAGCTGTCAATTCCGTCTTGATGAAAAGACTATCGAGCGGGGCAAGATTAAACTCTGCTTGGATTACCACATTAAAAAGTGCGAAGGACCATGTCAAAAGCTGATTAGTCACGAAGATTATACTGCCATGATTAATCAGGTTGTGGCATTTTTGAGTGGCAGGACTTCCACCACTTTGGAATTTTATCGTCAAAAAATGTATGCTGCAGCTCAAGTCCAAAATTATGAAGCAGCGGCGGTTTACCGCGACAAGCTTAATGTCCTCCAAAACTATTCTAATCGTCAGGTCGTCGAGTCTAATGATTTCATTGACCGCGATGTCATTGCTATTGCCAAAGAGGGTGATTTAGCTACTGCCGTTGTTTTACGCGTCCGTGAAGGTAAGCTAATCGGGCGCGATGTTTTTGACCTGGAAGGTGTTGAACTTGATGATTTGGCAGAGATTGGGCGAACTTTCCTGCAGCAATATTATGCTCAGAGTGAGTTTTTACCGTCTGAAATTCTAATTACGACTTTGCCTAATGAGTTAGAACTGATTGTCGAATGGTTAGAAGCCCGCAGTCATACAAAAATTAAAATTTATTGCCCACAGCGAGGTGATAAAACACGACTGCTATCAATCGCCGAGAAGAATGTCGTTTTGCGTTTAAATGAGATTCTCCTGAAAAAATCGCAAAAAGCAGATTTTATTCCTAAATCCCTGATCAGTCTTAAGCAGGAATTAAATTTACCTACATTACCGCGTCATATTGAAGCATTTGACATCTCTAATATTCAGGGTAAATTTGCGGTTGGTTCGATGATTACTTTTGTTAATGCACAAGCGAAAACCAGTGAATATCGGCGGTTTCGTATAAAAACGGTAAGTGGCATAGATGATTTTGCAATGATGGCAGAAGTTATACGCAGACGGTATACCCGTCAAATTCAGGAAGGTAAAGAATTGCCGGATTTGATTTTAATTGACGGGGGAAAGGGACAATTAACATCTGCTCGTAATGTTTTGGTCGATTTAAAACTGGCTGACCGCCCCCTTATTGGCTTAGCCAAACGCTTAGAGGAAATTTATTTATCCGACCACGACGAACCGCTATTATTGAGTAAATCGAGTCCTGCATTGAGGCTTTTGCGTCGTATTCGTGACGAGGCTCATCGCTTTGCTATCAATTACCACCGCACGCTGCGGACAAAGCAGCATTTTAATTCGGTGCTGGATAATATTCCCGGCCTGGGTTCAGCTAAAAAACAAGCTTTGCTTAAAGCTTTTAAGTCTATTAATAAAATTCGAACTGCGACAATCGAAGAATTGATGCAAGTACCTGGAATTGGCCCGCAACTTGCCCGTAGAATCAAACTCCAGCTGTTCGAATCCTCGTCTAACAATAATGGAGTTGCTAATGCAAATAGGATCGATTGAAGTTCGTGATTTAGCCGCCAAATATGGCACACCGCTTTATGTATATGATTTTGCGCAAATTCAAGCTAATGCAATCCGTTTAAAACAGGCTTTCCATTCCGATAAGGTGCCAATGCGGATCTTCTATGCGATGAAAGCCAACTCACATCCTGCTATTTTAGAACTAATGCGAGGATTCAAATTTGGCATTGACTGCGTGAGTCCTGGTGAACTCGAAATAGCTTTAAAAGTTGGTTTTGTGCCACGGGATATTCTTTACACTGGTAATTACGAAAGTCTTTCAGACCTACAAGCTGCTTATCGAGCGGGAATTTTGCTTAATCTTGACGATATTTCCTCCTTGACGAGACTACTTCGTATTGGCTGTCCCTCTTTGCTCAGTTTTCGGATTAATCCAGGGGAGGGGAGAGGTAAATATCACCAAATTACAACCGCGGGTAAGAAAGCCAAGTTTGGTATTCCAGCTGAAAAAGCCGCCTCAGCTTATGCCCAAGCAAAGGCTGCTGGTGTCCGCCATTTCGGTGCCCATATGATGACCGGTTCAGGTATTTTGGAGGCAGATTATTTCCCGAACATGCTTTCTATATTTTTAGATATTCTTAAAGAAGTCGCCCAGGCAAATCAGATTGAGTTTGATTTCATTGATATGGGCGGAGGATTGGGCATCCCTTATTATGGTGACGAACACGAACTCGATATCGAACAGGTTGGAATTGCTACGACCCGGATTTTCGCCGAAAGAACTGCGCAGTATAAATTTGGTAAGCCTACCTTAATAATCGAGCCGGGACGCTATTTAGTCGGTAATGCTGGTTATTTAATTAGCCGCATTTTAGGTATTAAACATAGTTATCGCACCTTTGTCGGTCTGGATGCGGGCTTTAATACTTTAATTCGTCCGGCTTTATATGGTGCTCGGCATCCAATTATTGTTGATGGCAAAGAAAATGCTAGTGAATTATTCCCCGTAAATCTTTGTGGGCAAATCTGTGAAAATACCGACATTTTTGCGACTGATTATCCCCTGCCGTCGGTGCAAGAAGGCGATCTGCTCATTTTTAAGCAAGTCGGTGCCTATGGTAGTGTGATGGCAATGCCTTACAATCACCGCTTGCGCCCGGCTGAAGTCGCAATTCTTGACGGACGGGATTTGCTCATAACTCGTCGAGAAGAAATGACGGATTATTGGGCACGCATCACTTACCCAATCTTAAAATAGTCGAACTGAAAGGAAATTGACATTACGATGATTCAACTAAAAGAGCCGGAAGTCAACCTGCAATTGGCTTTAGAACATGGACTGAGTGAGGAGGAATGGCAAAAAATAATCGAGATTCTCGGACGAACACCGACTTATACAGAATTGGGTGTTTTTTCGGTAATGTGGAGTGAACATTGCAGCTATAAAAATTCTATTGCGATGCTCAAAACCTTGCCGCGTACTGGTAGGCGCCTTCTGGTCGGTGCTGGCGAAGAGAACGCCGGTTTAGTTGATATAGGAGATGGCTTAGCGGTATGCTTTAAAATCGAAAGCCATAATCATCCGTCAGCAGTGGAACCATTTCAAGGTGCCGCGACTGGCGTTGGGGGAATTTTGCGTGATATTTTCACTATGGGTGCCCGCCCAATTGCATCATTGAATTCATTAAGGTTTGGACCGCTCAATATCCCTCGTAATCGTTACCTTTTCGATAATGTCGTTAAAGGCATTGCGCATTATGGCAACAGTATTGGCGTACCGACGGTAGGGGGTGAAATCTATTTTGAAGAATGTTATACTGGAAATCCTTTAGTGAATGTAATGACAGTCGGGGTTGTCAAGCACAACGAGGTTGTCAGTGCCGTCTCCAAAGGCGAAGGCAATACGGTAATGCTGGTTGGTTCAGCAACTGGCAGAGATGGTATTCACGGAGCAACATTCGCTTCTGTAGAACTTTCCGAGACCTCCGAGAGTCGGCGCTCATCAGTTCAGGTCGGTGATCCATTTACTGAAAAGCTGCTACTTGAGGCAACTCTTGAATTAGCAAAACAAGACTATCTCGTTGGCATTCAGGATATGGGAGCAGCCGGGATTGCCTGTTCGACATCCGAGATGGCAGCTCGTGGAAAATCAGGGATGATTCTTGATTTATCCGCGGTTCCTTTGCGAGAACCTGATATGAGTCCTTATGAAATAATGCTCTCCGAGTCGCAAGAACGAATGCTGGTTGTAATCCGTAAGGGATTTGAGCAGGAAGCCCAAGCTATCTTTAAGAAATGGGATTTGAAGTGTACGAAAATTGGCAAAGTAATCAATAGCAATAACCTCGAAATCTTTTTCAATCAGAAAAAAGTTGGTTCTATACCTGCTTACCACTTAGTTCTGGGCGGAGGTGCACCGGTCTATATTCGAGAAACACGGGAGCCTGATTATATTAAAAAAGCCCGTGCTAAAAATATCAAACGTCTTAAAATGCCTGAAGATTTTAATAAAGCATTACTTCAAATCATGGCGTCTCCCAATGTCGCTGACAAAGCCTGGGTTTACCAGCAATATGACTATTCCGTTCGGAGCAACACCGTCGTTCCACCGGGAGCATCCGCAGCTGTAATTCGTCTTAAGAAAACCAATAAAGCACTGGCAATGAAAACCGACGGTAATGGACGTTATACTTATCTCAATCCATATAAAGGTGGCGCAATAGCAGTCGCCGAAGCTGCGCGTAACGTTGCCTGTATGGGAGCTAAACCGCTGGCAATAACCAATTGTTTGAATTTTGGCAATCCTTATGATCCGGAAGTCTATTATCAATTCAAACAAGCAGTGTTGGGTATGGGAGAGGCATGTCGAATTTTAGATACTCCTGTGACAGGTGGAAATGTCAGTTTTTATAACGAATCGCCGCAAGGTGCCATTTATCCTACGCCGGTCGTTGGGATGCTGGGATTAATTGAAGACCTGAAACATGTCACTACTAGCTGGTTCAAGCAGGACGGTGATTTTATTATACTCTTAGGAGCACTAAAAGGTGAACTGGGGGGCAGTGAATATATGCAAGTAATTCATAATATGGTAGGCGGTGATGCTCCCGATATTGATTTGAGCTTCGAAAAACGAATTCAGACCGCCTGTTTAGAAGCCATCCGCAAAGGAATTGTTAATTCTGCTATTGATGTTTCCGATGGAGGTTTGGCTGTGGCAATTGCGGAAGCCTGTATTAATAATCCAGAAAAGATGCTCGGCGCCTCTATTTTCATTTCACTTAAAATGAGAGATGATGAACTGTTATTTGGTGAAAGTCAATCAGTTATCATTTTATCAATCAGCGAAAATAATTTACTCGAAATGGAACGAATTGCAGCTAAAAATATAATCCCTTGCATCACTATCGGACGGGTGAAAGATAATGGTAGGTTAAAAATTAATGGTTTAATTGACCTGGAACTGGAAGCAATTCGTCGTGTATATCAGGCGATAATTCCTAACTATATGCAACAGGGGTTTTAAGGTGAATGAATTTATACCATCTGTTGACTTTATTATTGAGCTAGTCACAATCAGGCGTCAATTTCATCGCTATCCCGAACTTGCCTATCAGGAATTTGAAACGACCAAGACCATCGCGACTTGTCTAAATTCTTGGGGTCTGAATCTTTCACCTTTTAAAAACCTTCAAACTGGCGGCTTTTGCGATGTCGGCAAAGGACCGATTATTGCCTTTCGCGCCGATATTGACGCTTTGCCAATTACTGAAAATCCCGACCACTTAATTAAATCTGAAAATCCTGGTATTATGCACGCCTGCGGACACGACTATCACATTACCTTTGGTCTGGCAATATTAAAATATTTTCACCTCAATCAAGCCAACCTGAAACACACAATACGGGTGATATTTCAACCGGCAGAAGAAGCCTATCCTACTGGCGCTGTTAAGGTTTGCTCAGAAAATATCTGGCAAAATATTAGGTATTTTGTGACGGCGCATATGCAGAACGATTTACCTGTTGGGACAATCGCATTCTGTCCAGGAATTGCCAATGCCTCTTCGAGTTCTATCGAAATCACGCTCATCGGACGTGGTGGACACACTTCGCGTCCACACGAAACCGATGACCTTGTACTACATACAGCTAATTTTATTAGCGATTTAACGACTTTTTTAAAAAGCAAAATAAATCCATTTGATTCCTATACGTTGGTATTTGGTTCTCTTCAAGGAGGAACAACTCATAATGTTATTCCTGAAAGAATTACTTTAAAAGGGACCTTGCGAACTCTAAGTGAAGAAGTGTATAAACAGATATTAAAATTAATTGCAGATTTCTGCCAATCCTTTGAGAAATCCTTTCACGTTAAAATCCTCCTCGAAAATCCAACTTATTGTCCACCAGTCATCAACGACCAGAAATTAGGCAGAAAACTAAAAGATTTTTTCAGCACCTACTATCCGGAAAAACTGGTGCTCTTATCAACTCCTTCGTTAGGTGCAGATGATTTTGCTTTTTATTTGACAAAAGCACCTGGAATCTACTTGAAAGTGGGGGGAGAAGGGAAGGGGATTGCTCATAGTAGCGACTTTGAGATTAACGAAGCCTCTTTTGCTGAAGGTATCGCTCATTTAATCAATTTTATTGCGTTTTTAGATACAGAAACTCGGTGATCTATCCTTCATATCCGCTAGGATTTTGCGATTGCCAGCGCCAGGTATCGCGACACATTTCTTCTATTCCTCGTCGGGCAACCCAGCCTAATTCTGCCTGCGCTTTACTGACATCAGCAAAAAGAGCTGCGACATCACCAGGGCGACGATCAACAAATTTGAAGGGAATTTTGCGATCTGATACTTTTTCAAAGGCATGCACCATTTCAAGTACACTATAACCCCGACCAGTGCCTAAATTATATATAAGGTAGCCAGGATTCTCTTTTAATTTTTCACATGCAGCAATATGTCCTTCGGCTAAATCAACTACATGAATGTAGTCCCGTACACCGGTACCATCAGAAGTTGGATAATCATTACCAAATATCTGTAAATAAGGCAATCGTCCAACAGCGACTTGAGCGATATATGGCATCAAATTATTGGGAATTCCTCGTGGATCTTCACCAATTCTACCGCTTTCATGAGCACCTACCGGGTTAAAATAACGTAAAATGATTACATTCCATGCCGAATCAGACATATATAAATCTTTAAGCATCTTTTCGATAACTAGTTTGGTAGCACCGTAGGGATTTATAGCTGATAAAGGATGGCTCTCGGTAACTGGTATTGTTTGTGGATTACCATAGACGGTTGCTGAAGAACTAAAAACTATATTTTTCACGTCATATTTTTGCATGACTTTCAGAAGAGTTAATGTGCCAGTGACATTATTATGGTAATACTCGAGGGGTTTAGCGACAGACTCACCGACTGCTTTCAATCCGGCAAAATGAATTACCATTGAAAAACGATGTTCTTTGAAAAGGGTTGTCAATGCATCTTCGTTCCTCATATCAATTTGATAAAAACTTATTTCGTGTCCTGATAGATTTTTAATTCGATTAATAGCTTCGATTTTACTGTTTACTAGATTATCAATGACTGTAATCTGATAGCCATGAGCAAGTAGTTCTAAGCAGGTATGACTGCCAATATAGCCTGCACCGCCAGTTACAAGGATATTATTCATTTTCATGGATTGTGGTTTTTTTAATGGAATTAATAACTAACATTTTCAGATTAAGTTAAAAGAAACATTAAGAAAATCATAATAATTTTTCGAGTTGAATGTGAAATGATACTACTTGATATATGCCAAAAATAGGGGGTTATCGTGATAATTTTCAAAGACATAAAATCGTTATTAATCAGATTTGGTCCTTAATATTACTACGCATAAGATATATTATGTAAACTTATAGTAAAATAAATTTAAAATGAATCATTCTAAAACTTTCATGCTTCTGTCCTGTTAATTAGTTCTAGGTGACTATGCTGACGAGTTTGTTCTTTACAACGAAGGTCTTTTTGATTTCTTTGCCAGCAACAAACTTTTGGACATTTTCAACAGCTAGCGCTGCTTTAACACAATCACTATCAGGCGCATTTTTCTCTATTTCGAATGTTCCACGCATTTTACCATTCACTTGCACACCGATAGTAACAATCTCATCTTTAATATAATTACTGTCATAGATTGGCCAATCCAGATACGCTAACTCTGGCTGACATCCGGCAATTGCCCAAATTTCTTCACTTATATGAGGAGCAAATGGATTTAATAAATGCAAAAATGACAACATAATCTCTCTGGGCTTGATTTCTTTTTTATAAATTTCATTGACGAAAATCATCAATTGTGCAATTGCCGTATTAAAACGCAAATTCTCAATATCTTCGGTTACTTTAAAAATTGTTTTATGCAGCAACGATAAAGTTGATGTATCTGGTGTAATATCCTGAATATCAGGCTTTAGAGTCAAGTCTTCTGTGACAAATAAATTCCAGACCCGGTTTAAAAAGCGGAAAATACCTTCAATGCTGGCAGTACTCCATGGCTTTGTTTTAGTCAGCGGTCCCATAAACATTTCGTACATGCGAAAAGTATCGGCACCGTATTTTTCCAGAATATCGTCGGGATTAATCACATTTCCCCGTGACTTGCTCATTTTTTCGCCATCTTCACCTAAAATCATGCCCTGGTTTACTAATTTCATAAATGGCTCGGGAGTACTGACAACGCCAATATCATATAAAACTTTATGCCAGAATCGTGCATAAAGAAGATGTAAAACCGCATGCTCTGCCCCACCGATATAAAGGTCAACCGGCATCCAATATTTTTCTTTTTGGGGATCAACTAATGCATTATCATTATGAGGATCGATATATCGTAAGTAATACCAACAAGAACCAGCCCATTGCGGCATAGTGTTAGTGTCGAAACTGGCTCTTTTGCCGGTATTAGGATCGATAAAACTCACCCAGGACGGTAAATTAGCGAGTGGCGATTCGCCTGTTCCACTCGGTTCATATTTTTCAAGTGGCGGCAGTTCTAATGGTAACTCTGATTCTGGTAAAAGTTCAACAGTACCATCTTCAAATATTTTCAACGGAAATGGTTCCCCCCAGTATCTCTGTCGCGAGAAAATCCAATCACGCAGTTTATATTGGACGGTCGCTTCTCCTAATTTGTGTTTGGTAAGCCAGTGGATGATAGTTTTCTGAGCTTGTTTTACATTCATACCGTTTAAAAAACCGGAGTTAACCAGTATTCCATCTCCTGTCCAGGCTTCTTTAGTGATTTCTCCACCTGATATAACTTCGACAATTTCTAATCCGAATTTATGAGCAAATTCCCAGTCCCTCTGGTCATGCCCTGGTACTGCCATAATTGCACCGGTGCCGTAAGTCATTAAAACATAATCAGAAGTCCAGATAGGTATTTTCTTATTTGTGACGGGATTGATGGCATAAAAACCGCAGAACACGCCCGTCTTTTCGTGACTTAACTCCGTACGATCGAGGTCGCTTTTGGTTAATGCTTGTTTTTGGTAGGCTTCAACGGCAGAACGATATTCGGCAGGTACATATTTCTGCAAGATTGGATGTTCCGGAGCCACGACCATATAGGTGGCGCCAAATAAAGTATCTGGTCGGGTTGTAAATACTTTTAAGGTATTCTTAGAATCGGCAATTGGGAAATAAATCCAGGCACCTTCGGAGCGTCCGATCCAGTTGCGTTGCATTTCTTTGATATTTTCAGGGAAGTCCACTAAATCCAGATCCTGCAGTAATCGGTCGGCATAGGCTGTTATTTTAAGCATCCATTGTCGCATGAACATTCTAATGACGGGGTAGCCTCCCCTTTCCGACTTGCCATTAATGACCTCTTCATTTGCCAGTACCGTTTTTAATTCTGGGCACCAATTGACTGGTACTTCCGCCTGGTAAGCCAAGCCCATTTTATAGATTTGTTGAAATATCCATTGAGTCCACTTGTAATATTTGGGATCAGTAGTGTTTATTTCACGGTCCCAATCATAAGAAAAACCGAAAGCTTTGATTTGGCGCCGAAAAGTATTGATATTTTTTTCAGTAATGATTCGCGGATGAGTTCCGGTCTGCAAAGCATAATTTTCTGCAGGCAAACCAAATGCATCCCAACCCATCGGATGCAGCACATTAAAGCCTCGTTTTCTCTTATAGCGAGCAATTATATCGGTAGCGATATATCCCTCAGGATGACCGACATGCAAGCCTGCGCCGGATGGATAGGGAAACATGTCGAGAACATAGAATTTAGGTTTTTCGGAAAAATCAATAGCCCTAAAAGTCTTACTTTTCTCCCAATGTTTTTGCCACTTCTCTTCGATTTTTCTGAACGGATAACTCATTCAAATTCCCCATTTTTTAATAAACGTTTACCTTTATATCAACTTGACATTTGACTATTTTCTGTGATTGACCCTTTTTAAAAAATCACAATAATTTACAACCATTAGCGTTTAATTCGCTAATGACTTCCTCCGACCAGATACTCGCCTGGACTTCCCCAATGTGCGCCTTTCTGAGAAAAAGCATGCACAAACGTGATTGCCCAATGCCGCCACCAATAGATAAAGGCAAATACCCCTCGATAAGGCGTTTATGAAAATAATAGTTCAATTTATACTCTTCATTTTTGCATTTTAATTGATACTTTAAGGCATCGGCATTTACACGAATTCCCATCGACGACAATTCCATAGCACACTGGAGTACTGGATACCAGACCAAAATATCGCCGTTCAATCCTCGCCGTCCGTTAAGAGTTATAGTAGACCAATCATCATAATCAGCGGCACGTTCATCATGTGGTAGACCGTTTTTCAGAGGTGCGCCGATTCCGATGATAAACACCGCCTTTTTCTGGCGACAGATTTCGTTTTCTCTCTCGCGAGGATTTAAATCTGGATAGAGTTCTTCTAACTCTTCGCTGTGGATAAAGAAAATATCATCGGGCAAATAGTGAGCTGGTAACTGGTGATATTTTCGGCAAACTACCTGTTCCGTCTGGCGAATTACACGATAAATTTTTCGCACAATATATTTCAGAACTTCAAGATTACGTTCCTGCTCAGCGATGATGCGTTCCCAGTCCCATTGGTCTACATAAATTGAATGCAGATTATCCAGAACAGATTCATCACAACGAATGGCATTCATATCAGTGTATAAGCCTTCACCACTGATAAAACCGTATTCTTTTAATGCCATGCGTTTCCATTTGGCGAGAGATTGTACGATTTCGGCTCTTTGCTGAGTTGATTTTATCGTAAAACTGATGGGCTTCTCAATCCCACTAAGTTCGTCGTTTAGCCCGGTACCCGATTGGACAAACAGAGGTGCTGAGACTCGTTGTAGATTTAATTCTTTAGCGAGTTGCTCTTCGAAATAATCTTTGATGAATTTGATGGCTGATTCAGTCTCCCGCACATCTAAATAGGAGCGGTAACCGTCCGGGATAATAGTCCGCCCTGCCCTGTCATTGATTACATACATCTTTTTTTCCTCCTAGTTAAAAATTTATTGCTATAAAAGATTTGACTTTGGTATTGATTTGTTTTATTATCTCGGGATAATGCTGCATAATATCGTCGAATGCAGAATTAATATACTGGACTAAATTTTTTGGAAGATTGCGGGGCAATTCAATTTTGTCCAGGACACTGACATTCAATTGATTATCTATCGCAATATCCAGTATGAGATCACGATAAAAAAAATTGGTACTAGTCAATAGCACCTGGTCAACAATACTAAAATAATAACCGATAATTTTATGGGCATGAACCCATACATAAAGCGTATAAGGTACATTAACCCAGAAAAAACCAAAGGTAACTGTACCGGGCAGCAACTGCATCGCAGCTACCTGGACTGACTTTTTTAGGACATATTTAAGAATTCCACATTCCGGTTTAAAGTGGATTAGTTCACAATCATAAACCTTTTCCCCACCTTCAAGGAGATATTTAACTTCATGGCACAATTTTGTTTTTTTTAACATATCTCTATAAATCCGAAACTAATTGATAATCAGTTATCTAACTATTAATACCTTCAACCAGTATTTTTAGACCAATGCTAATCAGAACCAAGCCTCCAAATACTTCAACCTTTCGCCCAAAAAAGACCCCGAGTTTGTGACCAATAAACAAACCGATTAAAGAAATACCGAAAGTTACGATTCCAATGATAGCGATAGGAGTGATAATATGAATTTTAAGAAATGCGAAAGTAATTCCGACCGCGAAGGCATCTATACTTGTCGCCAGCGATAATGAAAGTAAAGTGATATTTTTTGATAGATTAACGACGTGCCGACATTCTGTCTGGGTTGATTCATAAATCATATGAATTCCAATGATGGTCAGCAAACCAAAAGCAATCCAGTGATCAAATTGTTGCAAAATCAGACTAAAAGATAAGCCCACTGCCCAACCCAATAATGGCATACCGGCTTGAAATAAGCCAAAAGAGGTAGCGATTTTAAAAACATTACGTCTTTTGGGGGGTAATACCGTAAAACCGCAGGTAATCGAAACGGCAAAAGCATCTAAAGCTAAACCTATCGCTATTGCTATAATCGTCAGAAGTTTCATCGTTTATTCTCAATCAGTTTCTACTTCTTGAATATCTTCCCCTTTGGGAAGTAATTGAGTTTCATCAAGTTCGACCTGAGCGATGCGATTAAAGGAGGTCGTAATTTTCGATGTCGTCGTATGGATTTCTTTGACATCTTTATGGACAGTGTCAATATGAGTGGCGAGTTTGTTCCATCTTTCGCGATAGCGGCGGAAGTCTTCTGAGAGTTTCAGCAACTCCTGTTGAATAATATCAGCGAATTTACGTCGCTCTATATCGCGAATGACTATCTGGAGGGTATTCAACACCGCCATGAAAGTCGTCGGAGAAGTTAGCCAAACTTGCCGACTATGAGCGTATTCTACTAAATCATAGTGATAGGCGTGAATTTCGGCGAATATGGCTTCGGCAGGTAAAAATAGTACAGCCTGATTAGATGTCTCGCCAGGAATGATATATTTAGATGCGATTTCATCTACTTTAGTTCTAACATCATTCTTAAAAGCTTTGGTAGCAAGACCATGTTCCGATGGTGAGAGTGTACGATCAACCATTCTTTTAAAGTTTTCCAGTGGAAATTTTGAGTCTACCGCGACATTGCCTGTTGGTTCTGGTGCAAAAAGCATGGCGTCGGCTATGACACCGGTACTCAATTTATATTGGGTCTTGAAAACTTTGTCATTTTTTTCACCGAAAACCGCATAAAGTATTTGATTGAGTTGAACTTCGCCGAAGATACCGCGACTCTTTTTATCACTCAGAATTTCCTGCAATGAGACAACATCGGTCGAGAGATTCTCGATTGTTTTCTGAGCCTCATCAATTTTCGCCAGACGTTCAATGACACTATTGAAGGTTTCGTTGGTCTTCTTGAAGCCCTCATTTAAGTTTTCCTGAACTTTAGTATTGATAAGGTCGAGTTTTGTATCAACAGCGGTCACCAGACGGTCAAAGTCTTCGGTAATAGTTTTGCGGAAGGCATCTTTAAAAAGACTGAAATCGTCGCTGAGACGTTTACTGGATTCTCCGAGAGAACGGGTTAAATCGTTCTGGAACATACCGAATTTTTCAATCAGGTCGCGATTTTTCTGGGAAACATTATCACTGAAAGTAGTAAAGCGTTGCTGAAGAAAATCACCAATGCGGGACTGAATTAAATCTGGGAGCAAATTAAAGCGTCCTTCGAGATTGATAATTTTTTCTCGCAGAGATTCTAAGGCTGTAGCGGAAGTAGAGGCGGATATCTGACTGAGTCTGAGTAAGATTAACACCAATAAGATGATACTAATGAGGACGAGGGCGATGATAATAACAGTCGGAATCATAGAGATTCTTCATTTTTTAAACGTGTCTGGCGAAAGAAATCATCGAGTAGAGCCTGGCAACTTTGCTCTGCTACTCCGCCCTTCACTACGGCACGATGGTTCAAAAGATTTTGGTCACATAGATTTTCAATTGAACCACACATCCCTGCTTTAAAATCATAGCAACCAAAAACAATGCGAGGAATGCGGGCATTGAGAATTGCACCAGCGCACATTGGACAGGGTTCCAGGGTTACATATAGAATGCAGTCATTTAGACGCCAGGAATTAAGGGTTGCTGCGGCTGCGGTGATAGCCATGATTTCGGCATGCGCGGTAGGGTCCCGGAGTTTCTCACGCTGATTGTGTCCTTTACCGATGATACGACGATTCTGCACGATGACTGCACCGACCGGTATTTCTCCTTCGAGGTAAGCCTGCTCGGCTTCTCTCAAGGCAAATTCCATCCAGTATTGGTCTTCATCCTGCAACATACTCATAGTGTAATTTAATGATTTCCGAGAGCTATGCCAATAATATTCCTTGAATCTGAGAAATGGAAAGTTTCAAGACATGGTATCCAGTTGGCAAGGATAAATTGGAACGACTCGCCGCACTGTATTGAAAAATTAATTGCTTGCTATTGCAATTGGTTTTATATTTAAAATCAGAGAATTATGGCGAAACCCCGAATAATCACACGATTACTGTTACCGCTTGCCACTGCATGCAGTTTAATGAATTGTGTCTCCCGATATACCATAAATGTGATGTTAGATGAACAAGTTAATTTGCCACCCAATCAGCCCGTCCTGGTTTTTCTGCTTGACCAACTGAGTCATGCAGAAATTGAGCAAATTATCCAAAATAACCAAACATACTTGTCTCGAGCGCTTTTTACCAATTCAAGATAGTTTGAGATATTTGTTCCGCGAATATATCCTTAAACAAGTGGAAGCCGAACGATATAAATCCAATTTCCAAAGCACTTTAGAGCAGTTTCGTCAGAGTTATCCGACCGAAGTCCAGGTAGAATGTCAACGTATCCAAAAAGTTGACTCATTCTGGCATTTCTTTGTGGAAATCAGTAATCTGGGCGGCGAGGAAATTGACGCCCTTACCCTGACCCTAAAGTTTAAAAATGAGGTCTTGCTGAATAATAAGACCTATGCTATTAAATTACATCCATACGAATCGCAATTATTTAGCGGTATCTACCTTGACCTAAGCGGCAACAATCCGCTGCAGCTGCGACTATCTACTCATCCGGGTGGCATCAACAAATTGCCAGCAGCAATTAGCTGTTCCGTTACAGCTGTAACTACCACTTTAAGCAATTTCATCAGTACCTATCAAAACGAGATTAAGCAACACGATGACGAAGTAATGCGGTTAGCCCTGGCAATTGAAACTTTTGCAGAAGAACAGGTCGCCTCGCACGCACAACGCCTGACTGTCCCGATTAATAAAATCCTGGCAAACAATATTAACGAAAAGGCAACTTTTAAAGCCACTTTAACTAATTCTGACACTCTTCGCATCGGGAATATTAAAGCCGGAAACTATGCACTCCTGGCTTATACGATACCAGAAAATCCCCAGCAGTGGTATGAAACATTGACCGTGAATGACAACCAATTTGTCACCTTAACGCCTTTTAATCAGAAAAATGTTTTTCACATAGTTACAGAAGATATGATTGAGAAAATCATAAATTTTTCCACTATTGATACTCTTTTTTCGCCGACAAAATAATAAATAAAAAATTTCCTTGACAAAATAATCTGAGAACTACTATATTTTGATAGAAATTGTGATTTAATCAAAATATTGTATGATCTCGAGTTTGGGGAACTTCTTAAACAAAAAATAGGAGGAAGAATGAAGAAGTCGTTTCTCGTCTGTTTGTTGTTCTTGATTCCCGCATTGTTGTTTGCGCAGACCAGCAGTATTCAGGGAAGAGTCACGGATTCAAAGAGTGGCGAAGGCTTACCGGGCGCCAATGTCTTCATTGAAGGCACGACCTTAGGAGCTGCATCAGATGCCAGTGGCAATTACAAAATCACGGGTGTTGATGCTGGCCGCTATACGGTCGCGGTTTCGGTGATTGGTTATGAAAAAGCTACTCGCCAGGTGGTAGTCAGCGCGGCGAAACCTACGACGGTTAATTTCGCTCTTATGCCATCTGTACTGGAATTAGGTGCGCTTGAAATTTTAGCGTCGCGTGCTACACGACAAACGCCAGTTGCCTACACGGATCTCTCCAAAGAGACTATCGTTCAGCAATTGGGTTCCCGCGATATACCCATGGTTTTAACAACCACTCCCAGCGTTTATGCTACTGAACAAGGTGGTGGTGCCGGTGACTCACGGGTCAATGTTCGCGGTTTCAACCAGCGCAATGTCGCCATTATGATTAATGGTGTACCAGTCAACGATATGGAAAATGGTTGGGTTTATTGGTCAAACTGGGATGGTGTTGCCGATGCAACTTCCTCAATTCAGATGCAACGTGGTCTCTCCGCGGTCAATTTAGCGGCCCCATCAGTCGGCGGTACAATGAACATATTGACCGACCCGACGGCTTTAAAGCGAGGCGGATTGTTCAAGCAGGAATTTGGGAGTGGCAATTTTCTGAAGACCACCTTGACCTATCACACCGGCTTAATTAACGACAAACTGGCTGCCAGCGCTACGATTGTCAGGAAAACCGGTGATGGAGTCATTGACAAGACCTGGACCGACGCCTGGGCTTATTATTTTGGTGTGAGCTATGCTGCCAATAAGAATAATCGGTTCGAATTCTTCGCCCTTGGTGCCCCCCAGCGCCATGGTCAAATGCGCTATGCTCAGAACATTGCCGCTTACGACCATGAATATGCTAAAAAAGTCTTCGATAAATCCGTTATACAGCTGGCAGAAGATAATCCGAACACAATTAAAGATGTATTTGCAGTTTTCCCAGAAGCCGGTCGAACCTATAATGAAAACTGGAATACCGTCTCCAAGACCTATAAGGGCAAACAGTATTACTACATGTACGGTGCTAAAGAAATAGACCGTCACGACCCGAATTATTTGAATGAGAATGAAAATTACTATCACAAACCGCAGGTTAATTTGAACTGGTATTGGACTATCAATAAGCAGATGCGCTTATCTTCTATTTTTTACTTCTCGGGTGGCTCTGGTGGTGGTTCGGGAACTTTTGGCGATATTAAATGGGTCAGTGCCGGTCTTGGCACTAATCTGCCCTCTCGTATTGCCGATTGGGATGGGACTATTGCTATCAACCAAGATACTCTCAATCGCAAAGGTAAACTCAAACCTGCTGGTGAAGCGGTTGGTTTCTTACGTAACAGTGTCAACCGCCAGTGGACTATCGGCGCAATTTCCAAACTCAATTATGATTTCAACCAGGCATTGAAAGTCCAGTTAGGTATTGATTGGCGTACTGCTCGTATTCATCATTTCCGCGAAGTTCGTGACCTCTTAGGTGGCGATTATGCCGTCAACGGAAAATACGAAAATACTAAAACCGGTGATCAGCGCTATTCAAAGTTCTACAACGAATTTAAACCCGCTACGATTGAAGATAACAAGGTTGGCTTTGGCGACAAAATTGATTATGACAACACTAATTCCGTGGATTGGCTTGGCTTATTCGCGCAGGGTGAATATAAGACGGAGCAATACTCACTCTATGGAATGGCTGGCTATTCGATGGTCAAGTACGGTTTAGTTGATCATTTCAAAAAAGCCGAAAATCATCCCGCTGATTATGTCACCGCAACCGACAAAGGAGAGTTAGAAATAGTTGCAGATTGGATTAGTGCAGTCCAATTTAAGACTGGCGGTCTTTATAAGGTAATGGATAAAGTAGATGTTTTCGCCAATTTCGGTTATGTCCAGAAAGTACCGATTCTTGATAATGTAATTGATGATGTCGAGATCGCTTTAGCACCCGACCCGACTAACGAAAAGTTCATCAGCACCGAATTGGGCTTAAATTTCCGCGCTCTGGCAGACAAATTAGCCGCGAAAGTCAATTTGTATAATACTGACTGGAAAGACCGCAACTTGGTCAAACCGGTTACTTCTGGTCAGGGTAGTAGTGGCGATACCGATTTGATTTTCTTAACCGGTCTAAATCAAAACCATAAAGGATTTGAATTAGAAATGGCATATCAACCGGTTAGTTTGGTACGCTTAGATGCCGCAGTTTCCATTGGTAAGTGGATATACACCAACGATGCCAAAGGCACTTACAAATTCATCGACCTTGATAGCACCGCGCATTATACCTACGCCGTCAAGGATTTGATGGTCGGTGATTCCCCGCAGTCCATCTACGCCTTTACCCTTTCACTGTTTCCGCTTAAAGGTATGACGCTGCAGGGTACTTTTAATTATTATGACCGCTACTGGGCTGATTGGGATCCTGCCAGCAGAGAAGTCATTCCGGGTGTCACTCCGGATCGTACTCAGAGCTGGCAAGTTCCTTCCTATAGCAAAATTGACCTGCATTTCACTTACAACCTGCCGATTAATTTTGGTGGTGTTCGCTTCCAGGCGTTCTGCCATGTCTTTAACGTCCTCGATGCGCTCTACATCCAGGATGCAATTGATAATAGTCAGTACAATGCCTTCACCGGCGATGGTAAAAATCACAAAGCCGATGATGCCGAAGTCTATGTTGGAATGCCACGGCGTGTTAATTTTGGTTTGAATATTTCGTTCTAAAACGAGATTTACAGTTTTCACACAACGGGACTGGCGAATGGGTTCGCCAGTCCCGTTTTTTATGCTCTGAAAGACTGCCTATAACCCTTCTCACCGTCATTCTGAACGAAGCGAAGAATCCCTATCTTCTACAACTTACGCTCCAAATCCCATTCTATCCATTACATCCTATTATTTCCTTGGCATTTTAAATCGAAGTTGATTAATATTTGCCGCTTTTTAAGTCTCAATTATCCAGGTCTGATGAATATTTTATTGCACAATTATTTGCTTCGCCTCGAACATTCTCCTGAGGAACCCTTCCTAATTCATAACCGCACGACCTTTACCTATAGTGATTTCGCGCGTCTGATTGCCTGCCATCTTCATCATCTCCAAAACAACCAAATCAATGTTGGTGAACCGGTGGGCTTGCTCCTCAGGAACTCGCCGGAATTTCTTATTTCGTACTACAGTCTGCTCTTTTACGGTGCTGTACCGGTCATTTTCCCACTCAATCTCTCCACCAATCGCCTGACATACCTGATTAACAAAATCAAGATAAATGCTGTTATTTCTCAACCGGAATATCAAAAAACGATCGATGAAATTGAAATCCGCAAAGGCTCCAGTCTGCAGCGGCTCTGTTGTGATTTGAACTGGACAATGCGCGACCAATCTCAAAGTCTGGTTGCTTTTTTAAAAGAGCAGCTTGGCTATCAGCAGGTCAATACGCTGGCGGAAATTGTCTTTTCCTCCGGTTGTTCCGGTTATCAAAAAGTCATCTGTCACAGCTTTGACAGCCTGATAAATAACTGCGAGGCTATGCAGCATTTATTGACCTGGCGGCGTCCTAATCGAGTGCTGATTGCCTTGCCTCTGCCCTATTTCGGAGCACATGCTTTCGTACCGCACGCCGTGACTCGCGCCGGAGCGACGATTATCTTGCCAGAGCGACTTTCGCCAGAAGAAATTGCTATCCAGCTTGTCAACGGACAAATTGATACCGTTATTGGGACGCCGGCTTATTACGAAAAATTACTCAGCCCTAAAGAGCAAAATCCGCCCACGACGAGCAAGCTCTTTATTGTCGTTGGAAGCCAGCTCTCAGAAGCCGTTTATTTCGAACTGCGGAAGCAATTTGCTGCAACGATTTATCATCTATACGGCTCGGCAGAAACTCAGATTGTCGCCTTAAATCGGCACGAGTTTGACGACAGAATTAACTCGCTCGGTAGGCTCCTGCCCGGCTGGGAGATGCGTCTCGCCGACCAAATTCCAAAGTCCACTTCACCTACCAGCGGCATGCTATACGTGCGCGGCAAAAGCCTAATGACTGGGTATTTTGATGAATGGCAAAAAGTACCACTTAGTCCTAATAAATGGTTCAACACTGGTGACTGGTGTCATCTCGAGGAGGACTTCCTCTACTTTGAATGCCAGAATCACGAAAGAATTAAGCGTTTCGGCTATGCAATAAATCCCGACGAGATTGAAAAAGTCTTAAGAGAACATCCCTCGATTCAAAATGTCATCGCCGTTCCCATTCGTCAGATGGAAAGCGATGACCAGATTAAGCTTTACATTCAGGCAAGTGGTGAGATAGACGAAAATCAGGTTCGTGAATATTGCTTAGAGCACTTGCCACCCTATCTCCAGCCGGAGGTGATTGAGTTTGTGCAGTATTTTGAAAGAGATTTGACAGGAAAAATTCTTCGCAATATCGTCAATAAAACTTAAATTTCGCGAAAATTATGGAGGTTGATTTTGAAAGAATATCAGACTGATGAGATAAGAAATGTCGTGCTGCTGGGACATGGTTCCGCCGGTAAAACCAGCTTAGCTGAAGCCTTTTTGTACACGACAGGGACAACCAGCCGCCTGGGGCGCATTGAAGAAGGTACAACAATCTCAGATTATCATAGTGATGAAATTGAGCGCAAATTCTCGATATCCTCTACGCTCATGAATTGCGAGTGGAATAAAGTCAAAATCAATATCTTGGACGCACCGGGTTATCTCGATTTTATTGGAGAAGCCAAAGCCTTGACTCGCGTGGCTGACTTGGGTTTAATTATCGTACATGGTCAATCGGGCGTGGAAGTCGGCACCGAGTTAGTCTTCAAATTCGCGCAAGATGACCAGTTGCCCGTATGGTTTATCGTCAATATGCTTGACAAAGAACATGCTGATTTCGACAGGACGGTCGAAAGTTTGCGTAAATCTTTTGGTAAAAAGGTCGTTCTATTGCAGGTACCGGTCAATGCCAGTCCCGATTTCGATACCGTCGCAGATGTCATCAGCGGCAAATTTTATCGGTTCACTCGCGACTTGAAAGGGACTTATACTGAAGTTACTGTTTCCGCCGACTGGCAAAGCAAGCTAACTACTCTTCGGACGGAGTTAATGGAAAGTATAGCCGAGTCTGATGATGCTTTGCTTGAGAAATTTTTCGAAAGCGGCGAATTATCTGCCGAAGACTTGAATCAGGGCTTGCAAAAAGCAATTCTCGCCCGTAATCTATTCCCGGTCTTAGCCACCTCAGCTTATCAAAATATCGGCGTCGCCCGAATATTGGATTATATCGTAAGTAATGCGCCCAAACCAAATGCGCGCGGCACCGTGAAGGGCAGCTATAAAGGCACAGAAGTTGTTCGCCAAATTACCGATACTGAACCGACTTCATTATTCATTTTCAAAACGATTAGTGAAATGCATGTTGGTGACCTCTCTCTTTTCCGGGTTATGTCCGGTAGTGTGCGCACGGGTATTGATTTGCTCAATGCCAGTAACGGCAGAACTGAGCGCATGGGGCAAATCTATGTTGTCAATGGTCGCGACAAGCAGGAGGTGGCTCATTTGCATGTTGGTGACTTAGGAACGGTCGTAAAACTAAAATATACTCACACTACCGACACGCTTTGCGATGCCAAAGCGCCAATTGAATACCCACGCATCAAATTCCCTGAGCCGGTCATCCAGATTGCCATTACGCCGCGATCACGTGGCGATGAAGAAAAAATCAGCAATGGTTTACAGACCTTAGCAGGCGAAGATCCCACGATGTCATGGCATTACGACCCGGAATTAAAGCAGACTATACTTTCCGGTCAGGGCGAACTCCATCTAACCATTATTCTCGAACGACTCAAACAGAAATTCAATGTAGAAGTTGACCAGCTGCCACCGCGTATACCATATCGCGAAACCATCAGGAAGCGGGGTGATTCCAAATTTCGGCATAAAAAACAAACTGGCGGTGCCGGACAGTTTGCCGAGGTGTGGATGTATGTCGAACCCGGGCAACCGGGCAGCGGCTTGGAATTCACTAATACCTTAGTTGGTCAAAATGTCGACCGCGTCTTTGTGCCTTCCGTTGAAAAAGGTGTTCGTTCGGCAGCCGAAGAGGGCATTTTAGCCGGATATACTGTCACCGATGTCAAGGCGGTCTTTTATGATGGCAAGATGCATCCGGTAGATTCCAAGGATATCGCCTTTCAAATTGCCGGCAAGGGCGCCTTCAAAGAAGCCTTTTTAGCTGCCAATCCCGTTCTGCTGGAGCCAATTTATAACCTGGAGGTCATTGTGCCGGAAGAATTCATGGGTGATGTAATTGGCGATATAAATGTGCGGCGCGGCAAAATCCAGGGCATGGAAGCAGAAGGCACTTTCCAGAAGATTACTGCTAAAGTGCCGCTTGCCGAACTGTACCGCTATAGTACCGCCCTACGCTCGATGACTCAGGGACGCGGTATGCACCGCCAGAGTTTCTCGCATTACGAGCAAATGCCCAAGGAATTGCAGGACAAGATCGTCGAAGCCGCTAAAAAGCAAAAGAGTGAAGAATAAGCAATGACTTTTAATAAACTCTGGGCACCTTGGCGCATCGAATATATCACCAATCCCAAAGAGGAAGGCTGCTTTCTCTGCAATTACCCAAAAGAGCAAAATGATGTCGATCGCCTTATTCTCTATCGCGGGAAATATTCCTTCGTTATTATGAACTTCTATCCCTATAATAACGGACACCTGATGATTGCGCCTTATCAACATACCAGCGAAATCAGCGATCTGGACACAGATACGCGTATTGAAATTTTCGGGCTGCTGGATAAATCGGTCGCCATCCTTCGCGAAACTATCAATGCCGAGGGATTTAACATCGGCTTGAACCTTGGCGCCGTCGCTGGTGCTGGCATCAAAGACCATCTCCATTGGCATATTGTACCGCGCTGGCAGGGCGACACTAACTTTATGCCGGTACTGGGTCATACTAAAGTACTGAGTGAAGGTCTCAAGGAAACATATATGAAATTGCGCAAAAAGTTCGCCGAAATCAATTTCAGTGATTGACAATCTCGATATAATGAATTAAATTAACACCGCTTTTTGGAACGTTATTCTGGAGTAGCTCAATGGTGGAGCGGGTGGCTGTTAACCACTAGGATGGGGGTTCGAGTCCCTCCTCCAGAGCATCACTTGCTTCGAAAAATATTATCTTTACATTCTATATCCAGAGCGGCTAAACCACTATTATATTGGTATTTCTACCGACCCAGAGCGGCGACTTCATTACCACGATATACAAAATAAAGGCTGGACTCAAAGAGGACGACCATGTTCATCAAATAAAACGTATTTTATCTAATTTCCTTCTACTTCCACCATACAGAAGCGTGCAGAGTGCTTGGTGGAAATTTTTACTTTATCAAGAGCAGCAGGCAATAAAATGCTTTCGCCGCTGGTATAGAGTTCCTCACCGCCTGCCCAGCTAATTCTGATTTCGCCTTCGAGTACTAAAATAATCCGCACCTCTCCCCTATTAATGGTCAAGTACTTTTTTTCATTGAGTTCGATTTCTGCCAGGCGAAATTCTTCAGCAGCGATCTGGTAAGTCTTCTTTCCGTTGTGAATTCGGGGCAATACTATACTTGGTTGTGCCTCAGGATTGGTTACTGTTGCCAGTGCCTGGTAATCCTTGAACTTGGTGGTCAATCCCGCCCTAATGACATTATCCGAATTAGTCATACACTCGACGATATTACCGCGAATATATGCGTGTAACACGCCAGCTGGGATAAACAATGCATCGCTTTTATACAAGTGCCAGTATTGCAGGAAAAGAATCAGCAATAAACCAAAATCGGGCGCGTGACCTTGCCGCTGCATCTGCAAAAAGAATTGAACATTCGCATCGTCTATTGCCGAATCATTATTCTGCTGTCGGGCAAGGTCTTTAAGTGTTTGATCAATTATTAGCGGCTGGTTTTGAAAAGTCGTAAGACTGTGCTGCCACAATTCACGCACAAATTGACGGTCATCAGAAATGTCGATAAACTCGTGACCGCTCAGAACCGATGCAATTGCTGGGTAATCTGATAGTAGCATTCTTAATTCGTTGGCAGGTCGGAAACCTGCCAGGCATTCTAATTCGTCCAGGACCAGAGCAATTTCAGGTTTATGATTTGAATCAGGATAATTTTGCGGGTCGTATTGATTCAATAGGCGCGCCTGCTGTTTATCAGGATGCACCTGGATAGAAAGCGGTTCCTGCGCAGATAAAATTTTAAGCAAGAATGGCAGCGTTATACCGAATTTATCGACGACTTCTTCACCTAAAACCAGTCGGGGATATTTTGAAAGTATTGTATCCAAAGAATAGGACTTGCCTTGATAAATGAGATGACTGGGTGCTTTAGGATGAGCTCCAATCCAGAGTTCGGCGTATGGCTTATCGTTTTCGGGAGTAATTTTAAGAAGACGAGCGATTAAGGCTTGCTCACCTTTCGCACCCCAGGCATAATGTTGAATAGTACCGCTTAAGCGATGCGGCTTTAAATCGAAAGACATGTCTGATTCCATATGCACATGTTAATTTAGCAAAAGGCAATAAATAAAAAAGGTCTGCTGCCGCAGACCTTGAGGAGGAAGAATCTATGAGAGAGGGGATTGCTAAAAAAACCATATATTAGACACATTTCTCATCAAAAAGTTGCATTGCAGATAAATTTTTTTGGGAAAATAGTTTCTTTGTGGACGAAATAATTTTAAATTGCGCCGTCAATGAGAAAAGGTCGCTGTGATGAAAACTAACATCAAATTTATAGAAGCCTTTCTAATATTGACTACCTCTATCGCCTTCGCTCAAACGCCTCTCTTCAAATATCAATACTCGCATGGCGGGGTAATTCGCGGTAATACCCAGCAGCGGCAGCTGGCGCTGGTTTTCACCGGCGGCGATTTCAGTGATGGCGGTAGGCCTATTCGCAACACCCTAAAAAGCAAGCATATTCCTGCCAGCTTTTTCTTTACCGGCGATTTTTATCGCAATCCCAAAAATAAAAAATTAATTAAGCAACTGGTGCGTGACGGGCATTATTTAGGTGCTCATTCAGATAAACATTTACTCTATTGCAGCTGGGGAAAGCGCGATTCACTATTAGTCAACAAAGCTGAATTCATTCAGGATTTGGAAGCCAATTACCTAGAGATGGCCAAATTCGGTATTAAAAAAGAACAGGCGCGCTTGTTCATGCCACCATTCGAATGGTACAATGACTCCATTGCTACCTGGGCGAAAAGCTGGGGATTGGTGCTTGTTAATTTTACGCCTGGCACATTATCGAACGCTGATTATACGATTCCTTCTCAGCAAAATTATCGCTCGTCTGAACGAATTTGGCAGAGCATCATCGAATATGAGCAGAACCATTCCGACGGTCTTAACGGTTTTTTATTGCTGCTCCATATAGGCACTCATCCTGAACGAACCGATAAATTTTATTATCGCCTCGCGGAACTGGTGGATTATCTCCAGCAACGCGGCTATAAATTTCTAAGAATTGATGAATTACTTAAAGAGGCTTATTGAAATGCAACCACTGCTTCTCACTAATTCTCGCCTATATACTTATGAGCAGACAGTTCTCACTGATGTATTAATCGAGCAGGGTCGTATCAGGGCACTCGGCAAATTACCCATTCAACCAGGATATAAAGTCGTGCCTCTTGATGGTAAAACTCTCGCACCGGGCTTTTGTGATGTCCATATTCAGGGTGCGGGTGGCTCCGATGTCCTGGACGCAAACGAAGAAGCTTTAGCCCGGATCGCCCGTACACTTGTGCGCTTTGGCATAACTGGCTTTTTAGCCACGACGGTCATCAAACCCGAAATAGAAAATGCCCATTTACGCCTCATCGCACGTTTTATCAATCATTCTACCAACAGCGCTAAAATTTTAGGTATTCACCTCGAAGGACCTTTTATCAATCCTCAAAAACGAGGTGGAATTGCTTCAACTGCCATTAGTTCTCCCTCCCTTGCGCAACTCGATGAAATCATGGAATTGACTGAAGGACATCTCAAGATGATGACTTTAGCGCCCGAATTGGAAGGTAATTTAGCGGTCATTAAAAAACTTTGCGAATATAATGTGGTTGCTTCTCTGGGGCATACTAATGCCAGCTATGAACAGGCTAAAGCAGGTATTGAGGCGGGCATTACACATGTGACCCATATTTGCAATGCCATGCCAGGGTTACATCATCGTGAACCAGGACCTATAGCCGCTATTTTCGAAGCACCGCAGGTCACCGCCCAAATTATCAGTGACGGTGTTCATTTACATCCTGCTATAGTCAATTTCCTTTTCAGAAATCTCGGACCTGAACGCTGTGTGTGCATTTCTGACGGCATTCAAGCCATGGGTTTGCCTGACGGAAAATACCGCTATAATGGTCGCGAGTATATTGCCCAGGAAGGTAGCGCGCGTTACGACGATGGCACTTTGATTGGCACCGCATTGCCTGTCAGCCAAATCGCGCTCCGCTTTCAGAAGTTTACGCACTGTCCACTTAATCAGGCAATTGATACCATCACCATCAATCCCGCCCGTGTGCTGCGGATGAACGATTATGGCAAAATCGCACCGGGTTGTATTGCTGATATGGTTGTGCTGAACGATGATAACTCTGTAGCACTGACAATAGTAAATGGGGAAATTGTTTTTGAGGCTGTTAATTAGGACTAATAAAAATCAGTCTCTGGAATGAGATTTTTTTTTGGAAATAATCAATTAATTGCTATAAATTATTGCGCTTTTTCAAAAGCGATGCGCCCGTAGGCCAACTGGATAGACCGTCAGGCTACGGACCTGAATGTTGGGGGTTCGAATCCTCCCGGGCGTACAAAATATAAAATCGCTCACAACATAAATAAAATTATCCATCTCAATCAATCATCAGTGCATTGATTTAGGATTTAATAATTTTTGGCTTTCGATTCGCCTGCATTATGCTCACTCAAGCGATTAGTCAAACCTTGAGTCTGCTCGATGTAATATTTATTCTTGGATACACTGTATATGATATAAACCGAAAAAGCCATCCTCGTCGGGGCGCCCGGATTTGAACCGGGGACCTCTTGGTCCCGAACCAAGCGCGCTGAACCGGACTGCGCTACGCCCCGTAAAAAAAGCGGTCAAAATTTATCACTCCTGCAGCGATTTATCAATTAGAATGACATAGGTTTTTTAATAAATATTCCCAGAGCACTGCTACCTGTTAAGCAAACAGCCGTGACAATGATACCAGCAATGATAACGCCGACTATATTCGCAATAATGAATTTTTTGAATTTCAAACCAATTAAATAAGATGCCAGGGCGCCGGTATAAACGCCTGAGCCCGGCAACGGTATCCCAATAAATATTGCTACTGCCCATTCCCCGTATTTTTCAACCCCTTTTTCAATTTTTCGTCTGGTATTTTGAACATAGTTCTCCCACCAACGCCGCACCAACGTCACTTTCGTCAACACTTTGATAATGAAGTCCATCAACAAATAAACAATTATCCCGACGACAATATTGGCAATCAGACTGACGCCAAATACCACCAACCATGAAAGATTTGTCCCGAAAATACCGTAAGGAATAGAAGCCCGCAACTCGAGCGTCGGAATAAATGTTATTGCAATAATCTTTAGTATCTCTGCCACTTATCATTCCTTTCTGGCCATTAATAAAAATCGGCTGCTAAATTACGCGAAATTAATCAAGCACCCAAATTTTCACCACTTGTAACTGCGAATTATCAAAGCGACAAAACGGAAAGTGTCCCAAAAATTATCAATTGAACTGGGTGAATCGTTATAGACCGTCGGGACAGGAATTTCACAGTAGTCATATCCCTGCAAAAGAGCTTTTATTAACACTTCACTTTCGTATTGAAAACCGCACGCTTGTACTTTCAATACCTCAATTTTTCTCAAATTGATTAAGCGATAGCCACATTGACTATCGTGCACACGACGATTGGTTCGCAGGGAAATTATCAAAGAAGTAATGGTATTCGAAAGAATACGATGAAAAGGCATGACGCCGAATTTGAAAGTGCGTCTGCCAAGCACTAGATCAACATCTGATGTCTCGATTGCCTCACGGAAATCCGGTATACATTCCGGAACATGCTGTAAATCCGCATCCATTAGGATCGCATGGGTAAAGCCCCGCTGTAGAGCAGCTTGCATACCTGTTCTGATTGCTTTATCCTTACCTTGCTTTTCTGGGTGATGAATAGTAATTATTTGAGGAAATTGCGTAAGAATCTGGCTGGTATGGTCGGTTGAACCGTCATCAATGATAATTATGGTTAATTCGGGCGCTATTGCCATAGTGCGATTAAGCAACTCAGCTATATATTGCTCGACTTGGTAGGCGGGAATTATGACACACAAACGATATTGCATAAATAAAAAATTAGTGTCGCCGCTGCGATTAAACAACAGTCTAATTGTACTGCGTCGCTTTAACATCAATAGGTTCGTGGAAAATGGTCAAAAATCCTGTTATTTAGCAATTTGTACCATACTCAGTTTTTTTTTATTGATATTGATAATCACCATGAAATAGCATTATCCTGAAATGCGGTGTCAATAAACTTTTGTTTCTACTCATGAGAATGCGTATATTTACAAACCTTTTGAGGCTATTTAAATTACGAAATTAGGAGGTCACTGTAAGTTATGGCACTTATGCAAAGATTGCGCGACAAAACGCATATCATCCTCTGGACACTGCTGATATTATTTCTTGCCAGTATGACGGTCGGTGGACTGGTCGGTGGTGCTGATATTCTGGATATTTTCTCACAAAAAGGGCGTTTGAAAGATGCCGCCGGTATGGTTAACGGTAAAAAGTTAGAAGCGGCGCAGTATTCGCGCATGATTCAAGACCAATTAGAGCAATATCGTCAGAATAATCAGGAAGTCAGCGATATGGAAATGGATCGCATTTCCGAAGATGTCTGGCAGTCCTTTATTACCGAAACACTCATGGCTAAAGAAATCAAGAAACTCGGTTTGAAGATCAGCGATAACGAAATATATCAGACTCTGGTCAATTATCCACCTCAATTCCTTATTCAGCATGAGGCATTCCAGACTAATGGCCAATTTGATTATCAGAAATATCTCAATGCGTTGAATAATCCACAAGGTGATGAATGGCAACCAGTGGAAGAGTATGTCAGAAGCATGTTACCTTATGAAAAAATTCGCTATCTGTTTGATAATTTGCCAATGGTCTCGGAAAGTGAAATCGAAAACGAATACATCAACAACAAAGTTACTTTCGATTTTCAGACTTTAGTCATTCCTTTTTCGTTGGTCTTGAAAGATTCCATCCCGGTCACAAACGACGAGATTAAGAAATATTACAATGAGAATAAAAAAAGGTTCTTAGTGCCTGAAAGTCGCGAACTAGA
This sequence comes from Fidelibacterota bacterium UBA2242, assembly GCA_002347855.1. GTDB lineage: Bacteria > Fidelibacterota > UBA2242 > UBA2242 > UBA2242 > UBA2242. The sequence continues at coordinate 78,216 of DDYE01000006.1, forward strand.
ATATGTCAAGTTTGATTTACGACCGACGAAGGCAGACACTCAGGCAGTGTATCAACAGATACTCTCCTTGCGTGACCGTATCCGCAATGGCGAATCCTTTGAGACTATTGCTACCGAGTTCACCGAAGACCCCAGTGGCAGTCGCAATGGCGGGGACTTAGGCTGGTTTGGCAAAGGACAAATGGTCGAAGCCTTTGAAAAAGCAGCTTTTGCACTCAGGAAAGGACAACTTTCCAATCCTGTCCTGACACAGTATGGCTATCACCTAATCAAAGTCGAAGATCGCCGTGTCCAGAACGGTCAAATTCAGATTAAAGCGCGGCATATTTTACTTAAAATTAAACCTACTCCCGACACCATCGAAACCCTCCGCTCGCAAGCCAATCTTTTCGTCATTGATGCAAATGATATTGGTTTTGAAGCTGCGGCTGATTCACATCGGCTCGTCATTCAAAAAACCTCACCCTTTGCGGAGAACGAACGTACTATTCCCGGACTCGGCTATTTACCCTCGGCAAATCGCCTGGCATTTTCAGATAAGCCAGTCGGCACAATTTCCGAATTAATCAGTACCGACAATGCCTTTTATATCTTTCGATTAAGTAAAATTACGCCAGAATTTTATCGTCCGCTTAGTGAAGTTGACCGTCAGTTGTATAACATTATCCTCAATGAAAAACGTACTGACAAACTCAAAGAAATCGCTGCAGCTATATACGACCAGATCAAACAGAGCGGAAAACTCGAGACAGTACTACAAAAATATCCCGAATTACAATTGGAAAATTATTCCAACCATTCGCTCAACGTGCCGCTGCGTGGCTTCTCTTATTCTAATGCTGTTGTCGGCACTATATTAGGTTTGAAACCGGAACAGATTTCTCAGCCCATTCAAATTAGCACGCGTTTCGTCATCATTAAACTGATTCAACGCACACCGCTTAATTCCGAGGACTACAAAGTCGAAAAAGAAGCAATTCGTCAACGCCTATTGATGAAGAAGAAAAACATGGCTTATGCTAACTGGCTCTCTGAACTGAAGCAAAATGCCAAGATTATAGATAATCGCGCTAATTTTTATTGATTTCCCTCCTTCCTTAGTAGCCCCCCAAGGGCTGCGGCCGCCTAAAGCTCCATGCTTTAGGCGGTTTTTTTTACAGACAAACATTGATGGTCGTTTGTTACGATGGGGAAACGAAATGATAACCAACCGATTTGCAATCTAATCCTGGCAAACGAATGGATTCAATACGATATTTGTTCTTGAACAGGGGTGTTACTGGAACCCAAAAGGTGGTAACCATTTCAGGACGTGAAAGTCTGAAATGTACCCTAATTATTTCCTTGAATGAGAATCAGGAGTAGGCCTCAGCCAAAGCAACATTACCAGACCGGTAATAAACAAGCCTAAAGAGGTGAATTGAGCGGAGGTCAGCCCCAGGGCAATGCGCGGATTGACCCGAATGAATTCAATTAAGAAGCGTTCACCGCCCGCGAATAACAAATAAACCGCAAAGGTCATCCAGTTCCTTTTTAAACGTGGACGAATAAATTTGACAATGACAAAGTAAATAATGAAGTTGTAGGAGGCTTCATAAAGTTGCGTGGGATGCACGGGATAATCCGCGGGTGGTGAAGCATAGGGAAAGGTCACAGCCCACGGCAATGTGCAAGCTTTACCATGACAGCAACCAGCGAAAAAGCAGCCGATTCTGCCAAATCCCTGGCCAATTAACAACAATGGCGCAATGAGATCAGCATAAGGACCAACTTTCTTTTTAGAGTGTCGCAAAAGTAAAATAACAGCCAGCGTGCCTCCAATCAGTCCACCATGAAAAACTAACCCTGAACCCGAAAAAATCATCCCGACGGGATCAGCCACAAATTCTGACCAGTAATCAATGATGAAAAATATTTTCGCACCTAAGATTCCACCAATCGCCGCCCAAAAGACAATATTACTCGCTAAATCCGGTGACTCACCGCGTTTCTTCAATTCATGCTGCAGAATTAAATAGCTAACTAAAAAACCGGTCGCCATCATTAGACCGTAAGTGTAAATCGTGAGCGGACCAATATGCAATAGTTCTGGATGCATTTCTACCTCAATATATTACCATTTATTGATATGCAAAACGCTCTTGAGAGGACGTTTGGGTACATGAAAAACCCTTCCTTCATCTTTCCAGTAACGGACATCGTCGTCTTTTTCCTCGAGCACGGGCGATTCAGCTGGATAACCGCAGGCTATGACTGAGTCAACTTCGAAATCTTCGGGAATCGCCAGCAGCTGGCGCAATTGAGTGCGCTCGATGGTACCTATCCAGCATGTCCCGATACCAAACGACCAGGCAGCGAGGATAAAATTCTCCACCGCTGCCCCAACATCATTAGCATAACGCGATTTTATGCGGTTTTTATTAATTAAGACAATTAAATATGCGACTGGAAGATTGCCCGGCTCGGGATTGCCGTACGGTCTAATATAACCCGCCCAGGCTAAATGCGGAAATACACGCTCGACCAGTTCGGGCGCTGTGACAAGCATATATTCGAGTGGTTGAAGATTCATCGCAGAAGGCGCCAGGCGCGCACAGTCCACACAATCTATCAAAACCTCAGTTGGAATAGGTCGTTGCTGGAACTGGCGAATCGAGCGTCTCGATTTGATAAGCTGGATAATGTTCGCTTTGTCTGTCATTATTATCGCCTCAAAGAATAGCGTTGCGCATTTCCAAATCGGTTTTGCGGAGTTTGGCGGTCAATATTTTGGCTAAATTGCGAAAAATAACATAACCAACATGCTCATTAGCATCAAGAAAGCGGTGAAATGCGAGGTGGTCAACAAATATTAAATCGGTATCCTCCTCAGCGATGACCGTAGCCGAACGCGTTGAACCATCAATCATTGAGAACTCACCGAAAATATCTCTATCGCGCAGAGTTGCGATTTTTTCGGTAGTACCAGGCTTAGAAACGCTGTAAATATGGATGCCAACCCGACCGCGGTCGATGATGTACAAATCCTCACTGGGATCACCTTCACGGAAAATTATCTGATCTTTCTTAACATGCTTGGCATGAAAGAGTTGTGCCAGGGCTTCCAGTTCGGTATCTGTCAGACCGTGTGTCAATTCAATGCGTCGTAAAATCTCAGTGATATTCATATTCCCTCCCTGAGTTATTAAGTTTGTAGTGCCTTTTCGGCTAAAAATACCGTATTATAAATCAGCATTGCAATGGTCATGGGGCCAACACCGCCGGGGACCGGTGTAATGGCGGCAGCTTTAGGGGCAACTTCATCGAATTTCACATCACCAACTAAGCGGTAGCCGCGAGCTGTCTCGGGTGCTGTCACTCGATTCACACCTACATCAATGACTACGGTACCATCTTTAATAAAATCACCGCGCACAAATTCAGGACGTCCGATTGCAGCAATCAGGATATCAGCTTGACGAGTCAGATACTGCAAATTGGTAGTGCGAGTATGGCAAATAGTAACGGTGGCATTGCCCGGGTTGCATTTCTGGAAAAGCAAATTGGCAATCGGTTTGCCGACGATATTACTGCGTCCAAGAACGACAACATGTTTTCCCACCGTTTCAATTTCAGAGTATTTCAATAACATCAAAATACCATGTGGCGTACAGGGCAATGGCGCTTCCATTCCCAACAACATGCGTCCCATATTCATAGGATGCAAACCGTCGGCATCTTTCTGAGGATCGATCTGCGCTATAATCCGGTCACTATCCAGATGTTCCGGTAAGGGCAACTGTACGAGAATGCCGTGAAAACGATTATCGCTATTCAGTTGGTCAATTAATGCTAACACTTCAGCAAGGTCAACCGTCACAGGTAACCGAAAAGTTTCCGAGAATAGACCGAGAGCGGCAAAGGCTTTGGCTTTCATCGCAACATAAACCTGCGAAGCAGGATCATCGCCTATCAAAACTGCCGCCAACCCAGGGACTATTCCCTTTTGCTGGAGAATAGAAATACGCTCGCGCAGTTCTTGTTTGACATGCTCTGCAATTGCTTGACCGTCAATAATTTTGGCACTCATTTAGCGTAACTCACACTGCGATGTTCACGCACAACAACCACTTTCACCTGACCCGGATAATTTAACTCGTTTTGAATCTTTAATGCAATTTCATCAGCCAAACTGTCAGCATCTGAATCACTGACAACTTCATTCTCGACGATTACGCGCACTTCGCGACCGGCTTGAATAGCATATGTTTTCGCAACTCCGCTGAAGGAATTAGCAATTGCTTCCAATTTTTCAAGGCGCTGAATATAATTTTCCAGCGTATCTCCACGAGCACCGCGCCGTGAACCGCTAATCTGGTCGGCAGCCTGCACCAGGGCAGAAATAGGATGAGCAATTTCGACCTCCTCATGATGAGAGGCGATGGCATTAATGACAATATTATTCTCACGGAATTTCTTGGCAATATCGGCGCCAATCAGAGCGTGGGTGCCACTAACATTGCGATCGACGGCTTTTCCAATATCGTGCAATAGACCAGCACGTTTGGCAATTTCACCATTTAAACCAAGTTCGGCAGCCATCAGACCTGAGAGCCAGGCGACTTCGATAGAATGCTTCAAGACATTCTGTCCATAGGAAGTACGGTAGCGCAATTTGCCAATCATTTTGAGCATTTCGGGTTGAAATTGCGATAAGCCCAGTTCGTCGATGGCTTCTTCAGCGGCACGCAAAATTTCTTCATCTACTTCCTTGGTAGCCTTTTCAATCATTTCCTCGATGCGAGCGGGATGTATACGGCCGTCAACAATTAATTTCTCGAGGGCAATGCGGGCGATTTCGCGCCGAATCGGGTCAAACCCGGAAAGTACTACCGCTTCGGGTGTATCATCAATGATAATTTCGACGCCAGTCAGCGATTCAAAATGGCGAATATTGCGCCCTTCCCGACCGATGATGCGCCCTTTCATATTATCATTCGGCAGATTGACCACTGAGACGGTGGTTTCAGCCGTATGGTCAGCCGCTGACCGTTGAATAGCAGAGACGATGATTTTTTTCGCTTCACGGTTGGCTTCAGCGATAGCATTATCGCGAATTTCTTTCACCTTTTTATTGACATTTTCCTTGGCTTTTTCCATCAGGTTATTCATCAGGATTTCTTCGGCTTCCTGACGAGACATACCAGCAATCCGTTCCAGCCGTTCGGTCTGTTTAGCTATTAGTTCCTGAAGTTCAGATTCTTTGCGAGTGAGATGCTCAGCATGTCTTTTAATTTCTTCTTCACGTTTATCCAGCTCTTCAATTTTCTTATCGGCGAGTTCCATTTTGCGTTCCAGATAGAACTCGCGTTTGGATAATTTTTTCTCAAACTCACGGACTTCGCGCATTTTATTGTGCGCTTCTTCTTCCGCCCGCTGTTTAATGCGAATGGCTTCGTCTTTGGCTTCCAGCCGGGCTTCGCGTTTGATATCCTCGGCTTCTTTCTTAGATTCGGCGATTAATTCCGAGAGTGTTGCATGGGTTCTTTTTAATTTCTGGATATAAACGAAAAGGGCAGTCCCGGCTCCAACTATTCCTCCTCCGAGCACCAGTAGAATATAAATCCATATCATCTTTCTCTTCTCCTTATTTAACAAGGTTCAGACTCTACGCTATTGGTCAATCGACGCTCTAACCAGTCGAATGCGTAGAGTCACCAGCTGGTGTAAAAAAAGATGGAGATTAGGGCTATTCTTTCAGATTATCATCAATAATTTCAATCAGAAATTCAGCTTTTTCCTCGACAGAGCTAACAATTTCATTTTTCTCCTGTTGACAGCTGAATAGCTCATCGGTTATATTCATAGCAGCAAGAATGGCAACTTTAAGAGGAGATTGCACTGAATGCAGGGCATTATCCACCTCTTCCATCTTGTTATTGACATAGTTAGCGACTTGGATGACATAAGCCCGGTCAGCCTTGGATTTGACCGTATATTCCTGGCCAAAAATGTTGACCCGGACTAAGTTATCGTTTAATTCTTCCATCTTTTCATTACATTTTTTAGTTTTCAAATAACAAAGGTTAGAGCGCTTTTACTCTAAAAGTCCTTTAAAATTTCCAGTAATCCTTCGATTTTGCTTCTTAGCTCCTGTCTTTTTTTTGAGTCTAACATGACCTCCACAGATGCCCCTTCTTTAAGCTCGGTTTTCAGGCGCTGATTCTCTTCCCGCAATTTGTTAAGTATTACCAATAGACTCTGAATTTTCTCTTCTAATTGATTTAACTGGTAAATAGTCGCCATAAATCCTCAGCGTAACCGTGCTCCTAATTCATTTTTCAGGACATCAATAATATTTTGCATGATTTGATCCACCTCTACGTCCTGCAAAGTACGCTCGCTCGCTTGAAATACCAGGTTAAATGTAAGACTTTTTTTGTCATTGTCAATATTTTTTCCACTGTAGAGGTCATAAAATTTGATTTTTCGCAGCAAATTACCACCCTGTTGACCAATTTTGGCAGCAACTATCGCTACTGGTAAGTCACGCTCCACAACAATGGAAATGTCGCGCTCGACGGACGGATAAACCGGCAATTCTTGAAAGCGAGTAGCAAACTGAGCATGTCGCAGAAGTACTTCCGCATCCACTTCCATCACCCAGATTGGCTGTTCGATGTCCCATTTCTGCTGCTGATAATGAGGCTCCACCTGTCCTAACCAGGCAATCAGTTCTCCTTCAACCGTTGCCGTGACTGAATTTTGCATTAAAGCATGTTCTGTTTCCTGGAAAGTGATTGCGCGGATACCAAAGCAATGTCCAATTTCTTCCAGTAGCCCTTTTAGCGTAAAGAAATCGGCTTTGCGCGCTGGATGCGACCAGTGTTGCTCCTCCCAGAGTCCACATACTACAACACCCAGATGTAAATATTCTCGCGCCATAGTTTCCGCTGCATCGTCCGCCTCCTGGATATAGCCCAGTTCGAAAAGCTGTAGGTTTGTCTGGCGTCGATTGATGTTACGCTTGGCAGCAGCAATTAAACCCGGCACGACGGCAGTCCTTAAATAAGCCATCTCCTGGCTAAGCGGGTTGCGCAGCTTCACCGCCGTAACCGGCCTGAGAGTAAATTGAGTATCATCGGCACTGACTAAAGAATTGCTAAAATGCTCATAATAGCCACAGGCTACCATAAGATTGCGCAACTTTTCAATTTGCTCATAGCGCTGGTTGGTAGTGATCATCGGATGGACGGGCAATTTTGGGGTCAACGGCACGGCATTCATGCCGTTAATTCGCAGAACTTCTTCGATGAAATCAACTTCGCGCTCTAAGTCCAGGCGCCAGGAAGGTGGCATGACTGTTACCGATTCACCATCCTGGTTCAGGATATGACAGCCTAATTTTTTCAGCAACCAGACGACTCTTTGGTGTTCATAGTGAGTACCGATCAAAGCATCAATTTTCGCAAAGCGTATCCGCACTCGTGAAGGTTGATAGGAACGAGGGTATGCATCGACGATTCCTTCACAAATTTCACCACCTGCGACAGTCACAATAAGATCAGCCGCACGATTCAGCGCATAAATCAAGCCTTCAATATCGGCACCGCGTTCAAAACGATAGGAGGCATCCGTCTGCAAACCCAAAAACTTCGAACCTTTGCGGATTGTCTGAGGTTGAAAGTAAGCACTTTCTATCAAGACATCACGCGTTTCCGCATTAATTTCACTATTCGCTAAGCCCATTATTCCAGCAATTGCCACCGGTCGCTCAGCATCGCAAATCAAAAGAATGTCCGGACAAAGTCGCCGCTCAACTCCATCTAAAGTAGTGACAATTTCATCCGGTTGGGCTTTGCGTACGATAATCTGCTGCCCACGAATCTGCGCATAGTCGAAAGTATGCAGGGGATGACCTGTCTCCATAAGCACATAATTGGCAGCATCCACCACGTTATTAATCGAACGTAATCCAATGCTATCAAGGGCTGCGACCAACCAATTGGGCGACGGGCCAATTGTCACATTCTTGACAAGGCGCGCCGCATAACGCGGACAGGCTTCAGGGTCAGCAATAGTCACTTTAATATAGCGGTCGGTTGGTTCATTGCTCTCTCTCAAATGAATGACCGGTATCTTTAAATCACCGCCGGTGAGAAGACTTACTTCGCGGGCAACCCCAATATGCGATGCACAATCAGGTCGGTTGGGTGTTAATTCTACTTCTAAGCTCTGTTCAGCCTTTTCAAGATAATCGGAGAGAGAGATACCGACAGGTATATCGGCCGGTAAAACCACTATGCCCGAATGGTCGTCTGACAACCCCAATTCATCTTCAGCGCATAACATGCCGGCAGATTCGATGCCTCGGATGCGAACTTTCTGTATTGTCAAACCGCTCGGTAAAGTTGTACCGGCTAACGCGAGTGGTACTTTTTGCCCTACTTTTATATTGGGCGCACCGCATACGACTGTTATTTGCTCATTGCCGGTAGTAACGGTACAGAGCGTAAGATGATTAGAATTCGGATGAGGTCTGATATCTATAATTTCGGCAACCCGCACCGCTTGTAGTCGGGCATCAATGGATCGGATAGGCTTGGTTTCCAGCCCGCTAAAAGTAAGCTTCTCGGCTAATTCGCTGGTTTTATAGGGAATATCAATATATTTTTTCAGCCAACCGGTATTAATAATCATGCCTGCCTGCCGAACTTAAAATTGTTCCAGAAAACGGACATCGCCATCGAACAGGAGGCGGATGTCCGTGATACCATATTTCAATAAACTAATGCGATCCATTCCCATTCCAAAAGCATAGCCGGTGTACTCTTCTGAGTCAAGACCAACTTCCTTAAGTACATTAGGGTCAACCATACCACAACCTAAAATTTCCAGCCACCCGCTTTGTTTACAAACGCGGCAACCAGCACCACCGCAGATAAAGCAGGAGACATCTACTTCAGCACTGGGCTCTGTGAATGGGAAAAAACTCGGGCGAAAACGAATCTTGACATCTTGTCCGAAAAAGCGCTTAGCGAATACAACTAAAGTCGTCTTTAGTTCGCTAAAGGTCACACCGCGGTCAACATATAAGCCTTCAATTTGATGGAAAACGCAATAGCTGCGCGGATTAATGGCTTCATTGCGATAGACACGACCAGGAGCCAGAATCCGCACGGGCGGTTTTTCGGATAGTAGCGTACGAATCTGAATTGGCGAGGTGTGCGTTCTCAGCAAGATATTTTCGTTGACGAAAAAGGTATCTTGCATATCCCGCGCGGGGTGGTCAGCGGGAAAATTTAATGCCTGAAAATTGTAGTAGTCGGTCTCGACTTCTGGTCCGAAGCGAACATCGAAGCCCATTTCCTTAAAAATAGCAATAGCCTGATTAATCGTCTGGGTCACAGGATGGAAATGACCAATTTTAGGAGGAACGCCGGGCAGAGTGTAATCGAAAAATTCCTGCGTGGCTTGCCTTGCGCTAAGGCGATTCTTCAAATCCTTGACACACTGCTCGGCTTCTACTTTCAATTCATTAATGAGTTTGCCACAGTGTGGTTTCTCGGCAGCGGGCACTTCACTTAAAGCGCTAAAAAGAGCAGCTATCAGTCCTTTCTTGCCCAGATACTTGATGCGTAGATTCTCAACTGCTTGAGGTTCAAGCCGCACGTTGGCGACATCCGCCCGCAGTTCAGCCCGAATCTCAGCGACACGCTCAGCGAGCTGCATTGCCTTATGCCTTTATAAAAGCCACCAGTTGCGCAAATCCAGCCGGGTCTTTGACGGCTATTTCAGCCAGCGCCTTGCGGTCGAGGATTACTCCTTTCTTCTTCAATCCACCAATAAATTTTGTGTAGGACAAGGAATGAGTATTAACAGCGGCTTTAATGCGGGCAATCCAGAGGACGCGGAAATCGCGCTTCTTGTTGCGGCGGTCACGATAGGCGTACTGCAGCGCCTTTTCGATGGCATCCTTAGAATTGACATATAGCTTACTGCGCGAAGCTCGATAGCCCTTGGCGGCTTTTATTAACTTGCGATGCTTCCTATGATGAGGAACAGAACTGTTTGCTCTCGGCATCTGATCACTCCTATTCTAAGATCATTTTTTTAACACGTTTTACATCAGCTGCAGCAACGGTACCGGTTTGATCTAAGGCACGTTTCCGTTTCGGTGATTTCTTGGTTAAAATGTGCGAATGATAAGCTTTATTACGTTTGATTTTACCAGCACCGGTTACTTTAAAACGTTTGGCTGCTGATCTTCGGGTTTTCATTTTCGGCATATTCTTTCTCCTATTTTGCTGTCAGATAGGTCACAATGGTGCGCCCTTCCTGAATGGGATTTTTCTCGGGAGCACCAGCATCCACTAATTGCTCAATAATTTTTTTCACTAAATCCACACCTGCTTCTTGATGTGCCATCTCCCTTCCACGAAACATCAGGGTGATTTTGACTTTATAACCTTCTTTGAGGAAGCGACGTGCGGCATTTACTTTCATATCGAAATCGTGTTCACTGATATGAGGGCGAAAGCGTACCTCTTTAATCTTAATTACATGCTGTTTTTTCTTACTTTCGCGTTCCTTCATCTGTTGCTGAAAACGATATTTACCAAAATCCATGATTTTACATACGGGCGGCGTAGCAGTAGGTGCAATTTCTACTAAATCCAAGCCGGCTTCTTCTGCCAGTGCTAATGCTTCCCGAATTGACACGATTCCTACCTGTTTATTATCCGCCCCAATCAACCGCACCGTCTGGCTGTGGATCTCGTCGTTGATTCTAACACTTTTTTCTATGACTTGTCCTCCTTATTCAATTCTATTTCCTGTCTAATAATTTTTAGAGCGTTTGCCCAGTCAAAAACTCCTAAATTGCCGCCTTTACGACGCCGAATTGAAACCTGCTCGTTCGCAGCTTCACGCTCACCAATTACGAACATAAATGGCACCTTCATAAGTTCTGCCTGACGAATCTTAGCGCCCACAGTCTCGTTTTTACAATTAATTTCCACTCGCAACGCATTGCTTTTTAGATAACGATAGAATTTGTCCGCTACTTCGTTCTGTGCGCTCGTAATTGGAATAACGACGCCTTGAACGGGCGCTAGCCAGACCGGAAAATCGCCAACCGTATGTTCCAGCAACACACCTACAAAGCGCTCGAGTGAACCCATAATCGCGCGGTGAATCATATAAGGCTGTTTCTGCAAGCCATCGCTATCAGTGTACTCCATCGCAAAACGTTGCGGCAGGTTAAAATCAAACTGAATCGTGGTACATTGCCATGAGCGTTGCAGGGCATCGCGAATTTTAATATCAATTTTAGGTCCGTAAAAGGCGCCGCCACCTTCATCAATATGATACTCCACTCCTAAAATACTTAAGGCTTTCTGCAATGATTCGGTGGCTTGCTGCCATTTTTCGGGCTCACCGACATATTTCTCTTTGGGACGCGTCGCCACATAAACCTCAAAATCTTTAAACCCAAATGTCTGCAGATAATCAAATGAAAACTTTACCAGATTCTCAATTTCACTATCTAGTTGTTCAGGCGTACAGACGATATGGGCATCATCCTGCGTAAAGCCACGCACTCTCATCAAACCATGTAAAACACCCGATAATTCATAGCGATAGACTGTACCCAGCTCCGCATAGCGAATCGGTAAATCACGATAACTGCGGGTTTTTGCTTTATAAATCTGGATATGGAAAGGGCAATTCATGGGTTTGATGTAATAGCTATCGCCCTCGACTTCCATGGCATCAAACATGGATTCCTTATAAAAATCGAGGTGACCGCTTGTCTGCCAGAGTTGCGCTTTACCGATGTGCGGGCTTTGCACCAATTCATACCCCCGCTCAAGGTGCATTTTAATCCAGTAATCCTTGATTATCTGGAGTAAAGTCGCGCCACGCGGATACCAAATAACTAACCCCGGTCCAACCTGGTCATTGATTTCAAACAATTCCAGACCCTTGCCAAGTTTCCGATGGTCACGCCGCTTGGCTTCCTCTAAAAAATTAAGATATTTCTTTAATTCTTGCGGCGTGGCAAATGATGTCCCGTAAACGCGGGTTAGCATTTTATTACGCGAGTCGCCCCGCCAGTAAGCTCCCGCTACATTTAACAATTTAAAGGCTTTGATTTTGCCAGTCGAAGGCACGTGCGGACCACGACATAAATCGGTGAAATCACCCTGAGTGTAGATGGAAAGCACTTCGTCCGGCGCAATGGCTTCAATCAACTCGAGTTTGTAGGTTTCACCCATGTTAGAAAATAGCTGTATAGCTTCGGTACGATTGATTTCGCGGCGCGTGATTGGTATATCAGCCGCAATAATTTGCTGCATGCGCTCTTCGATTTTGGGTAAATCCGCATCGGTCAGCGCCGGTTCAATGTCAAAATCATAATAAAAACGATTTTCGATAGCCGGACCAATGGTAACCTTTGCCTGGGGATAAAGTTGCTTTACTGCTTGCGCCATGATATGCGAGGTGCTGTGCAGTAAAATTTCATGGGCAGCAGGATCATCGGGTGTAATAATTTCAAGATCGCCATCCATCTCGACGATGGCAGATAAATCAACGAACCTACCATTAAAACGGGCAGCAATTGCTTCCTGCGAAAATTTCTCGTTAACCAGGTTGGCGATTTGCCCGATTGTCTTTCCCGCAGTAACGGAAACCGATTTCCCGTTGGGTAAATTTATCGTAATCTGCCGATTGGGTTCCAAATTTTGTTTCCTTTTCGCATTTTTCAGTCAATTTGACCTCATCCAATAACTGGCTTCCACACCAAAATTAGTGGGCGATACTGGACTCGAACCAGTGACCCCTTGCATGTCAAGCAAGTACTCTAACCACCTGAGCTAATCGCCCAAAATTAATTCGAATGTAGAACTTGCAGTAATCTATTTACTCATTCGAAATAGTGATTAACTATCAATTCCCGTCGTCAAAAAACGCGGAGTTAATTTAATTACTGATTGTTATCTCGCAAAGAAAAATTTCCAAACTTGCCAATAGATAATAACCGCTTAGAAAACAAAAGGCGGAGCATTTAAAAAAATACTCCGCCTTTTCGGTAAGTTCACCGCGACTTATTTGCTTTTTGGTGCCTCTTTAGGTTGTTCTTTCACCGGTGGTTGAGTCTTGGTTGCTGCACCACTACCATGGTGGGCTTTCGGATGGTAGCATTCTGCTTCTTTCATCTTTTCCTTGCCCTGGCACTTGTGCTGGCAATCTTCGCTACTCTCGCTGCTCATTTGCTCGCAGCAATTTTTGGCCGTATCGGCTTTCATGACATGCTTCGCACAAGTAGTGGTTTCCTTTTTAGTTTCTTGAGTAGTGGTTGCTTTTTCTTGGGCAATGACCAGTCCGGCGATTAAAAACATCACGATGGCAAATAAAATATAGTACTTTTTCATAGCATCTCCATTTGAATTTGTTTATTGTTAAAATTTCTTAATAGATAAAATCACTTCAAATATCCGGCGGAGGTGCTTTGGGTATCTTAATGAAATTGTTGTATAGGCTTATATCTTCGAATATACCCTGAAATTCTTCATTCATCAAAATATTGAATTGCGGAACAGCAATAATTGGACTGGTCGAATGATTCCCCAAGCAACGACATTTGTTCTGCATGGGGCAGCTATGAGTGGGCTTAGGCATCTCGGCACTGTGTTGTTTCCGCGTAATTTGGGTCATGTCAGTTTTACGGCTACAGTGGGATGAGTGATCACAGACAGTACGGGCAAGTGCACTGCCCTTCAGAACTATTCCGATAATTATCACTATTACTATCTGTCTAAACACATTCATTATCTGTATTAATATAGCAAAAGTTGCTGAGATACTGTACTCTTTTTTTCAATATGGAGATTACATTGATTTACTTTTTGTGATATTGATTTAAATTATTTGAAATTCATCCGAGGTTGCTATGAAAGCTATGATCCTATCAAAAGTCAAGCCGCTTGCGCAAAATCCCAAACCGCTCGTTATGACCGATTTACCCGTGCCCGTACCTAAAAATGATGAGGTCTTAATTAAAGTTGCCGCCTGCGGGGTCTGTCACACTGAATTAGACGAAATCGAAGGCAGAACTTCGCCAGCATTTCTTCCGATTGTACTTGGTCACCAAGTAGTCGGCACTGTTGTCCAACGAGGCGCGAATGCAGAACGTTTTCCGATTGAGGCACGCGTCGGTGTCGCCTGGATTTTTTCTGCTTGCGGCAGATGTAATTATTGTAAAGCAGGCTTGGAAAATCTATGCGCCGAATTCAAAGCCACTGGTCGAGATGTAAATGGTGGCTATGCGGAATATATGACCGCGCCGGAAAGTTTTATCTATCCCCTCCCTACCGACCTTGATTTTGTGACGGCTGCACCACTTCTATGTGCTGGCGCAATCGGATACCGTTCGCTTATGCTTGCCAATCTTAAACCCGGGCAATATTTGGGTTTGAGTGGTTTTGGAGCATCGGCGCATCTTGTGTTGAAACTCGTACGGTTTCGCTATCCCGATGTCAAGATTTATGTCTTTGCCCGTAATCAATATGAGCGTGACTTCGCCTTGAGTCTGGGAGCAACCTGGGCAGGTGATTTTGATGATGAATCGCCTGAAAAACTACACGCTATAATCGACACCACGCCCGTCTGGAAACCAATTGTAGCGACTTTGAAAAATTTAGTCCCTGCCGGCCGAATGGTTATTAATTCTATCCGCAAGGAATCGCACGATCAGCATGTACTGCAGGAACTTGATTACGCTCGTGATTTGTGGTTGGAAAAGGAAATAAAAAGTGTGGCTAATGTAACTCGCGCTGATGTTCAGTATTTCTTACAACTTGCAGCGCAAATTCCAATCATTCCCACCGTCGAAATCTATCCACTCAACGAAGCCAATCGCGCCCTAACTGAATTAAAAAATCGCCAGATTCGCGGCGCCAAGGTGCTTGTCATTGAATAATTGCATTATCTTTCCCAATTGTGATTGATTTTAGCCGCAGGCTGAAAATCTTACCAGCGCTTTTGCCATTTGATTAAAACGAGAGAATCGCCCATTGTTGGTAAAAGTGGAGCGATGCTTAGCGCACCGTTCCAGCAACCCAGAACTAAGTCATTGCCATCCAATTTCTGATTTGGGAAATTGCCCAGAGAACTCAAATCTTGATAGAAAATCGCCTGGTTTTGCCCCTTGACGATAAAATCACCAATACCGAAAGTATTGGCACTTAGAAAAATTTCTTGCTTATTGTCTAAAAGATATTCATCACCGTTTATATAAGCCATTTTCCCCCAGTAATTGGTCAACTGATAAGCATTGAGTGCTGGCAGCGGAAATTGATTGAAATATTTCAAAAGAGAACGCCCCGCCATCTCCCCCGCCAATTGACAAAAGCTATGGAAATTGCCCCCAATCCAGCACTTGGTTTGGTGGTCTACCCAGTAACCGTTCCAGGAATTGGCATTGGCAATGCAGGGAAGATTGCGCAATCCCATCAGACAATTAACAAATTCGTTGCCAGTATGCCCTTTGACTGTCAGTCGCATGATTTGTGGACTCAAGCCACCGTAGTCTTTGCCATCCGGCAATTTGTAGTGGCTTTCGATCCCACGCGACTCACAATATTGCCCTTTAAAGGCGACGGCAACTTTGAGCCAGACTGTGCCAGGAAAATAGCTATCATATTCCGGTAGTGAAGATAAAAGTACTTCCCACTGGTCATTCCAGGAGGTAATGGGAATTTCACGATATGGAATCACTGCCCAGGGCGCCAACGGATTGCCCTGATTATAATAGACGGTGTCCAACTTACCCGGCAAAATTAAATACCAGCGAATAACCGGTTCATTGCTCGTAAAAGTTCGCCAGGTTGCGACGCGCTCTATTTCGATAGTATCACCTTCGATAACCAGATTACGATACGGTGAAAGATAAAGCGATGAATATAAATTAGCGACCCGCGCCTCTACAACTAACGCCAGACGAACTACATCTCCAGCGGCTACAATCTGGTTACTACTTCGTTCATAAGACGCTTGATTAATATTCGTGACGATGTGAACCCTTTGCAGGTCAATTTGTGCCAATGCATTGACAATCAGACAAAAGACTAAAGTAAGTTTTAGCCGCATAAATCGGACATAATATAAAAATAAATTCGACATTTTAGGTAGGGGAATATTACAGCGGTATGAGCGAAGCACGACTAAATCCCGCTAAGGCGGGATGAGTAACCACGAATTGCACGAATTGGCACAAGAAACCACGAATGGACACGAATGAACACAAATTAATAACGATTATCAATGACAACTGAATGACAGTCCCGATTTTAATAGGGACGAACGACAATTGAGTGACAGCGCAGCGAATGTTCCGCCTTCGGCGGATTTTACCGCCATTGCTGTCTTTACGCCCCTCTTCTATCTTTCCTCTACCCTTTTTGCAATTGGTTTATTAATTTAAGTGCGTAACTAAAAAAAAGAATACGGTGAATAGTAACAAACCATAACAAACATAGGAGATTTATCCATGTGCAATGCCAAATTCACTCTCCCGCAACCAACAAATGAACCCATTTTGAGTTATGCTCCGGGCACACCAGAGCGACAGGCACTTAAAAATCGACTTGCACAGATGGCATCCGAACAAATCGAAATTCCCCTTATCATTGGAGGCAAAGAAGTCCGAACTGGCAAGCTTGCCCAGTGCATTATGCCTCACGACCATCGACATATTTTAGCAACCTACCATCAAGCAACTCCGAAGGAAGTCGAAATGGCGGTTGCAGCATCACAAAAAGCCTGGCAGGAATGGTCGGCAATGCCCTGGTGGCAACGCGCGAGCATATTTAAAAAAACGGCGGCTCTTTTGAGCGGTCCCTGGCGAATGACCCTCAATGCCGCTACGATGCTGAATCAGAGCAAGAATGTGTTTCAGGCTGAGATAGATTCCGGTTGCGAGTTGATTGATTTTTATAATTTCAATGTCAAATTCATGGAGCAAATCTACGAACAGCAGCCCTTCTCCCCTGCTGGTCAATGGAATCGCATCGAACAGCGTCCGCTGGAAGGATTTATTTTCGCGGTGACTCCTTTCAACTTCACCTCAATAGCCGGCAACCTGCCGACTGCCCCGGCTATGATGGGCAATACCGTCCTCTGGAAACCGGCTTCATCGGCGGTACTAGCTGCATATTACCTAATGCGACTCTTTCAGGAGGCGGGTTTACCCGATGGCGTCATCAATTTCATCCCCGGTTCAGGACGGGATGTTGGACCGAATATTTTAGTAAATCCCAAACTGGCAGGAATTCATTTCACTGGCAGCACCGCCGTATTTCAGACCATGTGGCGATTAATAGGTGAAAATATTGCCATATATCGCGGTTATCCGCGGATTGTGGGAGAAACCGGTGGTAAGGATTTCGTTTTCGCCCATGTCAGTGCTGATTTAGATGAATTAAATGCCGCTCTCGTGCGTGGGGCATTTGAATATCAAGGGCAAAAATGTTCCGCGGCATCGCGGGCTTACATTCCCGCCTCAATCTGGAAAGCATTAAAAGAAAGAGTGCTGGACACGCTTAAGACAATTCAAATAGGCGATGTCCGCGATTTCCGCAATTTTATGAATGCCGTAATTGACCAGAACGCTTTCAACAGCATCACCAGTTATATTGAATACGCCCGCCAATCAAGCGAAGCCGAAATAATCGCTGGTGGTAAATATGACGATTCCCGTGGTTATTTCATCGAGCCAACTGTCATTCTTACCACTAACCCGCAGTTCCGCACGATGCAAGAGGAAATTTTCGGGCCGGTCTTGACGGTTTATGTTTATGATGATAATAAATATCTCGAGACCTTGCAGATGTGTGACCAGACTTCGCCTTACGCTTTAACGGGTTCGATTTTCGCTCGCGACCGGCAGGCTATTGACTTAGCATCGCGTACTCTTCTCCATGCAGCCGGCAATTTCTACATTAATGATAAACCTACTAGCGCCGTGGTTGGACAACAACCTTTTGGTGGTGGCAGAGCCTCGGGAACAAACGACAAAGCTGGGAGCATGTTGAATTTATTGCGTTGGGTTTCACCACGCGCTATTAAAGAGACATTTGTACCACCAAAAGATTATCGCTATCCCTTTATGGCAGAAGAATAAAAAAGGCGTACGCAACGCGGTACCATTTTGATTATCTTTAATTGATTAGTACTCTCGCCGGGAATCGAACCCGGATTTCAGGTTCCGGAGACCTGCGCCCTATCCATTGGGCTACGAGAGCTCAAATAGCAATCTAAATCTAATGCTAATAGACCAATTTTTCCAATAAAATCCTTAGAGAAAAAAAAAGATTGAACGAAGTACATCCCACCGGAGCGGGACTATTTGTTTTTATGTCGCGGATAAACAAAGGGACAAGGGACTAGTAACGGAGCTAAAGTTATGTTAACAGCTTATGGCTTCCTTCTGTGTGAATCGTGGTGAAGAGGCTTCATTCTTTGCTATACCTTACCTATTACTTATACTAATACCACATAAATTTTTAATTATCAACTTTCAATCTACAATTTTCAATATTCTCCCAATCCCGGCCTCCGGTTTCCATTAACTGCTTCTATTATGAAACGGATATATTTTGACCGCGAACCCCGACCAGTCGGGGCGAATAAACGCCAATAATCCGCCTTCGGCGGATTTTACCGCCGTTGCGGTACTAAATAGCGCTACGCTCAACAATCAAATACAATGTTTTTAACGCAAGAGTTGAAAACAATCCACCACTTTTTAACGTTGTTTACGGCATTTTCATACCTATTATTGCGACACATCAGAGTCCTCAATAAGAAATTAGCATTCCGATTTATCCAGGAACATTTTCCATCCTCAGAAAATCACCGCTAAATAATCCGCCTGCGGCGGAATGAGGCTAAGAATATAGAATCAGCATTTAGCATTCTATTTTACCCTTAGCATCCTTACCCTCTATTGCGGGAAACTTTTTCTAACTGGCATAAAAATCTATGAATTCTATCAATTTGTATCTAATTTATAGTGTAATTTGGAACTGTAATAAAAACTGGAGTTATTCATGAAAAAATTCATTATAATTCTTTTAGCTGCGAGTTTGTTTTTTTCATGTGCTACTAAAGAGAAAAGCGTAAAACTCGACCCAAAGTCCAGTCTATATCAAATAGCAAAAGGTCTGGCAGCAAAACTACCCATTCTCGATCCTGATAAAAATGCGCCATTGGTTGCAACCAAATACTTCGACATTACCGTAGCTGATGTCCTCAAAGCCTTTCAGGTATCCTATGGCGATGGTGTTGAAAAACTAAATGAAGTGGCTATGCCGCAGCTGGGTATTATTTTTCGTGAAAATGCAAAAGCGTTAGCTGAAAAGAAGCTCCTGTTGCGGGCGGCTAAGGACGCCAAGCTAAGCATCAGCGACGCCAAAATTGACAGCATTCTGGAAATCCAATACGCTCAAGTTGGCGGTAAGGATCGGTTTATCAATTACCTGAGTAACCTCAATATTAATTTCAATGATTTACGCGAAGATATGCGGAATAATCTGCTCATTAATGAATATATCACCAAATTCCTGGCTGACTCCATGCAGGTGACTGAAGCCGATATTCAGGAATACTATAAGAATTACGACAAGACTGCTTCCGTACGGCATATTTTATTAAGAACTGAGGGTAAGAGCGAAAGCGAGAAGCAAGCACTCCATCAGAAACTTGACTCTATTCTTACCTTAGCCCGCAAGGGTGCCGATTTCGCAACGTTAGCCCGCAAATATTCTGAAGATCCTGGTTCGCGCGATGCTGGTGGACTTTACAAAGATTTCAAGCATGGCGAAATGGTCGAAGCCTTTGAAAATGCGGCTTTCACCGTGCCGGTCGGTCAAATCAGCGACATTTTCGAGACCCCTTACGGCTATCATATTCTGAAAGTCATTGACCGCAAGAAGGAAACTCAGCCACTGGAAAAAGTGCGCCCACAAATCGAGAATCAAGTTAAGATGTTAAAACAGGAACGCGTCATTAACGACCACATCGAAAAGCTAAAGACCGCCGCAGAATATCGCGTGCTCATTCCGTAATCCACTAATTGTCAGTCAATCTGACGCAACTTTCCCCTTGCTTTAGGTACCCGCCGTGTACTAATAAAAGCATGGAATTTTGTAATTTAAGTGCGATTTAACTGGACATCACTTAACCTGACTCCGGAACGCTTCAGACCGAGATTGTGGTAGCGATAATTCAATCTCACCAACTCTGGTCTTGAACCGCCGCGGCTTATAGCCATTATGATAATCCCGCCGTTCAGCATTCCGCTCATAGGGCTTGACTCCAATCTACTCCTCAAACTCAGCAGCAATTATCTCCTGAACTATGCTCTCCACCAAAACTCTCAACTGCTGTGAGACCAGAATTAATGGCGCCGAACAACATTCAGGAAGAAGGAGTATTTCGGTGTATGAGAATTGTGGAAAAAATGAACTTCAATGAAGTAAGTATCATTGCTTTTCTCGTTCAACCATTGGCAGCGATGAATATTAGTGTGCTCACAATTAAAACGTTCAACACGGTCTGTCTTTTCTTCCAGGAATAAAACCTCCCAAAAGTAATAGCAACGCTGGAAGAAAGTGACTACTCGTTTATAACGGCAGCAGGATGATTACCTCATCCGCCGTCGTAACTCATCGGTAATATCCTGCAATGACATGCCCTGTTGACAAAGAAGCACTAAAAGGTGATAAACCAAATCTGCGGATTCTTCTGCTAAGCGTTTTTTATCGTTTTGCATGGCAGCAATGATAGTTTCGACTGCTTCTTCGCCCACCTTTTGCGCAATTCGAGATACCCCCTCTGAAAAGAGTTTTGAGGTATAGGATCCTTCAGGCATTGTAGTTTTGCGTTGCTCGATAATCTTTTCAAGTGCTTGCAGCACAACGCCTGGCTGCAGAAGTTGTTCATCGCCAAAACATGTATAGTGTCCCGTGTGGCAAACAGGTCCGTGTGTCTTTGCTTTAATGAGGAGCGCATCATTGTCGCAATCGACGTGCAGAGAAACAACTTCTAAAAAATGACCAGATGTCTCCCCCTTTTGCCAAAGACGATTTCGCGTTCTGCTCCAAAATGTAACACACCGTTCATCGAGTGTGCGTTGAAGAGCCTCTTTATTCATAAAACCAACCATAAGCACCTGAAGCGTCTCTGCGTCTTGAACAACAACCGGAAGAATACCTCCGAGTTTTTCGAAATTTAATGTATCAATCATAATCGCACCGGGATAGAATATGAACGAAGATATTGTTTGAGTTGAGGAATGCGGATCGTTCCATAATGAAAAATACTCGCCGCAAGGACAGCGTCTGCGCGACCAATCAGAATAGCATCACGAACATGCTCCATCGAGCCAGCACCCCCTGAAGCAATAACAGGCACATTAACAAGGTCTGCAATAGCGCTGAGCAATTCGTTGTCATATCCACGTGTTGTTCCATCTCGATCCATTGAAGTCACAAGAAGCTCTCCTGCACCTCGATTGACACCTTCTTGTGCCCATTCCAAGGCGTCACGACCAGTTGGTTCAGTACCTGCTTTTGTCCATACCGTCCATCGAGTTTCAATTCGCTTTACATCGATGGCAAGAACGACAGATTGTGAACCAACTCGTTGGCTTGCTTCGTTAATAAATGCTGGGCGAGCAAGCGCGGCGGAATTGAGGGAAACTTTATCGGCACCAGCATCAAGAGCCTTGACAATATCATCGACTGTTCGTAATCCACCTCCAACGGTAAAAGGAATTCTGATACTTTCAGCAACTCGTTCCACCATGTGGAGAAAAGTTGAACGTCTCTCCAACGTGGCACTAATGTCAAGGAACACGAGTTCATCCGCGCCTTCCTCGGAATAGCGAGCGCCGAGCTCAACCGGATCACCGGCATCGCGCAAATTAAGGAAATTCGTTCCTTTCACCGTTCGGCCATCTTTGACGTCAAGGCACGGAATAATGCGTTTTGTCAACATTACTTCACCTTGTTCTGAAGTGTTGCTAATTTTTTAAGTGTCATTGTGCCTTCATACAGTGCTTTTCCGACAATAATACCCGCAATGTTGATCAATGCAAGTTTCTCAACATCGGCTATCGTTGTTACTCCTCCAGATGCGATGATTGACAGATGTGGAAAGGAGGTCGTGAGATGTTTGTAGAGCTCAACGTTGGGCCCTTGCAGCATACCATCACGAGAAATATCTGTGCAAATGATGGTCTCAATACCTTGTTCACTCATTGTTTGTAAAAAGGTTTCTGGAGTCAATGCGCTTTCTTCTTGCCAGCCATGAATTGCTACGGCATTGTTCCGAATATCCATCCCCACAGCAACCCGGTCCTTGCCATACTGTGCTACCCACTTGCCAATAAACTCTGCAGCATGAACAGCAACACTGCCGAGAATAATGCGCTTTACACCTAAAGACAACAACTTCTCAATATCTTCTTGAGTTCGGATTCCCCCGCCAACTTCAAGAGAAATACCCGGAAGAGATGCCAAAGCATGAATTGCTTCCCAATTGACAATATGCTTCTGTTTTGCACCCTCAAGATCCACAACATGAAGGAAAGAAAATCCTGCATCGACAAATCGTTGAGCGACCTCGCGCGGGGAGTCTGCGTAAATAGTTTGTTGTGCGTAATCTCCTTGGCGAAGACGTACACACTTTCCTTGATAAATATCAATGGCTGGCAGGATCAACATCGCTCAACAAAATTTTTTAGAATCTGAAGTCCAGTATTGCCGGATTTTTCTGGATGAAATTGAACTCCATAATAATTGTTTTTTTGAACGGCAGCTGAAAACCGAATGCCGTAGTCAGTTTCTCCAATAGTGCACGATGTCAGTGGAGCATAGTAGGAATGAACAAAGTAAAAGAATTCTCCTTGCCGAATTCCCTCAAAGAGCGGTGAATTCGTAGAGAACATAACATCATTCCATCCCATATGCGGAACCTTCAACGCTGCATTGACCTTTGCAAAATGCTCGATGGTGCCTTCGATGATGCCTAAACATGATATGTCACGTTCTGTAGAACGCTCAAAAAGAATTTGCATTCCCAAACAGATGCCAAGGAATGGTACATCCAATGTCTTTAGCCACTCGACAAGGTGAATTGAATGTAGTGATTCCATCGCACTGCGAGCTTCGCCAACGCCGGGCAAAATAATTTTTGACGCGATGGACAGCTCTTCTTGCTTGTTCGAAACAAGGTAAGAAACGCGTAACGTCTTCAGTGCATTGACTACAGAGCGTATGTTTCCAGCTTCGTAATCAACAATGCCAATGATCATAGCACTCCTTTTGTCGATGGTAACGAGTCTGAAGCATCGATATAACGTGTAATGGCTTGTTGCAATGCACGAGCCGCTGCTTTGAAAATGGCTTCAATCTTATGATGATCATTCCGCCCAGTAACACTGACATGAAGATTTGCACGCAAACCGTCGGCAAAGCCACGGAAAAAGTCTTCAACTAATTCAGTCGGGAACTCCCCTACTCGTTCTCGACGAAAAGAGGCTTTCCACACACAAAAAGGACGTCCACCCAAATCAAGAGCAACTCGTGCCAACGATTCATCCATTGGTGCCACAAATCCATAGCGTTGAATACCTCGTTTTGTACCAAGTGCCTGCCGAATCGCTTCACCAAGCGCTATGCCTGTATCTTCGACAGTATGATGCTCATCGACATGTAAATCGCCCTTAACATGAATGCGCATATCAATCGCTGAATGCTTTGCCAATTGTGCAAGCATATGGTCAAAAAAACCAATGCCGGTTCTAATCTCGTATTGTCCTGTTCCATCAAGCGTAACGGAGACAGAAATCTGGGTTTCATTCGTATTCCGCGAGAGATGTGCCGTTCGTTGTTGTCGGATAATGTAGAGGCACGCATCGGGAAAACTCTCTGTTTGATAGTCGGCTTGCGTGGTGCAAGGACTCGATAATCGAATGGCTTTGCAACCGATGTTCTTGGCAAATTCAACATCCGTTTCTCTATCACCAATGACATAGGAATGCTCACGGTCGATGGGAGTTTGTTGCAAGAACGCATCGACAAGTCCAGTTTTAGGTTTTCGGCAAGTGCAATTGTCTTCTTTCCCGTGTGGACAAATAAAAATGTTTGAAAATTCGATTCCTTCTCCTTTGAGCAAACAAAGCAGTTTCCCCTGTACTTGCTCAAATGCTTCAAGGGGATATTGTTCTGTTCCTAAATGATCCTGGTTACTCACCATTACCAGCTGATAGCCAGCATCGATTAATAGCTTAAGACCTTGGATAATCCCCGGGATAAATTCCAACTTTTCAAGCGTATCCACTTGCTCGTCGGATGGCTCGACAATCAATGTTCCGTCGCGATCGATGAAAACAATGTTCATTGCATAATCTCCCGCCACGCTCGAAGAAGAAGTTCGTTCTCTTCATGGGTCCCTACCGTAATACGCACACAATTCTCAAGTCTTGGTTCTGTACTTCGGTTGCGAATAATGATATTACGCTTAACTAATTCTTGATAGAGGACCGTTGCATTCTGAACGCGTACAAGCAAGAAATTCGCATCAGAAGGGAAAATCTGTATCACATCGGGTAATTGACAAAGTTCTGTCTGCAACCACTTCCGTTCTTGAAGAAGGCTTTGCACTGTCGCACGCATCTGCTCAACATTTTGTAACGCAACAAGAGCTGCCTTGCTTGTAAGGGAATTGATATTGTATGGCGATTTTACCTTCATCATATATGAAATAATAAGCGGATCTGCAATGCAATAGCCTAAGCGAATACCAGCTAACCCCCAAGCCTTTGAGAGTGTCCGCATAACAATTAGATTGGGATATTCGGAAAAATACGCTGATATTGATGGAGTTTGAGCGAAATCGATATATGCTTCGTCCACGACGACAAGAGGTCCGAGTTTGCAGAGTTCCAAGATGTCTTGTGTGCGCAAGAGATTTGCCGTTGGGTTGTTGGGCGAACAACAAAAGATCAGCTTAGTCGTTTCGCGAAGTGCAGCTTTGACCGATGGAAGATCAATCTGGAAATCTTCTGTTAATAAGCAGGAATCGACAAGAGCATTTTGCACCGAAGCAGCAACCCGATACATACCATAGGTTGGTTCTAACAGCAACACAGCATCACGCTGAGGCTCACAAAAAATCCGAACGAGAAGGTCAATCACCTCATCCGATCCTACACCGACAAAGAGATTTTCTGGAGAAACATTATTGAGCTCTGCAAGTCGTTTCCGCAATTCATGCTGGAAAGGATCAGGATAACGGTTCAGGGAAATATCTTCTGTCTTCAGAACACTTCCAAAGGCGTTTTCATTCGCATCCAACAACACTCCGTTCAGAAAATCTTGCCGTGCGGAATGATATGGTTTCAGCGTTCGAATATTTGGACGAACAAGCAAATCAAAATTCATACTTACTCATAAACGACGTGACACAGCTTTGCCGTGTGCCTCTAATCCTTCGGCAGAAGCCATTGTAAGCAATGTCGGAGCTAAACTGTGCAATCCGTCTTTTGTTAATGATTGAAATGTGATTGTTTTTTGAAAGCTTTCAAGGGACAAACCACTGAACCAGCGTGCCATCCCACTTGTTGGCAATGTATGGTTTGTGCCCGATGCATAATCTCCGACCGTTACAGGAGCAAAGGGACCAATGAACACTGAGCCAGCGTTGCGTATGGATGATACGAGTGATTCGGCATTGCGAACATTCAAAATAAGATGTTCGGGAGCATACTCGTTTGAAAATACAATGGCTTGCTCAAGTGAAGCTGTAACCATAGCAAAACTCTTTTGCAATGAACGTTCGATAATTTCGTTGCGCGAAAACTGTTTCGCCAACTCAGGTACAAGATGCACTACTGCTTCGGCAAGAGTTCGACTGGGTGTCAGCAAAACTGCTTGGGCATCGGCATCATGTTCTGCTTGAGAAATGCAGTCTAATGCAACGATTTCGGGATCTGCATGTTCATCTGCAATGATAAGTACCTCTGATGGTCCCGCCAGCATATCAATCGACGCACCATCTGGATCGATTGAAATATAAAACTTTGCTGCGGTGACATAGCGATTACCGGGCCCAAAGATTTTATCAACTTTGGGGATACTCTCTGTTCCATAGGCGAGCGCAGCGATGGCTTGTGCCCCACCAATACTATAAATCTCATTAATGCCAATAATATTTGCGGCTGCAAGAACATACGGATCGACTTTGCCGTTTGCCCTTGGAGGTGAACAAAGAACAATTCTCTGACATCCAGCGAGAAGAGCAGGGATACCGAGCATCAAAACAGTTGAGGGAAGCGGAGCAGATCCAGCGGGAACATATAGACCAACAGTTTCAATTGGACGAACTTCACGCCAGCAGGTAATTCCCGGCATTGTTTCAATACGCAAGGTCGAACGCTGTTGAGCCTCATGAAATGCTCGGATATTTGTCGCCGCAATCTGAAGTGCCTCTAAAAAAGTCTTGCCAACAATTGAAAAAGCCTCTTCTTTCTGTTCGCTGGAAAGACGGAAAGTCTCTAACAAAATTTGATCAAAGCGTAAGGTATATTCTACAACGGCACGGTCGCCTCGTTGTTTTACATCGACGCATATCTGCCTGACTGATTCAATATTATCAATGGAAAAATCAATTGGGCGGCGCAATAATGAGCATCGCTCTTCATTAGATAGCTCGTTTTCGATGAAGAGTTTCATTGGATAATTGTCTCAATAGGTACAACAATAATGCCTGTTGCTCCAGCTTCCTTCAGTTTTTCCATCACATCCCAAAAAACATCTTCTGGTACAACAGAGTGAACGGCTATATGTTTTGGATCAGCCAGTGGAACAACCGTGGGACTTTTTAAACTGGGTAGGATTGTTTTAATGCGCTCCAACGATTCAATAGGAGCATTGAGCATCAAATATCGTTTTCCACGTGCTTCTAAAGACCCTCGTACTCGAATGAGAAGGCGTTCAATTTCCTTCCGTTTCTTTTTATCTCGCATTGATATCGGGCTTGCAATGAGCACAGCCTCGGATTCCAAAACTGTGCACATAGGCCTCAAGCCATTCATCTTTGCTGTTGTGCCGGTGGAAACGATATCGCAAATCGCATCTGCAACATTCAAGCTTGGTGCCAATTCTACTGAGCCGCTGAGCTTAATAACGTCTGCTTTGACCTTATGAAGCCTCAAGAATTCACGCAACGTATTAGGGTATGTCGTACCAATTCGTAATCCCTTTAAATCTGTCACTTTTTTGAATTGCGATCTCTGTGGAACACTAATCATCAATTTGCATCCACCAAATCCGAGTGATTCGAGAAGAGTGACTTTCGATCCTCGTTCCTTCAGAATATTCTCTCCCACAATTCCAAGGTCGGCAACCCCATCTTGTACATACTCTGGGATATCATCATCCCGAATGGCAAGGACATCAAGATCAAAATTCTTGCACGGCGAATAGAGACTCTGCTTTTGAAACTCAAAAACCAATCCACACGCACGCAGGAGTGCCACAGAGTCTTCGGTCAACCTCCCATTGCGCTGGATGGCTATTTTCATTCTACCATTTGTTGCTAACATACCAATCCTTATGAAATGGAATTAATTTTTTAAAGAAGAAGAGCATACCCACCTTTGCCACCCTTGTTTCAATCCTTGTTCTGTTGGATAATCAATTGAGAAAAAATTTTAAATAATGTACGAAAAAATTGCAAAAGTTTCAATCCTTGTTCTACTCGTTAATTGAATAAGACATCTGATAATTGAACCACGAATCCCGATAATATATCGGGACAAATAAATGCCAAGGATTTTTTAAGTAATCAGAGAGGACGCAGAGAGCGCAAAGAATGGTTCAGTTTCAATCCTTGGTTAGATGGCTTGATGACTGGGGGACAAAAAGGTCAACCAAAAGGCGCACAACTCCCCTAACTCTTTTTCTCCGGTTTCCATGTTCCGTTCTCCGTTGGTTTGGTGGATAATCGACTGAAACCTGACAGTGGGTTTAGACCTTTTTACAAAATTCTACTTTCGATATCATGCCTACAGAAAACAGCGAGCATTATAGAGTCATCCTTCTTTATCCGGAAAGAGATCTCCTCCAGAGCGGCTGGCTAATTGGTAAAAAATATCTGAGCCTAAAGGCAGCCATGATTAAAGCTGATTACGGTCAGGGGAAGGTTATTCTTTTTGGTTTCAGACTGCAGCACCGGGCTCAGACTCACGGTAATTTTAAACTGCTGTTTAAAACTTTTATCCAATGACTTGACTGATTGATTTTTGCTATCACTCGTCGTTCTCATCCTGGGTCAGGGTCACCGCCCACTCAGGATATGGTTCACCCGAACCTTTGACCGAATACCAGATAATCCGATTAAGAACTGTCTCCGGACAGGCATCTATCCGCTTAAAATTTAGCCTGGCCGAAACCACCGCATTCTTTTTCAGAAGATGGTCAGAAATATTTTTCAGTTCCGGGTTCAGTTCATCAAGCGGGATCCGGTTAGGCACAGCAATAAATGGTCTAAAATCTGGCCGGTCAGTAAAGCAGTCGAACATCGGAGTGGCCGTGGCATCGAATTGATTCATTGGAGGAAGTCCCAGAATCTGCTCAATCGTTCTCAGGATACTGGTAGTGTTGTAATGTGTATGAATCACTGCTCCCCTTTTGACATGTGGTCCGGCCAGATAGGCGGTTGTTCGGTAACCACTGACATGGTCAAAGCCATTCTGGGGATCGTCTTCAATAGCAAAAATTACCATTTCTTTCCAGAAGCTGCTATGACTGAAAGCTTCGACTATCTGACCAAAGGCCAGGTCGTTATCAGCCACCGCGGCCCGCGGCGTGGGGCTTCCGGTTTCGGTCCCACTCGTATGGTCATTAGGAAGACAGATCAAGACGAGCTGTGGCATTTCTCCTTTTTCTTCCCATTTTTTAATCTGATTTTTTATGTACATGGCCCTCCAAACATCGGGCACATCCATATTCCAGCCGACATAATCGGTCGGGGTAAAGTTAGCAATTGAAGGAATGCCTGGTTTACTGCCAATGACCACTTCGCCTTTCCCCATAAGATACTCGTCCCAGAAATCTTTCCAGGTAGGTGCACCAGGTCTCCGCTTATCTTTCCAGCCGCAGTCGGGCATGGCAAACTCACCGAAGTTCCAGATAAACACTCCGTGCTTGAGGCAATTATCCCAAATAAAACCGGTCGGAGCATAAGCCAGAGCATCAACTTCATCTTTGCCCATTCCGTCGGGATAACTTCTCGGCCAGCCAGCAAAAGATTTCTCTAGGTAATCAGTGCCGAAAGCTGAGGTTGACCACTGATGTCCGTCAGCGCTCAAAATTCCGCTGCAGTAGGTGTTATCCAGAAGAACAAATTCCCGAACCAGTTTATGCTGGTTGGGAGTGACCTCTTCTCCAAAAATACAGAGCGAGGGATTGCCGTTCCCTTCAGGTATATCACCCAGAATCTGGTCATAGGTCCGATTTTCTTTGATGATATAAACCACGTGTTTGATCATACTCGGCTCACCTATCCTTTCAGGTACTGGTTTTGGTCTGACCCCGACCCTAGGCTTCCTCATAACTTCTTTGATTCTTTCCTGATGGAAATTGGCATAAACTTTTTCTGTCAGTCTTTTTAATTCTTTTTTCTCCGGAAGCTTGAAAACC
Source organism: Fidelibacterota bacterium UBA2242 (assembly GCA_002347855.1). Taxonomy (GTDB): domain Bacteria; phylum Fidelibacterota; class UBA2242; order UBA2242; family UBA2242; genus UBA2242. The sequence continues at coordinate 107,969 of DDYE01000006.1, forward strand.
GAAATTGACCCGTAATACTGGTGAGTATTAAAGCCAACTTGACCGGTTTTTTCATCTAAGCGGGGTCTGTCAGCCAGACCTTTGATGTTGGCAACCCAGAGCCGGTTGTGGTGCTTATCCCAGACCAGAACTCCTGGGAACCAGCCGGCAGGAATCAGACCTTTGAGCCGGGATTTTTTTTTCTCTGGTTTAAACTCAACCATAGCCACGGCATTTTGGGTGCCGTTAGCCACGAATAATTTTTTGCCGTCAGGAGAAAAACACAGGGCGTTGGGTGAAGCCCCGAACAGGTCAGCCGGGCTTCTTTTTACCCAGATGGTTTCCACCACTTCATCCCGTTCAATGTCAATGACACTCAGGTTATCTGAAGCAGCATTGGCACAGACCAGATAACGGCCATCTGGAGAAAGAGCTAAAGCAGAAGAATGGAGTTGAACCAGAATATCTTTAATCACCCGGCCGGTATTTAAATCAATCACGCTGACCGAACCTTCACAGGCAATAAATTTTTCTTTGTCAACTTTAACCACTGTTCCACGTCCGGCCGGCCCCACCAGCTCCCCTTCAGCCGGGCGGCGACCACCCCAGTCGCTGACATAGGCTTTATTTTCTTTAAGAACCACTTCATAAGGAGCCATACCGACTTCGAATGTTCTAAGAACTTTTCCTGTCTTTAACTCTATTTCCAGAAGACAATTCGACAGATTTCCACAAACATAGAGTTTTTGACCATCCGGACTCAGGGCTAAACCGGCTGGTATTTCTTCTGCCCGCCGCGGAGCGTTGGCTGGCGGAAGTAGGATGCTGTGGCTGGGGCGAACCAGTCCGTCCTGACCAACCTCAAAAACCTTGATACTGCCGTTGACATTGCTTAGAAAAACCCTCCTGCCGTCTGGAGAAAAAATTAAGCCATTATAGCTTAGCTGGCCTTCAGTATCAGGCTCAAGAATGTTGCCCGAAGTTTTTCCCGGATTTGGCTCATTCTGCCCCTCAGAAGGCAGGGCAACCCGCTGAAGAATTTTCAGGTCAACCGGGTCGATGATGACCAGTTCGCTGGTTTTTCCGGAAACTGCTACCAGCCGGCCATCAGGAGAAATGGTCATTCCCTGAGGCCTTATTCCAGGGAGCTGAATCTGCGAACCATATGGCGAAACCACCTGATTCACCGGCACTATCATCCGGCCATCAAACTCAACCCCCACCTGCTCTTGACCCACAGTCAATCCCTTTTCTTGTCGGCAGAACATTACGGAAAATACAACTGCAAGAAGGATAAGTATCAGTAGAAAATCATTAAGAACAAATCGTTTCCGTTTGAGTAGAGATTTATAAGTTGAAACTTTCGATTTTTTACCAAAAAAATAATCCATAAATTTTATCCAATTAATCTTGTTAAAAAATTAAGCTATTAAACCAGACCGATTCGAGTCAACATTTTTAAAATTTATGACACTGCAATAGAATTGTGTTGAAATTTTAGTAAGCATAGATAAAGGTACCGTTTATAGTTGCTGTTTGTTTAGAGTTGAACCTTTCTCGATAAGCTTTCATGCCTTTGAGGAATATTCCCATAGTGAGGTAGACCTGATCGGGGCTGGTCCAGCGGGGGTATTTACGCAGGAGTGCTCTTAAATGGCTGAAGAAACCCTCGGCGAGGTTGACAGTTCTGAGATAATAGTTATAATCCCGGGGAAAATCATAATAGTAAAACAGACAGGATTCATAGCAGGCGAACAGGCGGTCGATTGCGGGATTCATCCGGTTCCATTTTCTGAGAAAGGTCAGGTAGCGTTCATGGCATTCGTCTAAGGTCAGGGCGTTGAACACTTCCCAAAAGTCATGATACAGACGTTGGCGTTGGATCCATTTCAAACCTTTCATCTGTCGCATCAGATCCTGGCACAGGTGCAACAGACAGATTTGAAATCGGCTCCCAGGGAATACCGCCTTACCCGCCGCCGGTAAGCCCAGACTCCCATCGCCAACGATCAGGCGGACATTGCTGAGACCGCGCTGGCGTAATCGTTCTAATAGTCTCTTCCAGACTTGCAGACCTCCTGCCAGCCCTCCCGCTGGTCGGGAGCAGGCGGGTCCGACTTTTCTACCAGCCAATCCAGAGCATGAACGCAACCCTTACTATCCACACCTAAGGCGGTTAATAGGACGCCTTTACCTTCCCCACGAACCCGTCCCCGGATGCCATCCACAATCAAAGCCTCAATATCATCCGGAATGACTGCCTGACGAATAGACTCAATCTCCGCTTTTAAATTCGCCATCAGATTACACAAGGTAGGGTAGGTGATCCGATCCTTCACCAAGCCCTCCATCCAGACACTCATCTTCCGACCATTCATCAGAAATGTTTGTTCCAAGATAATTTGCTCAATCAATTCCTGACTGAAATGAACAAATTGATCGGTAAACAACTGAACCTCCCGACTAAGAGACCGAATCCGCGGCATACGCCCATTCTCAAGACGACCCGGCGTACAGGTGAAATACTTCCGAATTCGAAACCTGTAACGGTTCGGGGGACTTTTGCGACCATAACGCTCATTGCCAATGCGTCGATCACGCAATTGAATCAGACTCTTCTCTAAAGAACTTTTAATGATGGTCAATAATTGGGGACGAATCGCATTTACCACTTGACTTATCCAGACGCTTATTTGTACATTCTGCCCACAGTTAGACATAAGGTACCTCCTGTTTTTAATTTGATTTTCAATTAACAGAGGTACCTTTACCTATTTTCACCGAAAATTTCAACACAAAATTTAACACCCCCAGATTTAGGGTTGAGACCCTAAAAACAAACAATTTGCTTATCAGAATTATCAAGAGTTTCAATCCTTGGTTTAGTGGATTTAGGGTTGAGACCGTTCCACTCAAACGACCACGCTTTGTCAAAAAAGGGTTTCAATCCTTGGTTTAGTGGATTTAGGGTTGAGACCATCCCACTCTTCCAGGACTACGTAGAAATCTGTGTCGTTTCAATCCTTGGTTTAGTGGATTTAGGGTTGAGACAAATTACGGAACAAGGAGAAATGTCCCTGTTTCGGTTTCAATCCTTGGTTTAGTGGATTTAGGGTTGAGACTTCCTTTCTTTTTCGCCGCCTTAAACTCCTTCAAAGTTTCAATCCTTGGTTTAGTGGATTTAGGGTTGAGACAACCCAGCACACTGCCGTCTTTTTCTTTAATCGCATAGCGTTTCAATCCTTGGTTTAGTGGATTTAGGGTTGAGACTCAGTTTCAAGTTGTTAAACTATCCTCAACCGCCGGGTTTCAATCCTTGGTTTAGTGGATTTAGGGTTGAGACGAAATGATTGATCCGGGTTTAAGGTATCCCCAGTCATGTTTCAATCCTTGGTTTAGTGGATTTAGGGTTGAGACATGAGTGCCGACGAAATTTATTACCGTCTGCCTGAAAGTTTCAATCCTTGGTTTAGTGGATTTAGGGTTGAGACCTGTGCCGAGCGATATGTTAGTACCGCTTATATCATGTTTCAATCCTTGGTTTAGTGGATTTAGGGTTGAGACCGGGTTCAGCGGGTTTTTCGGCTATGACTTCATATGGTTTCAATCCTTGGTTTAGTGGATTTAGGGTTGAGACCCCGCCCGGCTATTCATCTTTCGATGTCTGTAATGTTGTTTCAATCCTTGGTTTAGTGGATTTAGGGTTGAGACAGCAACAACTCTTTATGCTGAACACGCCACAGCAGGTGTTTCAATCCTTGGTTTAGTGGATTTAGGGTTGAGACACCCAACGATAAAAATTGTCGCCAAGAGTACAACTAGTTTCAATCCTTGGTTTAGTGGATTTAGGGTTGAGACTCTTGCAGCGCGGCGCCGCCCAAAACCGCAACGGTGTTTCAATCCTTGGTTTAGTGGATTTAGGGTTGAGACCAAAAACAATCGGTTCCCCATTGGCACACAGGGGAATGTTTCAATCCTTGGTTTAGTGGATTTAGGGTTGAGACTAGCCGTCCTGAGTAACACGCAGGGGATTAGTCCAAGTTTCAATCCTTGGTTTAGTGGATTTAGGGTTGAGACATGATACTATTCGGCTGGAGAAAAATGGCGTGGTGAGTTTCAATCCTTGGTTTAGTGGATTTAGGGTTGAGACAGCAGAATTACACGGCATACGCCAGGACCTGCAATCTCGTTTCAATCCTTGGTTTAGTGGATTTAGGGTTGAGACTCCAGTTCATTATATTCATTAGCCATTGGATGTCCTAGTTTCAATCCTTGGTTTAGTGGATTTAGGGTTGAGACCATTCGGTGGCTAATTTTAGTGCCGCATTGTAATCGTGTTTCAATCCTTGGTTTAGTGGATTTAGGGTTGAGACAGAATTTCCCAGCTATCTCCAACGCCATCGAAATTCCGTTTCAATCCTTGGTTTAGTGGATTTAGGGTTGAGACATTTCGCCATATGTTTGTGACAAAAATTGCGCAGATGTTTCAATCCTTGGTTTAGTGGATTTAGGGTTGAGACTTTACGACAAAAAAAGGATGAAAACAGGATGAAAGGTTTCAATCCTTGGTTTAGTGGATTTAGGGTTGAGACGTATTTGCCCTTTATTGGAAATATCGCACAACAAAGTTGTTTCAATCCTTGGTTTAGTGGATTTAGGGTTGAGACGACTCTGGCTTCACGCCAGATGGTACCGTTTTCAGTTTCAATCCTTGGTTTAGTGGATTTAGGGTTGAGACGTTTGCGCTCAGACGCGCTCAAATTCACCATCGAAACGTTTCAATCCTTGGTTTAGTGGATTTAGGGTTGAGACTAAACGTTTAATGCCAGTAGATGCAATATTTAGGCCGTTGTTTCAATCCTTGGTTTAGTGGATTTAGGGTTGAGACTTAGTGTTTTTGCTGGCATAGTGACATCACTATCGGTTTCAATCCTTGGTTTAGTGGATTTAGGGTTGAGACTTGCTCAGGTTCGAGAAAAATTAAATTTGCAGCCAAGGTTTCAATCCTTGGTTTAGTGGATTTAGGGTTGAGACAACCCTGGAATTATATTTCATTTTAGAAAGGATGTATGTTTCAATCCTTGGTTTAGTGGATATAGGGTTGAGACATAGTAAAGTTTTTGCCCTGTCGCCACATCTCTATGTTTCAATCCTTGGTTTAGTGGATTTAGGGTTGAGACGATAATCGCGGTCGCAAAAGAATTTGGAAAATACGATAGTTTCAATCCTTGGTTTAGTGGATTTAGGGTTGAGACTCGATAATCTTGGCATTATTATTAAGGTCGAAGAAGGTTTCAATCCTTGGTTTAGTGGATTTAGGGTTGAGACATGTAGATACGCAGCTCAAGACCATTATGTCTGAAGGTTTCAATCCTTGGTTTAGTGGATTTAGGGTTGAGACATAATTGGCTTCGGTATATGCACCGGGGCGATTGGCGGTTTCAATCCTTGGTTTAGTGGATTTAGGGTTGAGACTATCCGCTGCCTGTGGTTACCTGTTAACTGATGTATGTTTCAATCCTTGGTTTAGTGGATTTAGGGTTGAGACTAACGCAATATTTTCTGGCTTTTGAAGCCAATCAAGGTTTCAATCCTTGGTTTAGTGGATTTAGGGTTGAGACACGATAAGAGCCCAGCCCTAAAATCATGCCCCCCTGTTGTTTCAATCCTTGGTTTAGTGGATTTAGGGTTGAGACCCGATTTCTCTCCTCGGCCATCAATTAGATCGCCATGTTTCAATCCTTGGTTTAGTGGATTTAGGGTTGAGACTTCCACCCCTTCGGTAAAGTGGGATGCGTCTACCGGTGTTTCAATCCTTGGTTTAGTGGATTTAGGGTTGAGACGGAACGGCGCACACATGATTACGAAGAGGAATCTAAAGGTTTCAATCCTTGGTTTAGTGGATTTAGGGTTGAGACAGCAAAAAGAGAAATCACAAAAATCAAAAGCGTACTGTTTCAATCCTTGGTTTAGTGGATTTAGGGTTGAGACTTCGTAATTAGTAGAATATGTTCCGCCAGTACCCCAGTTTCAATCCTTGGTTTAGTGGATTTAGGGTTGAGACCAATTCAATTCCAGAAATTTATCCCCGCTCCGTTTTTGTTTCAATCCTTGGTTTAGTGGATTTAGGGTTGAGACTATATATACTTTGCAATTCGGTTTGGATTATTCCGTGTTTCAATCCTTGGTTTAGTGGATTTAGGGTTGAGACCATCCAGGCTGTTGTAATGTCCAGCACCTATATCACGTTTCAATCCTTGGTTTAGTGGATTTAGGGTTGAGACCCCGGGAAGGTGAATTTTAGGTTAGCACGTCGGTCAAGTTTCAATCCTTGGTTTAGTGGATTTAGGGTTGAGACGTAGATCAATGCTTGGCCAAGGTCTTCAGTAAAACTATGTTTCAATCCTTGGTTTAGTG
>DDYE01000019.1 GCA_002347855.1 Fidelibacterota bacterium UBA2242
GAAGGCCAAACACTTGCAAAATGCGATGCTCTAACCATTGCAAGCAACATAAAACCAAAAACCGCCCAACAACCGTTAAGCAGTTCGGATTTCCCGCATAGGGTAGCAATAATTTAGCTTCAATTTTTAGCGGGGTCGTCTGGCAATCGATGTTCGAACCTGTTTAACGGTTTTGTAAAATAAAAAGCGGAGAGAAATTTCCCTCCGGGAGCAATGCTCCAAAATATACTTGCTTATTGAACAGTCTCTGCACCTTCCATCAGAGATTCTTCTTCTGCCCTCATTTCTCCTTCGATCTTCTGTATCTCTTGAGCTCCAGGATCCTGCTCTTCACGTTCCTTCTGGATCTTCTCAATTACTTTGTCCGCTTCGACTTCGCCAGCAAACAATGCCGCCATGACTCCATTCTTAGCGTCGGCGAAACCTTTGATGCCACCGTCTTCGAAGATTACTCTACCTGCACCACGAGCCATATCCTTCTTCATATCGAAATACTCGGTAATCAGGATGATATTGGTCCGCTCTGCATCGTTCAGTGTCGGGTAAGCTGCCTTCAATTTGTCATCAGACTCGGTAATTCCGGTCGTAATGGCATTCCGCTTGTCGGCATAACCCTCGCCAGAAGCTCTCTTCTGGTATTTGTCGGCATCGGCACGAGCATTCCTGAGCACCTTATATGCCTTTGCCTTTTCTTCGGCTGCAGCAGCTTTTCTCTTATTCTCATTGATTTCCGCCATAGCCTTTTTGACGGCTTCGTCGGGATCAATGTTGGTGACCAAGGTCGTAGCAATACCGAATCCAAGCTCGCTCATTATAACTCGGTCCTCTCCTTCCTTCTTCTCGGTAAGTTGCTTCTTGAGAGCTGATGCAATCTCATCCTTATTCTCGAAAACCGCATCCAAATCTAGCTGAGGCACGCGATTTCTCACCACATCGAAAATATAGGATTCGATCTGAGCATCCGGATTAACTTGCTTATAGTAGGCATCCTCCGGATGATCGTTCAGAATATATCGCTGAACCGCAACCATAATCTTGGTCGGAACCTTGTCCTTGGTAATGGTCTCAACCGTGACATCAATTGACTCGATTCTCATATCAAGCTTCTTAGCTACCCGATCCACAAACGGGATTAGAATAGTCAATCCAGGGCGAGCCACACGGCTAAATTTGCCCAGGCGCTCAATAATGAAAACTCGCTGTTGCGGCACGATGTTGATCGACATAGCTCCAAGAACCAGGAGAACGATGAGAATCTCTAAAATGTTCCCAAAGTCGCCCAACAAAAGGTTTAATATCATCTCTTTTTCCTCCAATCAATTCGGTTTATTCAATTGTCAAGCTTTTTTTGGCTACACCCTTACCCACTGTGTAACTTTTATGTTCTACCATACATTATTGTTAATTGTCAAGTACTTGTAATACTTCGGCGGCATTTTTCCTCTCACCCTTCGTTAAACCAAAAACAGCTCATAAAAAGCGGTTTTTGAAGATTAGCAGGGTCGTCTGGCAATCGATGTTCGCACCTGTTTTAGTATTTAAGGCATGTCAAAATTCTTCCGTAATACGATTTTTTCAAATCTACTTCGCTGCCTGCTAACTCCCGATCCAGCACTCTGGCAATCATTTGCTTGTTCCATTCTGCTGACCAATTTTGCGCTACCCACATTACCATTTCCCCAATCCCGATAATATTTAGTTTTCTTAATAGATGCTTATCTGCAAACACTTCCGGTAATTTCTGCTGCAACATGGGCGACAAATAACAAAAATCCTGACCTTTGAAGCGAGGATAATCTTTTGTCCCTTCGACAAATTGCTCGGGTTCACCGATAAACCCAAGTATTGCAGCAACCGTCCTGACCTTTGGCGCCTTCAAGGAATAATCAAAATCAATTAAGGCTGTCAGCTTATTGCCTTCGTGGAGCATATTTCCCATTTGCACATCGGTAAGGGCATAGACTGATTGTTCTTTGTCGAACAAACTAACATATTTAAGAAAATATTTTTCAATTTTTTCCAGATCATTTTCATCCGCTAACTTTTGCCGCTTGATAGCCGCATTATTCTTATTAAATCTATCTCGAAGATAATCAGAATATCTTGAAAATGAATTATTTGGTTCATTTATCAAACCAAAATTCTGATATTCGATTTGGAATAGCATTTTTATCGTCTCCAATACCTGTTGGAATATTTCTTTCATGCTTTCCTGGCTCAAATCAAAAATATCTTCCAGAAGAACTCGACCGCGCGACCGCTCCATTACCAAAACCTCATAATTTGTCTTATTGAAAAAATCGTAAGCGATAACTTTTATTATCGGCCAATCGTTACCCAATGCATCCGATGCAACCTTATTGGCAAGATAACGAGCATTGTCTTTTTTGGTGTTAATTTTAATCGCCAAATCAGCGGTTAAATATGTTGCATTCATATTCCCGACACTCGACTCTTTTATCGTTGTAACATCTGGCACAATTATACTCAATTTTTCTAACACTTCTGCGACTTCAGCAATACCGATCTTAATTACCCGCTTTTTATATTGTTCGGCAATCTCTTTCTGGTACTCTTCGCTTTTGCTATATTCTTGTTTATCCATAATTTACTGAATTTAACTTTCCATTATTCTAACACTCTTAACCAAAAAATTTGATTATAGTAAGCGCGCTAATCGGTTCGGATTTCCCGTAAAGGGTAAGTCAATTTTAGCTTCAAAACTTGGCAGGGTCGTCTGGCAAACGATGTTCGAACCTGTTTGTGTGCGTAAAATAAAAGAATGAGGGATTAACGAGCCAATTAGACTCTCCCTCATCTCTGCAAATTAATCAGATGGTATTTAGTATTTACCATCCCAAGCTTTTATCTCGTTCTCTCTTAGAACGACATTAACACCCATAGTTAGATTTACTTGGTATTGCACTGGGCAATTTGGAGAAGTTATAATACACGCTATCTCTCCATACCAAGGATTCCATCTATGTTTTACCTTTTGCCCTATGCCATATTTTTCCTTTGTTTGCATCCAAACCACCCTAATAATCAACCGGCATATTCTTTCCCTTGGCCTCAACTGAAGCAAAGGACGAAGATACCTTGATAAAATCATTTTTCTTGGCACCTTCAATCAATTTCATCAATTCATGATTTTCATCCTCCGTATCGACAGAATAGTAATGTCTGCGCCATAGATAAGGCCATCTTTAGGCGTTCTTAGAGGTACAAAAGCTATCTTCATTTGACAAGTCTCCAATCTAAAACAGTACCATATTTCTATGATATTGTCAATAGCAGGGTCGTCTGGCAATCGATGTTCGAACCTGTTTGTGCGAATTTGTAAAATAAAAGAATGAGGTCCAACGAGTCGCTAGACTCTCCCTCATCCCTCATAAGATATTTTCCCTATTGTTTCACTCGATATCTCGGTTCTATTCAATGATTCCAAAAGATTTATGGCTTTTGTATAAGTTCTATCCGCTGCGGTGTAATTACCAAGTTGGAAGTATGCATTACCTTGGTAAAACCATGCTTTCACGGATAAGTCAGCATCTATATCTATGGCTTTTTGTAATACCCGGATAGATTCGTTATACTGCCCGTCAAAATACAAAGCCTTTCCTTTGTTGAACCATGCCAATCCATCATTAGGATTACTCTCAATGGCCTTATCGAAAGCTTTTGCTGAGTCACTGTAATCGTGGAACGAAGACAGTATACTGCCAACGAAAAACCAAGCAGAACCCGTTCCATTGATTTCTGAATGAGTTCCGTTATCGACCACACTGGCCCCCGCAACCATGGACAGTAAAAATACTATGACGGTTAACACAATCATATTTTCCTTCATTACAAGACCTCCAATTTGGAAAAGCCAGAAACAACATACTAATTTATTTCTGGAAGCTGTATTAGGATAATACATCAAAAATCATTTTGTCAAGCCAGTGCAACGCTCCGATAACTTATATCCATAAAACCAAAAATTGCTCAACAAATGCTGAGCGGTTCGGATTTCCCGCAGAGGGTAAGTCAATTTCAGCTTCAAATTCTGGCAGGGTGCCGTAAACCAGAGCCTGCGGCACGGTTCACGGCTGGCCCTGTAGTGTGTTGCGAGCTTGAATGCAAAAACCCCGCTTTCGCGGGGCTTCTCGCAACTCTACTGCAGGGTCGTCTGGCAATAGATGTTGGCACCTGTTTGGCGCGATAATAACTTAAAGAATAATTATAGGCTTAAAAAAATAAAAAGTTAAAAATGGTTTTAACTTTAATTTGGCTTTTTGGAACTGCCGCAAATCAACATAGTTACAAAATCAACAAATCCCCTTGGGCACTTCCCGCTCAGGATGTTTGCATATGTAGGCGTTGAATTGCATGCAACACGTTTATCGCAGCTTTCACATGAATCCGTCATTTGCTGTTGCCTCCTTTTAGCTTTTCTATCAGCTTTTTTAGGAACAAATTCCTTATTAAGGAATATACAGTATTATTTGCCAAAAGCAAGCATAACTATTCTAAACCAAAACTAATTAACAAATTGTTAATCATTTCGGATTTCCCGCAGAGGGTAACGAAATTTAGCTTCAAACTTTGGCAGGGTGCCCTCCTCCACTAAAGCTACGGAAGGACTGGCCCTGTAGTGTAAATTCGAGTGTTCCCGCCTTGGCGGGAACGAAAACAGAATTCCGTTTTTGACGGAATTCTGCTCGAATTTCTACTACAGGGTCGTCTGGCAAACGATGTTCGAACCTGTTTTGCCTGATAAACAATA
>DDYE01000026.1 GCA_002347855.1 Fidelibacterota bacterium UBA2242
TTCAGCATTCCGCTCATAGGGCTTGACTCCAATCTACTCCTCAAACTCAGCAGCATTTATCTTCTGAACTATGCTTTTCACCAAAACTCTCATCTGCTCAGGATCATTAAAAAATACCGGATAATTTTCCCCCTTGCGCTTTTGCACTTTTTGTTATACAATTGTTTCGAGTCATCGTTTTCCTCCTTTCTAAAGTTTTTTTCATGCACCTGGAAAATCGATGACTCACTTCTTTTTCACAAGACCTTTTTACAGGAATTTACGAATATGATCCTTTAAGGAAGAGGTTTTGCAAAGAATCCTATTAATTTAAATTGGTCTGAAAATCCCGTCTGGGCGGGACGAATGGCGGACAAGTTTACAAAAGAAACAATAAAGAAACCCTTTGCGTCCTCTGCGAGAGATTACCAACGAAAATATCATTTTGCCAAATTCCTAACTTTCCTATATATTTCAACTACAATGGAATTAAGGCAGCAATTTTTCGTAACCTTAGCACAATTGTTTAACAACAAAACAATTCTGCCCACACCATATACCGACGAACTCGACGAAGAAAAACTCTATCGCTCCGGTATTTACCACCAGGTCATTCCTCTGATTTATCATTTCCAGCAACCACTCAAGCAGAAATTCCCTTCGATTTCGGACAACTTTTGGGCACGTACCCGACTTTTCACTCTTTCCAATAGCATCTTTCTTATCGCTGTCGAAAAGACTCTATTGGAACTCGATGATGCTTTCCAGCAACATAAAATCGCTTATCGCCTCTTCAAAGGTCCGGTACTTGCCTATCACTCGTATCAATTTCCCTATTTCCGCACTTTTGGTGATATTGATATTATCATCAAGCCGGCTGACCTGCCGCAAACACACAGAATCCTACAAGACCTGGGATTTGAACTTTGCAACGACCTCTATAGCAATTTCCCTGACCATATCATCCAGAAATATGCCTTTGCCCGCCACTATCAACGCCGCCAAAAACCGCAATTAGCCCTGGATGTACATCTCAATCTTTCCGGTGGTTTACATCCTTTTCAATTCGACATCACTGAATTTTGGGCACATTCTGCACCTATTACAATTGATAATCATACCTACGAAACCTTCGAGCCGGTCTATCAAGCCCTTATCGCTCTTTATCATGCCTTCAAACATTATTTTTTCAAATTAATCTGGTTCTTCGACCTCTGGGCGCTCTTAAAAACACCCGATTTCGATTACGACCGATTCGAATCCCTCATTCGTCATTTCAAACTGCAAAATATGTGGCAATTGTTCAATCAGTTCAGCACCCAACTCTTTAATTCCGACCAAACCCTGTATCGCCCCTGGTATTATCGCTTGCCACGTTCGAAAAATTGGTTAAGTCTAGACCATATCCTCTCAGGAATATTGCCGCTTAGTCCCTCAAAAGCCCGCCTGATTTTACCCTTGTTTTATCTGCCAGATTTTTCCTCTAAAGGACGCTATTTATGGCGCCAGCTCCTTCCACCGCGCGAAGTCATCCGCGATTTCTATCTCAATCTGCATCTGCAACCTACCTTGTGGAATTATCTGCGTCTGCGCCATAAAGCTATCGCTGAACTTTTCAACGACCAATAGAAATAAGACACAATGGTTTATCAACATGCCCCTCAAATCGAATGGCGTCAATTCGAAGAAGAAGCCCTGCTTTTGGATCTCAATACCGGGAACTATTATCGCCTCAATTCAGTCGGTAGCACTATCTGGCAAATGCTCGACGGATGGACTACTGTTGATGAAATTATCAATGCCATTTAACACCAATTCGCAGTGTCGCACGAAGAAGCTGCCAACGATTGCCAGCATTTACTCACACAGCCTGTCGAAAACAACCTTATCGTTGAAGTCGTTTGAAAAGCATGCCGACCTGTCAGCGCCGCTATCGCCTCCTGGATTTTGAACTCTGCGTTACGAGCAATCAGCCCCAAGTATTGACCATTCTCGACGAAAACTATCACGATTCCGCAATAAATCATCAGTAACCTTGCTTAACTTCCTTTAATTTTTTCGGGGAAGTGTCTTGTCCTCCACGCCGGCAAAATTGTTTTTGATGGCGCTACGCCAGATACCCTAAAATATTATCGGTCTTAAATTCTGACAAATTCAACAGTCACGGCAACCGGACCTGAAAAAGAGCATGCTACCAATGACCTCAAAGCATTTATTGGCAATGCCATAATTTGCGATTTAGATAATCATCCTGTAACGAATTTACCCGCGGGAAAGGGCTGCTAGATCAATTTTACCATTAAAAGAAGTACACCATTGATAAAATCCAATTGCACAATTTATTGGCGCAATCCCGCCCGGGCGGGACAAATTGTGTTGCGATTAGCAACGCGCTATGTCGGATTCCAAATCAGTTCTAACGCCAATTTATTGCATGTATCCTGCCGCATTCCTGCTTTAAATCTCTTGCCACAACGTTATACGCTCGATTTCCATTTATATGAACAGTCAGATACCCTTGATTATCTCATAGCAGCGTTGAGTCTTGAGATAATCGCTAATGACATTTATGGGTCAGGGGTTCTACCCGATTCTCGCTATGGCGGTATCGTTTTTGTCGACAATCAGTGGCAGATATTCGAGTAGTAATAAATTAAACCACGAATTAAACGAAGAGACTTAGACGAAGATTAAGACTGAGTGAAACGAAGTCCACCTTAAGCCAGTCAATAGCCTGATATTCTACGGATTTCGCTACACTGAACAATTAATTGACCATAAAAAAAATGTAAAATGTAGAATATATAATGCGGAATGAATTACAATAAATGACTATCAGTGACTATGTATGACTATTCCTTGTGTCCCCGTGTGAGCCTCCGTGCCATCCCGCGTCGCAATTCTGTGTTTATAAAAAATTGAAATATTTTCTTGCACTTTAATCAAAACTCGCTTAAAATAAAGTGTTGATTGGTATGACGGTAGATTTTGCATGAAGAAAATTGTTATGAGTGACTGCCTGATGTCTATTTTTAAGAAAAGCAACGCGGAAAAGGCTTTTTGGAGTAGTCAATAGGCATCAATTTTAAGATTCTGTGAGAAAAGTCACACCGAGTCAACCATAAATTCGGGAAAATTACCCGACTTTATGTTAAATTGAAATTTAGCCCCGTCGCTACCTGTAGCTGACGGGGCGGAGCCTTTGGAAAAAGAATGAAAATTATGGTCTCACACAGAGTCTAGAGGGTACACAGTGAAAAAGAAAATAAAACTATCTGTGTTCCCTGTGTTTTCTGCGTGAGAAAAACAGAGACAAAGCCTTCCTCAGAGTCCCCAGAGTCCACCGAGAAAAAGAAAATAAAACTATCTGTGTCCCCTGTGTTTTCTGTGTGAGAAAAACAGAGACAAAGCCTTCCTCAGAGTCCCCAGAGCTCACCGAGAAAAAGGGAATAAAACTATCTGTGTTCACTGTGTTCACTGTGTGAGAAAAACAGGGATAAGCCTTCCCCAGAGTCCCCAGAGTCCACCGAGAAAAAGAAAATAAAACTATTTGTGTTCACTGTGTGAGAAAAACAGAGACAAA
>DDYE01000012.1 GCA_002347855.1 Fidelibacterota bacterium UBA2242
GGCTATGTATATTCCGCTCACTACTGGTTGGCGTGAAGAGGTCAATGAATTCCAGGCGTGGTCGCCAGAGCCATTGGTATGATAAATAGTATTGATTAAATCGCCGCGTTCGGTATAAATCTTAATCACACACTGCCCCGGAATGTTCAAAAACATTATCTTGTCTTTTTCATCGCCATATTGGAGGTTGCGCGCTTTGATGTTATAGGGATTGGGAACTACCCGAATGTCACTCAGCGAGCGTCCCATCGGGCGCCGTAAATAAGCGGGTTCGGTCGTCCGCGTGTAAAAACGACTGCTATAGAGCGGACCGGTTGGATTGAATTTGCCCGTCGTGTTATTGCTACCATCATTATAAGCCACCACATAGTAATAATAGGCAAAACCACGTACCGGTGAAGTGTCATCAAATTGATGTACATCCTTGCCGCATTGGAAAATTTCCTGATAAAAAGTATCCGGCTTCGCAATTGCACGATAGACTTTATAGCCGACAAAACCTGGGTCAGACTCAGACTCGCTGGGGCTCCAGGAAATCGTAATACGGTCACCACCGGAATTGACCTCGACTTTGCGAGGCGGCAATGGTGGTTGCGGAATCTGGAAGTTACTATCGAAGTTTCGCTTTGCCCGGCTCAATGTTAACAAAATCGAATCCATGCCGGTATAAACCCAGGTGTTTTTGAACCGATCTTTATCATTGGTAGTGGCGCCATTAGGCAAAGTAAAGGGGCCCTGGTCGGCGGGATTTTTATAAGCCTTGAGCCAGCGCGCTCCTATCTCTTCGCACATCTTACGACTCAAACCGTTGACTGCCTCTACTTCGACTATCTTGATACTATCACCGGGATTGAGATCAAAAGGCCCATAAGTAATCCAGATGCTCGTGCCACCGACATCATTATGAATCAGAAAAGGCGACTGGCGCTTCATAATGTCTCCCGCCGTATATGTTTCCCAGAAACGGTTAGTGCCGCCCATTGCCGCAGTCGGATATGGTGTCCCACTTAAAAAGGCATAAATCCGTTTCATAAGGGCTGCATCGTTGGGATTTATCTGGTCCGACAAAGGGATGACAGCATCCGAAGCATGCCAACCTAAAACTGCCGGTTGCGCAGGATTATCGCTATGGTCGCTGGCTGAATTATCCACATGTAAAATGCCGATGGCAGCGAACTGCGGTGAACCGAGACGACCATTGCCATTTAAATCAGGCGCACCAATATTGTCCCAGTCGGTACGCCGTTCAGATTGACCACTCCAGGTAATTGCCGACCGAATCCAGCTAACCGGACCATCGGCTTCAGTCAGCGGATAGTTGATATAATTTAAATAATCTTCGCCGCGTTTTGTTACCCAGCTGTATTTGCCCCAATATTGTTGGGTATCATAGAAAGTAGCGCCTTCCCGACAGGTAGAATAACGCGTGCTCCAGCCAATGCGTACCCCTTTTAAGGGTGCATTCAGTTCGACCGCCTCGTCATAATCAATATTACCGGTATTTGTAAAAGTATATTCTTTGATAAAATAGTTATCATGATATTGCTGACTAAAGACAAATACCCGCCGTCGCATGGTCAAACCTAAGACGGTATTGACAACATTATTCACAATACGGTCGGCAACAATGCTGGGATTAACCTCATCTACATCACTCGCATACGGCGAGGTAATGTCGGTGCCATCTACATAAACTTTGGGTGGCGCAAAACGTGCAATTTGCTTTAATTCCATTGGAAAAATTAGAGTCCCAACGGTCGCCTGGTCAAAATAGACGCCATAGTTTTCCCAATAGCGACTATTAACATCTGTAAAATTCTGGACCGCTGCCCAGGAACGCTCAATCACCGCATTGTCTTGATAAAGGTAATCGGCAGGCCATTTGATCCCGACGTATTCGGTGCCCGTATAGGCGCGCTCAAAACCGCAGGCGGTAAAATGACTCTGCAGCGACCCAATCCGGACTCGTTTTTGGGCTGAGCCGGAAACCTGAGCCGAAACCTGCAAAGTAGACAGTGTTAGAAAAGTTATTATGAGCAATTTATTTTTGACCGTATTTATTGGCATATTCCAGACCTCATTCTCTCATTAAAAACTCAACCGTATTCCAAAGGTTATATCGCGGGGATTCAGGAAAGTAAGGGATGTTATATTTGGATTATCAATGTAAGATTTAGTTTTTTTACGCTGTTCATTGCGCGCCGCAATTTCAGGGTCATTATTCGGATTCGGTTCCAATGGGTCATAGGCTACATTGGCAGGCCGATACATCCCCAGGCGATCATTGCCATGCTCGACGCCCTTTTCCCAGGAGAAATTCAATGATTCGAGATAGGCGCGACGGTCATAAATATCAGCAAAGCCGGCTTCACTCATATATTTATAATTAAACAGGTTGGTGATATCAACGAATAACTGCAAAGCAAAGTTTTTAAATTTGAAGGCCTTGGTCAGACGCATGTCAACATTCTCATAATCAAGCCAGCGGACATCGTCAACAACTCCAGGTAAATTCTGAGGATTATAGGTCTCGTAAGAACCTGCTCGCCAGGTAGCTAATAAATTCAAATTCCAGCCTCCCAACGGTTTAAGTCCCGCCCAATCCGGACCAAAATCCATCGGAGTATGGCAATCTAAATTTAAGCGAGCATAAGGAGCCGGATGACGACGTGTAAGAGTCGGATTCTGGCGTAAATATTCACGCTGCAACTGCGGATCCTCATCATATTCCAGATAGCCAAAATATCCCGACGAACGAATATCGTAGGTATAATTCACGAAACCAGTAATCCACTGCCCGAGGCGCTTATTGAGAGTAATTTCAAATCCCCGTATATCGGCGAAATTATTATTGGCAGCTTTATAATACTGTACATTAGCCAGACCACGATAGAGAATCCAGCCGGGCTGTCCGGTTACATCCTTGTAGTAAGCTGCAATTTTTAATAACAACTGATTAAATAACCCCTGTTCGTAGCCTAATTCATAAGCCACTGTTTTTTCGAGCATCATATTGGGGTCACCAAAATATTCCATGCGATTGGAACCATCCCGCTGCAGACGGAAACGGTAGGATGAATAAGGCTCAGAGCGAAAATGACCGTAATTGAAATATAACTTGGAATCTTTAGTGATAGGATGCGATACGCCTAAGCGTGGGCTGATTGCCAGATCAGGTTTAGCGCGTTTGGTTGGCGCTGAGGTTTCAATCTGCGCCCCTAATTCGGAACTAAAATACTTGCTATAAGGGTCTAAGACATAGGTTTTGGTATTCCCGTCGGAATAATCCAGCCTTAAACCAAAGTTGGCGACAAAACCTTCATAGTCCATCTGGTCCTGCAAATAGACGCCCAGGCGATAGGGATAAACCCGATAAATCATATAGCGTGTCCAGCTGAGCATGACCGGACTAATGCAGGCCGATTTTACATTAAAATCATTATAGACAAACTCAAAGCCGGTTTTAAGCTGATTGCGGATATTGATTTGCGAAGTATAGTCAAATGCCAGGGTCGTGGTGGCGTTTTGAGTAGAATCGCGTCCTAAATTCATCCAGCCACCCAAATGAACACTACCCGGACCACTGGTGCCATCAGAGGAGAAACCGTACGGCGCTTCATCTACAAAGAGGCCGGGCACAATCTCATACTTTTTAGTTGTATCACGTTCTCTAATTTGACGCACATTGTGCCGACTGTATTTATATTGCAAACGCACTTCATAAAGCGAACGCGGACTCAGGGTATGCGTCAGTTTGGCACCATAGACTTGATGATAAATCGCACCCGGACTATACCAACCCGGCATGTAAGGCACCATCAAACCGCGATTATCACTATTCGTAAGATTGGCGATTTCGCCCTGATCACGTAAAAGCCGACCGGTCGGTGTGACTGTCCAGGTATAAGGCGAAACTGAATATTCTTCGCCATAAAGACCACTCAGCATCAGTTTCATCGCTGGAGTCACGTCGAAGGTAACCTTTAGCTGGGTGTGATTTTCCTCCCAGTCATCGCGGGATAGAGGGATGACAAACATATCCCGCAGGCGATAATGCGACAAGTAAAAGCGGGGATTACCCCAGCGATTGTTTGTGAATGGAATTGGACCACCGAAGCCAATGTCCACCATGTAATCCGGTTTTTTAATATCTCCCTGGCGCCGATGATACCATTCAAACAAACGCTGAGCAGCAGTCGGTGTCAGGTCATTATTCGGGTCATTATCTTCGAGGGTAGCCTGTGCGATCTGGTTCCAGCCTTCGAATTTGTAATACTGATTCTGCATGAAACCACTCCAGGCACCACTGGTAGTACCTGTCCAACAGACCTCTGGATCAAAAAAAGGTCGATTAAAATAGGACATTTTATCATAGACCGAGATGCCGAAATGCTTTGGAGCTGCCGGGCTATAATTAAAAGAAATTGAACCGGTATAACGCGAACGTTGTCCTTCGCGAGTCACAATATTGACAACACCAGAACGTGCCTGACCATATTCAGCGTTGAAACCGCCCGTTTGTACCTGAATCTCTTCAACCGAACCAAGGCTGACCGCCATGTAGGGATTGTTCATCCGCTCATCGTTCATCGAGAGACCATCAACCATAAGCACGGTTTGATTGGCATCGCCACCACGGATGATAATCCCCATGCTTCCCGATTCAATGCCAGCTTGCAAGGTCAGGACACGATCAACTTTATTCACCGGGAGCGTAATTAAATTTTCACTCTGGATGGTCATCTGGCTATTGGAAATTTCTCGGACGACCACGGGTCGCTCAGCAACAACGACAACTTCTCCCAGTCCTAAGACCTCTTTCTGAAGGCGAATATCAAGGTTGGTTGTCAGATTCATCGTTACATTGAC
Source organism: Fidelibacterota bacterium UBA2242 (assembly GCA_002347855.1). Lineage (GTDB taxonomy): Bacteria > Fidelibacterota > UBA2242 > UBA2242 > UBA2242 > UBA2242. The sequence goes on from DDYE01000012.1 coordinate 4,870, forward strand.
CGCAGTCACGGTGACGGCTTTGTACCCTATCATGGTAACTTTGACGGTATAATTTCCTGGGGGCACATTCAAAATCACAAAATTACCATCCTGGTCAGCCGCACAACCTATCGTAGTACCTTCTATAATCACATTCGCACCGGGTAGTGCCTCTCCAGATTGGGCATCGGTCACTATTCCTGCAATTTTGCCTGTGATTCCAGCTATAAGCAGCTGTTGAATCATCAGACTTAGAATGGCACTTTTTATTAAAAGCCCCCAATGTCTCATTATCATCTCCAGTGTTAAAATGATAATGTTTACAGTTTATTACAGTCCAAAGCGGAATGTAACACGCTGCACATTATCAAAGACTCCGAATGGTGTATAGGCGTAATCTACTACCGCGCCAAAAAGCTTCAGCCCAAAACCAAAACTGTAATGGCGCTCGTCACTGGGTGTCATATAACCAGCTCGCAAACTCAGCATATCAAGCATCCGATATTCTGCTCCGAGCATTATTTGTTCAGGATAATCGCGCGGGTGTACGGCATCTACTGAGACCAGACATGCCATCGTCTTCGGCGACATATTAACCAAATCCAGAACATTCATTGAGAGACCGATTCTAAAAGTCAGTGGCAATTGAAAACCCTCTCGTTCATAGGCAATTTCGTTCGAAAAATTACGCACTGACATGCCAAATACCAGACTCTTGAAGCCCGTACGGAAAGTCGTCCCAAAATCAAATGCTGTAGCAGCAGCTAAATTATGTTTGACAGCTAAACTATCTTCACCTACCGGTACAAAGCTCTTCCCTAAGTCCTGACTGGTTATTTTTACCTGACCTCCAACTGCGAACTTATCAGTTAACGCCTTGGCGTAGCCAATACCGGCAGCAAAAGCCGTGGGTTTAATTATTTCCGTCTCAATAAAACCCTGGTCGTTGCCCCAGACCATCGTTCCCTGTAGCCTGCCATAATCTACACTCATAAACGACAAGCCAAAGACACCGTAGCGACCACCACCGGGACTAAAAGCCAGACTGAAAGAATTATGCTTTATGTCTGCTATCCAGTTGTTCTGACTGAAAGTCGCTTCAAAGTGACCCTGAAGGCGAGCCATCCCGGCTGGATTGAAAAAGAGGGCACTGGAACCGGTTTCGAGGGTAGTCATTGCCTCCCCAAGCGCCCCACCTCGGGCATCAGAAGTAACACTCAAGAACTTAAAACCAGTCTGGGCTAATTTCTTGCGCGGGAAGAGTGGTGGAGTCAGCCCCAGAATCAATACCATGAGTATTATGAGATTTCGTTTCATCTTTATTCCTCCCATTACATCTTCCTCGCTTTTACTCGCCCAAAACTGCTACGAAGAAAGTTTTGCTTAGAGTCTGATCATTGCGAATTATCAGTAGCAGGTAATCGGTATTAGCCGCTACATCGTATTCAATACGGGTTTTAATTTTTGGATCAGGTTTGTTGTTCTTAAGTGTGAAACAATTGGCGCTCAGCTCGGTAGGAATTGCTTTTGAAGTGGGAATAATTTCCGTACCGTTTCTCTTAATAAGGTTGATTATGACATAATCGGTGATATAAAAAACCAACTTCTCATTATCTCCGGAAGCGATTTTCATACCTGAAATCTTCGGCGTCCCAGTAACTACCTTATAGGCTGTATCAAGAACCGTCAGCGTTACCTTCTTACTATTCAGAGAATCAAGCAGTGTAGCGTAATCATTCTGGGGAATTGTATCCACTTTATTATCCGGGAAGGTGATCCGGTAGTAATTGGTGCCGGTTGTATCGCTGGTTGTATCGAAGAAAGCCGCGGTTTGGGTCTTGAATGCAGTTGCGACTGTAGAATCGCTTAAAATATTCGCAGCTACCTGGTCAAGTGCTGACAACTTGAAACTCGTGGTTTTGAGAGCATCTTCCACTGCATTATTCACTGAATTACAGCTCCCTAAGTACAGTAGTGACAGCAGAAAAATTAAGGCGCTAGTTAGCTTGATTGCTTTGCTGTGAACTAAACTTTTATACATGGTCATACTCCTCATAATAGTCTGGTTAAAATTATCTGATAACAATAAACTTTTGATAGGTTGATTCGCCTTTCTTGAACAATAAGTGCGTCGGATCATTCGGGTCAGCATAATCTTCTAAAACTTCAAAATAGGCGATATATAAACCGCTAACTACTACCTGACGGGAAGAGGTGACTAAGTTCCAGGCTTCATCACCACTACTATTGGTATGTTTGATAGTGTTGATTAGTTCGCCCGACTCAGTAAATATCTTGATGAGACATTTTGGTGGAATATTGAAAAACATAATCCGGTCGGGTGCACTCTCACCAAATTGATAGTCAATTGACTTAATCTGATAAGGATTGGGTACTATTCGAATCTGGTCTAATGCTGTTCCAGCCGGGCGACGTAAATAAGCCGGTTCAGTCGTTCGTGTCCAGAAAAGGCTGCTTTCCATGCGCTTGCCAAGCTGAATAGTATTGACCGTACCATCATCGAAAGTGGTAATATAGTAGTAATAATCAAAACCACGCATCGGCGTCCGATCTTCGTAAGTATGGACAATGGTCGGATTCGCTGTACCTTGCCCGCATTCGAAAATGAGATCGAAAGTTGTATCAGCTTTATGAATAGCCCGATAAACCCTATATCCACCGAAGTGCGCATAACTCTCAGCACTATTTGACCAGTTCAAAGTTATGCGGTCGCCACCCGAGTTGACTTCAAAACTACTGGGAGGGGGCGGCGGTGGATCAATTACCAAACCATTATTCCAGGTATTCAAAGCCCGCATAAAAGTCTGCTTGATCGAATCCTTGCCAGTGAAAACCCAGGCGTTTTTGAAGTCATTGCCGACCGTTGTAGTACTACCGTCGGGTTTGACATATGGTGTAATTTGTTTCCACCACTGATTCCCGATGCGTTTACATTCAGCACGGCTTAAGCCCGCTACACCCTCGGCGAAAACGATCGTAATTTCTTCATTCGGACCAATTGTATAAGGACCAAAAGAAATCGCCTGGGAAAAACCACCTGGATTAGTTTCGGCAGCTGATGGTACCCAGGCATCCGCATAATTATCGCCGACCCGATCAGCATGGGTCGTTAGGGGAATACCGGAAATCATCGTCTGATACTCTTTTTGCATCTTATTAGCATTAAACTGGTCGTTTGGTTGGGTTATATCGGCATCGGAGCTAAAGAATGGGCAACTGAAAGGTTGGTTTGTATCGTCGTTATGATCTGTCGTAGACTTATCAGCGTGGAGCACAACGACGCCTGGGAACTGAGCCGCTCCCAAGAAACCATCAGCCGCAAGTATCGAACTACCAATATTAGGTCCACCATAATTATCGCCACCAGGTGGATTTGGTATGGTGTATTTGGAATGCTTGCCGTGCCAGCTATAAATCGCTCTTAAATTATGCGGATTCTTTACGTGATCGCTATAAAAAGGATGCAAAATATCATTGACCGTGTTATGTCCCCAAGCTGCCGATTGCGGAGCATACTGATAGCCATAAACCGACACATAGCGTGTCGGAGCATAGCGGAACTGAAACATTATCACGACATCTTTGAGAGTTGGGATAGGATTCATGACCTGGCCCGATTTCTTATAAATACCGGTATTTTTGAAAGTAAATTCGAAAATGAAGTAATTATCATGATACTGCTGGCTGAAAGCATAGATTTTGCGGGTCATCGTTATCCCAATCGAGGTATTGACCTCGGTAATCAGCAAACGATCGGCTTTTAAAGTAGGATCAACATCAGTCAATTCATCTCGATAAACGGTCTGAGAAGCCAGCGTTCCATCCACGGTCACAATCGGATGCGGTTCTTTGCCATAATATTCAAATTTCTGAGGCATGAATTCGTTGTTTTCATCGAAAACGCGCGGTCCAAGATGGACTACCTTATAATCAAAGGTTTTGCCAACAATCGGGTCAAAAAAGTCCTTTGTTCCAATCCAGAGTCCCTTGGCAGCTTGAATATCCTGATATTCAAACAGTGCCGGCCAGATTAAGCCATCCTGCTGGTCAGCGACTAAATGGCGCCGCCCGACTTCCATTTCGCAGCCACCACTGGAAAACCAGTTGTGAAGCATGCCAATGCCGATCCATTTGATTTCATCGCTGGTGGCGGTCTGCCAGACAGTGAGACTCAGCAGCACTGCCACGACCATCATTATCAGGATTTTTTTATAATTAGGTTTGCCTTTCATCATAATATTTCCTCTTCTATAGTTATTTGCCAGTTATTTGCCAAAATCAAATGAAATCGTCAGACCAAAGAATATGTCGCGAGGTTCCAGAAAAGTGAAGAAAGTCTGATTGGGCATATCAATATAGGCTTTGTCCTTCAGGATTTTATCAATCCGCTTCTTTTCAACTTCCTGCCAGTTATCATTCACATATTCCATATATTTCTCGGTCTTGGCATCCCAGTAAATAACACCAACCGTTGGTGTTTGCTGTGTGTAATCAGCAGTGTATTCCATGGGCTGGAATTTTACGCCAGCTTTACGGTAATCACCTGGTTGATCATTACCGGGTATACCATTATATCCTAATTTGCTGAGTTTGCTCTTCGGTAGATGCAGAGAATACATATAGTAATTATAATCATGTACATCCCAGAATGAGGAGTTCGAGAAATATTTGAAATTAAAAAGATTGGAAACATCAGCAAAAACCTTAACCTGCAAGCGGTCAAAAGTGAAAATTTTAGATATTTTCAAACTAAAATCATTATAGTCCTTGTACTGCAGATTGTAAATAATTCCACGAACACCCTTCGGATTCCAGGTCATATAATAACCTTCACGCCAGTAACCCAGCAAATTTATATGCCAGCCGCCAAGCACATTTTGACCGAACAGGCGCGGACCAAAATCAACCGGCGTATGGAAATCAAGGTTACCTTTTACCCGCGGAATCGGACGAGGTTTGGTTTGGTAGGGATTATCACGCAAATAATCACGTTGCTCAGCGGGGTTCTCGTAATATTGCTTGATCCCGAAATAACCTGAGGTACCGACGCGATATTCAAAATTGATATTGCCACTGAGCCAGCGACCGTACATTTTGGTCAACTCAATCTCAAAACCGCGAATATCTTCATAGGCATTAGCGGTCAATTTGTAATAATTAACCTTACCATCGATGTTAATATAGCGCGTCCAATCAGTGACATTATCAACATCTCGATAATATGCGGCAATATGTAGTAAATAATTATTGAAAAGGGCCTGGTCATAACCCAACTCGTAGGCAATCGTCCGGGAGAGTGGTAGAGTCGGGTCGCCGATATAGTTCAACTGATTAATTGGTGAGCGTTGGACACGATAAAGCGTCTCGGAAGTCGGCATTTCGCGGTTATGGTTGTAGTTAAAATACAGTTTGGAATTTACAGTGATCGGATGCGAAACATTCAGACGCGGACTAAGATAAAATTGCGGCTTGACGGTTTTGGTTTTGAATTTATCCTCTTGGGCAGGGTCAAAACTCTGAGAATAGAAATCTTTTTGATAGGGCGTGACATCATACCATTTGCCATTGGAATGAATCAGTTCACCTACCACACCTAAAGTCGTAATGAAGCCTTCATACTCTAACTTATCCTGAATATATCCCACGAAGCGCATGGGATTACGCTGGAACTTAGTATGTGTATTGCCTTCCGGTAAGAAAGCATTGTAAAGCCCAAAACTCATGTCATAAGAATCTAAATTGAATTCCAGACCGGCTTTAATCTGATTGCGGAAATTGACCTGGCTGGAATAATCGAAGCGGGCTGTATAGGAAGTAAACTGACTGCTGTCGCGTGAGGTACTGACGGCGCCCCCCATACCCATACCATCAATGGCATAGACTGAATTAGGCCAGAAACCAACTGGCGCTTCATCCACGAAATAGCCCGGGTAAATTTCGTAGACTCGTGAAGTATCCCGCAGTGCCGGGGGTACAGTGTGATATTTTTTATAAGATCGTTTTAATTGGGCTTCCCAGAAAGTGCCAGGGTTGATTAATTTCACTAAGCGCGCCGAAAGAACGCTATAATATTGGGTTGTCGGACACCAATAAATATTGGTATAAATACGCCACGGTACTGTAAAACCGGCTTGATTGATATTGGATGCCACATCCCAGACTGGTTCCATCAAATCGGTGCTACCAGTCCGTGATTCCGTCGTGGCATGTAATTCTCCGTACATACCTATAAGTGACAGTTTCATATAAGGTGACAGGTCCGAGGTCACTTTCAACATTGTATTTTGGTCATGTTTGCCTTTAGTCGCCAGCTGCATCAGATACTGGTCATTGACATTGCGATGGGAGAGATAAAAGCGAGTATTGCCGAAGGCTTTGCTCAGCACAGGCACAGGACCACCAAATCCCAAATCAATATTATAGTCTGGATTTGAGATATAACCTTTCTTACGATGCTGCCATTTGAATAATCGCTGAGCACCATAGGGAGTAAGGTCATTATCCGGGTTGTTATCTTTTAGTGTCGATTGTGCCACCGCATTCCAGCCTTCAAAACTGGGATATTGGCGCGCGGTATAAGCATCCCAGGCTCCGTTTCCAGTTCCAGTCCAGCAGACCGCATCATCCAGATAGGGACGCAGCCAATAGGACATTGGATCGTAAGGTGACATACCGAAATGTTTTTGTGCCGGTGGGCTATACTTGATGGTAATTGTACCACCATAATACTTCGGGCTCCCTTCTTTCGTAACCACATTGACCACGCCTGAACGCACATTGCTATATTCGGCATTGAAACCGCCAGTTTGTACAGAAATTTCCTGCATTGCACTCAGCGGCAAGCTGGTCATCGGCGCATTGTTACGTTGGTCGCGCAAAACAATACCATCTACCATAAAGAGTGATTCACTTGCCCCGGCACCCCGAATTTCGAGGGCAGAAGTAATACCGGCTCGTAAACCCAGTGCTTCCGTGACACTACCAATCGGCAGGGCAGCTACCTCTTCCGAGGTTATACTCTGCTGGCTACCAGCAACATCCTTGCGGATAACTTTGCGTTCGGCTATGACTTCCACAGCTTCACCTTTTAACACTTCCCGTTTCAGACGGATTTCAATGTTGGTTGTCAAATCAATTTCGACCCGAACTCCAGCTATTCGATAGGCAGCATAACCAATCATCGTCGCTCTAACCGTATAAGTCGCCGGGGGAACGTTTAAAATAACAAAGTGACCCTCCATATCGGTCGCGGCGCCCATAGTGGTACCTTCAATTATGACATTTACTCCCGATAGAGGTTCACCGGTCTGGTCATCAGTTACAATCCCAGCAATTTTTCCAGTGGTTCCGGCGTCTAAATTGCCTATTAAAAATGCTAAAATCATTACGAGGGTGAATATTTTCCTCATACGCCTCTCCCTGAAATAAAATTATTTTGTTTTTGATTAAAAAAATCTTCCCGCAGAGGGAAGATGCTATGTGAAAAAATATTGCTTATTCTTGAATTTAATTCGAAAGGTTGCTTTTGAATTGACCGGAGATGGTCAGAATGATTCATGCTGTTGTAGCTTTTAAAATCGTTGAAACCTCTTGATGACTATCCATACCCCTTGGCATCTTTTGCTTTGTGCGTGACAGAAAGAATCGCAATACTTACCTATCATACCATCCCACTCGCTTAATGCCGTTTCAATTTGCGCTTTTAATTTATAGTAAATTGGGGTTTATGTCAAGAACTTTATAGCTGAATTTTTGAAAAATTTTTTGACCATTCTTTTGCTTCCGTCAAATATCACTATTCTATCGAAAATAGCAGCTTTTGAGTTTTATCTCAATTTAGCTAGTTACTGAACCGTCTGAGGTTTTTTCTTTAGTGTCTACTCAGGTAATTCCTCAGCCTCAAGCTGATTTTTCTGATTCATGAAATATTATCCTGTTGTTCGAGATACGATATTTCGGCTTTGCCGCGCCTTTCATCGACGAAGAACAAGAGTACCGCACCTAAAATAAATAAAAGCGCTACAGAGGCAATGCCACCCCGCGAAGCGGTATTTTGCGAATAACCCCACCGTCTAAATAAAAGTCCTACCGTACCAATCAAAGCCGGTCCCAAAATAGCCGCGAACTTCCCCATCATGTTGAAAAAGCCATAAAATTCCGCACTCTGGTTGCGTGGTATCAAGCGTGCATAGTAAGAACGACTGAGGGCTTGCACTCCACCCTGCACTAAACCAATGATAATCGCCAGTGTGTAAAATTCCCGCGTGGTCTGCATCATCATTCCCCAGAAAGTCACCCCAATATATACTATTAAAGTAATATATATGGCTTTCTTGGCGTCCCATTTCTCACCCAATTTGCCAAAAACCATTGCCGCCGGAAAACCGACAAACTGGGTTATCAAGAGCGCTACAATCAGGGAACTCGAAGGCAAACCAATTGACATCCCATAATCAACTGCCATCTTGATAATCGTATCTACACCATCAATATAAAGCCAATAGGCTATGAGAAACAGAAATACTACTCGCATGTGGCGGACCTTGCGGAAAGTCTGAAAAAGCTGTCGGAAACCAAGCTGAATATAATGACGCGCACTCTTACTTTCTGGGTGACGCCGCTCGCGAACATAAATTATTAATGGAATCGTAAACAGTCCCCACCATAATGCTACCGACAAAAAGCTGAGGCGAATAGGTAAAAATTCGCGGGCTGGTGTAAGATAATCAGTCTTTATCTTGATATTATTAACATGATGCTGCAGCCCGACTACGCCTTCCAAAATCCCATCATGATAAGCACGATAGGTAATCGGGTTTCTGATATTAATTTGAATGGAATCAACCAGACTCAGGGTACGCGTTAAATCGCCAACTAAATAAGTGCCTATCACCGTGTCCGTTTGTATTATCGTTCCTTTTTTATACTGACCAAAAGATACAACGGGATCTATGGTATTCGTCCGCATATAGTCAGGTAGATTTACTTTAAGTAAGACCTGATTATGCAGAGTATCATAACGCAAAATCTGGAATGGTGCCCGCACTTCACTGGTGACAATCGCTTTACCAGATGACTCTACCGCTGGAATCTTAAAATTTGCCGGTTCACTGATGCGAATGACCGCACTTTGTGTCGATAATGGACCAATTACTGTGGCAGTCTTCTCCGTTGGAAATCCAAAACTATTGGGCAGTAAGTACCAGAGAACATTGATTAAAAACAACAAACCACCGCCTAAATACCCAGCCGCATAGCCTTTCGCCGAAACATAGTCTATAGTTTTTTCATCGGCAACTTCCGGCAGAAGACTATCATAAAAACATATCGATCCTGAAAAGCCAATCGTACCCAGAGCATATAAAATCGCTGCAAAAAGCCAATTGCCATATTCTACCAGGAATAAGCAACCGGTCATCAATGCTCCCAAATAACCGAAAAAAATCAGCATACGCTTACGAGCGTGACTCTGGTCAGCAATCGCCCCTAAAATGGGAGCAATCAATGCCACAATTAACGAAGCAAGCGAATTAGCATAGCCTAATAAGGCAGTACTTTCATTGACATCGGTTCCCGCACTCCAATAACTCTTAAAAAAAACCGGGAAAAAGCCTGCCATTACCGTCGTAGCAAAGGCTGAATTTGCCCAATCGTACATTATCCAGCCAAAAACCGGCTTGTTCTTGATTAATCCCATGCTTGCAACCTAAATTTAATAGAGATAACCAATATCAACATAAAGCTGACTACCAGCCTCTTTCGAAAACCCCATATCAGCATAGACGATAAAATTCTCATTCCAGGCAAGGTGTAAGCCAATCCCTTTACCGGCATGCAAATTACTTAAGCCACCTTTTTTATCCTGTTTGTGCCACACCCGTCCACAGTCGAAAAAGCCGTTCGTTGCCAGATAGAAATCGTTTTCCCCTATCTTGAAATCAAGTAGACGATAGCGCAATTCCAGGTTGAGGAGCAACTTACTTGTACCAATGTAGCGATTCTTGAAAGCCCCGCGGATGGTACGGTAACCTCCTAACCCTTCATCAGCGCGGAAGGAACTCCCAAAAGGATAGAGCATGGTAAAAGGCGCCTCACCGAAAATACGCTCGACCATAATTCGATTGGCATATACTAAACGCGGTTGTATTTGCCAATAGCGCCGGTCAGTGAAAGTCAGACGGACAAATTCATTGTCGCTACCGAGAAGCCCAGTGTACCATTCAGCCAGCAAATCCGTCCATACCCCGTGATTTGGCGCCGGTTCATTATCGCGGGAATCATAGATAATTCCAAACTTGAAATAGGAGTTAACGGCATCCTGTATATCTTTATTCGTGAGAATATGATTGAGAATATCCTCCTCTAACTTCGTCCGAATCCCTTCGTTTTTGTTCTTTGCGACATTGACATTAATGGCACCTAAACCAACCAACGCAGATATTAGCGGCTTACCATCAGGTCGAAATTTGATGGCTTTTTGCAGGTTAGCAATTAATATCACCTGGTCATTCTGAATGGTATAATAGTGTTTCCCATGCAGCGTATCCAGGGAACGATTATCGTCATCGGTGGCAATGTAACTCTCATGAAATTCGGCATCGTTCCCTAAACCATAATAAGGATAATAGTTCTCATTTTTAAGACGTAAGCGTACATTGAAGCGCCAGCCTTTGCCCAATAAATAAGGTGAATCGAAAAACAGGGTGTGGTCCTGCTTGCCGCCCGTCGTGAAAAATAAAATTGGGTTAATCCTGAAATAGTAAGGCGTATATCCCCCCTTACTATAATTGAAAAAATCCAGCAACACACCATAGCCAAAACCATCATCAGCATTATAATTCAAGGCAGGAACACCGCCCCAACCCCAACCAGTACGCTGAACCGTTTCAGCCTTCAATCCCACCACCAAGCTATATGCTAAAGTTAAACCTACGACTATTTTACGCATAATTTCCTCATAAGCAAAATAGGAGGAGTCGTACGACTCCTCCTATTTTATTAGCCAATTTCTACACCAATTAGTCTATAGTTTAACTTGCAAACCTACACCAAAAGCAGTCGTGGTCTGTTTGTACTTTTCGGTGCCAGTGGCATTCTTACCTTCTTTATAAAAAGCATTCAAGGCACCTAAATTCAAATCCAGACCTGGCTTAATGGCGTAAGCCAAGCCAAATCCTACCGTGCTGCAGTCCAGATTGAAATCCATGTCGCTCTGGGCTTTATCGGTAGCGCCCTGCTTGGAGAAAAGATAACCGGCGCTGACTCGCAATTTACTCGTCAAAGCATATTCAAAAGCTGCTCCGACCTCATAGCCATTTTCAAAATTGACTTCGGCGCTGTCCCAATCAACAGCAGTATTGAAAAAGTAATTGAAATCTGACATGACTTTAAGACGCGGAGTTACTTTGTAAGCCACACCAAACGCTAACATCGCGGGTATGTCGGCATGATACTCGGCTTCATCAGGGAATAAACCAGTGTCATCCTTCTTGGTGTCGTTCTTCATTTCCAATTTGGTGATGGTCTCGTACCGAATGCCTACATCCAAGCCCTTTACCGGGGTCAGGTTTACACCAACAATATAGCCTATGCTCGAACCATTGCGCTTGGCATCAACTTCCTTATCGGCTACTTCATTAGCATGACCCGTCATCGTGGTTGCAAGACCGTTATAAGCCGCCTGTACCTGCGAAACAGTCCAGGTGTTATTATAGCCAACTCCTGCCAAACCACCTTCTAACTGAGCGACTTGAGCCGCGGTTAAGTAGCCAGCGGCTTGGGCCTGGGCAAGCGTAATGTTTGGTGCAGCAGTTACGAGTGTCTGAATACTACTAGCAGCACCAGCATATTGAGTAGCAGCAGCCGTGAAGAAATCGAATGCTTTCATCCAATTACCAGCGGGATTAATGCGAATATCCTTCAAGTGACCGGTATAAGTATTTCCCGCCAGCACATAACGGGCGCCACCAAATACCGACAGCATGTCATTTACCTTATAAGCCACACCACCCTGAGCACCGAGGTAAATCGATGAGCCGGAAAAACTGACATCAAGCGTGTAGTCATTGACCCCCTGGCTAGCTAAGGCTGCCTTGAGGTTCGAGACTGGAATTTCAAATGACGGCAATCCCTTGTCATATTCGGCGCTGCCACCACCACCAATCGGCATAACTCCTGCTGCGACTGCCAGTTTGCTCTTTTTGTAAACTACATAGGCGGTCGGGAAGGTCAGCACCTGAACATTACCGACGAATTCCTTCTCATTCAATAGCTGATAACTATTGGTAATCGTCTTCTTTTGCCAGATGGACTGATTAGCAATGTCAACATAAATACCGTCGGCCAATTTCGTCAATCCGGCTGGATTAAAATAAGCCGCATCAACTTCCGTGGAAGCATTGCGGTTCAATGTGCGGATAAAAGCCGCACTCTGGTTGGTATTGGTCACTACCCCACCAGCCCAGACCGTCGCTAACAAAACACTAATAACCAACGACAAACGTACAATCGTCTTCATACGCTTTCTCCTTTTTTTTATGTTACTTGTTAAGGGTAACTTTTCCCGTAAAGGTGATTTTTGCTTTGAGTCCCCTCAACTCATTTTCCCCCAAACTATTTTAAATAGCCTCACTTTTATACTCTATCGTTAATATAAAGCAATCCCAAACAAAATCAAAATTTATTTTTAATCCTCATAAAGCAGATAATGCAGTCGCAATTTTTGATAGTCACTAAGCTGCGCCTGCCAATAAGCATACAATCCCTGCCAATCACCACCGATATTGACGATAGTGCGAAATTCCGTACTCCCACTCACAGCGTCAATGCGCGCTGGATTAGTCCACCGAAAACGATGCGGATAGAGCTGCGCTATCAGATAGATGATGGCGTCACCGGTTTTAATAGGTTCATATGCTTGCCAATCCAAAATTCGAATTTGCACGCCAGAACAGGTTTCTCCGACATAGCGGGGCAATGTTGTACTTCCTAATATCCGTTGAGGCACAAATTCAATCGGATAGAAATCGACGCCCGCCAATTTCTGCCCACGCAAGAGTTCAGCTAATTGCTGACCATTGAGCCAGGGCGCTCCTACCACCTGATAGAACAAATCGGTCCCCTCACCATAACTCAGATTGGTGGTCTCCAGGAGCTGCAAAGCACCATAAAGATAACAGGCATCGCGACTGGTCAGGCGTTCATCGGGATGGTGCCATTTGCTCTGCCACGGGTAGAGGTCCATCGCCCGTCGATAATTTGCCATCTTGATGACTTGGAGAGAAAAAGATGACAACGGCAGCCAGTTCTCACCAACGATTAATAACACCACTTCACCCAGTGTCAGACCAGGACGCGCCGGCAAGGGCAAACCCAAAGTCAGTGGCCCCTCCGCAGATAGAGGACCCTCGACTTTCACTGCACCCAGCGGATTGGGACGATCAAGCAGCATCAATTCAATTTTAGCCTGAGCACAGTACTGTAGTGCCTCGACGAGAATGGCAATACTGAGCGATTCCCGCCAACCGTTATCCTGCAAATCAATAATCAGCAACTCGGCTTTATTCAGGCTAACAGTACTTAATCGGTAATTGGTTGTATCTAAGAAAGTAGTAGCGGGTACGATTTTTTTCCCGTCGGAAGGTTCTGAATCTGAGGTCAAAGTAACCGCGGCGTGCATCGTCCCCGCCATTATTTGAGCACAGACCTGACCAGTGTACTTTTCACGAAAAAGATCGAAAATATGTTTGCCTGTACGGTCAAGGCTGCCAGAATTGGCTAGCAAGGCGACCTGCTTACCTTTGAGCGGCGCAAAATTGTGCTGAACTAAGAGGTCCAAGCCGGTCAGAACCGCAGTCGTATCTGTTAGTGGTTTCAATTCGATTACTCTTGCACTACCAGGAATATCAGTGGCATTTGCCAAACTTCCATTGAGTAAAAGCAATAGCAACAGATTGATTTGCTTGATCTGCCGAAAATTTTTATGCCAATAATGGCTCATTTTAGTCTATTTCTTATGCCTGAAGTAAGAACACAGATTACCGACCAATAAGGTCACGCTGCAGCCAATTAATGTGTACCATGTCCAGTAAAAAATTGGCGCTTTGTGTCCTAAGAGCGGGACTAAAATAATCGTCAGCATGGCAGCAATCCCGGCACTGAAGCCATAAAGAGCACTGCGCTGATCTACTTTTTTAAATAACACCCCTAATAAAAAAGTGCCCAGTAACCCACCATAGGTTATTGAAGCGATACTCAGAGCAATTTCGACTACAGCTTGGGGAATTTTTATGAAAAGGACTGCGACGATCATTAATATGACCGCCCAGCCAATCGCCCATAAACGCGAAAGTCGCAACTCACCCACAGGTGTCAAATTCTTCCCAAAGCGCGGCTTATAAAGGTCCATCAGCGCCGAAGAGGAAAGGGAACTGATTGAACCGGCTAAGGTGGACATCGCCGCTGCCAGTAACCCGGCTATTATTAAACCTTTTACCCCAATGGGCAGGTTGTGGATGATGAAGAATGGAAAAATTTCGTCGGATTTAGTAAAAGGAGTCCCGCCTGCGCCCGGTTTAATTCCACCGTAATAGACAAAAAGCAGTAGTCCTACACAGAGGAATAAAGCAAATTGCCCGATAACAATCACCCCGCTGGTAATCAGGGCTTTCTGACTATCACGCAGGTTGCGCGTCGTCAATAATCGCTGGACTATTAACTGATCAGTACCGTGCGAAGCCATCGAAAGAAAAGTGCCACCGATGAGACTACCAACCAGAGTATAAGGCTTGGCGAAAAAGTCAGCAAAACTCCGCGACAGACTGAAATTAAAAATCTGCAATTTATCGACTTCCGGAGATATCTGCGGGAGGATGGTCAACCAATTCGGCACTTTATTCCAGAGAATACCCAGTGCCAGAAAGGCACCGCCCAAATAAATACTCATTTGCAAAACATCGACCCAGATGATTCCTTTTACACCACCGGTGTAGGTATAGATTAGCGTAACCCCACCGATAATCACGATAGAGATTATATAAATCTGGAGATTAGAAAAATTTTGAAACAAGGGAAAGGTACGGAAAATCAAGGCTAAGGGAATCGAAGTCGCAAATAAGCGCACCCCATCAGCTGCCACCCGTGTAAATAGAAATACAATCGAAGCATAACTACGGGCATGCTTGCCAAAACGCGCTTCCAATAAGGCATAGGCTGTCAGGAGCTCACCTTTGCGATAGGACGGTAAAAGCACAAAGCTGACGATAATCCGCCCCAACAGGTAACCAAAGGTTACTTGCAGAAAATTCAAATTTGTTAGATACGCTAAACCGGGAATACTGATGAACGTAAGCGTACTGGTCTCCGCTGCCACAATAGCAAACGACACCGCCCACCAAGGAATATTCCTGCCACCTAAAAAATAATCGCGCACACTGTTCTGCTTGCCACCCGAAAGACTCCCAATTAGCGCAACAATTACCAAATAAGCGATAACTACAAGCACATCAATCCAATGTAAGCCACCTGCTACTCCGATCATTCCGTCCTCAATTAGTTATTTGATTTGCGCTTACCGAAGTCAGCTTCAATTTTGACAAATTTCACCACAAGGAAACTGGGAATCGTGCAGAGCATGACATAGACAAAGAAATGCTGGTAACCAATCATCTCCTGGATTTTACCACTAATCATCCCCGGCAACATCATACCCAGCGCCATAAACGCCGTCGCAATAGCGTAATGCGAGGTCTTGTACTCTCCCTCGGCTAAATAAAGCATGTAGAGCATATAACCAGTAAATCCAAAGCCATAACCGAATTGCTCAATGGCGACGCAGAGACTGATTAAAACAAAATTATCAGGACGGACATAGGCTAAATATACATAAACTAAATCGGGGATATTAATTGCCAGCACCATCCAGAGAACCCACTTTTTCAAGCCATCACGGGCGGCGACAATGCCTCCCAATATGCCACCGAGCGTCAGGCAGATTATGCCAACCGTACCATAAACAAATCCAACTTGAGTCGTCGTTAGTGCCAAGCCACCGACCTCCTGTCGGTCAAGTAAAAACGGGCTGGCAATTTTTACTAACTGTGATTCGGCAAACCGATAAAAGAGCAAAAATAGCATTCCCACACCAATGCCCGGCTTCCGGAAAAAAGTCCGGAAAACATCCAGCCAACCGCCGAATAATTCCTTGAGTCCGACTTGCGCCCTGCTCAGAGACTTTTCCAGTCCCTTTGGTAATATGAACTGATGGTAAACGGCAAAAACTAAAAAAATGATACCCAACACACCGAAGGAAACCGTCCAGCTAAAAGGTGTGTCTCCCGCCGTGGCAGCAAATACCGCCGCCTCTGCCTCTTTCAGGCGGTGATCAACTTTCAAGACGACTTTGACCGGTTTATCCCAGTTGTGATAATCAAACACAAAGCGCCCCGTCCCAACCAGCAAAATATCTTTACTGCCTTTTTTCCTACCAAAATTAACTACGACCTGCTTCCCACTATCTGGCGGTGCCGATAAACGAATATAAACTGAGCTTGAATCACAGTTCGATTCGGCTGGATTATATAGTGGAATCTGAACCTTCTCAGGATAAATGAGGATGCGCGGCTTACCCTCACTTGCTACCGTCGGGAAAACCGGTGTGGTCATTGGCTGGACAATTTCCTGGCGTGGCATTGCCATAACATTAAGATTAACCGCTTCCAGTCCGGTGTGACTCTGAACATAACCCGCCAGCATCACTAAAAGTCCCTGCCCAGCAATCATGGCTATCCGATAAAAAGTACTGCGAATGCCCACAAACCAGGCCTGACGATGTTCATCCAGCCCAATCATATAAAAACCATCGGCAGCAATATCATGGGTCGCCGAAGCAAATGCCACTAACCATAAAATGAGTAAAGTCAGGGTAAAAAAGAGCGGCAATTTGATTGCTACCGCAACCAGTAAAAAACAAGCGCCTAACAAAAACTGGGTCAGCAAAACCCAATTCCGTTTGGTCGAAATAATATCAACCAACGGGCTCCAGAGTGGTTTAATCACCCAGGGCAAATATAATAGACTGGTCCAAAATGCTAAGACGGTGTTGGATATTCCCATGGTTTTGTACATTACAATCGAAACCGTCATAGCCACGACATAAGGAATTCCCTCGGCAAAATAGAGAGAAGGAACCCACCACCAAGGTGAACGCTGCCTTTTCTGTTTCGTCATTGAACTAATTCCAATTTTCTAATAGATTTTTATCAATTGCGCACCAGGATAATAATGTTGCAAAATCGCAGCCGTCGTATGACCCCGCAAAGCCATACTCAATGCCCCTATCTGGCAATAACCTACACCATGCCCCCACCCACCACCTTTGAGGATAAATTTCGTCGGAACAGCACCACCATCTGATTCTGTATCTACCACAAAGGCAGAACTATAGAGAAACAATTCATGCAGACTATCACGGATGGTATATTGGTCTTTTATTACAAATTCGCGCTTCCCTTCTTGCGTATAATACACGACCCGCACCTCAATAAGGCGGCCAGATTTGCCACGTTTTACGGGTAAAATCGCCTGAATGGCTTCTGCTTTCAAGTCGAGTTTGAGATTCAAAAGAGCGGTCATCTCCTTCTGGGTGTAGACAAAACGCCAGCGAAAATAAGTGCCTTCTTCATCAACATTGCCTAAGTACTTTATCAATTCCTTCTCCGGCAAAAGATGCGAACTGCAATAGACTGCCGGAACCTTTTCCAGCCATGCCCGAACTTTCTCCTCGCTGTCTAAAGGTAACGCAGAATCCTGAAATCCTTCCGACGCATCTACTATCGCATCCAGATAAGGCACAGGCTGCCCGTCCCAGACATTCTCAAATGACTCCGACACGCCGCCGCAACTTTTCGAGTAACGTGCATCGCAAATGCGGTCGCCATATAGCAAAACCTGCCCGTAGGTACTGAGCGCCCCTTGTAAAGATTGCTCGGTCAAAAAGGTCGTGCCTTGATAACGCTGGCAGCAATCATCGTTACACACATCAATGCCTAATTTGCGGTGCTTCATTTCAATATTTGCCAACATCCAGGAACGCGCCACAATCGTTTGCGATTCAATCAGCGCCGTTGGACAGGCGGCACCCATCTCCGAAGTCGCAACACAGGCTAAATAATGCTCTAATAAAAGCTCATTCACTACCATTAACGCCTGCCCATTCTGGCTAATTTCCAGGACGCCAGAATAAGTCGCATCAATCGTCTTTTTCCAGTGAAAACCGCGCCCGGCAATGACACCCTTGACGGTTATTCCCTCACGCGGTCTGAGCTGCTCCGCCGCTGGCATTATGCGCCACCGGCTACTTACACCTTTGGTTTGACCATCTATCAGTGCAATTACACCATCAGTCATTATGGCAAATTCGAGGAATCCGCCTGGAATGAGCGCTGTTTTCTCCCCTTCATTAGATTGTAAAGAATAGTCTAATGCGTTGGATAATTGCATTCTTACGCGCTTTGCGCCATCTTCCGGCAGGAAAAGCCCAACTCTCAGGTGTGGCTCCGTCTTTGGAATGACATTTGGCTCAAGCATGGTTGACTTTCCTCCAATTGAGATAAGCATCAATTCCCGCCCCTAAGGCAGGTGCTTCCCTTAATCGCGAGATTTTTATCAATTCTAAATTAAATAGACCACCCGGACAATAATAATTGAGCGCCGTATCATCTAAAACTGGTGATTGGCAAATAAAATCAGTCATCTGTCGCGTAAAGGGTTCCCATAAAATCTTATCGCCACGGGCTTCCAATAATAAATCACCCAGGCGTTGCCCGATAATGATATTATCAAAAACTATGCGCTGATATTTATGGTTATTAGCGGGTGCCGGGCGATTGGGATTAATAAACTCAAAAAGTCCTTGCCAACCAGCATAAAGCGAGGTTATGCGTTCAAACAACAACTTCGCCAGATAAAAAGTGACTTTTGCAAAGGTCGCCTGTGCTGCAGAATCACCTTGCAGAGCTAAGCGGTAAATTTGTGGTGGATAAATACTGGCTGCCCCTAATTCATCTACCGTCTTACCAATTAAATCGCCATAGATGGCTTGAATGCCGCGTGAACTAACATAGCGTTCGACTGAATGTCCCTCGCCATCACTCATTTCCCAGGTTTTCACGAACCAGCCCTTGGTCTCATCAAGGGGAATGACCTTGCCAGCCAACTTCAGGGCATCGGCTGCCCCGGTACCGCCACCTAAATAATAGGAATTCGTGACTCCCCGGAAATATCCCTCGGAAGCATACTCTTCCCCAATGCCACAATAATAAGCGTCACTGCCGATTTCAGCGATTGGCGTTACCATCTGAATTCCCAGACGGCGCAATTTATTCTCAATCTGGTCGGCATAATCAATCATGCGGGGTCCATTTTTTAAAACCGCAATACCACGCTTATCCGCAGTTTTAATACCCGGCATTCCAATTCCGACCAGAACACGTTCGGCTTGACTCTGCCGAGCAATCTGAAAGATGGCTTCCACTGCCGCAGTAATGTAACAGTGCGCCTGTCTTTGTTCCAACTCGGTCGGGATAATTTTACGTTCCTCCCACTCGCTCAATTGCCGATTCAAGTCAATGGGCTGGAAATTCTCAATATAACCCTCAAATTCACGATAGGATTTGGTGACATTGACTTCACCCAAGGCAAAAGCCCTGCCCTCTTCTAAAATCCTGAGCGACCAGCCATTGACCTTTGTTGCCCCACCGTCAATTCCAATCAGAAGAAAATCATGCTGCATTATTTACTGACTCCCGCTAATATATTCACTCTCACTATGGTCATAATCTCTTATCATAGTTGATATTATGCCCTGAAAACAATCATGCTTTTGTCTGATTTAATAAAATGCGGCGTTGGACTGCTAAAAGCCGCATATAATCCTTGGCTTCATCATTGCGGTCGATTGTCGCCTGGTCAATGGAATGGTCGGTGCCACCGGAATGGCGTACAACTTCATAAATCGGTGTCCATACCCGTCCAATGCGGTACTTCTCGCTGATCTTCAGGATAAGATCGTAGTCTTCACCATAATTACGAGCATAAGGTTCATCATTAATTCCAAAATAGCCCATTTCTTTGATAATCCGGATGGGAATGGCGCGCGGTGCTCCCGCTCCATTGATGTGCAGCAAATTGTTGCGCCCATTTTCGTCCGTCCATTCATCATGGGTCACCACCGGTATAGCTTCCATCCGCACTAAAGAGCCATCGGCTTTTTTCTCCCAGACTTCATAAGAACCAATTACCGTACCGATATATTCATCAGAATCAAACACCGCTAAAATTTTCTCAACAGCGTCTGGTTTAAGACGGTCATCAGAGTCTAATTGCACATAATACCTGCCACGTGCTTTCTTTACCCCCAGATTCAAAGAGAAACCAATGTTGTTGATATCGGTGACAATAAGACGAACGGGCGGCTTATCTGATTGGTAGAGGTCGCCACCCGGCAAATAGCGCTGAACTTCGCCAATCGTCGGGTCATCTTCACCGCCATTAACAACTACAATGACTTCGATGTCTTGCACAGTCTGAGCAAAGACGCTCTCCAGGGCAGTTTGGATAAATTCAGGCCGCCGGTTGACAGGTATAATTATCGAAGCGATATAATCATACGACTGGTTCAAGCCTGGTCGTTTCCGATAACCCATCCCAGGCTTAAGATAAGCCCCAATCCGTTTGAGGTGATTGGTCAATACTTCCTCAGCTTCGCGTTGCGACTCTTTATTTACCAAAAGATAATCAAAAACATTATGCTTTTGCTCCCCAGCAACGACCTCATAAAGCGAGCCACCACTTTTGTTCGCTACATGCTGGAGTTCGTACTTCTCAGAAAGACGCAGACGCAAATCGTATAAACACTTATATTTCAGTTTCTGGTCACAACCTCCAACTGCCTTCAAGGCTGCCCGGGAAATGAAAAATACCTTACCGTAATCCTGGTTGTCACGCAGACGACCGTGGTGGTGTTTCAATAAACGCACCTCTTTCACTTGCGTCCCATCAATCAAATCATAATCACTATAAAATAATCCTAAAAGCGGATATTTCTCCGTCATCAACAATGCTGCTGCTAAGTAACCGCGTTTGAGATGTACCTCATTCAATTGATTATCAATATAAAGGATGAAATCACCCTCTGCAACTGCCATAGCAGCATTCAGATAAGCACCCTCAGTCTGGTAATTGCCCCCAATTATTTTTACCGGCACATTGGTAGCCTGAATGGGTAAAGTGATATTTTCGGTCTGGTTAAGGACGATGATTTCTGCTGGTTGAATACCCTGATTCAGCACCGATTTTAGTGTCCGTTCGAACCTGTGGTCTTGAGCTTGTTGAGTATTAAAATGTAAAACAACACTGACCCGGGTCTCCGAATCCATCATATTCATTAATTAATCCTCATAATTTTAGCTTATTCGAAAGAGCAACCTTTTAAGACCAGCGCACCCAATCACGCGGTTAAACTAATAAATTCTCTGGAAATATTCTAAGGTTTTTATTCCGACAAAGTCGAGAATCTCCGACAGAGTCGGGACTAAGTGGCACTTACGGTAAAGGCTTTGAATTAGTAACCTGGTTTATCGGAACTATCCTCCCATTTTCAATGCGAAATACTTCCCAAACCAATCCCTTAGTTTTGAGCGGCACACGAAAAATGTTAAGCAATTGACCATCACCGTAAACTTTAACGCAGGCTTTCGATTTAGATAGTGCCAGCGAATTATGATTTGCTCCGTTACTATAATCATGCACATAAAATAGATAACCTGCCTGAGCATCGACACGATTTAGGGTTATCGTTTCCGGGCCATAGCCGTTGGTATCATCGCGGTCCAAACGCACCTGCTCATCCTCGGAAGTACGCTTATCACGGTAGGAAATATGATATTGCCTATATTTCACTAAATGCGCATCGAGGTCAGTTGGTTCTGCTCCCCAATCCAGCACAATCCGCAGAGCACCTAAGGTCAATGCCGGCGAGATGGAGATGCGGTCAAAGAAAAGCGTTCCCGCCATGATTTCTATCTCAAACTTAGTCTCAATATACCCTTCTTTGCGAAAAGTCACTTTATATATGCCATCTTCCTCAGGAATGGGGAAACGCGCTTTTCCGTTGATGTCGGTCTGGAAATCGCCAATGTCTTCAATCAACACCTTACCTTCAGGAATTGGCTTCCCGTCCAGCGCATTGAAAAAGTTCAAGGTGAGCCGACCTTCTATTTCTTCAAAAGCATCATCAATATCCTGCCTGGGTATCTGCGCTAATAAAAATTGACCACTTATAAAAAGACCAACTATCACTGTTAGGGACTTTTTCATCTTACGCATTCCAGCCTTCCTTTGCTTTCATTACAACCGCTCTCGTAATGTCCATTGAAACTGCAACTCAAATTTCGAGATAATTTCCTTTTAACGCAATTGTAAAATCAATTCCCCCGCATATTTTTCCGAAAAATTGACCACAATTATGATTTAAATCAAATTTCCACCTTTTTGTGCTTTAAGAATTGTCTGTATTATTGGGGTAAAACTTAAACGACGCACTTCAATAATTCCCTAATTTTGACCACTTCGATAACTTTTTCTGAAGTTTAACCTATGACAACCTTTTATTCCGGCTAGCAGTCAAAAGAGTGTTTTTTAATAAGATTAATTGAAAATTGAAAGAGGTGGATTATGAAAAATTTTTCCCGATTTTTAGGCTTATTTCTTTTTACAGCCAGTTTCGCTTTTGGAGTCTATGTTCTCAGCTTTCAAGAAAAGGAGCGGGTTGTGATTCACTTGAACGCAGATCCGACTTCTTTTCAGAATGTCCTAATTGAAGGTTTGGAAATTGTCGCACACCACAAAATCGCCTCCGGCAATGCCAAAATTGTCATCCATCTGCCGGGTAGTGAAGTCGTTGCCCGTCTAAAAATTAAAGACCTGCAAAAACTCATGACCAATCAGGTGAACTTTGACCAGTTTATGCGTAGCTATATCCTCTTCTCGTAAGAATCAGTCTCGATTTCCAGGTGTTTTTTCTCAAAACTAATTTCTACCAGACCGCCCCGCAAAAATTTCTCTTGAATATGTAACCTAAAATTTACTATTATCAAGAGTAAACAGGTTGAGGCGGTTATGGATACGCAAGAACTCAATTACTATTATAACAAATTCAAATATGGCGAGGACTGCTATCACTACCTGATGGCTAATAAGGTGCGAGAAATCCTGCTGGTCTCGACCTTCTACGATGCCTTTATTTTCGAGCAAGATGGTCGTCTGTCTGAGCAAATTTTTGGTGAATATCGCCAACTCAACCTCAGCACTGCGCCTATGATTACCAGCGTCCCGACGGGTGAAGATGCTCTGCAGCTACTCAGCGAAAAAAAATTCGATTTGGTAGTCACCATGCCTCACATCGGAACGCTCTCGCCCTTTGAATTGGCGCAACGCATCAAAGCCCAGTACCCCGAACTGCCGGTACTCCTGCTCCTCAACATGCTTTCCGATATCAAACTTACCGAAGTTAGTGAACAAAGACTGAGATATTTCGACAATGTTTTTCTGTGGAACGGCGACACGAAACTATTTCTGGCAATGGTCAAGTCTGTCGAGGATAAACGTAATCTCGAATTCGACACCAAAATCGGATTGGTGCGGGTCATTCTATTAGTAGAAGACTCAGTTCAATTTTATAGTATCTTTTTGCCACTCCTCTATGAAGAAATTGTCAAGCAGACCCAGATTCTCATCAGCGAAGAACTCAATGACATTAACAAGCGCTTACGCATGCGCGCCCGCCCTAAAGTAATCCTGACACATACTTATGAAGAAGCTATGGATATTTATACCAGGTATCAGGAATATATCATCGCCGTTATTTCCGACATCAGCTTTGCCCGCCAGGGCAAACTCGACCACGAAGCTGGTATCAAGCTAATCTCTAAAGTCAAAGAGAATATTTACGATGTTCCTACCATTTTACTCTCTTCAGATGCCCAGAACTACGCAAAAGCAGTGGCGATAAAATCTACTTTCATCCATAAACACTCTAAACATCTCTTGCAACAACTGCGGGATTTCATTAAAAACAATTTAGGTTTCGGCGATTTTGTCTTCCGCAATAGTCAGGGCGAGGAAATTGATAGGGCGCATACTTTAGCCGAATTCGAGGAAAAACTCAAGGTTGTCCCAGACGAATCTATCGTCTATCACAGTCGCCGCAATCATTTCTCCGCCTGGTTAATGGCACGCGGTGAAACCCAGATTGCGCGGCAAATGCGGCTTTTGACGCTTAACGATTTCGCTTCAACTACTGAAGTACGGCAACATTTAGTGACAACTCTGAAAAACATTCGAGTCGCCCGTAATAAAGGCAAAATCATCAACTTCAGTCCACATAATCTCTTCGAAAACACCCAGATCACCCGCCTTGGTGAGGGTTCACTCGGCGGTAAGGGACGGGGTCTGGCTTTCCTCAACGCCCTTCTAGTAACCATGGAATTCGAGAAGCAATTCCCCACCGTTCAAATCAGTCTTCCTGCCACGGCGGTCATCGGCACTAATGAATATGATGAATTTATCTTGCGCAACCAAATCTATAACCAGAACCTCGAATGTCAGTCTAATGCTGCTATCGACCAGATTTTTCTCAATGGTGAACTTTCGCCAGAATTGTGCGCCAAACTGCGCATTTTCCTCGAAAATATCACTTATCCTCTGGCGGTGCGTTCGTCCGGTCTTCTCGAAGATTCATATTCTCAGCCTTTTGCGGGAATATACCGCACTTATATGTTGCCGAATAATCATCCTGACATTAATGTGCGTTATCAACAATTATCGGATGCCATCAGGTTAGTATTTGCGTCGGTGTTCATTGAAAATGCCCGCACTTACATCGAAAATCTCAATCATCAGGTAGAAGAAGAAAAAATGGCGGTCATTCTCCAGCAGTTTGTCGGGGCTCCTTTTGCCGATACTTTTTTCTATCCGCACATCTCCGGAGTCGCCCAGTCATATAACTTTTATCCCATTGCGGGATTAAAGAGTGCCGATGGCATTGCCCAAATCGCAGTCGGTATGGGAAAAGCCGTCATTGATGGTAAAAAAATCTTCCGCTTTTGCCCACGGTTCCCGAACATCGAACTAATTCCACCGCAAACTCTTCTGGGTAATTCGCAGACGACATTCTTTGCCCTGGACTTGCGCCGAAGAAGCTTCGACCTTTTAGCTGGTGAAGAAACCACTATTGCGGAGTTGCCACTCAGTATCGCCGAAGAACAGGGCGCGCTTGAGCAGATTGCTTCGGTCTGGGATTATGCTGATAATCGGCTGGTGCCTGGCTTAGATAAACCGGGACCGCGCGTTATTGCCTTCGAAAATATTTTAAAATATAACACTTTCCCACTGGCATCGATTCTCGAGCGCTTACTTGATATTGGCGAAAAAGCTTTCGGAACGCCCATCGAAATTGAATTTGCCGTCAATTTGACCAACCAGCCCGAGCGCAATATCACTCCGACTTTTTATATTTTGCAAATTCGCCCGCTGGGTATTAGCACTGAAGAAATTATTCTCAATCCGGCGGAAATCGAACGCGACCGAATGCTGCTTTTTACCGATTCCGCTCTTGGCAACGGCTCCATCGAAGGCATTCAGGATATTATTTATATCGACCCCAAAAAGTTTGATAACCTTAAAACCATTGAAATTCAGGAGGAAATCGAACAACTAAACTCCATACTCAAAGAAGCCAATCGCCCTTATCTGTTGATTGGTCCCGGACGATGGGGTTCCCGCGACCGTTTCCTCGGTATTCCAGTCAAATTCGGGCAAATCAGTCAAGCACGCGCCATT
This sequence comes from Fidelibacterota bacterium UBA2242, assembly GCA_002347855.1. Classification (GTDB taxonomy): domain Bacteria; phylum Fidelibacterota; class UBA2242; order UBA2242; family UBA2242; genus UBA2242. The sequence goes on from DDYE01000012.1 coordinate 30,766, forward strand.
GTCGAAGTTGGTTTAGAAGGTTTCGATATTGACCCGAGCCAGGGAACGCACTTTTTTCACAATGTTGTTGCTCTGCGGATTGGCTATTTCAATGTACCGCACAACTCCAATCGCAACTTCATCGACTGGGATTGGCTTTACCAGCAACCGGTGATTACGCGCACCAACCATTGCGTTCATGTCCACACTCCCGATACGCTGACAATAAAAATCGACGGCAGGACTGGTGTTGGACTTATTCTGAAATGAATTAAACGCGACTTATAAAATTGCCTGAATGGCTTTGTCGAGCTGTGCTTTCGGTAAGGCGCCTACTAATATTTGTGGCTTGCCCTCCTTAGGTATCAAAAGCAGTGTAGGAATACTACGGACCCCAAAGAGACTGGCGAGTTCGCCCTCTTCATCAGTATTGACTTTATAGACTTTCAGTTTGCCTTCGTACTTTTTGGCTAACTCTTCCAGCGTGGGCGCTAACATCCGACAGGGGAAACACCAATCGGCATAAAAGTCTATGACAGCTGGTAGGGTACCCCTATATTTCCATTCCTTTTCGCGCTCATAGTCGAAAATTTCTTGCTGAAATTTGATTTTAGTTAAATGTTCTGACATTATTTTCCCTTTCATTATTTATTTACTCTGCATTCTGATACCGATTTTCGGTTCTGGTTACAACATTGGAAAATTCACTTTGCATTTCAGGTATCTCTTTTTAAACTAAAATGTTCCTTGAAGTAATCTATCTAAAACTTAGGAGGTAACTTGCAGAAAGAACAACGCGATTTTATTGAAAACCTACGCACCATTATCCAGAACTGGAGCAAGACTCCGGTCGGAAAGAGCAATCGCTGGCTGAAATACATTATGTACACACCTGGCTTAGCTCACCTATTGGTCAAGCTTTCGGCTGAGCCGGAATTAACGGCTAATCAGAAGTCAAAATTAGCCGCCGCTATTGCTTATTTTATTTCGCCAATGGATTTAATTCCCGAAACATACTGGGGCGCTCTCGGTTATGTTGATGACATCACTCTGGCGGCTCTGGTATTAAAGGACATTCTGACCCAGGTAGAACCGCAAATCGTCACGCGACTCTGGTCAGGCGCGGTTGATTTACTTTCCCTAATCGACGAAATCCTGAGTGTCGCCACTGAAATGGTCGGACCAGAATATTTCCTAAAATTGCAGGCATTGATAAAACAGTAAAGTCTATTTATTACCCCCACCTGACAGTTCAGCGTAAATTCTGCGAATGTCAGGGATTAATTCGGCAAAATTATCCAGTCTGTGACCACCGGAAGACAAAACCGTAAGGGCACAGTTATTAACGGCAAAGTAGGCTTCCGCTCGACGATAACTTAATAGTTCATCGTCCTTGGCAAGATATATCCAGAGGTTGTGAGGATTGACTTCCTCCGGTGGTATCTGCATCTGAAAAAGTTGGGTGCTATATTCCTCCTGCCAGGAAATAGGATAATCAAGATGTTGCTTTATAGCGGCGCTATTATCTTTTTCCTGAAAAGGATTGGTTGCCGGATTGAGCAAAACCGCTGGTAAGCCGCACTTTTGATGAAGATTCAAAGCATAGAAGCCACCCAGACTGCTGCCGATTAATAAACACGGCTCGAATGGCAATCTTTTAACTTCCTCTTCAATTCGCCGTATCGCTTGCCGCGGTTCCAGCGGTAAATTAGGGGCCACCACCTCTAAATCACCACAAGTCTGTTTTAAAATGGTTGCCTTCTCCGACTGTCCCGAACTTCCTAATCCATGACAGTAAATCAGCATGACCTCTCCTCCCGCTGGTTTTCAAGTTGATCAATAGGGTGCACACACCAATCCCGGGCGGGTTCGATAATTTCCACCCTACCATCCAATTTGCGCTGCACTACTCGTTCAATCTTGGCATTAGCGATAATCGCCCGACACTGATTGCAGATAAATTGGTGTCCCACGACATAGATAGTCGCTCCGGCTGTGCTCTGACCATTGCGCGCTGCCAGTACAACCGCGTTGGACTCGGCGTGCGAACCGACCGCGCGGCAGCGTTCTAATTGCGTACCCGACGGAATATTGTGCCGGTCGCGATAACAATAACCGATTTCCAGGCAATTACGCTGATGGGTCGGCGCTCCGTTATAACCCGTCGAAATGATGACCTTGTCGCGCACAATCACCGCTCCAACATGATTCCGAAAACAGGTCGAACGCGTCGCCACCATCTCGGCGATATCAAGAAAATACTCGTCCCACGATTTACGCCGGACAGGAACAGTCGCCTCTTGCCCTTGTTTGTCATTGACCATTTGAACTCCTAATCTTGACCACAATCAAATATAAGCTCTAACGGTTCAGAATAAAAACAAGAAGAAAGCGAATGACAAGTGACTTTTTGCGATAATTAAGAGAATTACCTCAGGGAGAATTTTATTTATTAAAGCATGATACCTGACTATTGCACTTTTTACTTAAAATATTTAATTTATCAATGGATTATATGAATGCAAATTAAGCATTTCTGAGGTTGAATTGTTCACTGAGATCAAAGACGTTCTCGCTTTTATTAAGCATAACTCCATTGCCTACATTGATTTGAAGTACTGTGACTTATTTGGTACCTGGCATCATATCACCCTGCCAGTTTCGGCATTTAACGCGAAGACGATCACCGAAGGTATAGGTTTTGACGCTTCCTCAACACCTGGTTTCAAAAGTGTCGAATCGGGGGATATGGTATTGATTCCCGATTTAAGTAGCGGCTTTCTTGACCCTTTCTGGGATTTACCGACTCTCAGCTTTATTTGCGATATTGCGGAAGCCGATACTCGTCAGCGTTTTGAACGTGATCCGCGCTATATCGCGCAGCAGGCCGAAGCCTATTTACAAAAAACCGGCATTGCCTCCGAGTGTCGCTGGGGACCTGAGTTTGAATACTACATTTTTGACCATGTAGATTTCCGTAATGATCCCTATTATACATTTTTCAAGGTGGAATCCGAAGAAGCAATCTGGTGCAATTATACAAATGGCGGCACACGTTCTGGTTACCAGATTGCCGACCATCACGGCTATCATGCCATGCCGCCTCAGGATGTTCTGCATAATATTCGTTCCGCGACTATCAAAACCATGGAAGAATGCGGCATTCCGGTTCGCTATCATCATCACGAAGTTGGCTCTTCGGGGCAGGTCGAAATAGAAGTCATGATGGGCTCATTGACCCGTATGGCTGATGTGGTTATGTTAGTCAAATACATAGCCAAGATGGTAGCACGAAAATTCAGCAAGACAGCTACTTTCATGCCTAAGCCGCTTTATAAAGAAGCCGGTAGTGGCATGCATTTTCACCAACATTTATTCAAAGACGGTCAACCACTTTTTTACGCACGAGATGGCTACGGTGGCTTGAGCAAATTGGCATTGTCTTATGTTGCCGGTTTACTAAAACATGCTCCGGCATTGACAGCCTTGACTAATCCCTCTACCAATTCCTACCGCCGTCTCGTTCCCGGTTACGAGGCGCCCGTCAATCTCTTCTTTAGTTTAGCTAATCGCAGTTCAGCAGTTCGGATACCTAAGTACGCTACTGCACCTGGTGAGAAACGCATTGAATTGCGGACACCGGATGCTACATGCAATCCATATCTTGCCATGGCAGCCATGCTTTTAGCCGGAATTGATGGAATTCAAAATGAGCTGGATATTACTAAGGAAGGGTTTGGACCGTACGATGTCAATTTATTTGCTCCGGAGAATGAAGAGATTCGTCGCAGCATCAAAGCTGTTCCTGATTCACTCGATAAAGCCCTGTACCACCTCCAGCAAGACCATGCTTTTCTGACTCAATCGAACATTTTCCGCCCTGAAATCATAGCGACCTGGGTAAAAGAAAAATACGAACGCGAATACCTTGAAAACCGCAATCGCCCCACACCTTATGAATTCCAGTTATACTACGGTGTCTAAAATTCTCGATTATCATTTTAATCTGCCCCCGAATTTGCTTTGTGAAATTTCTTCTTTGAGAATTAAATTATTTAAGCAAACAACAGGGAGCAACAATGAAAAAAATTATCATAGTAGGAATCATTGCCATGTTGATTATTACAACAGGTGAAGCCGCACGCACCCAGACCCGCGACCGGGCACAAATCCCGGTGCAATATACCTGGGACTTGACTCCGATATATGCCTCGGATGAAGCCTGGCAAGCCGCTAAAAAAGACCTTATGCAACAATTTGACAAAATCCTGTCATTCAGAGGACAACTGGACAAGTCAGCTAATAATTTGTTGAACTGCCTCGAAATGAATAGCAAAATTGGCAAGGAATTGAATCGCCTGCGGTCATATGCTATGATGAAATATGACCTGGATACACGCGATTCTCGTTACATTGCGTTCCGGCAGGAAATTACGCAACTGGCTACCGATTACAACTCCCGCGCCGCTTTCATTGAGCCCGAAATTCTGCAGATTCCCACTGAAAAACTACGCAAATTTATTGCTACTAATAAAGGACTCCAGGTTTACGAGTTTTACCTGAACGATTTAATCCGCAATCGGGCGCATTTACTTTCGGAGAAAGAAGAGAAAATACTCGCCGAAACCGGCTTATTTGCCGGTGCTGCCGCGGCTATCAACAGCGTTTTCAGTAACGCCGAATTCCCTTTCCCTGAAGTTACTTTAACCGATGGCACCAAACTCTTGCTGGACCAGGCGACTTTCTCACGGTCACGGGCACTTCCTAACCGCCAGGACCGCGAAATCGTTTTCAACGCCTTTTTCGGTAAAATGAATGAATTCCGCCGCACTTTTGCCGCCCAGATGGATGCGAATATTAAAAAGGACATGTTCTATGCGCGCGTCCGCGGCTATAAAAATTGCCTGGAAGCCTCACTCGACCCCAATGCCATCGCGCCGGATGTCTATTACGCTTTGATTAAGAATGTGCGTGACAACCTGCCTTCATTTTATCGCTACCTCGATATTAAGCGCCGTATGCTGGGTGTTGATACGCTACGCTATATTGACCTATATGCCCCCGTTGTCAAAGACTTGCAAATCGAATATGACATTGAACAGGCTCAAAAACTGATTCTTGACGCCCTGCAACCACTCGGAAACAATTACACTCAGGTAATTTCCCGGGCTTTTAACGAACGCTGGATTGATGTTTATCCCACTCCGGCAAAGCGCACCGGTGCTTATTCCAATGGCTCAATTTACGATGTCCACCCTTATATCCTGCTAAACTATAATGGGCAATATAACGATGTTGCTACCCTGGCACATGAATTGGGGCACACTATGCACAGTTATTTGTCCAACCAGAATCAACCTTATCCTCTTGCCAGCTATCCGATTTTCGTCGCTGAGGTCGCCTCGACTTTCAACGAAATTTTACTGTTCCACAATCACCTCAATCAGGTAACCGACGATAATGAGCGCCTCACTCTTTTGATGAATTACCTCGACGGCATTAAAGGTACCGTATTCCGGCAGACTCAATTTGCAGATTTCGAACTGCAAATGCATGAAATGGCAGAACGCGGCGAACAATTGACCGGCGAGTCACTGAATGCCCTCTACCGTGACATCGTGCGTGATTATTATGGTCACAAACAGGGTTTTTGCAAGGTTGATGATGTCATTAATATCGAATGGGCTTACATTCCACATTTCTATTACAACTTTTATGTCTATCAATATGCCACGGCTTTTACGGCTGCTACCGCGTTAGCCAGCAAAGTCCGCAGTGGCGAAAAGGACGCCCTTAAAAACTATCTGACCTTCCTCTCTTCCGGCGGCTCGGACTACCCTATCAATCTGTTGAAAAAAGCCGGCGTGGACATGACTACCGCCGAACCCTTCAATCTCACAATGAAAGAAATGAATTGGGTCATGGACGAGATTGAGAAAATTTTATCCAAGAAGAACAAATGAAATAGATGCCTTTCCAATTAATCCTATCGCTGTCTGTAGATTGAAAGGTAGGGCTCAATTTCAAGATAGGTTTCTTCATAAAAAGAAAAATTAACCGCAATCAACAATTGTTGTCCTTTAATTCACACTAAATTTATCACAGTGAAGCACACTCTAAATTATTTAGAATGGCGAGTGATGCGGTTTTTAGGCAGAAAAATTTGGTCGGGATTATAAGTCAGATCCAATCGATGCGGCAGTAATTCCTAACCTAAAAACACCCTGGCTACACCTAAATAAATGCCAGTTCCAATAATATCCGCGAGCGAGGTAATTAAAGGGGTACTGGCTGCCGCCGGGTCTTTTTTAAATTTGGCAAAAATAAACGGCAATAAAACACCTATCAGGCTACCAACGATGACATTGATTATCATTGAAGCAATAACTACCAGCGCAATCTGAGCACTCCCGCCTCTCACGATACCCATAACGGATATGCCTAATCCCATGGTGATGCCTAAACCCAGAGCGACTAAAATTTCGCGACTGAAAAGTAGCAACCAATCTTTCATTTTAACCAGACCCAGCGCCATTGCTCGGATAACAAGCGTAGCTGACTGTGCCCCGGCATTACCCGCGGTATCAACTAATACCGGCAGAAAAGTCACCAATACCACATACTTGGCAATTGTAGCTTCAAAACCCTGGATAATCCCACCCGTGATTAAATCCATTAATAAAAGTGCTACCAGCCAGGTGACACGGCTACGGAATAATTTCGTAAGCGGAATTTCCTTAATGTTAGTGATGAAATCCAAACCTACTGGGGCAGCTTCAATGGCAGCAATCTTCGTCAAATCCTCAGTCTGTTCCTCTTCAATCACATCAACTATATCGTCAATCGTAACAATACCGAGCAAATGTCCTTCGGAATCAGTTACCGGTAGCGCTACCAGGTCATAACGTTTAATAGGTTTGATGGCTTCTTCCTGGTCGGCATGGGCGTTAATGGCAATAAAACTGTGGTCCATCAAAGACTCGACCGACTGAGCCGGGTCAGCCAGAATCAAACGGCGCAAGGGAATATCATCCAACAAATGCCATTCATCATCAACAACATATACAACATTGATAGTCTCAGCATCAATACCGACTTCCCGAATGTGCTGCATGGCTTGGGCAATGCTCCAGCGGTAATTAAGCGCCACATAGTCAGGCGTCATCAATCTACCGACGCTATTTTCGGGGTAACCTAGCAACTGCAGGGCTTCTTTCCGTTCGTCTTGTGGTAAGAGGCTCAGTAGCTTGCGGGTCAGAACCGGCGTCAATTCCTCAAATAATTCCGTCCGGTCGTCAGGTGTCAACTCGGCAATGACCGATTTGACCTGTTCATCAGTAAGGCTCTTGATAATCAATTCCTGATCTTCCGTATCCATTTCCGCCAGCACTTCTGATTGCATAGCCTGAGGTAGCATGCGGAATAAAATCAACATTTCATCAGGCTGGAGTTCCCTGAGCAAATCGGCAATATCGGGCGCTTCCCAGCTGAGGATTAAATCCTTAATCTCGCGCCATTCCTTGGCTTTAATCAGTTCGTCAATGTCGGGTTTCAACAAAACTACTAACGAAGGCAGATTTCTAACTTTTTCAGCCATTTTTTTACCCATCTAAAAGTTTGTCTTGTGTAAGTCGCCAACATTCTTGCTCCGATTGAAGGCTTCAAAACGGCAGAAAATAACAAATAGCACTACAATTGCAATAAAAAATTTTTCTCCAGGATAAAAAATCCCGTTGGTGATTTAAAAAGTATTCAATTGATAAATAACTCTGAATCAATATGTTTGATTAGCCACAGGCTACTATGATTCCTGAGAGGAAAATCATACAAGAACATAGCACTAACTTGTTATTATTAACGATAGATACAAGTAAAACAAAAAAAGGGGCGGTATAAAACGCCGTCCCTTTTTTCATTGGTCAATAATTGATTAATTAAAGCTGTTCGACAAAATAGCGTGCCGTCAATTTCTCTCCGGTAGCGCGCACTATCATCTCGTCCCAACGATACTTTTTCCCAACCGCAAACACATTCTGTCTGAGGAAATTGCCCAGATTAATGTTATTGACAAAAACCAGCTGGTCGGCTGACTTAACTTTCTCCATTTTCATGAAAAAATGCAGAAGTTGCGCCGCTAAGAGGTGACCGAGTTCGTAATTATGGTAGTAGACCGGATATGAAGCAACATGAATCTTCGCCGCCCAGTCAGGCAGATTGCGATTTTCAGGTCGTTTGACCATCTGGTATTTTTCGACTAAATCCCACCAGAGGCGGTTAAGGTCCTGGTCAGGATTGGTGTAGAGTTCCTTTTCGAAATGAAGCATCACCAGTGACCAGCGGGCAAAAATCAATTTCTGTAAACGCGCAGTAAGTTGCGTGGTCTCCTTTAAAGCCGCTCTTTCAGCACCGCTTAAACCCAACATCTGCTGCATCCAGGTCGGATTGTGAGACAGTTGCTCGAAGAAAATAGCAATTGCTTCGGTCGTGAAAGTGTGGGCTTCTTCACGCAGTAGAAAAGGCAAATTGCGGTCAACATTGTACGAATAAACGCCGTGGCCTAATTCGTGCAAAACGGTGCTCATCCAGCTCTCGTCATTGCGGACATTGACCATGATGCGGACATCACCCGCGCGATCAATATCTGTGCAATAGGCATGTGGGTATTTGCCCTGGCGCTCGTACAGGTCACTGTGGGCAAGAATCGAATCTACATTTAAACCAATGCCATCATAAAAGCGGCGAGCAAGTTCCACGACATTCTGCTTGGCATAATACTGGTCAAGATTAACTTCGGTCACTACCGGTGCTTCCTGAAAGAATGGATCGGCATAATGCCAGGGACGCAGTTCTTCAGGTTTGATTTTGAAACGAGCCGCCAGAACACTATCCATCAGTGCTTTCACCTCGATGAAAGGCTGACGGGTATCGCGGTCAAGCTCATCAAAAATGCGCTGGATCTCAGCCGGATCCTGTTCGCTGGTGATCAAGCTCATTTGATAAAAATTCTCGAAACCCATGGATTGTGCCGCCTGGTTGCGCAATTTGGCTAACTGAATAATATCGGCAGCAACCTGCGGGGCGACCTGCTTAGAAGCCTCCCAGGCTTTTTTACGCAATTTTAAGTCAGTCGAGTTGGCTAAGATTTCGCGGATGTCATTACCGGAAACCTCACGGTTATCAATTTTACCGCGAAACTTATTGAAACGCGCTTCTACGGCGGTTTGCAGGTCGGTTATCTGCTTCAATAACAGGGTATCGGTCTGATTAGCCAGAAAATTCAAATAAGTAATCTCTAATTGGCGGATTAATAGTGGATCTTTGATTTTTCTTTCGCGGAATTTTTTGATTTTGGCGAAGTCCGTGGGATTCGCATAAATCTTGGAAAGAGCTAAATCCAGCTCGGCATAACGTTCATATAAAGCATCATTACCGGTAGCTGTCGCATCCCAGTATACCTGACTTGCCTCTCGATAGAGCGGCTGAACGACATTGGTCAAGCTATCAATAAATGCCTGAGCTGCCTTCTCATTGCGCATATTCTGGCTACTGCAGCTGACTATTCCAATTGCCAGCAAAAGCGGAAACCACTTTTTCAACATAAAAGTCTACCTCCTGTTTTATGGTTTTGAATTTATCTGCCATGAAAGAATACGATCACAAATTATCTACAATCTTTTTCTATATGTCACCCGTAAATTTATTGGCAGTGTATAGACTTTTCAAAGCTATCCAGATATTTATTTCTGTGCCGTTCATTTTTTTAAAAAATTGGTGATGTCCTTTATTTTGACTATAGCCACGACTGGAACTTGTCCGCCGCAGGCGGAATTCGTGGAGCAATGAAATCTCCTGAAATCCTGGATTTTAGTCCAACCATTGAGGCTAAAACCCGATGATGGGGACGAATTTATCCCTGCGCGTGAAGCGCGTGGTTATAGTGGTCCATGAGTTAAAACTCGTCTGCCACAGGCGGATAGATATTTATCTCTAGACTGCCCAGTTATTCAAAAAAATGGGGATGTCTTGTAAAAATTTATGCTTGTAGTTGATCATCGAATTACCTATTATTAATCAAATAGCGTCACAAAGGAGGACGCCATGCTTAAAACCAAAATTTTGTGCCTATTTTACCAAATTTTACGCTACAAAATTCCGCAAACCCCCTGGCTATTCGTGATATTTTTGGCATTTTTCCATCCCGGTTATCTCATGAATCTGGCAAACGCCCAGGGTCTGTCCGAGAAATGGTTTAGCGAGCAACGCCGTCGCATGGTCAGCAACCAGATTATCGCACGGGGAGTGACCGATAGCCTGGTTATCAAAGCCATGCTAAAAGTCGAGCGACATAAATTTGTCCCGGCAAACTACCGGTATTTTGCCTATGCTGACCACCCCCTGCCGATAGGTTATAACCAGACTATCTCGCAGCCTTATATTGTCGCCCTGATGACCGAACTATTGCAATTGAAAAAAAGTGACCGGGTATTGGAAATAGGCACCGGCTCCGGCTATCAAGCCGCTATTCTAGCGGAAATCTGCCAAGCAGTTTATTCTATCGAAATCATTCCAGAACTTGCCCGGCAGGCGGAAAAAACTTTAAAAGAACTGGGCTATCAGAACCTTAAGGTGAAAGTCGGCGACGGCTACAAGGGCTGGCAAGAATTCGCGCCATTTGACGGCATCATCGTCACCTGCGCTCCGACCCGCATGCCGGAACCGCTCCAGCAACAGCTAGCCGAAGGCGGGCGCATGGTCATTCCCGTCGGCGAAACCCACAATCAGGAATTGATCGTGCTCACTAAAAAGAAAGGCAAATTATCGCGCACGGCAGTCATCCCAGTGCGCTTTGTGCCCATGCTTAGAGAAGATGGGAGGATTTATTAAAAAACCCTCTCGAAGGCTTGGAAATCTTCGGGGATTTTTTGCGCTGGTTGAGTTTTATCATCATCAAATAGGTACTTATCAATCAATATCTAAACTATCCTTTCTTTCAAATAAGCCATCACGAATTCATAGTAATTGCGACTACTACCGGGATTCTCAATTATGAAATATTTATCCATAAGAATGCCATTGCGTTCTCCAATCCATTCCAGATAATTTGAATACTCCCATTTGTTTGATTTCAGGACGTGGTATCCCCCTTAATAATCACATTGAGATGGTAATCACAGATTAAAGGTGGAAATATTCCTAGCAAATCGGGATTAATT
>DDYE01000010.1 GCA_002347855.1 Fidelibacterota bacterium UBA2242
CTGTTCGCCCATTAAAGTGGCACGTGAGCTGGGTTTAGAACGTCGTGAGACAGTTCGGTCCTTATCCGCTGTGGGCGCAGGAGATTTGAGGGGGGCTACTCTTAGTACGAGAGGACCAGAGTGGACGAACCTCTGGTGCACCAGTTGTACCGTCAGGTGCATCGCTGGGTAGCTATGTTCGGTTAGGATAAACGCTGAAAGCATATAAGTGTGAAACCTTCCCCAAGATGAGATCTCCCTCCCGTTTTATCGGGACTAAAGGTTCCTTGTAGATTACGAGGTTGATAGGTCATAGGTGTAAGACCAGTAATGGTCTCAGCCGAGTGATACTAATAAACCGTGAGTCTTGACCAAATCTTTTTATGAAATCGACTCCTAAGTATCATCAAAACCCCTTTTCCCAATAAGATTTTTCCCGGTGACCATAGCGGAGGGGTAACACCCGATCCCATCTCGAACTCGGCAGTTAAGCCCTCCAGCGCCGATGATACTGCTCTCGACAGGGAGTGGAAAAGTAGGTCGTCACCGGGGAACTTTTAATCCCGCTCCGGCGGGATTTTTTTTGTAAAATGGAAAGTTTCCCCTTGCGCTTTTGCACTTTTTGTTGTATAATTATTTCGAGTCATCTTTTCCTCCTTGTTAAAGTTTTTTTCATACACTTGGAAAATCGATGACTCACTTCTTTTTTACAAGACCTTTTTACAGAAATTTATGGACATAATCCCGATGCATTTGCATGCGATAAAACCAGACATATGTCAAATTTATTTTTGCAAATGACTGGAAAATTTTTCCAAATTGTTCAGACAAATTGCTAAACCGTTCAACAAAATATCCAAATGATTTGACCAAATTATTTTTTAGTTAAATAAAATGTCCAAACGGTTTTGCAAAATTATTTTCCCATTCAGCAAAATAAATTGATGATTCGCTAATTATTTTGGGTGATATTTTTTTCTTCAGGTTAGCGCAGATTTACACGAATCTCATTCGAGATTCGTCGTATTTATGGAAAAGAAAACCCATCTCATTTGAGGATCTTGGTTTCAACCAATTATTATTGGTACAAAAGTCCAAAATCAGCAAATGAAGAGACGTGAATATGAACGTCTCAGCGCAGAGCGCCGAAACGAGAAGTAAAAGTAGGAAATATCAAATCTGGCGAAATAAGTTATGTTATGCCTGGTCTCATCCTTGCTGCATTGAGACCGAGACCTACAGAGACTGACAATACACCAGCGCAATGAATTATGTAATCGTCTCCTGATTGATTCAGGTGATAATTGATAGTTGCTCTTCTTGTCAACGCGGGAGCGTTGACAAGAAGACTCCCAGATAAACTAAGGTCTCCAGTCTGACCTAAACCACTTAATGTTTTTATCTATTAATTCCAAGCCCGCTTCACCCGCGGGCTTTTTTATTTTTACCTGCCTGGTCTCAACACTCCTGCGTTGAGACCTACACTGATAGGTTGGCAATAGTGTAAAGATATATTGCCGTTAAGTCTTTGAGATTCAGGGAGAAGTGATTATTTTAGGCTGTGAGCCACCCAACGGGATCGAACCGTTGACCTGACGATTACGAATCGCCTGCTCTACCAGCTGAGCTAGGGTGGCAAAAAGCGGCGAAAATTTAATGATTCTGCATCTCAGTTACAAATTAAACAATCAATTCAGCGACTGAGCGCTGGATTGATATGATTTTGCGGCACCTACTTTAAAGGGTGGTGCTACGCAAGGATTGGTTTAAAAGATTATCGCCTGGTCAAAACAGAAGGCTACGCCTTTTCCATGATTGAAGAAACCGCCAATTTGCGAGAATCCCCAATCCAGACGCCAATGCCTGAAGTTCAAACCACTTCCCAGCCCCCATTTAAAACGCTCATTGCCACCAAAGGTAATACCAAACCGCATAGGCAGCCAGTGCAGAAGATGATATTCTGTCGCTACTGATAGGGCCGGGGTGACCGTAGAGGCGAAATCACGACTGAAACCCTGGCGATAGGTCGCCATTACTTTCAGATTTTCGTAGATACGGTATTCACCCCCTAAGAGCAGATATGCGGGATAGTTAGTTCGGTAAACCCTACTGGTATAAGTGGTATCTTTTTTAATCCCCGCCTCCAGCAGTGAGTCGGCGATATCGAAGTCACTACTTGGAATCTCGACATCGAGCGAGTACTCTTTTACCCTGGATTCTCCCAGATTCCAATTGATAAATCCCAGCAGATTGTTGACTGCCAGACTGGCACTGAAGTGCTTATTGATATCGGTGGCGGCGCCTAAATCTAAGGCGAAACCGACACCGCCAAGGCTAATTTTGCCATTGACGGCTCCGGTGGCATCAATTTTATCCGTATAGGTGGTCACATTGGTAGTAAAATCTTCGAAGCCAGCATAGGCTAGTCCGAGCAGGACTTTGGCACCTACACCGACGGCGAACCTATCCACATGATCCTTGATAAATGGGATGTTTTGCATTTGCCAGCCATGGGCGACACCTATGGTTGCTGCTGCTTGCATTTGTAAATCGGTAGCACTTAAGTCGATCGGTTCACCGAATTCGTTGCCAAATAACGCTAAGTGGAATAGCGACTTGGGGGCGATGACCTTGCCAGTTACCTCCATGCCGAGTGTGAATGCCCAGCTTTTGATAGACATATTGATCAGGCGCATCTGCATCAGTGGATTGAAATAAAGGCCGTTATCGGGGAAAAAGCCCAGCAGGTCTTCTTTGTCTTTATCATTTAAATACTTACCGGTGAAAACGTAATTATTCAGCATAAATGGTGAGAGCGAATTGTTATTTATCTGGATGGCTGGAAATGGCACCAGCGGAATGATGCCAAAATCAAAATTGAATTTAGGATTACCGCTCAAGCCTAAGTTAGCCGGATTCCAGCCGATGACGTCGCTACCACGTGCCTGGGTGACATAAGCATCTGCCAAACTGATACTACGGGGGTTCATATAGAGTTGAGCAAAGCTCAGCGGTACGAGCGTTATGATTACGATAAAGGGAATCAGTGTATTCTTCTGCATGGTCAGCTCCTTAGTCATTTTTATCCGCAAATTCAACCATTCCTTTAATCTGCGCATATCCCAGGATTTTCAACTGCTGCCCGCGCAAGAATCGTGATGGTAACGGATTGCCAGCGGCGTCGGTTTTGCCCATAAGATTGACTATGGTCTTCACATAAAGCGAATCCTTGAACAGGGCGATTTTCTCTTTTGGCAGAGACACAATTTCCAAGAAGGAGGAATCCGGATATAAATTGATGGTGGCTAAAGTGTCGGGAGCAATTGGTGAGTCGCTCTCGAAAAAGAGGGTATCAAGGGCAGCTAGAATTGTTGCGCGTCCACCAATTTCTAATTCATTTTTTACGTCAACGTAGATTGATGCGCTCTCCACCTCTTCAGGAATATCTTGTTTGATTAGGGAAGGCTCGATGTCCATTTTAGCATTTTGAGTGAGTTTCATTTCGAATGGAACGGTTATATGCATAATGCCCTTGACATACTGGGCAGTATCTACGCTGCCCGTCCCCCCAACGAGCGCATAACCCGAAGCAACGATCTTCTTCGGTTTGATATTGATTAAATCTTCGGCATCGGGAACGACTACGAGCGGGTTAGAGGTGATTTCCTGTTTGATTTCCTTGCGGACTGAATCACCATTTTCTGCTTTGGCGGTTATAAATAGGTTCAATTCGACTGGCACGCCGATGTTGGTCTGAAATTCGAGGCATATATCGACATTATGGAAATTGATGCCATTGAGCTCTTCCGGGAGGGCGCTTACTTCTTGCTCGACTTTTGCGATGTCGACCTGGACGGGATCGAGATAGCCCTGGACCTGGATGAATTCCAGATGACTAAGTTTCACCACCACATCAATTTTTTGATTGGTAGTGATGGTCATTTCCTGGTCTGAAGGAATGCTTACCTTAGAAGTGTAATGAATTACCTGATTGATATTAAGGTCGGTGAAGGGTAATACGATCTGGTAATCCTTCAATGGAATGGTCTCGGTGACCGGCGCGGAAGTATTGGGGAGATGAATACTTTTCGAGAAGCGCTGGCCAGTTGTTTTATGAATGATTTCGTCCACAGTGAAATCGACGTCGGCAATCACGCCGATATTGTTGATCAAGGTGAGCACCAGGTTACCGTCCATGATGGTAGCTGAAGAGAGTTTGGTTTTTTCTTGCAATTCGATGGTATCATTGGTTACGATGGCATCCTGATGGAAATAACCGGTGACGCTTTGGAAAGCAATTTCACTCAGCTGTATATCGACATTGATTGAGTCTCTAAGGTTATACCGAGCTAATTCGCCGGCTGGTGTTGTTACTCGGGATTGGTAAGTGATATATTGGCACACGGAATCGGTGGTTACTGGTTGGGATAACGGCTGGATTTTATAGCTACTCAGGTCAAGGTTATGGGCATTTAACCCGGGGAGTAAATCGAATTCCAGACTTAAAGGGGAGCCAGCGGAATTAACTATTTGGGGCAAGTCGAGTTTTAAATGGGGCACTCCAGTGGCGATGAGGTTAATGCGATTATCGATATTAATGCTCATTATACCCGAGGCGATGGCTGCCCAGCTGATGCGGGCACTGGAGCGGGTATTGATTTCGCCGGCTTGTCTAATATCCTGGGGTTCAATTAAGCCCTCGATTTCTGAAAAAGTGATTTTTAAGCCAGGTGTAGTGCCATAGATGTCAATGGCTACTTTCACCGAATCATTGGATGACACGGTGATTTTATCCGGGTCGGTAGGAATCGTATGGATAGTGTAATAATATTGAAGCTCCTGCGCGGTTAGATCTAATTCGAGAACATCGTCTACTAAATTATATTCGCGCTGGGTAACCTGTTTAGCTGGCAAGTTAATGGTAGCCGTGAAAGATTGAGCACCACCGCTGCTGGCAGTTTTCAGAGAGGTGATGGTCAGGTCGAGGTTAGCGTTGATCGGCAGGGAATTGGCGATATGCAGCCTAAGTTTACCTTCGCGGATGACGGCTGTTTTGACTTTATTAGATTCGGATGGATCGAGGGCAATTATACTGGTGGTATCAATGGTCTGTTCGGGGATTTTTGCTTTAGCCGAAAACACTTCCAAGTTTTTGGCCTGGACTTCGACGACGAAGGCAGAATTACGGGAATCGGTATTATTGGTTATATTAGTTGCGGCGGAGCCACTAATCACACCAGTGACGCGCACAATGATTGTGCCGGGCAAACGCTTATTGGCTAATTTGATGGTGGCAGTAGCGGATTGTCCCGGTTGTAAACCGGCTGTCCAGGTAGCAACCGCCGAGTCGCCATCGAAGCCGACAATCGGGGTTGAATCCGCATCAAGTAATTTGACTTTGACTGGTGCGCCTAATTCAAGCACCAAATTATTGATGATTTTTAATTCTAAAACGCCAGCCGAAAAATTCGCATTCTCAAAATCCTCGAAAGTGATAGACCGGTCGATGTGTGGGAAAGGTGTGCTCTGGTTTATCGTGGTACTGCCACCTTCTGGAATACCGCTGAGGTCGATGATTTCTTCCAATTTTATCGGCGCGGTGGCGGTTGGATCAGTGTCTTCCAGAGTAATCAGGCCAATACAATTTTTGATTGTTTTGTTGACCGGTTTAACGCCGATTTCTTCGAAAGCATTGGTATATTTTTTATCCGTACCTTCGACAGTGATATCTTCAATGCCCTGCTGAATCGATTGGGTAATATCGGCAATATTGAGTTTATTGCCGACGTGGACTTTATTGATCTGAATTTCATCCTGATAAGCATAGATGGAATCGCCACTACCATAGGGCAGTTTCACGACCAGCGAATCTTTCAGTAAATCATCAATAGTAATAGTTTTGTCAAGAAGGGGAATATTCAAATTAATTGACCAGCTTGGTAAATCCGATTCGCTGGGGAGTTTTAAACTACATTGAGCGAGCATTAAAAAAATTACTGTGTTGATTAAACTTACTTTTCTCATATCCCTTTTACCTTAACTAATGGAAAAAAACTGTCCAATTTTACGTTTCCATGGTACAATCACAATGTGATAAATATCATATTCGGGTGATTATTTTAAAAAAAAATACAGCAGCTACCTCGATAGGGGCGTTTATTTATACGAGATAAGCAAAACCCGATGCTTTAGAAGCAATTTGGAGTTTTAAAATTCAATTCCGACGCCAGTCGTAAAAGCAGGAATAAAGCCAGTATTTGTTTTGGAATTATGCGTGCTGCGAGAAGTAGATTTATGGCTGAAATATATTTCCCCGACTTCGACGAAAAATATCAAATCCTCATTTTTCACGGCTTGAAAGGCGCGCAATTCAGCCCCAAAACCTGCTCCCCAGCGGAAAAGGTTATGATAATAATGCTCGGTTTTATCATTTCCATAGCAACCGCCGGTAAGGGCATATAGACGTGTCAGGGGTTTTACGTTGATATTGTACTGAAAAGTAAAACCTAAATTAAAACTGCTCTCCTTAGCATCGGATTCCGTATAATAATATGTCGAGACTTTATACCCCAGATTTCCTTTTACCAGGCGATAGGTAATACCCGAGCCGGTTATGGTCGAAATATCTGCTCCGATTAAATGGTTGTGCGTATTCTCGGCATTGGCATACAAGAACAGGCAGCTACTCCATAAAACAATGCTCAATAATCTTTTCAATTGACCCCCACTTTCTGAGATATAAGTTTTAAAAATTCCGCTTCACTTAAAATTTTCACACCCAGCTGTCGGGCGGTGGCGGCTTTGGAACCTGGATTCTCCCCGACGACGACATAATCGGTTTTTGCGCTGACCGCGGAACTGGCTTTGCCGCCGAGTTTTTCTACCAGGGCTTTGGCTTCATCACGGCTCATGGCAGCGAGCGTACCGGTGAATACAAAGCTTTTCCCGCTGATTTCGCTTTTGGCTGTTTTCTCGGTAGTGATAAAAGTGATACCAGCGGATAACAGGCGTGCCACCGTTTGCTGGTTGGCTTCTTCGTTAAAAAAATTCCTGATACTCTGAGCGACTATGGGTCCCACCCCCTCAATTGCCTGCAGATCCTCAAAAGAAGCGTTCTGTAATTTCTCAAGAGAACCGAGGGCATTTTCCAGCACTTTGCCCAGGTGTTCACCGACATTGCGAATGCCGAGTGCGAAAATGAAACGCGCCAGGCTGATTTTTTTACTCTTTTCGATGGCGTCCAGGAGGTTCTGCGCGGATTTGTCGGCCATGCGTTCTAAAGAAAGAATTTGCTCGCGGCTGAGATAATAAAGGTCAGCGACATTTTCCACTAAGCCGCTATCAACCAGCTGCTCGACTAATTTTTCACCCAGCCCTTCAATGTCCATGGCGCGCTTAGAGGCGAAATGCTCGATGCGGGCTTTGATTTGGGCGGGGCAATTCATATTCGGGCAGCGGTGTTTGGCTTCATCTTCTTCACGAACGACATTAGCATGGCAGACCGGGCATTGCGGTGGAATGTGATAAGGAATTTCCTTGCCGGTGCGCTGCTCGGTGATGACCTTGACGACCTGTGGAATAACATCACCAGCCCGCTGGACTACGACCCAGTCGCCGATGCGAATATCCTTGCGGTCAATTTCATCCTGGTTATGAAGGGTAGCGTTCGTGACGGTCACACCGCCGATTTGCACTGGTTGAAAATGGGCGACTGGCGTGATAGCGCCGGTTCGTCCGACGCTGGCTTCGATGTCAAGAATCTGCGTAATTTCCTGCTGGGCTTTGAACTTTGCGGCGATTGCCCAGCGCGGGCTACGCGATTTAATGCCAAGTTCAACCTGCTGGGCGAGGGAATTGACTTTGAAAACGACGCCGTCAATATCATAAGGCAGGCTATTGCGCTGAGCTTCAATTTGGTGGTAATAATCGAGTAAATCAGCCAGCCCGGAGCATAATTTAACCAGCGGATTGACACGTAAACCCCATGCCGGCAATGCCTGCAGAAATTCCCAATGAGTTGCGAACTGCAAGCCATCGCATGTGCCAAGGGCATAGCAGAAAATTTTTAAGGGACGCCTAGCGGTAATACACGGATCGAGTTGGCGGAGAGAACCAGCAGCCGAATTGCGGGGATTAGCGAACAAGGGTTTCCCTTCCGCCAGTTGCTGCTCGTTGAGTTTCTGGAAATCAGCTTTGTCCATATAGACCTCGCCACGAATTTCAATGAGGCGCGGGATTGGAAGCCGTCCCTGTCGCAAGGTCAAGGGGATAGCGCGGATTGTTTTCAAATTCTGGGTAATATCTTCGCCGGTAACGCCATCGCCGCGCGTTGAGCCGGCGATTAAAACGCCATTTTCATAGACTAATTCCACCGCCAACCCGTCAATTTTAGGTTCTGCTACGAATTGAATGGTCTGTCGCGGCAGGCTTTTCTGAACGCGGGCGACGAACTCACGGATTTCGCCTTCATTCATGGCATTGTCTAAACTCAGGAGTGGCAGCCGGTGGGTGACAGTCTGAAAAGCCGCCAGAGGAGCGGCTCCCACACGCTGGGTGGGTGAATCAGGCGTAATCAATTCCGGGTGCGCTTCTTCGATTGCCTGTAATTCGCGCATCAGGTGGTCATATTCGGCATCACTAATCGTCGGATTATCAAGCACATAGTAGTTGTAGTTGGCGGTATTGATTTGCTCGCGCAGCTGTTTGACTTTAGCTAACAACGATTCTACCGCACCCGATGGCTCTTTCTCAAACAAATAACTCTGCGAGGTTGCGGACATATCGAACCTCTTAATATGTCTAAACTAACTGGTCTGCGTAGGAGTTTCCTCTGAACGGTATTCTATCATTTTGATAAAAGGCTTGAACAGGTCAATAGGAATGGGGAAGATGATGGTTGAATTATTTTCGGTTGCAATTTCGCGCAATGTCTGGAGATAACGCAGCTGCACGGTAATTGGTTGCTTATTGAGAATTTCGGCGGCTTCAAACAGTCGTGTTGAGGCTTGATATTCGCCTTCCGCATTGATAACTTTAGCGCGGCGTTCGCGTTCAGCTTCGGCTTGCTTTGCCATGGCGCGCTGCATTTCCTGCGGCAAATCGACATGTTTTATTTCCACCTGAGAAACCTTGATACCCCACGGGTCGGTATTCGTGTCCAGAATCGTCTGCAATTCGGTGTTGATTTTTTCGCGACTGGAAAGTAATTCATCCAGTTCAGCCTGACCAAGAATACTGCGCAGGGTCGTTTGCGCCAGCTGCGATGTCGCATAGAGGTAATCTTCAACCTCAACCACAGCTTTGTTGGGATCCATGACCCGGAAATAAACCACCGCATTGACTTTGACAGAAACATTGTCTCTGGTGATGACATCCTGAGGTGGAACATCCAGCACGATAGTGCGCAGGCTGACTTTTATCATCCGGTCAACAATCGGAATTAAGAGAAAGATGCCTGGTCCTTTAGCGCCAATTAAGCGTCCTAACCGAAACACCACACCACGTTCATATTCCCGCAACACTTTTACCGAACTGGAAATCAAAAGAAGCAAAAGAATAATCAGCGTTAAAAAAGGAATCTGCATAATGCACTCCTATGGTTAAGAGTTAATCATTTTTCAAAGGGGCTACTTTGAGCACCATACCATCAATTGATAATACCGTTATTGCCGTCTCTTTTTCTATCGGTTGATCGGCGACTGCCTTCCAATATTCACCATGGACCTGAACCATTCCACTTGTGGCTGAAATGTTAGTAATGGCTTTGCCACGTTCACCGATGATACCTTCCCTTCCGGTAGTTGGCGGGCGACGATGAGCTTTAACGACATAACTGAGAGCTACAACTATAAAGGCAGCCGTGAAAAGGACTATCGGAATAATGACTTTCAGCGAAATGGCACGTAAGGTGTCCGGTGCCTGATTGACATCTATCAACATCATAGAACCTAAAGTCATGGCAATAATACCTCCGATGGTTAAGAGTCCATAGCTCACTATTTTTACCTCGAGAATAAAAAGCAAAATACCGACGATGATTAGAGCTAATCCAGCGTAATTAATTGGTAGTACTTGAAAGGCAAAAAAGGCTAAAATCAAGAAAATACCACCCAGCACACCAGGTAAAACTGCACCCGGGCTGGAAAATTCAAAATACAAACCGTAAAATCCAAGCATTAAAAGGATATAAGCAACCGTTGGATCGCTGATGATGTCCAGAATACGGCGATGCACACCCATAGGAATCGTTTTTATTTTTACCTGTTTTAAATCAATAGTGCGGTCACCCTCAGGTGTCTTGAAGGTCTTACCATCAATTATTGTCAGTAGTTCATCGAGATTGGCAGCGATGGCATCAACGACATGTAACTTGATGGCTTCGGTTTCGGTTATCGAGACGCTTTCGCGTATCGCTTTTTCTGCCCAATCGACGTTACGACCGCGCTGCTGGGCTAAAGTCTTGATGAAAGCCACGGCGTCGTTCGTGACTTTTTCCAGCATGGCTTTGGAACTGGAGGAGTCCATCTGGCTTCCCATGCCACCACCCATATTTACTGGATGCGCCGCCCCTATGTTTGTACCGGGAGCCATTGCCGTAAAATGAGCGGCGTAGGCAATAAAAACACCTGCCGAGGCAGCCTGAGCACCTCGCGGACTGACATAGACAATCACCGGTACTGATGAGTTAAGGATATTCTTGATAATGTCACGCATGGAGCTCAAGAGACCGCCGGGCGTATCCATCTTGATAATCAGGGCGACAACATCATTACGCTGAGCTTTTTCGAGATGAGAGCGAATGTACGCTCCTGCTACCGGATTGATAACTCCGTCCACCTCCAGGACCCAGAGTTCCTTGGCTTGTAAATCCGCAAGGCACCAGACGAATAAAAATATGCCAAGTCGCGTGAATTTTTTAAACATATTCAATCTTCCTGTCACAATAGAATATAACAGGTTAGAGCCAATTTCTCCAGACTTTTTTTACTTTTTACCAGTAGCGACCAGCGGGACACTGATGGGATTATCGTTGGGTTTGTCATGTGGAAAGGCAATCGCAATGTTGTTATTGAATTCCGCGATGATAAAATAATAAAGCCGCTTGCCTTGCAGCATTTCAGGGATGAGGTCGAGGCAATAGGTACCGCGTGCATAATACATCGGGAATTCCTTGAAATTCTGTTCATTGTCACAACGCAGAAAAATTTTTACTGCTTTCAGGCGTAAATCGGCGGTTTCAACCACACAGTTAAGTGTAGCAAAACCATTGCGCGGTAGAAATTTAGAGATGTTGTGATAGATTTGCGGCTTGGGAGGAGCTGGAATTTTAATAGTTGTATCGGAAGTGACCTGTGCCGCTAAAATCACCGCCCAAAATATAAGGAAATAGAAGACACGGCGTAGCATTGCTACCCTCCGTTAAAGTAAAATCGCTGTCGAGAAAGTCAAGCGTCGCTGCTGCGTTTTTTGCTGACTAACAACCTGAAAGTAGGTATTATCAAATGTAGCTTCTCCGCGGGTCAGCTGGTAGCTTACTCCACAGATGATTTGGGGATCTATTGCCATTTCCAACCCGAGGCTGAACTGGCTCAGATGGTCTTCCGTTGCTTTTAAGCCACTGTAAGGGCGGGGTATAGCACGGTAACCAAGTTGGGCGTGAATTTGTTTGGTAATTGGTAAGTTGATGCCAATGCTGTAATTCCAGGTCGCGCGTAAAAATTGAGCGATATCGGCGTTGACGACCGGATCAAGACGGGTAGTGTCAGGCAGATAGAGGTCAGAGGAAAAATCTAAATTGCGCCAATCGCGATAGCTCACTTCCGTAGTAATAAGAATGTTCCCGATTTCATAGCTACAACCGAAAGCCCATTCCAGAGGTGAACTTAATTTATATTTCACATCGTGGGTATCGGCGTTAAAACTCGTGCTATTATCATCAGATGTTTCGAGTTCGATAAATCGGCTTGCTTCTTTGACCTTTAAATAAATGGGTGAGGTGATCCGCGCACCAATAATAAACAGTGAGTGATTCCAGATAAAACCCAGATCAAAATTCCAGCCACGATAAGTTGGTTTAATAATTTCGTCGCGACGAAATTCGGCGTAAGTGTACTGGTCGAGATTATCACGGTCAAAGGCGCTATAATTGTAATTTCGAAAACCATTATACCAATTCAGGGAATAGCCCAGAAATAGATTGCGCTGAAATTCTACGGCGGTTCCAATTTTCAGGGCGTACATTGCGCCATCTTCGGTAAGGTTTTGTTCAAGAGCAAATTCGCCGTCACTAAGTGGTACGATTCCCTCGTTTTGGAGGTTATACAAGTAAGTGTAAGCAGGTGCATAAGCAATACCAATAACCCAGCTGCCTCGATAAACCGGAATGGGATAAGTCAAACCGAATCCATCAAATCGCAATAGGTGACTGCTATTAGGAGTGAATTTTGAATCGCAGTAATATTTCTGGTCATAAATAGCGGGATCGTAGCCGAAATTTAAGCGGGCATCCTGTCGAAAAACTTCGTTTTGGAAAGATAGCGTAAGGTGGGTTCTGTTTACCAAACCCAGTGTCGCCGGATTAGAATAGAATGAAAGCCGATTTCGCGAACTGGCAGTTAGATCGCTACTCATCCCCGTTGGGGTAGCTCCGGCAGAGTAGCTGTACCAGAATGGGCGGAGAGCATCTTCATAGGTCTGGAGTCTAGCGCTTTGGAAAAGCGTAAAAAGGAAAACGGATAATAAGACCTGACGGCGATTTAATCTCATAAATTATTTTTTTGAGCGGGTTCGGCTGGAGGAACTGGAGGATTTGCTGGAATTAGTTGATGGCGTTGCCTGTTGCGAGCTGGCGGGACGTGATTCGTGGCTCTGGCTGCTGGAATCGCGATAAATGCTGGGAGATTCAGCATGTCTTTCGGAAGTATTTTGAGTCGTTTTCCTTTCGATTGGAGCTACATCGCGCTCTCGCGGCGGCTTTGAAATAGGAGTGGCTGCCGGTGCAGATTCGGTCGTCGATTCAGGCGCTAACGATACCGGCTTGACGCTGCTGGTGCCGCCTGCTCCAGGAGAAAAAGCGCTGCGGGAAGAAGATGAGCTCATTGGCAGGTTTAAATAGTCAGGAATATCGTTGTTTGTTTGAGATTTGACTTCACGCTGCCGTGTGGTCGTCGGTCGCGCAAAATTCAATTCATCAGCCTGCGATGAGCTGCCTCCTGAGCCGCCGGAACCACCACCATAATAGCGGTAGTAATAGCCATAAGGATAATAATAATTGCCATAGTAGTCGTAATAGCCGTAATAGTAATTGTAGGGCGAAAAGTAATTGTAAAAAGGATCGAAATAATATGGTGAATAACCATACCAGTCGTAATAGTAGTTGCGATAGGGACGATAGCGGTAGAAGCGATTGAAGGCATAAAAATCATTCCAGTAATCATCGTAGAACCAATTGCGGTTATAGTAATAGGGATACATTTGTGGATTGAGAAAAATGTAATTTTGATAGTTTAAGGCGCTTTGGTCGGGATATTTTGTCTCAGTATCGGCTTCCGAGCGGGCTAATTTCTCCTTTTGGTCAGCGGGGTTGCGCACGATAGTGTAGCAACTACTTAAAAGCACAGCTGCTCCTAAAAAAATTGCGAAAAAGATTATTTTTTTCATAGCACCCTCGTCTTTGGTGAATCTATGTATTTTTCAAAAAACCTACTCCCAATATGTTCCACGTCACAAAGAGCTAAAAAGTTCCGACAGCGTCATAGCCAGGTTTCAACTTGTTTTCATCCGGATTCTTGCCATTAATGACAAGAGTAGCAGGAAGCATTCGAATGCCCTGAGCAGTTTGCAGAATGCCGCGAATGATTATCGGGCGGTTACGCAAGGTGGGCAATCCTTTAATTTCAACAATCTGGCGATTCCAGCGTCCTACCTGGCAATTGCGAAAGACAATTTCGCGTTCAATGGCAATTTCGCTGGTGGTGGCAGAGACTAACATTTCCAGTTTGACACTATCGGCAAGCGATTGGTTAAGCAGTTTAAGGTCAATTTTAATTGCAGCAGTTTCGCCCGGCGTCAAAAAGCCATCGTCATTGCTGTCCAAGAATAGCATGCCTGCACTGAAGTCATTCGGGCGGGACTTTTTTTGAGGCGGTAGATAAGAAGCTAAATGCCATTGCGGTTTGGGTAGTACCCGTACAGTGAAGTTCTGGAAATCCTCAGCATAGCGCGAATCCTGCACTCGCACGGTAAAGTTAAATGAACCGGTGTCTGGCGGAAGCCATAACAAAATACCACTACGCGACAGCATCTCGGCGTTATCTGGTCCCTTTATAAGGGTATAATTCAAATTATCCTGCAGGTCAATTTCCACACTTTCGAGATGATATAGATAAAGGTCGCCCTCATAGATACTCTCAGGTGGTGTCGAAATAATTTGAGGGGGATTATTTATCACCTGTGGCGAAAAACGCGCAGATGGCGCAGCGAGAACAGCAGTCTGCGGAGGAACCCAATTGATATTTTTGGCTGGCGGTGTCTGTAAGACAAGCGCATTATCGAGGTCTTTCCACTCTAAATTAGCCACGACAATGTCACCGATATATTTACCATGCCGAATGTAAGGATTTTGGGGGCTGAAAAAATCAGCCTGATTGCCAATATAGACCACGGCATCGCCATGTGGTGACCAATTAACGGATTGTGCCAGCAACTTGACGCCTAAATTGGCAGAATCCGGTTCGATGTGCACGACAGCTTGCGCGGAATCAATTAAAGAGAAGGCTAAAGGTTCCCCATTAGCGCGACTACCAATTAGCCAGTTGCCACTGGGTGAGAGCGAGATGTAAGTCAAGGCTTTTGGTATTTGGCGCAAAAGCGTGGTTCTGTTGGAATCTAAGGTAGTTTGATTAAAACGCTGTATCGGCTGGCGCAAGTTTTCCAGCCAGATAATTCGGCTGCGGTCAGGGTGAATTAGAGGACAATAGTTGCCGGTAATGAAACTGTTTGTCAATGCCCGCGTGCGTTTAGTGGGAATGTGATAAAGGTAGATATTGCCGTCAATCAACGAAGAGAAGACTACCGTATTATCGTCGGGAAGGAAAAGGGGAGTACTCCCGAAAATTGGTAGGCGCGCGACGTTTCTTGTAGTTAAATGGAGCACGCAAATCTGGCGGGTATCACCAAGGGTAAAGACGACTTTTTGCTTATCAAATGAAAAAGCCGGGGAGAAAACACTTTCATTAGTCGCATAGATTTTAACAGGTGTACCACCCCCGACTGGTATCGTGTAAATTGCGTCATAGGCGTCGCCGGGCAACCGTCCGTTAAAAATAACTTCCGTAGCATTGTTATCAAAGCGCGGAATAATTACATAGTCCGAACGGATATTTTTCACCAGAGTGACGGGATGTTTGAAGATAAAAACTGCCGGCTTCGGTTGCGGGGTCTTGGAACAGACGCTCAATAATACCAGACCAGATAATAAGAAAGTTTGCTTCAACATCCTTTCCCTTGTGGGATATGGTTCTTCGGTTAAAAGTTTACATAGGATAATGGTCAAATTCAATAGAAATTTTGCCATTAAAAGAACAAATCGGCTTGGTGCTATGAAAAAAAGTTGTCGAAATGTAAATTGACCGAGTGAAACAAAAAATCGAACAGCCCGATATTTTTATTCAGCCAAATTTTCGAAGTCCCTTGCGCAAAGCGTATTGGTTAGCTGGCGGGTGGATTGGAGCGCGCTATATATATCGTGAACTTTTTTTCCCATTTCTATTTTCTATCGGAGTGGTGACCTTCATCCTGTTAGCCAATTTTTTAATTAAATCGGTGGATCGGCTGCTGGGCAAAGGATTGCCAGCCCATATTCTCTTCGAGTTTTTATACCTGAATCTGGCGTGGATTATCGCCATGTCGGTGCCAATGGCGATGCTGGTTGCTGCTCTGATGGCGTATGGTCGTTTAGCCGAGGACAATGAAATTACTGCCCTGCGTTCCAGCGGGGTAAGTTTTGTCACTATTCTCGGTCCCGCCATTATTTTCAGTAGTCTTATTTTTATCGTGATGCTCTTGTTTCATAACTATGTACTGCCAGAATTCAATCATCGTGCGCGTTTATTGGCAAGCGATATATACCGGCAGCGTCCCGGTTTGACCATTGAACCTGGTTATTTTATTGACGATATTCCTGAATATTCGATTTATGTGAAAGAAAAAGTAGGCGAGAGTTTGCGGAAAGTCACGATTTATAATAAGGACGCCCAAAATATTCAAACTACCATTTATGCCGATAGTGGCTTTATTCGCGTTGAAGGCAATACGGTTTTATTCACCCTTTTTCACGGGCAAATTCACGAAATTGATTTGCAGGGTTTATCTGACTACCGACGCATAGATTTTGAAAAACACCGCATTGCCATTCCGATGGATAATCTGCTTCTAGAGCGGCGCGAATCGGCTATCCGCGGTGACCGTGAAATGACCATTGCTATGATGAAAACGGAGGTCAATAGATTTGCCAAAGAACGCGCTCAGGTCGAGCAAAAAATTACTCAGCTGGTCGAGCAGGAATTAAAATATCAATTAGGCCAAAGCAAAAGTTTGCCGGATACTGCGATAAAGAGGGGGCAAAATTTCACCTCAGTGACACCGTTGTCCCGCTATGACTTACCGGCATTTATCAAATTGCTGGAAGGTATTCGCGAAAATAACCTGAAAAATTATTCGCCCGAGGAAGCCAATATCCGCAACCGTCGTCTGAATAATCTCATCAGTCGTATCAAAGCCGAGGGTTCGCTGGCGCTTAGTTACAAAAAGCAAGTCTATAAATACAAGGTCGAAATCCAGAAGAAATACGCTATCCCATTCGCCTGTATCGTCTTTGTCCTGATGGGCGCGCCCCTGGGCGTCATGACCCGCCGCGGTGGGATCACGGTAGCTGCTACTCTGAGCATTATTTTTTTCTTGATTTACTACATATTTCTAATCGGTGGCGAAGAATTGGCGGATGCGGCATTGATTAGTCCATTCTGGGCAATGTGGACACCTAATTTTCTATTGGGTATTGTCGGTGTTTATTTGATATATTACATAACTTATGAGCAGCGTATTTTACATTTACCGCGTCTTTTACGTTTTAACCGAACGAATAATTCTGTCAACCAATAATAAAAATTAGTAACCATGCCAAAGAGGAAGACCAGGATGATTCCCACCGATTTAATTGAGAAGAAGAAGCAAGGTTTGGAGCATTCTACTGCCGAAATTCAGGAACTGATAAGTTCTTATGTCAGCGGTGAAATTCCCGATTACCAGATGGCTGCCTGGTTGATGGCGGTCAATTTTCAAGGAATGAGTGACTCCGAGACTATTGCGTTAGTGGATGCCATGCTCCAGTCGGGTAAACGGATTGATTTAAAGCATATTCCCGGGTTTAAAGTAGATAAGCACAGCACAGGTGGGGTTGGTGATAAGGTTAGTTTAATTTTGGCGCCTTTAGCAGCTGCCGCGGGCTGTATTGTGCCCATGATTTCAGGACGGAGCCTGGGGCATTCCGGTGGAACCTTAGATAAACTCGAAAGTATTCCCGGTTTCAGAGTCAATCTCTCGCTGAAAAAATTCGTCGAGCTGGTCGAAAAATATGGACTGGCAATGGGTGGGCAAACTAAAGAACTTGTTCCTGCCGATCGTAAAATGTATGCCTTACGCGATGTGACTGCGACTGTGAAGTCGCTGCCGTTGATTTGTGGCAGTATTTTGAGTAAGAAGATTGCCGAAGGCATTGATGGTCTTGTGCTGGATGTGAAAACTGGCAACGGTGCTTTTTTAACTGAATACAATCAGAGTCGCAAGCTGGCGCAGCAGCTTAAACGGGTGGGTGAATATTTTGGCTTAAAGGTAAAAGCCGTGATAACCGATATGAATCAACCGCTGGGTCAGACTGTTGGTAACTGGCTGGAGGTTCTGGAGGCTGTGGATTGTCTGAAAGGACAGGGACCGCAAGACCTGTGGGAAGTGACGCTGGATTTGACTGCCTGGATGGTGGTGCTGGCAGGGATTAATAAAGATTTCTCGCAAGCACGCGACAGGCTCGTCGCTATCATTAAAAGCGGTGAAGCCTATCGCAAATTCCTGCAAATGGTCGAGGTGCAGGGTGGCGATCCCAGTTTTATCGAGAAGCCGGAAAAGTACCCACGAGCCGGATATATTGCGCCGGTAACGGCGTCCGAAAACGGCTATGTCCATGCTATTGACACCTATCGCATTGGGATGGTTGCCTTAGCCTTAGGTGCTGGCCGTATGACGCTGAACAGCCGCATTAAACCGGAGGTCGGCTTAATAGTCCAGAAAAAAATTGGGGATGCAGTGGCGAAAGGCGAAGTACTTGCCGTGGTGCATGCATCCGATCGGACAGCCTTTGAAGAAGCCGCCCATACCCTGCCGGCTTGCTATCAAATTAAAGAGACGCCGGCTGTTCCACCGCCACTCTTCTATGAAACATTTTAAAGGAGATAGGCATGCCATTCATTAAAAGTGCCTCAAAGACTCAAAGATTCCCTGGCGCACTCATCGCCGTCGAGGGATTAGACGGCTCCGGTAAATCAACCCAGCTTTATTTAGTCAAACGCTGGCTGGAACTGCATAATTACAATGTCTTTTTAACCGAATGGAATTCGTCGGAAATCGTGCAGCAGGCAACTAAGCGCGGCAAGAAACAAAACCTGCTAACCCCAACGACCTTCAGTTTAGTGCACGCTACTGATTTTTCCGACCGTTATAATCGCCAAATCAAACCGCTGCTTCAGACTGGTTTCATTACCCTCGCAGACCGCTATATTTTTACTGCCTTTGCCCGAGACGCCGTCCGTGGTTGCTCTTTCCATTGGTTACGTAATCTCTATAGTTTCGCTATCATTCCGGATTTGACTTTTTATTTCAAATTGCCGACCGATGTAGCCGTTGAGCGGATTCTATTAAATCGTCCGAAAATTAAGTATTACGAAGCTGGCATGGATTTAAACCTGCATCCTGATATATATGAAAGTTTCCGGATTTATCAGTCCCATTTAGCTGAAGAATACGACAAAATGAGTGCTGAGTTTGGTTTTATTGAGATAGATGCCACCTTGCCGATAGAGGTTCAGCAGGAACAGATTCGCACCATCATTACCGCCCGTCTTAATTTGACACGCTTCACTAAACCTGGAGAGACTTTATGAAGCAATTTTACTGCGAGCCGCTCCCCAAATGCGATATTACTAAGCTGACCGGCAAGTTGATTGTAATCGAGGGTCCGGACGGCTCTGGTCGTTCAACGCAAGTTGCTCGAGTGAAGACCTGGCTGGAGAGTAAGGGTTATGCCGTGGTCGATAGTGCCATCGCCCGTTCACAATTAGTCGGTCCCGAGCTGGAGCAAGCCCGACAGGGTAATGTGCTGGGGCCTACGACTCTGGCACTTTTTTATGCTACTGATTTCATGGATCAATTTGAAAATTTAATAATTCCAGCCCTGCGCTCCGGTTTTATTGTCCTGGCTGACCGCTATTTTTATACTTTAATGGCACGGGACTTAGTGCGGGGCGCGGATATTGCCTGGGTCGAAAATATTTACGGCGTAACTCTTATCCCCGACATTGTCTTTTATCTTGATGTAACGCCGCGTCAATTGCTGAAACGGCGCTGGCAGAAAACTAACCGCATGGACTATTGGGAATCAGGCATGGATTTAGGTATATCGCGCGACTGGGTGACTAGTTTCTTAATTTATCAAGGACGCCTGCGACGGGTTTTCAAACAACTCCGGCAGAAGTATAACTTTATTGTCGTCAACGGCAATAAATCCATTCCGTCGGTGACCAGGGAAATCATCGAGCGTATCTCACCTCTATTAGCGACGAGCACCGATTAACTGTCATCGGTCACCGACTTTTATACTTATTACTCGTTCGTGGCCTAATTAAAAAAGTAGATTCACTAACACAATCTTTATTGCTGATCCAACACAGAGGAGGGTTAAACCGCCCTGCGTGAAAAAGAATCAGTCAGTATCATTAAATCAATCATCGTGATAAAAGCATCTGCTCAGCGGGATTCTTCAGTGACTGGGAATACTAAATCATAAGGGAAAACCGTAATAGCCTCCAGCCGCAAGAAGTCGAAAAGATGTTGGTAAATAAGAGCGGCTGGAATTAATAGGGGAATAAAGGGTGAATTGCCCAGCCGCTGGCGGATCGTCTGCTGATAATTCTTTAATAAGAAAGTCAGATGCTCATCTAAAGTCTGTTTACTTATTGTGACGGTTCTATCATCAGGCGTTATGCGGCTACCCAGTAAAATCCCGGCATCAGTGACGGATACGATTGGCGGCGGGGATTGATAAAATTGGAAAATTTCCAGATTGGCGACGATTTCTCGGCGTAGAGCAATGACCTCATCAACCTCTGGAGGATCGTGGCGGCAGTACTTTAGATATAAATCCACTAATCCACATGGTAAGGTCAGGCTGAATTCGGGCTGAAGGCTTTTACGGATTATTAGATACAGTTTATGTTCGCACAGCCCGACTATGAGTTGCTCAGATGTCTCAGCGCGCGTAATTGCCGATAGATGCCGCACCTCATCCTGGTCGTTCCAGAGAATAGGACTCGGCAAATCAGAAGCTTTTATTTGTAAGCGGATAATTGGCAAGAAGGGGGAATTGATAAGCGCTGCGGAAAGAGTGATTCGGAGCTGCATCACCGCCAATTCTTTTAGAATCTGGCTCCATTCATGCAATTTGGTCTGCAAAATGTCAGCTAAATCCTCATCGTTGATGAATTGCGGGTCAGACCAGGCTAAAAAGAGAGGCTGTTTCTGATAATAAAGAATCTGATTATCTGATACGATTTTTAAATAAAGGTAGGTGGGACCGCAATGAATCCAACCACAAATCAAAGAAGCCCCTCGTTGTTAGAAACTGGTTTTTTAAAAATAGGATAGGGAATGAAGATGATGTCGTAGGAAAAGGTGCGCCGGAATAAGTCGGCTTTTTTGGCGGCAGTGCTCAACTCGTCCTGTAATTCACCGAAATGTTTCAGCGTGAGCTCGACTCTACCCGGTTTAATCTGAGAGTGGATTGAATAAACAGCACTGCGGTGACTGTGGTCCATGCCATCAGCGATGCGCAACAGACTGGAGAGTTTATCCACTATTTGCCGTTCGTTTTCGCTGAGCTGGCGGTAGTGTTCATGGCTCAGGGAGGGCAGAGATTTGCGGTGATAGCGAGCGATATTGGCAGTTAATTTGACCTCGGCATAACTTAAGGGTGGTAACCCGTACTGCAAAATCATGTTTAGAGTGTTTTTGTGATGACCGAGTCCATTGTTGAGATGATAGCCAATATCGTGCAGGGCAGCAGCAGCCTGTAGCAATTTGCGTGCTGGGCTACCCAATTCATGGAGCGCCTGGAGTTCATCGAAAAGCTGCAGACTGAGTCTGGCGACCTGGGCTGAGTGGCGCGGGTCGGGATCAAAGCGCTGCTGCAGTTCGGTGATAGAATGAGTTATATCAAGCATTTTTATATAACCTTTCCTGGACAGATAGACTTTTTAAGTCCTTAAGAGCGTCGCAGGCCATCCGATGCGCGCTGTAATGCGGGGTTTGTAGCAGTTGTTCACTCACCTTAATGGCTTGCTGATTAAGGGTAAGATTGCGTTTACCGATTTGGTGCAGAGCCCAATTGATTGCCTTTTTCACAAAATTACGATTGTCAATAGCGCCAACCACAATTTGTGCGAGATAAGGCTGGAAATTATTGTGGGTTGCCTTTTTATCGGTGACTGCCAGCCGTGCCATCAGCACAAATCCTGCGCGTTTGACAAACTTCTCAGGACGCGTGCTCCATTCGAGTGCTCTTTGCCAGGCAAGCGGCGATTTTTCAAATAGATTCATGATACATTGGGCGCAAATTTCCCAGTAATCGAAATCGCGCACCCAGTTTTCCATCTGGCTTTCAGTCAATTCTTCGGGATTATCAATCATGCTCGCTAAAATGCATGTCTCACGAATATTTTGCGACCACAATTGGTTGGCAAGTTCATGATTCTCACCTATTTCTCGGGCTAATGCACGCAGTGGCGGAATTGCTACTCCAAATGTCTGTTCCGGTGTGATCCCGAATTGCGCTATGCCCTCTATTGCCACAGGATTAGCCGCCTACTCTAACTTCTCAATGATCCGTTCGCAGGTCTTGCTTTCTGATGAATGTTTTTTCGTCATATTGGTTCTTATGCTGCCCTATCCTTGAGCCATCTTTTTTCTTTTGAAATATACAAAAGCCTTAACGATAATTCCAATTTTTGCTGCTGGATTGGCGTGATTGACCTGCCGCGGCAGGTTTTAATTTTTCGGGGTTAGACAGGCAGACTGCTGAACGATAAGAATGTTGATTATCCCATACCATTGAGCTAAATTAAATCAGCCAATGGAGAGTAGCGTATGGAATGGTTAAATATGCGAGTAAAAGAGTCAGTCGCTAATCGGGTCATAATTCAAGAAGGCGATATCACGACTTTGGCGGTTGATGCCATTGTCAATGCTGCCAATAGTTCCTTAATGGGAGGCGGTGGAGTGGATGGTGCTATCCATCGGGCAGCCGGTCGTCTTTTATTGGAAGAATGCCGCCGCTTGCGCCAGGAACGCTATCCTGATGGCTTGCCCACCGGTAAAGCTGACCTGACCAAAGGTTATTCTTTACCTTCACGTTTTGTCATCCATACTGTTGGACCTATCTGGCGTGATGGGATGAATGGCGAAGCTGACCTGTTGCGGCATTGTTATCAAAATGTGCTGGAGATAGCCAGCGCGAATCAATTTAAGACCATTGCCATTCCTGCGATAAGTACGGGTATTTATGGTTATCCTAAAAGACCTGCTGCTAACATTGCGATTCGGACGACATTGGAATTTTTAGCTGCGCATACTCATCCACAGCAGGTCATTTTTATATTGCCGGGCGAAAATTATAAGATTCATCGAGAAGTTCTGACTGAAATGCTGCAAGAGCTCCGACAGAATCCCGACTTAGTCGGGACTCCGTCGGGGCCTGGTAAAAAAGTTGACCCTGCAAGATAGGGATTGTTATTTCTAAAAAGTTACTTATACCATTTGGAAAGTGGCAAAATTATTTGTAAAGTAAAGTTGAGATAGGGAAATTTTTGTAATGTTACCAAGAATGAATCCGACCCGCACTCCGGCATGGCGAAAACTTCAAGTCCATTATCAAAAAATGAAGAGGGTTCATCTACGCCACCTTTTTGCCGCGGATGCCCAGCGCTTTGAACACTTTTCCCTGCGATTTAGAATAGCTAACGACAGACGAGATGAAATTTTAATAGACTACAGCAAGAATATTATTAACGACGAAACCATGCAATTGCTGGTCGAATTGGCAAAAGAAACTGAATTGCCGCGAACAATCGAGCAGATGTTCACCGGCGAGCGCATTAACGAAACTGAAAACCGTCCGGTTTTACATATTGCTTTGCGGAATCGCGCCAACACACCCATTTATGTTGATGGTGTAGATATCATGCCTTTGGTCAATGCGGAATTAGCCAAAATTCAGGCATTTGTCGAGCAATTGCATAGCGGTAGATGGCGTGGTTTCAGCGGCGAGCCGATTTCCGATGTTGTGAATATTGGGATAGGTGGCTCGGATTTGGGTCCCCGCCTGGTTTGTACGGCACTTAAACCTTATCAGAAGGCGCTGCGGTGTCATTTTGTGTCCAATGTGGACAGCACACATTTAGTTGAGACTCTGAAAAATTTAAACCCTGCGACCACTCTTTTCATTATTTCTTCGAAGACTTTCGCTACCGCAGAAACGATGACCAATGCCCGTTCAGCCCGCAACTGGCTGCTCAAGGATGCACCGCCCGAAGCAGTTCAGCAACATTTTGTAGCGGTTTCTACCAATCAGCAAGCCGTAATGGAATTCGGCATAGACCCCGCTAATATGTTTTACTTCTGGGATTGGGTCGGCGGACGCTTTTCGCTCTGGTCGGCAATTGGGCTTTCGATTGCTTGCAGCATAGGCTATGATAATTTTGTCGAACTTCTGGAAGGCGCCTGGGCGATGGATCAGCATTTCCGCCGCACACCCCTCGAGCATAATATACCCGTAATTCTGGGACTTTTAGGAATTTGGTACATCAATTTCTGGGGTGCCCGCGCCCATGCCATTTTGCCTTACGACCAGTATCTCGAATTACTGCCGGCTTATTTACAACAAACTGATATGGAAAGCAATGGCAAGTTCGTTGACCGCAATGGTGACTCTATCGACTATGCTACCGGTCCGATTATTTTTGGTGAACCCGGCACTAACGGACAACATGCCTTTTACCAGCTGTTGCATCAGGGGACACAGCTCATCCCTTGTGATTTTTTAGCTGGTTGTGTGAGCCATAATCCACTCGGTGACCATCATGAACAGTTATTGGCGAACTACTTTGCCCAGATGGAAGCGCTGATGAATGGCAAGTCCTCTGCAGAAGTCCAGGTTGAATTAGTCAAAAATGGTTTGGATGACGAGAAAATTAAGCGGTTGTTGCCCTATCGAGTTTTTCCGGGGAATAGACCGAGCAATGCGATTTTATATCGACAGCTGACTCCGCGTACTTTGGGGGCTATACTGGCGATGTACGAACATAAAATTTTCGTGCAAGGCATCATCTGGAACATATTCAGTTTTGACCAATGGGGTGTTGAGCTGGGCAAACAATTAGCCCGCAATATTTTATTAGATTTGCAGTCCGCCGAGCCTGTGACGGGTCATGATTCTTCCACGAATGGCTTAATTCGAGCCTACAGGCGGATGGGAGAGAAGTGATAATAGTCAATTCAGGGGGGCTGTATGGTTGCTTGGTTTAAGCAGCTTGAGCCCATAACGCAGGCGTTTTTTGCTACCTGCTTTACTTATTTTGTGACGGCATGCGGTGCCGCTATGGTCATATTTTTTAACAAGGTCAATCGGCTATGGTTGAATACCATGCTTGGTTTTGCCTCCGGAGTGATGATTGCCGCCAGTTACTGGTCATTACTGGAACCAGCGTTGGATTTAGCGCGGAAATTACATTATCCATCTGCTCTTCCTGCAGTCATTGGTTTTTTAGCCGGTGGCGCTTTCTTGAAATTAATTGATCAATTAATTCCACATCTCCATCTGGGGCAAAGGAGGGAGGAAGCCGAAGGGATTAAGACCAGCTGGCAACGCACGATTCTTCTGGTACTGGCAGTGACGATCCACAATATTCCCGAGGGATTAGCAGTTGGAGTTGCTTTTGGCGCGCTGGCATCCCAGATTCCTTCTGCTAGTTTAGCTGGGGCGGTCAGTCTGGCACTGGGCATTGGGATCCAGAATTTTCCTGAGGGTGTTGCCGTAGCTGTACCTCTGCGCGGAGAAGGCTTATCCCAGTGGAAGAGTTTTATCATTGGTCAATTGTCCGGAGTAGTCGAAATAATAGCGGGCGTTTTGGGAGCGTTATTGGCGACGAGCATGCGTTTGATGTTGCCTTATGCACTTGCTTTTGCGGCTGGGGCGATGATTTATGTCGTGATTGAGGAACTGATTCCCGAAGCGCAACAGGGCTCCAGCAGTGATTTCGCCACAATTGGAGCACTAATTGGTTTTGCGGTTATGATGACACTCGATGTGTCCTTAGGATAGGATAAATATTTATGAAAAACACCTTAGGATTTTAGGTGGATTTAGTATAGAAGAACTTTTATTAATTTAACGCAAATGCCGAAATA
The DNA here is from genome assembly GCA_002347855.1 of Fidelibacterota bacterium UBA2242. Taxonomy (GTDB): domain Bacteria; phylum Fidelibacterota; class UBA2242; order UBA2242; family UBA2242; genus UBA2242. The sequence goes on from DDYE01000010.1 coordinate 25,765, forward strand.
TTTTTTATTGCTACCGACTATGTGTTTAATATCACAACTCTTGTGGTCAGAAGTAGCTTATACTTGAGTGTGAGATAATGTGATAAAATGAAAGCGAGAGGGAAAAAGTTTGTTACTCTCGATTTTTAAAAACTAAAAGGAGGTCTCTATGAAGAAGGGTATCACTCTTTTCTTGACATTGTTTTTACTTCTAAGCTTCATCTATGGCGCTGTCGCTGACAATGCCGTTAGAAATGTGCAGAAGATTAGAAGTCTACCGGGAATTGTCAACAAAAGCCAGACCGTTACGACTCCGGTCGTGGTCAAGGCGAACAAGACAAGCCCGGTACCATCGGCGCTCAGACAACATTTGATTCAGAGAGTGCAACAGCAATCGGTGAAATTATTGACAAAAGCAGATTTTACAGGTACTTTCAAATCAGCTCCGATTAACAAAACGTCAGAGGCTTTTGATACTCTGAAGTTGGTATTCGGTGAAATGCATGGAATAACCTACACGGCTGGCGCCACTTTCGTCTTACAGGTGTACACCGACGAAATGCTTAAAATCGAGTTGTATGTTGACGATGGTGATGGAGTTTTCAATCCTGCGACTGACCGGGCGATTATCATGCCGGATGGTCCAGACCAGCTGTGGTTAGAAGACGGAAAAGAACCAGATGAAACCCCAGCAGGTGATGGTTTAATTCAGTTTCATATCGATACTGGTATGATTGATGAAGGTCCTGGCGCTTTCTTCGCCTTGCAGAATGTCAAAATCTGGGTCAAAGCCATTAAGGCAGTCAGTCAGACTGAGGCTTTAGGACTCCTGAATATTCTGCCGATAAGCGAGAATACCAGTATTTCAGGTAGTGTCACCTATCTGGATGAAACCACGACTCCACGTCCCGCGCCGAATCAAATAGTTTTTGCCTTCCCGGGCCCTATTCCGATAAAGAATAATGATGAACCGCAGGCGATTTTTGTAACCATGACTAATGCAAATGGGCAATATCTACTCGGGATTCCAGATGCGATGCGCGGTAGATATGTGGTAGGCACAGTAGACTTTTGGAATGATTTTCCGGGTCTATTTCCCCGACCACCCATTCAAGAAGTAGATGCCTTTGGTCATGTATCTAATGTCAATTTTGTGCTGCAGGCAAGTAATGAAAAGATCGTCGGCTATGTTCGGACTAATGCTGGCGTGCCTGTGTCTGGAATAACGGTGCATGCCGAGATGGATATGTATTCGGTACAAGGGGTGACGGATGCAAATGGCTATTACGAGATTAAGGTATTACCGGGTTATTGGTGGGTATTTATTCGCCCAGAGGAATTAAATAAACAATTTATGGTCAGTTCACCTAATGACAATATAGAAGTTCCACCAAATGGTATTGTTACGGTAGATTTTAATCTTTATCCTTGTGATGGCTATTTTTCGGGAAACGTCCGAATGGCAAATGGAACCCCAGTAGGTGATCTTGAAGTCATGGCGGAAATATCAGTACCGATCTTTTCAGATAATTGGCAATGGTTCTGGACTTCGACGCGGACTAACGAATCAGGTGATTATTATCTTCCTGTGAGCAAAGCCTTGCAAGGAGTAAGCGTCGGACATGATACCGCTGGTTATCGTTCGTCCTACTCAGTGTGGACTTGGATAGAAGATGGCATCCCTGTTCCAGGGTGTTACAACGACATGTTCGCCGATGCCAGTGGTCTCGACTTCAGGATTTATCCAACAGATGTCGTTTTGAATGGGCATATTTACAATCGTGATAATAGTGCCCCTATTTACAATGCTAGTATACATGTAAGGACGCTGACACCAATTGGTGGTGACAATGGCTACTACTGGGATAATTGGACATCGACTGATGAACAGGGATATTACGAAGTCAACTTGATAGGTGGCTCCCCCATAGGGATCAAATGGCTGGTTGAGGTGTACTGGCCCGATAATTATTATTGGCCTGCTGTTACTGATACTCTAATTGCTATAAGTGGCAACACTTATACTCGAGACTATTTCATTTCCCAGCCAATCGTCAAAGGCGATGTTCAGGGTTATGTACGCGGACCGAATGGTTACGGAATTGCCGGAGCCGAAGTCAAATTTGAAGGTCCGGGGTTCTATCAAACCTGGACAGATTCATCGGGCCATTATTTCATTACAAATATGGAAATCGGGAATTATAATGCCTTTGCCAGTGCACCAGGATATACACCGGTTCAACTCTGGGGTATCTGGGTCGGACAAGGGATGAACTGGTATGATTTTTGGCTGGGTGCACCGAGCTACAAAGTGAGTGGTATTGTGCGCGATGCCACTACTAACAAGCCACTTAAAGGCGCATTAGTTTTTGGCTGGCGTCCCGATTCTTACGACTATTATGTTATGATGACCGACACTAATGGTTATTATGAATTGTTCGTTAATCAGGGTCATTATACTTTTGAGGCTGGTCAGAACCTTTACTATACGCAATATTACGATAGTATCTGGGTAGATGGGGATAGGATTCTTGACTACTCCCTTAACCCGGCGACTATCAGCGGCAATATAAGCGGAAATGTCGTGGACGCTAATTACAATCCAATCGGTGAGGTCTTCGTTTTTATGGATTCCTACAATTATATGGCTTACACTATGACCGATAGAAATGGCCATTATGAGATTCCACTCGCTGACGGCGATTATAAGGCTGTCTTCAATAAAGAGGGTTACCGCAACGAGTTTCGTCAATTCACTTTCCCCGGTGGCGGCATTGAAGATCCGCTCATGATGTTTTCTTCTGATTTCATCTGGGGACCACGATTGGTGGATGTAGTTGATGTTCCCATGGATCAAGGCAAGCAGGTGCGTCTGAGCTGGAAACCGGATCCCAATATCGCCGGCTCGGTCAAGGAGTATCAGATCTGGCGCGCTATTCAGCCGCTCAACGGTCCTCAGCCAGATCCCAATATGCGCCTGGACTGGGATTTCGTAGCGGTTGTCCCGCGGCATGAAGGTTTTGACACCTACAATTATGTCGCTCCGACACTTTATGATAAGGTGGGGGATAACATTTACTGGACTGGCTTTATGGTCACAGCTGTTGGCTGGGATGGTTGGTCATTCTGGGATTCTAATGTTCGCGCGGGCTGGTCAGAAGATAATCTGCCGCCCGAAATTCCCAAGAATCTCAACGGCACCAAACTGCCTGGTCAAATTGCTCTGCAGTGGGACGAAGTTACCAATGAAGAGGTCAAGTACTACACCATTTATCGCAAAATCGGTACGGCTGAATTTACCCGTCTGGCATATACGACCAAACCCGAGTACATTGATAACGATGTCGCTGCTGTGGGAGCGTACAGTTATAGTGTGTCAGCAACCGACTTCGGTTTAAATGAGTCCGAGAAATCTGAGCCACTCAATTTCACCATTCTGTCTACTGAAAAGGGCGAGGTAGTGCCGACGACATTCAGCTTAGCCCAAAACTTCCCGAATCCGTTTAATCCTTCTACTCGCATTGAATTTGGTTTACCGCATAGCAGTGATGTTATGCTGACCATTTTCAATTTAATGGGACAGGTCGTACGCGAATATCGTCTGCAGCTGCCTGCTGGTTATAGTTATGTCATCTGGGATGGTCGCGACCAGTATGGTAATGCTGTCGGTAGCGGCGTCTATATTTATACAATGGCGACGAAAGAGTTCAAACAGACTCGCAAGATGATTCTGATGCGATAAGCAAACTCTGTCACCGATTGTTAATTGACTACGATGGGGCGAGTAATCGCCCCATCGTATTTTATAGCCAGAGTGTTGTTTAAGAATTTGGGTAAGCCAGATTCCTTCAAAAAATTCTTCACCACCGCTGCGAATTTTTATAAACCACAGGTGATTCAAGATTCAATGGCTATAAAATTTGGTGGTTCTATTGAACAGGAAGATTGGGCAGGGAATAAATGTTTTTGAGAGGCTAAAATTCGACTATGGTAGCGCCGGAACCACCGCTGTCAAAATCTTCAAAGTGGTAACTTTTCACACCCGGGAAATTCTTAAGAATCTGATGCGTCAGTTTTTGCAAAGCACCGGTACCATAGCCGTGGATTATCTCCACCTGGCTTAATCCTTCGAGGAGAGCTTGATCTAAAAATTTCAGGAGGGCACTTTCCGCTTCATCAACCCGCATGCCTCGCAAATCAAGTCGCAATGGAGCAGTAGTTTCAGCTTGCACGATTATTGGCTGCGGTGTTGGTGTTTTTTCTTCTGTGGTTTCGATGACTTGCAAATTATCTGCGGGAATCCAGAGAGTTTTGCCACTCACATTAACGGCACAGCGCTTATTTTTACCAGGCAGTGTAGCGACGATACCAGTTTCTGACAGCCCCGCGATGCGTACATGATTACCAACTTGGAGACTGGGGCTTTGGGTTTTCCTAACGGGAGCAAAACGTGCTTTTATCTGCGCAGAATCTTTTTCTATCTGGTCTAAGGTCTGGCGAGCAGCGTTGATGGTCACCTTATCCGCAGCTTTCTCTCTAATTTCTTTGATGCTATTTTCCAGACGCTGGCGGCTTTTCTCGAGCAGTTCTTCCAGTTGATTAATAATCTCGGTCGCTTTTTGGGCTTCTTTTTCCCGAATATGTTGCAGTTTCGCTTCGTACTCGCCAATCAGGCGGTCAAGTGTGGCTTTAGCTCTTTCCAGGTCGTGATATTTTTTCTCTAATTCGCTTTTCAAGGTGGCGATTCGGTCCAGAAGCAGGTTAAACTCGATACCCTCTTTTCCTAAGAGCTGACGGGCACGCTTGATAACTTCCGGTTTAAGTCCCAGCCGCGAGGCAATTTCAAAAGCGTAACTACTGCCGGGTAAGCCCAGCTGGATGCGATAGGTCGGCGCCAAAGACTGCTGGTCGAACTCCATGGCAGCGTTCAGCGCGGCAGGATGCCGCTCAGCAAATTCTTTTAACGCATGATGATGGGTAGTGGCAATCGTCCAGGCGCCACTCTCGGCTAATTTGATTAAAATCGCCTGACTCAGAGCCGCTCCTTCACCCGGTTCAGTGCCAGTGCCTAATTCATCAATGAGCACGAGACTGTGCGAATCCGCCAGCTCTAAGAAACGTTTCAAATTAGTGATGTGCGACGAAAAAGTGGAAAGATCATTCTCCAGCGATTGTTGGTCACCGATATCTACTAAAAAACGCTCGAAAAATGGAATTTGGCAATCAGCCGCAGCTGGAATGTGCCAACCGCTCATTGCCATCAGGGTTAGTAGACCGACGGTCTTCATTGCCACGGTCTTGCCACCGGCATTGGGTCCCGAGAGTAGAACGATGTGTTTGCCGCTTGGAGTAGTAAAATCGAGTGGTACGACTGTCTTGTGTAATGCCAGGACCGGATGGCGTGCCTTGACTAGATTAAAAGCTTGTTCATTTGATACCAGTCGTGGTGGGTGGCAGTCGAAGCGCTTCGAAAACCGCGCCGCGGCGTTCAGGCTATCAATTTCAATAAGTATTTCAATATTTTTCGTAAGCGCTGCAAATTCAGGACGCACCTCGTCAGTTGCCTGACGGAGAATTGCTTCAATTTCAGCCTGTTCCGCCTGGTCTAATTCCATCAGTTCGTTATTGATTTCCAGAATTTCTAGCGGTTCGACATAAACCGTCGAGCCGGTTGCCGATTGTCCATGTAAGACGCCTGCAATTTTTCGTTTATGCTCGACACGCAGGGGCAGGACGAAACGCCCATCGCGAATTGTCGGTTGGTCTTCGTGCAGCCAGCCGGCTTTTTGGGCTTGGGAGGTTAAGCGCGTGATTAGCAGCTGCAGGCGCTGCTGGCAATTACGTTTTGCCTGGCGGATGCGTCTCAATTCGGGGCTGGCATTATCGCGAATCTGTTCGTTATCGTCGAGGAAGGTATTAATTAACTTGACTATATGCGGCAGAGGTTGTAGACCTTTTTGTAATTCATGCAACGGTTTTAAAATATCCTGATGACTGCGGGAAAAACGCAGAAGTTGGACAATAATGTTTAAAACTTGCCGAATAACCTCGAAGTCGGAGGAAGTCAAGTAGGTGCCACTAACGCGACAGCGCGCCAACTCCGGTCGCAAATCCACGAAATTGCGCAGGGGAATTTCTGCCTGACTATCGATCAGTGTTCGCAAGGCAGTGATTCGTTCTTGCATAATTAACACCTGCTTCAATTCGCCAAATGGACGCCAGTTAGTTAAATATTTGCGTCCAGCATCGCTAACCGTCTGCTCTTGAATCAGGCGTAAAACGATGGGGTAATCGAGTTTATTTAAGGCAGCGGTCTGCTCACGGGATAAGTCGGTCATAATTTCTTCAGCGACCTACTTTGTAGGTAGATTAAAAAAGGTCTCGGCAGGTGCAGAATCATCGGGTAGTAAGAATATTTTGCGAAGGTTACCGCGTAACTTTGTCAGGTTATCTTCGAGACCGAAGATTTGTGAAGTCTTAAGTTCAATTTTATGAATTAGCGCGTAGCTCGCCGAGCGTGATTCAAAATGGGCAGCGAGTTTGATTTCGGGGAAAACATTCAGTACCCAGACAAAAACGCAAAGAATGACCAACCCCTCACAAATTCCAAATAAAAATCCCAGACTGCGATCTAACCAGATCAAACTAAGACTCTTGACCAGGCTTTTGAGCATTGCCGCCAGCAATAGACAAAAAAGATAGACCAGAATGAAGACGAAAAACCAGCCAGCCACGCTTAGTACGGAATTACTTAACGATATAAATCTTGCAATCAGGTGAGCGCCGACTTGATAGAATTGGGAAGCGCAAAAAGTGGCTAATATCAAGCCTATTAATTGGAGCACAGTGCTGATGAAACCTTTGCGGAAGCCCAGAAATCCTAAAACTACACAGATGATCAGGACAAAAATATCAAACATCGAATCTCAACCAGCCAGTTTAGCTCGTACAATTGCTTGTACTTTGGCACCATCGGCGCGACCTTTTACGCGTGTCATCAAGGGGCCCATTACCTTGCCGATGTCCTTAGGACCCGTCGCTCCGACCGTACGAATGGTTTCGTCAATTATGGCGATAAGTTCATCCTCGGTGAGCGGCTGGGGTAGATAGCTCTGGATAATTGCTAATTCTGCTTCCTCCTGCTCAACTAAATCTATACGATTGCCGGCTCGATAAGCATTAATCGAATCCTGATGCTGCTTTGCAGCGCGCTGTAAAACGCCAATAATATCTTCGTCTAATAACTCCTTGCGCTGGTCAATTTCCTGTTTGCGGATAGCATCACGTAAAAGGCGGATAATTTGTACGCGCCGGTCATCCTTGGCTTTCATTGCTTCCGCCAAATCTTGCTGTAATTTTTCTTTTAAACTCATACTTCCCTCATGTGATGAATAGCATTACTATTTAGACCTATGACTCCCATCATGCGACCGGTTATGTCGCCATCTCTCCGATAAGAATAAAAAAGCTGAGGATTGCAAGCGGTGCACAGTTCGCATAGGTCAATGTTTTCCTCTGATAATCCCAACTTTAACAGTCGCCGATGAATAGCGAAGCTTAAATTCAAAAACCGCTTACCGTCCCGCACCTCGATTTCTTCGGGGCTAAATTGATTTGCGACATCGCTCTGGACTTCGTAACAACAAACATGCAGTGCCGGACCAACTGTGGCAATAATCTGGGATGGTTGGGAACCGTATCGGTCCAGAAGAGTGTTTACAGTATTTTCGATAATGCCGCTGACCGTACCACGCCAACCGGCATGGGCGGCCGCAATGACCTTTTGAACCGGGTCATAAAATAAAATCGGAGCGCAATCTGCTACCTTAATACTCAGAAAAATGCCGCGCTGATTAGTAACTAAGCCATCCACTCCATTATTAATTCCCGACGCAGTCACCGTAAGCACCTGATTGCTGTGGATTTGCTCAGCTTGGACTAAGTCAGAGGGCGCAAAGTGCAGAGCATTGCAAAAGCGACGGCGATTTATCAAGATGCGCTTGAGCATATCACCCTCGGTAATACCGAGATTAAGCGAAGCGAATGGCCCCTGACTGACACCACCCTGACGCGTACTAAAACCATGGATAATTTCTGGAAATTTCTTCAACAGGTCTGATTCCAGCACCTCAATTCCGTCATGTGCGATTAATTTAAACATCAGGGGGTTACCTTATTACCAACGATGATTTTGCCATTTTCAATTGTCGCCACCGGTCTAATTTTATCGCGCTCAAAAGATAGAATAAAGGCGCAGGAGTTGACGCGCGGGCGATTGCCCTGGAAAGAAATATTGCGCGCAATGCCGCGATATATTGGCATGGTCTGCAAGCTCTGGTGTAGCTGTTGGCGGGTTATCTTGCTATCATCAATCAGGTTTAAAATTGCGCCCATAGTATCATAGCCGTAGAGTTCAAAGCGACCGGGTTCGGTATGAAAAGTATTGACAAACCCATTTTGGAAAGTCTTATATGATTTTGATTCGACGTCAATGTAATAATCTGAAATGAATCTCAGGTTTTTCAGAATTTCACGATTGGATTTGAGTAGCTGCAGGTCATTCCAATTGCCACTCCCGAAAAGAGAGACTTTAATGTCATAGTAATTCAATTGCGGAACTATCAAATTGACATCATTAGCACGAGAAGGCAGAAGAAACCCATCCACGAGTTTAGGTGAGAAAATAACTGTATCACGCTTTGGAATCTCGAAGTCGGCAGGTTTCAATAAACCGGTGTAGAGTAAAGCATCTTTGAAACTTAATCGTATAGTCGTATCGCGTTTAAAGAGGTAGCAATTGTTCTCTCCGACGATAAACCGCAATGTATCGCTGATAAAACGTGGATCGTTCTGAACTAACCGCTGCAACTGTTGCCGGGCATTACCCAGCTTTTGGTTCAATTCTGATTGAAGATAGTCGGTCGCAATATTACGAATTGCATTTATCTGGTACTTTAAATCAACTGGTTCCCCAAGATACCATTGCTGGGAAATGACCCTGCCGCCCAATTCATCGACAGTACGACAGAAAGCGTCGGTGATTTCTTTACCAAATTCATCAGCCGGAGCAATGGCGGCGACAGTTTTGACACCGCTGACTTTGACGCCGTACTGGCCTAAGAACCGCCCGATGTTTTCATAATCGAGGTTGGTCTGGTAAACATAGGGGCTGAGAGATGAAAGCTGTGAGCCCGAGGCAGTAGGCGTAATCATTGGAATGTGATAGGAATTGGCGATTAAAGCCATAGCCGTCGCGGCTTCGCTGGTCACGGGACCGAAAAGGGCGATGACCCGTGGATTTTTGGCTAAGACTTCAGCAGCGCGTGCGGTTTGAATGACTTCGCTGCGATTATCTATGACAATTGCTCCGATAATATTGCCGTTTTTCTGTCGATATTGTGACAGAGCAAACTTTAAGCCGGTCAGAATTTTTTGTCCGATAGAAGCATTTGTGCCGGATAAAGGCAGTACTACTCCGATAAATTTGGGTGGTAGAGGAGCTTTTTTCAGGTCATTTTCGACCGCCAAATAGCATTTTTTAATGAAATTGTTATTTAAACTTCCGTCAAGAGAATGCAATTCGCGTCCGGCTTGTTTAACATCACCTTCGGAATAATAGCGCTCTGCCAGTCGAAGGGTCAAATATTGTCTGACGAAAATATTGTCGCTGCCATCACGCCAGCGCCGCAATTCCTCGGCTGAGAAATAATAACTGCTTAACAATGTCAGAGCATCATTAACTTTTTGTTGCAAGTTGCTGTTTTCAGTGGATTGAAGAATCTTCAGGTACAGACGAAATGCCTCGCTGTATTGTTCTTGCGCGAGCAGCATTTCCGCGAGGGTGAATTGAATTTCATAGATATAGCGCGAGGTTGGGTTTTCGGTTAAGAAGGAATTTGCTAAAATCTGGCACTTTTCCCAATTACCCAGCCGATAGGCAGTTTTGATAAGCATAAATTGAGAGGCAGTATAGAAACGGTTCTCACTCCTGGTCAAGTTTTGAATTTGCTGGAAAATTTGCTCGGCTTCCCAATATTTCTCAGCGTTGTATAGATTTACACCATTCTGAAAAAGCGTGCGCGTTTCCTCTTCTGATGGTAATAGCACAACCGAGCGTGGCTTAGTCTGAGGGAAAAGGACATTGAGCCCCGCGAGTCCAATCAAAAGTCCGATTATCAGCCGGGTTATAACAGATTGTTTAGAAAAATAACATACGCGTTTTAATATAGTTTTCGACAAGTCTCGCAAAATTATTCCCATTCGATAGTTCCTGGCGGTTTAGAAGTAATATCATAAACGACGCGATTTATGCCGCGGACTTCATTCACGATACGATTAGCTACCCGGCTCAGGAGTTCTTCTGGTAAGCGTGACCAATCAGCTGTCATGCCATCGCTGCTATTGACTGCTCGCAGAACCACCACATGCTCATAGGTGCGCTGGTCTCCCATCACCCCAACGGTACGCACCGGTAGCAGCACGGCAAAGGCTTGCCAGACCTTTTCATAATAGCCCGATTGATGTAATTCCTGAATAAAAATGGCATCTGCGCGACGTAAAAGTTGTAAACGCCGTGGCGTAATCTCACCCAGAATTCGCACCGCCAGTCCCGGTCCCGGGAAAGGATGACGATTCAAGATCGCCGCCGGCACACCGAGTTCCGCGCCAATCTTGCGGACTTCGTCTTTAAAAAGCGTATTGAATGGCTCCAGCAGCTTCAGGTTCATGCGCTCGGGCAAGCCACCCACATTGTGATGACTCTTGATGACCTGAGATGGTCCCTTGACGGTGCGACTTTCGATGACATCCGGATAAAGTGTGCCTTGGGCTAAGTATTTCACTGCTGGATAAGCCTGTGCAATTTCTTCGAATGCTTTGATAAATTGATGACCAATAATTTTCCGTTTTTGTTCCGGGTCGCTTACTCCTTTTAAGGCTTTTAGAAAAGCACGTGAATAGTTATACCCCCGAATTGACAATCCCATCTGGTTCCGTAAAGTCTGGATGACCTGTTGCTGTTCGTCCTGTCGCAGCAAACCGTTATTGATAAATACTGCCCGACACTGTTTCCCAATGGCGCGTTTGATTAGAACTCCCATTACTGCCGAGTCCACACCGCCGCTCAGCGCCATTAAGACCTGTGTGTTTCCGACCTGAGCGCGGATAGATTCAATTGCCTGCTCAATGAAACGACTCGGCGTCCAATCCGGCGAGAGTTTAGCAATGCGAAATAAGAAATTGTGCAGGATTTGTCGTCCCTGAACAGTATGCATTACCTCGGGATGAAACTGCAGTCCGACTAAGGGACGATGGTTATGAACCATGATAGCTGGTGCGCCATTAGCTGAGACTGCCGCTATTTGAAAATCGGGTGGAATGGTATCAACATGGTCGCCGTGACTCATCCAGACGATGGTCTGATTTTCAATGTCAGTGAGGATGGGGTGTTCAAGCAAAATCTGGAGGGCGCTGCGTCCGTATTCTCGTCGTTTATCGGAATGGACGCGTGCCCCAAAGTGCGCTGCCATCAATTGCAGCCCGTAACAAATACCCAGCACCGGCAAATCGAGATCAAAAATGGCATGGTCAAGTCGGGGAGCCTCTGCATTGTAGACGCTGGCTGGTCCACCGGAGAGAATTAATGCCCGGACTTCCTGCGTCCGGATTTCTTCAGCGGTAATTTGCGGGGTCACAATCTGGCAAAAAACCTGACTTTCCCGCACACGTCGCGCAATTAATTGTGTATACTGCGAACCAAAATCGATAATCCAGATTTTATTGATACTCATCTAAGTCAACTCCTGCAACCAATCCTGCAAACCGGGGATGAATTCATAATTAGTCAGGTCGTATTTTATAGGCGTAATCGAAATGTATTTCTGGCGAATGGCGACATCATCAACATCATCGCTCTCTGGTAAATCTTCCTTTTTGCCATCCATCCAGTAGTAAACTCGATTGCGTGGATCGACGCGCTTATCAAAAAATTCTGCAAAATTTGCCATACCCTGGCGGGTAATGCGAACGCCACGGATTTCCTCTTCGGGAACATTAGGAATATTAACATTGAGCAAGGTGCGCGGCGGCAATCCCTTTTTCAAAACTAAGTGCGCAATTTTTACCGCAAATCTGCCTGCCGTGTCAAAGTAAGGATCTGTATAGGTCGTCAGGGAAATCGCTACCGAAGGAATGCCAAGAATAGTTCCTTCAGTCGCGGCGGAAACCGTGCCAGAATAGATGACATTAATGCCGGCATTAGAACCTAAATTGATACCGGAAACGACTAAGTCTGGACGTCGCGGCAGGAGGGCGCCGACGGCAATCTTGACGCAATCGGCGGGAGTGCCTGAAACCGCATAGCCCTGCCATTCGCCATTTTTATTGAAGTTAGTCACGCGCAGAGGGTCAGAAAGAGTAATCGCATGACCAACAGCACTTTTTTCAGTATCAGGTGCAACCACCACAACTTCTCCAAACGGCTGCAGGCTTTGCACTAAATGGTGAATGCCAGGTGCCGCAATCCCATCATCATTTGTTACCAAGATAAAGGGTTTTTCATTCATTCTTGAAAAAGTCCAGAATTTTTATCAGTGTAGTTTTGAGCTCCGAACGTTCGACAATCACATCAATAAAGCCCTTCTCTAAGAGAAATTCAGCCCGCTGAAAACCTTCCGGCAGCTCGTGACCAATGGTCTGTTTGATGACTCGTGGCCCGGCAAACCCAATCAAAGCACCGGGCTCGGCAAGTATCAAATCACCTAACATCGCATAACTGGCGGTTGTCCCACCAGTGGTCGGATCAGTAAGCACGGAAATGTACAATCCGCCGTCGTCGTGGAACTGGGCTAACTTGGCGCTAGTCTTAGCCATTTGCATAAGCGAAAGAATGCCCTCCATCATACGCGCCCCGCCGGATTGGGAGATGATTATCAGCGGCAAATGCTGTTCATGCGCCAGATCAATAGCCCGGGCTATTTTCTCGCCTACAACCGAGCCCATACTACCGCCAATGAAATTGAAATCCATTACTGCCAGCACGACACTATGGTCGCCAAGTTTGCCCTTGACGGTCTTGACGGCTTCATTGGCGCCAGTTTTTGCCATAGTCTGCTTGAGCTGGTCGGCATATTTTTTTGATGCTTTGAATTTAAGCGGGTCGTTGGATTTGAGATGAGCATTGAATTCCTCAAATACATTCAGCAAAATATTGATATATGTATCACAGGAAATGCGGAAGTGATAACGACAATGAGTACATATCCCTAAGTTCTTATCCAGCTCGCGCTTATACAAATATTCATTGCAGCTAGGGCATTTTATCCAGAGTCCGTCGGGAATGACCTTTTTTTCGGAACTCAGTAACCCTTTTTTAGTGCGCTGAAACCAGTCAACCATAGTCACCTCATAAATATCGCATCAAGAGCAGAGCATCGTCGCGATTTTCATAATATTTCACACGGCGACCGACTACTCTGAATTGCATTTTTTCATATAAAGCCCGGGCAGGGAGATTTTTTTCGTTTACTTCCAGCGTTATGGTTTTAATTTGCTTTTGCCGACCCATATCCAGAACGAAATTTAACAATTTAGACCCCAAACCCACCTGTCTAAATTGCGGATGTATTGCCAGATTTGCAATATGCATTTCATCGGCGATGAGCCAGAAAATGACATAGCCGAGAATTTGGTGGTTTTTCTCGACGACATAAAAATTGCTGATAGGATTATAGAGTTCGTGTTTGAAAAAATCGTGAGTCCAGGCAGTATTAAAAGAAACCTGCTCGATGGCAAGCACTGCCGCTAAATCCTGTTCATCAGCGCGCCTGATTTTTATTTGCTGTTCTGTTGCCATGCCTGGATTTCCATCTCGGAGTGGTAGGCTGGTTCTAAATCAGGCTTACTCATTGGTAAAAGTTGTTCGTAATATTGATAACCCAATAAGGCTACGTCCACGCCATCCGGTAAACATTCCTTAGCCGCGCCATCAGCTGCTAATTCCGGACTATCACCAGCAAAGTGAAAGTCGGGATATTCACTGCAAACAAGAGCAAAATGGTTATGTTGTACCGGACGCTGCAGGACGAAAGATTCTTCGGCTCGCGCAACACAATAGTAAATCAAATCCCGATGAGATTTCACAAACAGTATCAAATTATCTCGCCACAGGCGGCGAGCTCGCAATTCCAAAACGGCTAAAGTCGGAATAGGCAGAATGGATAATTTATTGGGGAATGCCAGTCCCTTGGCGGTCGCTAACCCAATCCGCAAGCCTGTATATGAACCGGGTCCGATGCTGACTGCGATGGCATTCAGTTCGTTCAGCAGCGTCTTTTCCGGCAGAATCTGACTAATCAATGATAGTAAAATTTCCGAGTGTATTGCCCGCCCAATATGACTGGCATGGTCAATAATTACGCCGTCGCGTACTAAAGCCACGCTACAATTACGGGTTGCGGTTTCAATTCCTAAAATCAGCATCGTTTTATCGCTTTTTTTATTTTACTGAATTGGAAAGGGAAAATTTCGCAGAGAACTTCTGGTAAATTTCTTTTGGCGCTACTATTTCGAATACACGGTGATTCTCAAAGTCAATATCATGCTTAATGTAAATCCAGATTGTATCAGGAGGCAACAAAGTTTCGATGCGTTCCGCCCACTCGACAATCGTTACCCCGTCGCCATAAAAGTACTCGTTAATTCCGAGCTCCAGCCATTCAGTCAGACGCTGTTCCCGGTAGCAGTCAATATGATAGACCGGCAAACGACCGTGGTATTCATTTACCAGTGTGAATGTGGGACTATCGACGGGTTGGCGAACATCTAGTCCCTGGCAAATTCCCTTTACCAGGGTGGTCTTGCCAGCTGCCAATTCACCGATTAAGGCGACTACCTGTCCGGCTTGGAAAATTTTACCTAAGTGATAACCCATCGTTTCCGTTTCTTTTGCCGAAAATGTCTCAAATTGCATGGCTGTCATTCTTACTTGGGAATCATTTTAGCTATTGGTAAAATCATTTCTTCCATGGAAATGCCGCCATGCTGAAAAGTACCTTTAAAAAAAGCCTGGTACTTGTGATAGTTGGTGGGGTAGATGAAATAGAAATTTTCTTTGGCTATCAAGTAATTGGTATTGATACCGACATCTGGCAATTTGTACTTGTTTGGATCTTTGACAACGAGAGCATATTTGGGGGGGCAATTCAAGTTTTTACCGACTTTAAAGCGAATATTGGCGGAGGTGGTCTTGTCACCTAATACCTTGACATCGTTCTGAACGCGGATGCTGCCATGGTCACTGGTCATAACTACCGTGAAATCCAAATCCGCGAATCTGCGCAAAATAGCATAAAGCCAGGAATGCTTGAACCAGGTGCGCACGATAGAGCGGTAGCTGGCTTCGTTCGGTAAAATTTCTTTCAATAAATCAGAGTCGGAACGCTGATGCGCCAGCACATCCACGAAATTGACCACCAGTGTTATCAGTGAGTTGCCGAGATAAGAGGTGATTTTTTTCTCTACCTGCCACCCGGTCGTAGCATCGAGGACTTTGAGATAGTTGTATTCTAAATATTTATTCAACTCATAGTTCTGAATCAGTCTACTCAGCAGTTCTGATTCATAGCGGTTCATTGATGATTCGTCATCCTCGTCCCGTGTCCAGATGTCGGGAAAAATCTGGTGAATCTCGCTGGGAAATTGTCCGGCGAAAAGAGCATTACGAGCATAAGGAGTTGCAGAAGGTAAAATGCTATAGTAAAAATCAATTTCGATATCGAATATTTCATAGAGCATGGGCGCAAAAGTGTACCACTGGTCTAAGCGCATGCAATCCACAATAATAAATAGGACTTTTTTCCCTTCGCGCAACATCGGGAAAATATATTGTGGGAAGACATCAGGCGAAAGCGTTGGGCGGAAGTGAACATCTTCGTTGACCCAGGTGGGATAAATTTTCTCAATGAATTTGGCATATTCGATATTGCAGTCGCGTTTCTGGTCTTCTAAGGTTTCGTGCAGCCCTAAATCGGGATGGTCATCAAATTCCAGCTCCCAGTAAGCTAATTTCTGGTAAATCTCAGTCCAATCGTGGGCATTTAAATCACCGTACAATTTTTGATTGATTGCCTGAAACTCTTCCAGGTAGTTAAGGGAAGCATGCTCGGAAGTAATGCGCTGTTGCTCCAGGACCTTTTTACACGCCATGAGAATCTGACTGGGATTCACCGGCTTGGTAAGGTAGTCAGTGATTTTGCGACCAATGGCTTGTTCCATCAGACTCTCTTCTTCGTTCTTGGTTATCATGATAATTGGTAAGCCCGGCTTTTTTGCTTTTATTTCGGTCAGTGTCGCCAAGCCATCTTTGCCAGCCATCATCTCGTCTAATAAAACCAGGTCTATATTTTCGGTGCTGACCATTTTGACGGCATCGTAGCCATTGGAAACGGGAATTACTTCGAAGCCGCGACTTTTGAGAAACAAAATGTGGGCGCGCAGTAATTCAATTTCATCATCAACCCATAAAATGCGACCTTTTTTCAAATTATGCCTGACTCCTTTTATTCAGCATAGCAAACTCTGCTTTGGTTAACATTCCAATTTTCACAAAACCTATCCTAATTTAAACAATGGTACTAACCTTGCGAAGGTTTTGGTTTGAACTTAGCGCAATTAGCAATAAGTTTGATTATCCATGCGAAAGCTTGGAATCTTCGCAAGGGTTTTAGAAGATTTTGAAGTTTTGTTAAATGCTTAGCGATAGCCAATTAATTCACCGTCTGTGGGTTTATTTCCATGTGCATCAATATACCCTGCGCTGGCTGAGTTTATTGTCTATTTTGACTTTTGGCGGAACCCTTATTCTGATTCCTCTGATAATTATTCGGATACCGGAGAATTATTTTTCGAATCCTGAGAGGCACTTGAAAGATTTGGTAAAACGGCGATCCCTCATCAGCGTGATTATCACGATTCTAAAAAATTGTCTTGGGATTTTCTTTCTGCTGACAGGCATCGTACTCTTATTTCTGCCCGGACAGGGACTATTGACGATTCTGATTGGGTTGCTCCTGCTGAATTTTCCCGGCAAATACCGCCTTGAGCGGTACTTGATAAACAAACCAGCCATTTTGAATAGCATTAATGATATCCGTGCCCGCTTCCGGCGTCCCCCGATAAAATTATAGCATCCTGTTACTGGGAAAAACTTGAAATGCATTTGTGAGACTTAGTCTCAGATGTCAGGCAAAAAGCAGAACCAACGTGAGGTTTCAGGAATTGGGGAAATTTTACTTTCAAAGGCGCTCCCAAACTTGCCTTAATTAAAATAATTGTTTAACTTGAAATTGAATTGGTAACAACAGGGCCATGTTCATATGGTAAGAACATCAAAAATGCTGACTGAATTGATGGCCCTGTTAAACGGTATCCCAGGATTAGGAAATATTTTACCGTTATTTTTAAGGAGGAGGTTATGAATCATAAGGTAGCAGTAACAATTTTGGCAGGCGTATTATTGTTGCTTATGACCGCCTGTTCGGAAGAAGACAAATCGCCCACAACTTTGACTTATCTGTGCACCGACTACGGTGGCTGCAACGGTCAAGGTGCCGATTTTGTTCTTCCCAAAATGACTTTCGATAATGATACTCTTTACTGGAAAATCCACGACGACCTTTTGGAAATATTCATTGGAATTAATTATATCTGCTGCGCTCCGTTTAAGATTGAAGCGAATCAGGTCGGTGATAGTTTAAAAATTATGATTCGGGACACCTGTAAAGCTCCTTATCAAGACTGTTATTGTCGTTGCGTTTGCTATTATGAGTTTTCAAGCATATTTAGCAATTTTACCGGTGACACTTATCATCTTTCTGTCTATTTGCACGATCCTCGCCAATCTCATGACAGTTTGCTCTGGCGCAAAACGATCCCTTAAAAATCTTAGAGCACTTGTATTTTAGCCACAGATTGGCATGGATGATTACTGATTAGTAACTCCAATGTAAACTTTGTTTTGCTGTTATGAAATATTATTAATAGTCAAGAACTTGTTGCGCAAATTTAGCAAAAGAATTTAGCCTGTCGAGACTTTAGACAATTCCGAGCAATCGGTTTTGTCAATAACACATCAAGGAAATCTCATATATTTTTGTCTATTAAGCCAAATTTTAATAATTCTTCTCGAAGAATTTATTGGGTTGGGGAATTTTAATTCCCAGTAAATCAACCGCTACGCGCAAGATTGATTTGAGGATATTCATTGACGTCTAGAATATTCTGTAGGATTCAAACAGCTACATCAAGGCAGGGGAAAAATATGAATCTGTGTTTATTTGAGCTAATCAGTGGCTAAACTATTGTATCTCAAGCTTGATTCCGTTTGGCGCGGTCGAGGCGATCCAATTTAATGGCGTCTTTGATTGAAACAATGATAAAGATAATCATGAAAACGCCAGCGACGATAGTACCAACGACATCGACCAGTGTCCAGAGCGTGTCATTTATTACCAGGATATCGGGATTCCAGAAAATCAAAATAGTATTTACAATCACGAGGAGAATCCGAATTTCGGTCGGTCCAACTTTGGCATAGGAGAGCCGGAAAATTCCTTCGGAATAAGCGCCCACATGGGCATAAATATTCAGGAGTAAATAACCGATGGTTAAGAAGAGTGCTACTTCTAGGCGCATTAATGGCGAAAACCCAAACGTAATACAAATCACGGTCGTTGAGAACGCATCGCAAATATGATCAACGAAATAGCCATATTGTTCGCGTTCCTTATGACGCACCCGCGCCAGAGTACCATCGAGGCTGTCCGCCCACCAGTGCAATACAAATCCGAAATTAGCCAGCATTAGCCACCAACGGGAATTCCAGGTCAAAATATAGCCAGCGCAGATAATCAGCGCCGCAATAATTCCAAGCACCGTCAGGTGATCGGAAGAGACCCAGGCTGGCAAAGCAGCCGCCATTTTTGGTAGATTGCGTTTTTCCCACGGGCCAGTCCAAGTGTCGATAATTCTTTTGGCTTTCTTTTGATCTTCCATGGCGTCTTCTTTCTATTTAGCGGAGAAATCTTTGCCTGGTTTTCTAAAGATAAGCAGTTCATTGACGAATATTTTTATGATTGGGCCAATCATCATTCCTAATAAATCTGCTACGAGATAATTCCAATGAAAGAAATGAGTAAGGGCGGATAAGGTTCCCAGATTGAATACAAAATCGACTCCGGCAGTGATTAGATTATATTGCCAGAGTCGTCGCAGAAAATCACCGGGTGTATGTTTGACCCGGTCTCTCCAGGTGCGGAAATAATACCAGGTGAAATTATGCAAAATTGCGATTTCGATGGCACAGGCGCCGGCAATCGGCACGGGAATCTTCAACTGTCCATGTAATAGCCAGAGAGTACCAAGATTGACAAACGTTCCTAACCAGGCGACCAGTTGAAAGGAAAGGATGCTTTTTAATTTCATCTAAATGGCTCTGAAAAATTTATAAAAAACGCCATATTTTACGAAGAAGAATGTGAAAAAGATTCAATATTATAGGGGCAATTCGTGAATTGCCACTACAAGTATTACCCGTTAGGTGGTAGGATTTGATTTTTCAAAACTTTGCTGAGCAATTCGGCGGAAAGAATTACCAGCGGCAAAGAAATCAGCAGACGGACCAGGGTAAATTTTATCCCCAGAAACGAGGCTTCGAAAATGGTCATTGGAATTCGCACGAGAGCCGCCGCACCAAGATAAGTGAAAACGACTGACAGACGGGCACCTTTGTGCAGAAGCGCCATTGCTACTGGAAAAGCTACATACAAACCGCCGACTGTCGTTGATGCCAGCACTATCGCCCAGAAATTGCCCCGCAGCCCCGATTTTACGCCAAAATGTTTCTCGACGGTTTCCGCTTTTACCCAGACTTCAAATAGCCCGATAAGCACGAAAGCACAGGGCAAAACTTTGAAGATATTAACTCCAAATTCCAATGCCGAATGCCCCATGATGCTCCCGACAGGACTGCCTTTCAATTTCAATAAACCAATCGCCAATCCGAAAAGCACAACTATGCCGATTTCGAAGACTTTACCCTTAGTCAATTTCATATCTCACCAAAGAAAATGCCAATCCCAAGACCAACTATCAGAGCAATCAGGAGACTGACTAAATTGCGAATCAGCGCGACTTTAGTTCCAAAATAACGCTGCTCAAGCGGGAAAGTGACCACGCCAACCATCATTAAAGTCGTGCTGAATATCCCGAGCACCAGATAAGGCACGCCCTGTTTTGCCAATAAACCGCACAATGGATAAGCAATGAAACCAGGCATCAGGGTTACTGAACCAAGAATTGCCGCCACAATAGACGAGAAGAGGAGATTATATTTCCCCAGATAAAAAGCGATCGTACTCTGTGGCAACAAATAGAGCACTACCGCCACCAGCACTGTCATCAAGAGTAAATCCGGCAGAATTTGCAGAAAGCGTTTCAGGGCAACTTGTAGGGCTTGCCAGGATTTGTTTCTGTCAAAAGCCAGAGATAAAACCAGCGCAAGAACAGTGAGGATGTAAAAGAAGGTCATTTATTCATCCCGGGTACGATTTGTACTCCCAATATTTTGACCCCTTCATCCGACTGCATCGCCAGTTCAGCCGGTTCGGTGATTAACAGCTGATTAGCGAAAAGCATTTGCGATTGCTGGTTGACTTTCACCAATGCCTTGCCCTCAATAACATAGAACAGCACAAAAGAAGCCATCTCACAGGGTGGCATTGCTCCACTGGCAGGAAGTTCAATTAGCCGGACTTTAAAATTTTCAGCCTGAAAGAAGACATTCTTCTGGCGTTCCTCATAGGGGAAAGCGTGATGATTTTTAAGGTCAAACACCTGCATTGCTGTTACTCCTCATTCTTTTTGGATTTAAGAATTTTACTTGAAAAAACCTGTTCGAGAATAGATCCAATTATGATAGCCGCCGTAATTGTTAGGATTAGGCGTGCCAACATGAAGCGCGCTCCTAAAAACTGCCACTCGACCAATTCCTGAGGAATTTTAATACACGCCCAGGCAGTCAGAAAAATGACAATATTGGAAGTGCGAACGCCTTTTTGCGCCAATCCAGCCGCTAACGGGAATGCGATATACAGCGGGCCGGTCGGCAGAGCGCCAAAAAAGAGCGCCAGCAAGACGCCCCGCACACCAGACGTATGCCCTAAATATTTGTTCACCGTCTCCCCGGACACCCAGACCGCAAATAGTCCCATCAATACCAATACCGCGGGCAGAATGAACAACATCTCGCGGGCGACCGACCAGGCAGATTGCGCCATTCGCCCGCGAACAGACGGCAAGGCAATTCCGACAATTACGGTGATAATCATAAGGACAATCGCAATCGCCAATTCGTTTTTAGTTTGACTCTTTGTCGGTTTGGTTGTTTGCTTCATAGGAGTATCTCCATCAACCAGCCGATGACCAGCGCAGCGAAAAAGCATAGACCGTTCCGCAATAAGGCAAAGCGCTTGCCCAGCTCTTTAACTTCCAGAAGCAATGTCACGACGCCAATCATGGTCAGCGTCGTAATAAAAGTGGCAATAATTCCGACTGCCGCGCCGGCTTTCAGTAAAGTGCCACTTAGGGGAAAAGCAATGATGGCAGGGATATGCAGAACTGCGCCAATTAAACTGGTGACCAATAAGCCAGTCCAACCCGAACGCGTATTAAGCCAGCCGGAGAGTTTCTCCGGGGAGAATAGTCCCAGAATCAAACCAATCAATAGTACCATCATCAGGATTGAGGATAAAATGCTTAGAAATGAACGCCAGGCGATAAGAAGCGCCTGATGGGTTTTAGTGCGATTGGTGAACCAGGCGATTACCAGAGCAGGTGCTGCCAATAGGTTAATTAAAAGGGCGGAGTTCACGCTTTTAGCTGGTTGCGGCTTTTAGTTTTTGATAGAGTCTGCCTAATTTTTCCTCGAAGATCTGGCGGATCGCTTCCTCGTCCTTTTTCAACGGATAAGAAGGAATCAAATCCAGCACCTGCTCAGCGGCTAAACCAGAATTGAACAAAATTTCGACGGCTCCGTTCAACATGGCAGCGACTGCCTGACGAGCAGAAATCACATCCAGCCCAAATTCCTGCGCCAACAGTAAGAGTTCCAGCCACTGAAACCAGAAATAAGTCGGACCCATGCTGGTAACCATGGCATAAGTCTCGAGGTCTTTCTCGAGTACTTCCGGCGCCGCGCCCCAATTGGCGAATAAAGCTTGCAGTTCGGTTTTTTCATCAGGCGATAATGCTTCTGAGAAAAATACTGGATTGTAGCCCATGCCGATCACCGACGGCGCATTGGGAATCATGCGAACAATGCGGGAAAAACCGCCCAATAAATTGGACAACTTTTGTGCGGTAATCGTCGGCAGAAGCGATATTAATACAGCATTTGGTGATAAGGAATCCTTGATTTCAGCAGTGACTTCGGCGATAACCGGCGGATGAACTGCCAGGAAGACCAGTTCCGCCTGGGCGGCTTCTCGATTACTTTCGACAGATTGAATACACTGCAAGTCAATTGCGGTGAGCGTCTGCAGACGGCTTGCATCCGGATCGCTGATGAGTACTTTTTCAGGAAGCGCCGCCCGGCGTTTCAAACCAGCCAGTAACAAGTTTGTGACTCGTCCGCCGCCAATGAATCCCAATATTTTAAATGGCTTCATTTTTAGCTCTTTCATTTAAATAGTTTTTAACCACAGGAGCCGCAACGGCAACCACCACTGGTTTTGATTTCACCTGTCTTGGAGAGGTAAATCATGGCTCCAAACACTTCCCCTAAGTTTTCACTGCCACATTGTGGGCATTTCAAATTCAATCCTTTGGTTTTTTCGCTCATCGAAGCAAAAGTTTCGAATTGATAGCCACAGTCTATGCATTTGAATTCATAGGTTGGCATAAATAATCCTCTTATTTGATTGGTTTTTTTTCTTAAGCCCTTTTTCGATTTCATCTTCGATTATAGACAGTTCTCGCGCAAGAAAGATAATTCTTGGGGCGTAACATTGCCGACAGTTTACAATAGACTTCAGTTTTTTCCATAATCATTCCTCCTTTGCTATTAAACGGAAAGACGCCAGGCTTTCGGTTGCTGGATATTTTTGTTCCTTATCTTTTCCTTTCGGCTTCATTTTTTCATTCATATAAAACCTCCTCTTATTAAGAGTTTTGTTCTTTATCTTTTGAGCCTTCAAATAAGTGAAATTTTTCTGATATTATTCCGATTATGGCCTCCGCAACCCGTTGAACTTGCTCTGCGGTGAACTCCAAACTGGTAAAAGGTCCCTGCTTAGTCAGATGTAAATCTTTTTCTAAATTAAGGTAAACATCGGGATTGATACCCTTTTCTAAAAGCAAACGTTTGACACATTCCTGATGACATCCATCAATCACAATTAAACCGGCTAATTGCTGGACCAACACTGATTGGCGGGGAACCTCGTTTAAAACCGCCGGCAAAGAACAAATACCAATCGCTTCTTTTCCCAGACGTCTGACCACTTCAAGAGCTACCATTCCGGTTAGCGTGCCAGTATTGGAGCCACCGCTGAAGCAGGTAAACAGCCCAACTTTTGGTAGAGGAATCTCCTTTTGCATATCAACTTTTAATTATTATGACAGAAATCGGCTTAAGGCGTCTTCTCCTTTCATTCCTGTCACTACTCCAAGTTGCTTGGCTTGATTAGTACATGATTCGATTGGCGCCTTGAGTACCTCTTCAAAAGAGGTAATGCCCTGGACTCTGGCAGCCGCGATGCCTCTTTGTTCCAGTGCGGTGATATCAAAGTTACGACAAACGATAATCCCTTTTTTCCCAATCAGGACAATGATCATCGCTTTCGCGGGATTCTGAGGGTTTCCGACGCGCACCCCTAACGCTGTCCCGCTTGAGACCTCAATAGACTCAGTCTGGATATTCCATGCCATATTAGTCTCCTTTCAAGCGCTATAAGATTCAGATATGCCCAGGGCTTCTTTGGTAATCTTCTTGGCAATACGTTCAACGTCAGTCATGTCGAAGTCCAGAGTGGGAACTTTGTCCACCCCTTCCTTAGCGATAACAACCTCATACTGGTAAGGAATAGCCAGTTTTTCCAGTATTTTGCTGGCACAGCGATTGGCACAGCCGTTAATGACAATAAGTTTCCGGGCGCGTTTAGCGATGTCTACGTGAGTTTTGGACTCTGCGGCGATGGCTACCATACAGCACATCCGCGCTCCTTCGTGGGATTTGGTCAATTCGATAGACACCTGGTTACCGACTTGGCCAACGCTTGCGGCGCCATCACAGGTCAGAATGATGTCTAGGTTCTCTGCTTCCTTACCACAGACAGGCAGAATTTTCTTCGACGTTTTTTGGATTTCTTCCATTTTAAAAACCTCCTTTGTTAATGTTGGAATCCTTTGGGTTTAGTGACCATCGTTTTTACAAAGGCAATGTTTGATCTACTTTGCCTTTCGTTCGGTAATAAATTCTTAATTGCGTAAATCATAGTGCCCCCATGATTGTTATATTGTTACTTCAAAAGTCCCCTCACAATCACATCCACGGCTTCTTGCTCAGAAAGACCGCGCGCCATCAGGGTTTCTACTTGCCGTTTGTCAACACTGCCAATTGCTGCTTCATGCGTCAGTTTGGAGCTCTCTTCGACTACCTGCAGGCGGGGCACTGCTGAAGCCTTGGCTTTTTTACCCTGCACGATTTCCATACAGTCAATATGTCCGCGGGAATTGACCCCTTTGCCGATGACTTCGCCTAAGACTTCGGCGCGAGCCTCATCGGCGAGAATTATTCGACTCTTTACCAGACCCCGTGACTCGGTGCCATTCAGATAGATCGACTCCTTGACCTGAATGTCGTCTTTATATTTGCCGAAAATCTTAGCATATAGCTCCGCCACCGACTCATCACTGAGATAGGCTTCGTAATCCAGGCGAACGACGCCTGCGGCGCCTTTGATTAAACGGAAAGTGCTGCTGTATTGTCCGCCACGCTCGACATTGATTTTCATCTTTGGCAGAACTTCTACGCCGCCTCTGGGTCCATGGAAATGGGTTTCATTGTATTCCATCTGGCTGTTTTTGCCGACCTGGATAGTGCCCTCCATAATATGCTGAATCTTGACCGCATTAGGGAAAGTGCAGTGAGCCAGGAAGCTAACCTTGGCATTCTCTTCGATGAAAAAATCCGCCAGAATACGCTGAATGCCCTCGGCGGGAATCACTCCAAAACACAGGTGCACCGGTTTTTCGATTTTAGTGTTCGCGGCGACAGTAATTCTGGCTTTTACTCCATCCGGAAACAGCTCACTTTCTATCCGCAGTCCCGGAATCTCATTCTTACCTAAGATATGATTGCCCGCAACCAGCATCAATCCATACTGCTCATTGCGCAAATCAAGCGGATTGCCGCCGCTTACCGCATAGGCTTCGGCTAATAATTCGAATTCATTTGTAAAGTCAACCATTATTTAGCACCTCATCAAGGGGTTTGTTGATATGCAGGCAGGGACGACAATGATTGCGGAAGAAGCGCGTTACTTCCTCCGGCGTACCGGTCTTTAGAATGCGGCCAGCACACAAAGCCGAAGTGTGATCCGCCATCGCGGCAACTTCTTCGTGATGAGTGATGAGTAGAACCGCCGCACCTGCCCGTACCAATTCGCGGATAACATTTTTGATATAATCGATTGAAAGCGCGTCGATGCCGGAATCGGGTTCATCCAGAATTGCCAGACGCGGCTGCATTGCCAGGACAGATGCCAGTTCAATCCGTTTGCGTTCCCCGCCACTCAGGGTATTATCAAGACCACGTTCGAGGTACTTTTGGGGCTCCAAACCAACTTTTTCAAGACATTGTTCGATAGAAAGGGTAGAGTTAGTATGCTTCTGAGATAGTTTAAGGTATTCCCGAATTGTCAAGCCCTCGAAACGCGCCGGTTCCTGCCACGCCAGAGTTATGCCTGACTTGGCTCGCTCCGCTATGGAAAGCCCGGTTATATTTTGCTCACGCCAAAGTATCTCGCCCTCATCAACTACATAACCCGGCAAGCCCATGATTGTATAAGCCAGGGTTGATTTACCAGTTCCATTCATCCCCAGGATACTATGAATCTCTACGGGATTGATACTAAGACTCAGGTTTTTGAGAATTTGATGTTGGTCTTTGGTTAGACTGATATTTTTTACCTCAAGCATGTTACCACCATAACTCTAATTACTTTTTTCATCTTGGAAGCTTTTCGCGAGGCACTCTTTCACCTGCTGAAGCGTGATGCATTTTCCCTGGCAGACTAGCTTACCGTTGATATAGACGGCAGGGTAGAGCGTCAGAGGATAATCCGAGATTTCCTGAAGATTTGTGATCTCGTTAACGGTGGCGTCGATTTGCATTTCGTGAATGGCGTGCAAAATATTCTGGAGCAATTTCTGGAATGTCGGGTCTCTTTCGGGACCAATGATTTGAATTTTCACTTTTGCCTCCGCATTTTTATTTGTAGCTAATTAGTTTGAAAAGTCTGCCTGCTTTTATCGACATTTTAGCGATTGGAATATACTTCCCGCAATTGACGGAGCTGCTGAATTAATTCCCGTTTATCAGGAAAAGAAATAGCTTCGGTCGGACAGTCTCGGGCACATGCGTCACAACCAACAACGCAATTGTACGGATTTACGACCTGCACGCTGGTATCACCTTGGACGAAAACGCCGTTGGTACAAAAATCCAGGCAGCTTCCGCAATTGCTGCATAAGTCTGCATCTATTGTCGGGAACCACGGGATTTCTTCCCGTGGTATCCCCATATAATCACGTCCAGCCATTATTTAATCTCCTCAACAACTTTTTTTATGTCCTCAAAAGCCTGGTCGGTGTTTTTGAATTGAATCGATACTGGCTTCCAAATTTTATCGGTCATTTCAACCCCGGCTCGCTGGAAACCATCGCGGAGCAATTTTTTCTGCTTCTCAATTTTGCAAGCAGGCGTGATATAGATGGTGCCGTCATTTTTCAACAACGATTCCATTAAATTTTCGCCATTATCTTCACATAACCGACCATGTAAAAGCATGAAGTCGTGGGGAATTTCCATTCTGACCCTTTCCGCCAATTCGGGGATATTCAGATCTTTCATACTGGGACAGGCGAAACTGCAGGTGCACATCAAAATTGCTTTTTTCATAAAAACAAACTCCTTTCTGAATTAATATTAGTTTTACTTATCATCTGGGTTAGACTTTGCTTCGAATATCTCGTATTCTTTTTTTATCTCGTCGTAAAGTTGCAGCAAGGCTGGTTTGTATTCGTTTTCCTCCGTGAGACTTACTTCGGGATTGAATAAACGCAAACCCTCCCAGAGTTTTTCCCATGCCGCTTCTTCATCGGCGGGGAAAGCCAAAATAGTCGAAAATACGATTTGGTCTAAGCCGTACACTATACATTCCTTTCCTCCGACCATTAGTTGATATGGTCGTGGGGCTGAACAAGAACACATAAAACCTCCTTTTGTATTTGTTGATGTTTTTATATTTCGTCAATTGTCGAAGTGTTTTCTAAAAATTTTTTATAGTTCTGAGAAATCAATTGGCAATTCTGAATAGCAAAATCATCCGCGTTCAAATCCTGGGGTAACCATTCCTGTAACATCGCCCGAACGGTAGGTACATAGGCATTAAAAGAGTTGCTCGTAATTGAATATCGCACCCACTTGCCCTCTTTATCGCAGTTCAAAAATCCCGCTTCGCTCAAAATAGTCAGATGTTGCGAGGTTGTCGAGAAAGCCAGATGCAGCCTTCTGCCAATCTCGCAAACATAGAGCGGTTTATTAAGAAGCAGAGCGAGAATATTGAGCCGACTTTCATCGCCTAAGGCTTTAAAAGTGTTCACTAAGATTCTGTCCACGCTTTTCATAATGATTCCATGGCTTCCTTAAATATTCACTTTGTCATAAATCTCAACTTGTAGAGGTTCTTTTTCGGCGACCTCTAGTTCATGACTAAAATATTTCTTGCGAAAATAAAGGGCTACATTCACTAATGCAATCAGCACGGGCACTTCTACCAGAGGACCAATTACCGTCGCGAAAGCCGCCGGAGAATTGATGCCAAAGACTGCTACCGCCACGGCGATTGCCAGTTCGAAATCATTACTGCCAGCAGTAAAAGATAGAGTAGCAACTTTATGATAAGGTTCGCCGATTTTGCGAACGATGTAAAAGGTCAGGAAAAACATAATCAAAAAATAAAAACCGAAAGGAATAGCAACCCGCATGACATCGAACGGCAGCTCAATTATTTTTTCACCTTTTAGGGAAAACATCACAAAAATAGTGAAAAGCAGCGCGATCGGCGTGAGCAGTGAAATCCGCGGAATGAAGCATTTGAAATACCAGTCATCACTCTTTATACGCCGCAAAATAGTGCTGGAAAGCAGACCACCAGCAAATGGAATCCCCAGGTAAATCAGTACCGTCAGAGCAATTTCTCTAATGGAAACCTTGACGATAGTGCCGCTCAGTCCGAATAGTGGCGGCAATACGGTGATGAAAATATAGGCGTACAGAGAATAAAAGAGTACTTGAAAAACGGCGTTGAAGGCTACCAGTCCCGCGGCTAATTCTGTATCGCCCTTGGCTAAATCGTTCCATACTAACACCATCGCGATACAGCGTGCCAGACCAACTAAAATGACGCCTACCATCATTTCCGGTTTATCGGGAAGCAGAATAATTGCCAATAAGAACATAACAATGGGACCAACCACCCAATTTTGGAGAAGCGAAATCCCTAAAAGCCGCATGTTCTTAAAAACCTTGGGTAGTTGTTCATAACGCACCTTTGCCAGTGGCGGATACATCATCAGAATCAAACCAATCGCAATCGGCAGATTGGTCGTGCCAATACTCATTTTGCCCCAGAAATTGGCAATCCCCGGATTGATAAAACCAATAATTAATCCGATAAACATAGTTAAAAAAATCCAGAGCGTCAGAAAGCGGTCAAAAAACGATAATCTTTTAGTAATTGACTGTTCCATATTCAAACCCTATTTTTTAATAAGTGATACATTTTTTCGGATTAAGCCTTGTAAATAAGGTAAAAACCTCCCAGAATAACGAGGAAGCCGCAAATTTTCTTCGCGATTTTGACGCCTGATGAACTCTCCGTCCAGTGCAAGTAGTGTTGGAGCACATTAGTGAACGTCCCGGCAAGTACTATTACAGAGATATGTCCCAGTCCGTAAACAAGCAGCAGCAATAGACCGTAGATAAAATTGTGGCTGGCGACATCAAAAGTAATCGCCAGAATGGGTGCCATATAAGCAAAAGTACATGGTCCCAAGGCTAAACCAAAAACCAAGCCCAGCGTCAGTGCTGCCCACAATCCGCAGTGCTGGACCTGGGGCTGATTAACGCCGGTTAAAAATGGCAGATAGATAATGTCCATTAAGTACAATCCGACTACGAAGAAAATCAATGCCACGGAGTAATTGCCCCAGCTACCGAGGTCACCCAGCATTCTGCCGAGCATGGCTGTGATGATACCGATAAAAGCAATCGTTAACAAAATGCCTAAGGCAAATACCAGCGAAAGCCCAAAAGCGCGCCGTGTCGTTGTCGTCCCCTGGCCAGTCACGAAGCCGATAATAAGAGGTATGCTGGTCAGATGACAGGGACTCAAGAGAATACTTAAAACTCCCCATATCAAGGCGGCAATCAGTGCCAAAGCCGGAGTGGACTGAATCGCATTGGTTAAAAATACAAAAAGATTCTGCATCAGGGTTTTTCCTTCTCACGCTCGCTGATTAGTAGCTCTAATGTGCGTGCCAGATTATTTCCAATCAATAAGCTCGAGGCTTCGAAGATAAGCTCCTCATTCGGCAATAGTACGATGGTGGCGGGTAAAAGCGGATTCGTGCATAATTTAAGCAAACGCTCCGCCTCAATCCGTGAGCGATTGTATTCTAATTCCCGCCACGACCAGTGCGCACGAAAATGAGATTGCCCCATCACCGAATCGATTTCCCGGCGCATCATGGCGTTCTGGGTTAAAATACAGTCACAAGCTGTACTGTCATAGATGAAAAATACCGTTCCTAACTTATCGTTGAAGCTCGCTTTTATTGGATTCGGCAACTCGCCTGCCAGCATCTGCCGAATGAATAGCATAGCTGTGATGTAAATTGACAAACCGAGATGTCTTCCGGCACTTGCCATGTTTACTTCACACCCTCTTGCTGTAGTACCTTGACCAGTTCCTCTTTGGGAAAATAGCCTTCGTGTCGAAAATATTCCTTGCCTTGAGCATCTAAAAAGACCTGGGTTGGAATGACGCGAATCCGGTATTGCTGGGCATAGGGACGGCCTGCTTCCGTCCAGACATCGTAAAAAATGACTCGTACCTGTCCCGCATATTCCTTCTCGATTTCTTTCATTATCGGCTGCATCATTTTGCAGGGAACGCAATTGACCGAGCCCAGCTCAATAAAGGTAACCTTAGGTGGTTCCAGTTTGTTTGCTGTCTTTGTTGAAGCAGCTGGTTTGGGATTTTGGGTCGTTTTATTCGTTGTATCACCGCATAAAATGAGGCTTGCCGTTAATCCAACGACAGCTGCGAACTTGAAAATTTGCCGCATAAGACCGCTCCATTCAAACATTAGAATTTTTTAGTTGACGCGCAGCTTCCAGCATCCAGTGAGTCAGCGTATTTTTAGTCGGCAATTTGCCGCTCAACACGACTTTGCCATTGATAATCAAACCTGGCGTGAACATGATACCGTAATCGGCAAACTTGCGCCAATCTGTGACTTTTTCCAGCTGCATGTCGAGATTATTCTCCGCAGCGACGTCATAACACATGCGCTCCAATAAAAGGCAATTATGACAGCCTGGACCTAAAACAATGACTTTTAACATAGTCTCTACTCCTTCTTTATTTTTATATTGAACTCAAAATCAGACGCTGAACCTGGTAATAGTTTTTGATAATAAAACTCGGTAAAGGCGGATTTAATTTCATCTCGCACCCGGCGAAATTCATTCATTACCTCTGTCTCGGAACCCTGGAAAGCAACAGGATCATCAAAACCAATATGCAATTGCTGTTTGACTTGTCCGAAGAATACGGGGCAAGTTTCGCGGGCGCCGCCACAGACGGTGACAACATAATCAAAATCCTGCGTAATAAAATCCGACACCGCTTTAGTTTTGTTCTGCGAAATATCAAGCCCAACTTCCTGCATAACCTGAATTGCTAAGGGATGCACACGTTCAGCGGGCTGGGTACCAGCCGAAAAGACCGTGAGAGTCGGGTCAAGTTGCTTTAAAAAAACCTCTGCCATCTGACTGCGGCAGGAATTACCCGTGCATAAGACAAGGATTTTCATTTATTCTCCTTCGTTCTAGAGGACAGGATAACGGGATTTACATGATAATGTTTTGAGTTGCCGAGGTTTATGGCTTTCCGATACATTATCGCTGGGTGAATTCTCATAAAAATCATGTTGGGACACCTCGAACTGTTTTTGCCTGGCAATGGACTGATTTGCATACTCTGTTCTTTTTTAAAAGGATAATAGGATGGACATGATGATATTGTTCTTTATCAAAGTTTAAGTTTGTCGAACCAGTTATCATTGGGTGAATCGTCATGAAAATCATATTATCATCCCACTAATTGTTTTTTACCTGGCAATGGAGTGAAACCAGGAATATTTTCGCGCACTTTTTCAGAATATCGCATCATTTTGAATAAAAAATTTTAATCCTGTACATCCTGTCTTAAAAAATTGCCCCAAAAAGCATCCCAGTAATAGTTGCCATGACCACTACCAGCGACACATAGACGATAGTTTTTTGCGTGCCAATGACACTGCGGATTACCAGCATGTTCGGTAATGAAAGCGCCGGACCGGCTAAGAGTAGTGCCAGCGCCGAACCTTTGCCCATACCGTTCGCAATTAAGCCTTGCAAAATCGGAACCTCAGTCAGGGTGGCAAAGTACATAAACGCGCCGGCAAGCGAAGCGAAGAAATTGGCAAAAAGCGAGTTCCCACCGACCAGACTGCTAATCCAACGATTGGGAATGATGCCCTGACCATTTTCCGGTCCACCTAGTAAAAATCCAGCAATCAGCACACCAGCTGCTAAAAGTGGTAATACCTGCTTGGCAAAGCCCCACGACTCGCCCAGCCATTCTTGCGGCTCGCCCGGTGTAAGCGCCGTTAAAACGCTCAGGGCAACTATCGCGACTACAAAAGCAATCAACGGCTGGTGGGGGAAAAATACTGCTGCCAGCACTACCGGTAAGGCTGCCAATAAAACATACTTTATCTTTATTTTAAGCACTAAAATCAAAGATGCCATAAACAGAGTTCCCAGGATACCGGTAATTAACCACTTGTTTGCCCAGATCCAGAACCAGAAACCAGTCGTTACATCCGGCTTTCCCCAGTTGGTAAAAACGAGAATGGCAACAAGCACAAAAAAATGATAAGCGGTTTGCCAGAGGGGACGTACCTCCTCAGGTTCTGGTATTGCCAGCTGTACTTCTGTCTTTTCATGTTCTTCTTTGCGGTAAATGAGTTGTATAATCAAACCAATTACGATACTGAAAGAAACAGCGCCAACTACCCGCGCAATACCAAGTTCCATTCCCAAAATGCGTGCGGTTAAAATAATCGCCAGGATATTGATGGCTGGTCCAGAGTAGAGAAAGGCTATCGCCGGTCCTAATCCTGCTCCGCGTTTATAAATTCCTGCAAAAAGTGGCAAAACGGTGCAGGAACATACTGCCAGGATTGTACCTGAGACGGAAGCAACCAGGTAGGCAAGCCATTTCTTCGCCTTAGCTCCTAAATATTTGATTACAGCTGCCTGACTGATAAACACCGAGATTACCCCGGCAATGAAAAACGCCGGGACTAAGCATAGCAGCACATGTTCGCGCGCATACCAGCGTAGGAGTGCTAAGGCTTCATTGATTGCCTGTATAAAACGAAGATTGTACACCGGTAAAAAATAGGCTAACAAGAAAATCGCTATCATTCCCATTAACTTTTTAAGCTCTTTATGGTTCATTATAATACCTTAAAAATTATTTTGTCTGTTTATCGGGGATATGACAAAGAGTGAAACGGTCAACATCAGCCGCTATTGATTTATCATTGCGGACAATTTCATTTTTATCAAGCCATTGCAAAAGTCGCAATAAAAGCTCGGTTGGAATCGAGTCCTCGGGCTCTCTGATCAGTTCATAATTGACCCACTTTCCTTCTTTATGGTCTTGAATAAAGCCGGCATCGCGCAAAATTGCCAGATGACTCGAAATAGTCGAAGTCGCCAAACCTAAAACAGCAGTTATTTCACAGACACAAAGAGGGCGTCGCTCGAGAATTTTGAGAATGCGAAGTCGATTCTCGTCGGAAAGCGCCTTAAACATTTTGACAAATTCTTTCATATTCATTAATCACCCTAATTTTTATTTATTCTGAATAGATTATACCCATATTTTTTTCTATTTATTGAGTGATGCGTTTTTTTATTGATATCTTGAGCACCTATTTTCTTTTTCATTTCTGTTTTGAATTTATTTTAAAGAACATTTCGATACATACCGAAATGTAAACAATTTGAGCATGCTTTTGCAAGAAAAATCATTTGCTCAGGCAGAGCTACGCATCGGTCTTCCCAAATGGTGCCCAAATTTTTCAATGCAAAATACTGATTGGGTGATAGTATACCGGTATTCTATTGAACTGTCGGTTGGGTGATTTTTATGTATGAAGATAACGCAGAATAATTTTCACCAATTCAAAACTGGTATGAGGAGAAGCGCCGACAAATTATTCATCATTTTTCTCCATATTGCTGGCTTATCGGTTCAATTTATAACCCAGAAATTCTATTCCGCCAGCGCTGCGCCGATGATTGCGACAGCCCTATCGATTTGTTTCTTAGTAACATTGATGGCGGGCATAAGGCGTAAAACGGTCTGATGTGTGCAGTTGATCAGCAGGTTTCGAGCGCGGCACTTATCGACGATTTTCGCGCCTGGTTTGGTTAATTCGACGCCCAGCATGAGTCCGAGACCGCGGACTTCGCGGATCAGGGCTGATTTGCTTTTCAATTCTTCGAGTTTATTGCGGAAATAGTCGCCCATTTCAACGGCATTGGCGAGCAGATTTTCCGTGTGAATGGCATTAAAGACGGCAACTCCGGCGGCGCAGGCGAGCGGATTTCCACCGAAGGTCGATCCGTGATTGCCGGGCTGGAGAATGTCGCAATATTTACGCGCCACGACGAAGGCGCCGATCGGCATGCCACCGCCGAGTGATTTAGCGAGCGTCATGACGTCCGGCTGAACGTCGTAATGCTGGTAAGCGAACATTTTGCCGGTGCGTCCTATACCGGTCTGGACTTCGTCAATGATTAGCATGGCGTCGAAGCGGTCGCAAAGTTCTCGCGCAGTCCGCATGAATTCCGGCGTAACCGGCACGATGCCACCTTCGCCCTGGACGGTTTCCAGCATGATCGCCGCGACGTTTTCATTCATTAGTTTTTCGAGCATGGCGCAGTCGTTGATGTCGCAATAGACGAATCCGCCGAGTAGGGGATCGAAGCCCTTTTGATATTCGCTCTGGCCGGTAGCCGTGACCGTAGCGATGGTTCGCCCATGAAAGGAATTCTTCAGGGTGATGATCGTTTTCTTGTTAGGGTTGCGCTTGCGTACTAATTTCAGCGCGCCTTCGTTGGCTTCTGCGCCGCTGTTGCTGAAAAATACCTGCCCGTCGAAACTGTCGGCGATGATGAGTTTGGCGAGCTCGCCCTGTTTTTCATTGTAATAAACGTTCGGCACGTGCATGATCTTGTCGAGTTGCTCGTGCAGAGCGGCGACGACTTTCGGATGGCAGTGTCCTAAATTGCCACTGCCCCAGCCGGGGAAAAAGTCGAGGTATTCGTTGCCATTTTCATCCCAGACCTGCATACCGCGTCCCCTGACCAATGTAATCGGGAAGCGTTTGTAAGTTTTCAGTACGTATTTATCGAATTCTGTTTGATCCATCTTTCAATATCTCCGTTCCAATGCCTTCTTTGGTGAAAATTTCGAGCAAGAGTGAGTGCCTGATGCGCCCGTCGATAATGTGCCCTTTGTTGACGCCGAATTTCAGAGCTTCAAGGCAGGAATTGACCTTCGGGATCATGCCACCGTTGATTATGCCATCATCTATCAGTTTTTCGGCTTCTTTGCGCGTGAGGGTGCTGATGATGCTTTTCTCATCGCCGGGCGTGCGCAGGATGCCGGGTGTGTCGGTCAGGTAAATCAGTTTTTGGGCCCCAATTGACGAGGCGATTTCACCGGCAACTAGGTCGGCGTTAATGTTGTAACTCTGGCCGTCATCGCCCAATCCGAGCGGCGCGATGACTGGGATTTTCCCGGCTGAGATCAGATTATTAAGAGCGCTGGCGTTGATATAGCGGACCTGGCCGACGAAGCCGAGATCGACCGGCAGTTCATCGCTTTCAGGAAGGGCGCTCCCGGTAAGCATTTTATCGACGCGAATTAGGCCATTATCGAGGCCGGAAATTCCAACCGCATCGCCGTCCATCGCATTAAGCAGGTTGACGATCTGAGCGTTGATCTTATGTGCCAGAACGTCCTCGACGATGTCCATCGTTTCGCGGTCGGTGACACGCAGACCGTTAACGAATTGCGGTTTGGTGCCGCGGCGGTTCATTGCTTCGGTAATGGCCTTGCCGCCGCCGTGAATGATGACCGGTAACCAGCCGACATATTTCATAAAAACGATGTCCTGTAGGACAGCTTTCATAACATTTTCACTGTCCATAATACTTCCGCCGAATTTGATGACGATTTTCTTGCCGCGGAAAGCCTTGATGAAGGGCAGGGCTTCGATCAGGACGGCGGCTTTATCGATTATTTTTTGCATAAGATTCCTCTATGTGTGATATTGGGAGTTAATTTTGACGTAGTCATAGGAAAGATCAGTCGTATAAACCACAGCCTGCGCCTGACCGAGGTGGCAATCGAGGACAATATCCAGATCGACCGGCGCCATTATGTGATGGATTTCGGACTTATTCAGGCTGAGTGGCTCGCCGTGCCGGTATAGATAGACGTTGTTGATGCGTAGATCGGCAATGGCTGGATCGAAATGGGCGGATACCATTCCAGCGGCGGATAAAATCCGACCCCAATTCGGATCGCATCCGAAAAGCGCGGCCTTAACGAGCATTGAGTTGGCGATGCCGAAAGCCATCTTTTTCGCATCGGCAAAATCATCAGCGCCGCTTACGGTAACGGTTACGAATTTGGTTGCGCCTTCGCCGTCCCGAATGATGGATTTGGCCATTTCCGTCATCAGCATAAAGAGTGCCCGTCCGAAAACATCACCCGCAGGTGAACCGGCGGTGATCGTCTGGTTTCCAGCCAAGCCATTTGCCATGATCAGGGCGGTATCGTTGGTGCTGGTGTGCCCGTCAACTGTAATCATGTTGTATGTGTGTTCGACAGCGGCGGCGAAGGTCTTTTCCAGCAAGTCGTGGTCAATATCGGCGTCGGTTGTGACGAATGCCAGGGTCGTGGCCATATTCGGCTGAATCATGCCGGAACCTTTAGTAATGCCGCACAGGGTGATTCCCGTGCCATTGGCTAAAAATTTTATCCCAAAGGATTTTTCGACCGTGTCGGTAGTCAGAATGGCTTCGGCGCAGTCAGCCCCGCCTTCGACAGACAAACGACCGGCAAGTGTCTGAATGCCCTGACGCATTTTTTCCATATCGAGCTGGTGACCGATTACACCGGTGCTTGAAGCGAGAATTAATTCCGGCGGCACGTTTATTTGAGCGGCAAGCAATTTCAGGGTTTCCCAAACGTCATTAATGCCTTTTTGGCCAGTACCGGCATTGGCGTTTCCGGAATTGATAATCAGGGCCTGAAGGTAATTGCCGCTTTTCTGTAAATTTTCCTTTGCAACGATGATTGGTGCGGCCTTGACGGCATTCGTCGTAAACTTGACTGAGCATTTGGCCGGGACGGCGCTTTTGATTATGCACAGGTCTTTGCGTTTGCGCTTGAATCCGGCGTGCATAGCTGCACCCGTAAAACCTTTTGGGTCGGTGATTTTGGGATTATCATAAAATTTCATATTCATTTCTTCCTATAAGAGTCCAGTCGTCTCGGCGATGTTTAGCATGATATTCATGTTTTGCACAGCCTGACCGGACGCGCCTTTGACTAAATTATCAATTACGCTCAGCAGGATCAGTCGGTCGCCGACCACTTTTAAACCAATATCGCAGAAATTGGTGTAGGCGACATTTTTGATCTGCGGTGGAAACCCGGGTTCCATGACCCTGACGAATGGCTCAGCGCGAAAAAAATCGCGATACAACTTCAGGATTTCCGTTTCTGTGGTCGGACGTTTCAAACGGGTATAAATCGTGCTGAAAATGCCACGTGTCAGCGGAACGAGATGCGGTATGAAGACGATATCCACCGGTTTACCGGCAACTTTCGACAATTCCTGCTCGATTTCTGGTTCATGCTGATGGCAGGCGATTTTGTAGGCGCTGATATTTTCGTTGCATTCCGGAAAGTGGAAAGCCGGTTTGGGAGTCTTACCGCCGCCGGAAATTCCGGTCTTACTGTCGGCAATGATTGAGTCAGATTCAATTAATCCGGCTTTCAGTGCTGGAATGAGCGCCAGTTCGATGCCGGTCGGGAAACAGCCGGGATTGGCAACGGCTTGAGTGGTCTGGATTCTGGCCCGGTTGATTTCCGGCAAACCATAGACGAAGTCCAGCAGATGCGCGGGGTCGGTATGTTCGAGGCCATAAGCTGCTTTGAATGTTTCTGGTGTATTCAAGCGGTAATCGGCACTCAGGTCGATGACCTTTATGCCGGCGGCCAGGAAACCTGGCATGAAAGCCATACCGGTCGTGTGCGGCAAACCGAAGAAGACGAGATCACTCTCGGCGCATATCTGCGGTGCATCAATCGGTGAACAGATGACATCGCACAGCCCTTTCAGCGCCGGATATAGGTCGGAGAAAGGTATGCCGGGATTCTGGTGAACGGCCAATTTTATAATAGTAACGTATGGATGTCGCAGGAGAATTTTGACCAATTCAAAGCCGGTATAACCGGATGCGCCGACGATCGAAACACGGATTTTTTTGCGGGAACTCATGACTTTTCTCCGAATTGCCGGGCAATCAGGCGGTAAGCTTCGCGGAACGGCATGCCTTTTTCGACTAATTCATAAACTTTCGCCGTAGTAAAAAGCTCTTCGGTCATCGCCGCCTGACATTTATCCGGATTGACTGACAGGTTCTGAAAAACGAGAGTGGCAATTTGCACGGCGACCAGCGTTATACCGAATCCGCGTATGATCGCTTCTTTAGTCAGCTGCAAATCGCGATGGTAGCCGGAAATCAGATTTACAGCGGTATTGCGCACCTGTATTTCACGGGCGAGGAGTTCGTGATATTTTGCGCGGAGCAATTCCAGCACATCAGGATTTTTCTTGTGTGGCATGATTGAGGAACCAGTCAGGAATTCATCCGGTAAGGCAAAATATCCCAGCTCAGGCAGAGTGAAAAAGATGAGGTCAGTCGCCATTTTATTGAGGTCGTACAGGATTTGCGACAGCACACTCAGTGCAAAGCCCTCGAATTTGCCACGACTGTTCTGAGCGTAGATCGGGTTTTCCTGAATACGCGCGAAGCCCAGTTCATCAGTCGTCATTTGCCGGTCGATTGCCAGTGGAATACCGTAGCCGGCGCCGGTGCCAAGCGGATTCTGGTCAAACAAGTGGGTGGCAGTGGCGAGTAAATCCAAATCGTCGGTCAATGCATCGCACAGGGCTCCTGCCCAGAGCGCAATGCTGGACGGCATGGCTTTGCGGGTGTGGGTAAAGCCAGGAATGGCGATAGCGCCGTACTGAGTGATAAACTCCGAAATAACCGTGAGGCATGTTTGGATATTGGTTGCGATTTCAGCCAATTTTGCCTTGCAGTAGAGCCGCAAAGCGGTCAGGACCTGGTCATTGCGACTGCGGCCAGTGTGGATTTTTTCACCGGCTATACCGATTGTCTTGGTTAGGTAATTCTCGATTGCCGTGTGACAATCCTCGTCTGCTGGGGAGATTGCGAACTGTCCTTTGCGGTGCAATTCAAGAATCTGATCGAGTCCACGACACAGGTCTTCGACTTCTATTTCTGTAAGAATACCAATCTTGCCGAGCATTCGGGCGTGCGCTTTGGATGCCTGGCAGTCGAACGGTACCAATTCCTGGTCGAGCAGATAATCATTGCCGACGGTGAATGCTTCAATCATGGCATTCAGGTTGTATTGTTTCTGCCACAGTTTCATGGTATTACTCCTTGATACGCCAGTTGTATGGTTTTTTCTTTTTAAGGACGATGTTATGGGCTTTCAGACGGATAGCATTGATGCGAATGAAGCCCGCGCTGTCTACGGCATTGTAGCCACCCTCTATTTCCATGCTGGAAAGGTCCTGGTCATACAGCGAAGTCGGTGATTTCCGACTGATGGGGTTTACGTTCCCTTTATATATTGAGAGGACGACCGAGCCATCTATTTTTTCTTGACTTTTTTCGAAGGCGGATATCAGAAAGTCCATTTCTGGCGAAAACCAGAAGCCGTTGTAAATCAGTTCGGCGAATTTGGGGACAAGCATGTCGCGGATATGCATGACCTCCTTGTCCATGGCGATTCCTTCCAGATCACGGTGCGCTGCCCACAAAATCGTAGCCCCCGGCGATTCGTAAACGCCGCGCGATTTGATACCGATGAAACGATTCTCGACCATGTCAACCCGCCCGACACCGTTCTGACCGCCGATTTCATTCAGATAGCAAAATAGTTCCAGTGGATCCTCTTTAACGACACCAGTATTCCGGTTGGTGACTTTTATAGGATAGCCATCTTTAAATTCGATTTCCAGAATGGTCTCAACATCCGGCGCGTTCTGGGGGGAGACAGTCCGACTGAAGACATGTTCCGGTGGTCGGAAATAAGGATCTTCGAGAATGCCGGCTTCATGACTAATATGCATCAAATTTTCATCTTCACTGTAGGGTTTGTTCAAAGAAGCTTTGATGGGGATATTCCATTTCTCGGCGTATTTAATCATATCACTTCGGCCTTTAAATTCGGAAAGAAATTCAGGATCTTTCCATGGTGAGATCACCTCTACATTCGGATTTAGGGCATAATAAGAAAATTCAAAACGTACCTGATCATTACCTTTGCCGGTAGCACCATGCGCCAGGAGATTGGTTTTTTCCTTTTGGGCAATTTCAATTTGCTTTTTGGCAATCAGAGGACGTGCAAGTGAAGTCCCTAAAAGGTAACGCCCTTCGTAAATAGCATTACCACGTAGCGCCACGAAAATGTAATCGGTAACAAATTCCCGCCGCAGATCTTCGATATAGATCCTAGAAGCACCGGTTTGTAGAGCCTTTTGCTCAATTTGGGTAAAATCTTCTTGCTGTCCAACATTAGCTACATAGCAAACCACCTCATAACCTTTATTAACAAGCCATTTCAGAATAACTGAGGTATCCAACCCTCCACTATAAGCTAATACTACCTTTTTATGCATTGAATGCTCCTTTCTTGAGGTCCGCCTATCAGCGAGCCATTTTTTGTTTCATCTTAATAAAGTCAAGTTTAAATCAGATTACGCAATTCTGGGCATCGGTCCACGAGCGCAGAACGAAAGCGCTCGTGTGTCACACCTTCTCTTAGAATTATTAAAACCGTATCGTCGCCTGCAATCGTTCCGATAATTTCATCCATGGCGAGGGCGTCAAGATTCAGGGCTACACTGGGAGCAAAAGAGGGAAGACATTTGATAACAGCCAGATTGTTAGAGAATGCCATCGAACGGCATGTATGCAAAGGTGAGCTGTCAACATCGAGTGGTGGGTAAGAGATGAATTGTTCAGAGAGTGTATATATATGCCCCTTCTCTTTATCTGGAATTTTTATTACTTTCAATGCCAATAAATCGCGGGAAAGAGTTGCCTGGGTGATATTGAAACCCTGACTCTTCAGCATTGCTTTTAATTCTTTTTGATTAGAAATCTTGCCCGTCTCGATTAGCTGCCGGATAACTTTATGCCTGTTAGTTTTTGAACTCATCATTACTCGTATAAATATACATAAAGAACGCATAAATATACCACATTATTTTTAATTAAGCAAATTTTTTTTTAATCTGTTGCAGTATTATTTAAGCCTTTCACTAGGAGGATTTTCACCGGCAGTCTGATTGAGGGTGAATTTTCAATCTTGCAGAAAAGTCTTCCGTTGACTGTAATTCTGAAAAATGTCCTGGAAAATAAAAGTTCTCATTTTAAAGCTATCTCTTTGAGCGATTATTGCATTAGGAAGAATTGATTAAAGCCGCTGATGATAAGCTCTATGACGCGAAAGTACAGGCAGGAACCGGATAAGCCTTTAAGTGAATTCGTTCATGATACGCAAAAAAATTTATATTAATTAATACCCTTCCGTTCAACATTCCAACAAAATGAAAATGAAGTAAGAATGAGATTAACACTTACATAAACTTAATTCTTGCGCCTAAATAAAATAATTTTTAACTTATTTTGCGATGCAAAGAATCCCAAAAATATTCATCCTGTGTCTTGGGGGCTGGTTACTGGCTTTTCTCACGATTGGAATGATTCATCATCACGAATTTGTCAGAACCGCGACCGGGCAGTCTCTTTATGCTTCACATGATGATTGCTTGTTGTGTAATTTCGTCTACGCCGGGTATAATTGTGATTTACCGGACGTTGATGCTGGTTTACGTTTCTGTAATGACTTTTATCATTTCCCGCGTCAGACAGAAAATCACACTGTTCCTGAACTTTTCTCCTTCTCGTTACGCGCCCCACCTCTTACCTGACCTTTTTCGTTTTAAAATTTAGAATTGTACTTGTTAAATGTTAACGCATTTTACAGTGCAGAAAGGATTTGATTATGCACAAAATACATGTTTTTATTGTCATATTATTACTGTGGAGTGCGTCCGTGGCGCAAAATCAAATCAGTGGAAAAATCACTGATCAGGAGCAACGGCCGTTGGCTGGCGCCAATGTCTTTTTGCCTGAACTGAATATTGGTGTCATATCCAATCAGAACGGCGACTACTTCATTTCGCAGTTGCCTAACGGCAAGTTCAAACTGCGGATTTCCTATATCGGCTACGAAAATGCAATCCGAACCGTCGTGCTGAATCATTCGGATGTGAAGATGGACGTTACATTGAAGATTACGCCCCTCGAAGCCGAAGAGATCGTGGTTTCCGGCGGCTACAACGCCACCCAGCATGAGAATGCAATCAAGATCGATATTCTTAAACTCGATAACCGTACCAACCGGACGACGCCGAATTTTATGGAAGAATTAACCGACATTCCGGGCGTCGATATGATCTCGAAAGGGGCCGGAGTCTCGAAACCAGTCATCCGCGGCCTGGCAATGAATGATATTCTGGTGTTGAACAACGGCGTCCGATATGAGAATTACCAATATTCCGATCATCATCCACTGGGCATCGAAGAATTCGGCGTCGAAAACGTTGAAGTTATCAAAGGACCGGCTTCGCTTCTGTACGGCTCCGATGCCATCGGCGGCGTTATCAATTTCATCAAGGAAAAACCGGTGCCGCCAGGAACGCTCAAGGCTGATTATCATCTGGATTTGTTTTCAAATTCACTCGGTGTTGTTCAGGATTTCGGGATCAAAGGCGCGGGGCAAAATCTCTTTGGCGGTTCCCGTTTCGGCTATAAATCGCATGCTGATTACTTGCAGGGCGGCGGCGACTATGTTCCCAATTCCCGTTTCAATGAAGTGTCTGTTCAGGCCGACGGCGGCTACATGAACAGGGTCGGGGTATTTAAGTTGTTTTACGATTATAACTGTCAGAAACTTGGATTGGCCGAAGAAGATGCAGTGGAGGAAATCGCCGCGCGCGGCCGGAAAAATGAAATCTGGTATCAGCAGTTCAATAATCATTTGCTGTCATCTCAGAACAAGCTGTTTCTGAAAAGGTGTAAACTCGAAGTAAACGCCGCGCGCCAGAGTTCGGATTTGATTCATTATACCGGTAAAAATATCAAAGAAATCGCAATGAATCTTGCCACACTCACTTATGAGGCGAAATTGTATCTACCCTCAACGGAACAATCGGAATATATCGTCGGTATTCAGGGAATGAATCAGGTCAACCAGAATTTCGGCAATGCCGAAGTTATTCTTCTGCCGGATGCACGGGCCGCTAATTATTCAGCGTTCGTTCTACTGCAACGCACTTTTTACAATAAATTGAAATTGCAGACGGGGGCGCGCTATGATTACAAGAAGATTTCCACGGAGTCAGTCGGTAATCCGGATGATTCGGATTATCGCGCAGCGCTTGATAAGACTTACGGCAGTTCCAGCAGCTCATTCGGTGCAACATACAATCTCTCGGAAAAACTGTTACTCCGCACCAATTTTGCGGCGGCTTATCGAACTCCGAATCTTGCCGAGCTGACTTCCAATGGCGAACACGAATTACGTTACGAGATCGGGAATGCGTTACTGATTCCGCAAAAAGCGTATGAAACTGACTTTAGTTTACATTATCATTTGCGGAATTTTACGGTCGATCTGGCCTGTTTTTAC
The DNA here is from genome assembly GCA_002347855.1 of Fidelibacterota bacterium UBA2242. GTDB lineage: Bacteria > Fidelibacterota > UBA2242 > UBA2242 > UBA2242 > UBA2242. Next base: position 69,525 of record DDYE01000010.1, read on the forward strand.
AACGACATCAACCATTACATCTACATTACGCCGACAAACGACACGACGGCGGACGGCGTCCCTATTTACCGCTACAAACAGTCGGATGCGCATCTGCATGGTGGTGAAGCCGGTATTCATTATCATCCGAAAAACATGGAATGGTTGCACCTGAAAAGCACCTATTCAACTGTCATAGGTAAGCGCGAAAACGGCGACTTTCTGCCGTTTATTCCGGCGAGCAAATGGCGCTGTGAAATTATCGCGGAGAGAAAAAATCTCAGCATTCTGCAAAATGCTTATGCCAAAGCCGCATCGACGACCGCTTTTAAACAGGATCATCCTGCGCCGGATGAAGAGGCGACGCCCGGCTTTATGCTGATCGATATCGGCGTCGGAGGCGATATCTACATCGGCCGGCAACTTTTGTCAATTAGCATCGCCGTCAATAATCTGTTCGATAAGAAATACATCGACCACCTATCGACGCTGAAAGAGGTTGGCTTTTGCAATCCGGGGCGTAATGTGGCAGTAAGTCTAAACATTCTATTCGGGTCGAACTAAGACAGCTTTCGTAGAGGCAAAGCGATTTGATCTAAGATTGAAAATTTGGGAGACCAGAACTTTTAGATTGCTTTGTCCCTACCGTGAATGTACTTGTCCGGTCAGGCACGCCTGCTCAGATCGCTTTCACAACTTTCCTGAAGTGATAGCCGTAGATTGCCATAGTAATCGCCGTCGGAAACTTGCGGGGATAGCGCAACAGCGAAAAGAAGAATAGGCGCCAGTAATAGCGTCGGCCTTTTTCCAGCACACCCAGCCGCCACATTGATTTGAACAGCGCGCCGATGTCTTGAGACGTTAGGCCGCCGCCATTATATTTCGGAAGCCGATACTCTTTCAGAAAAGTCTTCACCCGTTGATAATAATTCGGCTGGGCATAGATGAACCGCAGGAGCGAAACATAACCGTTCATCAGCAGTTTGTAATTCATTTTCGGGATGAAGTTGATACTGCCGTCCACGTTGTTGCCGTTGAAAATGTTCAGCAGGCGGTGTTCATTTTTAAGGCGGTTGTAGAGTCGACTGCCTGTCGGAGCGTTCAACAAGCCGACCATCGCCGTGACGACGCCGCTTTTCTGGATCAGGTTGATCTGGGCGTCAAAAATATCCGCCGGATCGTTATCGAAGCCGATAATAAAGCCGCCCGAAACACGCAAGCCTTTGTTGTGCAGTTGTTTGATTGAGGCAATGATGTCGCGCCCTACATTCTGATATTTGCCGCACTCCGTCAGGCTATCGTGGTTAGGCGTTTCTATTCCGATAAAAATGTGTTCGAACCCGGCCGCGACCATCAGGTCAATCAGTTCATTATCGTCGCAAATATTGATCGAGGTCTCCGTGCCGTAAGTAAAGGCGTGGTTGTGTTCTTCCGCCCATTCGATCATTGCAGGCAGGATTTCCTGCTTCAGTTTCTTGCGGTTGCCGATGAAATTGTCATCCACGATGAAAACACTGCCGCGCCAGCCGGATGCATACAGTGAATCCAGTTCGCCGATGAACTGCTCGCGGCTCTTGGTGCGAGGATTGCGCCCGTTCAGGACAGTGATACTGCAGAACTCACAATTGAAGGGGCAGCCGCGCGAATATTGGAGGTCCATCGAGGCGTATTTACTTTTGTCCAGTAAATCCCAGCGCGGGATCGGTGCCAGGGCAATGTCCGGGAACTCCGTTGTTTGATATATCGGTTGCGGATACCCTTCCGCGAGGTCTTTCAGAAACAGCGGTAGAGTAATCTCGGCTTCATTCAGGATAAAATGGTCCACGCCGAGGATATGCTCGTGCTCCATCGTTGCCATCGAACCACCAGCCACGACTTTGACGTTCAATTCGTTACAGCGGCGGACGATTTTCTGGAACGAGTCAAGATGGATATTCATACCGCTGAGAAAAACAAAATCAGCCCACATAATATCTTTATCCCTGAGCGGAGCGACATTCAGATCAATGAGTTTAACGTTCCAGTCGGCCGGTAAAAGACCGGCGACAGTGATCAGTCCGAGCGGAATTTCCGAACTCCTTTTGGAAATGAACCGGACTGCGTTTTTAAAACTCCAGAAGGTTTCAGGCGTCTGCGGATAGACTAATAAAACTTTCATTACGCTCTCCTGTAATTGGACATTTCAATTATTTTTTCCTTTTTCAAGTTTGCAAAAGTGTTTGATTTCTCTCTGCCTTTGCCTATTATTAGTTTATGAAAAATATAAATTCACTACTGTAAAACTATTGTAAAAGATGAACATTTCAGACCGTGAGCATGCGTAAAAGATATTACCTGGCGAAATATATTGTCCTCTTTGTTCTGGTGCAATTGACCTGGCTGGCGGTCATGGGTTTGTGGATCGCCCGGTATGTGGTCAGTCATGTTGCGTTCAGGGAAATCGGCCGGCGCTATGCAATTCAGATTGATTCCGGCGCTGACATTGCCATGCTGGTCATAGGTTTGGTGTTAATCGCTGCGGGCGCGGCGGGCATGTCGATCATGTTCCGCTACCTGAGTCTGCATTTCCGGCAGACTCGCCTGTATGATAATTTCATCGCCAGCATTACGCATGAACTTAAAACGCCGTTATCCTCGATCCGGTTGTATATCGACACGCTCGGCCGTTACACAGATATTACGTCGGAGCAGATACACGAATTCCTGATGCAGATGCGGCGCGAAACCGCCCGGCTAGACCGCATGATCAGTTCGGTGCTGGAAGTCGACCGCCTGGAGAGCGGCTATGCTCGCTATCATTGCAGGATCCTGGAAGCGGACGTGACGTTGAAATCACTGTTCGAGGAACTGAGCCGGCAATTTTCGTTGTTACCGGAACAGGTGCGGGTGACCGGTGTCCTACAAGCCCGGCTGGTTTTCGATGCAACTGCTCTGCGCGTCGTCTTTGAAAACCTGTTCGAGAATTCCTGCAAATATGCGGTAGATGCGGTACTGATCGAAATTACCCTAAGCGAAAGCGACAAACGCGTTTCCATTGCATTCCGTGATCACGGTGCCGGCGTGCCACGCAATCAACTCAAGAAGATTTTCAAAAAGTTCTACCGCATTACTGAGCCGCAAAATCCGAGCGTCAAGGGTACCGGGCTTGGGCTGTATTTGGCGAAAGGTATTATCGGTACTCACGGTGGCGAGATTCGCGCTGAACTGCCTGCTGATGGGGAGGGACTAATCATACGGATCGAATTGCCCGCCTATCCGAACGGACACAAAGCCTTGCTGAAGAAATTGCTGAAGGAACAGGCGTGAGCCTCAGGAGCGGCGCATGAACGATTGCCCACGCATATTGATGGTTGAGGATGAGGAAATCTTGGCGGAAGGAATTCGTTTCAATCTGCTCAAAAACGGTTACACTTTGGACTGGGTGAAAGACGGTTGCGCTGCGCTGAAGGCTTTCCGTGACTCCAAGTACGATCTAATTCTGTTAGATATCATGATTCCATATATCGACGGATTCGAGGTCGCCCAGCAAATCCGCGCCGCCGCACCGTTGATGCCAATCCTGATGCTGACCGCTCGGACAGCAGTTGACGACCGCGTCCACGGGCTGGAGATCGGTGCGGACGATTACCTGACCAAGCCGTTCCATCTCGAGGAACTGTTAGCCCGCATAAAAGCCATGTTGCGCCGTCACGATTCATACTGCAAGACGCCGCCATTCAGCGACGTTTACCGGTTCGGGCACAATGAAGTCAACTTCAGTGATTTCACCTGTCGCTCGGGAAGCCGCGAGTTCAATCTGACCCAGCGGGAGGCAATTCTGCTGAAATATTTGGTTGCGAATAAGAAAAGGATCTTGTCACGGCAAGAATTGCTGGAGAATGTCTGGAATATCAGCAGCGAGGTAGAAACGCGCACGGTGGATATTTTCATCGCGCGCCTGCGCAAGTATTTCGAGGCGAACCCCAAAAGACCAATTTATATTAAAAGTGTGCGCAGTGCCGGTTATTTATTCACCGATACGGGGGAATAAGGAAACGGACTGACCGATAGGTCCTCTCGCTCGTCTGCGTGACGCAGTCAGGTAGGCAAAGACACAAAGCATGCGAAGTAACATTTTGATTGTCATTCCGATTTACTCCGGTTCATCAGGGCAATGAATTCAGAATAATACTGTACCGGTCGTTTGTCAAATCTAAAATAGCCCCTCATTCTGATGGCGTGAACATCTAGATTAAAAATAGTGACAACATCATACAAGCCCGGATACTTAAGTCCTAAATTTTCTGTAAAACTGGTTTAGAGATTAGATCGGCAGAAGTTGGATGGAGTTTCACCGGTGGCGCCATGCTTTTCCTGGTTGGTGAATTCTGCTGATAGTCGTCATCCTATCCAAGCTTCTCAATTGTCAAATATCTATGCCCGGTTTCCCATTCTCCGCTTTTCTCCATGCAGAGACTGGCGACCATTCTCAAGCAGGAATCACGGTTGGGAAATATTCGAATTACGCGTGTCC
>DDYE01000004.1 GCA_002347855.1 Fidelibacterota bacterium UBA2242
TTCAGCATTCCGCTCATAGGGCTTGACTCCAATCTACTCCTCAAACTCAGCAGCATTTATCTTCTGAACTATGCTTTTCACCAAAACTCTCATCTGCTCAGGATCATTAAAAAATACCGGATAATTTTCCCCCTTGCGCTTTTGCACTTTTTGTTATACAATTGTTTCGAGTCATCGTTTTCCTCCTTTCTAAAGTTTTTTCATGCACCTGGAAAATCGATGACTCACTTCTTTTTTACAAGACCTTTTTACAGAAATCTACGAACATAATCTATTTCCACCTTTAATCTGTGACTACCATCTCAATGTAATTATTAAGGGTGGATACCATGTCTTGAAATCAGATAGATTTTTTTGTATTCTCTTGTTTACTTACTTACTTACGCTTATATTAATTTTGTGAAGACATTTCATCGTAGTCTTATTTCCATAAAATATTGCGCTATCTCACAATTATCTCCATCCTTTATCCATATATTCCTTAGTGTACAGATAGGAGGCAATTATGCGAATTAAAAAACTAACTCTCATTTTTACCATTCTTTTATACTCCACTCTTCTCGCTCAGACCAGTAGTGGCATTCTCGACCTTAGAACTAATTACTTCTACAACTTCGAAGTATACTACCTACTCGATTTCGATTTCAATAATGCTCGTAACAACCCTGACATGTTCTCGTATTCACTGTCGTACACCCCCTTCGATCCGCAAGGCTCTGCGATTAAAATTAAAATTGAGTTTGAATGGCTGGCCACTGTTCCAGCCCTAAACATGTCCAATAAACGCATCCTTTATATTCTCTCCCGTCCCTTCGACTTCAAAGGTGAGGTTGTGCTCACCAGCCGCGATATTGACCAGAACATGAATAGCATCTATTACACTGACGGTCGTAAAGTCCCAATCAGCATTGATGTCTTTGAGCAGGATTTGACAAAACTAAAAAGTGTGATTACTCAAACTGGCAAACTCCCCGCTGGTTCCTATGTCTTTAAATTAAATATCACTAACGAATACGGAAGTCAACTGAAAAGCCAGATCCAGGAAATCGTTGTCTCTAATCCCACTACCCTTGAGCTAATCGCTCCCGGTGGCGTCCTCGAAGATAATATCGAAATCGCTACCCCTTTCCCTCAATTTCAATGGGAATCAATTGACTTTATGTGGAGCGGACGCAACTGCCCTTCTTGCGGTTACGGCATTCGGGTCACAGAATTTGATCCCAGCCGCCACAGCTCCGTAGAGGAAGCTCTCCATGATAACGCTAACCTCCCCTATCCCGATAACGGCGGCTACTACAAATTACCCAGTATGTCAGTTGCCACTCAACCCGGTCTGGACTTATACACCGCTGGCACCACCTTTCAATATCCACTGACGGGAGCCAAACCGCTGGAACCCGGCAAGACCTATGTTTGGCAAATCCGCAAAACTTACCCTACTACTTCTGGTCCCGAAACCGTGGAAAGTCAGATTTTTGCTTTTAAAGTCAAAAGTACCTCGACAACTTCTTCTACCTCCGCTTTTGCTTCCGCTGATTTAGGGCAATACTTAACGCTTTTATCGCAACTTCTACCACCCGATCTCTATAACCGCCTTTTCACTGGCGAACTCAATGGCTACTCTCCGACAGGTGTCGTTACCTTAAACAACACCCAGACACTTACCTATGAGCAACTTACTCAATTAGTAGCTCAATTTTTAGCCGGGCAACTTACCATTAAATCCGTGACCGTAGAATAGGAGGTGAGCGATGAGAAAATTAACATTTATCAGCATATTCTTAATATTAATTCTGCTCACACAAACTAATGCGCAAGATAAAATTGCTTTGACCTTAAAAGCCCGGGGCGAAACAAAATTAAAACGCGCCACCGAGGCATCCTTCAAGCCCAATCTTTCCGTCGGAACTCCTCTCTTTTCGGAAGACCACATCAAAACCGGTAAAGATGGTTTGGCGGTACTCGTGTTCCTGGATGACAAAAGCCAGATTAAAGTCCGCGAAAACTCAGAAATGATTATTAGAGGCGTCAAGGGACAAGATGCAATCTCTAAAATTGTGGCGATGTCGTTCGGCACCCTCAAAGCTGAGGTTTCACCACAACGCAAAGGGCAATTCGTCATTGCGACCCCAACCTCGGTCGCATCAGTAAAAGGTACCGTCTTCTGGGTTCAATCCGACCCGATCAATGGCGATGTTTTCTATGGTCTCTCTGGCTCTATTGAAGTCACGAACAATGAGAGTGGAGCCACCATTGTTGTCGGAGCCAATCAGACCGGAACCTCAACTCCCAGCGGAGATGTCAATGTCGAAAAGACTAAGGAAAACACCGTACCGCAGGACACCGACCAGGAAACCCCAGCACCTTCCAATATTCTGAAGATTCAGCTGCGCAATTCTCAGGGTGATATTAAAGACTTGAAAATCGAATATTAATCTGATATTTGTATTGATACTTTGGTGAAAACACAAGGATTCATTATGAACCGAGCAAAATTTATAATCATTTTTCTTCTACTCATTTTCCAGGTTACCCTGGCTCTTGCCCAGGGTAAAATAGTGCACCGACCACCGCGCGATGTTTTTGTCAACACTCCTGTTTTAATCGAAGCCCTTGTCGAGGATAACACTGCGGAGATTAAAAACATCAAAATCTTTTATCGCATCGCTGGTAAAAGTGCCTTCGTCGAGGATGAAATGCACGAAATTATGGGAATATTCAAGTACAACATTCCCGCTAAATTCGTCACTGACGAGGGACTTGAGTATCTCATCATTGCCGAATTTGCCAATGGCAGTATGGCAGCTTTCCCAGAAGTAGACCCTTACAATGTACCTATGTTCTTGCAGGTAAAAAGTCGCCCTCTTACTACTACGACCGATAGCCAAAAGACCTCTGCCGATTTGCAGGGTGGTTTGCCTAACAACGCGATTATCCTCAGTCCGGACGACGGTCAGGTTGTAGCAGCTGAGGAAGCTGTGATTGCTGTTTCACTTTTTAATGCCCAAAATATAGCTCTTAATACTATCAAAATCCTGCTGGATGGCGTTGATGTTACTTCTAATGCTCAAATCAGTGAAGACCTTATCACGGTACAGCCGCGCAATCTTTTTGCAGGCTTACATACCGTTAAAATTACCTTCGAGAACCAGAATCAAATTCCGCTCAATCCCCTCATCTGGAGCTTCACGGTCGTACGTTCCATCACCGAAGCAGAACGCGTCTTGAATTACAATGCCAATATCACTGCCGAAGCTACCTCCGAACAGGTACGCGGAATCCGCCAGAACATTAAACAGGTACGGGCAAGTCTCAATGGCAATTATGATTGGATAAATTTCGACGCCAGTACCTATATTAGTGACCAGGAATCGCCTTACAAGCAACCCCGCAATCGCTACTCCGCTACTCTTTCAACCAATTATCTAAAACTCGGTATTGGCGATGTCAATCCACAATTTTCTGAATTCGGTCTGCGTGGTAAACGTGTGCGCGGTATCAATGCCCGCCTCATGTTGAAATATTTTAACCTGCATTTGATCTACGGCGAAACCGAGAGATCTATTACGGGAACGATAAGCTCCACACCGGACACTTTGAATGATGGCACTCTCCAATATAACCGGACTGGCTACACTTATACTCGCAATCTTTTTGCTGTCCGTCCCTATTTCGGTTCGGGACAAAACTTCCAATTCGGGTTATACTTTTTGAAATCCATTGATGATACCCTTTCGGTTGATTTGGGCATGAATGGCATTTATCCGCAGGCTGGCCAAATAATTAAATTAAGTGGTTCAAGGCCTCAGGATAATATTGTGGTCGGTTCTGACCTCACCATTGCCTTTGATAATAAGCGCTTTGTCTGGCAGACGGAAGCTGCCCTTTCATACTGGAATCGTGATATTACTGGTGGCGCACTTTCCAAAGCCGAACTAGATACCATGGCTCCCGGTGACACCTTGATTGATGGTAAAATAAGTATCGAAGGTGGTGGCAGCATTGACCTTAAAGCAATACCCATTGATCCATCCTCAATCAGTGGAATTTTTATTATTAATAAAAACATTGTGCCGATTCTGCCGCTTAACACGGATACAAATATGGTCTATGCTATTTTGAACATGCCGTCCTCGGCTTTCCGGACCGCATTGACCCTAAATTATTTCAATAATTACCTGACTTTCAAGTATCAGCGCGTCGGACCAGACTTCCGTTCATTTGGCAATCCCTATATGCGTAGTGACATTCAGGGCTTTAGTCTGGGAGACCGCATCCGCCTATTCCAGAATAAGCTTTTTATCACCTTGAATTTTGAACAATATCGTGACAATCTATTGAAGCAAAATAAAGCCACGACTACCACGACTTCCTTTAGTGCTGGCTTAGCACTTTACTTAGGCGATAATCTCCCGACCATTAATCTCAATACCATGCAGTACAGTCGTAAAAATGACATCAATACCATTGATACTATCTGGATTAGTACCGTCGAGCCAATTTCTTATCGTTTGTCCGACAACCGCGAATCAAATATGACCATTCGACAGGATATTCGAATTGAGCACAAAATCGACATCCTCAATGTTAAAAACACTGTCAGCTTTAATTATGCTAACTCTGACCGCAGTGACCGCCTGGCTTCTTCCCGTTTGACAGGTTACGCTTTCAGCTCGATGACTACTTCGATGCTTGGTTTTGGTTTGAATTCGACTTTTCCCTTCCCGCTTAAAACTAGCTTTCGTCTCAGTAATAATCACAACGAAAGCGGGCTTTCTACTAAGCCCTACGATTTTGTCTCAGTCAGTGGGCAGGCTGAATATTCTTTTTGGCGGGGAATGTTAAGTACGATTGGTGGTTATTCGCTTACCAACGGTAAGGGCTTAGTAGATTTTACTCAGCAAAATGTCTTTCTCGGGGTGCAGCTTAAGTTCTTTAATATTCACCAGTTGCGTGGCTACGGCAGCTTTACCAATCTCAATGACCGGACGAGCTCCGAGGTATTCAACGACTTTAGTTTCTTCTTGACCTATTCTATGGCATTATAAGCAGGAATTAAATGCAGAAAAATACCCATAAGCTCGCATTGTGGGGATTGATTATTGCAATCGTTCTGGGCATTATAGTCTCTATCCTTCTTTTATCTGGTGCCTTTCGAGATATAGAGCTGAAATCCCTCGATTCGCGATTTAAATATCGCGGTGTACGGGATGTTTCCCATTCAAACCTAATTGTCATCGCTATTGACGACCAGACTTTTAAAAGTTGCCGCGACCGCTATCCCTATCCCCGTGAGTACTATGCCCACTTAATCGAGAACCTGAATCTGGCAGGTGCCAAATTAATCATGTTCGATATACAATTTACAGAGCCAGATTACAAGAATCCGCAAGGTGATTCGATATTAGCTACGACCATTAAAAAATATGGCAATGTCATTCTGGCTGGTAAAGTCGCTCGTGAATTTACCGCCGGCGGCGTCTACACCTATGCTGATGAACCGCTCCCGATTCTATTGGCGACCGGTAGCGAGTGGGGTGTTGTTGGTGAAATACAAGATCCAGACGGATTCACCCGACGCTATTCGATTTTTGAGCAATATCGAGATAAATATATTTACTCGCTGGGGGCCAGGGTTTTCTTCCGCGAAAATGGTCTGCGGGGTGACCCTCAATTTGATTTCGAAAAGGGCTACTTTATTTTTACCGATAGCACTACTAATCAGCAATGTCGCATTTTAGGGCATCGCGGCAGTCTGGGGTGGGAACAGACCATTTTAATTAATTACTATGGGCCAGCAAATACTTTCCCGACCTATTCCATGTCGGCAGTTCTGGACGATGCTAACTTTGACCTGAAAGATGAAGAAGACACAGATTACATGGAGCTCTACAAGCGCGACTCAGTTTTCCCATACGAATTCCGCATTTCCTATCTGGCGGATTCGACCCGTCAATTCGCCGCCCTGCAGGCATTGAAAGCCAATGACATTGCCAGGGTCGAGGCGCTTTTAGATGAGGAAAATCCTTTTAAAGACAAAATCGCCCTCATTGGTGTTTCTATCGAAGAATTACACGATAACAAATTTACGCCGTTCTATAACTATAAGGGTGTTCGGCGGTTAATGCCAGGGGTTGAAACCCATGCCCATGCCATCCAGACCTTGCTGGATAAAAATTACATCCGCGTCTGGCCTGTAGCCCTTAACATTCTGACCATTTTCCTGATGGGTATGCTAACGGCAGTTGTGGTCGCATTCATTCGTCCGGTGCTGGGGGGAGTTGTGGCTTTTGTTTTGACTTTCTGCAGCGTTGTTTTCGCCTACTGGGCATTTACAAAGCATTCACTCTGGATTTATCTCTTACCCATCGTTGCCAGCATTGCCAGTAGCTACATTGGCAGTGTTATCTACCAATTCCTTTCCGAACAAAAAGAGAAAAAGAAAATCCGTGGCATGTTCCAGACCTACATGAGTCCCAAAGTGCTCAAATATCTCGAAGAACATCCCGATGCCTTTAGTCTATCAGGCGAAAAACGCGAAGCCACAATGTTTTTCTCCGATGTCGCGAATTTTACTACTATTTCCGAAAGCCTGTCTGCCGAAGAATTGGCGCTGGTGCTGAATAAATATCTCTCCCCAATGACCGAAATCCTCATGCGCTACGATGGTTATGTCGATAAGTACGAAGGTGACGCCATTATGTGTGATTTCGGTGTTCCGATGGAAGATCCGGATCATGCCTGGAAAGCCTGTTTTGCAGCTCTCGACCAACAAGAAGCTCTCAAACAGCTCCGTCCTCAAATTAAAGCGGAACATGGCGTCGATATTTACGTCCGCATGGGAGTAAACTCCGGCATTGTCAGTGCGGGTAACATGGGCTCCAATCAGCGATTTCAATATACTGTCATGGGTGATGCAGTCAATCAGGCTTCCCGCTTTGAAGGTGCCAATAAGCAGTACGGTACCTATATCATGATTGGCGAGGAAACTTATCGCCGCGCCGCCGACCGCATTGAAGTGCGCGTTCTGGATAAATTAGTAGTAAAAGGCAAATTACATCCTATTACAGTTTATGAACTCTTAGGGCGCAAAGGCGAAATTAGCCCCGAAATGGCGCAGATTCGCGACTATTTTACGCAGGGCATAGAATTGTACTGGAACCGCGAATGGGAAGCAGCTATTGAACTTTTCGAAAAAGCCCTATCTGTAACCGGTGAAGATAATCCCTCGCGCGTTTTCATCGAAAGATGTAAGATTTACATGGCAAACCCACCAGGACCGGAATGGCAGGGCGAATTTGTCATGAAGACTAAATAAAGCCTCACCAGTCGAGATAAAAATCGATCCCCTCTTTACGGTGTAACAGAATTCTGAGAAGAGCTACGAATTGTCAGAATGGCTGGAAATCGCGCCGTAAATCGAACAGACTTTCATCCGCCTTGTCAGGAATATAATCGCCGGTAGCAGGTTCAAAACGATATGCCTTTGCCCACTGCTTAGCGTTAGCAATCACAGCCCGCAACGCATTTGCGATGTAATACATCTCCGATGCAGTCATCGTCGGATGAATTGAGATTCTGACCCAGCCGGGTTTAAGACTGAAGTCGCCCTCGTCGAGACGCTGGGTAATTTCACGCGATTTGTGAACATTAATTTGCAGCAATACATGACCATAAGTTCCCGCGCAAAGACAACCACCACGCGTCTGAATACCAAACTGATCATTCAGAAGCCGGACGATAAGGTTATGATGAATGGTCGGGCAATAAAAGGAGATAAAACCGAGACGGTGCCGGTTTTGTGCCTCAAGAATTATTATCTCAGGAATTTGCTGGAGCTCGTCGAATAAGATTGAGGTAAGGTAATGCTCTTGCTCTAAAATCTGCTGCGTTCCCATGGCTTCTTTGAGCTGAATCGCCAAAGCAGCCCGAATCGCCTGCAAAAATCCCGGTGTGCCACCATCTTCACGAACTTCTATATCAGGATAAAAACGATGTTCACCCCATGGATTTGTCCAGATAACCGTGCCACCACCGGGTTGATCAGGCACAGTATTGTCATATAACTTTTTATCAAAAACGATGACCCCGGATGAGCCAGGACCACCTAAGAATTTATGAGGTGAAAAGAAAATCGCATCTAATTTCTGGGCGGGATTGGAGGGATGCATGTCAATCGGAACATAAGGCGCTGAAGCCGAAAAATCCACAAAACATAAACCGCCGTACTGATGCATAATCTCCGCCATTTCATGATAAGGCGTTTGAATGCCGGTGACATTCGAGCAGGCGGTGAAGGAACCAATAATAATCTTTCGTTTCTGGTTCATCTCAAGAATGTCACGCAGGTGGTCAAGATTAGGCAAACCATCGGCTTTTTTACACAAGAGGGCAACATCACAACAACATTCTTCCCAGGTGGTCTGGTTGGAGTGATGTTCCATGTGGGTGAGAATAATTAACGGGCGTTCCGCCGGTGAAATGCTGACTCTGCTCTTGAGTTTGTCGGGAATGCGTAAGCCGAGAATGCGCTGAAATTTGTTAATCGCTGCCGTCATTCCAAAGCCAACAAATAGCAGTACGTCATCAGGACCGGCATTGACATGCTGTTTGATGATATGGTGTGCCTGATGATAGGCATCCGTCATGACTGTGCCAGTTAGAGTCGTTTCAGTGTGAGTGTTAGCAACGTAGGGTCCTAATTGATTGGCGATGAAATCTTCAATCGGTCTATACAAACGACCACTAGCTGCCCAGTCAGCATAGACAATCGGTTTGCGTCCCGAAGGGAATTCATGAAGATAATCAATGCCGATAATGTTGCGGCGAAAGGGTGCAAAATAGGATTCCAAATTTGTCACGATTCAACCCAATTTTATTATTTTCGTTCGTCCAGCGCAAATTTAACAAAAATACAGCGATGGGTGACAACAAAAACGATGTACTGATTGACCAATCTGTCAGACCTCAGTCCAATTATTTGGGCTAAATTCCGCTTATTGGGAAATTTGTCTCATTGATCGTCTATGACTTAAAACTCGTGGCTATAGATATTTTTATCTCCTAGCCATCCATTTATTCTAAAAGATTGGGGGAAGTCCTGTCATTCTTTATGCTTGAAAAACAGTGCTGAAATACCTACTTTTAAAAGATGAATTTTATGTTATGGAAAATTCAATCTGGGGTAATTGTCATAATTACTCTACTGATATTTCAATTGGTAAGCAGCGCCGAACCGCTGAATCCCGAATATTATTTCCGCTTCGATATTATCAATCGCTCTGAGATAGACTATCTCACCAGAGTGATTTCAATTGATAATGTGACTGGCAAAACTGTCCATGCTTATGCCAATCCGGAAGAGTTGATACGTTTTCAGAGTCTTGGTTACCATTATGAACTATTGCCGCATCCCGGTACGCTTTATCAACCTCGGATGGCGCAGAGCCGACAGGAAATGCGAGCCTGGGACAAATATCCTTCCTATGAGACTTATCTCGCGCTGCTAAATGACTATGCCACAACCTATCCGAGTATTTGCCGCCTTGATACTATCGGTCGTTCTGTCCAGGGGCGCTATTTGCTGGCAGTCAAAATTTCGAATAATGTGAATGTAAACGAAGACGAACCGGAATTTTTTCTGACCTCGACGATGCACGGCGATGAAACTGTAGGGTTTATTTTAATGCTACGCTTGATTGAATACCTGCTGGTCAATTATCACATTGATGATCGCCTGCGTGCCCTAATTGACAATAGCGCTGTCTGGATTAATCCGCTCAGTAATCCTGATGCCACTTACCGCCTTGGGAACAGTTCGGTTTATGGGGCAACTCGCTATAACGCTAATGGAGTGGATTTGAACCGCAATTTCCCCGACCCAGCCGAAGGTGAGCACCCGACGGCTATGCTTATCAACCAGAAACATTGGCAATGATGGCTTTTGCGCAAGCGCATCATTTTATTTTATCTGCCAATTTTCATGGCGGCGCAGAAGTGATTAACTATCCCTGGGACACCTGGTCACGGCGCCATCCAGACGATGCATGGTTCCAGTATATCGGGCTGGAATATGTGCAGACCGCGAAAAAATATGCACCTCCCAGTTATTTTACTGATGTAAGCCCAACTGGTGTCATCAATGGCTATGAATGGTATCGAGTGTGCGGGGGACGACAGGATTGGATGGTGTATTTCCAGGGGTGTCGCGAAGTTACAATTGAACTTTCGGAAACTAAGCTGGTTGCGGAATCCGCTCTGCCTTTATACTGGGAGTATAATCGCGAAGCCCTGGTCGGTTATCTGGAGAAAGGTTTAACCGGTTTAACCGGCAAAGTGGCTGACCGGCTGGGACATCCGTTACGAGCGGAGATTTCCTTGCTTAATCATGATACTGCCCAAGACCGCTCAGCCGTTTGGACAAATCCCAAAACCGGCCGATTTTACCGTCTCTGTCTGCCTGGCGCCTATTCTATTCAGGTTATCGTAAATCCCTTTACGCCATTAATCCAGCCGGATGTCGGAGTAGGTGAGCGCAGTTTGTTCAACTTTACCTTTGCGAATATTGCCATCGGTGACCTCGACGGTAATGGTGCGCTCAATGTAGCTGATGTGGTTCGACTTCTGCGGATTACCAGGAAGCAGAATCCACCTGATGCTGCCACAGCTTGCCTGGCAGATTGGAACAATGATGGAACGATTAACCGCCGTGACTGGCAGGAATTAATCACCTACATTCTACAACATGCTGCAAAATAGTTCTTTAAAATCTGGGGGATTTTATTTAATCTAATAGAGAAATTATGCGACGAGTACTACTATTAGCAATTAGTCTGTATTTGGCGGGTTGTGCCACACATCCCACTATTAGTCCAGTACCTCTGAAACCCGATGAAGTCTATACGGGTATTGCCCTTTCCGTCGAAAATGTAGCGCCAGTTTTTATTTATCGGCGAGGCTTATCCAATGTCAGCGATTTCGGAGTACGGATAGGCTTGCCGATATATGGCAGTGGGATAGATTACTCACGTGTCATTTTCAAACGGGGCGATTTCTTAGATATCGTGAACTTCGCCTATTCTCTCAATCCCAACGCCAATCTTGATTTGACTTATTACTCGGTGCGTACCTTTCCTAAAAAGCCTAAAAACGCATTCTATACGGGTTTTCGCGTGATGTATATTCCGCACGGTATTACTGGTGGCAACAGCGTCCGCATCGGATTTCTGACCGGTGCTTCAATTAATAAAAATGTCCAAGTTGAATTAGGCTATTTTCACGATTTTGATAAGGGGCAACCCATCGAATATCTTTTCAGCTGGCAGTCAAAAAATGAAGCGCGCTATCCTGCGACGACTGAATACGGTTTTCCCAGCGAATATTCACGCCTGGTCGGACTTTCCTGCCAGATTTCCCTCAATACCAAGATACTCACCAAGAAGTCGGCTCCCAAGGCAAAGAAATAGACTTTTTCTAATTATTTTTTCCGATTTATAATTCAGAGAAAATCAGGCGCGGGCAAACCGCTATTCTTCGAGAATATCTTTTTCTTTGCGCTTTACGATTTCATCAATTTGCTTGATGAACTGGTCAGTCAGGCGCTGAATATCTTCGAGAGCTTTAAAGGATTCGTCTTCAGTTATTTCTTTTTCCTTCTCGAGGTCTTTAATCATATCGTTGGCATCACGACGAATATTGCGCACGGCAACACGTCCCTCTTCGGCGACCTTGTGAACATATTTCACTAATTCCTTACGGCGCTCTTCGGTTAGAGGGGGAATCGGAATGCGTAAAAGATTGCCTTCGACGAGCGGATTGAGTCCCAATTCGGCAGAACGGATGGCTTTTTCGACATTCGGCACGGCGTTGCGGTCAAATACCTGAATCACCAGCAGACGAGTATCGGGTGCGCCGATGGAGGCAACCTGGCGAATAGGCACTTGCATGCCGTAATACTCAACCTTAAGCGGTTCCAGTAAGGCAGGTGTTGCCCTACCAGTGCGAATGACTGCCAGTTCTTGTTGTATGGTCTCGACGCTTTTTTTCATGCGGTATTCGGTATCTTTGATGACTTCGTCTATCATGAGTGCCTCCGTGTGACAATAGTTCCGATGTGTTCGCCAGTGAGAATCCTTCTAAGGTTGCCTGGAACTTTAAGATTATAGACGATTATGGGCAAATTGTTATCGCGGCAGAGGGCAAAAGCGGTCTGGTCCATCACGCGCAACTGCTTGCTCAAAGCGGTCTCGTAGTCGAGAACAGGGTAGAGGACCGCATCGGGAAATTGCAGCGGGTCTTTATCATAAACGCCATCTACCTTTGTGGCTTTGATGATTACATCGGCTTTGATTTCGAGGGCGCGCAAAACCGCGCCCGAATCGGTGCTGAAATAAGGACGCCCAGTTCCGGCACTAAAAATGACAATTTCACCATGTTCTAAATACTCGATAGCGTGCCGAATGACCATTGGTTCGGCAACATCTATCATTTGAATAGCAGACATGACGCGCACTTTTAGTCCTTGAGTTTCTAGACTATCCTGCATGGCTAAGGCATTAATCACGGTTGCCAGCATGCCCATATAGTCGGCTTTGACCCGGTCCATGGTCTTGGCTTCGGCGCTGATTCCCCGGAAAATATTGCCGCCGCCGAAAACCAGTCCCAGCTGGATGCCAAGTTCATACGCTGCTTTGATTTCCCGGGCGAGGTATTGTAAGACTGCCTGGTCAAAATTAGAATGCTGTTCACCTGCCAGTGCCTCGCCTGAAAACTTCAGTAAGACACGCTTAAAGTGGCGTTCCGACATAAAAGGACTTACTATGCTTTGGAATTGAAAGCTTCGCCCAGTTGATAACGAACGAAACGGGCGATATTGATATTCTCACCGGTCTTGGAAATGGTCGTCGTTAGATAATCCTTGACCGTAATCTGCGGGTCTTTCACGAATGGCTGTTCTAACAGGCAATTTTCCTGAAAAAATTTTTCCAGCTTGCCTTCGACAATCTTCTCGACGATATTTTCCGGCTTTTTCTGCGCCCTTACCTGTTCGCGGTAAATTTCCCTTTCCTTTTCAAGGACTTGCGGGTCGATTTCTTCGCGACGAATGGCTAAGGGATTGGTAGCCGCGATATGCATGGCGATATCCTTAGCGAAATTGATAAAGTCATCGGTTTTAGCGACGAAATCGGTTTCGCAATTGATTTCCACTAAAACCCCCAATTTATTACCAGGGTGAATGTAGGAAAGAACGACACCCTCGTTGGCGGCGCGACTGGCTTTTTTCTCTGCCTTGGCGATTCCCTTTTTGCGGAGGATTTCCACCGCTTTTTCTAAATCACCCTGCGCTTCGACGAGGGCATTCTTGCATTCCATCATACTAATGCCCGTCAAATCGCGTAATTCCTTTACCCTGGAAGCAGTAATCTCCATTTAAAAATCCTTTCTGACTTAGCTTTCTGCCTCTTCGGTCGTCGGAGGCACGACATCAACAAGGCGTGTATTTTTGGCTTCGATAATTGCGTTAGCCAATTCGGTTATGATTAATTGTATGGTCTGTATCGAGTCATCATTAGCAGGTATGGGATAATCCACTACAGTCGGGTCAGCATTAGTATCGAGAATTGCCACGACCGGAATATCCAGGCGACGTGCTTCCTGCACGGCGATGTCATCATGCAGGGTATCAACCACAACCAGAACATCGGGTAGTTTTTTCATGTCTTTGATACCGCGATGCAGGTCGGCTAATTTGACTCGTTCGCGTTCTAAAGCTAATTTTTCTTTCTTGGTGAGATTCTCACCATAGCCGGTAGATTTGTCTTTCTCGAGTTTCTGCAGGTGACGAATACTCTTTTTGATAGTCGAGAAATTGGTGAGCGTACCACCTAACCAGCGTTCGACGACATAGAACATGCCACAGCGGTCAGCTTCGCGCTGCACAATGTCTTTGGCTTGCTTTTTGGTGCCAACAAATAAAACCTCACCACCTTTGCGTACGGTTTCACGTAAGAAGCGCGTAGCTTCATCCAGACATTGAATCGTCTTGCCGAGGTCAATCAGATGAATCCCGTTCTTGGCAGTGAAAATATATTCTTTCATTTTGGGATTCCATTTACGGGTTAAATGTCCGTAGTGGGCACCAGATTTCCAGAGGGTTTCGATTGTTATATTACTCATAACTTGGGTTCTCTCTCCATTAACGTTTCGAGAATTGGAAGGCTCGCCGAGCACCGCGCAGACCATATTTCTTGCGCTCCTTGACGCGCGCGTCGCGGGTCAATAAACCAGCTGGTTTCAAGCGCGCCCGCCATTCCGGATCATATTTTTCTAAAGCCCGCGCTAAAGCTAAGCGGACCGCACCTGCTTGTCCGGCAATGCCACCACCTTTGACATTTACCACGATATCAAATTGGTTGTTGGCACCACAAATTTCCAACGGTTGCTTAATTAACTGTTGCAGAGAATCAATCGGGAAATATTCTTCAAATTTGTGGTCATTGACGATTATCTGACCTGTGCCCATCTGCAATTTGAGACGAGCGATCGAGCATTTGCGGCGACCGAGGCCTAAATATTCTAACTTTGGCATCCGCTGACTATCCTTCTATTTCTAAGGGTTGAGGTTGTTGGGCTGCATGGGGATGCTCTGGTCCGCAATACACTTTTAGTTTGCGAAAGAGCTGGCGACCTAACACATTATGCGGTAGCATTCCCTTTACGGCTTTCTCAATAATTCTCTCGGGATGGGTGTTCATTATGTCTTTATACTGCAAAAACTTTTCATGCCCCAAATAACCGGAATGCTTGAAATAAGTCTTGAATTCGGCTTTGCGTCCGGTCAAACGTATCTTCTCAGCATTGATGATGATTACGAAATCACCCGTGTCCAAATGCGGCGTGAAATAAGGTTTGTTTTTGCCGCGTAGTATGGCTGCAACTTGACTGGCGAGCCGCCCGAGGACCTTTCCTTCGGCATCAATCACATACCAGTTTCTTTTAATTTCATCGGCTTTCGGAAAATATGTTTTATACATCGCAACTCTCTTAATTTCTTAGAAAAAATAGCGGGTAAACTTACAATTCGACGACAATATAATCAAGAATTTTTTCCTGCTCAAAAAATTCCTTCTGTCAAAGACGAAATGTCCTGAACAGTGGTAATTCTGCGAGCAAACATTTTCAAACCAAACTTATCAGACAATTTGCCATTCGACAATTCCCCGCCATACTGCCACCGCCGGTGTATTTTTGTTTTGCTCGATAATATGTTGATTACCGTTTCTTGCCAGCGCAATGTTTAGCTGCTCGCCATATTTGGTCTCTTGTAAAAAGGACATCGTCAGGGTTTTTAACTGGTGCGTGCGATGAAAATCGAGTGAATAACAATCCATTACAAATTCCACATAACGGACATTATTGACGTGCATATTTACATCTAAATCGGAAAACTGAATCGTGCGACTTGCCACGACTTCAGTCGGGCTGGCAGTCAATTTTTCCGGCAGAATGCCGAGTGCAACTCGCTCTGACTGATAGGCAATTTTCTGCGGCAGGCGTTCCAGAGGAACAGCTCGCTTGGTAGCGGCATCGACTACCAGCCAGGCGGAACTCGCCCGGCAAAATTCGGCGCCGTCGGCAAATTTTAATATGAAATCACGGATAGAGAGCATTTTGTAGGGGCATTTGGGCCAGGTCTGGATGATTACTTGGTTGCCAAAACGAGGGAATGCCGAAAATTCCAGCCGAATCCACGACAAAACCCAAAAAAGTCCTGCCCGATGCATCTCGCGGAATCCAAGTCCCAACTGCGTCGCATGCACTGAAGCCGCATCCTGTAAATAATTCAACGTTTCAGTGATTTTCAGGCGATTAAATACATCGACCTCGGACGCTTTGACTATCTGTGAACTTTCCCAAATGTCTTGCATAATCTGCCTTTCCCTTTAGCGACTGATTTTTATAATTAATTTGGCAACCGGGCTGGCAATCATTTTTTTAGCTCAAATTCATCCAGAAGCTGACCGGTCACGGTGAAAGTCTGCACCTGCAACCTGTTCCGCGATACATTCACGATCTGAAATAATTGTTTATGGTCAGCCATTTTCGCATATAAATCGAAATATTTCGATGCCAGATTATATTGCTTGGGACCGCTAACCGAGACCATATAAACTGTTCCCGACTGACTGTCAGCCACGCGTTGACCGTTTTTCAATTTATAAGAGCGCGCGTAAGCATGATCATGACCCGCCAGGACCAAATCTACTTTATTGCGGTCAATGATAGGTAAAAGTTTCTGCCTGATATCTGGATAATCGCGATTAGAAGCAATCGGGTAGAGCGGAAAATGCATGGCTAAGATCGTCCAGTGCTGCGGCTGAACAGTCAAAAGCGAATCGAGCCAGCGGGCTTGTTCGTCAATTTTTTCCATTGAGTTTAACAGCACAAGGCGCGCGCCTTGATAATCGAAAAAGTAAGCGGTCTCCTCAACTCCTTTGGGACCATTGAGCGGTAGATTGAATTGGGGACGATAGAGTGGGGACAGCCGACGGGGAACTGATTCGTACTCGTGATTGCCAGCCGTTAAAACGAAGGGCATTAAACGCGGAATCCAACCCGCGGCATAAAACCACTCCGCCCACAGGTTGTCGTCGCTCCCATCAGCGACTAAATCACCGCATATCAACATGAAAGCCGCATCCGGGGCTTTGGAGTAAGCGCTCCGAAAAATGCGGGATACATAGGCGATTATATCATTTTGAGGATCGCCAAGATATAGAAATTTGAACGGTTCAGCGCTCGCGGCGGCAGTTTTAAATTGACTCCACTCGCTCCAATTTTTGTCACTTCCAACCCGATAGGCATATAGAGTTTGCGGCTGCAGTCCATCTATAATGGCATCGTATTGATAGCGTACATTATCTTTAATAGGTGTTATCTCTGTGATTTTTGCCTTGATTTCGCGGGCATCGTTGTGAAAGTCGGGAGCATCACTGGCGTTAGCGACCTGGACGCGGGGATTTTCGGTCAGCAGCGCCGTGCGCCAGTTAACCGCGACGGCGTGAGATGGAGCAGCAGTGATATTTAAGACTATGCGGGTGGGGAATTGGCTACTGCAAGGCTGCTCGGCGCCGCACTCGATAAAGAAGGTGAAAAGCAGTAATCCAACCAGTAATAAATTTAGCGACCGCTGAAATAGGTGTCTCGACATAGTTTTAGATTCCTTTCTTAATTGAATGTCACACTGGAAAAAATTCTTAGACTTTTTCACGATTATAAAATCTAAAAAGGAAATGATAGATTACCAAATAGGATGATCTTGGTTATCTCTTATGAAGAATAGTGGTAGGGATGCCTTTTCCGCAATAGTGTAAACAGTAGGCGGGAGACGTAAATTTCAAATTGCAAATTGGACTGAAGAGGTAGGTGATTTCTCAAAAAAAGTTTTATCGAGAAGACAAAAGAGCAATATAGTTTACAGGGCATTTTTGATTGCAATAATGGGTTAAAACCCATTTTAGGGAGATACGGCGTTTTTATCTTTGTCCCCGCGTTGAAACGCGGGGCTATTCTTTCCTACGAGCAATTTTCAACTTTCAATTTACAAATTTCAATATTCTCCAAATCTCGTGCTCCTGTCTCCGTTCTCCCGCCTGGGCGGGACACGGAGATATTCTTTAACAGTGAAACAATCAATAATCCGCATATCGGCAAATTTCGCTCCGCTCAGCAATCGAGTGACTATTGAATGACTATTGAGTGACCATTGAGTGAGTATTGAGTAACTATTGTGTGACTATCGAGTGACTATAGAAAATCTCTGACCAAAGCAATTAAATCCAGAGCATTGTAAACTGCAAAGGCGTTGGCGTCGTTATTGAAAAAGCCCCATACTTCCTTTCCGTCTTTCAGCCAGTCTGCAGTCATATTAGCGTACTGACGCAATTCATCGTTGCTATAAGGTGAATAATATAACCCGCGGGGCCCGTGGAAACGCAAATAAGCAAAATCAGCCGTAAGGATCAGTTTCTGGGGAAACACTCCACCGGAGTCAGCAAAGACTAAACCAATACCATTCGCCTGCAGCAATTGCAATGAATCATCGGTAAACCACGACTTGTGCCGTGGTTCAAGTGCAAAGCGAAAATCATCATAGGATTGCAACTGCTCATAAAAGGCTTGGGCGCGCTCGCGTTCAAACTGGAGACTCGGTGGTAGTTGTATCAGAAACGGCCCGAGTTTCGGCTGGAGAATAGCGAATGTGGCGAGAAAAAGTTTTAAGGCATTATTAGTGTCAGCGAGCCGCTGGCGATGGGTAACCTGTTGACTCATCTTTACGCAGAATCGAAAATTTTCTGGAGTCCGTCGCAACCACCCCTCTACGGTCTTTAAATTTGGTGTTCGATAAAAACTGGCATTTAACTCCACGCAAGAGAATTGGGTGGCATAATATTCGAGGAATTGAGCCGATTTTTGCGTTTCGGGATAGAACCGCCCACACCAATGTTGGTAACTCCATCCCGAAGTTCCTATGTGCAAACGCTCAAGCATAGCTTATTACCTTGTCAAGGTTAAACCTAAACGAATGAGAGGAAATTTCAAATTACAAATTGGGGTGAAGAGGTAGGTGATTTCTCGGGAAAAAAGTTTTATCGATAAGACAAAAGAGTAATATTGTTTACAGGGCATTTTTGATTGCGATAATGGGTTAAAATCCATTTTAGGAAGATACGGCGTTTTTATCTTTGTCCTCGCGTTGAAACGCGGGGCTATTCTTTCCTACGAGCAATTTTCAATATTGTCCAAATCCTGTTCTCCTGTCTCCGTTCTCCCGCCTAGGCGGGACACGGAGATATTTTTTAACCACGAATGAACGCGAATAGATGCCAATAATCCGCCTATCGGCGGATTTCGCTCCACTCAGCAATCAATGACAATCGTTGTATCGTTGTGAAATTAAAATTAGCCAGAATTTAATTTTCTATTATTTAGTGAGTGCAGCAGGATTCGAACCTGCGACCCACGGCTTAAAAGGCCGTTGCTCTACCGCCTGAGCTATGCACCCTCAAAAAGCCCGCAAAGTTAGTTAAATCACGCCAGTTATCCAAGAATTTTTAGGCATTAATCTCGAATTTCACTGCACCATTCTATCCCGCCCTGGCGGGATTTCAGGTCGATAGAACCCGATAGATTTTCATTAACTCTTGATCCAGCGGCTTCTTTTTTTCCCAGGTTTCCGGTAAAGGAATAAAAGTGACGTGATTATTCATCCAGCCTACCATGATATCGGTTTTACCTTCTTTCAATGCGTAAACTGCATGGTAGCCGAGACGACTGGCAAGAAGTCGGTCGGTGGCGGTTGGACTACCACCCCGCTGAGTATGTCCTAAAACGCAGACATGACAGATTGTATGATATTTTTCGTGCAACTTGGCAGCAATTTCATGGGCATCGCCCAGTTCGTCCCCTTCAGCGACCACAATCAGACTACTGGTTTTTCCGGCGCGTGCCCAGCTCTTTATCAAATTACCTAGATCTTCCAGCGAAAGTTGTGTCTCCGGCACTAAAATTTCCTCTGCGCCGCCACAGATTCCAGCTTCCATTGCAATAAAACCCGAATGACGCCCCATTACCTCGACAATGAAGAGGCGGTCGTGCGAAGCCGCAGTATCACGAATTTTGTCAATAGAGTCCAAAGCGGTTGCTACGGCAGTATCATATCCAATTGTTATATCGGTGCCATAGATATCGTTATCAATTGTGCCAGGGATACCGACGATAGGTATCTTATGTTCCAGGTACAAAGCATGGGCCCCTCGAAAAGAGCCGTCGCCACCAATCACGACTAACCCATCAATTTCCCACTCGCGAATCACTTCGGCTGCCCGTTTGCGACCAGCTTTATGCATAAAAGCTTCCGAGCGCGATGTCTTTAAAAATGTGCCACCCTTCTGGATGAGATTGCTGACCGAACGACGCGATAGGGGAATAATATCGCCGTTGATTAAACCTTCGTAACCACCAACAATGCCGAAAACGGCGATGCCTTCATTGATGGCAGTGCGCACGACAGCCCGAATGCAGGCGTTCATTCCGGGAGCATCGCCGCCGCTGGTCAGAACCGCTATTTTTTTCATTTTTGTCATAGATGTTTCTTTCCATTAATCGTCAAATAACGCCCCAAATTTACCTAATTTGAGCGTAAAGAAATAGAGAAGATGTTCTTTTTTGAGGACAAATCGCCTGCTTACTCTGTGGCAGCGGAAATGAGTTTTTGGAGAGGCTTGACAATCGCCAGCTCCACCTGTCCGGCTGGTTTTTGGGCGGTTTTTAATAAAGTCTCGGCGTACGGCTGGAAAGTCGCAGGTGGTTCTTGTTTAGCATCGAGATAGTCGAGAGCGATGAGGCTGATTTGGGCTAAGGCGGCAGAATTAGCCGATAAATCCTCTATTTCCCACAGAATTGGCGCACTCTTGATGACAGGCATGAGCTCCTGATGATTGCTTGCTATTTTCCTTAGTGCTGCGCGTAGCGCTCTGCTACTGCCGCTATCTCGTCGCTCAAGATAATCGTTCACTAAGCGTTGTAATTGGCGGGCGGTCATGGATTCAGGGCGGGCAGCATCTACCACGCGAGTGTAGGGCGAGTAGGAAGTATAAGTCACTCCCTGAAAATGGCGTTGATAGATTTTGACCGGCTCGACGATGTCCACGAAATTTTTCAGCGCAAGGATATCTTCGCTATTTGCCAGGCGTCGTAACATCATCTCGTAGTTTTTACGGTGCGTTAAATCCAATTCCTCGAGTTGTCGGCTGATGATATCGAGGCGACGGTACAGGTCATCTACATCGCGCACCGTCGCTGGCGACCAGAGTCGTTCCGCAATAGCCGCCGTACGCGGCCAGATACGGGAATCGATGGTTTCATAAGTGACCAGTTCGCCCCAGCTGGTGGCTTCGCCGCCGACTATACGCTGCTGGGCTTCGGGAGATAATTGACTTTCAGGAGGCAACGGGTCATTCAGATAATGAAATTCCGCCGGTTGAATCAGGTCAATATAATAGCCGTTGGAGAGAATGCCCATATAGCCTTGACTGGCAGCGTTTTCGAGGTATTTGCGGTCGCGCCAGCAATGGACGACGATGTCTGTGGGCAAGCCGGGTTGGAAAATTTCATCCCAGCCAATCATTTTTTTGCCATGTTTGGTCAGGATTTTCAGTACGCGCTGATTGAAGTAGCGTTGCAGCTCATGGTTATCTTTAATGTTGTTTTTCTTCATAAAAGTCTGAATTTCGGCGTTGGCATCCCACTGTTTGCCGTTATTCTCGTCGCCACCGATGTGGATGTAATCATCGTCGAAGAGCGTCGCCATTTCCTGGAAAAATTTGTCCAGAAATTCATAGGTCGTTCCTTTGATGGGATTCAACGTCGGGTCAAAAACGCCCCAGCGACGTTCGAGTTTATATGGACCGGGAGCGCTGGCGAGTTCGGGATAGGCGACGCACCAGGCAGTAGCATGCGCCGGTACATCGAATTCCGGGATGACGCGGATGCCGCGCTCGGCGGCGTATTTGATAATCTCGCGAACCTGCGTTTGAGTATAATAAAAACCATCGGAAGCCTGCTCATGCAATTTGGGAAAGGTGCGACATTCGACGCGAAAACCCTGGTCATCGACTAAATGCCAGTGGAGGACATTCATTTTGACGGCTGCCATGCCGTCAAGGTTGCGCTTGATGACTTCGACCGGCATAAAATGCCGACTGACATCAATCAGCAATCCGCGCCAGGTAAAGCGTGGTGTATCCTCAATGACAACCGTCGGAAAATAGTAACCAGATTCATCGGCTGATAGAAGCTGAAGCAAGGTTTCAAAACCGTGCAAAGCACCCAGGTCGGTTTCCGCTTCCAGCAATAAATTGTCCCTGGTAATCGTCAGGCGATAGGATTCATCTTCGTAGATTTTCAGCGCTCCAATGCGTTTTACTCGGACGAGCAGATTGACGCCCTCGATTGGCGTATTCGCAGTTATAAAATCTTGCGGAAAAAACAGACCGGTGCGCCCACTCAGCCGTCGCAAAGTGCGCGTGGCAGCCTGATACAATCTATCGCTCGCTTTGCCTTCGATGGCAATTTTGAAATCGGCGTCCAGGCGGTACCGATCGCCAGTAATTTGAATTTTCGACGGCACCGGCAGTAAATTCAAATGCGTTTCTTCCATCGCTAAAAGGTTGACGGTCATTGTTACAATGCCAAGACTTGTTAGAAAAATTTTCAAGAATTCCCTCATCGTTATCCCTTTCTCAAAGATTAAAAAAACTCTTCTCACCTTTCGCCAATGAAATTTACAGCAATTTTTTAAAATTATAGAATGTAGTCATGCAATTGTCACTCGATAGTCACTCAGGAGTCACTCAATAGTCATTCAATAGTCATTGAAAGTCATTGGTGGTCATTGATAGTTGTGCGGAGCGCTATTTAGTACCGCGACGGCGGTAAAGTTCACCTGTATGATCTCAATCCTCTGGCGGCGAGACCAGATATAGTGTTAGTCTTAAATATTAGTCTCCACGCAGGAGTGTTGAGATTAGGTGAAGGTAGGTAAGAGAGCGGTGGTTCAGTGGCGAGGGGAACGGAGTCACTTCGCCTTGCCGAATTGCTGCCACAGGCGCTGGCTGGCTTTCTGACTCTCTTCTAAAATCAATTCCTCGTCCAGGGTCAGGAAGACGCCATCCTCATAAATGCACTTGCCGTCTGCGATGACCAGCGTAGCGCGGCTCTCCGCCATGCCATAAACCAGATGTGCCGCTAAATTGGCGCGGTTGAAAGTGGTATAGGGTATATGATCGAATACTACGATGTCGGCGGGTGCTCCGACAATGAGATGACCAATAGCGGAATCAAAAAAGCGCCGCGCAATCTGGGCATTCTGGCGAAAGAGGATATCGGGTAGCAGTTGCAATAGAATCTCGGCCGAGACGCCTGCCTGACGATGCAGGAGAAAGCCAGCCCGCAGGGTCTGCAACATGTTGGAGGTCATCCCGTCCGTCCCCAGTCCCATTAATGGTGTAATATTTAGTGGTAAGGGCAGGCGGCCGACATTGTTATTCATATTCGATTCGGGATTATGAATCACGCTGCAATGGGTGTCAGCCGCAATTTGCCATTCGCCATCGCTCAGATGCACGCCGTGCGCCAGAATGGTGTGGGGCGAGAGGAGGTCGAAATGATATAAGCGGGAGACAGGACCGGCATAGCCCAGATTCTGGCAGAACTGGACATCGCTCAAATCTTCGGCGCAATGGATGTGGATACCGACGGAGCTATCGAAGTGCTGCGCGATTTCCTGGAGTGATTCCTCGCTGAGTGTAAAATTGGCATGTAATCCGAGCATACCGCGGATGGTAGGGTGCTGGCGATGGGCTGCAATGAAATTCAGGTTTTCCGTCAGCCCCTGCTGAAAAGCGGTTTTACCGTTGCGGTCGCTGATTTCATAGCACAGACAGGCTTTAATACCCGCGCGTTCGACGACGGCGGCGATATTGGTCAGGCTGCCTTTGATGCTTTTGGGTGAAGAGTGGTGGTCGAAAATGGTGGTGACACCGTGCCGGATGGAATCGAGCAGGGAAATAAGGGTGGATAACTGGATAGATTCCGGGTCGAGTGCTTGATCGAGCTGCCACCAGAGGTGTTTTAAGCATTCTTTAAAATTATGAATAGGTTTGAGGGGTGCCAGACCGCGAGCGAATGCCGAGTAGAAGTGGTGATGAGTATTAATCAGACCGGGGAATATGACCTTGCCCCGGGTATCGTAGGTTTCGATTTCGACATCGCGGGGCATGGCGCTGAAGACCGTTTCTTCATTGCCGACGGAGATGATTTTGCCATCGGCGAAAAAAATTGCGCCATCTTCGTAGACTTCGTTTTCGCCGTCGAAAAGCGGGCCACCATAAATTACCATTGGTTTGGGTTTGTTTTCTGCCATGGGATACCATCCATTAATTATTAATTCGTTTTAAAAAAATGCCGCGCGACTTGTTGTTCAAGCCCGTTTGGCTATGATAGGCGAGTTCGCCGCGCAAATAGACGGCGGCGATTTTGCCCTGCCATTCCTGATTTTCAAAAGGTGTGAATTTGCCGCGCGAGGCAAAATCAGCGCCGTGAACTATCGTCGTTTCATTTTCAGCAAGACAAACGAAGTCGGCATCGGCGCCAACCTGCAAATGCCCTTTGCGTGGAAAAAGTCCGAAGCGCTGCGCTGGATTTAAAGCGATCAGCTCACAAAGTTGAGCGAGTGTGATTTTTCCGCGGCAGTAGCCTTTCGAATAAAGGAACAATAGTATCGTGCCGGTGCCACTAATGCCACCGTAGTCGGTCCAGATAGAGCCGGTCCGTTTCTGCTCGATAGGGCAGGGAGCGTGGTCACTAGCCAGGAAATCAAGTTGCCCATTTTGCAAAGCCTGCCAGAGCGCCTGATTGTCTTCGACTGTTTTGACGACTGGCGCTGTTTTAAGCACACTGCCGAGACGCACGAGGTCGTGAAAGTTAAAGGCGAGATAATGCGGACAGGTTTCGCCGCTGATATTCACACCTGCGGCACGAAACTGTGACACTATTTGAGCTCCACGTCCGCTGGAAATATGCACAATGTGAACGCGCGCGTGGTATTTTTTAGCCATTTCTGCAATGCGTCGAATGGCAACCACTTCGGCTTCCGTCGGTCGCGCTAAATAATAGGCTTCCAGGTCGTGGCGTCCAATCTGCTGAAAGTGAGCTGTCAGCGGCTCGACGATTTCAGCCGCCTCGGCGTGATGACCAATTAAAAAACCTTTCTGACCAGCAAAACGGATGAGCTCATCCAGTTCGGTGGGCGCTAAATGCGTGAAGGTCGGCATACCAGAAAGCGCATAAGTCTTGAAACCGACGACCCCGGCTTGCCAGAGTTCAGTCATGGCATTTTGCCAATTGCCCTGGCGGAAGACATTGCCCGAAACGCCGCCCCACAGGGCATAATCGGTGTAACTCGTACCATCTAAAGTCTTGAGTTTAAACTCCAGACTCGCACGGTCGGTCACGGGTGGCAAAGAAGTGCATGGCATATCAATTACGGTCGTTACGCCGCCACTGATGGCAAAAGCCGAACCGGCGGCAAAGGTCTCGCGCTCTTCGAACCCGGGCGTGTTAAAATGCACATGTGCGTCAATAGCGCCTGGCAGCACTAAAAATCCCTTTAAATCAATTATCCGGACATTATCATCGTAAACCAGATTGCCTCTAATGTCCCGAATAACTCCATTTTCTACAAAAATATCTACGATTTCGGTCAGATTCTGTTTACCGGTGGAGATGCGGGCGTGTCGAAAAAGGGTCTTGGTCATACGATAGTCACTAAATAGTCATTCAATGGTTCGGGAAGTTTGGGGTAGTCATTTTGTGGTTCCTTCACAGCAGATAAATTATTAATAGATTTGATGTAATTATTCAACCTGATGCTCAGGTCGTCGATGGATTTTAATATAGAGTTATATTGATCTTCTGAAATTAATTTGCGATAAAATGATTTTGTAAGCCATGTTTTGATGAAACCGCAGACGTAGAAACAAAATAAACGATTTTCACTGTAATGAAAACGCCCAAAACCCTCGGCAATGTTGGCGGCGATCGAATCTGCGGCGCGAGTCAATTGCTTCCCGAAAGTCTCTTTTTCAAAATACTTCCAGGTTTTGACAATCTCCCAAATATTCTCGCCAATTTCCTGCGCGATTTGATAGACATTCAATTCATTAAGGTCCATCGTATTTCCATCCAACTACCGTTACAATTGAATGACAACCGAGTGACAACTGCGTGACCATTAATGATTTTCCAAGACCATCTCATTAAACCTTCTAATCAATTCGTCAATCTTCCCGACCAGGTCATGCACTGCGCCCCAGTAGTTTTCGGCATCGTACCACTGGGCGTTGAGTTCTTCGACCGTTTTACCTTGCTGCTCGACCCAGGTGAAATATTTTAAATTGTGGATGCGTTTGCGGTCCTGGTAGCTTAATTCCTGCATCCAGTCGGTCCTTTGCCCGATGATGTGACGATAAAAATCGCGCTCGGCTCGGGCAGGGGTATATGAACCGGTAGCCTCAAGAATTTCCTTGAGACGCGACTGGTACAATTCCATGGAATCGGTAAAGACAGTCAGTACGATGTCGCGGCTGGTCAGTTCATAATATTTAGCAAACTTGATGGCGCTGAGCATATTGGCAATGCTGGATATTCCTAATAAATCGAGTTTCTGCACGATTGCTTCGTGCACGCCATTTTTCACCAGGAATTCATGACCGACGGGGGTATTAAAAAGCGGCAAGATGTTGATAGTGTCCTCGTCATCGATTGCCATGACCATGTCCGTATTACGGATATTATGTACCCAGGGGATGTGTTTGTCGCCGATGCCTTCAATGCGGTGAGCGCCGTAGCCGTTAGCCAGCAGCGTGGGACATTGTAGCGCTTCGGAAGCGGCGACTTTAATTTGCGGAAAGCGTTCCTTCAGATAATCGCCGCAGCCAATCGTCCCTGCTGAACCTGTCGTCAATACGACGCCCGCGACGCGGTCGGTAGGCTGGCGAATTTGATTGACGACTTCCTCAAAAGCGGCGCCCGTGATGGCATAATGCCAGAGGTGATTGCCGAATTCATCGAATTGATTGAAAATCACAACATTGTCGCGCGTCTGGCGTAATTCCCAGCATTTATCATAGATTTCTTTGACATTGCTCTCGGAACCGGGCGTCGCAATAATTTCACCTGCGACGGTTTTCAGCCACTCAAACCGCTCCCGACTCATACCTTCGGGTAAAATGGCGATAGATTCACAGGCTAACAGGGCAGCGTTATAGGCGCCGCCGCGGCAGTAATTACCGGTCGAAGGCCAAACGGCTTTTTGAATTGTCGGGTCGAATTGTCCAGTTACCAGACGTGGCACCAGGCAGCCAAAGGTTGCTCCGACTTTGTGGGCACCGGTTGGAAACCATTTGCCTACTAAAGTAATAATCCGGGCGGGCACACCGGTCAGGGACGACGGTAACTCCAGGTAATTCACACCATTAAAAAGTCCGCCGAAGGGAACCGGCTCGTTTTTCCAGGTAATCCGAAATAAATTGCGTGGATTGACATCCCAGAGTCCAATCGAGCGCAGTTCGTCTTTGATGGATTGCGGGATGAGTTCCGGCTGGCGCTGCTCGGCAAAAGTCGGGATGATAATATTGCGTTCCCGACAGCGTGCCACTGTTCGTTCGAGTTGTTTCTCGTTAATTGTCAGGTCAATCATAAACTTGTTACCTATTCGTTATTGCTGCAATTCCAATAATCACTCCATAAAATAGCGCAAACTGGGAAACTATCAAATAGTAGAGTAAGCGTGGGAAAATCCCGCTCCAGTAGCGCATTTTCTAAATCAGGACAGGGAGGTTCGGC
>DDYE01000028.1 GCA_002347855.1 Fidelibacterota bacterium UBA2242
TCGCTTTGCGATACCGGAGCCGGGCGAAGTGCATCTGACGATTTACAATGCCTTAGGTCAGGTTGTCAATCGGGTTGTTTTCAGCAATTTGAACATGGGTGTGTATAGTTACATCTGGGATGGCAAAGACCTGCGCGGCAATAATGTCGCTTCGGGTATCTACTTCTACGAACTGCGCGCGGGCAATAAGTTCCGCGACCTCAAGAAAATGGTCCTGATGAAGTAAGTTGATTGTAAGAGGAGGGGCGGGGTAACCCGTCCTTCCTCTTTTTTTTATCATTAATAAAGACATTTAAAAAGGGAGAACCAGATGCAAATAGTAGATTATTTGATTATCGGAATCTATCTAATTGGAATGGTCATAGTTGGGCTTTGGTTTCAGCGCAAAGCAGCGCAAGGGATTAATTCGTACTTTTTAGGGAATCGTTCTTTACCCTGGTGGGTACTGGGTGCATCTGGCATGGCGTCCAATCTTGATGTTAGTGGTACAATGATAATCGTCGCGCTGGTTTACGCCCTGGGAGCATGCGGTATGTATATTGAAATTCGAGGTGGCGTAACACTCATTATGGCTTTTTTGATGATTTTTATGGGAAAATGGAATCGGCGAGCAAAAGTGATGACCTTAGCGGAATGGATGGAATTTCGCTTCGGGAAGAATGGCGAAGGACGTTTAGCGCGTTTAATTACCGCTGTGACTTCGATTTTAGTCACAATTGCTATGATAACCTATTTTGCGGTTGGCGGTGGTAAGTTTTTAGATAAGTTTTTGGGTATTCCCAACTTTTTAGGTTTGTCGTCGCAGTTTTGGGCTGCTACTGCTCTCATTGCGGTAGCAATGATTTATACCGTGGCATCTGGTCTTTATGGAGTCGTCTGGACCGATGTATTCCAGGGTTCATTGATTTTTATGATGATTATTTATATCGTCTATCGTGTTTTTCATTTTACTTTACCGGCAGAATTTGCGGTTGCTATGCCGATAAAAGATATTGCTGGCGGTGGCTTCCAAGCATTTAACACTACTTATCAGAATTGGAGCGATGTTTTACCGAAGTGGAAGCTGGCAATTGATTCTATTAGTGTCTATAGCATGTACAATCTTTTCGGCATCGCCATTATGTTTTATATAATCAAAGTTGTGATAGAAGGTAGTGGCGGTACCGGCAGTTATATGATTCAGCGTTATTATGCTGCCAAAAGCGACCGCGACGCAGGGTTGCTTTCGCTTTTCTGGACATTTTTACTCTCCTTCCGCTGGTTTTTCGTAGGCGCAATGGCAGTCTGGGGTGTCTATTTAGGTACTAAAATCAGCGATCCCGAGATGGTCTTACCGATTGTCGTGGAAACTTTACCGACTGGCATCAAAGGATTCATGATTGCGGGTATAATGGCGGCGGCTATGTCGACTTTTGATTCTACCGTTAATGCTGGCGCCGCTTATTGGGTAAAAGATATTTATCTTGAACATATTAATCCTCATGCGACTGATCGCCAGCAAATGCGTCAGAGTTATGGCGCTTCCATTGTCATCGTCGTTCTAGGATTGGCACTTATGTTGGTTATCAAAAATATCAATGAAATCTGGGGCTGGATTACTATGAGTATCGGCGCGGGCTTAATTGTGCCGCAACTGATTCGCTGGTATTGGTGGCGCCTGAATGGATATGGTTATGCTATCGGTATGGCAGCAGGAATGTTAGCCTCGATTGTCTGGAAATTAATTACACCTGAAGCAACAGCAGAATACTTTGCCTTTATGTTTGCGGCAGGTATTAGCTTTATTGGAACTATTGTTGGGACATTATTAACAAAGCCTACCGATGAAAAGGTATTGGACAATTTCTACCGCGTGACACGCCCCTTTGGTTTCTGGGGACCAATCCGTGCCAAATTATCTCCCAAAGTCCGCCATGAGATAAATCGGGAAAACCGGCGGGATATTATTTCGATTTTTTTTGCTGTGCCGTGGCAGGTATGCTTATTTATGATGTGGATGGTGTTAGTTATGAAGCGCTTTGACACCTTCCTTAGCTTGCTATTAGTTGTGATCACCCTCTCGGTAATTTTATATTTTACATGGTTCCGCTGGTTATCAAGCGAAGTGAAAATTGATGAAAGCAATAAAGAGGTAACGCAATAAATTGGTTGAGATTCCGCCCAATTTACAAAGAATTTTGACCGAATTTGGCTTTACCAACTACGAAGCCAAGACCTACCTTTGTCTTCTAAAAAATAGCCCGGCAACAGGCTACGAGATTAGCCAGCAAGCCCATGTGCCGCGCTCTGTAGTTTATTCGGTTTTACGGCGCCTCGAAGGGCGAGGCTTTGTGCTTTCGATTCATGAAAAACCTCATCGTTATTTGCCGTTATCACCCAAGCAACTAATTGCCCGTCTGCAAACTGATTTTGGCAGTCGCCTCAATGCTCTGAAAGATAATCTAAGCGCTTTTAACAGCAAGCCTGATACCGAGGGTTTCTGGAATATCCGCGGTTACGACTCGCTTATGTCCACTTGTGAAATGTTGATTAAGGATGCGCAGAACTCGGTTTATATTTCTGGCTGGTATCGGGAGATTGAGCGCTTGAGTGATGCTATTTTAAATGCTCGCAAACGCAATGTAGATGTAGTTATTTTCTCCTTCAACGCTATCGATAATTCCTTTGGAGAAGTTTTTTGTTATGGCATCAGTGAAGAGCAATTAGAGCAATACTGGGATCATAAACTGATTGTTGTAACCGATAACAATGATCTGGTGATGGGGTCAGCTAATCAGCAGGAAGATGAGCAAGCCATCTGGACGCAAAATCGGGCAGTATTGACCATTGCGGTCAATTATATCATTCTGGATATTACTCTTTTTGGACAGCGTGTAAAAAAGGACATTAGCCAGACGGTTAATCGCTTGAGATCAGAGCATTATACCCAGATTGACCACCTCATTGCTGAGGCATTGAGGGCACGACAACAATCTTTATCCGGCTAAGCAGGAATAGAATTAGTTGGTATTCATGAAACGTACCGCGGCGGTGCTATTATTCGGAGCGATTTTATTGAATATAATGTGCGGTTTGTCGTCCCATAAAATCCAGAGCCTGAATGGTGTCTGGTTATTTCGCTATGATCCTGAACGACGAGGAGATGAAGCTGGTTATTTTCGTCCTGACTTTCCGCGCAACGACTGGCAGAAGGTGCGGATTCCGGCTTTCTGGGACGACCCGCGCTATGATGGTCTGGGCTGGTATTGCCTTAATTTTCAGATAGCATATTCTCTGCGCAAGAAGCCACTCGCTTTAGTTTTCGATGCTGTTGATGATTATGCAATCATTTATTTAAACGGCAAAAAAATTTACGAACATAGGGGTGCCGGAATAGATTTCTATATTCCCGTCACTCCTTATTTAAAACCAGACACCGAAAACTGTTTGGTGGTACGGATTATTGAAGATACAGGCGGAGCCGGTGGCATCAACGGCAAAGTTTGCCTTAAAAGCTATACTGATGAATGCGAGTTGTACCGTACTGAATACTCAAACTCGCATGCACTGCCTGCGCCGCAATGGCTGGATCGGGCGGTCATTTACGAAATTTTTCCACGTGCCTTCACGGCGCGTGGTGATCTCAAATCTATCATTGCCGCCTTGCCCGATTTGGAGAAATTGGGGATTAATTGTCTCTGGGTCATGCCAATTTTTCCCATCGGTGAACAAAATCGCAAGGGACATTGGGGCAGCCCTTATGCCAGCAGGGATTATTTTTTAATTGACCCAAGGCTTGGAACGAACCATGATTTTCAGCAATTGGTAAATGCTGCGCATGCGCGGGGGATGCGGGTGATTCTTGATATAGCCTGTAATCACTGCGCCTGGGACAATCGCCTTTTAAAAGAGCATCCCGAATGGTTCACCACCGATGCTGCTGGTAACATAATTACTCCTAACGATGACTGGGCTGATGTGGCTGATTTTAATTATTCTAATCCTGCTCTTTCGGCTTATATGTGGTCAGTTTTAGAATATTGGGTGCGCAACTTTAATATTGATGGCTATCGTCTCGATGTTGCCGAATTAGTGCCAGATGATTTCTGGATGACTGCTCTGAAACGACTGCAACGTTTGAAACCCGATGTTTTGATGTTAGCCGAAGGAGAACATCCTCGTCTACATCTTAAGGGTTTTCATCTCACTTATGCCTGGAATACCCGCCGTACTCTTTATCGAATTATCAAGCAAAATGCGTCAGCCGAGCAATTACTAATGACTCTTGAAAGGGAACAATATCGCTATCCACAGGGTGCCAGGCGCATGCGCTTTATCGAGAATCATGACGAAGAAAGAGCAGTAAGCCTTTTCGGACGGCAAGCTTCCCAAACTGCGGCAGTGTTGTGCTTTACCCTGCCGGGAATACCCATGCTTTATGCCGGACAGGAAATTGGCGTGTCTATTAAACCCTCGCTTTTCGAAAAAAGTACTATTGATTGGCAGGACAGAGATAGTGGCATTAGCGACTTTTACGCGGATTTGATACATTTACGCCAGAATACCCCGGCACTTCAGACTGGAGAATTTCTTCCACTGAAAAATTCCCAACCGGATGCCCTGGTTACATTTCTCCGCTATAATTCTGATGAGATAATCATGGTCGTTGCTAACCTGAAAGAAAAACCGATTAAGGCTCAATTAGAATTGCCGCCGAACTTGCCGATTAATCGTTCCTGGAAATTGCTTTTAGGAGACGCCCGGGTGCGTAAGCAAGGCGATACTTTGACAATTAAATGTCAGGCTTGGGAATGGGCAATTTTTAAGTCAGATTGAAAATGTAAAGTAGGTTTAAGCGAGGAGAATATGTTGCAAAAATTCAAAAGTGTAATATCAACGCTGATTTTTGCTGGGGTTAGTTACTCTCAAATCGTGACTTCATCACCCATTTATCCGACTGAAAATGATTCGATTATCGTATTTTTTGACGCCACCCAGGGCAATCGCGGATTACTGAATTACACCGGTGATGTCTATGCTCATACTGGCGTCATCACCAATTTGAGTACTCGACCGAGTGACTGGCGTTATGTTATTACCCCCTGGCCAGGGAGTGGTGGTATACCTAATTTGCCTAAAAATAAACTGACGCGGGTCTCGACTAATCTTTATAAACTGGTCATCGGTAGACCGCGCGAATATTATGTTGACCACACCACCGGCGCACATATTCAACCTTCAGAAAAAATTTTAAAGCTGGCTTTCGTTTTTCGCAATGCCGACGGCACCAAAGAGGGCAAGGATGTCGGGAATGCCGATATTTTTCTACCACTCTATCAACCAGGGGTAAATGTAATGATAACAGAACCAGCTATAGACCTGACTTTTGGCGACCCGTATCGTACACCCTTCTTTACCGAATATGGCGACACCCTTACTATCAGAGTCAAGACCGCCACACTGGGTACGGCAATTGATTCTATTAGTCTCTTTTTAGATGATAGCTTTATGGCTGGAGTTGCTGATTCAGTAGCCAGCTTCCTTTTCGATACGCGGCTGAGCGGTTACGGCTCGCATCTTTTGAGCGCCATTGCTACCGATACCGCTGGTTTACTTGATACCGCCCAACTGGTAATAATGGTCAATCCGCCGGTCAAGTCGGCAGTTTTACCTGATAATATAAAGCCGGGAATCAATTATCAGAGTAATTCGGTGACTTTATGTCTCCAGGCGCCGCGTAAGAATTTCATCTATGTCATCGGTGATTTTAATGACTGGCGGGTTGATACCTGCTTCTTTATGCAACGTGATGACCATGGCAATGATGATGTCTATTGGTGGTTGACTATCCCTGCCTTAAATCCTGATGAAGAGTATGCCTTTCAATATTTGGTTGATGGCTCGCTGCGCATTGCTGACCCATATACCGAGAAGGTGCTCGACGGCTGGAATGACCAATATATTTCTGCGGCAACCTATCCGAATTTGAAACCATATCCCCTCGGCAAAACCAAAGATCCGGTCGGAGTCATAAAAATTAATCGTCCGTTCTTTCAATGGTCGGAAAATAATTATACGCGTCCTCTAAAGCATGAACTCGTGATTTATGAATTGCTGGTGCGTGACTTTCTGGCTGCTCATGACTACGCTACTTTGAAAGATACCCTGAATTACTTAGCAAATTTAGGCATCAATGCTATCGAGCTCATGCCGATAACCGAATTTGAGGGCAATAGTAGTTGGGGTTACATGCCTTCTTTTTACTTTGCGCCTGATAAATATTATGGTACCGACTATTTTTTGAAAGAATTTGTACAAGCCTGCCATCAGCGCGGGATTGCCGTGATAATGGATATCGTGCTCAATCATTCGGGAGGTCAGAGTCCATTAGTCAGACTTTACTGGGATTACACCAACAATAGACCGGCAGCCGATAATCCCTGGTATAATCCTACCGACCGGCATCCTTATGGGGTGGGTTACGATTTTAATCATGAAAGTACGGCGACTCATTATTTCGCTAAAAGAGTGCTGGAATACTGGCTTAATGAATACCACATTGATGGCTATCGTTTTGATATGTCCAAAGGCTTTACCCAGAAATACACTTATGGAAATATAAGTGCCTGGAATGCCTACGATGCATCCCGGATTGCAATTTTGAATGGCTATGCAAATCATATCTGGAGCATAGACAGCACAGCTTATGTTATTCTTGAACATTTCTCTGATAATCAAGAAGAAAAAGAACTCGCCGAATATGGCATGCTCCTCTGGGGCAATATGACCCATGATTATCAAGAAGCGGCAATGGGCTGGGGTTCTGACCTTTCCTGGAGTTATTATTCGGTTCGGCAGTGGACCAAACCGCATCTGATGACATATCTGGAAAGTCATGATGAAGAACGCCTGATGTATAAAAATTTGCAGTGGGGAAATGCTGCCGGTAACTATAATATCAAACAGCTAGCGAC
Source organism: Fidelibacterota bacterium UBA2242 (assembly GCA_002347855.1). Classification (GTDB taxonomy): domain Bacteria; phylum Fidelibacterota; class UBA2242; order UBA2242; family UBA2242; genus UBA2242. The sequence continues at coordinate 6,954 of DDYE01000028.1, forward strand.
CGCTCTCAATCGCATTAAGCTGGTTGCCGCCTTTTTCTTTACCCTGCCCGGTCCGAAAATGTTCTACCAATTTGGTGAACTCGGCTATGATATTTCGATAGATAATCCCTGCCGAACCTGCGAAAAGCCGATTCACTGGGAATATTTTTATAATGCAGCTCGTCGCAATCTCTATAAAACTTATGCCGCACTGCTAAAATTGCGACGCGAAAATGAAGTATTCCGCCAACCCAATCAATATCCTGTTCTTTCTCTGAACGGCTTTATCAAAACTATCGCCCTGAGTGGCAATCCCAATGTTGTGATTGTCGGTAATTTTGGTGTTACATCTACTAATGTTACCCCTGCTTATCATCACGGTGGTAAATGGTATGACTATTTTTCAGGTGATAGTATTTATGTCGAGGGAAATAGCGCAACCTTTACATTACAACCCGGTGAGTTTCGGATTTACACTGATAGAAAATTAGCCACTCCAGAACCAGGGATCCTTTCCGATATAATTTCTGAGAATTCTTCGTTTCCGACCGAATTCCACCTCTATCCCAATCATCCCAATCCGTTCAATTCCCAGACCGTCATTCGCTATGATCTTGATCGAATGGCAGATGTACGCATAGCGATTGTGGACCTATTAGGTCGTGAAGTTTTTGCTATCAATCAGGCCCAGCAACCCGCTGGAAAATACTCATTTACCTGGCAGGGAATTGACAATCATGGCGAAGGAGTTCAGTCCGGAATCTATTTCGTCTTGGTCGAAAGGAATGGCGAGCGACGCTTTTGTAAGATTACCTTGCTAAAGTGATCTTGTCGCTCTCGGTTTAAAAATCAGGTCATCTGTAAATCCTATTCTTGACGTATACCAGCCTTTGTATTCTATTTATGTTATTGAACTATTGTTGGTTAAGGTGGTTAAATATTGTAAATTTGCGGTGTTTTATTGAATGGAAGACAAAATGGAAGTAAAAACCGAAAGTAAATTCTGGCATGAGGTCAAGTCCTGGGGTATCGTTCTACTGATAGCACTGGGCTTAAAAGCCACCGTCATCGAAGCATATCAGATTCCCACTGGTTCGATGGAAAACACTATATTAATTGGTGATTTTATCCTTGGTAAAAAATTTGTTTACGGAGCACGGACACCCGATTGGATTGGAATTCCCTGGACTAAAATTGGTTTTCATATTCCCTGGTTTAGATTGCCAAGTTTCAAAAAACCTAAACAGGGTGAAGTTGTAATTTTTAAATATCCCCTAGATCAGTCCCTGAATTATATCAAACGTTGTGTTGCCGGACCGGGGCAGACAGTCCAGATAATCAATAAAGTACTTTATGTTGATGGCAAAGTATTTCCCAATCCGGAGTATTCTAAATTTATTTCTAACTACATATATCCTTCTGCTTGGAAAGATCCGGAAATCTTTCCCGCTGGGGCTGGTAATAAAGATAATTACGGACCGGTTTATGTGCCGGCAAAAGGTGATACTCTCTGGTACGGCAAGACCCCAAACGATGTCATCGAAAATGTGGTAAAGTACAAAAAGCACACTTTTAATGTCTACCAGAATCAGATGTTCATCGACGGAAAACCCGCTGATTATTATGTGGTCGAACAGGATCATTATTTTATGATGGGAGATAACCGCGATAATAGCTGGGATAGCCGCTTCTGGGGTTTTGTACCTTTCGATTTAATCATGGGGGAAGGTCTGGTTATTTATCTTTCATGGGACAAATCCGTTCCGCTTTATCAATTGCCTCATAAAATCCGCTGGAACCGCATCGGTCGCCTGGTTTTTTAAATAATTTAATTGGCGAAGGCTGGTGAACTCGGGTTACAATATAGCTAATTTAAACCCGAAAAGCATCGCTGCTTATATTCATTTCCCTTTCTGTCAGCGTAAATGTGCCTACTGCGATTTTTATTCTGAAGATCATCATTTAGAACGAATTGATAGCTGGGTAGCAGCATTAGAAAAAGAAATACAATTACGACTAGCGAAACTGAACTTTTACCCAAAGCTTAGCACAATTTACATCGGTGGGGGAAGCCCCAATCTGCTCGGTGCCGCCAATTTAAAGAGAATAGTCAGGGTTTTTCAGGCACACGCTGATTGGAGTAGTTTAGACGAGTTCACCATCGAGTTCAATCCTAACTATGTGACTGAGGAGTTGGTGAGTGCTATGCTCGAAAGCGGAGTAAATCGCATTAGTCTGGGCTGTCAATCGTTCCAAAATGCAGAATTGGCAATGCTCGGGCGTCTCCATTCTACTACCGAAATCGAAACGACACTACAACTGCTTCTACATGCCGGCTTCGCTAATCTTAGTATTGATTTAATCTATGGAATTCCCGGACAGACCTTACAGACCTGGGCTCACTCGCTCCAGCGCGCGCTCGATTATAGAGTAACTCATCTCTCGTTATACAATTTGATTTATGAGAAGGGAACGCAATTATCTAAAGCCCGCGCCGCAGAACGTATTCCAGTAGTAACAGAAGAAGTCGAGTGGCAAATGTTTGCTTTTGCCCATGAAAAATTAGCCGATTGCGGCTATGAGCATTATGAGATTTCCAATTGGGGAAAACCAGGCTATGCTTCCTACCATAATCAAGCTTACTGGCAGTACCGACCTTATTTAGGTTTTGGACCCGCAGCCCATTCTTTCTATAACATGCGTCGTTCGTGGAATGTGAGGTCGGTTGACCAATATATCCAACGTCTTCAGCGGAAGGGATTGCCTATAGCCGGACACGAAGTAATCACACCTCCCAAACGCGACCTTGAAATTTTGATGCTGGGTTTACGCACAAGAAATGGTGTCAGTTGTTCACTTTTGCAGGAAATGACAGGCGTAGAATATGCGGTGCTTGTCAAAGCCTTAGAGCAGAAGTTTGCTGAAAAAACCAATGAACTCTGGTATATTGCAGAAGACAACTTAAGTTTAACCACGTTAGGGTGGTTTCTTTACAATTCGGTTTTGGATATTTTTATAGATTTAATAGGAGAGCTTAAAAATGGTCATTAAATCATTAACCGAAGTTCCTGGTGAAATCGTCGAAGGTGCCGGTGTTAATGGAGTAACGCGACAGATACTTTTATCGCCCAAAGATGGTGCTCCCCATTTTACCATGCGTCGTTTTACCATTGAACCGGGCGGTTTTACATTTTATCACACTCACGGCTATGAGCATGAAGTCTATGTGCTGGCAGGGCAGGGGGTAGCGCGTGGCAAAAACTCAGAGACCAATATAGTGGCAGGCAATGCAATATTAGTCGTGCCGGATGAACATCATCAATTCATAAACACCGGCAATGAGCCACTGGTTTTTCTGTGCATTATTCCTAATGAATGAGTTTAACACTAATTCATCCTTGCGCTGCTTCTGAATCAGTCGAAGCAGGTGATATCATTAGACCGTCAGGGTTGGCTTGGACCGCTGTAACTGGCGGATGATTTTAAAAGCTAAAATTGTCAGCCAGAGTGCCAGAAGGAGCAGCGAAATAGCAATTATACCCAACAAGTAATTATGCCCAATCAAATTGTTATATGAGAGAATAGCGAGTGCCAGCAGAGTAATTATCAACATGAAAATTGCCGGAATCAAGCTGAGCGCAAAATTTGTTTTTTCACTTGCCAACCAAATTGTCACTGTTAGGAGGGCTAAAGCGGCTAAAAGCTGATTAGCACTGCCGAAAATTGGCCAGATAGCATCACTCTTGCCGCTAAAAGTCAGAGCTGCACCGCAGGCTACTGTAATAAAAGTTGCCAGATAGCGATTGGTAGAAATTAAAGGCTGTTTTTCCTTCGGCAAATCTCGCTTCTCAAACAATTCCTGAAAATTATAACGGGCAATGCGAGTGGCTGTGTCCAGTGAAGTCAGAGCGAATGCTGAGACAGCTAAAGTAGCAAAGTTACGAGCTGTATCGAGGGAAATATGGAGAAATGGGATAGTGTTAATAAAATTACTCAAGCCTGTTGCAAAAGCGAGTACGAACTGTTTATTTTGATATAGATCCTTAAATTCTGCGCGACTCAAAGAGGCAACAGCGATTAAGGCTAATGCTGCCAGGACACCTTCGATTAGCATGCCTCCGTATCCAATCAGACGAGCATCACTTTCTTTTTCTAATTGCTTGGAAGTCGTGCCCGATGCCACGAGTGAGTGAAAGCCGCTGATTGCCCCACAGGCGATTGTAACAAATAGAATTGGGAATAGAGTCCCAAGAGTAGGTACACTAAAAGTCGTGAAAGCATTTAAATTGATTTGAGGTTTATAGAAAAAGATACCCAGCAAACCACCTAACATCAATGTGTAAAGCAAATACGAGTTTAAATAATCGCGCGGTTGCAATAAAATCCATACCGGGGTTACCGAGGCGACAAAAATATAGATAATTAACATCACTTGCCAGAATTCACGCGAACCAGACAGAGGGAAATAATTCCCGCAAACCACCCCACCGAAAAGCAGTGCCACACCTATTAATGTTGCTAACCAGAGAGGCATTTTTAGACGGTAGACTGCTAATCCGAAGAGAATCGCTAACAGGAGGAAGATGATTGAAGAAGTCGCCGAAGAAGGTGATTTTACAAAAGTATCGGCGACGATATTGGTGAAAACTGCAATGACTAGCACCAGCGCTGCCCATGAAAAAAGCAGAAACAACCGTTTACCACTAATACCGATATATTTCTCACTGACTGTTGCTATTGCTTTGCCTTTGTTGCGAATAGAAGTCACGATAGAAGAAAAATCATGCACTCCACCGATAAAAATGGCTCCCAGGATAATCCAGAGAATCACCGGAACCCAGCCGAAAGCAGCGGCAATTATCGGTCCGACAATCGGTCCCGCTCCGGCAATCGAAGCAAAATGGTGACCGAGTAAGACTGGTGACTTAGCGGGGACATAATCAATACCATCGTACTCACTGCGGGAGGGAGGCACGTTGTTGTTATTAATTTTGAATTGGCGTGAGAGAAAACAGCCGTAAGTGCAATAAGCTCCACTAAAGAGCGAAATAACCACAAGAATCAAGACAATGCCCGTCATTGTTATCTCCATTTTGAATAAAATAAAATTAATTACTACCAAACATATCTCAAAATGACACCACTAAGGAGTTTGGCAGAGTAGAGAATATTTTATTTCATTTTTCAGACTTTCATTTTATATTCCCAGCGAACATATGGATTTGGATCATTTGGTGAATAATTTTTCGTAACAACAATCAGGAGGTTGACGCTATGTTTAAGAATCATCCCAAAGGTCTTGCCGTCGCATTCTTTGCTAATATGGGTGAGCGGTTCGGTTTTTATACCATGATGGCATGTCTTGTCTTTTTCCTGCAGGCGAAGTATGCTTTACCTGCGGATAAAGCCGGTGATATTTACAGCTGGTTCTATTTTCTAATTTATGGCTTGGCTCTGGTCGGTGGCGTAATTGCCGACCGCACTCAGAATTACAAAGGCACAATTATCGCGGGCATTGTGACCATGCTGGCGGGTTATATCATGATGGCAATTCCTAATCTCGGCCTAACAATCAGCCTGTGTGGCTTGCTGGTAATTGCCCTTGGTAATGGTCTTTTCAAGGGTAATTTGCAGGCGCTCGTCGGACAAATGTATGATGATCCCAAATATAGTGGCTTACGGGATTCGGCTTTTAGCCTGTTCTATATGGGTATTAATATTGGTGCTTTCTTCGCACCAAGTGCTGCTAATGGTATCCGCAATTGGCTTTTAAAAACTCATGGCTTTATTTATGATGCTGATCTTCCAGCCCTGTGCAACAATTATCTGGCTGGCAAGTTAAGTGATACAACTATCCTCCAATCGCTGGCAAATAAAGTCACCAACTCTAATGTGACTGATCTCGGTGCTTTTACCAGGGATTATATTAATGTTTTTTCGACTGGTTATAATTATGCTTTTGGTATTGCTGCAGCGGCGATGATTATTAGTCTGTTGATTTTTGTGTTATTTAAAAAATTGCTCCCGGATCGTAAGGCACAGGTTGCTCAAAAGAGAGAAATTCTTGACATGCCTCGTGAGGAGGAACGGGCGCGCATCGTGGCACTTCTACTGGTCTTTTTTGTGGTCATTTTCTTCTGGATGTCGTTTCATCAGAACGGTTTGACGCTTTCGTATTTTGCGCGTGACTATACCGCCAAGGCAGTTGGACCTTTTACCTATATCTTCTTTGAGTTGAAGTCTTTTCTGGCGCTCATTGCCGCTATTATCGGATTGGTTTATCTCCTGCGCAAGACTACCAAATCTATAGAAAGAATCATTGGAGCCATTTTATTTGTGGGTGGTGGTTATCTGACTTACTACTTCTATTCCCATTTTGCGCCCTCGAACGCCATCGAACCGGAAATTTTTCAGCATTTTAATCCAATTTTCATTGTTTTTCTGACGCCGGTGGTCGTGTGGTTCTTTGCCTTTTTACGGCAACGTAGCATAGAGCCATCTACTCCGAAAAAAATTGGAATAGGCATGATTCTCGCCGCCCTGGGTTTTTTCGTTATGCTGATAGGGTCGTTTAATTTAATTTCCCCGGCAAAATTAAATGGGATGCCGACTCCGGAGCGCGTTTCGGCTTATTGGTTGATTTCTACCTATTTTATATTGACAGTGGCAGAACTTTTCCTCAGCCCGATGGGTATTTCTTTTGTCTCAAAAGTTGCGCCGCCGCGCTTCCAGGGACTCATGCAAGGAGGTTGGCTGGCAGCAACAGCCATTGGTAATAAACTACTTTTCATCGGTAGCTACATGTGGGTGCGGGTTGAACTCTGGCAACTGTGGCTGATTTTCGTAGTCTGCTGTCTGTTATCAGCGGCGTTCATTTTCTCAATAATGAAACGACTGGAAAAGGCTACGGGGAATTAGGCAGGGGCTAAGGCTAAGATTAAATGAAGGGAAGTCCCGGATAAGAGGGTATTTTTAACCACGAATTACACGAATTGACACGAATAGGTTGAAGATTGAGCGAAGTGAAATCCCGCAACAGTGGGACGACATTACGTGTCAACGCAGGATCTTTTTCACGAGAGAGTAAGAATTACCTATTATTTCTACTCAGTAATCCTAACCAGCGTTTCTTGTCTCGACGCTCCAGCGTCGAGACGCCACAACTTTACCTGTTCAACTTGCAATTCTCTTGGCATAATGATAAATTAGCATTGCGTCTTCGGGAAAGGGTGAAAATCCTGACCGGCGGTGAAAGTCCGCGAGTTCCGCCCGGGCGGGACAGAGCCTGTGCAATTCAGGTACCGACGGTAAGAGTCCGGAAGGGAGAAGATGTTTAGAATCCCGAGCGCATCGGGTTTTTTTATGACGAATCACGAAGAAATAATGCAACGTGTGTTGGCGCTAGCCGAAAAAGGACGGGGTTTCACCAGTCCTAACCCGATGGTAGGAGCTATCATCATCAAAGACGGCAAGGTAATTGGTGAAGGTTATCATCGTGCTTTTGGTGCCGAACATGCTGAAGTTGTGGCTTTACGCCAGGCTGGTGAAGACGCCCGTGATGCTGACCTGTATGTCAATCTGGAGCCATGCTGTTTTTACGGCAAAACGCCACCCTGCGTCGAAGCAATCCAGAGAGCGGGCATAAAACATGTTTATACCGCTATGATTGACCCCAATCCGCTTGTCAATGGTAAAGGTGTAGCTCAATTGCGAGCTGCTGGTATCGAGGTCACTATTGGGATTGCCGAAAAGCAGGCACGCGAACTCAATCGTGGCTTTATTACCTATTTCGAAAAAAAGCGTCCCTGGATTACCCTAAAAATGGCACTGACCGCTGACGGTTTTATTGCTGATGTAAGCGGGCGTAGTCGCTATTTGACCGGAGAGGAATCCCGCCGTTATGTCAAACAGCAGCGCCAACGCCATGATGCTGTGGCAGTCGGTCTCGGCACTGTCTTTAAAGATGATCCATCCCTTTTACCGCTCAATCGGGCGGGCTTCATTCCGCAGCGGATAGTTTTCGACGAGCAATTCAATATTCCTGAACGCATGCAGCTGGTCACCGATGATTTTCGCCGCCGGACTTTGATTCTCACAACAAATATGGGTAAAAGAGCGAAATTGCAGCATTTTAAAGGGCTGGGTGTTTCAGTCATTGAGACTGAGGCTGATGATTTTGGCTGGCTCAATCTCGAGAAGTCTTTCAACAAGTTGCGCGAATTAGGGATTACTTCAGTGTACTGTGAAGGTGGGAGTCAAATAGCAGGCAGTTTACTTGCCAATCATCTGGTTGATGAACTGCAATTATTTATTGCTCCAAAAATTCTGGGCGAAGGTTTACGGTCTTTTTCGGGCATTATGAAATCATTTGAAGAAGCTATACAATTACATTGGCTGGAAGTCATGCAAATAGGAACTGATATTTTTATTAAAGGAGAATTATTGCCTTGTTCACCGGAATAATTGAAGAAATCGGTAAAGTTGAGAGGTTACATTCTATTCCGGAGGGTAAATTGCTCCAGATTCAGGCTCGTAAGGTTTTAACTGACCTTTCCCTCGGCGATAGTGTTGCCATTGACGGCGTTTGCTTAAGTGTTACCCAGCTAAATGCTTCAAGTTTATCTGTAGTTGCGGTTGAGGAAACCCTTAACCGCACTACTTTTGGTCAAATCAAAGTCGGTACCTTGGTCAATTTAGAACGTGCTATGTCAGCCTCAAGTCGCTTTGGTGGTCATTTCGTTCAAGGGCATATTGATGGTACCGGGCAAATTGTTTCCATTCGCAATATTGGTGAAGCGGCGCGGATGAGCATACAAATTCCTTCTGAATTATCTCAATTTATCGTCGAGAAAGGCTCGATTGCTATTAATGGTGTGAGTTTGACAATTGCCAAGAAAAATATGACTCTGATAGAAATTGCGCTTATTCCTCTAACTCAGGAAAACACTAATCTGGGACAAAAACGTGTGGGGGAGTGGGTCAACATCGAGGTAGATATTTTATCAAAATATGTTGTTAATTTGTTAAAACCTACGTTTGCAGAGCTATTATCCGTAGAAAAAATCGAGGAATGGGGCTATGGCAGGAAAAAATAATGAACCAAAGCCAACGCAGTTTCGATTTGACACTATCGAGAGTGCCATTGCCGCTTTTCAGAAAGGACAGATGGTCATCGTCGTTGATGATGAAAATCGCGAAAATGAGGGCGATTTCGTCATGGCAGCTGAAAAGGTTCGTCCTTCGGATGTCAATTTTCTGGCGAAACATGCGCGGGGGCTGCTTTGTGTAGGATTGACAGAAGACCGTGCCCGGCAATTATCTCTCAATCTCATGGTGCAAGACAATACCGCCTTGCATAATACCCGCTTCACAGTAAGCGTTGATTTGATCAAGGGCACAACGACCGGTATTTCAGCTTTTGATCGAGCCGCGACTATTAAAGCTCTTGTTGATCCTAAAACCCGCCCAGAAGATTTAGGGCGTCCCGGTCATATTTTCCCGATTATTGCCCGTCCGGGCGGTGTCCTAAGACGAGCGGGACACACTGAAGCTTCAGTAGATTTAGCGCGTCTGGCAGGTCTAAATCCAGTTAGTGTCATGTGCGAGATAATGGACGACAATGGCGAAATGGCGCGCGGTGAAAAACTATTCGCGATTGCAAGGCAATTCCAGATTAAAATCATCACGGTTGCCGATTTAATCGAATATCGTCGTCGTACTGAGAAGTACATCCGGCGTGTGAGCGAGGCGGAGTTACCGACTATTTACGGCAATTATCGCATAATCATTTACTACGACCAGCTGTCTGAGAAGGAACATGTTGCCTTGACAATGGGCGAGGTGAATACCGATGAGCCGGTCATGGTGCGGGTGCATTCGGAGTGTCTGACGGGCGATGTTTTTAGCTCTTTACGCTGCGACTGCGGTGACCAGTTGCATCATGCTTTGCGGATGATTGCTGCCAATAAGGCTGGGGTATTACTATATTTGCGTCAGGAAGGGCGTGGTATTGGATTAAGGCATAAAATCGAAGCCTATCATCTTCAGGAACAGGGTTTTGATACCGTCGAAGCTAATTTAAAACTCGGCTTTCAGCCCGATTTGCGGGACTATGGTATTGGAGCCCAAATCTTAGCCGATTTAGGTGTCAAGAAAATGCGACTTTTGACGAATAATCCTAAAAAGATTGTTGGTTTACAGGGCTTTAATCTCGAAGTTGTTGAGCGAATTCCGATTGAAATACCCCCAAATCCGCGCAACAAGAAATATTTGCAAACCAAACGCGATAAGATGGGACATTTAATTCTAAATAAATCAAAGGTGGAAAATGACAAAAACCTATGAAGGCGTACTTGCTGCCGAAAAAATGAAAGTCGGCATTGTCGCCAGCCGATTTAATAGCATGATAACCAAAGAACTACTGGATGGCGCGCTGGATTGCCTTAAACGCCACGGTGCCGATGAAAACGACATTCATATTTTTTGGGTACCAGGTGCTTTTGAAATTCCACGTATCGCTAAAGAAATTGCTGTTACCGGCAAATATGATGGTGTTATCTGTCTGGGAGCCGTAATTCGAGGAGCAACTCCACATTTCGATATGATTGCGGCGGAAGCTTCCAAAGGCATAGCTCGCCTCGCAATGGACACTGAAATTCCGGTGATTTTCGGCGTACTGACGACGGAAAATATCGAACAGGCACTCGAGCGAGCTGGGACAAAAGCTGGTAACAAAGGTTACGATGCAGCTTTGAATCTCATTGAAATGGTGAATTTAATCCGGTCCATCCGCCTGGCGAACAAATAAACATCACGCATGGCAAAATTACTAGTTTTTTTATTCATTCCCTACCTTATGTGGGCGCAAAATGTCGTCGGTGAATTTGCATCATTAACTTCAATATTGAATCTGCGCGACCTGGTGATAACGAATGATAAAATCTATGCTGCAAGTCCAGGTGGTCTAGTCGAATTCAACAAAAATACGAAGCAATTTTATAGTTATGGCTTGAAAGATGGTCTATCCCATGTCGATATATTATCGCTGGCGCTCGACGAAGCAGGTGACCTTTGGCTGGGAATAGGAGCACCACGCGGTGAAATTGAAATCTGGAGTATCAGGCAAAATCAGGTCATGCGCACTTTTGGAGTAAATACTTTCGGAATACCTCTCACAGCTATAACCGCAATCACTTTTACCGGTAACCGGGCGTATGTCGCCTATCAACGCAATGCTGACTGGGGTATCCTGGAATTTCAACGCTACAGTGATAAATACGAGTATCGTGACTTTTACCAGAATTTTCCGTTGAAATTTGGCTATATAAACGATTTGGAAGTATGGCGCGATACACTCTGGTTAGCCACCAATGTTGGCTTGTTATATGTGGATATAAAACAGCCCAATCTCAAAATCCCGGATGCCTGGCATATTGTCAACTTGCCACGCGCCGACAAGGTCGCCAATATTGTCGCTTATGATAACCAGGTTTTTACTACCTGTGGAAGTGAAATTTATCGGGTAAGTGGGGGAAGTGCCCATCGCATAGATAAAGGTATAGGAGAGGTCATCAATTGCGTTTTTATCACTAAAACCGCTCAGATCGGCATCTCCACCAATAGCGGCGTTTTCCTGCGAGATGAAACCGGCAGCTGGTCTCAGATTGGTCATACAGCCGTCAATCGGGTTAATTACGATAATGAGATACTCTACGGCGGCAGTCGTAGTGCCGGGTTGTGGTCTTATGCCGGCGGCGTTGAGCACAATTATATTCCCAATACACCCATTGATAATATTTTTACCGCGCTTTGGGTAACTACCGACGGAAAATTAGTAGCCGGTACGCTTGATGGCTTTAGTTTTCAAACAGAGAACGGCTGGTACAATATTAAAAAAGACTACCAGTCAATAAAAATCGCGAACCGCAGCACCGCCGACTGGAATTATTTCGTAGCGGATACCCTGGCTTATTCAGTAACCAGCAGAGTTTACTCCCTTGTCCAGCGCCGGAATGGTGATTTTTTCGCTTCCCTCTACGGCTCTTATCTCGTTGGACCGAAAGGAGGCGGCTTGCTGAAGTTTAATCTAAGCCGGTTGTCTGAATACACGGTTTATGATACGACAGAAGGGAGATTAGCCGGTTCAGCTGGCCATGGTGGAGCAGACAATTATTTAGGAATTGCCTACTTAGCTCTTGATAAAGCTGAAAATCTCTGGATTGCGAACCAGTATGCCCAGAATGATAAAGTGGTGGCTATTCTGACGCCCGACGAGAGATGGCAACATTTTTCAATTGACGATTCTCATGGCTATCTTAATTATTATATTAACGCAATTGCATTCGATGCACTGGGCCGTGTCTGGTTTGGTTCGGAAGCCATCAGCGGTGCGACTCCCTCCGTCGGTGGTATTATTGTATTGGATTATAATCAGACGCTTTTTGATAAATCCGACGATAAATGGTTTTTTGTTTCGAAGAACGATGGTTTAGCCAGCAACTCGGTATACGCCCTTGCGTTTGACCAGGAAGGAGACCTCTGGATTATGTCCGCTGGTGGCATTCAGCGCGCCCGAATCAATACCAACCTTGCCAGTCGAATATTTGCCTCAATTGATGAGCCGGTACTGTCCAATTTATCATTTGCCAAGGAATGCCGCATTCGGGTTGATGGTTTGAATAATAAGTGGATTACGACCGTTGATGCCGGGGTTAAAGTCTATACCTACAATGGGATTTGGTTAAACGACGTTGAGGGTTTTACCACTGAGAATTCAAGCCTTTTAAGTAATTCGGTGCTCGACATTGCCTTTTATCCTCCAGATGGGCTGGTCTATTTTGCCACTACCAAAGGTATTTCCGTATATAAATCACCTTATGCTAATTACGGCAAACGCTATCGTGATTTAGTTGTTTTCCCATCACCATATAAAATTCCCAACCAGCAGCCGTTAGTCATTGACGGACTGCTGCAGGATTCCGAAGTGAAAATAATGTTGCTTGATGGAACATTTATTAGACATTTGACTGCTGCTAAAGGGGAAATTATAGGTCAGCAAGCCTTCTGGGATGGCAAAGACTACAAGGGGCGCTATGTCAGCAGTGGGGTGTACATTTTTCTGGCTTATACGAAAGAGGGCGATACTACGACCGGGAAATTGACTGTTCTCCGTCACTAATGCTATTGCCTTCCTTTTAGAATTGACCTCACAATCCGCATATTAAATTAAAAACCTATCTAACAGTACCATTATTAGGTTCGATCATGTTTTAAGGATAGCGGCTATCTTACAAATTCAATTTTAAAAAGGGTTTTTTTGCTTAGATAATGCTAAAAGTGATTTGTATCGAAAAATTGTGATACAAATTTTACTTCACCTATTGGAAATAAAAGTTGCGGGATGTAAAATTGTGCACTTTTTATGGAGAGTTTAGGGTTTTAAGAAATGTCGAAGAAAAACCATAAAGGTAGCAATGAGGCTAATCGTGCTTTGAGCAAGTATCTCGAAGAGATAGGCAAATTCGAGCCTTTATCTCCCGACGAAGAAATAGATCTTGCGCAGCGTCTTAGAAAAGGCGACCGGTCCGCTTTGAAAAAATTGACGGAATCCAATCTCCGTTTTGTGGTTAGCGTAGCCAAAGATTATCAGGGGCAAGGTCTGCCTCTGACCGATTTAATCAACGAAGGCAATTTGGGCTTGATCAAAGCCGCTGAGCGTTTTGATGAAACCCGTGGTTTTAAGTTTATCTCTTATGCCGTCTGGTGGATTCGCCAGTCCATTTTGCAGGCGTTAGCCGAACATTCGCGAATTGTGCGCCTTCCATTGAATCGAGTCGGTACCATCAGCAAGATTACTAAAGAAGCCGAGGTACTGGAGCAGAAATATGAGCGAGCCCCTATGCAGGACGAGATTGCCGTTGGTTTAGGTATGCAAGCCGAAGATGTTTCCGACGCTATTCGCATCGCGCGGAAACATCAGTCACTAAATGAACCCTTCCGTGACGACGAGTCTAATGCTCTAATTGATATTATCGAAGACGATATGCAGTTGCCACCCGACAACCCATTGATGAATGAGTCGCTCAAGCAAGAAGTTCGGGCGGCTTTAAATACTTTGAAAAAGCGTGAACGGGATGTCATTAAAATGTATTTTGGCATTGATCGAGAATATGCTCTGACCCTGAATGAAATCGGGGAAGAATTTCGTCTGACACGCGAACGAGTTCGACAGATAAAAGAGAACGCCATTCGACGTCTTAGTCATAAATCACGTAGTAAAAATTTAAAGGCCTATCTAGGATAATTAGAAAAGGAAAAGTATCTCTATGGTTGAAGTTGTCCTGTATGATAATGAACCGCTGGAGCGAGCGCTGCGACGCTTTAAGAAGAAATTCGAAAAAGCTGGCATTCTGAACGATGTCAAAAAACGCACCTATTACGAAAAGCCAAGTGTTGAGAAACGCATGCGACGGGCGAAAGCAATTAAAAGATTACACCGTACCGCCGCACTGAGTCGCTAAGCGAATCACATAATTACTTAATAGCATAGATTTAAGGTTTAACAACAAACTTGCTGTTTACCTGCCTCGTAAAGGGTAGAAAGGCGTTGTATTTTACTTCAGTATTAAACTGATTAACTGGCAGGATTGATAAGCAATCATGCCCTCTTAAACCGAAACATAAGTATCGAGCTGATCGGCAATCCGTTTAATGAGTTCGGTGCGAGTGCGATGAGGTAAAAAGGCACTCTTAAACCCGCCAATAATGATTTCCTTGAATTCTCGAATCCCGAAATTATAATACTGGTGAGCCAGGTAGTATTCCTTTGTGAGAGTGGTATTAGAAATTAGGCGATTATCAGTATTCAGTGTAACCCGTAAACCATATTCGTAATAGAACTTGAAGGGATGCGATTGGTAATTGGGTACGCTGCCAGTCTGAACATTGCTCGTCAAACACATTTCCAATGCAATACGGTGATCGTTGACATAGTTTAGCAAATCACCATCTTCTTTGAGCCGAACACCATGTCCGATGCGGTGAGCACCGCAGTAATGAATGGCTTGATGGATAGATTCCGGTCCGTAGCTTTCACCGGCGTGCAGGGTTGTATTAATGTTGTTTTGCAGAATCAGGTTGAACGCTTCGCGGTGGTTCTTTGCCGGGAAGTTTTCTTCAATGCCTGCCAAATCAAAACCGACTACACCACGGTTTTTAAAGGCAACTGCAAGTTCGGCGAGGCGATAGGATATTTCAGGTGAGATACTGCGAATGCCACAGATAATGATCCCGGTTTTAATTTTGAAATCCTGTTCTGCTTGTCTTAATCCTTTTAAGACGGCATCCACTGTTTCCATTGTTGTCATACCGCGTTCAGTATGCAGGATAGGGGAATAGCGTACTTCGAGATAGAGGATATTTTCCTGACTGCAATCCTCGGCGAGTTCATAAGCGGCGCGCGTCAGCGCCTCTGGGGTCTGCAGGACCTTTAGCGTAATCTCGAAATTTTTCAAATAATTCGGCAGAGAATTTACCTGCTCATTAATACAGACCATGCGCCTTAAATCGTCCGCATTAGTCGTAGGTAAATCAACTTTGTCTTTGATTGCCTGGTCAATCATGCTTTCAAGGCGCAAGGAACCGTCGAGATGACAATGTAATTCGACCTTGGGCAGCTCCCGCAGGAAATCTTCGGTAATTTTCACTTTTTCTGCCATAGTTAATATTCGATTAGTTTAGCGTTTTTTAAAATTACTAAGAACTTACTGAGACGAGGGACAACCGGTTGCATCTTATCGCCATGTTCACGCTCTAATTCTTCAGCTATCTGTCCGGCATTTTTCACGCCGTCAATTTTTTTCCATACTGCAGTGCCGAGTTCATCTAATTTAATTTTAAAGACCGCCTCGCGGAATTTCCTGGGTAAAATATTGCGCAGAAAGATATTGTTTATCTTAGGGCGGTGCAAGATGCAAAGACCGTCAGAATTAACTTCATAAGAAACGAGAGGGCGAGGAATCATTTCGTAGAGATTCTGCTGTTCCTCGCCCTTTTTATTGCGCATCAGTTAATCTCAGATTACTGCCGAAGGTGGTGCTGGTTCATCCGGTTTACCCGCATTCTTGGTCGGGATTTTCACAAGGATGTAAAAAATAACCGCAAAAATTAACAGGCTGGTAAGGTAAGATGGTTTGTCGAAAATGGTGAACATTTCCATGAACTTCCTGTTGAAATCCTCAAAGAAAGCGAAGGCAGCGAAAAGCAGACCGATGAGCGCCTCACCGGCGATTAATCCAGAAGCCAATAAAATGCCTGTGTTGTCAATGCGTGCCGTCTGAGCGGCGTTGTATTTACGCTTTTTAATTATCATTTCGACCACGCCTTTAATTAAACCGCCAATGAAAATGGCGAAGGTAGTCTCGAGCGGCAAATACATTCCAACACAAATCAGCATCGGGCTACGCACCTGCATCATTATTAGACCGAGCCCCATTAACATCCCGACGATAATCAGCGGCCATGCCATTTCACCCGCAACGATTCCGCGTGAAAGCAGTGCCATAAGTCCTGCCTGTGGCGCCGGTAGAGCCTGGCTGCCGAAACCACCCTCATAGCCTAAGGTTTTACCAAGATTAATATCACCTTGATTAAGAATTACTAAAGGAATAAACATCACCAGTCCAGCAACCACAACACCGATTAAGTCACCTATCTGCATTTTCCAGGGAGTACCACCGAGAATATAGCCGGCTTTCAAATCCTGTAACATTTCACCCGCCACTGCGGCTGCAACGCAAACGATTGCTGCTACGCCTAAAACAGAAGCAACCCCTTCATTACCTTTGACTCCCAATGCCACCATCAAGAGGGCAGTGACAACTAAGGTCGATAGTGTTAAACCGCTAATTGGATTATTACTGGAGCCAATAATACCAACTAAGTAACCAGAAACCGCGGCAAAGAAAAAACCTGCTATAATCATTACCAGTGAAGTCAGGAAGGCAACCAGAGGGGAGGTATGAAAAACTAACCAGGTAATCAAAAAGGTTGCAATAGCAGCCAGGACGACACCCGTTAATATCCAGGTGAACTTCAGGTCTTTGTTGGTGCGCTCAGTCGTGTCCTCCCCTCGTACCGCTTTTTTAACATCACTGACTGAACGAGAAAGCCCCACGACTAAACTTTTCCGCATCTTAAAAAGGGTGTAACCCGCTCCCATCAGCATACCGCCAATGGCTATTGGTCGCACGATGAAGCGCCAGATATTATTTGCCGCTGCTAACCAGGTCGCCTGGTCAACTGCGGTGCCCTCGGGAAAAATCGTCGGTGAAATGAAGTACATGATGATCGGAACTAATAATCCCCAGGCGAGCATGCCACCGCTGAAATTAAGTGACGCCAATTTTGGACCAATGATATAACCAACACCAATGTAAGCCGGAGAGACTGCTGGCGCACTCAGGCGCAATCCGCCTTTGGCTGTAGCAATTCCACTCGAACGGAGACTAATGGTTTTAGTTGCAAAGGTGACAAAGTGCTCCCAGGTCGCAGCAAATAATTTTAATTGACCCAGGGCTTGAATCAGGGCACCCATACCCATTGCGCTAAACAAATATATCGAGCCAGTGCCGCCAGATCGCCCGGTTTTGTGAATCTCGGCGGCAGCGACCGATTCGGGGAACGGCAATTCGACATCCTCAACCATGACCCGACGCAAGAGCGCGACAAACATAATTCCTAAAACGCCGCCAACAATCATGATTGCCGAAGAGACGAGATAATTACCTACTGACAAAAAATTAGGCCAGATACCAGCAATATAAAATGCTGGAATGGTGAAAATTGCCCCGGCTGCTACCGATTCCCCAATGGAGCCGACCGTACGAACGAAGTTTTCTTCGAGAATAGTGCCTTTCATCAGGCGCAGGAGCGCCATACCTATAACCGCTGCGGGATAGGTAGCGGCAATAGTCATTCCGGCTTTTAGCCCCAAGTAAGCATTGGCTGCTCCTAAGATGACCGCCATAATCAAACCAATCAGTAAAGCCTTGACCGAAAACTCAGTCATTACTGTCTCACTGGCGACAAATGGTTTAAATTTCTGCTCTGCCAATTGAACCTCCACTTGTTATAATTAAAAATCGCCTCAAAATTGGGTAAAAAGTAAGTACTGTTAGATTAATAATCAAGAATTTTCGGGGAAACGTTAGGAACCAGTTCCCAATAAGACAAAGAGAAGCCAAATGGAACGCGGTCTTTTCATTTTCTAACTTGCTCTCTCGTCTCGACGCTCCTGCATTTAGATAAAAAAATTAGTCCTTTTTCTTTTCCAACTTTCCGTTAATCATGTAAATTTCAAATCAATGAAAGTCAATCAGGTCACGCTTGATAACGAGCGACGCTTGTGGGAAAGCAGCATTAAAAGCGTGGTTGGGATTGATGAAGCGGGACGCGGTCCGCTGGCAGGACCGGTAGTCGCCGCCGCGGTCGTCTTTCCACCGAATGTTGCAATTTTACCGGAAATCAACGACTCCAAGCAATTGTCAGCACGGAAACGGGAGATAATATTCGACCAGATTTATGCTACTGCCCGAGCTGTTGGGATTGGAATCGTCGAGCCGGAAGAGATTGACCGGATTAATATTCTGCAAGCAACCTACAAGGCGATGCGCCAGGCAGTTGGACGCCTGAAATTGAAACCCGGACATCTCCTGATTGACGGGCGTGCATTACCGGATAAAATTTATCCGCAGACTGCGATTGTAGGCGGTGACCGTACCAGTTACTCAATTGCCGCAGCTTCCATTATAGCGAAGGTGTATCGAGATCGGCTAATGCGGGAATATGATAGTGTATTCCCGGGCTATGGTTTCGCCAAACATAAGGGTTACGGTACTGCTGCCCATCTCAAGGCAATTGCCAACCTGAAGCCATGTCCGATACATCGCCGTTCCTTCGCTGGTGTTAAGGAGCATATAGTTGATCTTGATCAGGTTCAGAATACGCGTTATCTCGGCAAATATGGCGAGGATTTGGCGGCATTGTACCTTTATCGCAAAGGCTATCAAATTTTGCAACGCAATTTTCACCTTGGTTCGTACGGCGAATTGGATATAATTGCACGACATGACGATTGCCTTTGCTTCGTCGAAGTCAAAACTCAGCGGCATAAAATTTTTGGGACGCCAGAAAGTTGGGTTGATGAAAATAAAATCAAGCAGCTGTATCTTATTGCCGAAGGCTATCTCTCTCAGCATCCGGAGCTGCAACTAAATTGCCGCTTCGATGTCATCGGCATAACTTTATCTAGTGAAAAAGAACAAATTGAGCATCTTCCCGACGCCTTTAGATGGTAACGGTTGACTTCATCGGGAACGACCATTGATTACAACCTAATTCGCCGTAGCGGACGGGAATTAAGCCCCAGGATTTGAATTTGCAGCATCGAATAATTAACTTAAAAAATGATGATTAGGAGTGGAAAATGAATAAAAGAAATCAAAACTGGCTTTTTAAATGGTTCTGTTTGTTTTTAGTGGTGTCATCAAGTGCGAGCTTACTTTTTGCCCAGAGTTTTCAAGTGGGGCGGAATGGAGCCGTCACATCAGCATCTCGCCTGGCTTCTGAAATAGGTATTCAGATTTTACAAGCGGGTGGTAATGCTGTTGATGCTGCCGTTGCGGTAGGATTTGCGTTGGCAGTAGTTTACCCCGAAGCCGGCAACATTGGTGGTGGCGGGTTCATGCTGATTCGCACTCCCGACGGACAAGCGACCGTGATTGATTACCGTGAAAAAGCACCTGAAGCGGCATCTACTGGAATGTATCTTGACGAAAAAGGTGAAGTGGTACCGAATCTCAGTACAATCGGTCCGCTGGCGGCGGGTGTGCCCGGTTCAGTGCGCGGTTACGAACTTGCCTGGCGCAAATTTGGTTCTTTAACGTGGCAGCGGTTAGTGACACCTGCGGCAGAGTTAGCCCGTCGCGGCTATCCAGTTACTTATATTCAAAGCCGCAGTTTAGAAGCTGTTAGACCGATTATGATGCGCTTTCCAGCTTCACAAGCCATGTTTTTCCCCGACGGGAAAATTCCAGAGGTCGGCACTGTCGTCAAATATCCCGATTTAGCCCGCACTCTGGAGCGTATCGCTCGCCATGGTCCTGATGAATTTTACACTGGTCAAATCGCCAGTCTATTAGTCGCAAATATTCAGAAGGAAGGAGGCATCATTAGTCTTGCGGATTTACGGAACTATCAAGCCGTTGAACGTGCGCCACTATCCTTTACTTACCGCGATTATACTATTATTTCTGCACCTCCTCCAAGTTCGGGCGGTATTTGTTTAGCCCAGATTTTGAAAATTTTAGAACGATATCCATTATCAAAATATGGATTTATGTCTTCGCAAGTTATCCAATTAATGGTAGAAGCCGAGCGGCGGGTTTATGCCAATCGGGCGCACTTCCTGGGGGATCCGGATTTTGTTAATGTACCAATAGCAGCTCTTCTTGACTCAACTATTATTAATCAAATGGTGCAAACCATTGACTCCTCACGGGCAACTCCCAGCAATCAAGTTAGCCATGTCCTGCTTTCCGAAAGTGAGGAAACAACCCATTTTTCTGTGGTGGATAGAAATGGAATGGCGGTCGCCAATACCACCACGTTGAACACCAGTTATGGTTCCTGCTTTGTGGCAGACAAGACCGGCATTCTATTGAATAACGAGATGGATGATTTTGCTATTAAACCGGGCTTCACTAATGTTTATGGTTTGATAGGAAGCGAGGCCAACGCCATTAAACCCGGTAAACGGATGCTCAGTTCGATGACACCGACCATCGTAACTTATCATGATTCTTTGCGCTATGTTCTCGGCACACCCGGTGGCGCAACGATAATCACAACTCTCACGCAATTGATTGTTAATCTCGTGGATTTTAGAATGGATTTAATGCACGCCGTGGCGGCACCACGTTTTCACCATCAGTGGCTGCCTGATGAACTAATGGTCGAACATTATGCCTTTCCACCTGATCTGCAGCAAATCCTGATGGCGCGCGGCTATCATATCGTCGAGCGTGATGCCATTGGCGATGTCAATGCGATTGCTGTGGATTATCGCCGCGGTTATTATTTTGCGGTACCGGATTGGCGACGACAATCAGCAGCTGTGGCTTATTGAACCGGTGTCCTAAATCCGATTTTGATTTTTTCGCGGGAAATTCACTGATAGATAATGCCCGGTTATGCTTGAAAGAGTTCCAAGTAAGTAAATTGAGTCAACAGTTTTAAGATATTGATTTTGAATTTCGATTATTTCACTTATTTTTTGATTGGTATGAGCAAGTAATTTGAAATATGGATAAAAAGGCAGAAGCCATGAAAACATTATTTGGACGAGCCAAATTACTCGAGGATAAAAGCAGCGAGTTTCTAAATGTGACCCGCCAGGCTTGCCAGGTTTTACTCCGCGGTCTGCGTCATTACCTTCAGGGCAAACAAGAGCAATTTGAACAGGATTTTGCCGAAATCAGCCGTCTGGAAAATAAGGGTGACGACCTGCGGCGGGAAATCGAGAACCAGCTCTATACCAAAACCCTTATTCCCGAATCGCGTGGCGATGTCCTCGCACTTTTGGAAAATATCGATAATATCACTAACCAGGCTAAGCAAATTTTGATGGAACTGTCCGTCGAAATTCCTCAAATCTTGCCTCAATTTCATGATGATTATCTGCAATTGGCGGAAAAGAGCGTTCAGGCAGTCGAAGAGGTAATCAAAGCTGCCCAGGCGTTTCTAAATGACCCACTGGTGATTCAGCATAGTCTGACCAAAGTCTATCACTGGGAATCCGAAGCGGATGATCGTTCTGAGAAACTCAAACGCAAGGTATTCAGGATGCCGGAATTGGAACTGGCGCAGAAATTTCATCTGCGCTATTTTGCGCTGCACATTGAACTGCTAGCGGATCGCGCCGAAGACGTAGCCGACCGACTGGCAATTTACACTATCAAACGTTCACTTTAAATTTTATGACCATCAGCGACAAAGATAAAAGACTGACGAGAAAATGCAGTAACTTCATTGACCTGACTGCTCAGGTCAATCTCCTGACACGTTCGGCGGTGCAATGTTATCTCAACAAACAGCGGTTTGCTTTTGAAGAATATGTTGAGCAGGTACGCCAACTGGAGAGTAATGGTGATGTTTTGCGACGTGATACGGAAAGTCACCTTTATACCGAAGCCCTGATTCCGGAATCACGCGGTGATTTATTGGGATTAATTGAAAGCACCGACGACATAATTGACCAGATAAAAAAGACCATTCTGCTTTTCGCAGTTGAAGAACCGGAGATACCACCTTCTTTCCATGCCGACTATCAGCAATTAATCGAAATCTGCGTCGCTGCGGTTGATGAAGTGCTTCTCGCTTTCCGGCTTTTTTTTACTGAACCAAACCGGATTGGAGAGGTCATAACAAAGACTTATGCCTGGGAAAAAGCTGCCGATAAACAGGCTGCCAAAATCATTCATAACGCTTTTCGAACGACGAATTTGTCGCTCAGTCAGCAAATGCATCTGCGCTATTTTGCGCATAACATTGATTTGATTGCCGATAAAGCAGAGGATTTAGCCGACCGACTTTCATTAGCTGCTATCAAACAAATGCAATAAGTGATGGTAATTGGTTTATGCAAACTGCCAAACAAAAAATAGTTCCACGCTGGGAATGGCGCATTTTCGGGCAAGATTTTAATTTCGCTGAGGGAATTATCCGCCAGTATCCCTGTCAGCGGGTCCGAACAACCCAGGAAATTTATATTCTTTCGCCACATTCGCCGAACAATTGTAAAATCCGTGATGGATTAATGGATATCAAGACTTTGGTGCGGAAAAATGACCACCAATTAGAACTTTGGCGACCAGTGCTAAAAGCTGCCTTTCCCCTCGATTATGAAATTTTGCGTCTCTTGCTTAGAACCCTAAAGGTTTCCTCGCCAAAAGTCGAAATTACCAACATTTCTATTTCTGACTTATTAAATGTTATCGTGCCAAATCAACCCAATTTGCGCACTATTGAGGTTCAAAAAGAACGGTATGGTTACGAAATCGAACACGCTACCGTAGAAATTGCCCAATTGACTATCAACAACCGCCAACTTCGCACAATTGCAATCGAACATGAAGATGCACAAGTGGTTTTAGCGCTTGTCAAGCGTCTGGGCTTTGAACCTGCGACGAACATGAACTATATTCAGGTGCTCAAACGCGAAATCGGTTGGAATGAAGAGGCAAATTGATGACTAAAGAAATTGAGCGTAAGTTTCTGGTAATTTCGGACGAGTACAAAGCCCTTGGTGAAGGAGTTTTATATCGACAGGGGTATTTGAGTCGGGTCAAAGAGCGCATTGTACGCGTGCGCCTGGTGGGAGAGCGTGGTTTTTTAACTATCAAAGGTAAAAATCGAGGTGCCGTGCGGGATGAATTTGAGTATGAAATACCGGCTAAGGATGCGACTTTGATGCTTGACCTGCTTTGCGAAAAGCCATTGATTGAGAAAAAGCGCTATCGCATTGCGCATGCGGGCATAATCTGGGAAGTGGATGAATTTTTTGGCGAAAATGAGGGCTTGGTTCTGGCAGAAGTCGAACTTGATAATGAGAATCGGGCTATCGATCTACCGCATTGGATTGGAAAAGAAGTGACTGCTGATCCGCGCTATTTTAATAGCAATTTGAGCCTTTTACCCTTTAAACGCTGGAAAAGTGAGGATAAGAGATGCTGACACTTATCTATTTATCCAGCGGTTTGTTTTTCGGGTGGTCATTAGGCGCCAATGACGCCGCCAATGTCTGGGGCACGGCAGTTTCTACCAAAATGGTAAAATTTCGCCTGGCGGCTCTGATTTGCTCGATTTTTGTAATTTTAGGGGCTACTATCTCGGGTGCTGGCGCCAGTCAGACTCTGGGGAAATTAGGAGCAGTCAACGAAATCGCCGGGGCTTTCATGGTGGTCCTGTCGGCGGGCTTTACAGTTTTTATGATGACCAGACTTAATTTGCCAGTCAGCACTTCTCAAGCAATTGTGGGTTCGATTATCGGCTGGAATTTTTTCGCGGGTATGCTGACAGATTATCACGTCTTGAGTAAAATCGTTTCTTCCTGGATAGGTAGTCTGATATTAGCTGGAGTCTTTAGTTATTTGATTTTTATATTGTATAAAAAACTTGTGCCTGCCCTGCGCATCAGTATTTTTCGCCTCGATTCCTGTATTCGGCTGGGACTTATTGTTCTGGGGGCATTTGGTTCCTATGCCTTAGGAGCCAATAATATCGCCAATGTTATGGGTGTTTTCGTTACGATTTCACCTTTCAAGTCTTTCCAAATCGGACCTTTTGAATTAACCAGCACGATGCAATTATTTTTATTGGGAGGACTTGCCATTGCGGTAGGCGTTTATACTTATTCTGAACGGGTAATGACCACGATAGGGCAGAAGGTAGCCCGTATTAATCCTCAGACGGCGTTGGTCGTGATTCTCTCAACGGCGTTGGTACAATTTTTATTCGCTTCGGCTGGTTTGAATAAAATTTTAGCTGCACTCGGGTTACCAACCATACCGCTCGTGCCAGTCTCGAGTTCGCAATTAGTAGTTGGTGCCATCGTTGGTATCGGCTTAGCCGGAAAGCATGGGAGTCAGATTCAACTGCGTACCCTGGGACGTATCGTTATGGGCTGGATAACGACGCCAGTGGCAGCAGCTTTAGTGACTTTTATGTGCCTTTTTATTTTACAGAATGTTTTTGACCAGAAAGTATATCATAAAGTCTCTTACGAAATCACACCAGAGGTTGTCGCTCGTCTACAAAGGGAAGGTGTAGGAATCAAATTCGAAGAATTAGAAGGTTATTATAAAAATGCCTACCATTTTAATCGGGCATTAAAAAGCTACGGTTACGACCAGAAAACACTAAACCTCATTTTTCAGTATGCCGAGATTGACAAGATCAATATCATAAACAGTGCTCGCTTCAGTCGCAAAGTCGCTGGCTGGTTTACGGATACCGAGATCAAGAGCATCATGCTATTAGAATCTTCATCGTTCCGCCATAAATGGGAATTAGCCGAGCGATTGATCCTGATTAATCCCATCTGGAATCCGCGTCGCTTCAAAACTCAAGCTGAGTTAGAAGCTTATCAACGCAAGTTCGACTATCTAATCAACTTTTTCCGCGTAGAGTAACCCCCTTTTCCCCCTCTTTTTTATTGGCTTAAGGGTTTTGTTAATCTTAAATTAAGCCTGCTTTTTGGGAGAGGTGGCAGAGTGGTCGAATGCGGCGGCCTCGAAAGTCGTTTCCCGATTACATCGGGACGGGGGTTCGAATCCCTCCCTCTCCGCCAGTTGGAAAATGTTGAGGCTGGCTCGCCCTCTGCGAGGGCTCGCCAGCCGATTTTAGGCGCAAAATTGAATTTTTTGTCTTTCAAAATAAAGTTCGAGCCGACATTTTTTAGAAATTCCCGGATTTGATAATTGTCGCCTTGCGACAATAGAATTTTGGCTTGTTTTGCCTCAAAAATCATTTCTCTCATCGGTTCGAGCCAATTATTTCCCATTTGTTCAAAATCTCTAATTTTTTGCTCAATCTCCAGTTTTTCATTGAGTAGTTTTTGTTTCTTGGTTTGGTATTCTTCAAGCGTCAAAGCCCCGCCGGCAATGTAGAGGTCTAACAACTTTTCAATTTTTTGCTCAACTTCGGCCTTTTGCCTTTGGAGATTTTGAACAAAATTTTCTCCGTCTCTCTTGGCTTGCTCTTTTTCCTTGTCTAACTCGGCAAGCATATTTTCCGCCCAATCGTCAGGCAAAGAAACTTTTTGAATAAAATTTCTCATCTGTTCAACAAGGTTTTCTTCTCTTAAATACTTTTCATCGCATTTTTGCTTTTTCTTGGTGCAACGATAATAATTATGCCCTTTTTGTTTTTCGGCGGTTATCATACAGCCGCAATTTCCGCAACGCATAAAACCGGAAAAAGCGAATTCGTGCTTTCGCTTTCTCTTTTTCTTGCCGCGGTTATTCATCACTTGTTGAACAGAATCAAAAAGTTTCTTGGAAATAATTGGCTCGTGGCTTCCTTGATAAACTTCCTCGTTAAATTTAAATACTCCGTAGTAAAAATGATTTTTGAGCATTCGCTGGACACAGGAAACAGAAAGCGGTTTATTGCGATAGCTTCTTATTCCGCTGTCTGCCAAAAACTGCCTTAAGGCTTTTAATGTATACTCGCCGGTGGCGTATAATTCAAACGCTTTTCTGATGAAAGGTGCTTTGTCTTTATCTAAATCAATTTCTTTTGTCCGGTGATTGTTTAGATAGCCAAGGGGTGCGAGGCCGGGCCAAATTCCTTTTCGCAGTTTTTGGCGGTGGCCCCGCTTGATATTCTCGCTCAAATTATCAACATAATATTTGCTCTGTCCGAAAGCGATTGAGAGCATAAATTTTCCCTGCGGCGTATTTTCAAACCAGAAAGTCGGGAACTTTAAATCCTTAATTTTTCCTGTGTCCAGCAAGTAAATAATTTTGCCTCCGTCAATGGAATTTCTCGCTAATCTATCCGGATGCCAAGCCAAAATTCCGCTGGCTTCGCCAGCGCAAATCCGGTCAAGCATTTCTCCGAAAATTTTTCGGCCAGGTTCTTTGGCGGTTTGCGCCTCGTATAGCGAGGCAACGATTTCAAGTTTTTCTTTGGTGGCAAATTCTTTTAGCTCAGCGAGCTGAGCTTCAATGGATAGAACCTGTTTCTCTTCGCTATCTGTTGATTTCCTGCAATAGATAAAGTATTTCATAATGCTAAAGTTAAATAAGAAAAGCCCGCTTCTGGCGTCCCGCTTTGCGGGACAAAGACAAAAAATTCAATTTTGCGCCTAAAATCGGCTGGCGAGCCCTCGCAGAGGGCGAGCCAGCCTCAACATTTTCCAACTGGCGGTGTGTATTTGAAAAAATCCGAACCGATTTCATTAACGGGCTCGGCGGGCGGAATTCCCCCCGAACCCCCCTTCCGCCCGCCTCGCCCGGAAGCGGAAGCGAAAATGCAAACCGCCAAAGAACCTGAAAAAATGTCGGCTCGAACTTTATTTTGGCCAGAAGCGGGCTTTTCTTTTTCTTGATTATTTGACTTTTATTTGTTATCATATACTTGTATAGAATTATAGCAAAACAATTTAATGTTATCAAATTATGGAAAATAATCAAGGAAATAAATTAGGAAAGAAAATAAAGGCATTACGCCTTAAACTTGAGCTTTCGCAAGATGAATTCGCCAGAAAGGCGGATATTCCTTATACTACCCTTACCAAAATTGAAACCGGCGTTATCAAAAAACCATCGGTTTTTGTGATGGCAAAAATTGCAAAGGCGTTAGGAATAAATATCGAGGAGTTAATAAGATAATAATATGAACAGAGCTATTTTGAGCAAACATATAAATGGAGAATTAATCGGCAAGCTTAAAAATGATCCCAAAGCTTTTTCGTCTTTTTTACAAAACCAAAATGATGGGACTATTATTTATGTTTTAGAAAAACTTGGCAGATTAGAAAATGGTTATAGCAAAGAACCATTACAAAATTTACTAAATCACTCAAATGAAAATATTAGAGCTTTGTCAATAAAAAATTTAGCAAAAATTGAAGATATTATTCTTTTACCTACTTTCATTAAATACGCAAGCACTGATGAAAGTACAATTGTAAGAAGAGAAGCAGTTTCTGCCATAGGAAGACTTAGAAACGAGAAAGCTATTCCTACCTTAATTAATTTTTTGAAAGATAAAGATCCAAAGGTTGTGATGCAGGCAATAAGAGGACTACTTGTATTTTCTTATAACTCAAACGTAAAGAATGAATTAAAGAAATTACTAAACCACCCTAACGAGTTAATTAGAGAAGTCATTAATAAAGAAGTAAACGGAGTTCAATACCAATCAAAGAGTCAACAAAAACATGATGAATTCCCCGAGTTTTTAAAAAATACTGTGGTTTATGGAGATGTACAAGAAATAATAAAATATGTGCCTGATGAATCCGTCCATTTAACTTTTACATCGCCACCTTATTACAACGCAAGGGATTATTCAATTTATCAAAGCTATGATGAGTATTTGAATTTTTTAGAACGAGTTTTTAAAGAAGTTCATCGCATAACCAAAGAAGGTAGGTTTTTCGTCCTCAATACATCGCCAATCATTATTCCAAGAATTAGTAGGCAACATGCTAGTAAAAGGTATCCAATACCATATGACATACATCCATTGTTAATAAAAATGGGATGGGAATTTATTGATGATATTGTATGGGTTAAACCGGAAGCAAGTGTAAAAAATAGGAATGCGGGATTTTTACAACACAGAAAACCCCTGGCCTACAAACCAAATGCTGTTACTGAAATGTTAATGGTCTATCGCAAGAAAACTGACAAATTAATTGATTGGAATATAAGGCAATACAGCTGGGATAAAGTTAAAAAAAGTAAAGTACTTGAAGAATACGAAACTACAAATGTTTGGCGTATAGATCCAACATTTGATAAAGTTCATACTGCAGTTTTTCCACTCGAACTATGCAACAGAGTTATTAAATTTTATTCCTTTGTAGGAGATTTGATTTTTGATCCATTTGCAGGTAGCGGAACACTTGGTAGAGCAGCCCTAAATCTAAATAGAAATTTCTTCTTAACAGAAAAAGAAGGCAAATACATAAATAGAATTAAAGAAGAATTAAATAAATGTGGTAATTTATTCAATCAAGTAGGGCAGCCTAAATTTGTTAACCTTCAAGAATTTATTGCTTTAACAAAGGTAAAAATATGACTATAACCGAACAAGTTGCAAAAAATATTATCAGAAAATTACTAAAAGGAGAAGACTACAGAATAGAGGTAGTTACTTTGATTAATGCCGAATTTTTGCAGTTTGCGATGGATTTCTTTAAAAGAATCGTTGATGCAAAATTAAAAAGCCAAAATATAACCGTTGACTGGTATAAAAAAGAATTTCTTAATCCAAAATTACCAGCAAGAGATATTGCCATTAATGCCGGACTGAACAAGAAAACAATTCATAATATGTTTAATTCTTCAACAAAAGAAATAGTTATTGATGCCTCAAATGAACATTATGACTCTTTATATGAAACAATTAAAAATCTTGTAGAAACAGAACACGATCTTGACCTTACATTAACGATTAAATTTAAAGGTGTAAGTGTTGATTTAAACGTAAGCGAAAGTTTGATAGTAATAAATACGCTTGCAGTAAAGCGAGCAGAGTTAAGGGGTGGTTTATGGAGCACTGCTGGTAAAAGGGTAGAAAAACCACTTATGCAAACACTGTGCAAATTGTACAATGTGTCCGCGAGCAATTATGCTGTAAAAATTAAAGGCAAAATCATAGAAGATACTGACTTTGAGAGAGAGGTTGACTTTTACCTAGTTGAAGGTAAAAACCAATATAAATGCGAAGTTAAGTTAATGGGAAGAGGAAATCCAGAAAGTGCCGATGCTGTTATAGCGAGAGATAGTAAGGTATTTGTAGCTGATAAACTTTCAGAAACAAATAAGAAGCAACTTGATAGTTTAGGTGTTGAGTGGGTTGAGTTAAGAAGTAATGGCGGATTTCAAAGATTTGAGGTTGTGCTTGACCATTTGAAAATTCCACATGGCACATTACCGCAAAACGTGGATCAAAAGCTGGAAAAAATTTTCAAAGAAATTTTTAAATAAATTTATGCCAATACCAGATTATCAATCAATAATGCTGCCCCTCCTGAAATTTGCAGGAGACAAAAATGAACACTCAATAAGAGAAGCTATTGAACATATAGCTAATATTTTTAATCTTAGTGAAGAAGAGCGAAGAGAGGTTTTACCAAGCGGTCAACAATACATAATTGATAATCGGGTTGGTTGGGCTAGAACATATTTGAAAAAAGCAGGACTACTTGAGACAACTAAAAGGTCTTATTTTAAAATAACTGATTTAGGATTAGAAGTTTTACACAAAAACCCTAAAGAAATCAATGTTAAATTTCTAGAACAATTTCCTCAATTTATTGAATTCAGAAATCTTCGGAAAGAAAAAGAAGAAGAAAAAGAAGAAGAAAATTTAACACAGACACCGCAAGAGCTTTTAGAGTATGGCTACCAAAGAATCAAGAAGGATTTAACCTCTGAATTATTAAATCTCGTTAGAAAAGCTTCGCCTCGTTTCTTTGAAAAATTGGTAGTGGAACTATTAATAAAGATGGGTTATGGCGGATCGCTAAAAGACGCTGGAAAAGCTATCGGACAAAGTGGTGATGGAGGTATAGATGGAATTATTAAAGAAGATAAACTCGGGTTAGATGTTATTTATATTCAGGCAAAAAGATGGGAAAATGTTGTTGGTTCTAAAGAAGTTAGAAATTTTGTAGGAAGTCTTGCGGGGCAAAAGGCCAATAAGGGAGTTTTTATAGCTACTTCGAGTTTTACCAAAGATGCTTTAGAATATGTAAAAACGATCCCACATAAGGTTATTTTGATTGATGGAGAAATGCTTGCACAATTAATGATAGAAAATGATGTGGGAGTATCTAAAATAACTAGCTACGATATTAAAAAAATTGATTCGGATTATTTTGAAGAGGAATAAAGAAGAAAATAAAGAAGAATTTGCCGCCAAAGAGGAAAATCAGTTACGATTTTCCTTGCGGGCTATAGCCCACGAAAAACTTGAAATCGTCCTTTTCGTTTCCGCTTCCGGGCGAGGCGGGCGGAAGGGGGGTTCGGGGGGAATTCCGCCCGCCGAGCCCGTTAATGAAATCGGTTCGGATTTTTTCAAATACACACCGCATAAGTGATGTTATGGTGAGTAAAACCGTAAGGATTTGCCTGAGTAGTTATTGATAAATATGATTGCAGAGTATTATTGCAACTGTTTGTCTGGGAAATAAATCTAAATGAAGAAAGTGATAATAATCATTAATGCTAAGGACTCATCTTGGTGAAACTGCCGCCCTTTTGACTGCGATTTGCTGGTCATTTACCTCAATTAGTTTTGAGTCAGCCTGCAAAAGGGTTGGCGCTCTAGCGGTTAATTTTCTGCGTCTCTCATTAGCCTTTTTGTTCCTGGGAACATTGCTGACCGTGAGCCAGGGTCATTTTATTCCCTTCAAGGTAAGTGGACGTGCCTGGTTCTGGCTTTCATTGTCCGGAATAATCGGTTTTGTGCTCGGCGACTACTGTCTCTTTCAGGCGTATGTCGAAGTAGGAGCGCGTGTTGCGATGCTCATCATGGCGCTCGTGCCTCCGATTACCGCAATTATCGGCTGGTTTTTTCTGGGTGAAACCCTGACGGCAGTTCAGATAATCGCCATGATTATGACAATAAGTGGCATCGCTTTCGTCGTTTTAGAGAAAAAAGCCAACGAAAACCATCTATCTTTTGCTAAACCGGTTAGGGGTATTCTATTAGCGCTGGGTGGTGCTGTCGGACAAGCCATCGGTCTAATTTTCAGCAAGTATGGCATGGGCGACTATAATGCTTTTGCCGCAACCCAAATTCGGGTTATCGCTGGCATTTTCGGTTTTGGATTGATTTTACTATTACAAAAGCGAGGGGCGCTATTACGGATAGCTTTACATGATAAAATTGCCCTCCAGCGCATTGGATTGGGTGCCTTTTTTGGACCATTTTTAGGGGTTTCTCTGTCTTTATATGCGGTACAACATACCGTTGCCGGCGTTGCCAGCACCATTATGGCGATTGTTCCAGTACTGATTATTCCATTTTCCATTATTCTCTTGAAGGAGAAAGTGACCTTGAAGGAAATCCTGGGGGCTTTTCTGGCAGTCGGTGGTGTTGCTCTTTACTTTTTCTAAAATTTTTGAGGTTTTTACTTTCGGAGTACCTTTGAATTCGTTAAAATAAAAGTGAATAAAGTGGAGAAGTAATGGAAATAAAAAATCAAATTGTTGCTTACTTTCAAACTAATCAGGATAAAATTAAGGCTCAACTGGTGAACTTAGTGCGTGAAATGGTACGCGAAAAGACGATTAATGTCGTTCCTGAAAAGTTACCAGAGTTTCCTTTTTTACAATTTCGCGGAGAAGAATACCGTGTGGCAGCAATTGTCAAACGCGAACTCAATCGGCTTGGGATTCCGTATGATGAATTGGCACGGATGGAAGAACGGCCGAATATAATTGGTCGGTTGGGTAAAAACCAGACCGGCAAACGTCTGATGATGCCCGCCCACATGGATATTGTGCCACCGGGTGATGGTTGGCTGACTGACCCTTTTGAAGTTGTCGAACGGGACGGCAAATTATTTGGTCGCGGAACGCTCGATAATAAGGGACCACTGGCTTCGATTTTGATTGCTGCGGAAGTCCTGAAAACCTTGCAAATTGACCAGCAATTAAAAGGAGAACTGCTGATAGCCGCCTTAGTGGACGAAGAGGTAGATGCTCCCGATGGCAATTATGGGATTGGCTTTTTATTGGCAAATCGGCTAATTAATCCTACTATGGCAATTGTGCCTGATATCGGCGGTAATATGTTGGAAATAGATGTCGCCGAAAAAGGACGCAGCGTCATTAAAATAACTGCAATTGGTCGGCAAGCGCACGGTTCGACGCCGGAAAAGGGTATCAATGCCGTATATATGATGGCGCAACTCGTTACGCTGATTGAAAAATTGCACTTTGACTATACGGTCCATCCCGTTCTTGGACATCCTACGCTGAACTTAGGGGAAATTCACGGAGGCGCGGCGCCTAATATCGTTCCGGGAACATGCACTATTTATATTGACATCCGCACTGTGCCGGGCATGGAAAAGACGAATGTGCTAAAACTTTTTGAAAAAACGGCCCAACAAGTACCCGGCGGAAATTTCAATATCGAAGTGCTGTCCTGGTCGCGACCACATGCCATTGACCCTAATAATGAGCTCGTCAATGCTATCAAAGCTAACGCTCGCAAATTCCTTAATATCGAACCGAAAGCCATTGGCCAGGGGGGCGGAACCTACGCCAAAACCCTGAATCTCAATGGTATCGCGGCAGTGGGTTGGGGACCTGGCGACGATAACGCCTTTCATGTTGCCAATGAATACATAGAAATCCAGCAGCTAATCGATTTCGCCTTGATGACCTGCTTGGTAGCGGTGGATTTGGTAGGATAGACTATCACTAAATTCGCCTGCATCAATATTAGGAGCGAAATTCTTATTCTTACGATGTAACAATATCTTTCGGGATAGAATACTATAAATCTATCGAGAAAATTCTGTACGTATCTCTGTCAATTCCTTTGTCTGAATTATTGGCTATTTAAGCCACTATCTTCAGGCTACTTACCAATTTGTCCTACATCTCGCCAAAATCCATCGCTATGGTCGTAATAAGTGACGGCGATATTTTGCGCAGCAAGCTGTAAATAATAATCAGTTAGTGAAAAAACCTGCTCTTCGGGTAAGTAAGATAAAATCCCTGGACTTAAAATCTGTACCCCGCTGAAAGCTAATGGTGTCAATTGGGAAGAAGGGCGAATGATTATTTCCTTACCTCTGGTAACATTGCGCCAGCCACAGAGGTGCTTATTGTCATCGAAAAGCAAATAGCGACTGCTCAGCCGCTTGCGTACGGCAAGCGTCGCCAAAGCACCATTCGCAAAGTGATACGCCCGCAGTTCGTTCAAGTCGAGGTCAGTGATAATATCAACATTGTAAACCAAAAAAGGTTCGTCATCATCGAAAAACCAGGCAGCTTTTTTAATAGCGCCACCAGTATCCAGCAGTAAATCCGATTCGTCGGAAATAGTTAAGTTCACCCCGAAATTGTTGTTAGACCGCAGAAACTCAATTATCTGTTCAGCAAAGTGATGCACATTAATGATGATGTTGTGGTAATGATATTTTTTAAGATATGTAATCGCCTGCTCGAGAAGAGTAATACCATTGACTTCGAAAAGTGCTTTGGGGTGGGAAAGAGTAAAGGGACGCAGCCGTGTACCAAGTCCGGCTGCTAATATCATTGCTTTCATTGCTGTTCTAATTCGAGGTGATGTAATTCAATCTGGACATCGAATTTGGCTTTGAGATGAGCCGCTAATTGCTCAGCGCAATAAACTGAGCGATGTTGTCCTCCCGTGCAACCGAAATTCACCACCAGGCTGGTGAATTTGCGCTCTAAATAATTAGCTACACTGCGGTCAACCAGCCCATAGACATGCTCCATAAACTCTTTGATATTAGCCTGATTTTCGAGAAAGTCAATAACTTCCTTGTCACGCCCGTCGAGCATTTTATATTTTTCATAGCGTCCAGGATTTAAAATGGCACGACAATCAAAAACGAAACCGCCGCCGTTACCGCTGGGGTCAGCGGGAATGCCTTTTTTATAAGTAAAACTATTAATGCTCACCTTCAATCGTCGCTGCGGTTGTTGCAAAGCCTTGAGGTGCGGTGAACCCGGTAGGTTCTGGAGCACTTTCCAGAGAGTGGGAATATCAATTGGCAGCGTCACCGTTTGTAGAATGTATTGAAGGTTGGCAATCGCAAACGGTATACTCCGCAGAAAATGCTCTTTTTTTTCATAAAAACCCCGGAAACCATAGGAACCCATAGCTTGCATTATGCGAATTAAAACAAAACCCCAGAAGTAGGAAATGAATTCGTCACGGTCGAACTGAATAAATCGGCTGAGCTGCTCTAAGTATTCATCAAGAAGATCAAGGCGAATATGCTGAGGGATGTCAGCCTTGGCATCATAGAGCAGTGAAGCTATATCATACTGTAAAGCACCTTTTCGACCGCCTTGAAAATCAATGAAGTAAGGTTCATTTTCGACCAGCATGATATTGCGCGACTGGAAATCGCGATAGAGAAAGAAATCACTGGGTGCAGTCAGCAAATAATCGCTGAATTTCTGGAAATCATCTTCCAATTCCTGCTCGTCAAAAGAGACTTTCGCCAGCTTCAGAAAATAATACTTGAAATAATTGAGATCCCACATCATCGAGCGTTTATCAAAGCGCATGCGGGGATAACAATATTTATAGTCAAGATCTTTGCCGGCAATAATCTGAAAGCGTGGCAACTCAGCAATAACTTTTTTGTAGATATCAATCAGATTGCGCGGGAAAATGCCATTCTGGTAAACCTTAATCAAATAGTCAAAAAGAGTCTGGTCGCCTAAGTCTTGTATCAAGTACATATTGTCTGCCGTATTCTCGGCGTAGATTTCTGGCACTTTTAAACTATGCTGTCGGAAATGGCGGGCAAACTGGATGAAAGCCAAGTTTTCCTTATAGTCGGGATTAAAAACGGCAATTGCGCCCTGAGAGGCGCCTTTTATGCGATAATACTCGCGATAGGAGCCAGAAGGAGGCAGTGGGTCAATTCTTTCGGCTTTTTCGTTAGCCCAGGATTCGAAAAGTTTTATCAGTTTTTTTTCTTTGTATAATTCCATCACAGCAGGATTTTAGAATTGTTTAGCCAAATGGTCAAGGTTTTTTATTGCTGCGCTTTTAATTGTTGGAATTTTTTAAGAGTAAGTCGCCAGGCACGCTGAGGATTGTCACAAGCCAGCCAGGATTCATGAACTCCACTTTCGAATCCCCAGAGAGCAAAGTTCCGGATACCGCTTGTATAGACCAATTCTATAGCAAGTTCAATCTCCTTTTCCCGTCCACTTTCAATCTTGATATTCTGGATCCAGTACAGAGGTTCTTTATTGGACACTTCGCATAACTCCCTTAGAATGAGGGCATAAGCAGCGGTATCTTCTACCTTTGTTCCAGCGAAAGTCCAGTAATAACCAGTCGAAAGGCTATCAATTTCTATCATCTGGGCAAAGGTTTGCCAATCTTTTTCCGCTTGTTGAGGTGGTAGGTTGGCAGTTAAAAAAAGGATATTTTTCATGGCGGCATTTTTAACAAGACGACCAAGCTGCTGAATGAATGATGCCAGACTATTTTGTTTAAAGGTATGCACCTCTTCATTTTCTATCAAAGGCATGTCGTAATGATATAGGTCATGGAATTTCTGCTGACAGAAAGAACAACGACACGACCAATGTCCTTTGATTCCCTTCAGGTAATCCGGTGAATTAAAATGCGGTTCGTCCCAGAAAATGCCAGTTGTATTCATAGCGATTGCTGCCTGCGTCCATTCGATCATGTAATTCTGAAAAGCAGGTGAATTGGGGCAGGCTAAAAAAACCGGCTCGCCATTTTCCAAAACCTGGCAGCCGTCTCTATAGTGTTTGGTAACAAAATCCGAAAAAGGTTCACCCCCGAAAAAGTTGCCTACGCCCCAGGAGTCGAGATAAACTTCTAAGCCACAATCCTGGGATACTTTGACTATATCCTGTAAATTGTGATGGTGAAACTGGAAATCAAATTCGGAAAAGGTATGCACCACGAAATCAAAACCCAGGCGTTTGAGCTTTTGCATGTCAGCTTTGACATGCCGCAGAATGCGATTGGCGAAATAGGCGACTCCGATTTTCATGATAAAATTCGCATTTGTGTAAATTTCGACCGATGTATTGAATTTAAAAAGGATTATCTGAAATTTGACTTTAATAGCAAACATTAATTAATTTGTCACTAAGAAAGGTGTGATAGGAAAATGAATAATCTTCCGATTGACTTACGCAGTGATACGGTCACCAGACCATCAGCTGCAATGCGGGCTGCCATGGCAGCCGCCGAAGTCGGCGATGATGTTTATGGCGAAGATCCCAGCATCAATCGTTTGCAGCAGCGTGTTGCCGAACTGGTTGGGAAGGAAGCGGGTATTTTTGTACCGAGCGGGACGATGTCCAATCAAATCGCAGTCAAATGCCATACCCAGCCTGGTGACGAAATTATTTGTGAGCAGGATTGCCATATTTATAATTATGAAGCCAGTGGACCAGCAGTCAATTCATTGGTCATGCCACGACCAATAAAAGGAATTCGTGGCGTCATGAACCTTGAGGATGTCCGTCAGGCAATTCGTCCTGATAATATTCATGCTGGGCGGACGGCATTGATTACTGTTGAAAATACGCATAATCGGGCGGGTGGTAAGATTTATCCCTTAGAAGAGATTATAAAACTACACAAGTTAGCACGGGAGCGCGGTATTGCCTTACATCTCGACGGCGCTCGCCTGTGGAATGCGATTGTCGAAACTGGTGTGCCGGCGCGCGAGTGGGCAAGGTATTTTGATTCAGTTAGTCTTTGTTTTTCAAAAGGTTTAGGAGCACCGATCGGTTCGGTCCTGTGTGGTTCGAGTGATTTTATTAAAAAAGCTCTGCGCTGGCGGAAAATCTTTGGAGGAGGAATGCGGCAGGCAGGCGTTTTGGCAGCCGCATGCTTGTACGCTTTAGACCACAACATTGAGCGCTTAAAAGAGGATCATCAGAATGCCCGCTATCTGGCGCAAGGATTACAGTCTCTGGATGGTCTCGAGGTTCACCTTGACCATGTCGAGACTAACATGGTCATGATTTATGTCAGAACGCCAAAATTTACACCGGCTACATTATCTCGCCGACTTGCAGAAGAAGGTGTGCTGATTAATGCGGTTGACCACGAACGGTTGCGAGCGGTTACCCATCTCGATGTGAACCAATCCCAGATAGAAGCAGCTCTGGCTATTTTCAAACGAATAATGAGTGAATAAACTATGAAAATTATCATTATCGGAGCTGGCGAGGTCGGCTATTTCTTAGCCAAGCGACTAATTGCCGAAAATCATAATGTAACCATTATTGAGTCTGATATCGAACACCATAAACGTGCCAGCGAAACTCTTGACGCGATGGTCATTCTGGCTAATGGTAGCAGTCCAAAAATTCTTAAAAAAGCAGGCGTTGAAGTGGCAGATGTATTACTGGCTGTTTCAGGTAATGACGACACCAATATTTTAGCCTGTCTAACCGCTAAAAAAATGGGTGCAAAGAAATGTGTTGCACGCGTTCATAGCGCCGAATTCAGCAATCCCAAGGGATTAATTCAACCCAAAGATTTGGGAATTGATTTAGTCATTCACCCTGAACGGATTGCCGCGGAGGCTATCATTCAGCTGGTTGAACAATCTTCCGCGACCAAGGTGGTTTCCTTTGAAGGTGGTGAACTCCAGATAATATCGCTAATCATCAAGCCGGATAGTCCTATTGTGAATAAATCTTTGCAAGAAGTGGCAGAAAAACATGACGAAATCGGTTTTTTGTGCCTGGGTATCCGTCGGGATGAAAGGACGATTATTCCACGCGGTAGTCATACCTATCAGGCGGGCGATATTGCTTATTTCATTGCCTGTGAAGAAGATATTCCCAAGGTTGCAGAAATCGCCGGCTATTTTGAGCGTGAACAGCAATATGTAATGATATTAGGGGCAGGACAAATTGGGCGGATGGTAGCTGCCGTCCTCTCCCGTGATATGAATGTCAAATTAATTGAACAGGATCGCAATTTAGCGGAAGAAGTGGCTGCCAGTCTCCAGGACACCCTCGTATTAAATGGTGATGGCACTAATCTGGAATTTTTATCATCTGAGAGAATCGAGGAAATGGACTGCGTAATTGCGGTTACAGAAAGCGAAAAAACCAATTTATTAGCCGGTCTTTTAGCCAGTCACCTCGGAGTAAAACGCGTGATTATTCATCTGACAACTAATGAATATTTTCCGATAATGGAGCGTATCGGCATCCATGCTGTAGTCAGTAAAAATATCGAAACTGTCAATGCCATTATGCGCTATATCCGTCGTGGAAATGTCATCGCAGTTTCCCTATTTGAAGACATTGAAGCCGAAGCTATCGAGCTCATTCCTAAAGAGGGAAGCACTGTAACTAAGTATCCTATCAAAGAACTCGAACTTCCCGAAGAAATTATTATTGGTGCTATTATTCGGAACGGAGAAATTATCATTCCAAAGGGCAAGACTCAAATTCAGGTTGACGACAAAGTCGTGGTATTTTTAAAACCCAATGTCATTGCTAAAGTCGAGCACTTCTTTAATTGAGTAGAAAAAAACCACCAGAATTTGCTGCATCGGCTGGGATAGGTTCCATTTACTTCTCACTAAAAGTTAAGACAGCTCCATTTTTTCAGAGCGTCGAAGCATTTTATTTTTTCCTAAATAGCGATAACGGTGGGGATTAAGGTGGTAAAGCCTACTATCTTAATTATTAAGACTGGTTCAACCTATAAGGAACTGCGAGCTATTCGGGGTGATTTTGATAAATGGATTTGTCGGGTTGCTCCCACCGAAATTAACTGGAAAACCAAAGCGGTAGCGGATATCGAACTATCCAAAATCCCTCAATATCAGGGAATTATCATTACCGGCTCACATAATTCGTTATGCAATCCTTACCCTTATTTAAAGGGCTTAAAACAGGTCATTGACCTAATTCTGCAGTACAAAATCCCAACTCTGGGAATCTGTTTCGGGCACCAACTTATTCATAAACTTTTAGGCGGCGATGTCATTGCGAATCCGTTGGGAATTGAAATCGGTGTGACCAAGATACAATTGACCCTTGATGCCTTAGTTGATCCAATCTTTCAAGGCATCCCAGTAGGCAAACTGGAGGTCTATAGTTCTCATTCTGATATTGTCGATAAACCGGCGAGCACTTCTGTGAAATTGGCATGGAACATATTTTCAGAATATCAAGCCACACGTATATATGGACATATTTACTCTACCCAATTCCATCCTGAATATGATCGTGACATCATGGAAACCTACATTCGCCGGAATTGGATGCTTTTGCAGGAACAACATCTCCATAACCCCCTCCACATCTCACCACCTGAAGAAATCCTGCGCAATAAT
The DNA here is from genome assembly GCA_002347855.1 of Fidelibacterota bacterium UBA2242. Lineage (GTDB taxonomy): Bacteria > Fidelibacterota > UBA2242 > UBA2242 > UBA2242 > UBA2242. Next base: position 46,810 of record DDYE01000028.1, read on the forward strand.
AAGCAATTAACTAAGAGCAAACTCGTCTTGCGCAATTTTCTCCAAATGGTTATCTAAACGAACAGAAAATGATACCAGTAGTCCAACATCAATGGAAAGGAAATCTGGCACAAGCGCGTGAAATTCAGGTGTTTCTTGCCCAGAAAGTAATCCTTAAACCGTTTAAAATAAAACCTGAAACTGTCCTTGCTGTTGATGTATCCTATAGTCGCTTTGAAAAATGTGGCTACGGTGTGGCAGGACTGTTTAAAGTCGCTTTCGATAATCGAAGACATAAATTCCATATCGTCAGTGAGCAATATTATACCAATTCTGATACCGTTCCATTTCCATATATTCCTGGCTATTTGAGTTTTCGGGAAATACCAATTTTATTACCTATTCTATCTCAGATTTCTGAGAGACCAGATTTGTTATTGGTTGATGGTGCCGGTATTGCTCATCCACGCCACCTGGGTTTAGCCGCTCATCTCGGAGTCATTTTTGATTTACCAGCTATCGGATGCGCTAAGTCCAGGTTAATCGGCGATTTTTTAATGCCAGGACTGGAAAGCGGCGCTTATGAATATTTGCGAACGAACGGTAAGCGAATCGGGGTTGTTCTCCGTACTAAGCCAGCTTGTCGTCCGCTCTTTATTTCACCCGGGCATCGCTGTACTATTACCGATGCCTGGCGTTTAATTTTTACCTTTTGTGATCAATATCGTCTACCGGAGCCGTTGCGTCGCGTAGATTTGATGTCAAAAAGGATGCGTAAACAAATCGAAAAAAAGTAAAATGAAGGAGCCGTCTTATGAAGAAATTGTATCGTTCACGTCGCCAGCGTATTTTAGGTGGAGTTGCGGGCGGATTAGGTGAGTATTTCGGCGTAGATCCTGTCATAATTCGCCTGATTTGGTTGGTTTTAATTCTATTCGGCGGAGTTGGTTTTTTAGGCTATTTGATAGCCTGGATAATAATACCTATCGAAGAAAAAGTAGTCACCGAATCGTCGGAAACTGCTCCCTCTGAAAATGTTCCACGGAGGCGGTATGGTAGTCAGGTTTTCTTTGGCATCGTCCTGGTTATCCTGGGCATTGTGCTTTTATTGCATCAAAATTGGGACTTATGGTGGACAATAAAAATTTTTATGCGAAGTTTTGTCCGTTATATAATTCCGACGCTTCTGATTTTACTGGGCATTTATCTGATGATTGAGAAAAAAACAGGCAAAAAAGGTGAATGACAATTCATTTACTTAAATAAATAATTCTATCTGGTTTGGTAAGTATTTAATTATTATCATTAAATATACTGAATTTATTAACTATAATCATGAACAGGCTATATTATTTCTGGTAAATGAGACAGAGATGTGAGTAGTAATTGGGAGATGACTTAAAAAATTTTACTCAATTTTTTAAGTTTTATTTTTTAACTTAGAGTTAGTATGCTGAAGCAACTGCCAGGCTTAAAAAACAGCAATCAAATAGAGCTGAAAGAATTTTTACGCCAAACCCTAAAAAACGAATAATGTGGAGGATGCTATGAGTTATGTTCGTGAAGTTTTAGATAGTTTATACGCACGTTATTCCTGGGAGAAGGAATTTCTCCAGGCGGCGACGGAAGTATTAGAGTCGCTGGAAGAATTTGTTGAGAGAGAGCCGCGATATCGTAAGGCGCGGATTCTCGAGCGCCTGGTAGAGCCTGAACGGGTGGTCGCATTTCGAGTCAGCTGGTTAGATGATCGTGGTGAAGTGCAGGTCAATCGTGGTTATCGCATTCAGTTTAATAGTGCTATAGGACCGTATAAAGGTGGTTTGCGTTTCCATCCATCGGTGACGGTCAGCATGTTAAAATTCCTGGCATTTGAGCAGATATTCAAGAATGCTCTGACAACTCTGCCAATGGGTGGTGGTAAGGGTGGTTCTGATTTCAATCCAGTTGGTAAATCTGAGAATGAGATTATGCGCTTTTGCCAGGCGTTTATGACTGAGCTCTATCGGCATATCGGAGGACATGTTGATATTCCGGCTGGTGATGTTGGGGTTGGTGGTCGCGAAATTGGCTATTTATATGGTCAATTCAAACGGATTACCAATACTTTTGATGCCGCGACCCTAACAGGTAAGGGATTAAGTTATGGTGGCAGTATTCTGCGACCGGAGGCAACCGGATTTGGTGCAGTCTATTTTGTTGAAGAGATGCTGAAGACCAAAGATGAAAGTTTAGCCGGCAAAACCGTTGGTATTTCTGGTTTTGGCAATGTTGCCTGGGGTGTTGCCCAGAAAGCCACTCAGCTGGGCGCTAAAGTGATTACTCTTTCGGGACCTGATGGTTGTATTGTTGACCCGGATGGGGTTGGTACACCTGAGAAATGGAATTACATGTTGGAGATGCGTGCCAGCGGTCGAGATATCGTGAAAGATTATGCTGACAAGTTTGGTGTAAAATTTTATCCCGGTGCGCGTCCCTGGGATGTCGTCAAGATGGATATTGCGATTCCGTGTGCATTCCAGAACGAATTGAATGAAGAAAATGCCCGCAATTTACTGAAGAACGGTTGCTATTTGGTTGCTGAAGGCTCGAATATGGGATGCACAGCTGAAGCAGTTCATCTTCTTAATGCTAATATCATGTACGGTCCAGGCAAAGCCGTGAATGCTGGCGGTGTGGCTGTCTCAGGGCTTGAAATGTCTCAAAATTCGGAGCGTTTAAGCTGGTCCGCTGAAGAGGTTGACACCAAACTCAAATGGATTATGCAAAATATCCATAAACAATGTCTGGACGCTGCCCAGTTAGTCGGAGCCCCCGGCAATTATGCTAAAGGTGCCAATATAGCTGGTTTTATTAAAGTGGCGGAAGCCATGTTAGCACAGGGTATTGTCTGATTTATTGTTTTTAGTTACTCACAAAGGGGACCAAGAGTCCCCTTTTTATTTTTTGGTTTTCTTACAGGAACTTTTATTGCCAACAAACATTTTTCAATTAACTGAGTGATGTTTTGTTCTTGCTAAACCGGACTTTAGGGAAACTTTTTTCACTACAGCATAGAATTCAGTATATTAAAATTATGAATAAAAAACCCAGCTGGTTCAAAGCGAATTTTGTAGAATGGATACTTGTCGCATTCTTGCTTCAACCCGCGTTATGCCAATTATGCTTTCACAATAATTTTGCTCCGCATCCTTTGAAAGGCAATGAGCATTTTCAGCAAATCATGGTCAATGATTTTGGGGACGTTTATTTAATTGAGCAGAATCTGTCCGAAATCTACCGCCTTGATTCGACCGGGAAAGTCCTCAATCGCAATGGTGGTTTTGGATGGGGTACGGCGCAATTAAATCAGCCGATGGATTTAGGCAGCAGTAATGGCCTGGATGTCATTGTAGTTGACCGCGCGAACCATCGTCTGCTCTATTTTGACCGCCAGTTGAATTATCTATCGCAATTAGCACTGCGGCAATATGTTGCTGAAATTGCTTATCCAATGGCAGTGGCAACTTCGCGCTTAGGAGAACTTTTCATTTTACTCGCAGAAACTAATCAGGTTTTGAAAATTGAAACGTTGAAAAAGACAACCAGCTACTTCGGAGGCTTTGAATATGGCAGGTATGCTCTTCGTCTGCCGCAAACATTGCGCTTTGATAAAATAGGCATTATTGTCGTTGCAGAGCAGGATGGCACTCTGCTTGAATATGATCGTTTCGGCACTCCTTTATTGCGTATCGAACCTCCTAAACGCCTGAATGTAAATGACTTAATAATAGTTGGTGATAATCGTCTTCTTATCAATAACGGCACGCCAAAGCTTCTCTGTTACGCTAGGCGAACTAATTCCTGGACTGAATGGCAACTGCCCGAAATGCCAACCCAATGTCGCCTCATGAGCGGTTCATTAAATGGTAACCGTATTTATTTTTTGCTGGACAACAACGCCATTTATTCCTACGATTTGCTCGATACACATCAAAAACCACCGCGTATTAAATAGTGAACAGGAATAAAAAAATTTTATCGGGCATCAGAAGAATCAAAAGCGGACTGCTCATAGGCTTATTGGTCTCACTTTGCTCAGCATTGGCGGGAGTTGAGAGTAGCGACACTCTGATTGTCTTACCGGGTGATTCTGTTTTGTATTTGCGACACGGCTTTATTGTGCCTGAGTCCCTGCATTTTGAAAATTTGTTTTATATGGGCAAAGTTGATATTGATATATTAAATGGTAGAGTCCGTGGCTTTCCCGTACCGACTGACACAATTACGGTCATAGCTCATTATCAACATCTCAATCTGCAGCTACCAACGACGACTTTTATTAATCCTCCACCGAAAATCTATCAAACACCGCGAGATGAAAATGAAGAAAGCAACACACCTATAATCAAACAGGCAATCACCCCGGCAGTTAGTTATGATTTTCTTAAATCTGGGACTATGTACCGCGGTATAACCATCGGAAGCCAGAGTAACTTTGCCCTGCACTCGGGCTTGAATTTGGAGTTAGATGGAAAATTAAGCGAAGATATTACAATCCAAGGCGTCCTAAGCGACCAGAATCTTCCCATTCAACCCGAAGGCAATACTCAGACCCTGGAAGAGATAGATAAGGTTTATATCCGAGTTAATTTGCCTCATGAAAGAATCTCTTTTGGGGATTACGAACTGGATTTCAGGTCAATGGGACTGGGCAATTATTATCGCAAGTTAGAGGGTATTAACCTGACCAGTCAGCGTGCTAATTACCAGACAACCATGGCTGGTGCAGTGAGTAAGGGACAATATTACACCAATTATTTTTTAGGAGAAGAAGGCAATCAGGGACCGTACCAACTATCAGGGCGAACAGGTGAAACTGCTATAATTATTCTGGCTGGCACCGAACGGGTTTGGGTAGATGGTCAACCCAAATTACGCGGTGAGAACTACGATTATGTGATTGATTATGCAACGGCAGAAATTACATTTACACCACGCTGTTTGATAACGGCTGCCTCACGCATCACTGTTGATTTCCAGTATTCGGATTTGGTTTATCAAAAAAACATCTGGGCGGTCAGAAGCGAGGGGCGTTGGCAATCGGAACGCCTGAAATTGACCGCTAATTTTGTCAGTGAGAGTGACGATCGTTTTAATCCTATCGAAGTCGAAATATCTAATAAAGATCGGGCATATCTGCGCACAATTGGTGATGCCGAGAATCTTGCTTTTGTCGGCACTATTCATGCCGATTCAGGAGGTGCTTACCTTTTAAAGGATTCCATTTTAGTATTCGCAGGGGCTGGTCAGGGAACGCATACTGCGACTTTTTATAATGTCGGCAAGCTTGGTCGGTATAAAAAAATGTATGCCGGGGAATTGACTTATTTCCAATATGTTGATAAAAATAATCCCTTGACAGCAGCGAGTGATATAGAGCAAGCACTCTATCTACCAGCCAAGCCTTTACGATTACCGCGTCGGCAAAATTATTATTATTTAGCCGGTAGTTTTCAACCGCATAAAAATATTGAGATAAAGAGTGAAATTGCCCGTTCAGATCTAGATCGTAATTTGTTTTCACCAGTTGACGACCGTGATAATGCCGGACTTGCCTATAACCTCGAGACTAACTGGACCATTCCATTTTGGCGCAATAGTTCATTTATTTTGAATGGCAAATGGCAAGCTGAAGAAAATACTTTTAATCCTTTAGATCGTCTGCAAGCCGTTGAGTATCGTCGTCTCTGGAATTTATCTTCGGATTCCACCGTGGGGGCGCGTTCGTTTCTAGGACAGGCTGGTTATAACCTTGGGACAATTTTGCGAATCAATTATTCTATCGGTAACTTGCATCAGCACCTTTTTAAATCTAATCGCCAGAGCATTGTATTGACGGGTCGCTTTAAAAATCTGGATCTATATGAATTCAGTCACGAGGACATTCGGAGCCAGCAGGCTGAGCAATCTGCCGTGCGCTGGCAACGCCAATTTGCCCGGTTGCGCCTAAATATCTGGCAATTACAACCGTTCGGGCAATATCGACAGGAAATTCAGGATGGCAATATTGATTTCAAGCGTGATTTTCGCTTTGGCGAGTATAAAATTGGATTAAAGTCTCGAGAGGAAGCCAACTGGCGTTGGCAATTGGAAACTGACTGGCGGCGAGATGATTTTCATGATTCCACAGGCTGGAAAACCGGGACTTTAGCACGGAATATTGGATTTAATGGACAAGTCAGTAGATGGCGGGCAATAACCGCGCAATGGGATTATTTATATCGCAATTTGAATAATTATCAAGGCACGTGGAAGCCCGGTCAGACCTTCCATTTACTCAATCTATTAATGAAATATGAACCATTGCAGCAAGCAATCTATGGCGAAGCGGTTTTCAAAATTGAATCTGAAAAAGCCGTCAAAAAAGAACGGCGCTATTTTTATGTCGGCAAAGGATTAGGTGAGTTTTTATACGATTCAACCTTTGCAGATTATGTTGCCCATCCGCGCGGTGATTATATTCTTCGCGTTTTTGCGACAAATATTAAAGAACCAGCCACCCGACTGACGAACGGCTTCCGCTGGCAATTCAACGGTACGGCTCTTAGAAAAGAAAGCTTTTTAAAAAGAATAACCACCGTAACCGACATTCGGCTTGAGCAACAAATTCGGACAATTAGTAAGCCTCTAACTTATGCGACTTTTTCTCCCGCGCAGGTTGATTCGTTGTTTCTCTTTTTTAATCGACAGTTGCAGCAGGATATAAACTGGCGTTCTGCCCATCGCAGAGCCGAGTGGCGTTTCCGTTTTCTGAAAAGTAACCAGGTTAATCAACTGGAGGTTAGGGGACTGGAACGTAATAATTCGAATGAATTTTCGATAGGATACCGCGGCGTGTTCTGGAAAGAAAGTAACCTCGAATCGGAGCTGGCATTGCGGAATTATCAAAGAATATCTTCCTACGATGCCCACCGTAATCGGGACATTAATTCTTTTCGCCTGAAGGATGCCATTGCCTGGGCTTTTGATCGTCGTAACTATTTTACGACTGAAATAACCGTAATGCGTGATGTTCAGCAAGATGTGCCTGACTTACGCGCAATCTTGACCGGTATAAAATTTACCTATGAGCACAAAGTCACTCAGAAAGGGCGCTGGCAATTTTTCACGGAAATTGACCAGGTAAATGTAAGACCGAAAGGCAGTCCTATTCCTTGGGAAATGAGTAACGGCAAAAAGGAGGGGACCACGATTGGCTGGGGTATCTCTTGTGAATATCGGCTTGGCGCTAATTTAACGATTCGGGCGAATTACGAAGGCTGGCGCGAACCGTTATACCCAGTTTATCATTTAGGCAGTGGCGAAATCAGGGCATATTTTTGATGAATAGAGTGACTTTTTCGATAAAAATGAAGCGAATACGGAGACGGAGACGAGATATTTTACTTTTAATTTTGCTCATGAGTCTGTTGTCGTCATTATGGGCGGCGGAATCTAAGCCTTCCATCAGATTTGGTGAAATTGCAGTCAGTCCGGTCAATGCGCTGATTATCAGTGAACTACATCGATTGAATAGACAGTTTGCTCAGCAGATTGTCAACGATAATAGTTATCGAGAAGTAACACAGCGTTTATTGGAATTGCCTGTTAGCCAGGGCTATTATTACGCTACGCTTAATCTGCGCACAATCGAACCTATCACAAATGATTCCATTGTTTACCTTAATCCGTCTTTTTATCTGGACTGGGGAGAACAGGTGCGTATTGATACGATAATCTGGGAGGGGATTAACAGGACTTCGCTGTTGTTTCTCAATCGATCCACAGGTTCGATAAAGGGACAGGTTTATTATCCTAAATTGGTCAAAGAACTGCGTGACCGCTTCATTTCATTTCCTTTTCTACAAATTCAAGACGGCTATGATATAGTTAAGACTGTTGATGGACGGTACGGGCTGGTTGTTCAGCTGAGAGAACGCAATGATAATCTATTTTCAGGCGTTCTCGGCTATGTTCCGGGACAATTAAATGCCGCTGGTTATTTTACCGGCGAAATGGATTTAAAACTCCTCAATATTGGAGGAATGGGAAGGGGATTTGAAGTTTTTTGGTTAAAACCTGACCGTTATTCCCAGCGGCTAAGCTTACGTGGCATGGTGCCAATGGTAGCGGGTACAGACTATTTCACGGAAGGTGAGTTTCAGCAAACCCTGCGTGATACCCTGGTGGTAATTCGTGAACTTAGTTTAGGACTTGGTAAATACATTCGTGGCGGTTTGCGCTGGCAGGGGAGAATCGATTATACTTCCACGCTGCCCACAGAAGGTGGTCGTACGCGACTTGGTTTGAAAAATATTACCATTGCTGGTCTGTCAGGGAACTTTGTCTTCGATAATCGCGATAATCCCTATAATCCACGACGTGGTTACTATGTCCGAATACTCCAGGTTTTCAGCCAACGCCGCGAAACTGACGCCGCCAGGCGCTGGCAATATCAAACTGAGGTAACCTTTGAAGCCGATTGGCAGGTTGCTGCCCATTGGTCTATTGCTTCAATTACTAATTACAAAGCGCGCTACCTAAAGGGCAAACTCTCGTATAGCGATTATTATTGGTTTGGTGGTGCCCGCAGTCTGCGTGGTTACCCAGAAGAATTTTTCCACGGAACGCAAATAGGGTGGACAACTGCCGAATTAAGATGGATGATTAGCGGACAAAATCGTATTTTTATCTTTTTTGATCAGGGATACTGTCGGGCGAACGCCGTTCGGCAAACGCCACACTCTTATGGTATTGGCTTTCGTCTGGAGTCCCGACTGGGTTTGATTGGATTGGATTATGGCTTTGGTTCAGGCGACACTTTTTCAACTGCCAAACTGCACATTCATGTCGAAAACTGGTTTTAATTGACGGAGGATTTGTGAACACCTGGGAAGATCAAATTGAAAAGAAAATTATCCAATATCTCAAGAACCAGAAGGGCGGTGCCGTCAAGCAGAAAAAAATAGCCCGCGATCTGGGAATATCAACCTCTCAGTATGTTCGCTTTAAACAACTTCTTAAAAAGCTGTCAATCGCAACTAAAATTGAACGCTATCGGAATTCCTTCCGCATCCCGGATATAGCCCAATTTGTCAACGGTGTGATAAACTTTTCAGGGCATGGCTATGCTTTCGTGACGACGGCGGATGGACAGGAAATTTTTATTGGAGCAGGAGATACCGCGACAGCCTTACCGCATGATACAGTTCTGGTAGAAAAATTTAAAACGAGGACCGGACCTCATCTTGCCGGTAAAGTACGCCAGATTATCCGTCGTTCTCCGGAACCACTGTTAGGTATTATCAAGCGGACCAATGGCATCTGGCAGGCAGTATTACAGGACAATGCCCCTTTGGTCAGTTGTCGCCTGACTGAAATCCCGTTAGGTTTAAAAGAGAATCAATTGGTCAGTCTAACGGCTATTGAGTGGGAAAATCTACGCGAACAGCCGCGCGGCAAAGTCAAAGAAATTTTAGGATGTCTTGCCGACCCGTTGGATGATTTTATTATCCTGCAAAAAATGTATAACCTCAGAAAAGATTTTCCCCCAAATGTAATCAGGGAAGTACAGTTGATAGAAACGTCTTTGCCTCTAAAAGGACGCCTGGATTTGCGCGACCAGGAAATATTTACAATTGATCCCGCCTCGGCAAAGGATTTTGATGATGCTGTCTCGCTCAGCCGGGATGAAGATGGAAACTGGCTATTGGGCGTGCATATTGCCGATGTCAGTCATTATGTTCAGCCGGGAAGCTTGACCGACAAAGAAGCCCGCCAGCGTGGCACGAGCATTTATTGCGGTGAAGAGGTCATCCCGATGTTGCCGCCATTATTATCCGAGAACATATGTAGTTTGCAACCGGGAAAAGACAAATTGACCTTTTCGGTATTGATGACACTCACTCCGGATGGTGGTTTGTTGAAAGCAATCTTCCAGCCGAGCGTAATAAATTCTAAACGCCGTTTTACTTATGAGGAAGTTCAGACGATTATCGATAAAAAATCGGGACCATTTTGTGATACTATTTTAGCCATGCAAGCCTTGAGTGCTAACCTATTTGCGAAAAGATATGCTGAAGGAAGCGTGGATTTTGATTTGCCTGAACCTATTTTTTACCTAAATGAGTTTGGTATTCCGACCGAAATCAAACCCAGTCAACGCCTTCAGAGTCATCGTATCATAGAAGAATTTATGCTGTTGGCGAATCGCTGCGTAGCTGAGTATATTGCCCAGCATCGCCGCAAAGAAAATTTACCCTTTCTTTATCGAGTACATGAGCGTCCCACCGATGAAGATATCGAAAATTTTTACTTCACGCTACAGCGGCTGGGTTTAAAATTTGAACGAATACGCCAATTCCAACCAAAACATCTCCAGCAAATTTTGGAGTCTATTCAGGAATTGGCCAGTAAAAATTTTATTGAGCAATTGGCACTACGCTCGATGGCAAAAGCAATCTATTCGCACCGTCCTTTAAGCCATTTCGGTCTGGCATTTCGCTACTATACTCACTTTACTTCGCCTATTCGACGATATCCGGACTTAGTAATTCATCGCCTGTTAAAAAATTATTTGCAGATGGCTAGGGAGTTAGATGTCTCTTATTACCGTCGCATCATGCCGCGGATTGCTCGACAAGCCAGCGAGAACGAAATGCGGGCTATGGAAGTCGAGCGTGAATATATCAAGATAAAGCAAATTCGATTTCTTGAAAATAAAATCGGGCGTTGGTATGAGGGAATTATTACTGGTGTGGCTGAGTACGGATTCTTTGTGGAAATTAAGGAATATTTAGTCGAGGGTTTGGTCCATGTAAGGACATTATTGGACGATTTTTATGTTTACGATGCTCAGAATTATATCCTTAAAGGTAAACGCTTTGGACGTACTTTTCGGTTGGGTGACAAAGTGAAGGTCAAACTTAGTGCGGTTTCTGTTCGTGAGCGGCGCATTGATTTTGAATGGGGCGAATAAGGCATTAGCAGATTTAAAGCTTTGAATTATTACAGCCGAGAAATAGCTTTATACCCAGATTTGGTCATTGAAACTTGGAGTATTATTGTGAAAAGTAAAATATGGCTGATATTGTTTGGTTTGCTTGTAGTGTATTCCCAGTGCAGTTTTAAGCGAGAAGCAATAGGGGGATCTGATGAGATTTATGTCTTGGCGACCGATGAAATGAAGGAAGCCTTGCAAGTTGCCATTGATACGACCTTTTCTTATGGCATGCGTACGCCGGAATTTCAGCATTATTTCCGCACCAAATGGCAACCGGTTGAGAGTTTTCCCAATATGCTGCATTTTAAGAACATCATTTTGCTGGCAGATTTGAAGAAGCCAAACTTCGGCTATGAGGTAATAAAAAAGCTACTTACTCCCGAAAAATTGAAGTTAGTCGAGCAGGATAGCATTCACATCTTCGCCATAGAAGATGGCTGGGCAAAGGGACAGATGGTCATACTCATAGCTGGCAAAGACATTGACCATATCCGTCGCAATATTATGGAGCAGCGGGGCTGGCTGTTTGGAAAATTTGAAAAGAAATTCGACGAAGTCCAGAGTCGTTATCTCTATAGTCAGGTGGAGCCTGTCAAACTGACGAAATATCTCTGGAAAAAATACGGCTGGACGATGCGTATTCAACATGATTACATGGTTATCAAAGAAGCACCACAGCGCAAATTCGTATGGCTCGGGCGTGGCATTCCCTATCGCTGGATTTCGGTCACCTGGGAAGACGGCATTCAGACCGCCTGGTTGACTCCTAACGGTTTATTCGAAAAACGCCAGCAGATTGGTACTTTTTATGGTGATAATTTGACAGATAAGCGCTTCTTAGGTTTCAATTATACTCGTCTTGGACAATATGATGCGCTGCGGATGTATGGCTTATGGTATCAGGAGAAAGAAACGCGCGGTGGTCCTTTCGCCACTTATGCTTTTTACGATAAACATTCCGACAGGACTTTTATTATTGATATTCTCATGTATGCCCCCGGCGAGAAAATCACGATAATGTTTCGCGGTGTCGAAATCATGGCGAAGACTTTTACAACTAATTATACCGGTAAGTTTTAACAAACTTAAAGGTAATTTGCATTATCACGGCTACCGATTAAATTAACCGGAGGATTTATGTCAAAAATAGCAATAATTGTTGGTAGCAATTCAGATTTGGAGCAGCTTGAAGTTGCATTCAAATATTGTGATTACTTTGGAATAGCCTATGAAAGCAAAGTATTATCCGCTCATCGCAATTATGCTGCTTTGAGCGAATATATCCGAACGGCTGAAAAATCCGGAGTAGAAATATTTATCGGCTGTGCCGGTATGGCTGCTCATTTACCGGGCATCATTGCCGCGCAAACGACCAAGCCAGTCATTGGTGTACCACTTGAAGCATCTGGTTTGCATGGTTTGGATGCTTTGCTTTCAATTGTGCAGATGCCATCGGGAGTGCCCGTCGCAACCGTTGCAATTGGAAAGGCGGGAATAATAAATGCGGTGATTCTGTCTGCCCGCATTTTAAGCCTTCATGATGAAAATATTGCCTCTCGTTTGCAGGAATTTGCCAAAATAGGATGTAAGTTAACCTGATATGAAGATTCTGGTTACAGGTGCGAATGGGATGTTGGGCGAGAAATGTGTCAGCCTACTAGCTGAGAAGCATGAGGTTATTGCCACCGATTTAGCGCCGCAATTTATCTCGCCGGAAGTATCCTCGGCTATTGTCTATGAACGACTTGATATTACACACTTCACAGCCATCCAGCGAATCGTTGCTGAATATCAACCGGATGTTATTGTCAACTGTGCCGCCTTTACCGATGTTGATGGGGCAGAGATTGAGCGGGAAAAGGCGTACGCGGTCAATGTCGGTGGCTTGCGCAACTTGCTAGACAGTTTAAAGGGCAGTGCCGTTCATATAATTCAGATTTCAACTGATTATGTTTTTGATGGTTGTCAGGGACCCTATCGGGAGGAGGATTTACCAAAACCAATTAATTATTATGGACAGACAAAGTTAGATGCCGAACAACTTTTAGGTACTGTTGGCGGTGATTTTACTATTATTCGTACTAATGTCTTATTCGGTCAAAGTCGGAACCGTTCCGCCAGTTTTGTAGAATGGGTGATAAGAAACTTATCTGCTCGTCGAGAAATTCGGGTCGTCAATGACCAGTATGGTAATCCGACCTGGGCGGACGGTTTAGCAGAAGTTATCCAGAAAATAATCGAGCGGAAAGCAGTTGGTCTTTATCATTATGGTGGTAAAGATTATGTCAATCGCTTGGAATTCGCTTTGCTGATTGCTTCTGTTTTTAATCTTGACTCGACTCTAATCCATCCGATTGCTACTCGCACTTTAGGGCAAAAGGCTGCGCGTCCCTATCGCGCGGGATTGGTATGCACGAAAATTCAGAAGGAATTGGGACTGAAATTATATTCCCTGCAAGAGGCACTAAATTACATGAAAGGAACAAGCGATTGAAAGCACTGGTAATTATTCCGACCTATAATGAGAAGAATAATATCAAGACTGTGATAGAAAAATTGAATGCCCTGCCGCTATCCGTGGATGTCTTAATTATTGACGATAATAGCCCGGATGGCACGGGGGCGTTGGTTCAATCACTCCAGACGCAATATCCCAATTTGCATTTGATTCAACGTGCCGGTAAACTGGGATTAGGAACAGCATATGTGATGGGATTTCGTTGGGCACTAGAGCGCGATTATGAATATATTTTAGAGATGGACGCCGACTTGTCGCATAATCCCGATGATGTTCCCCGCTTAATTGAAGAATGTGCTAACGGCAATGATTTAGTAATCGGGTCCCGTTATTGTAAGGGAGTCAATGTCATTAATTGGCCAATCAAGCGCTTGATTTTGAGTTATGGCGCCAATAAATACACGCGCATGATAACAGGTTTGCCGATAAAAGATGCTACGGCGGGCTTTAAATGCTTTCACCGGCGGGTATTGGAGGGTATTGATTTGAGTCGGGTAAAATCTTCCGGCTATTCATTTCAGATTGAGATGAATTTTCGCGCATGGGTTAAAGGCTTTAAACTGAAGGAAATCCCGATAATATTTATTGAGCGCTCTGAAGGTCTATCAAAAATGTCGAAAAATATTGTTTACGAAGCAGTGTTCATGGTCTGGAAATTAAAAATATTGCATATTTTAAAACTACTCCGCTAATGGAACTATCGGTTATCATCGTCAGCTATAATGTCAAGGAATTCTTGCAACAATGTATTCTTTCCGTGAAGAATGCTGTTGATGGCATGTCGCATGAAATTATCGTGGTGGATAATAATTCGGTTGATGGTACGCCGAATATACTTACAAAAAGATATCCCGAAGTAATTCTAATTGCGAATGGAGAAAATCGGGGTTTTGCAACCGCCTGTAATCAGGGTTTAGCGCGTGCTCAGGGCGAATTTATCCTGCTTTTAAATCCAGATACCATGTTACAGGAAGATACAATCCAGACCATGATTCAATTTTTGGAAGAGCATCCTGAAGCAGGCGCCGCGGGCTGTAAAATCCTGAATGCAGACGGCAGCCTGCAATTAGCCTGTCGGCGTTCCTTTCCGACTCCCGCTGTTGCTTTGCCGAAAATTTTAGGCTTGAGCGCTCTGTTTCCTAAAGTCAAACCTTTTGCGAAATATAACCTGACCTATCTCGATCCCGACGAATTGACGGATGTTGATGCGGTTAGTGGCTCGTTTTTACTATTGCGCCGTACGGTCTATGAAAAAATAGGTGGATTGGATGAGAGTTACTTTCTGTATGGGGAAGACCTGGATTATTGCTTTCGGATAAAGTCAGCGGGTTGGAAAATTTATTATGTGCCATTTACTAAAATTATTCATTACAAAGGCGAAAGCACCAAATTAGCCGCCTTCGATAATTTCATCGCCTTTTATCGAGCAATGGATATTTTTGTCAGGAAGCATTTTAGCAAGGGCTACTCAGTATTAATTAGTGTGGTACTGAGGATAGGGATCATTGTTCGGGCAGCTATTGCCCTTATCGGGCGACTCGTTCGTAAGCGGCTGGTGATGTTAGTAGACGGACTGGCGATTACAATTGCTATTCTGGCAGCCCATCAATTACAGCCACGTCCTCTTCCGAACTATCCTTCTCTGCTTTCTACCCTGATTTTTTATCTAATGCTGTGGTTGGGAACCGGCTACGCTATTGGTTTATATGAGCGCCGTGAGCTTTCCTATTCTCGCGCTGTGGTCGCCTCAATCCTTGGTTTTTTCACTTCCTTAGTTTTTAATGTCGTATTCCGGCGGTTAATCTATTCACCGCATCTTTTAGCCTGGGCTTTCATTTTTATTGCAATTTTTCTGCCTGGCTGGCGTATTGTGCTGCTTTTTTTACAACGGCGCCGAATTATCACCCAGACTTCTTTACTTTCCAAAGCCCTACTTTCGCGACGTACCATCATTGCCGGGGCAGGGAAAGAAGGTGAGCGCATTGCCAAAAAATTGCGCACTCATATTGAACATGGTTTTGAGGTATTGGGATTTGTAGATAAGACCTATGTCAATGAGCCGGTCGCCGGGCTACCATTTTTAGGGGTCATCGAAGATTTGCCCGAAATCATTCGCATTAACCGCGCGACAGAACTAATTTTCTCGACGGATAGATTTAACAATGACGATATTCTCGCCCTGATTGATGATATTCGGCGTTATCGGATTAATCTGAAGATTGTGCCACGTCATTTAGATTATATTTTAGGTAAATCGAGCGTCGAAAATATCGAAGATCTGCCACTATATGAAGTGGATTACAACTATTATCACATCGGTAATCGCCTCGTCAAACGTCTATTCGATATATTTGTCGCTGTTCTTTTCCTCGTCGTCACAATACCTCTCTTTATTTTAGTGCTGATTTCTCATCGCTATCGCCTGACTAAAAAGCAATTTCAGGGAATTGACGGGACGCACTTTTATGCTCCCGTTCTCGCTCGCCTGAATGGGAAAAAGGCAATGCCTTTAATGCAAAAACTGCCACTGCTTTGGGCAATTTTAAATGGTGATATGAGCTTCGTTGGCAGTGAGCTAAAAACCAGCGAAAGTGACGGTAGATTTCTCAGATGTAAACCGGGTTTGACAGGTCTTTATCGTCTACAGAATAATCATCACTTTGATGAAAATGACTATCAGAATTTCGAACACTATTATTTGCAGAATCATACTTTCTTTCTCGACGTAGAAATTCTCTTAAGAACAATATTACATATTTAACGCCTATGAGTACCATTATCTTAGACTTTGAAAAACCGATTGTTGAGTTAGAGCGCAAGATAAGCGAGTTACGAGAACACGCCGCAACTACTGGGGTTAACCTCGAACCAGAAATAAAAAAGTTAGAAGAAAAATTGCAGAAACTGATTGTCAAAACCTACTCTAACCTGACTCGCTGGCAACGGGTACAACTCGCACGTCATCCCGATCGTCCCTATACGCTGGATTATGTCAAACGCATTTGCTCCCAATTCATGGAAGTGCACGGCGATCGCCATTTTGCCGATGATAAAGCCATTGTCGCTGGTTTGGCGACTATTGATGACCAGAAAGTAATTCTGATTGGTCATCAGAAAGGTCGCAAAACCAAAGAAAACCTGGAGCGGAATTTTGGTATGCCCCATCCTGAAGGTTATCGTAAAGCCTTGCGGGTCATGAAACTTGCCGAAAAATTTAAGCGACCGGTAGTGGCATTTATTGATACGCCGGGTGCATTTCCAGGGATTGGAGCAGAAGAACGTGGTCAGGCCGAAGCCATTGCGAAGAACCTATTTGAAATGGCGAAGCTGCGCACTCCAATTATTGTCATCATTATTGGTGAAGGTGCCAGTGGCGGCGCCTTAGGTATTGGTGTCGGCGATAGACTCCTCCTTCTTGAAAATACATGGTATTCGGTAATTTCACCAGAGGGCTGCGCTTCCATCCTTTACCACGATGCAACTAAGGCTCCGTTAGCGGCTGAAGCTATGAAAGTTACCGCACGCGACCTTGAGGAACTACATATCGCTGACGAAATCATACCTGAACCACCGGGTGGAGCACACCGCGACCCTGACCAGATGGCAGCTGTCGTCAAAGAGCGTCTGCTATTTCACCTGCATGAATTACAGCAAATTCCGATAGATGTTCTAATCGAGCAGCGCATTGCCAAATACGCCGCTATGGGTTCTTGGGAGGAATAACAATGTTTGAACATGTTCATGAAATACGAATACGCTATCGTGATATTGACTATTTAGGTACGGTCTACTATTCCCGCTATTTAGAATATTTCGAGGTTGCCCGTGATGAAATGATGTGGGCGTTAGGTCTTCCATATAGCCTTTTTGAAAAAGAAGGTTACGCAATGCCGGTGGTGGAAGCCCATTGTGTTTACCGCCACGGAGCAGTCTTCGACGAACTATTACGCATTCGCTCCTGCATCAATGATTTACCTACTTCTCGGCTAAGGATTGATTATTCTATAACATCGGCTGATGATGGGCTTCTCATCGTAGAGGGGTATACGGTGCATGCCTTTATCAATCGGGAGAAGAAAGCAGTCCGCCCGCCCCGCTTTTTTCTGGATTTACTGAAAAGTAAATGGCAATGAAATCAAGTTGTTGAAAATCTCATGAAAAGAGGCTTACTGATTACCTTCGAAGGCATCGACGGCTGCGGTAAAACTACTCAAATCCAGGAGTTAATCAGCCGCTTTAAAGACCAATTTGAGTATCTTTTAGTGCGCGAACCGGGTGGTACTCCTATCTGTGAGCAAATTCGGCAGATATTGCTTGACAATGCCAATAATGAGATGTTCCCAATCACTGAATTACTACTTTATTCCGCCAGTCGGCATCAACTCTGTCGGGAAGCCATTCTTCCGGCTCTGAAAAAAGGTAAAATTGTGCTGTGTGACCGGTTTTATGATTCGACCACGGCATACCAGGGCTACGGACGTGGTCTCGACCTTGAATTTATTCATCAATTAAATCATTGGGCTACGGATGGTCTGGTGCCGGATATGACTTTTATTTTCGATATCTCGCTAACTGAACGCGAAAAACGCATGCGCGGAAAACCTAAGGACCGTCTTGAAGCAGATGAACTGGCATTTCAGCAGCGGGTATGCGAAGGTTTCAGGAAAATTGCCGCTAAGGAACCCCAGCGAGTCCATCTTATAGATGGAATGCAACCTGTCGAGGTAATCGCTGGGGAAGTCTGGCAAACTTTTCAAACTATATGGAGAGAACATAGCCATGCCAATCAATAAATCGAAAAAGTGGTTTGTCATATTTGCGATTATTTTTTCTTGCTCGCTACTCTGGGCATTGACCGGTACGGATATTTATAAAGAAATATCCGAGGCTGTGCGCTTATACAATGAAGTTTTTCGCCAACTTCTCGTCAATTATGCGGATGAATTGGATACAAAGGAACTGACAGAGACCACGGTTCGGGACATGTTGAGAGAACTGGACCCTTATACGGTTTTTATGACGGAGGAAGAGAAAGAGCCTTTAGATGTGCTCTCAAAAGGCACTTATGGCGGAGTAGGACTTCGTATTAGCATCCGCAACGATACGCTGACTGTTATTTCGGCGATTGAAGGTACACCTGGCATGCGGGCTAATATCTTACCGGGTGACCAGATTCTGAAAGTCGATACCGTTTTTACTAAGGGGCTGGATGTTGACAAGGCTGCTCGCCTGATTCGCGGTGCCATTGGGAGCAAAGTCGATTTACTAATTCGCCGTCCTGGATTTGGGGAACCCAAAGTCTATACCTTAGAGAGGGAAAAAATACAGGTTCACGCCGTGACTTATTCTGCTCAGCTAAAACCCGGTTTAGGCTATATCAAGCTGGCGGAATTTTCTAAAGGAGCAACAGCAGAATTAAAAAGCGCCATTGACAATTTAAACCGGCAAAATCAGCTTAAATCCTTGATTCTGGACTTGCGCAGTAATCCTGGTGGGTTATTAGAAGAAGCACTGTCGGTAGCCGAACTTTTTACCAATCCAGGCGATACTTTGCTGTTTACGCGGGGAAGAACTCCCAGCGCCAATCGAGTTTTTATTGCTCAGAAGAAACCCTTCGTAAGGCCAGAGGTCAAACTGGTGCTCTTAATTGATGGTGGTAGCGCATCAGCGAGCGAAATCGTGGCGGGCATTATTCAAGATTTGGACCGTGGGCTGGTCATTGGTTCACCAAGTTTCGGCAAAGGTTTAGTTCAAACAATCTTTCGCATCAATGCTGAGCGCTCGCTAAAAATTACCACGGCGAAATATTATATCCCCAGTGGGCGATTAATTCAGAAAAGCGATTACTTGAAAAATCCGAAGGTTGTGCGCCAGGGGGTTGCCGGCGATACCCTTTTCTTTTCTCGTAATCATCGCCCTCTGAAAGGTGCTGGTGGCATTGTCCCCGATGTTAAAGTTGCACCGAACACGATGCCTGAATATGTCACCGAATTGTGGCGGCAAAATATGTTCTTCACCTTCGCCATGAAATATCGTAGTCAGTTCAATCAGATTCCGAAGGAGGTTGATGACCAGATTATTCAACAATTCCGAGAATATCTTGATAATGTCGGCTTTCATTATTATGAGAAGAAGGAAAAGGATTTAAAGAATCTCGAAAAGCAATTACAATCTGATTCCCGCTTTGCTAACCGAACAGCTCTATTACAGCAATTTTATGCTGTTTTTGATTCAACTCGAAAGGCAGAGTTCGATGCCAACCGCCAGTTTATTATCCAGGGACTTTCGAGCGAATTTGCGACCCTGCAAAATGGTCTGGCGGGACGAACCGCTGCCGATTTGAAATACGACCCGGTTGTTGCAGCCGCGATTGCGCAATTACAAGATGAGGTAAGCTATCGGACAACCTTGGGTTATAATCGTTAAAGGAAAAACCAAAATGAAAAAGACATTTGTTATCAGCTTTATAATCCTGGTGATATGCGGCAGCCTTTTCGCCGAAACCAAGAATATTGTCAGTGATATCGAAACTATCAGTGCCGCAGTAATGACAAAATATTGTCCTGACAAACGCCTATCTATCTGGGATGTAAGTGCATCAGCGACCGATAGTCTGGTCGTCTTAAAGGGCGAGACCGATAATGCGCAAGCCCGCGACGAATTTTATCAGCAAGTGGCAGCCAGGTATCCCTCAATGCGGTTTGAACGCCAAATAATTTTATTACCGGATGAAAAGATTGGCACCAAGTCGTACGGTATTGTCATTAATTCCGTCGAAACTCTGCGGAGTGGTCCTTCAGTATTTAAAGATATCGTCACACAGACTCTGCGGGGCTTGCCAGTCCGTATTCTGAAAGCCGAATCCGGCTATTATTTAATCAAAACTGATGACGGCTATTTGGGTTGGGTAGACGATGACCGGATTACCGTCGGTGATAAAGATTTTCTAAAAGCCTGGCAGAAGAGTGCCAAAGTTGTTTATGATCATATCGAAGGTGTTGTCTATTCCCGACCGTCGCTTCTCAGCCGACCTGTTGCTGATGTTGTGTTGGGCAATCGCTTTAAAATTGGGAGAAAGAGAACATTCTGGATTCAGGTGATTTTTCCCGACGGACGCACTGGCTGGCTACCAAAGCGCTTCTTGGTAAATGAAGAGGAATATTTACAGCGAACACCGACGATAAAAAGTGTCATGAAGACCGCATTCCAGTTGTTGGGGAGACCTTATTTATGGGGAGCCGCTTCGCCAAAAGCTATGGATTGTAGTGGCTTTATACAGACAATTTTTAGGCGTGACGATTTGCTCTTACCTCGGGACGCCAATATGCAAGTCAAAATCGGCACCGCCGTTGATACGACTAACCTCCCGCAGCATTTACAGCCAGCAGACCTGCTGTTCTGGGGACCGCGACCAGAAAAGATAACCCATGTTGGGATGTATATTGGCAACGGCAAATTTGTACATTGCTCCGGTGAAGTGCGGATTAATAGTTTCATACCGTCCGATGCGGACTTTAATCAATATTTGCGAAAAAACCTGCGTGCTGTTCGAAGGATTATCCCTGTTAGAACAGACTGAGCAGCATTTTATATGTCTAACAATTTTATCTTTGGCAAAATTTTGCCTTGAATTTTGTTTTTAAAAGTGATATAATTTGTCGCGATTGGGTTTTGATAGGTGTATAAATAATTAACAATAATGAAAGGGGTATTAAAATGAGAATGTTGATTTTTGATGATTACGAACACTTGAGCAAATGGGTCGCCTACTATGTAGCCGGCAAAATCAATCGTGCTCATCCAACACCGCAGCGTCCTTATGTACTGGGGTTGCCGACGGGCTCTTCTCCCATCGGTACCTATCGTGAGTTAGTCAAACTCTATCAAGAGGGAAAGGTCTCTTTTAAAAATGTCATCACTTTTAACATGGATGAATATGTTGGATTAAGCGAAGATCATCCCGAAAGTTATCATTATTTTATGTGGTCTAACCTTTTCAGTCACATTGATATACCGCGCGAAAATGTCAATATTCTCAATGGCAATGCAGCTGATCT
Source organism: Fidelibacterota bacterium UBA2242 (assembly GCA_002347855.1). Taxonomy (GTDB): domain Bacteria; phylum Fidelibacterota; class UBA2242; order UBA2242; family UBA2242; genus UBA2242. Next base: position 68,384 of record DDYE01000028.1, read on the forward strand.
GGAAAAAGAATGCGCCGACTACGAAGCCAAAATCAAAGCCATAGGAGGCATTGACCTGTTTCTGGGTGGTATTGGACCAGATGGTCACATCGCATTTAACGAGCCCGGTTCATCTTTATCGTCGCGCACACGCATCAAGACTTTGACACTGGATACCATCATTGCCAATTCACGCTTCTTCGATAACGACATTAATAAAGTACCAAAGACTGCTCTGACAGTTGGCGTGGGAACGGTTATGGATGCTCGCGAAGTGTTGATTATTATCAATGGTTACAAGAAAGCCCGCGCTCTCCAAAAAGTGGTCGAAGAAGGTGTCAATCATATGTGGACGGTCTCAATGCTGCAATTACATCAACATGGAATAATAGTTTGCGATGAAGAGGCGACCCTGGAGTTGAAAGTGGGTACGGTCAAATATTTTAAAGATATCGAACGTCAAACTATCGCAAATCTACCACCACTAAACTGAGAGAAATATATGGCATATCGACAGCTAACAGCGAACGAAATTAAACTCCTCGAAATGCAACATTGCTACTGTGAGGATTGGCAAAAAGTATTAGTGACCGAAAAGTTCGTTTCCGATAAAATTCGTGATGTTCATTTTTCGGGAACGGTCAAGCTCGGCAATTTATCCGGTACCATCGAAGTAGCCGATGGCGTCGAAAAAACCTGCGGTATTGATCATAGTTATATCCACAATTGTACCATTTCCGATATAGTTCGCATTTCACATGTCAATAATCTTTCAAATTACGTCATAGAAAATGATGTCGTCATCGAAAATGTCACCGAGTTATCCGTAACTGGAGAGACAACCTTTGGGAACGGGACTGAACTGGATATCTTAAATGAGGGTGGTGGCAGAACCCTGAAAATTTATGACCAACTCACCGCTCAGATTGCCTATTTGCAAGTTACTTACCAACACGACCGTGAACTACAAACTCGTCTGAATGAGCTCATTGACGTTTATGTCGCCGCAAAGAAAGCCTCCGTCGGTATCGTAAAGCAGGGAGCACGCCTGGTCGATTGTAATATTCTGAAAAATTTGACAATCGGTGGATATGTGACGCTGGACGGTGCTTTTTCTCTGGAAGACGGCACAATAATTGGCTGCCAGGCTGACTCGACTTATATCGGAGTTGGCGTAGTTGCCAAACATTTTATTGTGCTGCAAGGTTCACGAGTCGAAAATGGTGTGATTTTAGAAAAATGTTTCGTCGGGCAGGGTGTGCGACTGGGTAAACAATTTTCTGCCGAAAATTCGGCTTTCTTCGCCAATTGCGAGGGGTTCCACGGTGAAGCGGTAAGTCTTTTTGCGGGACCGTACACCGTGACTCACCACAAATCCACACTGCTAATTGCTGCCATGACTTCCTTTTTTAATGCTGGTAGCGGCACCAACCAGAGCAATCACATGTACAAAATTGGACCGGTACATCAAGGCGTTTTAGAACGCGGTGCAAAAACGGGATCATTTTCGTATATGCTCTGGCCTGCTCGGGTAGGCATATTCTCAGTCGTCATCGGTAAACATTATAGCAATTTTGATACCTCGGATTTACCCTTTTCCTATATATTTGAATCTGATGGCAAAAGCATTTTATATCCCGGGAAAAACCTCTTTACGGGTGGCACGCGACGCGATACCTCTAAATGGGCAAGCCGTGACCGTCGCAAAACCCCGGATAAATACGATTTAATCAACTTCGATTTTCGCGGTCCATACGTTATTAATAAACTCCTGAAAGGTCTCGAAGTCTTACGAAAAATCGATGCCGCTGCGCCTGCCGACCAACCCTATGCCAGCTATCAGGGAGTAATGCTCAAACGCAATCAAATCCGCGATTACATCAATAATTATGAAATGAGCATTAAAGTATGCCTGGGATTTGCAGTCGTTAATCGTCTGGAACCATTACTGACTCAAAATAAGACTCCCAATCTGGATTCTATTCTAATAGATACATCTCCAGATATGGATAACTGGTTAGATTTAGCTGGAATGTATGCTCCTCAAAAGCATCTGACGAATATTCTTGAGGCAGTCAAACAAAAGAAAATCAAATCGCCGGCAGCCATGCGCAAGGAATTAACTAAGGTTCATGACGATTATCCGAATCTTGCCTGGAGTTATATTCTAAAGTTGATAAAAATTAGATTCGCGACGGAGCAGATTACGCTGCAGCATTTGGTTCAAATTGTCAAAGACTGGAAAGACGAAACTGTCAAGTTGAACAAACTTATTTTGAAAGATATATATAAAGAATTTGACCAGAACAGTCGCATCAGTTATGGTATTGACGGAGACCAGGCAGTTCGTGATTCTGATTTTTACGCCGTGCGCGGCTCCTATGAAGAAAATAAGGTCGTACTGGATTTAGAAAAGGAATCCGCGGAGATTATTACTCGAGCAGACAAACTCATCAAATACCTGCAACAGCAGTAATATTTCTTATTTGCTGGTCTGAAATCATAAAAGGTTTATTTCTTTTTCGTTAGCAAACGCAGATTTATTGCAATAGTTTGACAAGTGCCAGGCTTATGTCGGGAATATAAGTAATTAGGATAAGCGCAAAAAGCATCAGCAGTAAAAAAGGTAGACTTATTCTATAAAGGTCCGTGATTGAGCGATTAAAACGAAAACTGGAGATAAAGAGATTCAATCCAATAGGCGGGGTGATATAGCCTATTTCCAGGTTAGCCAAAAAAATAATGCCTAAATGAACCGGATTGACACCATAACTTAGTGCAATTGGTGCAATCAGTGGCACAACGATGATTGTTGCTGAGAAAATGTCAAGTAGTGCTCCAGTTATCAGTAAGAAGATGTTCAATAGTAAAAGAAATGCCAATTTGGAGGAGATAAAAGACTGAATCCAGTGTAGGGCAGTCTGCGGTATCTGGGCATCAATTAGAAAAGCAGTCATACCCATGGAACAACTTAAAATAATGAGTATTCCACCAATAAGTTGTACACTATCTCGAATAATCCGTACTAAATCACGCCTTACACTCAAATCATGCTTTATGAAAAATTCGACTACGAGGACATAAAAAGCTGTTACCGCTGAAGCTTCCACTGCCGTAATCAAGCCGCCATAAATACCGCCTATAATGATAATAGGAATGGGCAATTCCCAGAGGGTCTCTTTCAGGGCAGCCAGTGATTTGCGCCAAGAGAAACGACGCTGTTCAGGCAAGCGAAATTTGTCCTGATAAATTGCATATAGCGACAAAATCACAATCAAAATAATGCCAGGCAAAATGCCAGCTAAAAATAGCTGGTCAATCGAAACTGAAGCCACAATGCCATATAATATCAAAGGCAAACTCGGCGGAAACAACAGTCCAAGACTACCAGAAGAAGTTATTAAACCCAGCGTGAATTTTTCAGAATATTTGTTATTCAGGAGAATGGGGTAAATCAAACCACCGATAGCAATTATCGTGATTCCCGAAGCACCAGTGAAACAAGTGAAAATGGCACATGTAATTAGGGAGACAATGGCTAAACCACCTGGCATCCAGCCTAAAAAGGCATCGGCTAAATTCAATAAGCGCTGCGGTGCCTTGCTCTCTGCTAATACATAACCGGCTAAAGTGAATAAGGGAATGGCAAGGAGGGTAGGAGCCGATGCCAGCCGGTACAATTCTACGATTACAACCATCGGGTTGATACCGGAATTGGCGAATTGCAGCACGCTGGAGATGCCAATGGCTGTGAAAAGAGGTAGACCTACGATGAGCAGCAAGATTATAATTAGAAGAATCAACAGCGCCATCAATGCCCTATCGTTTCAGGATTATCGAATATTTTTAAGAAAAAACTGATTGCTAATAGAAAAAATCCAACCGGAATAATTAATTCGACTAACCAGGCAGGAATATGGGCGGCGACTTTCGAATTCATGTTGATTTCAAGGCATAAAAATTGGACAGAAAGCCAGCTCAATATAAAACAGATAAGAGCTGCGATAAGATTAATAATAGCATTAAGAACTCTTTGATAACGCCGAGACAGAACTCGCGGAATTATGTCGATAGCGATATGTTTACCACGCAAGGTCGTCAATATTGCCCCCGAAAATGCAATCCATAAGACGCCGTTGCGCATTAATTCTTCGACAGCGTTGAACCCAACGCTGAAGAAATTCCGCAGAATAACCTGTAGAAAGGCGAGAATAACCAGCGATAGTAAGAAAAAGACTCCCAGAAAGGTCACCAATTTTTCGATTACAAGTCTAATTCTTGTGAGCACTGCGATACTCGTCTAATAACTGCAGAACCTGCTGTAACAACTCACGGGAGTAAAGTTGCCCGACCAGTTTTTCACGTGTCCTGACACCGGCTGCTTCAAACTCAGCAATCGCAGCCTGATTTTGGGGATTGACTAATTTGATGCCGTTTTTCTCGAGCACTTTAATTGATTCCAGGTTTTCTTGCCGACTGCCCAGAACGATTTTGCGCATATAATCCTTGGTCTTGCTAACAAAAATAGTCCGTATATCAGGTGGAATGCTCTCTAATTTTTTAGTGGTAATCAGAACCGCACCAATCGAATTAGTCAGAGGGTAATTGAGCATATACTTGGTCTTGGCGTACCATTGTAAAGCAAGAGCTCCGTACGGTGAAATATATACCCCATCAATCAAACCAGTTTGAAGGGAAGTATGAACATCGGTAATATCCAGTGGAATAGCAGAGATGTGCATTTCATCGAAGGTTGCACGTGCTAATGGGTCACCTTTCCAGAGCCACATTTTGACATTCTTGAAGTCGTTCAGCTGAGTAATAGGATTCCTTGTCAATAGATAGACAAAGCCGACTTCACCCCAGCCGACTAAAAAATAACCTTTGGCGCTGAATTTTTGCTGAAATTGCGGCAAGAGAGCGTCGCCAACATAATCAACCTCTTCGCTTGAACGGAAAAGAAAGGGCAAGTCGAAAATTCTGACTTCAGGAACAATTTCACCCAGTCCTACACCGGTGAAACTACCAGCGTCGATCTGCCCGATCTGCATTTTACGCAGTACATCTTTCTCGCCACCCTGAACAGCATTGGGATAAACCTTGAATCTCAAGCGATTGTTAGTTTGGGCTGATAATTCTTTTTCGAAGGAACGAAATTCACGCATCCAGCTGGAGCCTTCCGGGGCGACGGTGGCCATCTTGACATTATAAACTTCCTGGGCAAAGCACGCCAGATTGAACAGTACCACAAAGCAAACTAAGAAACTTTTAATATTAGTCATAGTCACTCTTCTTTAAGGGGTAATTCTGATTGTGATTCAATATCGAAAAGATTTTCTCGCTCCTGGTACAATAAAAGTGCTTTTTGACGAGCAATGGCGTTAAAAAGACGAATCTCGGGATATTGATCAAGGTCTGTGTTAATGATTTCAGTTAAAAGGCTATCAAAAAGTCCCAAATCCTGCGTCTGAACAGCATAATAACGTGCGTAATAGTACTTCGTAAGGTTAAAGCGATTGGCGGTCAGTACCAAACTACGCTCAAAATGCTCCTTTCCTTTTACGGGATCGCCACCAAGAAAAGGGGGACGAGCAGCGTAGTAGTTAGCGTAAAAGAGGTGAACGCCACCGAAATTGTATTTTTCGTCCAATTCCAGGACGCGATGCATAATCATCTCTACCTTGGCAAGGTCGGCTATGTATTCTGGCTGGTCTAAATTATGCAAAATTGCCGAGCCCCAGTTGTATCCTATCCAGAACAGCGCCGGAACATCTTTGACCTTGAAATTCTTCAACTTTTTCTCCAAGTCAGCCGGTGTAATTGTTTGATCGAATTGGTGAGCAGGCGGCAAGGCACGCAACGCATAATTTAAGCCACGTTGAAATAAACGAGTTGCTCGCTCGGGATCATAATCATCGACAAAAGCCATTGCATAGGCCCCAAATGCTTGTCCGGCAACTAAATTGATGGCACGATTATTGGGCTCCTGAATTGCTAAAAGTTCGATTAATTTCAAATTGCTGCTAAAGAATCGTTCCGCAAGCTGTAAGTCATCTTCCTGATAAAGACTGTTCATACTCGTTATCATAAAATTACCCGCAGAACTGAAAATCTGATGTTTGACGAGAGAACAGTTGGTAAACATTATCAGAAAAATTGATATTCCTAATAGGTTCAGCGGAAAAATATCTTTTCTACGCGCCCTAATCATTGCAAATCACCTTGCATAACGATGAGCTTCTTGTTCCTCTTCGGAAGCCATGGTAATCGCAATACGTCCTACCCAGATTTCGAAATCAGCTTGAATAGGCAAAAAGGTAGGGTCATTGCGAAACCAGCCTCGGAATTTACCAGTAAACCCGACGATGCCTTTATAGTAATTCTCGCCGCTAATTAAGATTCCTGGTTCGATTCTGTTCCTGACTGTCACTGGTTCACTTTTATTTTCATAAACAATGTCAGAGATTACGAAATTTTCATCAATAATCGTCAAAATTCTTTCCGAACGTTTGTCATTAACAACCTGACGAGAATAAAAAAGAATCGAGGTACCATCAATAGCATTTTCTGGTAGATATTTCTCCAAAATGTCAATTGAACCATCTTCATTGATTGTGCGACAAACGAACTTATTACTTTCACGCAGAAAATCATAAACTTTTTCATAGACAAGGCGATTCTCGCGGACATGCAGAAAATGCTGAACGGTCTGCTTGGTAACCGCATCGACAATGGTGATATAGTCGCTGTGGAGCGAAGCGATGAATTCTAGAGCGGGGTTGGAGTCTAAACTGAAAATGACTTTGTATGCCTGACGTCCTTGAAAATTCAATTTTTCAGCGATGACAGTATTTAATTCACCGACTTTGATAGGTCCCCAATGGACATTGTAAACGTAATTTTCTCCGACGATAAAATCGATGCTGCTCAATTTACGATTGGGTAAGGCAGAAAATCCGGGTGGATTGGTATTTTTAATATCATGGTCATTCAGCCACTTCTGGGCTTTATTAAATGCGGGATGAGAAGGAAAAAGGTAGACGAAAAGGCAGTAGTATCGAGCGGCGCTTTTTTCGTTTTTAATGGCGGCATGATATTCGGCTAAGGTCAATATAATTTCAGCATCATAAGATGTGGCTAAACCCTTTTCGAGAATTTTACCGGCTTCGTTGTATCTGCCTTCTCTTAAATAGAGACGTGCCAGAGGAACATAAGCCGGTGAAAATTTATCGTTTATATCAAGAGTCAGGATAAAATCTTTCACTGCTTGGGACAAGTTGCCCTGCTCCATGTTCATCAAACCCCGGTAATATGCGGGCAAATAGGAAGCAGGATGATATTTAAGTGCCTGGGTGATAGTTTTAAGCGCCAGACTGACCTGGTTTTGTTGATACAAGAGACGAGCCCGTAGAAGAAGCGCCGGTCCATAGTTCGGATTTTGGGCTAAGGATAAGTCTAAATAACGTTGTGTTATATCAAATTTATCGTCTAAAAAAGCTAAAAAAGCCAGATTGAAAGCCGGGACGGTTTTATCCTGAGATATTGATAATTCCTGTGAGTAGAAACTCCATGCTTTTTGGCGTTCATCTACCAGCCATGCTTTTTGAGCTGGAGTAAGCTGGGCAAGGGGTGTGTCAACAATACTTCCTGCAACTGACCATGAAAAACAAGTAATGAGGATCCAAAATATGATGATTAGAGTCTGGATTTTTCGGTTTGCCATAAAATTCAATTTGTTTTTAATTTAAAAAATTTATATGCTTTTAGTTGAAAAACAAATGATGCTATTGGCATTTCGAATTGCAATGAAAACGAGGTGCTTATGAAGAAAATCGTATTGTTACTCTTGCGGCGTAGTTGCATACTCCTGATTGTCGTCTGCGTTATCAGTTTATGCTATGATTTTCTTACGCCAAAAGGTATCCCTTGGTTAACTCCCGTTAGAGTTATTAGAATAGGGGAGGTTACTCAGAAAGTTCCACTGTTCATTCCACGGCGTGAATTAAAAACAACGGCCACTACAGTTTCCTTGCATGCTATTACTGAAGTTAGCCTAACGGAACTTACTCAAATGCTTCAAGAAGCGCAGATACTTTTACTTGATACCCGTTCATATGCCGATTATTGTGCCGGACATATTCCAGGCGCTTTTTCGTTACCCTATGATGATTTTATCGCCAGGACTGCTAATTTAGTCGAGATTGATCCCAATCAGAAAATTGTCACTTATTGTGAGGGTCTAAATTGTTCACAGAGCATCGATTTAGCGGTGCGTCTGGGCGAAATGGGTTTCCGTGATGTCTATTTTTATTATGGTGGCTGGGAAGAATGGCAAGCCCACCATAATCCCATTGTCAAAGGGAGGCAACCATGATTGACAAAGGCAAAGTTCAAGAAATAATTGTTGTAATCTTGCGGGTTTGCTTGGGGTTCATTTTCGTTTATGCTTCGCTGGATAAAATCTTTCAGCCTGACAAATTTGCCCGGGTGATTTACAACTATCGTCTGGTTCCGGTCGAGACCGTCAATATTTTTGCGATTATTGTGCCCTGGCTGGAATTGATCATAGGATTCCTACTTTTATTGGGAATTTGGGTAGAAACGGCAGCCTTTATCATGAGTGTTCTAACTTTAGCGTTTATTTTTATGATAGCCAGCGCCATTTTCCGGGGGCTTAATATCGAATGTGGTTGCTTCACATTAAAGGAAACTGGCAGTATAGTTAGCTGGCGTCGTATAATTGAGGATGTATTTATATTGGCTAGTGGAATATTGCTATTTTGCTACGAATTGAAAGCCAAGTTATCAGAAGAAAAATGACGGATTGATTATGAAAAAGATGATTATAGGAGTAATCCTGAGTATTTTGTTCTTTAGTGGCTGTGCCCATTTAATAACTTCAAAAGGTGCGCCCCATTACGATTACCGCCAATATTCGCGTGCCGAACGGGATATTCATCGGCGGGTAGAGAAATTTTTAACAAAATGCATTCAAAAGGGAATACCGGTCACTATTTACCCTCAGGTGCGTATTGAAAAGGTTCAATATGACCGCGCCAGACGTCAAATTGCAGTCTATTTGAACGACTATTTTGCCTATATTCCATTCCGTCCCGAAAACACTGCAGAGATTTACACTGCGCTCCGCAAGCAATTGGGCTGGCGTTATCGACATGATGCGCTGGTAATTTATAGCTTAAAGCAACCTATTGAACAATTAATTCCAAATCATTTTCGTCGCCGGGTTGAGGATTATGATCACGAGAGATTGGCAAAGCCTGGCGTGCGTCCCCCAGCGATTGTACGGTCGCTTAGCAAACCTTATCAACCAACCAAAGGTCTGGCGGGATATAATCTCGCTTTATGGGCGAGTCACGGCTGGTACTGGAATCAGAGAATGGAACGCTGGGAGTGGCAGAGACCGCGGCTTTTTGAGACTGTCGAGGACTTATTACCAACCTCGTTTGTTTTGCCATATCTTTTGCCTATGTTGGAGAATGCCGGCGCTTATACCTTTATTCCGCGAGAACGTGATATACAGACCAATGAAGTCATTGTTGATAATGATGGCTCGAGTGAAGGCAGCCTTTACCGTGAAACAGAAAAATTGTTATTAACACAAACGAAAAGCGGATTTGCTATTGGTAACCCGCCTTATCCAGTCGGGGTCAATCCGTTTTCTTTAGGAACCAGCCGATTTTTTATCAGTGATTCGAACAATTCCGCTCGAATTCAATGGATTCCGGTAATTCCTGAAGCGGGTGAATATGCGGTGTATATTGCCTACCAAAGTGATTCAAATAGCGTTACTGATGCTCATTATACAGTCTATCACAGTGGTGGTAAGACCGAATTTGCCGTTAATCAGCAAATTGGGGGAGGCACCTGGATTTATCTGGGACGATTTCATTTCAAAGCAGGTTGTAATCCTCAAATTGGTTGCGTAGAACTCACCCTTGATAGTAAAGAAAATGGCAGATTGATTTGTGCCGATGCGGTGCGGTTTGGTGGGGGGATGGGCAATATCAGTCGAGGAGGCACGAGTAGTGGGCGGCCGCGCTTTATGGAAGCAGCTCGTTATTATTTGCAATATGCTGGTTTTCCCGATACACTGGTTTTTAGTTTGAATAATGAAAAGGATGACTATGTTGATGATTATCAAAGCCGTGGCGAGTGGGTTAACTATTTAAATGGTAAACCTTGTGGACCGAATAAAGATCGTAACCATCGTGGTTTGGGTATCCCGATTGACCTATCGCTGGCTTTTCATACTGACGCTGGCATTGCTTACAAGGATATTATTGGGACGCTTTCAATTTATAGCATCGAAGATTTTGACTCGGCTTTAGTTTTTCCGAATAGAATATCACGCTATGTCAATCGCGACCTGGCTGACATTGTCCAAACTCAAATTGTAGACGATATTCGCGCTAAATGGGAACCTAATTGGAAACGCCGCCAGCTGTTTAACCGGCAGTATAGTGAAGCTTTTCGGCCAAATGTTCCCGCCATGCTTTTAGAATTGCTCTCTCACCAGAATTTTAATGATATGCAATATGCGCTTGATCCTCGTTTTCGCTTTGATGTCAGTCGCGCGATATATAAGGGCATACTGAAATTTATAGCGACCCAGAATCAATCGGATTATGTCGTTCAACCATTGTCGGTTTCTCATTTTCAAGCGGTGTTAACGGAGCCTAAAAGTGTTCGATTAAAGTGGCAGCCTGTTCTCGATTCGCTCGAAAGAAGTGCTCGACCAACTAAATATATCGTTTATACTCGACGCGATGATGGCGGTTTTGATAACGGGACTGTTGTCAAACAACCAGGTGCCGTTTTGAAGAATCTGCAACCCGGCGTCATTTATAGTTTTAAGGTAACTGCTGTTAATGAAGGTGGCGAAAGTTTTCCCTCCGAAATTCTCTCAGTATGCTATCTTGAAAATGATAACCCGACCGTTTTAATAATTAATGGCTTCGATCGGGTCTGTGCCCCGGCAACAGTCAATTCCCCAACTTTTGCCGGTATCGCGGGATTTTATGACCAGGGAGTGCCATACCTATTTGATTTGGACTACACCGGTACTCAATTTGATTTTGACCCGAAATCACCCTGGACAACTAATGACCGTCCTGGCTGGGGCGCCAGTAGTGCCAATTGGGAAACGACCGTCATTCCGGGTAATACTTTCGATTTTTCATTTGTGCATGGCTCAGCTTTGCGTGCTGCTGGCTATTCTTTCTGTACTGTCAGCGATGAGGCAGTCATGGATGGGAAAGTTGATCTATCGAAATATCCAATAATTGACTTGATTTTGGGAGAAGAGAAGGAAACAGCATCACCCAATAACCAATTCCGTGACTTTAAGACTTTTCCTACCAAACTTCAAAAAATACTTCAGGACTTTTGCAGTCGGCAAGGGAAACTTTTCGTCTCCGGAGCTTATATCGGGACTGATCTATTTGCTTCAAATGACAGCACTGACATCAGGTTTGCCCAAAAAATTTTAAAATACAAATGGGTGACTCACCACGCTGCTAAGCGCGGTGAATGCTTTGCTCCCGACGGTAAATGGTTGCCTAAAAATGAAATACTGTACTTTAATACTTCCTGTCATCCGCAAATTTACACAGTTGAGGCACCTGATGCTGTCGAACCAGTTGATACTACCGGTAGAGTCATTTTGAGGTATACCGAGAATCAGTTCAGTGCCGGTGTTATTTATGACGGGGAGTACAAAATTGTTGCCCTTGGTTTTCCCTTTGAAACGGTTATTTCTGACAAACAGCGCACTCAATTAATGGCGAACATTATGCAATTCTTTACAGGCGATAAGTGAAATAGTGGTTGATAATCGGTTTTACTTCCATTTGAGGCAGGTTAAGAGGGCAGACTATTTCAATGCTTTGTTGTAAAACTCTCTAATAAAGAAAACAAAATGAAGACAATTTCCATTCGTAAAGCAGTGCCTGCCGATAAGGACATTTTTACTGATTTATTTTTAATGTCAGTAATTATTTCACGGAATTATTCGGCCCTAAAATTCGGAGCTGCTTAGCGCAATTATTTACATTACCGGATAATCTTTTTAGTCATGAACATGTAACGATAGCCTTGCTCGATAATATCGCTGCTGGAATGGTACTTGGTTATGATTCAAATATAAAAAAAGAGCAAAATTTTCGAACTGGATTATTGCTATTTCGCCCTTTACGTGAGCATTTTATAAAAGCACTGCCCAGTCTATTGAAACTCAATCGCACGATTGGAACTTTAGGTGAGGGGGAATTCTATCTAAGCAACATTGCGACTGGCAATCGATTTAAAAAAGTGGGGATTGGAAAGCATTTGATGCGCTTTACAGAAAAGGTAGCCCGAGAAGTAGGTGCCACCTGGATTGTACTGGATGTGGAATATGATAATTCAAATGCTTTTCGGCTTTACCATAGGCTTTCGTTCCAAACCGTTCAGGAATTTCAGGTAAACTTATAATTTTACCATAAATTACATTTTGTCAGAATGAAGAAAAGGGTAGAACCCCAGTAATATTGATGATAGTAGAAAAAACTTGAAGAATATTTTTAGGTCTTAAAATTACAGGTGCATGTTCTTGATTCTCGAAGATTTGGTATGACCGTTTAGGTCGGGAAGACAGATATATTTGAGGGATTTTTTTATTTTTCTTGACATTGGTTAGTTATTGGTTTAAATTACAACTTGTGAGGACAACCAGACAACAATACCAGCTAAAAAGTACAAGCAACGGGAAATATCATCATCTTTGGCTAATCGGGCTGACACTACTGACTCTGTTGCTATCTCAGCAGTGTCACGAACATCATTCCATCTTGAAAGTCGGACTAATTGGTGACCAGACGGGTACTTACCATCCTGACGATGCCGTCGTCTTGTTGGATTCAGCTGTGAAAAAGATTATCGCCTGGAATCCTGATTTAATCATCCATGTTGGCGATATGGTCGAAAGTATTAAAAATGTGAAAAGTATGGAAGAATATCGTACTCAATTTGAAAAGGTGGCGAAGATTGTGAAGAGTTCTGGTCTACCTTGGTTAATCGCAGCAGGTGACCATGATGTAAATCCACCAGTATATCAACCTCTTTCGACAGATCATAGTCGCGAGACATGGCTTGTGCAATTAAGTCGTAAACTCGATATGCCATTTCAATCACGACTTTATTATTCTTTTGATTATCGTGGATTTCATTTTATTGCCCTGTACAGCTTAGAGAATTTACATACAGATCCTCGCTGGGGTTCGATTTTTCTAAACTCAATTTCCGATGAACAATTAGCATGGCTTGCAAATGATCTTGAATCTCATAAAAAGAGTCGTGGTATTATTGTAGTTGTTCATCATCCCCATTGGTATTCGTGGTCTAATTGGTACAGGGTGCATGAATTATTGCGTCGGTATCCTGTAATAGCTGTAGTTGCTGGTCATTTTCATTATGATCAAGACGACGGAATTATTGATGGTATTCGCTATTTAGTTATGGGTTCAACTGGTGGTGCAATTAAAGATTGCGATATTCATAGTGGTGGTATCCAGGAATATGGTTTGATGACTGTCGATGATCAGAACATGGTGAAACTACAGCTTAAAGCTATTGAGAACGATAGTGTTTTAGAGTTGACTCCTCGTCGTTCTATGGATCGTCTTCAAGCTTTGGAATGTATGCTTGATAATCTCTGGTCAGATAATGACCTAAAACGACAGGGCAAATTGATTTATTCTGATGGATCCTCAACAGCGAACAGGGATAAAATATTTTTAAAATCTATTGGCAACCCGATTGATTTGCCCGTTCAAATCAATATTGATTATGATCCAGAAATTTTATTTAATCCGATCTGGTATTTTGCAGGAAAAACTATTCAAGGAGACACGGCAATTACTTTATATCCAGGGGAACGTATTTTGTGGGCGAATTATTCCAACGTTGGTCAAGTAAGTAAGATAAACCCAATCTGGGGTGCTGAAATTAATCCAGACATAATCACCAGCATAAATTCTATTCATCTATCTGTCACAGTTACTTTTAATGATAATCGCACGAGATGGATAAAAAAAGAGTTATATTATCAAATCAATCGAGGTCGCAGTTATGGTTACGGAAATTAAAATTGATAAAACCAGCATAATACCTGTCTATTATCAATTGCAGGAGGCGTTGGTTGATTTAATCGAAAGTGGAAAATTTCAACCAGACGAGTTACTGCCTTCTGAAAACGAACTCAGTCAAGAGCTCGGCATTAGCCGCAATACTATTCAACGAGCATTTAAGTATTTAGTGGACCGAGGGCTTGCGTACAGGGTGCAGGGCAAAGGCACCTTTGCTGCTAATAAAAGGATTACTTCTAGTATGGTGGCTGCTCTTAGTTTCTCGGCTGAGATGCTGGGAATGAATAAAATTGTTCATACTAAGATGCTCCAGAAAGAAGAAGTTCTTGCGCCAGACGCCATTGCTAAAAGACTCAATGTAGCCAGTGGTGAGAAAATATACAGAATTCAACGCTTAAGGTATGTAGATGATCTACCTATGTCGCTACAGACCTCGTACCTTTCGCCACGACTTGTGCCGGATTTGATTCATAAAAATTTTGAAGAAAAATCTCTATTCGCAATCATTAAAGAGTTGTATAACCTGGAAGTATGTGATGCTTTTGAGACTCTGCAGGCGGTCAAGGCTACGAAATATGAAGCGAAGTTTTTAGAAATAAACGAAGGCGATGCCGTTTTTCTATTAGAACGAGTTTCCAAAATAAAAACTGGCGAGACTCTCGAATTTGTGAAGACCATTTTACGTGGCGATAAGAGTAAGTTTTATGTTGAATTGACTAATAAACCGTCTGAATGAGGGGCTTGATATGTACCACAAAACCCTTTCAAATTTATATCTGGAATTAAGGTCAAAAATGTACAGTAGCGAACGAATATATCAAGTTCGTGACCTTACCAAAATTAACCTGCAGGGTGATTTTGCCCTGATTATTGCGGTGGACTCAGATGGTGGCATAGGTCCATTACAAGGTGATACGATTTATTGCCCGGCGTACCAATTGGGTCGCTTTGCAATTCGAGTACCTCTATTGGAGATTTTATCTGCGGGTGCCACGCCAGTTGCTGCTTTTGATATGTTGACCACTAAGATGGAGGGAGTGGGAGCGGAAATTATTGCTGGAATTAGAGATGAGTTAAAAGATGCTGGTTTGCCGGAGACTTTTCCGTTATCCGGTAGTACTGAAGATAACGTACCGACTATTATGACGGGGATAGGTACGGTTATAATTGGTTTAGTAAAGCAACAAGATTTTAGACCAGGAAGTTCTCAACCGAGCGATCTGATATTATGTATTGGAAAACCTAAATCGGCTCCTGAGGATACAGTTCGTCAAGACGATTCCGAAATAGTGCATCATAAAGATGTAATTAACCTACTTAAAATTGACGGAGTTCATGATATTTTACCTGTCGGATCTCATGGGGTAGCCTTTGAAGCCAATCAATTAGCCCAGACTGCGGGATTAACCTTTTATTCTGCCACGAATGTTGCCATTAACCTGACTAAATCAGGAGGTCCATCTACCTGTGTCCTTGTCTCCTGTCATGAAAAAGCCTTTGAAGAGATAAAACAAAAAATACGGGTTCCGACTTTTTTATTGGGAAAATTAAGCGAATAGCCATAGGAAAAGTGATGAAAAATGTCATTAATGGAATCAAAGGATGTCTAATTGGTGTAGCAGCTGGTGACGCAATGGGGATGCCTTCCTCAATGATGAGTCCCCAGACAATTCGAGACGTATTTGGTTATATTGATAAATTTCTGCCAGCACCACCTAATCATATTTTGCATAATGGGCTGATAGCGGGGCAAGTGACTGATGATACTCAGCAAACGTTGATACTGGCAGATTCGATTATTGCAAAAGGGAAAGTAGACCCGGAAGATATTGCGCGGCGTTTAATTGAGTGGGCAGAAGCTAATAATGCCTTTTCTTCACTGCTGGTGGGTCCAAGTTCTTTGCGTGCTTTGAACGCCATTCGTTCTGGTAAATCGATATCTGATTCCGGGAAAATTGGTGATACTAATGGCGCTGCTATGCGCATTGCTCCGGTTGGTATTTATGGACGGGGAGAATTACTGCGGACGGTTGATGCGGTCGAAAAAGCCTGTATGCCTACCCATTATACTAATGTAGCGATTGCCGGCTCGGCAGCGGTGGCAATGGCAATTGGAGTTGGTCTCATGGAAGACGCCAATTTGGACTTGTTAATTGAGAAAGCATTAGAAGCGGCTCAACTTGGTTTGCAAAGAGGAAACATCTGGTACGGTGCTTCAATTATTCAGCGTACACAACTGGCAATGCAAATAATAAACGATTCTTTTGATCGTACGGCACAGATGGAAAAACTCTATGATTTGGTTGGAACTGGAGTGCAAATGTCTGAAACGGTACCAACGAGTCTGGCGATTGTCAAAATAGCCAATGGCAATCCCGTTGAAGCCGTTAAAATTGCTGCTAACATGGGAGGCGACTGTGATACAATTGGGGCAATTGTGGGCGGTATATGTGGAGCAATTCAAGGCGCCGATGTTTTTCCACTGGATTGGATTGAACGTCTCCAGGAAGTGAATGGCTATGATTTCGACAACTATGCTGAAAAGTTGTATGAGATAATCAAATAAATTAGTAATATTTTAAAAGGAGTAATTATGGAGAGCAAAATTTACGGAGTGGTTCTAAGAAGTCTGATCCTATTATGTGTTGTCTATCACCAGATTATTGCGGCTGAAGAACAAAAAGAGCAAAAATCAACAGCAGAGGTGGTATTGACAGAAGAGGATTTTAAGAAAAATAATTGTGAAAATGTTGGGGATGCCCTCAAGACTATTACCGGCGTATATGTCAATTCAGAGGGGGAAATCTCCCTGCGGGATGTGAGTTCTTCCAAAGTAGTTGTGGTCATGGATGGACAGCGGTTGAATAGTCCTGGTACAATTGGCGTCAATGTCGCTGCTCTTTCCATTGAGAATATAGAAAAAATAGAATTATTACGGGGTGGGCGTTCTGCTCAATATGGCGCTGATGCCGTTGGTGGGGTCATATTAATTACCACAAAAACCAAACGGCTTAATCAAAATAATACCAATTCTCAAGCGAAGGCATTTGGTCTGGGCATGCGAACTACCTATGGTTCTTATAATCGCCAAATCCTGAGTCTCAGCAATTCCTATACACGCAATAATTTAAATTACATCTTGACCTACAAGCGGGATTTATGGGATGGGAATTTTACCTACACTGATTTTTACGACAAACGGCAAGAACTGAAGAATAATCATCAATCCTCTTATGATGTTTTCTTCAAAACCGGACTGAATTTGCCTACAGACCAAATTGTGAATGCTTCAGCCTATTTTTATAAAGCCGATAACGGGACGCCCGGGATGATAGATAATCCAACCCCAAAGGCACAGATCCGTTTTACAAACAAGTCTCTTAATCTGACTTACGATAGAAAAACCTTATTCAGGGATTTCTCGCTAAAAACGCAATTCTATTACCTCTTTTTCAATACCAAATTTGATGATCCAGAAGGAATAGTGCCCGTCCACAGCAATCATGATAATACGGCGATTGGTCTTGAATTACAACAGAGTGGCACGCTTTTCAGGAATCTAAGACTCTCTTACGGTTACGCTTTCAGGAAAGATAATATCGTAAGTACCGATGTCGGGAAAAAAGAACGGATAACTCATAGTGCGCATTCCTCGATTGATTATTTGCAGCAACTGAATTTCTTCTTTTCTCAACTAAATGCCTCAGTGGCTTTGCGATATGATGCTCCTTCCGATTTTGAGCAGGCATTTAGCCCGCGCTTAAGCCTGTCTGCCACTCATTCCGGCAAATTAAACCTTAGTTTAATCTCTCATGTCACTAAATCTTACAAGGCTCCTTCATTTAATGATTTATACTGGCCGCGGGATGCTTTCGCAATTGGAAATCCTGACTTGAAGCCGGAAAATGGATATAACTATGATATCGGTATGACCTTCTGCTGGAAGTTTCTAACAGCCACAGCAAATTACTTTAGTAATGATGTTACTGACCTAATTTTGTGGGCACAGGATCCGGCTGTAAATAATCTCTGGACACCAAAGAATATCGCTAAGACTAGCACTAAGGGACTTGAGACTTCGCTTACCCTGACCCTCTTAAAAGGTAAAGTTGTGCTCAATGGCGAGTACACCTATATGAAAGCCCTCGATAAAAGCAATGATCCTAATCGCTACAACAAATTCATTATTTACCGTCCCCAGAATAAGCTCGATTTAACAACGACGGTGCGTCTAAAGAGAATTGAATGGAATGTCATTTATCACTATGTCGGTTTGCGTTATACCAGACCGGCTAATACCCAGTGGTTGCCAGCTTATCAACTGATTGATATGAACATTAATTACCATTTTAAGTCACTTGGAGCAAACTGGACCTCTACCCTTGAGATAACTAATCTCAATAATGCCGATTATATGAAAGTTTATGGGACAGCAGAGCCGGGACGTATGTACAAATTTTCGTTAGGAGTGAACATTTAGAAAAATGCGAGGATGAATTACGCCACACTTTGCCTAATGGTGTTAATGGTTTTTACTAATAACATTGCGGCTGCCGAACCTGGTAGGATATGCGGCTGGGTGAGAGACGCTGTTACTAAACGTCCTCTGATTGCGGCGAATGTTTATCTTAAGGATACTCATATTGGCTCGACCACTGACGATAATGGGAATTATTGTATTCGAAGAATACCACCGGGGCAGTATCAGGTTCGCATTGAAGTAATCGGTTACCGCTACTTTACCAGCAATATCGTCAACATTCATGCTGGAGACTGCCTACAATTGAACTGTTATCTCCAACCGGAAGCCATTACTTTTAAGGAAGGGGTGACGGTGACCGCGACTCGCGGACAGAATCTTATTACTGAAGTACCAGCTTCAGTTGATGTAATCCGAAATAAAGACCTTGAAATGAGTAATCCTCAAAACCTTGCCGAAGCGTTACAGAACCTACAAGGTGTTTTTATAAAGGACTTCGGCGGGCTCGGTAATACCAAGACAATTTCACTCCGCGGTTCCACTTCCGAACAAGTGCTCGTTATGCTCGATGGACAGCGTATCAATAATCCTCAGACCGGACAAGTTGATTTAAGTTCACTGTCTGTTGATGGCATTGAACGAATCGAAGTTGTCCGCGGCGGTAATTCTGCGCTTTATGGCTCTGATGCGATCGGGGGAGTGATAAATATTATTACTCGTAAACCGTCGGAAAGAGAGGGAGTATCAGGTTCGGCGAAAATTACTTTTGCCGCCTTCAATACACAGGCTATTGAATCCAACCTATCTTTAAATCGTCAGCAGATATCATTGATTAGTTCTTACAAATATTTGCAGTCCGCTAACAATTTTAGTTATACTGATCCTTATGGCGTTCGCCAGACGAGAAAAAATTCGGATATATGTTCGCATGATTTTTTCCTTAAAAGTGGTATGCGCTTTGGTGATTTACATCGTCAGCAAACGCTGGAGTTAAGTTGGAAATATTATCAATCGGAACGTGGCGCCCCTGGTTCTATCGATAATTTCTATCGTCGGGCGCGTATGTGGGATCGCGCCAACCAGGTTAATTTTCTATATGCCGGGAAAGTATTCAACTTATTAAATGATTTACGCTTGCAGGTCTATTATCATAATAGTTGGAATCGATATAAAAATGACGAAATGCTCGTCCCGACGGATTCTCGCTTTACGGTGGACACCTATGGTTTGGAGGTTCAGATGCACTCGGTTTTACAGGCGCAGAATTCTCTGACCCATGGTGGTGGTTTCCGAGCTGACCAGATGTGGAATTATCAGCAAGCCGATAAACATCAGCGCCTTTCTTATTATTTTTTTGTCGTCAATGAAAACACTTGGCATCCTCGGATAATGAGAATTATTAAAAGCGGATCACTCATTCCGTCTCTGCGGGCGGACAGATATTCGGATTTTGGTTATCGTCTCTCACCGAAAATCGGGGCAATCATGAATTTCGGAGAGCGCTGGCAAAGTTCCATTAAATTCAATATCGGTACGAGCTACCGCGCGCCAACCTTCAATGATCTCTATTGGCCTGCCGATGCCTGGACGCAAGGCAATCCTGATTTAAAACCTGAGTATGGTTTTGATTGGGATGCTGGTTTGCGTCTCCAATATCCTCTAATCAACGGCTTGTTTTTTGAATCCACTTATTTCCAGAATCGCATGAAAGACTTGATTATCTGGCAGGAGCACAGTGGCAAGTGGCGTCCTGAAAATGTAGATAAGTGTTTGATTCGGGGTGTTGAAAACAGCTTGAATTGTCGTCCTTTAAGAAATTTTCTCTCTTTGCAAGTCAATTATACTTATCTCCTTGCTCGTAATCTTTCTCCATCTCATACTGAGTATAATAAAATCCTCGTTTACCGTCCGCGTCACACAATGAACGTGAATGTTTCCTCAGCTTTTAAAAATATCAATTTGAATTATCAATACAATTATACCAGTCGGCGCTTTACTGACAAATCCAATATCTGGGCAAATTCGTTACCACCTTACAATGTCTCGGATGTTGGTCTAAATCTGAAATATCTTCTCTGGAAAGTGAACTGTGATTTTGCACTGCAGGTCAAAAATGTTTTTAATGAAAAATACAGTGTGATTAAAAACATGCCGATTCCTGGTCGGGAATGGCGTTTATCCTTAAAAATTACATTCTAAACGATTTTGATAGTGTTTAACAAAAAAATGGAGGTATTTATGAAACGTTATTTTGCGTATTTGGTGATTTTAGCAATGGCACTCAGCTCCTTTGTCGGCTGCGAAAAAGAACCGACGAAAAGTGAGACTCCCGAGACTGCCACTGCCGTTTTTGTGCTTAATTCCGCTGCCCAGAGCATTTCGGTAATAGACCTTGAAAAGGATACGGTCTATAATAATGTGGCGACTGTGGGAACCTGGCCTAATCAATTGGTCTATAAAGATGGCTTTCTCTATGTGGTTAATTCGGGTTCCAACAACATCATGATTTTTAACACGGACGACTGGACATCTCAAACCCCAATCGCCCTTGGTGCCGGTAATAATCCCACTAATCTGGCGTTTTATGACGATAATATTCTTTATGTCGCCTGCTCAATGTCGAATAAAGTGCTGAAAGTCAATTTAGCCACCAAAGCTGTAGTCGGCACGATAACAACCGGTGTTGGAACGACCGGAATTATTAAGCATGAGGGCAAGATGTATGTATGCAACACCGCTTTTGATGGCTCAAACTGGACTTATGGTCAGGGAACAGTACAGGTTATTAATCCAGCAACCGACCAGGTTGTCAAAACAATCAATGTTCCCAAAAATCCTTTTGATCTCAAGGTAGCTCCCGATGGCAAAATCCATGTCGTCTGTGTCGGCAACTACGCTGATATCCCCGGTAAAATCGCCATAATTGACCCCATTACTGATACTATGGTTGATTCCATAGCAATTGGTGGGGCACCTGGCAATATCGCCATTTCCGAAGACGACAATATCGCTTATTTGTCCGTCTGGGGAATGGGATTGATGTCCTATAATATCGCTACCAAACAGGTTTTGCATGGGCCGACCAATACCTTGCTTGGCAAAGGTGGTTCCGGTGTGTTGGTTGATAACGAGGGCAATGTTTTTGTTTCAGTCTGGGACGATGATCAAGTTGTTAAACTGGATAAAGCTGGTAATATTGTCAAGACCTATAATGTGGGCGATAGTCCTTCGGCTTTAGCAATTAAAGTTGAGTAAAATGAAATGGTACCTTAGCTGAGTGGTAGGTAGGGGATGGCATCATTTGCCATCCCCTTGTCTATTTCATTGAGTATTCCGATGTGGGGAAGAATATGATGGATTATAAAATTCAGGATATCAGTCTGGCAAGCGCAGGTCAACTTAAAATTGACTGGGTTGCCCGCTGGATGAAAGTGCTCAACCAGCTGGCAGATCGATTTCAGAAAAATGGAACATTTCGAGGTAAACGGATTGGAATTTGTATTCACCTGGAGGCAAAAACAGCCTATTTAGCCCTGACTATTCAAAAGCTGGGTGCCGAAGTATGGATTACAAGTAGTAATCCATTATCTACCAAAGATGATGTTTGTGCGGCTTTAGCAAAATATGGTATACATGTTTTTGCTCGCCATGGTGCATCCAATGAAGAGTATTGGTCTTATGTCCATGCAATTGCAGCGGCCTGTCCCCACGCGGTGGTGGATGACGGTGGTGATTTATGCGAGTATTTTCATGAACATCCCGAATTTGCAACGAACCTTCACGGAATTTGCGAAGAAACTACCACTGGTGTCAACCGTATCAAAGAGCGGGAGAGGCAAGGAACTTTAAAATACCCAGCCCTCGGAATTAACGATGCTCTTTCAAAATATTTATTTGATAATCGCTATGGTACAGGACAATCTACCTGGACCGCTATTACTCATTTGACGAATATGAGTGTGGCAGGGAAGACCGTAGTGGTTGTGGGGTATGGTTGGTGTGGTCGTGGTGTTGCCATTCGCGCAAAAGGATTAGGTGCCGATGTCATTATCACTGAAATTGACCCGTGGAAAGGATTGGAAGCTCGCATGGATGGTTTTCGAGTTATGCCAATCATAGAAGCTGCCCCATTAGGAGATTTTTTTATCACCACTACTGGCGTACGTTCGGTTATCCGTGCTGAACATTTAAAACTTATGAAAGATGGAGCTATTCTTGCCAACGCCGGTCATTTCGATTATGAAATTGATGTCGAAGATTTGAACCAGATTGCGCAAGGACCTCAACCTGTACGGGACGAGGTAGAAGAATACATTCTTCCCAATGGTAATCGCATCTATCTATTGGCACATGGCGGTATTATCAATATTGCCGGCGGACTTGGTCACCCTGTGGAAATACTTGATCTCAGTTTCGGTTTACAACTGGCAACACTGCATTACGTTTTGACAACACCAAATCTATTAGCTCGTTTCTATCGGGTGCCAACGGAAATTGATGAGATGGTGGTTCGGGAGCGCTTAAAGGCTGATAATATTTGCATTGATCAAATTTGAAAAAATTGCAGTCCTATAAAGGAGTCAAGTAATGAGAATCGTGAGTTTTTTAGGAATTTTTATCCTGTTGGGATTTACCTGGCTGCTATCACAAAATCGCCGTACGGTCAACTGGCGGGTAATTTTTTGGGGTATTAGCATCCAGATGCTTTTCGCGCTCTTTATATTTATTGTACCGGTTGGCACCAAATTTTTTTTCTTTATTAACCGCGTCGTCATCGCAGTACTGGAATCGGCAAATGCTGGCACTGCTTTCGTTTTCGGTCGTTTGGCTCTACCACCAGGGACGGTCAATTCTGCCGGTGAATCTTCTTTAGGTTATATTTTAGCCTTTCAAGGCCTGGCGACGATTGTCTTTTTCGCTGCTTTAGTAGCAATTCTCTATTACTATGGCATAATGAATTGGGTTATTCAGCTTTTCGCTAAAATTTTTACCTCCTTGATGCGTATCAGTGGTGCTGAATCGTGCTGTGCCGCCTCAAATATTTTTGTGGGTGTCGAATCTTCTCTGGTCATTCGTCCCTATATCGGCAAAATGACGCGTTCGGAGCTCAATACGATTCTAACCTGTGGCATGGCAACAATTGCCTCAAGCATGTTAGCCGTATATACTTTCATTCTGAAAGGACAATTTCCGACTATCGCCGGACACTTAGTCTCAGCTTCAATTATGAATGCGCCGGCGGCGATTGTTATGTCAAAGCTCCTTTATCCCGAGACGGAAACTCCCGAAACAGCTGGAAAAAATGTCAAGCCTTTATATGAAAAGGATCCCAATCTTTTTAGTGCTATAATCAACGGTGCGAATGCGGGCGCAAAATTGATAATGGGTATTGTTATCCTGCTGTTAGCCTTTTTGGGACTTGTTGAATTACTGAATAAACTGATTGGGCTTGCTGGTAATCCCCTGAATCACTGGCTTGGTATCAATTTCGACTGGAGTTTAAAGGGATTATTGGGTTACTTATTCTATCCTTTTACTTTTATTATTGGGGTGCCGGTGAAGGATATTCCCGAAATAGCGCGCATTATTGGCGAAAGAAGCGTCCTGACTGAGGTGACTTCTTTTCAAGATCTGGCAGTATTAATAGGTTCTGGTGCGGCATTATCATCTCGCTCAATTGTAATTGCAACCTATGCTCTGACTGGATTTGCGCATGTAGCTTCCATGGCGATTTTTGTAGGAGGTATCTCAGCTTTAGTTCCAGAACGGTTGAAGGATTTAAGTCAATTGGGTTTGCGTGCATTAATCGGCGCTACCCTAGCTAATCTTTTAACCGCAGCGGTGGCAGGTGTGTTTTTCTCTAATTCGACCATATTATTGCAGTAAGTAAATGGATATTGCCAGTGTTATTCGCGCAATGCCGAAAGTTGAATTGCATGTTCACTTGGAAGGTGCCTTTTCATTTGAATTCCTTTTTAAATTAGTCCAGCAGGCAGGTGATGACCCATCTATTCGTACCATTGATGATTTAAAACGACGTTTTGTCTTTCAGAATTTTAATCAGTTTATTGAAACCTGGTTTTGGAAGAATCACTTTTTCCAAACTGCCGACGATTTTCAACAATCTACTTATTATACCTTGCGGGAATTGGCATCTCAAAATGTCATTCTGGTGGAAGCTTTTTTCTCACCCTGGGATTTTCAAATAAAAGGGTTGACAGCACCGGAAATTATTACAGCGACAATTGCCGGCAAAGAGGCGGCTGAAAAGGATTTTGGTATTAGCTGTCATCTCATCGCCGATTTAGTGCGCGACCACGGCTCGAGAACTGCCCTGAAACGCTTGGACGACGTTACTCCTTTCTTAGGCAAAGTAATTGGCATTGGGTTGGGTGGTAATGAGAGTCAATTTCCTGCCAGGGAGTTTGAGACTGTATTTCGAATGGCACGCGAACGGGGTTTTCATGTAGTTGCGCATGCTGGTGAAGCTGTGGGTCCCGAGTCCATCTGGGAAGCGATTCAGATTCTCAATGTCGAACGGATCGGTCATGGAATTCGTGCCGTCGAGGATGCCTCTTTGCTTGATTATCTTAAAATGAAGCAAATCCCTCTCGAAATTTGCCCGACCAGCAATATCAAAACGCGAGTCATAAAAGACTTATGCGTCCATCCGCTAAAAAAAATGTATCGGCAAGGATTATTGGTTACCATTAATTCTGATGACCCAAGTATGTTTGGAACGACGATTACAAAAGAATTTGAGGAACTTCAGCGGCAATTAGGTTTTAGTTGGCAGGATTTGCGGCGACTGTCTCTTAATGCGGTGCAAGCCTCATTTGCGAGTGAAATGGAAAAAAGAAAGTTAGCAGCAATCATTAACTATTATTGGACAAAGATTAAATAGGAAAGGAATAAGATATGAGTAATCCCTTAATCGGTGTTCTTTTAGCTGGACTCTCGGGTATAAGTTTGTCACTAATTGGCATTGCTTTCCGGATTGGTCAATCGAGGAATGTAGTCCCTCTGCATATCGCGACGAGTATCGGGATATGCGGAGCGATATTTTTCGGGATTCAGATGAATCCAGATTATTTGAGACAGATACCACTTTTTATCTATGGTCTAGCATTATTAAATGCGCTTGGTCAAATTTTATCTATGGAGTTGACTAAAATTGGTCTCAAGAAAGGACCACTTTCACCTGTATGGTGTGCCCTGAATCTTACTTTTTTAGTGGTGATAATTTATTCGGCTGTTTTTTTAAAGGAAGCGATTAATGTTTTTCAGTACCTGGCATTGTTTGCAGGCATTTTATGTGTTATTGCGGCTTCTAATTTGGGTAAGACTGATTCTGGTAAAAACCAGATTATTTCACTTCGTGATAAAATCCTCTACGGCTTGATGTTGATTCTTATCTTGCTGGGGAATAGTGTGGTTTTTATAACAATCAAGGAGTTGGGCACACGGATTATTCCTGGTAGTAATTCTACATATCTCTCGACATATTTGCCTAATATCTATTTCATTCTTTATTTGACGATGGCAATTGTCTGTGGGCTGGTAGCTTTTTTCCAGAAAATTAAACCTGTCAGTGGTCTGGCTCTCGTTAAAATTGGTTTAATGGCGGGAGTTGGTTCAATCGCAGGCCTTTTTCTATTGAGTTTATGTGCTGCTCTACCGGCTGCTCTTGTTTTTACTATTAATGGAATGATTACCATACTGGGTGGAACTCTGGCAAGTGTTTTGTTCTTTGGAGAACCACGCACTAAAGCTTGGTATGCCACAATTGGCTTCGGTGTTTTAGCTGTTTTACTGGCTAATTTTGATAAACTGTTCTATTAAGAAGGGTGAAGGTTATGAACTTCAAACGCTTTAAACTATTGGCGAATATTTTAGTAGTATGTTTTGCCATTTGTTTATCTTCGTGTGTTCAAAACCCCAAACCACGAATCGTCAGTTGTTCTCCCACAATGACCGAAATTCTATATGAGCTGGGTGCCCGAAATCAGGTGGTTGGTGCTACCAGTTTCTGTTTTTTCCCAAACCAGGTGATGGAGGATAAAGCCACAGGACGAGTAACAGTAATCGGAGATTTTATCAATATAAATTTTACGAAGATAGATTCGCTTAAGCCTGATTTGATTTTGACTGAAACAAACATGCAACGACGGATTGTGGACAGTCTCAGGGCAAAAGGGTATCAAGTACTGCATTATGAAGTGAAAAGTCTTGACGAGGTTTTTAAATGTATTCTTGAAGTCGGTAAGGCAGCTGGTAAAACCAAAAATGCCCGTCGAATGGTCAGCGGCATGCAAAATGAACTGCAGACAATTCATAAGCGTATTGCCAATCTACCCCGTGTCAGGGTCTATATGGAAATCAATCACATGGGACCATGGACTTTTGGTAGCGAATCACCACTGCAGGACATGATAGAATTGGCTGGTGGTATTAATGTTTTCGGTGATACAGCTGTCGGTGTATTCATGACTTCCAATCAGGAAGTCGTCAGGCGTAATCCAGACATTATTTTGTCCCCAATCTGGCTTGATGCCGAACTAGGTGGCTGGAAAGGAATCACGCCGTTATATGAAATTTATACTCGCCCTGGTTATAATCAGACTAATGCTGTCACCCACAGTCGTATTTCCTACTATGACTCTGCTTTAATGAAGCATTACGGACCGCGCCTGGTTTTAGCAACTAAAAAGTTAGCCTATCTTTTACATCCCAATGACTTTGAAAATCCTGCCGGCACAATCCCCTGGGAACTGGGCTGGATTAAATAAAGCAAAAAAGTCGGTTAATAAAACATCTTTGAATTAACTGGTGCTAATCTTAAAGTCAGAGTGAGAAAGAAAATCACATCTTATTATTTAACTCTATTCGATTAATAAGGTAAAAAGGAGATAAAAATATGACAGAAGTGATAAAAGTGGTGGATTTGGGCAATTATCAACCGGGAGCAATTGTCAGTCGAACATTGATAGACAAAGCCAATGGTTCAGTGACCTTTTTCGCTTTTGCCCAGGGGCAGGGGCTAAGCGAGCATACTGCCCCTTACGATGCTTTAGTACATGTAGTTGAAGGCGAACTGGAAGTGTTGATTTCAGGGGAATCTCACCATCTGCAAGCAGGTGAAATAGTCATAATGCCTGCTAATCAACCCCACGCTTTAAAAGCAATTAGTGATTTAAAAATGATCTTGACGATGGTCAAGACCTGAGACATCTAAATAAAATTTTAGATTGATTAATTTTCCGGCAGGTTGGTGATAATCTTTATATCTCCACCGAAATGTTCGTCAATGTATTTCTTTAACAGTTCAGTGGCTTTTTCTTTACACTTACCGCAAACAGTCCCCAATTTAGTCATTTCCTGCAATTCGTAATAAGAACGGGCTCCTTCCAGGACAGCATTTTCAATTTCCTGGTCAGTTACGTTCATACATTCGCAAATGATGTGTGCTTCTTTTTTGGTAATTTTATTAGTCATTCCGTTCTTGCGGTAGTAGTCATCAATAGCGGCACGTAGGGCTTTATCTCCCAACACCGAGCAATGAATTTTATGCTCAGGCAGGCTGCCTAATCTTTTTTCGACATCGCGGGGTGAAATCCGATAGGCATCATCCAGAGACATGCCTATAACCATTTCGGATAGCGCCGAGGTACTGGCAATGGCGCTGGCGCAACCGTAAGTCTTCCAGCGACAATCGCTGATAATGTTCTTTTCTTTATCGACTTTAATCAGGAAAAGCATTTCGTCGCCGCATTTGATGTTACCAGTGAGTCCTTCGCCGTCGGCTTCAAATTTCTCATCCTCCTGGAGAACATTGCGGGGATTCATGAAGTGATCCTTGACAATTTCGCTATATAACCATTCAAATTGGGTAACCATAAGTTTATCCTTTGTATACTGTGGACATTTTTCTGATTTTTTTAATTACTCTCTCCAGTGCTGCAATGGTGTATTCTATATCTTCGAGCGTATTTTCTCTGCCCATGCTGATGCGAATAGAACCGTGGGCTAATTCGGCACCCAATCCTGTCGCCAATAATACATGGGATGGGTCGAGTGAACCTGAGGCGCAAGCTGAACCGGTAGAAACACCTATACCTTCTAAATCGAGATAGAGTAAAATTGATTCACCTTC
The DNA here is from genome assembly GCA_002347855.1 of Fidelibacterota bacterium UBA2242. GTDB lineage: Bacteria > Fidelibacterota > UBA2242 > UBA2242 > UBA2242 > UBA2242. Next base: position 97,140 of record DDYE01000028.1, read on the forward strand.
GGCACCGGCGAAAGAGACATTGAGAGTGCCCGGCAGGGCATCGGTCGGATGTCCATTGAACTTGACATCGGGAATTTGTTGCGCAATACCAGTTTTCAAAATGTTTTTGAAGTGTAATAAGCGCTGGTATTCGGCTTCCATTTCGATTGCCCGCATTTCGACCGCTTTGCCGAAGCCCACAATGCCGAGTGTATTTTCAGTACCCGCTCGCCGTCCTCGTTCCTGATGTCCGCCGCGAATCATGGGGCAGAAGGGGGTACCGCGTTTGACATAAAGGGCGCCGATTCCTTTTGGTCCATAGATTTTGTGGGCTGAGAGAGTCATGAAATCGATATCCAACTCTTTAACATTAATCGGGATTTTACCAACTGCTTGGACAGCGTCGGTATGAAAAAAAGCGCCTGCTGCGTGGACCATTGTGCTAATAGTTTTTATGTCCTGCAAGGTGCCAATTTCATTATTGGCATACATGACTGAAACCAGCGCAACATTGGGGTTGAGCAGCTCTTTAAGATGATTTAAATCAACCTTACCAGTCTCATCGACTCTTAAATAATGCACCTTTGTTCCGCGTTCATGAAGGCATTTGGACGATTCGATGATACAAGGATGTTCAATTGTGGTGGTGATAATTGCGTCGCGGAGTTTACGTTCCATCCGACAAACCTGGGAAGAGCAGGCAAGACTGTTTAAAACGCTGTTATTGGCTTCAGAGCCACTTCCCATAAAGATTATCTCGTCGGGTTCGGCGCCGATGAAGCGCGCAATAGTCGCCCGAGCTTCTTCGATTTTATGGTGCGCCAACCTGCCCATCTGATGGAGACTTGAAGGATTACCGTAATTGTCCATCATTTCCAGCAACGCCTTTTTCACTTCTGGATGTAAGGGCGTGGTGGCATTATGGTCGAGATAGATATATCGTTCTGGCATAAAATCCTCGATTGATTTTACTGACTTTCATCTTAAAAAAAGCTAATACAGGTATTCAAAATAAAAAAGGGCAATTTCAAAGAAACTGCCCTTTAGATAATTCCATAAGAACATCCGTTACACGAGCTTTTTGCCACGCGGAATATAATGCGTATGGAGCAAATTGTGACTCTTATGTCCACACGGTCCGTCAACCAGAAACTCTTTATAGAGTCGAATCACAGCTGGATTTTCGTAGGATTTGCGGACTTCACTCGCTTCGTCTTCAGCATAAATAGCCCGAGCACGTGCCGCTCGAATTTCTTCATTAGTGGGTATCGGCATACCACCGCCACCCAAGCAGCCACCCGGACATGCCATAAATTCGATGAAGTGGCATTCACTCAACTTGCCACCAGCCTTGATATTCTCAAGGACCTTTTTGGCGTTAGCTGTGCCGTGAGCCACCGCAACTTTAAGGGTAATGCCCTTTAGCCATTCCCAATCAGAGACAAGATGTTTTAAAATATCGGGAACAGGACCGACTTTGGTAATTGGTAATTCAGCATAGCGAATGCCTTCGAAGCCTCGCACCGGAATAATTCGAGCGTGCTCGAAAAGGTTTTCGACTTTTTCACCAGTCACTAATTCATAAACGGTCCGAATTGCGGATTCCATGACTCCACCGGTCGCTCCGAAAATGACTCCGGAACCGGTGCGGGTACCAAATGGATCGTCAAAATCCGACTTGGGCATGTTCGGCAAATCAATCCCGGCTTCTTTAAACATCCCGGCTAATTCTCTGGTCGTCAATCCATAATCAATGTCTTTAAAACCGGAAGAATTCATTTCGGGACGATTGCATTCGAATTTCTTGGCAGTACAGGGCATTAAAGCAACGGTGACAATATCAGCCGGATCAATATTGTTAATTTCTGCATAGTAGGTTTTAATCAGTGCTCCGAACATCTGCTGCGGGCTCTTAGCCGAGGAAACATAATCGAGCATTTCAGGATAGAAATGTTCGATATATTTCACCCAACCCGGCGAGCAAGAAGTAAATTGAGGTAAATATGCCGGTTCTTTTTTTACCAGTGCTTTATAAAGGCGTAGAATTAATTCAGTGCCTTCTTCGATAATGGTCAAATCCGCTGAAAAGTTTGTATCAAAAACTTTATCGAAACCGCAATAACGCATCGCAGTATTCATTTCAAAGGTCAAAGGTGTGCCCGGTTGTAAACCAAAGCATTCCCCAATCGCCGAGCGCGGTGCCGGGGCAGTCTGAATAACCACATGTTTGGTTGGATCATCAATCGCAGCCCAGATTGCATCGCTGGGGTCATTAGCATGTAAGGCACCAGTGGGGCAGCGATTGATACACTGACCACAGTTGATACAAATTAATTCTGCCATTGGATTATCCATAAAAGTGCCGATTCGAGTCTTTGCCCCACGTTCAACCGCCTCATAAACACCGACTTCCTGTAAATCGATGCAGGTTCGCACGCAACGACGGCACAAGATGCATTTGTCCATATCACGTACGATGGCATAACTGGAATCGTCCCGACCATAAGTTGGTTTGTTTACATGACCAAAGCGATAGAAATCAACCCCATATTCACGGGCGAGTGCTTGCAATTCACAATTATTGTTGCGAACGCAGCTGTAGCATTCACCATAGTGCCGGGAAAGCAATAAATCTATCACATGGCGACGAGCCTGACGCACTTTGCGGGAGTGAGTATGGACAGTTATCGGTTGGGTGATAGGGTAAGCGCAAGAAGCCTGCAGTGTACGCATACCTTCGACTTCTACGACGCAAACCCGACAGACGCCGCTAATGCAAAGATCTTCATGATGACAGAGTGTTGGCAGTTTAATTCCGATTGTACGAGCTGCCTGTAAAATGGTCGTTCCTAAGGGGACGCGTACTTCGTGACCATCAATAGTCACTTTGACAGTGGCACCAATTGCTCCGATGTTTTCGGGAGCTTTGACCTGGGAAGGCGTAGTGCTTTTTGGTGCTCTTACGGTCGATTCAGTAATTGCTTTGTCTTTATCTTCCATTGTTACCTCTTTATTCTTTTTCAGGCACGCGGCCTAAGATTTCCGACTTGAAGTTGGCTAAAATGCTCAGGAAGGCATTGGGACTCGATTGCCCTAAACCACATTTGGATGCCAGTTGAATCGTCTCACCAAGGCGCATCAATTCATTTAAATAGGTCATGGAGCAGCGGCCCCTTTCGAGTAATTTTAGACCTTCTAATAATTTGGGATTTCCGTCGCGGCATGGCGTACATTGTCCGCATGACTCTTCGACAAAAAATTCCATAAAATTGATTGCGACTTTCAGCATGTCGGTATCGGGACCAAAAGTGATAATAGAACCACCAGAGCTTATATCTTCAAAGGCAATCGTGCGGTCAAAATCCTGGCGCGCAACGCATTTTCCTGAAGCACCACCAATCTGAACAGCTTTAGCATTTTCACCGCCGACTTCTTTCAGTAGTTGGGCGATGGTAATGCCAAAAGGTAATTCATAAATTCCTGGTCGTTCGCAATCCCCCGAAACGCTAAAAAGTTTCGTGCCACTCGATTTTTCGGTACCATGTTCGTTGAACCATTTGGCACCTTTAGCGCAAATCAGAGCAGCATCAATAAATGTCTCGACATTATTAACAATTGTCGGATGTTTCTGGAAACCAGTATCTACGGGAAAAGGCGGACGGTTACGCGGCTCACCGCGATATCCTTCCAATGATTCGATTAAAGCGGTTTCTTCACCACAAACGTAAGCTCCCGCCCCTAAGCGAATCTGGATATCAAAATTAAAACCTTCTTTCCCGAGAATATTATTACCTAAAAGATTAGCTGCTCTTCTTTTTTCTATAGTTTCTTCGAGGTACTTCTTCATATACAAATATTCACCGCGTAGGTAAATAAAACCTTGTGTAGCGCCAATGGCATAAGCGGCGATAGTCATACCATCAAACATCACATCAGTATGGTGATATAAAAGGTAACGGTCTTTAAAAGTGCCTGGTTCGCCTTCATCGGCGTTACAGACAACATATTTTTTATCGCTTTGAGCGGCACCAGCTAACTGCCATTTTACGGCAGTTGGAAAGCCGGCACCACCGCGCCCCTTTAGACCAGATTCCCGAACGAGATTAATGACAGCCGAGCGCGAAAGATTTAGAGCGCTTTTTAAACCATCACCTGCCTTCAAATTATGACTCAGGATAGGACCTTCTTTTTTAACATCAGAGGGTACAACCTTCGGGAATTCACTTTTTATGAAACCACGCCGACAATCAGCAATGATTTGCGGAACCTTATCGGGCGTAACATGGGCAAAAAGACGGTCGTTAACCATAAGGGCGGGACCCTGGTCACACATTCCCAAACAATTGGTGTACTCTAAGGTGAATAGTTTATCTTTGGTCGTTTCACCAAACTTTATTCCCAGCTCATTTTCTAACTGTCTGGCTACTTTTTCCTTACCGGCTAAATCACAGGAGATAGTTTTACAAAGACGTAAAACATACTTGCCCTGTGGTTCTTTACGACGGAAGAAGCTATAAAAACTGGCAACCCCTTCGACTTCGACGGGATGAATTCCCAGGGCATGCGCCGTCTCTTGCATAATTATATCAGGCAAATAACCATATTTTTCCTGAAAACTTTGCAAGATTGGCAGAAGCGCTGAGCGGTCCTGCCCATATTGTGCTTTCAGCGCTTTGATTTCTTCATTAATCTGGGTCCGGTCAATTACTGGCATCTATGACTCCTTATTTATTAAGCAATTCGCGGATTCTTTCTAAGAGACGACCAGGCATGATAGGCTTTTGCTCAAACACCTCTACCGGTACTAAATCCTCATCTTTGTCAAAGTCCATCCCGGTGACCTGTCCAACGCTGGTCAACATTAGTATCGGAACCTCGGGGCGTATCTTCTTTAAATCTTGCGCCATGACAAAACCATCATCCGGTTCTTGCATCATGACATCCAGCACAACAACATCTGGATTTTCTTGATTAAAAATTTGCATTCCTGTGTCGCGAGAATAGGCGGTAGCGACTTGATAACCCGCACTTTCCAGCACAATAGCTACAGCGGAGACAAAATCCTGATCATCATCGACTATTAAAATTTTCGGCATGATTAAATTCCTCCATTCGATAAATATATAACATCTAAAAATTGACTCATACTATAGGGTGGGGTTTGAAATGAAGTAAGATGTAATTGAAAATTACAGAATTTTTGGTCGCGATCTATGTAATCCTGCTTAAGGCTCATCCTATATTTAAGAACTCTATGAACTGGGTCTAAACGACCGGTTATTTATCACATTTAAGGTGCATCTCTAACCTGCAAAAAAGCGCTTGATTTTAGGCAAAATCCTGGATTCTACCAAGCGAAAATTACGGCAAATTTTATCTTTAATAGTCATAAAAAGTAAATGCAGGATCAGAGATTAAAAAGACCCGTCTAATTAATTCTTTGCCTGTTGTTTAAGGAATACTTTATTACAAATCTGCCAAACTGTCCTAAACACTTTCTGGCATAAAATTGGTTGCACTTACAGCGCTTTTTCAATGTAGTATTAATTGAATATTAAAGGAGAATATCATGAGTAAAAGAAAAACCGATGCTCCACAAACCTATGAATTCAAGGCTGAACTAAAACAACTCCTCCACATCATTGTGCATTCTCTTTACACCCAACCGGAAATTTTCTTGCGTGAGTTAATTTCTAATGCCTCAGATGCTTTAAATAAAATGCGCTTTTTACAGTTGACCAATCAACCTATTCTCGAACCCGAACGCGAACTCAAAATTAAAATTGAACTGGACCCGAAAAAACATATCTTTGCCATCGAAGATAATGGGATTGGAATGACCCACGACGAACTGGTTGAGAACATTGGTACGGTTGCCAAATCCGGAACCTTGAAATACCTGGAACAATTAAACCAGGAAGGCAAACAAATCGATGCCGACCTCATCGGTAAATTTGGCGTTGGTTTCTATTCGGTTTTTATGGTAACCGATGAAGTAACGATTGAAACACGCCATGCTGCCGTTGATTCGAAAGCATATCAATGGAAATCAGATGGTAAGGGCAGTTTTAGTATCGAGGAAATTATTAAGCCCGAACGCGGAACACGGATTTCTTTTAAGTTGAAAGATGAGTATAAAGATTTTGCTGAAGAATGGAAGGTAAAAGAGGTTATCAAAAAATATTCAAATTTTATTGGTTTTCCCATTTATCTCGGTAAAGAACGCATAAATAATCTCGAAGCTCTTTGGCGCAAGTCTAAGGATGATATAAAACCCGAAGAACTCGAAGATTTCTATAAGTTTATCGCCAACGATTCAAACCCACCCTTAGGGCATTTGCATTTATCACTTGAAGGGACTGTCAATTTTAAAGCGCTTTTATTCATACCGGAAAAAGCACCATTTGATATTTTCTACGAAATCCGCGAGAAATCTATTCACCTTTATGCTAATCGCGTCTTTGTGCAGGATGATGCAATTGAATTACTGCCTGAATATTTACGTTTTGTCAAAGGGGTCGTCGATACCGAAGATCTGCCTTTGAACATTTCCCGGCAGGTCACCCAGGAAAGTCCGGTGACAGCCAAAATACGCAATATTTTGACCACTAAACTGTTGGGATTGTTTGAAGACTGGGCTCAAAATGACCAGGGTAAATACGAAAAATTCTATCGTGCTTTTGGTAATATATTGAAACTGGGAGTGAATATTGATTTTGCCAATCGCGAAAAAATTATCAAGCTCCTCCGTTTCGAAAGTACACATACTAATGCTGGTGAATTCATTTCCTTAGACGAGTATGTCAATAGAATGAAGGAAGGGCAGAAAGAGATTTATTATCTAATTGGCGAGAATCGGGCTGCTATCGAGAAAAATCCTAAATTGGAATATTTTAAAAAACATGCCATTGAAGTGCTCCTTTTGACTGACCCGGTGGATGTTTTTATTGTGCCCTCTATTTATGATTACCAGAAAAAAACTCTGCAATCAATCGAAAAAGCCGAGCTAAAACTGGATATTCCTGAAGCAAAGGCAACCGAAGAAGCTCTTAATGAAGATTTACTGAAAGCCTTGCTGGCAGTATTCAAAGAAACACTCAAAGATAGGGTTGCCGATGTCGTCCCTTCTAAACGCTTAGTTGATTCTCCTGTTACTCTGGTCGTCAGTAAAGACGCGCTCGATCCTCAAATGGAGAAAATTCTGCGCATAATGAATCAGAATGTCAAATCACAAAAGAAAATCCTCGAAGTCAATCCCACGCACCCACTGATTCGTAACCTTGGCAGGTTAACTCTCGGCAGTTCCAATAACGCCCTTTTACGCCAATGCATTTTGCAATTATATGACGGAGCCGCTCTTATTGATGGTGACCTGAATAATCCCATCGAATTTGTAGCGCGTATGGTGGAGATTATGACTGAGGTTACCAAATAACATCACGGTTAGCGTCTATTGTTGGTAATTTTTTTCATTTTTTTTATTATCAGATTTCTTTTTTAGCAATAGTTTGCGTATAATTGTAATAGGGAAAGTATGATGCGTCAGTGTTTGTAGATTTTACTACCTTAAAAGTCAAAGCAGGGGATGGGGGGCGAGGCTGCGTAGCTTTCCGTCGGGAAAAGTTTGTTTCTAAAGGTGGACCAAGCGGCGGCGATGGTGGTAAAGGCGGTGATGTTATCGTGCGTGTTGATTATAATCTCAACACCCTTCAGGATATTAAATATCGCAAAAGCTATAAAGCTGAAAGTGGCGAAAATGGCAAGGGCGGCTTAAAACACGGCAGCGATGGTGCTTCGGTGATCATCCCTGTTCCACTTGGTACAGTAATTAAAGATGCGAAAACCAAAAAAATCATCGTTGATTTGGTCGCGGAAAATCAGGAAGCGGTTATAGCCCGTGGAGGAAAGGGTGGCAGAGGTAATGCTCATTTCGCTACCTCGACCAAACAAGCTCCGCGTTTTGCCGAACCCGGTCTACCAGGTGAAGAAAAAGAACTCATCCTGGAATTAAAGCTTTTTTCTGATGTGGGCTTAGTTGGCTTGCCGAATGCCGGTAAATCAACATTGATAAGCAAATTGACGGCGGCTCGACCAAAGATTGCCGCCTATCCTTTTACCACCCTTACACCTAACCTTGGCATTGTGAAATACGGCGAGTACCGCAGCTTTTTGATGGCAGATATTCCTGGTTTAATTGAAGGTGCCCATACTGGGAAAGGGCTGGGTATTCGCTTTTTACGACACCTGGAACGCACCAAAGTCTTGGCTTTTCTAATTGAAGCTACCGACCCTGAACCTCAGAAAACCTACCATACTTTAAACAATGAACTCAATCAGTATGTCGCAGATTTTCGTCGAAAGAGTCGCTTTATTGTCTTAAGTAAATGCGATTTAGTGAGTGAAATTCCAAGTGTGGCAATTGATGACCTGCCAGTCGTGGCCATTTCAGCCGTCAATGGAAACGGGTTAGAGGATTTTATTTTAACTGCGGTAAGATTATTAGATGGAAACGGCTAAACTGAAAAACCTCTTAGGATTACTTTCGATTAATGGTTTGGGGTCGCGTCGCATCCTCCAGTTGATTGCTAAATATCCTGATTTGGATGAAATCTGGAACGTCCCATTGCCGGAACTCTGTGAAATTCCCAGTATAGATTTAATAACTGCGCGGAAAATTCGTGAAGGCTACGACGAAACCTTCGTTAATAAACAGCTTAAATATCTTGAAACTAAGCCTTATCGAATCATTTCTTACCTTGATGAAGAATATCCAACTCGGTTGAAAACTATTTACGACCCACCCGTTCTTCTCTTCAGCTATGGCAGTTTCTGTAAACAAGATGTTGATGCCATTGCTATTGTCGGCACGCGTTCACCAAGCAATTATGGTCGCGAAGTAACGGAAATATTAGTACGCCAGCTGGTCGAAAAAAATTTAACGATTGTCAGTGGTTTTGCGCGGGGCATAGATACTGAGGCTCATCGCGCCGCAATAAAGTATGGTGGGCGTACGATAGCTGTACTTGGTAATGGCGTAGATTGGATTTATCCACCGGAAAATCGCCGTCTTCGCGATCAAATTGTAGAGCATGGGGTTTACTGTTCAGAGTTTCCGTTCGAGGCTAAACCTGAAGCAGTCAATTTTCCGCGTCGCAATCGTCTCATTTCGGGACTAAGTCTTGGCGTAGTAGTTATTGAAGCCGGAGAGAAGAGTGGAGCCCTGTTGACTGCCTATTATGCCCTTGACCAGAATCGTGATGTATTTGCCTTACCTGGTCGTATTACAGATGATAAAAGCCTGGGGACGAACCGTCTTATTCAAAAAGGCGCCAAATTGGTCCGCAATGTCGAAGATATTATTGAAGAAATTGAACCTAATCGCACCTTTCCAACTGAACCGCGCCAGATGGAAATTACCTTTAGTCTCGAAGATCCCGAAGAAAAGCGCGTCTATGATGCTCTCTCCAGCGAACCGATTCATATAGACGAATTAGCCAGTAGAATTGGCAAATCCACATACGAGATTTTAGCCACGCTATTGGGGTTGGAACTGAAAGGTGCTGTTCGGCAATTGGCAGGAAAAATGTTTGTTAAAGTAGGCTAATGATTCAATATGGAAAATATTAATTTTCAAAAATTTGGTTGGATGATATTGCTCTGGAGTAATCTCATTTTCGCGCAGCAAAGTGGTGTTCATCTGTATAATCTCCGCGATTGGAATACCTATAAAAACTGCAACTACATAACCAGTATCAGCGAAGGACCAGAATACATTTATTACGGCACCAGTGGCGGCATCATGCTTTTCCAAAAATATGGTCGTTACTGGGACGTGCCCTTCACCGTAAGTAATGGCATGAGCGCCGATTTTGTAGTAGCTGTACTTTATGATAACTCGACCAATTTTTTGTGGGCAGCGCACTCTCAAGGAGTGAGTTTTCTACCGCCAGCCGAGAATTCATGGCACAATGTAAGTACAAGCGAACTACAGCTAGCTCCCGATAATTCCATTATTCGGCTGGGGAATACTGACGATTATATCTGGCTACAAACCAAAAACGGTAACTACATTAAAATTGACAAAATTAATGGCTATTATCTGGGCAGTCAGATTATAACTCCTCTGAATATACAATGGAAACCCTGTATCTATGATTCTTTACCGCCAATTGTCAATTATTCTTTTGATAAAAATTTCCAATTCGACCCGCGGGGCAATATCATTGATAACCAGCTACGTTCATTCCCGATTGTACTGTTTTACATTAATTATGGGACAGATGTTTATGGAGGAAGCTGGGGACTGGGGCCGTTTACCGGCAATACCATTATCAAAAATCTACGTTTGCAGCCGACCGGACCTCTCCAAAATTCGATTAGCGCTTTGACAAAAAAAGGAGATGCCCTCTGGATGGGTAGTCTCTCACCGCTTGGCTCACAACTTTTTAACCGTTCTGGTATTTCAGTGTATAATAAAAATGACAAAAGCTGGGATTATTATGAAAGTGGCTTTATAAATGAATTAGCGACCAATGAGATTAATGACCTGTTGTGGCATAACGACCGGTTGTGGATTGCAACTACTCAGGGATTGACGATTTTTGATATCAAATGGAATAAATGGAAACGGGTGAGCATGGCACAAGGGCTTTCTGATGATATAGTCACCTGTCTTGGAAGTGAAGATAGCGTCGTATGGGTAGGAACTCCACGCGGCTTAAATACTATCTCTTTACCTGCGCTGAAAATTAGACGCTACCGTCTCGATCCATCTTTTCTTACGCTAAAAATCAATAAAATTAAAGCTGACCGCAATAAAGTCTGGTTTGCTACTGCCAATGGACTTTATGCTATTGACAAATCAACGCGAATGACCGAACATTATGATATGTATGGCAAGAAAATAGCGTTGAATGAAGCTGTAGCTGCCGAGTTTGGACCGATAGCCTGCAACGATTCTTATGTAATCTTTTCCCGCAGTAGCGGGCTTTTGAGTTATAATAAAAACACTAACCAATGGTTAGAAGTGCCTCCGGTTAACTCGCTGATTGACAGGCAAATAAATGACCTTGTGCTAGCTGATAATTACTTGTGGATTGCGACCGGCGAGGGAGTCGTTACGATGCGCTTGTCGGATTATTATAGTGAGCATTATACTACCCGCGATGGTTTGCCTGACAATAATGTAACGCGGATTGTGCTTGATGATGACCTTATTTGGTTTGGAACTGCCCAGGGTTTAACAAGTTTTCAGTGGAGAAAATATGTCCAGCCTAATTAAAACTAATGTTTTATCGCTTTTACTTATTACTCTATGCTTTGGACAAATGCAGCGTGTAGAGGACAGCCTGCCGAATTATTTAGAAACAGAAACTGATTTACCCTATTTTTACTATGATGTTGCTTATTGTCCCATTGAAACCCGCCAAAAAATTAAATTGGATATAATTTTACAGGTTCCTTTTGATGCCATCCAATTTGTTAAGAAGGACACTATTTTTGAAGCGCGCTATGAAATTTCGATTTTATTGCTCGATGAAAATGAAATTAACGCCGCTAGTAAAATCTGGACTCAGCAATTAAAAACCTCTTCTTTTAGTGAGACCAATTCTTCTGAGCATTTTGACATTAATAAGATTACTTTTGAGCTGAAACCCAGTACCTATTTTCTGACGATTGGTGTGCGAGATTTGGATACTCGCAAAAGTACTTTTCGAAAAAAGACAATTGATTTGAAGAACTATTACAGTAAATCATTAGCCCTGAGTAACATTAACATTGTCGAGCACGGTGTTTCCAATGCTGAAGGTCATTACGAAGATATCCCCTCAATTATCGGTAATCTGAATGATACTGAACCGAATTTTGAAATTACCTATTACTTACTATCAGATGGCGGAAAGGGCACCGTCAAATATAGCATTTACAACATCAATAAAAAGTTGGTCGTGGAAAAAACCACCGAGAAAGAATTTCCAAAAGGTGTTAGTCAAGAAAAAATTACTATACCTAAAGCGAATCTTTCATATAGTAAGTATCGCCTGGTGTTGAGTGTAAAAATCAATAACGAAGAAGTGCAAACCGAACGTATTTTTCAACTGCGCTGGTACGGTATGTCCAATTTGATAGAAAATCTTGACCAGGCAATTGAACAGCTTAAGTATATTGCATCTCCTTCTGAGATAAAAAATATGAAGAAAGCCAAAGAAAATGAAAAAAAGGAGCTGTTTATCAGTTTCTGGCAAAAACGAGACCCGACACCGAATACTCCCGAAAATGAGCTAATGAATGAATATTATAAGCGGGTGAATTATGCCAACGCCCATTTCACTGGATTTTTAGAAGGCTGGCGCTCTGACATGGGCATGATTTTTATTCTTTTCGGACCGCCCAGTGATATTGAACGCCATCCCTTTGAACTGCAAACCAAGCCCTATGAAGTCTGGTACTATTATGAAATTAATCGTACTTTTGTTTTTGTCGATGAATCTGGCTTTGGTGACTATCGTTTAGTAACTCCGCTCGATTTTTACGATAACTATTAATGATGTCTGGCTTTGTTAAAACATCTAAAATTGCGATAATTCCCGGTGATGGCATCGGTCCGGAAATAATTAATCAGGCGCTGAAAATATTCGAGATCCTTCAGCAAAAAATAAAATTGCCCCTCGAATATGTTCAATTCCCCTATAACGCCGATTATTATCTGAAAACCCACATCGCATTGCCGGATGCATTCCTTGAGGAACTGCAGAAAAGCTACAATGCAGTTCTGGTCGGTACCCTGGGTGACAAACGAATTGCGGATAATCGTCATGCTAAGGAAATTATCAATAAAATGCGTTATAAATTGGACCTATTCCTTGCTATAAATCGCGTAAAAATTTACGATCTGCGTTATTTTCCACTAAAAAAAGACCATCTCGAACCCATTGATATTCTGCTATTACGGGAAAATTACGAAAGTTCTCAACCTCGTCTGGGCGGCTCAATTTACGCTGGAACATCTCAAGAAATTGTCCACCAGACTTTTATAGAAACGCAACAGGCAGTCCGGCGCTTTCTGCAAGCTTGCTTGAAATATTGTCAACAAAATGGCAGAAATCGGGTAGTATTAATCCATAAAAATAATCTATATCCCTATTCTTATGATTTATGGGCAAAAGTGATGCAGGAAGAATGTGCCAACACTGCTATTTCCTTTGAATTAATGCATGCTGACATATTGCTTTATGAGTTATTAGAAAATCCTGACAAGTACGACGGTGTCATTTGCCCGGGGATTTTTGGAGAAACCATATATACCAGCCTTTTATTCCTACAGGGTGGTTTTGGTTTTGCCCATATAGCTGAATTGAATCCAGATAATATCGGTATATTTCGGATTACGCAAAGTTCTTCTCCCGGATTAGTCGGTCGCGGTTTTGCCAATCCCATAGGTGTTTTTATAGCGGTCATTGAAATGTTGCACTATCTCGAGATGTTTACGGCAGCAGATATCGTCGAAAAAGCCCTCCAGAATCTGCTGATAAAACATATAGTTACGATTGATCTGGGAGGTATGATTGGTACGGAAGAGGTGGGCAATTATCTCGTTGATTTTATCAATGAAGAAATTACTCGTTCTCTTGCCGGCAATTAATCCAATTTTTCAAGTATTATATATCCCAATAGACAGCCCAGAGCATAATGCGGTATATCAACCCACGAAAAGGAATTGCCAATCAGAGTACGTCCAATGAATGTCAATCTGATCGCTTCAAGGAGAGGTGGATGCCAGAGCTGAGCAAACTCTAGGAGAGTTGTGGCACAGAAAACTCCAATCCCAAGACGAATATTTCGAATTCCTGGGAAAATCCATTTAATTACCAAACACCAGAAGATTTCGTATAAAGCGCCTGATAGATTGTCGTTAACCCAATGTTGGGCTGGGCCGTGATAGAACTTTGTGTAAAAGCCGATAGGAATTAGGATTAACAAAATCAGGCTGATTTTGCGCTGCAGTTTTGAGAAATTAATTTTGGACATGAGATAATTTAGTAAATTGGATTAAATGAGTTGCTACTGATTTCATGGAGAGATACTTATGTTGGAGTTCGAAAAATTTATTGACTGAATCCGTTCCATAATTTAAATTAAGCACGCTTTTTGAATGCGAGAGTAGCTCAGATGGTAGAGCTCCACGTTGCCAACGTGGCTGTCGCGGGTTCGAGCCCCGTCTCTCGCTCAAAAAATACGTTTAAAAATCAACTTTTATGCGTTAGCAGCAATGCTAACAGAATTTGTTCAGTAAACAGACCGGCGACACATCATTTATTGTTTAGCGAAAGTTATTTTTATTCAAATGATAATAATCATACCAATTTACCTTGCCAAAGAAGGGTAGTTAGTTGTAAATTTCGTCGTTATTTTTCATTGGGAAGTCGTCCAACGGCAGGACATCAGACTCTGGATCTGAGTATCGGGGTTCGAATCCCTGCTTCCCAGCAAGAATTTTTGAAATGGCGCATTCGTCTAGGGGTTTAGGACGCTGGCCTCTCACGCCGGTAACAGGGGTTCGAATCCCCTATGCGCTACAAACTCATTTTGTCGTCGAGAAAGTAAAATAACTCGGCAAAATTCATCAAGCAAAAACAAAAATTAGACCATACAAATTTTGGCATTTTTTACCGTCGAAACATTCAACATATCTCGCTGCACATAGCTCATCTGCATATCCACTGTTATAAAATGCTCCCATTGAAAACATAATTTGGATTAGAATTATGTTGCTTAATTGATACAGAATTTTGCTGATCAGAAGCACGATTTTAAAATCCAGAGCAAGCCGCTTTATATCGAAATTAATTATTTTATTTACAAAATTAAATTCCAATTGGTTTAGAGACTTTCTGTTTTGCGTTCTTTAACTAAGTATATCATCGGTAGACTTATTAAAGTCGTAGCACCTTTTAAAATGATATTTGAAAGAAAAATCGACCAGACCACTGCGGTAGAATAAACACCACCGAAAGCCAGCCAGACGAAAATCAGACTATCAGTGGGGACACTCAGGGAATTGCTAAAGAGGACTCGCATCCATTGAAAGCGTGTCGTAATTTTTGTAACCCAGATATGGTAAATTTCCGTGTCGAGTAATTCCGATACGACTTCTGCAATTATGCTGGCGATAACAATGCGCCAAACTGGCGTTAATACCCTAGCAAAGGCGCTCTGGTCCCCGACAGACGGGTCACCAGGCAATTTAGCGACTATCCAGAACAGGAAAGCCATTAGAAGGTTGATGACCGCTGCCGCTATAACGACCGTCACAGCTCCTTTTCTGCCCACGGTTTTATGCACGAGATCCCGCAAAGTAAAAGTAATCGGATAAATGAATGTGCCGGCATCCATAGATAAACCCAAAAACAGGACAATTTTCAAACTGGTAATATCGGAAAGCATTTGCGCCGCAATGTAAGCCGAAACGACAATTATGATTGCCAATTGGTAATTCCTATCTTAGTTTTAACGAACACACTCGCCGAATTTTACGATTAGTTGGGAATTATTCAAAGAGAAGAAAAGACGGAGCGAAACGGAGTCCCGTCCAGGCGGGATGAGATTAAGAAAAAGAGATTACTGATCTCGACAATTTTTAAAAAATTGTAATTGGATAGTCAATCTCCGCGGAAGGTTATTTGATTTTTTAAATGGAAATAGATAAAATTAACAGGTTAAAATTGGCAGAAAGGATTAAAGATGGTAACTAAAAACAGATGGAAGTTATTAGTAGCATCGATGAGTGTGGTGACTGTCGTTTTGGGGCAGATAAATAAAGGTCAGTATGTGCCCAAATATACCGACCCTGTGTTAGAACAATTGGAAAAGCAACGCACCCGGGCCTTAGAAAAAGCGGATTCGCTTACTGCGGCTATTCGCGCTCACCAGAAGATTCAAAAAGAAATCGGGAAGCGGAAAGAGTTAGATTTTCAATCTGACCTCAGCGGAGTTGAAAAACCCGCCAACATTGATGTCTTTAAACCACTTTTTCATTTTCCACCGGTGCCGCAATATCAATCCGGTATGTGCTGGTGCTTTTCGGGGACATCTTTTCTGGAGTCGGAGGTTTATCGTTTAACAAAGCAAAAAATCAAGTTATCGGAATTATACACGGTCTATTTTGAGTACATTGAAAAAGCGCGGCGATACCTCGAAGAACGCGGTGATTCTTATTTTGCGGAGGGCGGCGAGGTCAATAGCGTCTTCCGCGTTATGAAGAAATATGGTGCCGTCCCTGCTTCGGTGTACACAGGTCTGGTATCGGGTGATAAACATGACCATACTTTTTTAATCGAGGAGTTGACGAACTTCCTGGCATATTGCAAGGCAAATAATTACTGGGATATTGAACCCGCGCTGCAAATGGTACGAGTAATTCTTAATAAACATCTGGGGTTACCGCCCGAAAAATTCACCTGGCAAGGTCAAACATATACGCCTGTTGAATTTTTGAACAAGGTGTTAAAGCTAAATCTGTCGGACTATTGCGATGTAATGTCAACAAGTGCAGTGCCGTTTTATACTCAGGCGGAATTCAAAGTGCCTGACAATTGGTGGCATGATTCCTCCTATTACAATATACCGCTGGACGAGTGGTACAGTCTGATAAAAAAGGCAATTACGTCCGGCTATACAATCGCTATTGGCGGCGATGTTGGTGATGCCGGATACCTCGGATTTGAGGATGTCGCTTTTATTCCGGACTTTGACATCCCAGCCCAATACATCAATCAGTCAGCGCGTGACCTGCGGATTTTTGATGGCACCACGGCTGATGACCACGGTCTGCATTTGGTGGGATACACAAAAGTAGGGGATTGGGATTGGTTTCTGGTAAAGGATTCCGGACGCAGTTCCCGATGGGGTAAATACGAAGGCTATTATTTCTGGCGCGGTGACTATGTCAAATTAAAAATGCTAAGTTTCACCGTGCATAAAGACATTCTAAAAGATGTGTTAGGTAAGATTAAAGAATCAGAATAAAACACTTATTTTTACACTTTCCCGAACGGTTCAAAAGGAGAGAGGCGAGTTTCGACAAATTTTTTATATAGGTAATAATATTTTGCAGTGATATTGAATTTATTAACTGCCTGAAACCAGCTGTTATTGAAACTTTGGTTGTCTAAATTTTATTTCAATACCAGCATTTTTCTGACTAATTTCGCTTCTCCACAAGAAAGGCTGTAGAAATAAAACCCGGAACTGAGGTTTCCAGCCTGGAAAGTCAGCGTATAATAGCCCGGAGAGTGGTACTGATGTACTGGTTCAACGACTATCTGTCCGAGGGCATTATAGACCGCTATTTTTACGATACCGGAAGTAGGTACCGCATAGTTGATTGTCGTCGCAGCATTAAAAGGATTCGGAAAGTTCTGGGCGAGTTCGAAGCTACGTGGTAATCCAGCTGTTTCCGGTTCTATTCCTTGGCCTATTCTGCTAACCCAGGCTAATTTGACGGCATCTGCTCGCAGGACTGCGCCAGGGTTAGTATTTTTACCTGTGTCGAGGACTTTAATCTCCACCAGGTCGTTTTTATGCAAGCGATAATTACCAGCAACTTTAACCCAGTTTCCACTGCCGGTGTTTTGATTAAGATGGACAGAATCAATAGGGACATTATTGATACTGACAATATAAAGGGCATCATTGGAAGCATTGACTGTGGTGGGGACAATTTCAAATAATTCGTATTCACCGTCCAGTCGGATAGTAGTCAAAAAGCGAGCATAGGCAGGTGGATTCTGATTCAATGCGGCGTAGCGACTGGTTGGGCCATAAGCTTGCGCGACACTGTAGTGCCAGACTCCAGATTCGAAATAATGGCCAACATCATCGTTATCAATGATGACAAAATGAGTTGTAATCGTGGCGTGGAGTGGTAATTTCAAAACTGGTTCAAGCGGGTCATCTGAGAATATCGTCAAGGTATCATTGACAAATCCCATCTCATCAGCAATTAAATTGACCACGACGGCGATTGTGCCCATCGGTGCTATTTCCTGAGGGAATGTAACATTTAATTTAACTGCATCCGAGCCACAGGTAATGGCACTGATTGTCAGTGGCTGATAACCGGTATTGCTTAATTGCAGCACTATTCGAGCCGTATCGAGCTGGCTGACTTGTCCGAAATTGAGTTCACTTAAAGAACACTGTAAATCTTTGGCCCGTACCAATGCTGAAATTTTCACAACATCCGCTGCGACTTTTGTATTTGCCTGGCCGTTTCCGTTGGCTTCTAATTTTAACAGGTAATTTTGGTTAGCGGTGAGATTTACTGTTGCAATGAAATTCCAGTCGTCGGGCTGCAGTCCTTGACAAAACTGTTTGGTTGCTAAGATTTGTTCGCCGGTTTCGATTTTATAGGTTAGCGTAGTCGCCGGATTGTCAATTTTGGGGATTTGGACAAAGATATTGTACAAGCCAGTTTGGGGTACTCTGATTTGCCATGATGCCACGACGGAATCGGTTGTGGCAAGAGTAGCTATACGAATACTATTGCCCCAGTAATTGTAAGAGTTGACTGTGTGCCAATTACCTCGCAATTCCTGATAAGCAGCATCGGCATTATCAATGAAAAAATCATCCGGTAAGTAATTGATGAATGCTTTTGATTGATTGCCGACGATGTCGCTGACTGCTACACCGGCTTTGGCTAAAAGTGTACGGCTGACCGGTTGATTTGTTTCCCACTGATTTTCACCGATGGAATGGCAGGGAATTTTCTGGTAATTTTCATAGACATCCTTGATGGCGACGAAGGGATATTTCTGAAAAATTGGCTCGTCAGTGATAATTCGGAAATAGACATCTTTGTCGTTGCTTATCTCCGTAAAAGTCAGGGCTGGTGGAATGGAATCTGTCGTCCCTAACCAGCGCTGCATGGCTTCGATTGCTGAGCAATAGCGAAATTTGACGCCGGGATATTTTGTTTCCATACGATGAGCGACGGAATCAAGGGCTTCTATATTTGTCAGGAAATCGGTTTCGGGCAGATGTCCCCAGAGGCAAGCAACTTGATCGACGCCCTGACTGGCTTTGACAAAAATAGTGTCCAGCAGCTCGCGGTAACGAGCAGTACTAAAGTGGGTACTGCGGACATTCCAGCCGGAGCCATCACCTGGAATACGGTAATCATCAGGCGAAGGATGCCACGGTACAAAAGCGGAAGGGGATTTTGACCAATCATAGATATTATCAATCGGTTCGGGGTCGCTGGTGCGTTTATTGGGCCAATCATTATGCATACTAAAGGGAAGCAATTCATTGAGATAATTTTGCCAGTGATTATCCATATAATGCCAACCACTACGAAAAGAGACGGGAAAGACATTCTCCTCGAGAAGAAACTGACAGAGAGTAAAATCGAAATCAGTACGTGATTCATTAAAATCACGCGCCTGATTCCAGTACCAGCGTCCATCCTGATCGTAATCCGTCCAGACAAAAGTGTGATAGTGGAGAGAAAGTTCGTCACCAATTTCTTTAATATAACTGCCATAATTTTTTTGCATAAGATAAAGAGTCATGATATTTGGTATCGGCACATTGCGATTAGTAGCATAACGAAAGATGTTGCCCGCCATCATCCACCAGGTCAGTTTGAGTGGCGTCCCGTAGGAATCACGGAAACGGAGCCGCCAGGCAGGATTCATAACGCCGGTAGCATTGCGGGTCGGGTCAGTATAGAGACTCAGGTTATAAGTACAATTGAATTTAGCCACATCCATGCCATCCCAGATAGCAGTATCTGAACCGAGAACGAGATAGACTTTACCGGGTTCGGCGAAAATTTGACTGGTTACAAAAACCATTATGATGAATAGACGTGTAATTTTCATAAAACTCATGACTGCTCCCTTTTTCAATATTATAAATATAAATATGCAAAGATAAAAGCATAAGACCAAGACCTTGTCAGGGAATCGCTGATTTTGTATTTTTTTTCGCGTAGTGAAAAAAAATCTTTACCTTTGTTTTATAAGATTGTAGATTCAAAAAGAATTGTATTTGGCAAAATGATTATGAGTCGTATCAGATATGTTTCTCAAAAATGCCACCAAAGAATAAGGTGGCTATTAATTTTCCTGCCGGTAGCCTTTATTCTCGGGCAAAATTTACCTGAACGCATTTTAACAAAACCGAATGTTGATGATGATACCAAGTACACTACAACCGGAAACATCGGCATTACTATTACCAACTTTGGGACATTTGGCGATGGCTTTCGCCAACAATTCCCGGTTGATCAGCCATCATGCATTTATCCGAAAGGCTCGGGCATAGAACATCTTTTTGTAGGTGGTTTGTGGGTTGGAGCCCAGACTTCCACCGGTATACATGTAACCACCGGTGCTTTTAATACTCCTCGCTTATCTGGCAGTGGTTCGATTAATTTTGAATTTACCAATACTGATAAAGCCACTGACCGCGTCATTGAGCGTTCTTCAATCCCAGAGGATAAATATTACAGTTCCAAAGCAATCAGTCATCAGGATTTTGTCGCTGACTTTAATGATACCAATGTTTTTGTCCCTGGTACTAGTGTCCCGATTCCATATCATACTCCGCTGGGTATAGGAGTTCATCTGGAAACCTATGCCTGGAATTACCCATTTGCTGATGCTTTTGTGATTTTCAATTATACTATTAAAAATGTCAAAAAGGACACCTTGAGAGATGTCTATGTCGGACTCTGGGCTGATTTAGTCGTTAGAAACACTAATATTACTCCGCCCCGAGTTGGTTCGCCTTTTTACTTGCATTCTGCCGTGGGCTACAAAGACAATCAAGATATGAAAATGGTCTATTGCTATGACTATGACGGTGATCCTGGTTATACCGATAGTTATGTTGCCATGGCTTTTTTAGGAGCGGACGCGCTATCTGGTGATGATAATTACAAGGGTGAAGCTTTCCATAATTGGTGGTTATTCAGCGGTGGTGATGCTGAAGAAGATCGAGCGCCGTCTGACGAAGCCAGCCGTTATGAACGTATGCGCCGTTCTATTTCAGAAGCTTATTACCAAACGGCTCTCTTCCAGAAGCCCGGAAACCGCATGAGTCTGATTACCACCGGACCATTCGCTATGATTCCGCCGGATTCTGTGATTAATGTTGTCTTTGCAATCGTCTGCGCTAAAAAGGCGGGGACAAATCCAAGCAAAATTGATGATGAAATTGCTAAAACGAACCTCTATGAAAATGTGAAGTGGGCATATCGCGCCTACCACGGTGAAGATTGTAATCGCAATGGGAAATTAGATTATGTTGGTACCGATTCAACCGAGGATGTCAACGGTAATGGCAAATTAGACCGCTATATTTTGCCAACACCTCCGGCTGCACCCTATCTTAAAGTCGTGCCGGAAAATTCACGAGTAACGCTTTACTGGGATAACAGGTCTGAGCGCTCGATTGATTTAATTTCCAAGAAACGAGATTTTGAGGGTTATCGCATTTATCGCTCCTTTTTAGGAGATGATATTAGTAGTTCTGGTATTACAACCAACCTGGGATTACTGGCGGAATTTGATATCGTTGATGGTCTTTTTTATGATACTGGTCTCGATAGTATTCGTCTAACTGAGCCAATTAAAGAGCCAGTTATCACCGAAGAGGGAGTTGATACTGTCCTTTTGAAATATCGCTATGTGATTGATAATTTGCATAACGGCTGGCAATATGCCTTTTCGGTGACGGCTTTTGATAGTGGAGATGCGCAACTCAAATTGAATAGTCTTGAATGCAGTAAATTACAGAATTTGACCGTTGTGAGTCCCGGAACACCGGCACGTAGCCGCGATGATAAAAAGGAAATAGGCGTTTATCCCAATCCCTACCGTGCGAATGCTCTCTGGGATGGCGGATTTGAACGAGAACGGAAACTCTACTTCTATAATCTTCCGTTAAACTGCGAGGTGCGGATTTATACTTTAGCAGGTGACTTAGTAGATAAGTTCGAACACCACGGCAATCAATATAACGGTACTGATATCAAATGGTACCAGACCCATTCATTAGGCAATACAATTTTCCCTGGTGGTGAGCACGCCTGGAACATTATTTCCAGCAATGATCAGGCGATTGCTTCAGGGCTATATATTTTTACCGTCAAAGATTTCGATATGGGTAAAATATATGAAGGCAAATTTTTAGTGATAAAATAGGAGGAAAAAGGAATGCACTCTTGGTTAAAAGTATTATTATTAAGTTGTGCTTTTCTCTCGATCGCCTTTGGGCAATTTGGGACTTACGATACGCTCTCAATTTACGATATCCAGTATGTTGCCAATCCCGACTCGGCGCAGGAAACAATGTATCAGGGCGATACGATTGTAGTTAAAGGTATTATGTGCCATGGACCCCGCGAAATATATATAGGGGCGCGCTGGGGAGGATTTGTTTCCGCTGGTTCGAATGACCCTTGGAACGGTTTTTTTGTCATCCAGGATGACACTATTAAGGTCAATACGTATTTGGGTTATGTTCAGGAAGGTGATGAGGTCTATTTTACCGGTTATTTGACTACCTATACCGGATTAACCCAGCTTAATATTCTGACGAATCCTGAGACTCCAGTCACGATTGTATCAACTGGTAATCAGTTGCCACAACCACGGGTGGTAACGCTGGCAGACTTGGCTACGCATGCTGCCGGTGAGAAATGGGAAAGTATGTACGTTCGGGTAGAAAATGTGAAAGTAGTCAACAATAATTATACTTCTAATCAATGTGTAATTACGGATGGCACGGCTACGGGTTACATAGATGATTATTTCCTCTGGTTTCGCCAAAATCTCGATAATAAGACTTACACCTGGCCTGCTAACGGGACACTTTTAAATGTCCAGGGATATGTGCGTGATATTGGGCAGGCATATTTTTCGATTAATCCTCGCACTACTAACGATATCGAAATTCTCTCTAATCCGCCAGTCATTTCCGAAGTTAGTCGGACTCCTGGGGCACCGACCTCAGCCGATTCTGTTATCGTCCAGGCAAAAATCACGGATAATGTTAGGGTTGATTCGGCATTTCTGCATTATAGTGTAGATTGGCAGAAGTTCAAGAAGAAAAGCATGATATTAGGACGGACAGGCTACTATACGGCGGCGATTCCTGCTCAAACCAATGGTTCCTTTGTACGTTATTTTATAACGGCGATTGATAATGAGCATGATTCAGCGAG
This sequence comes from Fidelibacterota bacterium UBA2242, assembly GCA_002347855.1. Lineage (GTDB taxonomy): Bacteria > Fidelibacterota > UBA2242 > UBA2242 > UBA2242 > UBA2242. The sequence continues at coordinate 120,355 of DDYE01000028.1, forward strand.
TTTACCCGGTGACACAACTGAACGAGTTTATCACTATACGGTGCGTGATGGTAAGTTGAACATCGCCGACGTACAGAATACGCACGGTTATAAAAACGATGCCTCCGGTTATGTGGGGTATGTGGTGACGCTGGAAGGTGTGGTGATGAGTGACTCCAGTGACTGGATTAACAATTTTTATATCCAGGAAGATGACACAATCTGGAGTGGTATGTGGGTTTACAATAATGTTTTCCCGCAGCCGAAAATGGGAGATTGGATTCGAGTAAAAGGTACCGTCCAGGAGAACTATGGAGTCACGAGATTGAGTAATTTGACCGAGCTTACCGTTATTACCCCAAATTATGGTGTTTTCCAACCAGCGAAAGTTCGAACCGGCGATATAGGAACAGGAAAACCTCTCGCGGAAGCTTATGAGGATGTACTTATTTGTGTTGAGAATTTAACCGTCACCAATCCTTTCCCGGATGGTGCCTCGAACTTTGGAGAGTTCACTATTGATGACGGTAGCGGTCCGATCCGCGTAGATGATGCTTTCAATGCTTTCAATGGGAATCTTGATTCATCATTTGTCTTAGGAGATCACATTGACAAGCTGATTGGTTTCCAGTATTTCAGTTTCAGTAACTACAAAATTCTCCCGCGCAATTATAATGATATTATCGGACACACACATGTCGCAGTTAAAGAGGAAACCAAAAGCAGCGTGAAGGGTTTCAGACTCGACGCTAATTACCCCAATCCCTTCAATAGCCAGACTTTTATCCGCTATTCAATACCAACTCAGAGTACCGTTACCGTGTTAATCTACAACCTTCTCGGAGAAAAAGTTCGAACCCTTTATCAGGGAGTCGCTGCACCCGGTGAATATCAAATCCTCTGGGACGGTTTGGACGACAATAATCGGTCGGTCAGTACCGGTATTTACTTCTGTCAATTGAAGAGTAACAATTCGATAATCACCAGAAAAATGCTTTATTTGAAATGATTTGGCAAAATGCCTATAGAAAAATTGCTGAGCCCGGAGAGCATCGGGCTCTCCGACTCAGCAATAAATTATTTTCCAGGCGCAATATTTTACTTGGTCTGTTTTATTTGACACTCATCATTACAGGTTACCACTGCGAGCGTCACAACCTTTCTAAATACAATGAAAACCTTCCACCGGAAACATCAATTTTTATTTCCACCGAGAAGGAATTAAATCCTACCCAGAGCGTCCAGACTATCTCCTGGGATGGGCGGGATCCAGATGGATTCGTCATTGGCTTTTATTATACGTGGGAAGCAAATCCCGATAGTAGTGATTGGATTTTCACTAAAGCCCATTCGCAGACTTTCTCTTTAAAGATAACCGGAACAGATACAGTTTATACCTTTCAGATAAAAGCCATGGACGACGATAGTCTGTGTGATCCAACTCCAGCACGGCAGTCGTTTCGTATCAAAAATTCCGCACCTCGTATATGGTGGAATTTAGATAGTCGCATTCCAGATACTACTTATACTGTAGCATCTTTTAGTTGGAGCGCAGCGGATTTGGATGGTGATTCGACTATCATTCATTTCGAATATTCTTTAGACGATACCTCCCATTGGTTTTCAATCTCAGGTTCGGCCCGTTCAGTCACATTGAAGGCAGCTGATGGATTAACTGAGGGCAACCACTGTTTCTATATTCGTGCGGTGGATATCGCCGGAACTCGCAGTAGCGTTATTCGCATGCCTGATGATCCCAGCCAGTACTGGTATGTCCGTGAACCTCGGGGGCGTTATCTTTTAATTGACGACCACAACTCTGAGACTGCTACTCTGGGCTTTCCCGATAAGTTTTATAAATCCATGCTTGCCGAATTGGTCGGCAGTTATAATTACTGGAATATCGAAAAACTATTTCCATCATCGCTGGCTCAATTCAAAGAGACGCTGAAACTTTTTGACTGCATCATCTGGTACACTGATCTTGTCAAAGTTGATGATCCCCATTTCATTGCTGCCCAGGTTGCAATTCCTGAGGCGCGTAATCAGGGCGCCAAAGTAATGTATCTCTGCCAATTCAATACCGGTTTTGGTGACTTAGGTGATCCGCTGGCATTTACGCCCGTTGACTCTCTGAAAAAATATTACGACCGCATTTTCACGCCGGGAGTCTTCAAACCGGATACCACCGATTTTAAAAGCAAATTCCCCAATGCACCCGCATTACCCGAGTTGAAAGTATCAAGCAATATTTTTGGTGCTTTTGCCGTTACCGCCAAAAGTGGTTCGATTAATCTCTATCGTTATGAGGATAAAAATCTTACGCCGCGACCTTTATTTGTTATTTTAGGTCGGAATGATAACACTGGCGTATATGATTTCGTTTTTTCCGGAGCCCCTCTGCATCAATTAAATGGTAACAATAATTTGAAAGAATTTTTCAATATCATTTTAAACTATGTTTTTTAAATCATTTTTTGCCAAATGTCTGGTGTTTGTTTTATTTCTGGCTATGGAGCTTTCAGCCCAGTATACAAAAACAGCAACCATCGAGGGTTCTATAATTGATAAAAAAACCATGGAACCACTCGCTGGTGTGAATATTATGATACTGGGAACTTATTTGGGCACTTCTTCAGACCTCGACGGGCGTTATGTCATCCGCAATGTCAATCCTGGTGAATATACCCTTGAAATTCGGTACATCGGCTATAAAGTCGTCCAAAAAACCGGCGTTAAAGTGGAAGCAGGAAAGACAATTACCCTCAATTTTGAATTAGAGCAAACGGCATTAGCCTTAGGGCAGGAAATTGTCGTCATCGGCGAAAAGCCGCTTCTCCAAATCAATGAGACTGGCACGGTCAGGACGGTCAACAAGGACGATATCGCCAATAAGCCGATTCAGAATGTGCAGGATATTATTTCTCAGCAGGTCGGCGTCTCTCATCAAGACAATGAAATCCATATTCGCGGTAGCCGCTCTTATGAAGTCCAGTATATGTTGGACAACATTTCCGTCCAGGACCCACTTTCTGGCACAGGATTCGGTTTGAACTTAAGTGCCAACGCTGTCGAAGAAGTCGAAGTAATCACGGGGGGTTTTCGGGCTGAATATGGGCAGGCAACTTCAGGTGTGGTCAATGTTCGCACGAAATCCGGTTCAGACCGTTATGAAGGTTATTTTTCCATCAAATCAGACAATTTTGGCTTATTCCGCAATCAACCCTGGAGTTTCAATAATGATATTTATGAAGTGAATCTTGGTGGACCTGAACCGATTACCTCAGGCTTATTACCAAGCTTAAAGATAAAATTACCTGGCAAATTTTACTTCTTTACTAACTTATTTGCTTCGGTCAGTGATGATTATACACGTAAAACAGCTACCCAATTATATTCTTCAATTTCTCCTCGCCTAAATGTATTTGGAAAATCGTTATTGTCACCGACTTCTTTAGCTCCGCGACAAAATAATAATTGGTCGGGATTATACAAATTGACCTGGAAAATTGACCAGACTCATCGCCTGACATTCTCATACAATCGCTCGTTAGCCATTAATCAAAACACGCAATCTCTGCAAACTAACTTAGAGTATGTCGAACCAGGTCCTGGTTTTCCCTATAAGTACTCTAAGAACCTTGATTTATTCAACGTTTACACCCACGACAATGAGCAGGTTTCACTGAGTTGGTCGCATACTTTGAGTAAGCGTACTTTTTATGAAATTCGGGTAAGTCAATACTGGGCGCATCTGCGCTCGGACTGGATGGGACATGCCTGGCACGATTATTCTATGGCGATAGATGTACCGCGCATTCCCGTCGAATATTATTCGCCGTCTTCTGATTCTACGAAAATTCGCATCATTCCCGGCGATGGTTTTTACGATTATGGAAATTCTGACGTCTGGCATGATCATTATGTCGAATGGTGGGTTCTTAAAGGTGATTTGACCAGCAATATCGGGACAATTCACACAGTTAAAACCGGCTTTGAAAGTTCATTTCAAGAAATGCAACTGATTGATATCGTGGATCCCTGGACTGAAGGTGGATATGGTTCAAGTCAAGACATTTATCGAGTTTATCCCGCCGACGGTGCTTTCTATGTCCAGGACGATATCAAATTTGAAGGTTTTTACCTTAACGCCGGCTTTCGCCTCGATTATTGGTTTCCGGGCAAATATGTCGACGATGCTGTTAATAATCCTGACAATATCCTGACTGATGCCATGCGCCAACAATATGAGAAAAATACTTATCAGATTATGGGACGGCATTTTAAGCTGCGCTTGATGCCACGCCTGGGCGTCTCTTTTCCGATTTCTGACAATCAAATGCTATTTTTGAATTATGGTCACTTTTCTAAAAGACCAAAACCGCAATTCGTCTATGCAAAATTAGGCGGTGTGAGTTCCAAATCATCTTATCAGAAATTCGGCAACCCCAATCTTAACCCCGAAACCTCTGTCATCTATGAACTCGGCATTCGCCATAAATTCACCGAAAATGATGTGCTCAGCATAACCAGCTACTATAAAGACATTTTTGATTATGTCCAGACGACTACTGTTACTGGAATCCCGCGGATTGGTTCGGCAATCTTTTATATTAACCTTGACTACGCCCGCACGCGAGGAATCGAATTTGAATACAAGACACGCCTTGCTAAAAACTTTAGTGGCACAATCAATGGCTCTTATTCAGTTGCCACGACCAAAGCCTCATCCCCAGATATTGGTTTATTAATTGCTCAGGGCAGTATTAATGAAGAGCCCATTAAAGAAATTTATGCTATCTGGGATCGTCCCTGGCAATTTTCTATTTCCGCCAATTATCGTGTACCCAATTCAGCCGGTTTTCGGCTTTTAGGCATGAAACCCCTGGCTAACTGGAATATCAATTTCCGCTGGTTTACACAAGCGGGCAAGCGCTATACGCCGATGTATTTTGTTTATAACCGCCCGGGTGACAATCGTCCTGTTTATGTCGAAGTTGAAGACCAGAGTCGGAAATATAGCGCTATTGGGACCAGCTGGCGTTGGGCTGATTTAAGTCTCAAGAAGTATTTCAATTTTGGAAAAATCCGCTATGTTTTTACGGTCGAGGTCAATAACCTGTTCAATGACCACAATGCCAATATTATTAATCCTGTCACCGGGAAAGCCTATAAATATGGCGACCCCGTACCAGTGTACTGGAATGATCCGTTATATCCCGATTTGACTTATCCCGTTTCCGAACCTTACCCATTAAATCCGGCTCGTTATCGCGAGCCACGCCATATTCGAATGGGACTATCGTTGGAATTTTAATATGAAGCTTGGTAGATATTTTATCGCTGTTTTAATCTTTATCGAGTTGGCAAATGCTCAACTCTTCCCGAATCTTGGCGGGCAACGCGTCGGTACGTCGGTAGCTCAATTTCTGAAAATTGGCATTGGTGCCCGCTCAGTTGCTTTAGGTGAAGCCTATGTCGCCTTAGCCAATGATGCCGAAGCCCTCTATTGGAATCCAGCCGGCATCAGTCAATTCCGCCAAAATGACCTCTTTTTCAGCTATAATCAATGGTTTGCGGATATCAAGGTCAGCTATTCCGGTCTGGTCTATCACTTAAATCCGGCTAACTCAATCGGTGCTTTCTTCGCTTCCTTGAGCTGCGATGATATGCGCGAGACGACCGAATTACAGCCGTTTGGAACGGGTCGCTATTTCAGCTATGGCGATATGCTGGTTGGCTTGACTTATGCCCGCAATATGACGAATAAATTCAGTTTTGGCATAACTCTGAAATATCTCCAAGAGACTATGGCGGAATTGACGATGAGCGGATTCCTGTTTGACCTTGGTACTTATTATAAGACAGGCTGGAAGTCTATTCGCTTTGCGGTAGCCGTGACTAATTTCTCCAATGAAATGGGACCAGAAGGCAGTTTTACCTATAAGAATCTTGATAATACATTTGTCACGGTTTCCAAATTCCAGAAGTTCTCGCCGCCGATTGCTTTCCGCATTGGAGTGGCGGGAGAATTGTACCAGTCTAAACAGCACAAACTGACTACTTCTGTCCAGCTCAATCATCCCAACGATAACAGTGAAAACCTGAATTTCGGAGCTGAATACTGGTTCGGTAATATAATGGCACTACGCGCCGGATATACTTCGAATCGGGTTGACCGCGATATCTCACTGGGAGGCGGGATTAATATTCCCGTCGGAGGTGGTGGCTTACGCATTGATTATTCCTATGCAAACTATGGTCGTCTCGGCTTTGTTAACCAATACTCAATGCATATTTTACTATGAAGATTTATAAATTGAAATTGGCTTTTCTCTGGTTAATAGCTGGTGGGCTATTCCTTTCTTCCTGTTCGCACGATAAGTATCCGCTACCGAGTATCCCCAACGTTGAAGACCGCTATAGTAATATCGGTAAGACGGTTTACAACCTTGTTTATCCCATCTGGGATAGTCACAATGGCTACAATTTTGGTCATCCCGCCGATATTTACTTCGGCGTTGACAATTTCTTGTATGTCTGCGATACAGATAATAATCGCATCATCATGCTTGATGCCGGCGGTGCTATTCAAGGATATTCTCAATTTATCCCACACCCCGAAGCAATTACGCAGGATGATAGTCTCAATCTTCTAATTGTGAATAAAACGAATAAAATTTTCAAAATTGATCTATACCATAACAACCATCTTATCGCCAATGCTCCTATTGATACTGTTTTTGAACAACGCAGTGAGCCAACCCGTCAATTTACAGGTATCACGGTGCATAATGGCTTTGAATATTATGTCACGGTTGTTGATGTCGCTGATAGTGGTTCCAATTATCTCGAGTTCAGTTTTATTTACGATTTCAATGCTAATCATAATCTCAAGGGACCGTTACCGCTTTATGTGAATGGCACGGGTTTATTCTCGGCAATTTTACCTACTGCGATTGTTTCCTATCGCGAGCGCTATCTCGATATATCGAAAACCTCGGAAGATTCACCGGGATTCTGGTTTACGCAAACCGGTCGAACCAGTCTTTTGTACAACAGTTTTAAAATTCAGGATGTAACGACTCGCCGAATGGAAGGGCAGGATATGCTGGTACCCAATACCGGTTTTATCGGCACAGATATTTATAATTCGGATTATTTCTGGAATCCGGAAGATATTGCGCTTGATCGCCAGGGATTTATCTTCGTAATTGATGCTGGACGCTCAATGAGTGACCCTGATACTACCTTACCAGCACCGGGATTCTATCGATTTTCCCCGACCGGTGCGATTTTACAGAAAGTAACTGGTTTAGGCACAGGCGACAAACAATTTAATAATCCCAAAGGTATTGCGGTTTCGCCCTTTTTAGAAGACCAGACGGTCTATATTGCCGATACTGGCAATAATCGTATCCTGATGTTTCGTCTCTCGACGCAATAAGCTTTCTCTCGTGAATTAAGTTGCGACGATTTTATTTTCTCCTTAATAAATAAAGATGATGAATGCTTTATAATCAGGTTTTGATGTGAGGCAGCAGGAAGTGCGTCAGGGCGATGAATTCGGCACAGGATAGACTTTCGGCGCGGCGTTGCAGGTCAACTGGCGAATCAGTTATATCAGCTTGTAATAGTTCGCTGAGCGCATTTTTCAAAGTCTTACGGCGTTGATTGAAGGCCTTTTTAACTAAGAGATGAAAAGCGCTCCTGAAGTCAGAGTTAAACTCGTTAGGTAAAGGCTTAAACGTCAGCAGAGAAGACCAGACCTGCGGGCGCGGCCTGAAAACCTGCGGCGAGACATGGAAAGCGATTTGGGCTTTACCATAAAAATTCGACAAAACCGTCAAAATGCCGTATTCTTTAGTATTCGGTAGAGCACAAATCCGTAGGGCAATTTCTCTTTGTACCAAAAAGGTTACTAAACTGACGCGACTGCCAAGTTCGAATATTTTAAATAGGAGAGGAGAGGTGATGTTATAGGGGATATTGCCGACAATTTTGGCGGCACCGGTTTGTCTTATCAAAGTCTCATAATCAAATTTCAAAGCATCGGCTTCAAAAAGGTGAAAGTTAGGTTGAGATTTATATTTCTCGCGCAGCAAAACGCAGAGATCACGGTCAATTTCTACAGCATAGACCACAGCATTTTGAGTCAATAACGATTCTGTAAGAGCGCCCGTCCCCGGGCCTATTTCAATGATCGGTTCATTTTGTTGCAGAGCAACGACTCGGATAATGTTATTAAGGATATTTTTATCAATCAAGAAATTTTGACCAAAGCGCCGGCGGGGGTGATGATTCATATTGGTAGTCGAAATAATGCGATAGCGTTCTGGGTCGTTTGATCTGCGACTGTCTGAACATCAAGGTTTTGCCACTCGGCAATGACTTCTGCAATTAGCGGTAAAAAAGCAGGTTCATTGGCTTGCGGCTTACGCTCTATCGGAGTCAGAAAGGGAGCATCGGTTTCCAGAAGCAAACGGTTTAAAAGAACTGTTTGCACGGCTGCCTGCGTCCGCTTACTGCGATAAGTAACACTACCCGTAAAAGAGATGAACAAGCCGCGCCCTAACATTGCCGATGCAAATTCAGCAGTGCTGGAAAAGCAATGCAGAACACCATGATAATAGCCAGATTCATCGAGAATGACCTGCAAATCATTATCTGCTTGTCGGTTATGAATAATCATCGGTAATTGTGACTCTTGAGCTATTTGAATCTGCTGGCGGAATAAATCCAGTTGAACCTCTCGCGGCGTGTTTTTCCAGTAATAGTCTAATCCAATTTCACCGACGGCGATGACTTTCGGATGAGTTAGCATATTGGTTAAAACTGATTGCCAGGATTCAACAATACCCGCAGCATCATTGGGATGAATGCCAACTGCGGCATAGACCTGCTCAAAACGTTCTGCCAGTACAATCGCCGTTTGGGATGATTCGAGATCAGTCCCCACGCAAATAATAAAATTGACTCCGACCGCCTCGGCACGTTTTATAATTGTAGCGACATCACTGGAAAGTGGTGGATGTGTTAAATGACAATGAGTATCAACAAACATTTTAGCTGATGGTTGCGCCCGGTTCCATCTCTTCCGAAGTAGTCAGTAGACAAAGCTTGCCGTCTTTTTTGGCAGCCAGAAGCATACCGTTACTTTCGACGCCTCTGATTTTAGCAGGTTGCAGGTTGGCAATAACGATGATAGTTTTACCGACGAGTTCTTCAGGGCGATAATGTTCGGCGATACCCGCGACTATCTGGCGTTTTTCACTCCCGAGATCAATTTGCAATTTTAATAATTTCGTCGTGTTGGGGATATTTTCGGCAGTAAGTACCCGGGCGGTAGTGAGTTTGATTTTAGTAAAATCTTCAATGGTAGTTAACTCACTTTGTGGTATTGTACCTGCGGGATTTTCCGGAAGAGCGGTGGTTTTTTCTAATTCAATCCGTGGAAAGAGTGGAGGAATAGGCTGAAGTTCTTGCCCGCTAATTAAATTCCCCCAGGTAAAATCCTGGTTTTTAACAGGAAGGGCGCTTACTAATTCTTTCATTTTAGTTGGCATTACTGGCTCAAGGAGTAATGCGGCGATACGCACGCCTTCGAGAGTGACATATAGAACTGTGCCGGCTTGTGTCCAGTCAGTTTTAACTAAATGCCACGGCTGGCGTTGCTCCATATACTTATTAAGGGTGCGAATGAAGGCAATAATTTCTTCCAGTGCTTCAGAAAGGTGCAAACTCGCAATGAGTTGATTGATTTTTTCTGGCAGAGCGATGGCGCTCTGTTTGATCTGTTGTTCTTCAGCACCGAGTTCGCTTGCTGCTGGCACAGTCGAGAAATTTTTATTGATTAAGGTTGTTACCCGACTGACGAGGTTGCCTAAATCATTGGCTAATTCAGCATTGTATCGTTTGACGAAAATCTCGAAACTGAAATTAGCATCGGCTCCCAATACCATGTCTCGCATTAGAAAATAGCGGACAGGGTCCACGCCATATTTATCAATGAGGTCCAACGGTTTGACGATATTTTGCAGTGACTTGGACATTTTGGTTTCATTGACCAGCCACCAGCCGTGGGCAAAAATCGTCTTCGGCAAAGGTAAGCCAATAGCTTTGAGCATTGTTGGCCAGTAAACACAATGCGTGGTGACAATATCCTTGCCGATTAAATGATATTCGGCAGGCCAAAATTGGTTAAAACGCGAAGGATCTTCGGGATAGCCAATGCCAGTCACATAGTTTAGGAGAGCATCGAACCAGACATAGGTAACATAATCGCTATCGAAGGGCAATTCAATACCCCAGCGCAGACGACTTTTAGGGCGTGAAATGCAGAGGTCGCCCAGTTGATTTTTCAAGAAACCTAAAACTTCGTTTTTACGACTCTGGGGTTGAATAAAATCAGGGTTAGTCTGGATATATTCGATGAGCCAATTCTGATAGCGGCTCATACGAAAGAAGTAATTTTTCTCCTTGATGTATTCCGGTTCTTTGAGATGTTGTGGACATTTGCCATCAACTAATTCTTTCGGAGTATAGAAGCGTTCACAGCCAACACAATAATAGCCGCCATATTCAGCAGCATAAATTTCGCCTTTATCATAGAGATTCTGGAGAACATGCTGCACGGCTTTTTTATGGAAAGGACTGGTAGTACGCATAAAGAAATCGTACTGAATACCCAATCGTTCCCAGGCTTTGATAAAATATTGTGCCATTTTATTGCAATGAGCTTGTGGCTCGATGCCAGCTTCCTCCGCAGCTTGCTGAACCTTTTGACCATGTTCATCTACACCAGTAAGGAAAAAGGTCAAATCGCCCCACCGACGATGATAACGTGCCAGGACATCGGCTAAAATTGTGGTATAGGCATGTCCAATGTGAGGCTTATCGTTGACGTAATAGATTGGTGTGGTAATGAAAAACTTCTTGCGTTCGTCCATACTTAATTGATTAATTAGATAAGCGTTATGATTTTTTTATTGATTTCCGTAACCGGGAAATCTTCGACCTGATTGTCATCGTAGCGAATGCTGACGGTTTGTTGGAAAATGTCAATTTTTTCGATTACACCCTGTTTCTCATTGACTTTAACCTTCGTGCCATAGGGTGGATAATTTTTTAGAAATTCTTCGTATAATTCATGCTCATAGCGATAGCAGCACTTGAGTTTGCCACAGTACCCTGAAATTTTGGCTGGATTCATTGGCAAGTTTTGTTCTTTGACAAAAACCGTGCTGATGGGATCAAAATCATCTAAAAAGCGAGCACAGCAAATTGGCAGACCGCACAGCCCTACGCCGTCTACTCGCTTCGTTTCTTCGCGTGTACTGACCTGCCTCATTTCGATGCGGGTTTTATATTCAGCCGCGAGAATTTTGACAAGTTCGCGAAAATCTATCCGATCATCGGCTGTGAAGTAAAAGACAATTTTTTTCCGGTCGAGACGCACGTCTACATCAATCAAGTTCATCGGCAAATTGAGTTCTTCAATTTTTTTAGCGCAAAACTGCATGGCAAGGCGTTCACGGTTGCGGTTTTCATTGTCTCGGGAGACTTCTTGTGCATTCGCGCGCCGTAATATGGGCAGTAGGGGTGAGCCATCTTCTGGTATTCTGGGATTCTGGCAGGGTAATAGGGCGTAACCTAAATCTTCACCGCGGTCAGCTTCGACGATGACCGGTTCACCTGGCTGGACAGGAAGGTCGTTAGGATTAGTATAAAATTCCCGACGTTCGCCTTTAAATTTGACCTTAATTACCGGTTTATTGAGTGGTTTAGACATATACAATTCCAGTTTTTATACTATTACGTAAGTTAAAGAACATTTCTAAAAGAGCCAGATTAATATAGACATTGTGGTTCAGGAAATCAACACAATTCTCGACGGCAGTCTTCATGGAATGGCAATCGATGACAGGATATTTCTGGCAAAATTCTCGTATTTGAGAACTATATTCTTGAAAAATTAAGGCGGTGGATTCCTGACCGCTCAGCATGACTTGAATATCTCGAATCCAGAAGAGTAAAGCGCGCATGATTTGCTTAAAAAGTTCTGGCTCTTCGCGCGCGATTTGACCCAGGGAATTAGTCAGGTTATAAACACCCGCAATATCTCCGGCTGTCAAAGCGGTAATTATTCTTAAAGTGGTTTTTTTAACAGTGTCCAGATCGCTTTCCAGCAGTTGCGAGGCATTTAATACATTGCCAGCAGCTAAATGGACGGCTAAACGCACATCATTAGTAGAATAACCCTTATTGGCAAAGTAAGTTTCCAATTCGGCAGGTGGAATCGGGGGGAAGAATAACGATTGGCAGCGCGATTTGATGGTCGGTAAAAGTTCATCGGGATTAGAAGTAGTTAGGATGAAGCAAGAATTAGCGGGTGGTTCTTCGAGGATTTTAAGGAAGGCGTTGGCAGCTTGCTCCGTTAAAAGATGAGCATCGAATATAATGACTACTTTGTAGCCTTTTTGAGATGATGCTAGGTAAATAGTGCGGCTGATTTCGCGAATGAAATTGATGGGAATATGCAGCCCTTTTTTTATGGCAATTTTGTGATAAGGGTTTTTGGCTTTGGCGCGAATTGCAGCCTGAATTTCGGCAATTTCATCGTCTTTAAGACGTTTGAAGGGGTCTTCGTTAGCCTCTTCAGAGCGAGCCGGTATTGGATAAACTAAGGTTAAATTAGGGTTTTCCAGATTGAGCATGGTTTTACAGGAGGGACATGAGCCGCAGAGTTGGTCACTGACAGCCTGGCAATTCAAGAGAGCCGCGAATTCAAGAGCGAATCCTTCTGTTCCGCTGCCTTCTTCGCCATAGAATAGATAAGCATTGGCGACTCGTCCACTCTTGAAGATATTGTAGAGGTATTGACGATTGGCTTCCTGGTTGATGAGAGGGAAAAGTGTCATAAATTTTTAACTAACCATTCTTCCGGGTTTAATTTAGTTTTATTGCGCCAGATTTCGAAGTGCAACATTGGGCCATTTAGTGAGCCAGACTCACCTGTCTCGGCTAAAACCGTGTTGGCTTTGACATATTCTTTCTCAGAGATGCGGATGTTTTCAAGATGTGAATAGACAGTATAAAAGCCCGAACCATGATCAATAATAACCGTATTGCCGAAACCACGAATATAAGTCACAGTTGTGACCACTCCATCCATGATTGCCACCACTGGCGTCCCACGGCGCGCTCTTATATCAATACCTGAATTTTCGGTAATTGTTTTCAAGATCGGATGGCGTTGAATACCAAAGCGAGAGATAATCTCACCCTCGACAGGCCAGATAAGTTTTCCCTGTTGTGCCAGAAAAGGATTGGCTTCGGTCACGCCGGAAAGAGCCCGTTGCTTTTCGAGTTCTTTCCGACGGCGTTCGCGTTCCTTTTCAAGTGATGCAATCATTTTCGAAATAGCTTCAGCGGCTTTTTCTTTTTCTTTGATCTGGGCGATTAGGTTTTGCTTATTGCGACGGGCTTCTTCCAATTGGTTACGACGCTGACGCTTTTGTTCGCTGAGATTCTTTTGGTATAGTTTTTTCTCAGTGACGATTTGTTCTTTTTCTCTGATCTCATTTGTTAAACGGATTTTTTTAGCGGTAATTGAATTGATGTTATTGTGAATTGTGCGACTCATATTGCGGTCGATATCGGCTAAAATGCGGAGATATTTATAGCGATAAAAGACCTGGTTGATGGATTTGGCGGTCAGGATTAATTCGAGATCGTTATAAGTGCCATTTTTATAGAGATAGACCAGGCGTTTGGCAAAATTATCTTTCAAATCGGTCAGATTAGATTCAAGGTTTTGAATAGATTGCTCTAAATTTTTGATATCGTGTTCTTTCTGGGTTAATTCGCGATTAAGTTGCAGGATGAGTTTTTCGGTGAGCATAATGCTCTGGTCGGTTTCTTCTAATTGAGTCAAGATGGACTTTTCCTTATTCTCAGCTTGTTTTAGCTGATTCTGAAAGAGTTTGATTTCCTGACGGATATTTTCAAGCTGAGCAGATTGGTATTCGATTTTTTGGTCGATTTCTTTCTGTGATAAAAGGGGAGTAGCGAATAGGAGTAATCCTATTAGTTTATGGATAGATATTTTGATTGTCCGATTTTTCATAAACCCACTCAAGATAAAGAAAGTAACTCAGAATAGCAAGACCAAAGCAAAGAATAGAATTGCTAAATTGAAAAAAAGTATTGTATATTTGAGCGAAATGGACAATAAAATAGAAAGTGTAAAAATGAGTAATCCGATTTGGGAAAATATCTTTAAACGTCGTCACGCTGTAAGTGAAAGTGTGCTTCAAAATTTAAAAAATGTGCCCATTTTCGCCGATTTGACCGAAAAAGAGCTGCTTGAAGTGGAAAAGATAGTCCATCGTCGTAAGTACAAAAAAGGTGAGCCAGTATTTCGTATGGGTGATCCAGGATTAGGAATGTATATTATTGTAGAGGGAAGTGTTGATATCGTTGAAGAATATGAAAACGAAGAAAGCAAGTTACTGGCTACTCTTGAAGATGGCGCTTTCTTCGGGGATTTAGCACTTTTAGATGAAGCTCCACGCTCAGCTTCGGCAATAGCCAAAGTTGATTGCGATATTATCGGCTTTTTCCGCCCAGATTTGATGGATTTACTCTATCGCAAGCCGCAGTTAGGGATAAAAATACTTTTTGCGCTAGCACGGGTAGTCGGCGAACGTTTGCGTCGTACTAACGAGCTATTATCTGAATTGCAGCGCAAATACGAGGCTCAGTAATATGGAAAAAGTCTCACCTTTTTCTGCTCAATCCCTGAATCGTACCATCTGGACGATATTTTTCATCCTGATAGGGATAGCCTTAGTTATCGTTGCCTATCCCTATTTTAAAATGGTGATAGTTTTATTCGTCATTTCGTGGATTATTTCGGTCATTCTGAATCCGATGGTAGATTACCTCGAAAGTGTCGGTCTAAACAGGGCGATTGCGATTTTTTTAATAATGTTTTTGATTATAACTCTTATTGCTGGCAGTGTCGCCTTAATTGTACCAGCCGCTATGCGAGCGATTGATGCTATCACAGTCAAACTGCAATCTGATTTTCTAAAAGATATCACTCTTCAGTTAGAGAAATTATTCGAGGAAAAGTTCAATAATGCCGGTTTAGCTCGTGATTTAATTGCCAAATTAATTGAGCTAGGTTCTGGCTTGCTCAATAACATGGGCGGATTACTAAAAAATGCCAGTTCCTTTGTGGCTTTTTTAGGAATTATTCCGTTTGTGACTTTCTTTTTGATTAAAGATCGTCGGCTCATCTATCACAGTTTCATTGCCCAGATTCCCAATAAATATTTCGAATTATCGCTCAATGTGCTCCACAAAGTCGGTGACCAGGTTACGAAATATATTCAGGGACAAGCCATTGATGCTCTGATTGTCGGGCTTTTATCAGCACTGGGGTTATTTATCGTCAATCTTTTCTTCGGACATCCTATTCCATATTTTTTCTTTATCGGTATGATTGCGGGAATTGCTAATCTGATTCCGTATTTAGGTCCAATCGTAGGAGCAGTGCCGGCTATAACCCTGACAATATTAAACGCTCCTCCGAATGTGGGAACTATAATTCTCTGGATTGTAGTAGTTTTTGCTCTGGTACAGGCAATAGATAATAACATTGTCTCACCAATGGTTGTTTCCAAAAGTGTCAATATGCATCCAATAACAGTAGTTATAGCGGTTATTCTCGGTGGGAACATTGCTGGTGTGATTGGCATGCTGGTAGCTGTCCCGGTTTGGGGTATAATTAAAGTCACGGTTAAAGAAATCAGCTGGGGCGTAAAGCATTATAAGCTGAAATAAAAAGCCGCCACTTGGGCTTTATTACCAACCACATGAAGATAAATCCACGAGCAACTTTTGTATTTATTGGTCTAATTTTAGGCTTCAGTGCACTGACTTTGAAATATGCTATTGCTCCGACATATTTTACTCCAAAAGCCATATCACTTATCAGTTATGGTCTACTGATACTTTTCACGATAGAGTTATTCTATCTTTTCTGGGTGAGTCTGAAGAAGTTGCTTTATTTCCGAGTTAATCTTTTCGGCATTTTGCTCTGGCTTTTTATCGTGATTCTCTTGCTGTATTCCCGCTCGTCATTTCTGATTACACTGCCGCGTGCCCAATTCTTAGCTACCAACCTAATTTTTCTACGCTACCTATATCATTTGTCTCAAATTCTAAGACGTGTTAGAAAATTTAACCTCTATCTTAAACATGTGCTTGAGCGACCGGCTCAAACGATTGCTTTAAGCTTTCTAGTCGTCATAATTATCGGCGCTCTCTTTCTTTTGATGCCCTTTGCGACGGTTGATGGTACTTCGCTCGGTTTCGTCAATGCTCTATTTACCGCGACCTCCGCTGTTTGTGTAACGGGTTTAATCGTGGTTGATACCGCAACCCGCTTTTCGATCTATGGTAAATTAATTATTCTGATTCTGATACAAATCGGCGGCTTGGGAATCATGATAATTTCCTATTTCGCAGCCTTTATCATGGGCAAGCGAGTTTCGATTGAAGAAAAAATTGCGCTTTCCTACCTGCTCAACGAACGGGAGATGGAGCGTTTATCGGTAACGATTTTACGGATTATTGTAGTTACTTTTTCTTTTGAACTAATAGGAGGGATGCTTTTATATCGCTATTTCTGGGATATTTTCCAGAACGAGCCCAAAGCAATTCTTTTTGCTGCATTTCATGCTATTTCCGCCTTTTGCAATGCCGGATTTGCCTTATTTTCGAATAGCTTAGAGGACTTTCGTCACAGTCTATATGTTAATGCGGTCATCAGTTTTTTAATTATCAGTGGCGGATTGAGTTTTTTAGCCTTGACCAATATTATTGAAAAGTTTAATTCCTGGTTTCGCAATACCTTTTTAAAGGTGAAAACTTATCCGCGGCGTCTCAGTTTGAATACTAAAGCCGTATTAATAATGACGACTCTGCTTCTAATCGCGGGGATGTTGCTAATCTATAGTCTGGAACATCGCAATCTGTTAGTCCATTATGCTTTGCCCTGCCAGTATTTAGCCGCTTTTTTCCAGTCCGTGACTCTCAGGACAGCCGGTTTTAATACCATAGATATTGGGCAATTGCGGGTGCCGACTCTTTTGATAATGTGCGTGTTTATGTTTATCGGAGCAGCCTCAGGCAGCACTGCGGGTGGTGTCAAAGTCAATACTGTTTTTGTAATTTTTGCTTACATAAAAGCCTTACTCAGTGGCAAATCGGAAGTAGTCATAATGCGCCATACTTTGCCGCGAGAATTGGTTTCACGCAGCTTTTTAATAATCATTTTAGCGTTATTAGTGGTTTTTACGGGAACGTTTATACTGACCCTCAGTGAACCTTATCCGGTACACCGGCTTTTATTTGAAGTCGCATCCGCTTTCGGTACCGTAGGTTTATCAACCGGTATTACGCCCTTTTTAAATAGTTTTAGTAAACTTTTGATTATCATTACCATGTTTATAGGGCGAATTGGACCGGTGACATTAATTTTAGCTATTTCCCGTCACAAAGTCCAGGATAGGGTAAAATATCCTGAAGGAGAGATTAGTATAGGATAGCAGGGAGGAAGCATCAATGGCAGAAAAAGTTTACGGAGTATTTGGATTGGGTGTTTTTGGAGTGGAAGTCGCTCGTACTTTAGCCGAAAGAGGCGGAAAGGTCATCGCGATTGATAAACGCCCCAATATGATTGAAAAAGTAAAGAATGTTGTAACTCAGGCTATTTTGATTGACACTACGGATGAGGAATCATTGCGTTCGGCACCGATTGAAGACCTGGATATTGCCGTGGTAGCGATTGGTGAAAATGTAGAAGCCAGTATATTGACGACGGCAATTTTGAAAAAGCTGGGTGTGTCTTATATTATTTCGCGAGCGATTTCAGATATTCATGCCCAGGTGCTTAAACAGATTGGCGCTAATGAAGTCTTCAATATTGAAATTGAAGAAGGGAAGCGCATCGCCAATCGGCTCGTCTCGCCCGATATTCTTGACAAGACATATATCGGTAAAAATCAAGTTGTCGCTGAGGTCGTCGTCCCCAAAAACTTCGTCGGAAAATCAATTGCTCAATTAGATTTACGTAAAAAATATAATATCAATGTCGTTTCGATTAAAAGAGTGCAAATTGCAGTTGATGATTTTGGTAATCCGGTGGACCGCGAAATAGTAAATTTCCCCAGTCCCACGACCGTCTTGCAGAAAGATGACATTTTAGTGTTAGTCGGCTCGGAAAGTGATATTGATAATATTCGAGGTTAAACGATGTTACTCTTGAAAAAGTGGTGGATATATTTAATTTTCCTGACAGCAGTGATAATAGTGCTGCTTTTAGCGATTGACAGTTATTTAGTCTTCTCAGTTTTGAATATCCAGAATGATTTGACCATCAAATTTTACCTTGAAAATGTGATTTTTTATGCCGTGCTTGGGGTGTTATTGCTGACCATATTACTGGTAGTCACCATTGTCAATAGTCGCTCGATTTTCCGGGAACTGGATAAAATTGCCGAGATTTCCAGGCAGGGGACTCAGCCGGTCCACATTCATCTCAAGCGCCTGGGAGCGTTAGGGGCAAAAATCAGCGAAATCAATCACAATTTGGATGTGTTTAATATTAAGAAGTCACTGAAAATAAGCGCATTGACGAACTTATCTAATTTTCTTATTGACAATCTTGGTTTGAGTGTGATTATTCTCGATGGCGAAGGTAGAGTTGATAAAATCAGTCCAAAATTTGCCGAGGAAATGCACCTGGCTGATAAGGATTTCAAGGATACTTTTATCGAAGATATTTTCAACGAAATTGATACGAGGACGTTAATTAATAACCTGCGTCATAGTAAAAGTGTTGCCGTGCGCACTCAGCTCAAACCAATCGCTGGAGCCAACACGGAAGAAATTGTTCTAATTTTTTATCCGTTGACAAACAGCCAGAACGAACTAACCTATTGCGTAGGCTTGCGACGGAACAGTCACAATAACAGAAATAATAACGAGACTAATCAGTAATGGAAGTCGGCTAAGGAAAGAGACTTAATTTCCCTCTTCGAACTCGCCGGTTTTTTTGTTCTTACGAACATTATTCGATAAGAAATAGCGCCCATTCATAGCGATATATACTCCCGCCGGTAGAATCTGGACGAATGCTAAGGCGCTACCCAAATTGAATAGACCATCCGAACTGCCAAATTTATATGGCACCATTGCCCCGGTAAGGACGATGGTCTTATCTTTGACAATCTGTGCAATGACACGTGCTGTATCAGCCATGGTATCGGTTCCATGCGTAATTACGATTTTATCTTCAGCTGTTCGCTGACAATGGCGGGCAATCATCATCCGGTCATCTTCCGTCATATCTAAACTATCAACCATCATCAGCGTGCGAATATCGACGGGAACGCGACAGCGCCCCAGTTGCAACATTTCGGGCAGGTGAGTATCCTTGAAATAAAGCTGCCCGTTTAGTTCATTATATTCTTTGTCAAAAGTGCCGCCCGTGACAAATATTTTTATTGCCATAAACTATTACTCTCATTTTTACCTGACGAATTTTAACTGATTCAATGAAAATTTCAAAATAAAGTCGAACCTTAATCTATCAGCAGGAGATTCTATTCATTAACTGATGATAATTGGTAGAGCATCATCGCATATTCAAATTCTATTTTCTAAAAAAATGCCCGGTGGAAACCGGGCATTTTCACATACTGAAATGGCGTTATTTTGCTTTAAATTCTGCCGCGATTTGGGTCAATTGCGCAATATGACCGAATTCCTGTTTGATAATAGCATCAACCTGACTTTTATCGGCTTGATTGATCAACACTGACATCAGGCCATAATAAAATACGATAGAGTCCTTTTCCAGTCCAATAGCGATTTTAAATAATTCTTCAGGTGAAATTTCCGGTTTTATTAAAATCGTCGGGTCGGTATTTAACTCAAAAACATAATCACTGGCAAAGGCATTTAAATAGGCAGAAGTTTCGTCGTTAACATCGAAAAGCGAGAGGGATTGAGGGTAATTAAGCTGTGCATGCATTGCCTTAAATACTTTTTCATGCTGGACTTCCATATCGGCTAATTCCGAGAGAAGCTGACTGAATGTCTTTTCAGGAAAGTGCCTGGCAGCAGTATGATAAAAGCTGGCACCGTTACGTTCAATTTGTTCGGCTATCTGAAATACTTCGTCAAGGTTGAACTGCATAAGACTACCCGTTGTTATTCACGTTTCCCTAAGATATTATCAATCATTAAGATTGCCTGGCCAGCTGCACCCGCTCTTTCTAAAAGTTGCACTACTTTCAGGACGGAATTTTCTTCCTCCACCTGCTCTTTAACATACCAATCGAGGAAACCCTGTGCCGCGAAATCTTGTTCAGCCAAAGCGGTTTTCATCAGGTCGTTGATTTTAGTGGTGATGAATTTTTCATGTTCATAGGCGTCTTTAAATGCGGCTAAAGGAGATTCCCACTGGCTTTTCAACACATTCAGCGGTTTAAGTTCGGCTACACTGCCGCGCTCAAAAAGATAATTGAAAAATTTAGTGGCATGACCGATTTCTTCTTTAGTCTGGACTGACATCCAGTGTGCCATACCATCGAGGTTTTCGGCTTTAAAATAAGCAACCATTGCGGCATAAAGGTAGGCAGATTCGAGTTCATTTTTTATCTGCTCGTTAATCTGATCTTGCAATTTTGTACTGATCATTAGAATGTTCCTTTCCAGAGACCATGTAAGTTGCAATATTCGCGAGCGGTGACTTTCTCGGCTTGCACTTCAAAAACGGCAACCGGTGCATCACCTGGTTTTAAAAATTGACGATAGCTGCGTCCATCCGCCAATAATTCGATCCACTCAATATAATGGTTGTCGAGCATAGGATGCAGAACACTGCTGACGCTGACTTTAAAGCCGTTAGATACTTTTTCAATGATGGGTACATGTTTTTCTTGCGCAGCATCGGTAGCATTTTCAGTGATGAGCTTCATGGGTTGCCCGCAACAGACGAGGGTTCCCGCACCTTCGTGCAATACCTGGACGATATTGCCGCAGATTTCACATTTGTAAACTTGTAATTTTTGAGTCATGGTTTAAGCCTCCTTTTTTCCTTTAGAGTTTGGCTCCTTTTTTTTGTTACAAATATGAATCCTTTATTAACCAATTGCAACATATTTTTTCAAAAAAAGATGTCATGAATAATAGAATATTTGATTGCCAAGACAAATTTATTTAGATTACAGTGGCAATGGGATAAATGTCAGTAAAATACTTTTCAAGTGAATTAGGAGTAGAGGGGATTGTTTATGACCAAACTAACTGGTAAAAATGTCCTTATCACCGGTGCTGGTAGCGGTATCGGCCGCTTGATGGCTTTGTGTCTTGCCGCTCGCGGCGCCCGCTTGATTCTCTGGGATATTAATGCAGACAATCTTGCGAGAGTGGCGAGTGAGATTACCGCTCAGGGTCAATTTGTGAGAACTTATTTGTGTGATATCTCCGACCGAATTGCCATAATGCAGACTGCCCAGAAAGTTCTTAAAGAATTCTCCGGCATTGATATCCTGATTAATAATGCTGGTGTTGTCTATGGCAAGTCTTTTCTTGAATATACAGATGATCAAATCGAAAAGACGATTGCTATTGACCAGATGGGGATTATCTGGACTATGCGTGCCTTTCTGCCGCAGATGGTGAAACAAAATAGTGGGCATCTGGTAACAATTTCCTCAGCGGCAGGTTTGATTGGGGTTGCGCGCCTTTCTGCCTATTGCATCGCAAAATTTGCCGTATTTGGCTTGGATGAATCCTTGCGAATGGAGTTTAAGAAAAAACACTTGAACATCAAAACTACTATTGTTTGTCCGTATTATATCGATACAGGCATGTTTGCCGGAGTTAAAACACGTTTTCCGCTGCTTTTGCCAATTCTCAATCAGGAGAAAGTCGCCGAGAAAATCGTACGCGCGGTTGAAAAAGATAAGCCCCGACTGATCATGCCGCTAATGGTATTTAGCGTTCCGGTTCTGCGATTGATTCCGGTAAAGTGGTTTGACTGGCTGACTACTTTTTTCGGCATCAATGCCTCGATGGATGAATTTATAGGCCGCAATTTTAATCGGGAGGGATTTGTCATGACTAATCAAGAACGACCTGAATTAAAGAACACGCATACAGAATGTTTGAATCCGGCAACGGGTGAAATCTTAGGTTATTCCCGTTTTACGACGCATGAAGAACTACAAGAGATTGTTAATAATGCGCGTGGGGCTCAAGCAAAATGGGCACAGTTGCCACTGCGCACACGCATTAAATACCTCAAAAGTATTCGTACTTATATAGCCGAGCATGCCGATGAAATCGCAGCAATTATTGCTAAAAATAATGGTAAGGTACGGATAGATGCCCTGGCAGCTGAAGTGCTGCCGGCTGCTATGGCGATTTCCTATTATATCCATAGAGCAAATAAATTTCTTAAACCTGTCAAATGCGGCACCGGTAATCTCATGCTGGCGAATAAGCGCAGCCAAATCGTTCGCCAACCTTTTGGAATAATTGGCATTATTTCGCCCTGGAATTATCCTTTTGCGATTCCATTTTCTGAAGTTGTCATGGCTCTTTTAGCGGGTAATAGCGTTATTTTAAAGACTGCCTCAGAAACCCAGATGGTTGGGCGGATGCTCGAAGAATGTTTCCGCATTGCGCAATTACCCGACGGCGTTTTTAATTACATCAACATGCCAGGCAAAATTGCCGGAGAAGCTCTTCTAAAAGCCGGGATAGATAAACTCTTTTTCACCGGTTCGGTTGCAGTTGGCAAGACCTTAATGGCAAAAGCAGCGGAAACTTTAACACCGCTGGTTTTAGAATTAGGTGGCAATGACCCGATGATTGTGTGCGAGGATGCCAATTTAGATCGAGCGGTAGGCGGCGCTATCTGGGCTGGATTTTCTAATTGTGGTCAATCCTGTGGTGGCGTTGAACGCATCTATGTCGATGTTAGAGTTTACGAGCCATTTCTACAGAAGCTCAAAGACCGCATTGAAAAACTGCGGATAGGTTTGGACCTTGATTATGATATTGATATGGGTGCTATGACCACCAAACGGCAAATCGAGACCGTTCAGCGCCATATTGCTGATGCCGTTGCAAAGGGTGCTATTATTTGTGCTCAATCTATGGTACCCGATGACAAAAATTTGCACAATTTTATTCCTGCTGTTGTCCTGACAGATGTCAATCATTCTATGCTGGTAATGAAAGACGAGACCTTTGGACCGGTAGTAGGAGTAATGCCTTTCAATACAATTGAAGAAGCTATTGCCCTGGCTAATGATTCTTACTTAGGATTGACAGCTTCGGTCTGGTCGCGGAATCATAAAAAAGCCATCCAGATTGGGAAAAAATTACGGGCTGGCGCTATTACAATTAACGATCATTTGATGAGTCACGGCTTGGCGGAAACCCCCTGGGGCGGATTCAAGCAGTCCGGTATCGGGCGGACGCATGGCAAATTAGGTTTTGATGAAATGACCCAACCACAAGTAATTGTCAATGATATAATGCCCTTTGTCAAGAAAAATATGTGGTGGCAGCCCTATAGCCGGAAAGTCTATCAAGGACTCAGCGGTCTGGTGACCTTTTTATATGGAAAAGGCTGCTGGAAACGCACGCGCGGATTATTGCGCACTTTAAGAATATTTCCGCGCTACTTCTGCAAAGCAAAATAAACCATCCAAATTTCTCGATAAAAGTATTTGTCGTTAACCGCTGAGTGCGCTGAGATCAATGAGGTTTTTCTTTATTGATTAACCACGAATTACACCAAGAGACTGAGTGAAACGATGTCTCTCAGTAGGCGGATTGAGATTGAGTGAAGTGAAATCTCGTTGCGGCGGGACTGTGTTATGTGTCAACGCAGAAGTATTGACACGAGGGAAAAACGAAATAGATATCTCTGCGTTCTCCGCGATCTCAGTGGTTTAATTGACCTTTAACCTGGTAATTTGTTTATTGACTTTCTGGGGTTAAATTAAAAGTCAATCTAAGGATGAATGAATGCAAAAACACGATTGGAACATAGTAAAAAGTCACCTGGAACAAGCTCGGCGAATCTTAATCTCGACGCATATTAACCCCGATGGGGACGGTTTAGGCGCTGAAGCGGCTCTTTATCACGCTTTAAAAAAAATCGGGAAAGAACCATTTATTCTCAATTGCTCTGTGTTACCACCCGAATATATTTTTCTGAATAAAGAGAATATTTTCAACACCTACTCTGCCGATAAACATTTACAATTGCTCTCAACTTTTGACTTGCTTGTGATTTTAGACGCAGGAGGACTTGAACGCCTTGGACCACTCGGAAAACAATTGAGCAATTACACTCTTCCGACGATTTGCATTGACCACCATCCTAATGGTAATGGACCAGCTGTGGCAGTGATCGTTGATACCGAAGTAGCTGCAGCTGTTTGTCTGGTGAGTGAATTGCTTGAGCAGTTTTCGCCCCAAGTTTTCGATAAAACAATCGCTGAGGCGTTATACGTAGGTTTGATGACTGATACGGGTTCCTTCCGCTTTGAGAATACGACTGCGGCAGCATTGCGACAGGCAGCGGATTGGATTGAATATGGGGTTAATCCCGCTGAAATCTATCGCTTCGTTTATGAGAGCTATAGTCCCGCACGAATGCGCTTGCTCGGTGATATTTTACAACATATAAACTTCGAGTTAGACAATCGTTTAGCGTGGTTTAAAGTGACCAAAAAGCAGATAGAGGCAGCCGGCGCAGTTATCGAAGAGGTAGATGGTTTTACGGAATTCGTGCGTTCCATTCAAGGGGTCGAAATTGCGATAATGTTCTTGGAAGTACGCGAAAAGCGCACGCGGTTAAATTTTCGGTCAAAAGGGAAGTTAAGTATTAATGAAGTAGCGCGCTATTTTGGAGGAGGTGGGCACCCCAATGCCGCGGGAGTGGTTCTCGATATGAATATTGAGGAATCTATAGCTGCGGTCCTGCCACAAGTGCGGGTTCTATTTCAAAACTCTGATGTAATCGAGAGTCCTCGACTAAGTCAGGACAAGGAGGATAAAGATGAGCGTCAAATCTGACCGCTGGATAGAGGAAATGGCGGAAAAGTACAAAATGATTGAACCATTCTGCCAAAAGCAAATCAGTCGGACCGTGATTTCTTATGGGCTCTCAGCCTATGGCTATGATATGCGGGTGGCGAAAGAATTCCGTGTTGTCCAATCAGCTGCGGGGATGTTGCTCGATCCTAAGAATATCGACGAATCGCTTTTTAAAGCCTATCAGGGTGATTCAATCATTATTCCTTCAAACAGTTATATTTTAGCTCGTAGTGTCGAATATTTTCGTATTCCCCGCAATGTAATTACCATTACCCAGGGCAAATCAACTTACGCGCGCTGTGGCATTATCGTTAACGTCACTCCATTCGAACCGGAGTGGGAAGGCTATGTCACCATGGCAATTGGCAATTTAGCGCCACTGCCGGTGAAAATTTATGCCAACGAAGGTATCGCGCAGGTCATTTTTTTCGAAAGCGATGAAATTTGCCGTACATCCTATGCCGACAAGCAGGGCAAGTATCAAGCCCAGACTGATATAACTACCGCCAGGGTCAGCGGAAAATGAAACGCCAGATTACAATTTCAATGAATATTGGTTTCTGTTCCGGCGTACGGCGAGCGATTGAAAAAGCGCAAACTGCTGCAGCGCAATTCGGCAAAGTCGCCATGTTAGGAGAAATCGTTCACAATGAAAAAGTCGTGCAGCAATTAGAAGAAAAGGGCGTGCATGTCTATCGTTCTCTTGCCAAAATTGAAAAGGGAACGCCGGTAATTTTTCGCTCACACGGGACGCCACCGGCGGTCTGGAAAGAGGCGAGGCGTCGAGATTTGACTATCATTGACGCTACCTGTCCACTGGTTAAAAAAATTCATGATGCGGTTAGAGAGTTAGAAAATGAGGGGCGCCAGATAGTCATCATTGGAGATCATAATCACGAAGAAGTAGAAGGTATTGCCAGCCAGGTACGGGCTGCGAAAGTCATCGCCAGTGCCGATGAAGCTAAAAGTATGCCGATGACTTCTAAAATCGGCGTAGTTATTCAATCAACTCAGGATATTTTCAATGTCAAGGAGATTGTTGCGGTGCTGCTTACAAAAACCAATGATTTGCATGTTGTCAATACCATCTGCAAGCCAACGCGTGAGCGTCAGGAACAAATTCGACGCCTGGCGAGTGAAAATGAAGTTATGATTATCATAGGTTCAACCAGCAGTGCCAACACCAATCGCTTAACAACCCTGGCACGGGCAATCAACCCCAATACATATCAGATTGCCGATTCAACTGAACTCCAAGCCGAGTGGTTTAAGAACGTCCAAACTGTGGGAGTGTCAACGGGGGCATCAACACCGGATGAATTGGTCGAAGCCGTAGTGGAAAAAATCAACGAATTTCCCTGAAAGAAATTAAATTTGGGATTGTGATAAGGAGTAAATGAAAATGGAAAAAGGGACTTTTGAAGTTAAAGTTGGCTTAGCCGAAATGCTAAAAGGGGGTGTTATCATGGATGTAACTACCCCTGAGCAGGCTAAAATTGCTGAAGATGCCGGAGCAGTTGCGGTAATGGCTCTTGAACGTATTCCGGCGGATATTCGGGCAGCTGGTGGAATCGCGCGCATGTCCAATGTGAAGGTTATCAAAGCTATACAGGCAGCAGTTACTATTCCTGTGATGGCGAAGTGTCGCATTGGTCATTTTGCTGAAGCCCAGATATTAGAAGCCTTAGGAGTGGATTTTATTGATGAAAGCGAGGTCCTTACACCCGCTGACGAAGAGCATCATATCTGGAAACATGCTTTTAAAGTTCCTTTTGTCTGTGGTTGCCGTGATTTAGGCGAAGCCTTGCGTCGCATTGGAGAAGGGGCAGCTTTAATTAGAACCAAAGGCGAAGCCGGAACGGGCAATATTGTCGAAGCCGTTCGGCACATGCGCATGGTGCAAAGCGAAATCCGCAAATTAACGACTCTGCATGATGAAGAATTAATGGCAGAAGCCAAGAAACTTGGGGCACCGTTCGAACTCGTCCAAAAAATTGCCAAAACTGGTAAGTTACCTGTACCAAATTTTGCCGCTGGTGGTATTGCTACGCCCGCTGACGCTGCTTTAATGATGCAATTAGGTGCTGAATCGGTTTTTGTTGGTTCAGGAATTTTCAAGTCTGAAGACCCGGCAAAACGAGCACGTGCCATCGTCTTAGCGACCACTTACTATGACAATCCCGACAAATTAGCCGAAATTTCAGCGGATTTAGGTGAAGCAATGAAGGGCTTGGACCTTGCCGAAATTCCCGAAAGTGAACGCCTGGCACAAAGAGGTTGGTAGACCAGTACTTGTAAGCGACAATTTTTTATTTAATTCATGGTAAATATGGATTTTGACACAAAAAAGGTGGGTATTTTAAGTCTTCAAGGTGCCTTTAGTAAGCATCAAAAAATGCTAATCAATTTGGGTGCTACCGTGGAATTAATTCGGTATCCTGAGCAACTGGATAGTTGTGATGGTTTGATTATTCCAGGTGGTGAATCAACAACTATGTCCAAAATCATCGCCGAAATGGGTTTTTATGAAAAGTTGGTGAACTTTACTGGCGCGATTTTCGGTACTTGTGCGGGTGCGATTCTCCTATCCAGCGATGCACAGGATCCGCAAGTCTGCTGTTTAGCACGCGTGCCACTTGTCATTCAACGCAATGCTTATGGTCGTCAGGTTGATTCCTTTACCGCTCCGGTTTCTTTGGCTTTTGATGCCGCACCTTTCAAGGCAGTTTTTATTCGAGCACCGCGCTTAGCCGAGCTGGCTGACGGTGTAGAGGTTTTAGGTATCTTCGATAGCCAGCCGGTGCTGGTGCAATATCGCAATAATTTAGTATCAACCTTTCATCCCGAACTAACTGAGGATGTGCGCATTCATAGATATTTCTTAAACATGATAAAGAGTAGCAAATAAGCGATGAACAATACCAGCGACACTGGGAAATATCCTCTATTAAGTAAAATCGAAACGCCGCGCGATTTAAAGCGCTTGCCAGTGACGGAATTAATACCGCTAAGTGGTGAACTGCGCGATTATATTATCGAGACTGTCACGCAAACCGGTGGTCATCTGGCTCCGAGTCTGGGGGCTGTGGATTTGACGATTGCTTTACACTATGTTTTCGATACACCGCAGGATAAACTGGTCTGGGATGTTGGTCATCAAGCTTATGGACATAAAATTCTGACTGGCAGAAAAGAGGCTATTAAGACCATCCGCCAATACGGTGGCTTAAGCGGTTTTTGCAAGAGAAGTGAAAGTAAATACGACGTCTTTGGCGCCGGTCATGCCAGCACTTCCATTTCAGCAGCCCTCGGTATCGCAGTTGCTCGCGACCTGAAGCGCGAGAATTACCGCGTTGTGGCTATTATTGGTGATGGTTCTTTTACGGGCGGCTTAGCGTACGAAGCTATGAACAATACATATGGACATGTCAATGGGCAATTTCTGGTAATTCTGAATGACAATAAGATGTCGATTTCGCGTAATGTTGGGGCACTGGCAAATTATCTGACACGGATTGTCACCAGCCCGGGATATTTGAATTTCAAGAACCAGGTCTGGAATTCACTGGCTCTCTTACCGCGCGGTACCAGCACATTGCGCAAATTAGGGCGCAAGATTCTTGAGTCTCTGAAGAATTTCTTAGCGCCCGGGGTTGTATTTGAAGAATTCGGGTTTCGCTATTTTGGTCCGATTGATGGTCATAATATTCCGCGACTAATTAAAACTCTGAATAATATTAAAGACTTGCCCTATCCGGTTCTGCTGCATGTCATTACGCAAAAAGGCAAGGGGCTTTTGAGTGCCGAAACTGACCCTACTAAATATCATGGCATCAGTCCCAGCATTAAAAATACTGCTGCTGATTCTGTGCCTGGTAGGCCATTTCTCAAAGCCTTTAGCAAAATTGCGCTGGAAATCGGCGACAAATTTCCAGAGGCCGTTTTTATCACCGCAGCTATGGCAGAAGGTACGGGACTAATCGAGTTTGCTCACCATTTCCCGACACGTTATTTCGATGTGGGGATCGCTGAGGGACACGCCGTGACTTTTGCAGGTGGGCTTGCCGCCAACGGTCTAAGACCAGTCGTGGCAATTTATTCTACCTTTTTACAACGTGCATATGACCATATCATACACGATATCGCCTTGCAGAATCTGCCGGTGGTTTTTGTACTTGATAGAGGCGGCTTGGTTGGTGAAGATGGTCCCACGCACCATGGGGCTTTTGATTTGAGCTACTTGAGTTCGGTCCCAAATATGATTATTGCTGCGCCGCGAGATGGCGATGAGCTGCGTAATTTATTGTTTACGGCTATTTCTCAAAATAAACAACCGTTTGCCATTCGCTATCCTAAAGATAATTGTTACCGTTTTGATGAGGATGGCGTCGCTGCTTTGCTGCCAATTGGCAAATGGGAAGTGCTCAATAAGGGAGAAGATGTCGCTATTATATCCGTCGGGGTGATGACCGAAGAAGCACTAAAAGCCCGTAGCATCCTTGAACAAAAGGGTATTTCCCCAACTGTAGTGCATGCCCGTTTTGTCAAACCTTTCGATGAAAATCTGCTATTGCAATTGGTAAAAGAGCATCGGCTTATCTTTACTATCGAAGAAAATTCCATTCGTGGCGGATTCGGCGCAAATGTCAGCCGCTTCCTGCTCGACAATAATTGGACAAAGCCTATCTGCAGTTTGGCAATTCCCGACCAGTTTATTGAGCACGGCGAGCGGCGCCTTTTACTTACCAAAATCGGATTGACAGCAGAAGGCATCGCTCAGACAATAATAAATAGGATTAATTCCTGAGATTTTGACATCGAACCGTCTACTAATAAATCTCAGAATAAACAACCGGATTAGCGTTTCCCCCTTTTTCTAAAAAGTGATAGCATGACAATGAGATATACTTTACTTTCCTGGAATGTCAATGGCATCAGGTCGATTTACCAAAAAGGTTTTGTAGATTGGTTGCGGATTACTGAGCCTGATATCTTATGTCTTCAGGAGACCAAAGCGCAGCCGGAACAATTGCCCGATGAACTGCTATCCGTAGCGGATTACTATGCCTTTTTTAATGCAGCAGAACGCAAAGGTTATAGCGGCGTGGCGGTGTATTCAAAATTGCAACCGCAGAAGGTCGAAAAAGCGCTCAGGATTGAGCACTTCGATAGGGAAGGACGGATATTGATATTACACTATCCCGAGTTTACTTTAATTAATGTCTATTTTCCTAACGGCCAGGCGTCTGATGAGCGTCTCAGCTATAAACTGGATTTCTATGCTGAATTCCTCGACTACGTTGACCGGCTTAATAACGCCGGTTATAACCTGATAATTTGTGGTGATGTCAATACTGCTCACCGTGAAATAGACCTGTCACATCCACAGGAAAACTCTATCATATCGGGATTTTTACCCATAGAGCGCGCCTGGATAGATAAATTCCTCAGCTACGGTTTCTTTGACACATTTCGTCTGTTCAACAATGAGCCTGGCAACTATACCTGGTCGAGCCCCTTGACGCATGCGCGTGAATGCAATATCGGATGGCGAATTGATTATTTTTTTGTCAATCGGCGCTTTTTGGACAGGGTGGTATCTGCTTCGATTTTAGCCAATGTCCCGGGTTCTGACCATTGTCCCGTCGGACTTGAGATCCAGATATAATGATAGCAATTCCTGTACAGTTTACTTAATTACTTTTTTTGGCGAAGTCAAATTAAAAACGTATCTGATATACATTTAGCACTAAAATTCTTGATTAAGAACAAAATAATGATGAACTTTGTAGGAAATTATGAGTGACTCAGGCATTGTTAGAAATAATTATTTGCCTCTGACTGGTGGCTTTCCGCAAGGCACTCATATTATGGTCATAGGAACAATAAACCACACGGAATCAGGATTGTTACAATGACGAAGGAAATTCGGGTAAGGTTTGCACCCAGTCCGACAGGTGCTTTACATTTAGGAGGAGCGCGAACTGCAATCTATAACTGGCTGTTCGCTCGCCGTAACGGCGGCAAATTTCTACTCAGAATTGAAGACACCGATGTCGAACGTTCCCGCCATGAATTGGTTGAACAGATTTACGAATCTTTGCGTTGGTTAGGGGTGAACTGGGACGAAGAGCCCATTTTTCAATCGCAACGGCTTGATATTTACAAGAAGAGAGTCGCCGAGCTTTTAGAAAAAGGCGCCGCCTATCGGTGTTTCTGTACGCCGGAAGATTTGGAAAACGAGCGGCAAGTGGCTCAAGTAAATCATCGAGCATATAAGTACAGCGGTAAGTGTCGCAACTTGACGACGGAACAAATTGCTGAGAATCTGGCGAAAGGATGTCCATTTGCCGTGCGATTCAAAATCGAGCCGGGTGTTACGAGCTGGAACGACATTGTTTTCGGACAGATTTCTGTCAATAATGCTGAAATCGATGATTTTATTATTCAAAGATCGACTGGCATTCCGGTCTACCAGATGGCGGTGGTAGTAGATGATATTGCCATGGGTATAACTCATATTATTCGCGGCGAAGACCATATACCCAACACACCCAAGCAGATTAATATTTTCCGAGCATTTGCTCAGCCCATACCAGAGTTTGCTCATTTGCCTTTGCTGTTAGGTATCGACGGAAAGCGTCTCAGTAAGCGTCACGGCGCAACCGGTGTCGATGAATATCGCGACATGGGATTTCCTTCTGAGGCGGTTTTCAATTATTTAGCATTGTTAGGTTGGGCGCCTAAAAATGAACAGGATGTACTTAAAGTTTCAGAAATCATTCCGCAGTTTGACCTCAGCGCGATTTCTCGCAAAGCCGCCGTCTTTGACCCCAAGAAATTAGAATGGGTCAGCAGCCAGCATATTTCCCGCATGGAAATCGCTGAAATTCGGGAACTATTGATACCGCGACTCATTGATGCCAAAATAATTGAATCTGAAGTCAGTCCCCAGTTGATCGAATATATCGACAAGGTGATTATTCTCTTAAAGGAGCGCGTTAAGACCTTTCAGCATTTCATTGACTGGGGCGCTTACTTTTTTCATGATCCAGTGCATTATGAAGAGAAAGCCGTAGCGCAATACTGGCAGGACGCGGCGATTGTCGCCAAAATGACGGTATTGCAAAGCGAATATGCTAAACTGCCGACTTTTAATGCCGTT
The DNA here is from genome assembly GCA_002347855.1 of Fidelibacterota bacterium UBA2242. GTDB lineage: Bacteria > Fidelibacterota > UBA2242 > UBA2242 > UBA2242 > UBA2242. The sequence continues at coordinate 152,702 of DDYE01000028.1, forward strand.
GCCCTTGAAGAGTGTCTGCGCCGCGTGGCTGAGACATTGAATATCAAGGCTGCCGATTTGATTCATCCTTTGCGGCTTGCATTGACTGGCTTCAGTATTAGCCCCGGCATCTTCCAGGTGGCGGAGTTGCTCGGCAAAGAAACAGTCCTCCGCCGGATTAGTCTGGCACTAAAAAAATTGAGTAAGACAGGATAGAGCCTATGAAAAAGATGCGTTTGCTCTTGATTCTTGTGAGTTGCCTGATTATTCATCCTCTCAATGCTCAAAGCCCAACTCTTAATGTTTTTCTACTTTCTTTTGATAACTTCAGTCATGACGCCGAAATTGATTGGTTACGGGCTGGTTTTGTTGATTTTATCTCCGACTATCTCAGGAGTAATTTTAGAATAAATGCTCAACGCACCGAGAAGATTGAGCAAACTCTCAATCAGTTGAAACAAAAACCGGAATTCAAATATGCGAAAAACTATATTTTGACCGGCAGTTACCAGCGTGATAAGGAAAAATTTATCGTCGAAGTCGAATTGACTGACTTGAATAACTGGAAATCAGTTGGTAGCCGGAAAGTTGAGGTCGTGACGGCTGATTTTGCGAAAATAATTGAAGCAGTTGACCAGGCAGTGGCGGAATTGCTGAATCTTGTGCCGCTAACTCCTTCGTCTGCAGAAGCAGCTCCTTCGGCTACCATCAGTGCTGACTCGCTGGATAAGGCAATTAGCCAGTCGCTTGCCAGTTTTAGAGCCACTTCTGCGGCTACACAAAAGTTTTCATTTGCTATTGAACGCCTTGATCAAAAGCTCAAAGAGCAAGCACCGGAAAGCGGAAAAGCAACCCGTCCTCTGCAATACATTCCGCAATCTTCCCGTGATTTTGCCCGACAATTAGTCGAACCACTGCGTCGCAGCACGGATTTCAACGACATCCTCAATTTCATTATTCAAAATCCTTATGAAATTGAAATAAGCGAGCCCCTTTTTCAACGGGTTCCGCTGCGGGATAACTACATCCGCGTTGCATTTGACATAACCTATAAGTTGAGGCGCGCCGTAATTATGGAAATGCTGGAGACAATTCCGTACCGTAGTCGTAGCGATTTTGAAACTTACACCGAGTACATTTTTAGTGGTGATAACATTGTCTTTGATGCTGAATTACGCACGAAAATCGCCCGGGGTGACTACCGTTCCTTCCCAGTGATAACCCTGGTAAATACCAATGGTTTGCCTATTTTCTCAATTTTTGATATTCCACAGACGACAAGTAAGACCCTACCGCGTCTTGTCAATACCCAGTATGTTGATCGTTTCACACCCAGATTCAGTTTAAGTGCCAGTGCCTGGGATGTCAAAGTCTGGCTTTATTCCACTGACCTCAAGGTTCAATATACTTTTGAACTCAGTGTTGCCGAATTGCAAAATGTTAGAGAAATCACAGTCAATATTTTACCAGAGAAAGAAGCTTTGCAAATATTAGGGATTAACCCTTAGATTTTAATTGCAGATGCGACAGATGATAGATATATTAATGTCAGTAAAAGAGAAAGGGAATTGCTTAATATTGCAAAATCTTTTCAAAGGTGATATATGATAGATGTTGCAAAAGGCCATTCCATATTGGTGGTTGACGATGAACCCAATGTGTGTGAGTTTTTAGTAGATTTTTTGACTTTTAATGGTTATAATGCTTTATCCGCTATATCAGGTAAAGAAGCATTGCAAATTTTAAGTTCCAAAGAGATTGATTTAATGCTTTTGGATATCATCATGCCAGAAATGAATGGTCTGGAGGTGCTGGTAAGAGTGAAGCAGGAGCATCCCCAAACACCGGTCATAATTTTAACGGGCGCAAAAGATCAAAACATTGTGGCTGAATCTCTGCGTTTAGGTGCCGTTGACCTCATCTATAAACCCATTGACCTCGAGACTCTCGAACGAAGTATTAATACTAATTTACACCATTAATCTTAATGAATTCAGAATTAGATAAGATTATCTGTGTTCTGGCAAAAGTTGATTTTTCACAGCGCGCTTCCACGCTATTTAATTCAATCCAGAATTTATTTCAGGATACGCTTGGCGCTAAATTAGAATTTGCCTATTTTGAAGACCAATCACTAATCAGTCTGCTTTCTGAAAATAGTCCAAAAATTACCTTTGTTAATAGTTATGAGGCTATTTATTTAGAAACTTTCTTTGAATATGTACCACTTTTCCGAATTAAGTGTACCCCCTTAGAGGGCATGGTGTTAGTGGGCAAAGACAGTTCCATAAAACATCTTGCCGAATTGCGTGGCTTATCGGTTTCATTATCTATTAATACCGATTTTTTAGCATTGAATCCGGTCATATTATTTTTATTGAAAAATACCCAGATAATAAATCTGCGCCGTCGATTTCAGAGTTTAGCGGTATACCAAAATGAATTGAATAAAGTCATCGAAGGCGAGGTCAGTGCGACTATTTTGACCAGCGATGTCTATGAATTACTAAATGAAGATGTCCGAAATAATTTACGCATTCTTGGCCATTTTCCATTAATGAATGAGATGATAGTAGTTGGGAATCACTTTTTTAATGGACGCGTTACCGAAGATATCAAACAACAAATTAGCTACTGGATTGAAAATAGTCGCCAATACGAGGCACTTTCTGGTTTATTCATTACAAAAATAGATCAGGTAGAATTTGCTTTTCTATTAGAAGGTATCGAGGGGCTTGGCTATAATCTCAAAGATTACATTGAGCAATATCCAGATTTGTTAGTTAAATTTATTTCTGAAAGCGGTTTTCAGGAATATAAAACAATTCAGAAGAAGTACCTGGAGCAGGTTGCCTTTAACGAGAAAATGGTAAAACTCTATCGGGAAATGCGAGAGAGCCGCGATCGTCTTTCCAGCGAAATTAGTAAGTCTTCAGAGAATGTTATCATTTTTTCAAAGGATGGCAAGATTAGCGGCGTCTCAAGGGGAATGATGGGTTTATTAAAATGTACCCGTCAGGAATTAATCGGAAAAGACTTGAGTAATTTTATCAAGCCGCAATGGAATAAGCCATTGATTGATTTGATATATCAGGTTGACTACGGCTTGGTCAAATCATTTAATGTCAAGGTTTTAAAAAAAGATGGCACGACAGAAGAAGCCAAAATGGATTTTAATGTCGTGGAATTACAGGACTCTAAATTTTTCTTAGGTATTTTAATGCAAAAAAGTTCAAAGGGGGTTATATGAGTAAAAGATTCACTTTAATTGCAACAATTTTTTTAAGTCTGGTGATGCTGCAAGCCCAGACTCAGTACGCCACCGTCCTGAAAGTTACTGGTGGCGCTAATCTTCGTCCCAAGGGTGCCGTCTCTTATAATGTCCCAATCAAATTAAGTATGGGTGTCAATATCGGGGATGCTATCAAGACTGAAGCCGATGGGTTCGTCGCCCTGGTCTTTTCTTCGGATAAGAGTATGCTCAAATTGAGAAAAAATACGGAGCTAGAAATACGCGACGACCTGATGACTCGCACAATCAAGATGACAGAAGGTCGAGTCCTAGCAGAAATTACACCTGGTATTAAGACTTCTTATCGCATCGAGACACCGACTTCGGTGGCGTCGGTCAAGGGCACGAAATTCTGGGTCATCAGCCAACCAGGGTTCGGCGATAAATTTTATGGTATCGAGGGGCAGGTCAATATTCTCAACTTGATTACAGGATTGGAAACCAATCTGAATCCTGGTCAGATGATTGCATCGACTATCAATGGTGACATAATCAATGTGCCAGTTGATCCCGAAGAGATTCCGAGAGATGTTGAGGAACCTGCTCCAAAGACTCCAGAAACTAAGCCAGAACAGCCATCTGTGCCATCTAAAGAGGAACAGGTATTGGTACCCGAGACAGGCACGCAACCCACCGAATCAGCTGCTCCGACAGAACAACCCAGCGAGAAAAAAGGCTCCAAACCTTATGGTATGGGACTAGGACTCGGTTCGGTCACCATCGATGGTAAAATTTATAACCAGATCGCTCTGCGACCAGAACTTAAACTGGGCAAACTGGCTGTCTCACTCGATGTTGCTTTATATATGGATGAACAGGGTAATATTCGCAAAGATGAGTGGGATGAAGTCTCTGACTATTTTGATAAAATCTACTACCTCCGTTGGGGACAGCAAGGTGACCCATTCTTTGCCAAGGTTGGTGCTTTAGATAATGTTACTATGGGCTATGGTATTCTCTTGAACGGATATTCAAATACTACTGAATATCCCCAGGTACGCAAAATTGGTATCCACACCGGCATGCAGATGGATAAGTTGGGTTGGGAAGCCTTCATTGCCAACGCCAAAGAAATAACCGGTCCGGGCTTACTCGGTGGCCGTCTGACTTATCGTCCCATCAATGCCATACCCATCACCTTCGGTGGCACAGTAGTCACAGATGTCAACCAGTATAAAGGATTGCGGGATACTGATGGCGATTATGTCCCGGACGTTTTCGATGCCTTCCCCAATAAGAAATTCACCACTCCTAATTATTTCCCCGGTTTTAATGGCTCCAGCATCGTCAATGGTAAAAATTATTCCTATGCTTCTGGTGGTGCGATTGAAATTAACGGCGGTAAGTTTAGCAGAGACACCGACCGAGATGGTATACCGGACGAAATAGACTTTGATATTGACGGTGATGGCATTACGGATAATTATCCGGATAATTCCAGCTGGAATAATGATACTTCTGTCACCTTTGCACCTGAGCCATTTAGCACTAAGGATCACTCCAAATCTTTGACTGCTGTGGCTGTTGATGTAGGGTATCCTCTTCTTAACATGAATATTTTCAAGTTAAGTCTTTATGGACAGGCAGCTTCATTTTTACCATTCGAGATTTACCAATTTCCTGATAGCACAAAATTTACGCCGGGTTGGGGTATTGCTGCTCCTGGATTGAAGATGAATATTATCAAAATAATCAACCTTTCACTTGAATATCGTTATGCCGGTGAAAATTTCCTTTATGGATTCTGGGACCGTTCTTATGACTTCGAACGCGTCATGATTCGGTCTACCGGCAATAGTTTGGTGCCATGGACTAAGGATCAGATGCGCCTGAGAAATGAAGCGATGCAAGGAATTTTTGGGGCTCTCGATGTTAATATCCTGAATTACATCATTCTGGGCAGCTATTATCAGCACATGTTCGTCAAGAGCAACGAAGTCAAGAGTTTCATGGCAATGGCGATGATACCGAAAGGCAAAATTCCAAAATTAGCTGATGCCACGGCTTTCTATCAACGAAATAATGACAAGAATCCCTTCGATTTTAAAAATCCTTCTGAAAATACTATTCTCGGTTATCGCATTGGATTCGAACTCAGCGGTGGAGCGACTATCTATTACAAGTATCAACGTACCTACCGCGATTATAACGGTGACGGTAAAATCAATCCCAAGACCGAATCCATCAGTTTAACAACTATTGAAACAGGCTTCAATTTCTAATCAGGACTGAATTGAATCTATTATTTGAGAAAAATGAAAGACCCCGTTTTGAGCGGGGTCTTTCATTTACGCTGCTATTTAAATGCTTACTGTGCTTCTGTATATTTCAGCAGAACATAAATGCCCGCGATTTTCTACTGATTCATGAAAAGGTTGGCACGACATTGGACTTAGAAGAAAAAGTCCATTATCGTCTGTTCCCCGAGATATACAACTTTATTGATGCCCAATTCTTTGAGGTGAGTCCGGAGACCATCGCAATTCAAATCCGCACCTGGAGCGAAGCTGGCGAAGTAATCTCTTTGCGCTATATCAAACCCTACGATTTTTACTGTCTTCGCGCAGTAATTGAACAACAGCCAACACTATCAGAAGAGGAGCGCCAAAATATTCGCAAGCGATTCCAGCCACTTTTTACAGACCGTTTTTTAGCAGAGGTACCGCCTGAAGCCTATTGTCGTGTCCGCACACTCGATAAAAGAAAGTTTGCCGGTATTTTTTATCGTGTCAAAGATAATTATCTGCAACTCTGGATTGACAAGAAAGTTGTTAGTATTAATAAAAACAACTTAGCCAAAATAAAATATTGGAGTGATTATCGGCAACAAGAGTGGCCGGTTTATTTTTCATTATTTACTGGTGGTATAATAGCCTATTCGGCTGCTGCATATCTAACAGGAGCTCTGAATTTATTACCAGCCGACGCTTATTTATTTAAGCTGGGAAGCGCTGCCCTTGGTGTTGTGGCAGGTTATCAAGCGGCCCCAATAATCAATGAATGGACACTGCCATCAGTCACAATTGAATTTCGTAAAAACCGCATAAAAAGACTTGATACTATCCATAAAACGTTTTATACTTTAAGAAAAATGAAGGATAGAACATGGCAAAAATGACAGTACCTCCACGCCGAATGATAAAAGAAGAACCGCCCGTTAAGCCTGAAGTTACTCCAGTGGATTTCAGCGCTTCTGAAGGAAGACTGAATTATATCCGCGCCAAGCTGGATGATATTATGACCAATATCGGAACGGTATATAGTGAACGTCTCACTAAGGAACTGCTGCGACGCCTCGAAAAAACCGTGCAGGAATTTCATCAGGAAGTTCTAACAATTCTCGATCGGCTGGAGCAATTAGAATCTATGCGTGAACAGGCAAAGAAACCGGTTGAGGAAGCTCCAATGTCAGAAAAAGCAGAAGAAGAGTCTCCTGAACTGGCGGGTTTAAGCGAATGGGAACGTCGTCTCGAACTTTTAGAAAAAGAAAAAGAAGAAACTGCTGCCACTGCAGAACCTCCAAGAGAAGAGAAAAAGACGAAAAAGGGCTTGTTCCATCGCAAATAGCAGATTTTTAATGGAGTTGCAGGAGGAGAGAAGTGTCTCTCTTGTATAAGGATTAGGCCGGGGCGGGCTTGCTTTTTAACGTAGCTTTAAAAGTCATGCTAATCAAATTACCATAGAAAGTCAGGATGATCTTTTTAGCCTCATCAAGGAAAAAGTTAGGAGACTCAACATCGCAAACAAGGGCAGCCTTAATCTCGGAATTGATATTTATAGGTATTGCTAAAGCCGCTTTTGTCCCTAAGAAATCCCAGATGCGTCGTAAATCGCGAATAGTACGTTCGCGCGTACTGGTAAACAATACCTGATTCTCTAAAATGGCATTCGCGGCTAAGCTGTTGCGATTAAAGGCATGATCGAAAAACTGTAAATCGGTCAAACGTGGATCATAAGAATGGAGACACTTTAAAGTAGAAAGGTCATCAGACAGAACATATAGACGTGGATAGATCAGCCCGTACTGCTGGCACATTAATTTGACTAGCGCTGTTTGAATTGTCGATAAATCTCCGCGGAGAGAGGTATTTATTTGATCTAATGCAGAAAGCACCTGTCGATAAATATGGGAAATTTCAGATTTTTCAGGTGGAGAGACAGTGCAAATCATGCCTGAATAGTCGTACATCTTATGAATGGGCATTAGTTGAATTTCTAAATGATGTTCGTTATCACCTGAGTCAAGATATGTCACAAGGCAAGTCTGAGGTTCCAGAGTTTCAACAGCTTTTTCCAGTATTGGCGTTAGTTGATCGTACCAACTTCCTTCGAATATTTTGTTGAGTCTGACATTCAGTAAAGTGCTGGTTGATTTCTGGAGAAGCTGTTCAACAGCAATATTGATGCTTTTAATTTTATTTTCTTCACTAAGTTCGATTATTCCGATGGTTCCTTTATCTATGATTGTCTGCTGGATTTTGCGGAAATTTTTGTAAAACTCTTCGTTATAGTAACTACTGATAATTTCATTCAAGATGCTATGCAGGATTGTGGGAACACGCAGATTAACCTTGTTAGGTTCATTAAGGTCGCGTGGTTCGTCAAGATTTAGTATCGCTACAGGTCGAGCATCGAGATAGATAGGAGCATAAAGTAAATCGCGTTTATGCCATTCGTTTTTTAGATGAATTGGGATTTCAGTCTTAATGCCGTTACTTAGAATTAACCGAGCCCGCTCATCTCGCCAGGGGAGGTAGTAAAATGGTGGGATACGCCAGCGGTCTACCGTAGAACTCAGTAGTTCTTTTCGTTTTGTAGCTGGCAATTTATTCTCTTCAGCGATTTGAATCATCTCTGGTGTAAAACCAGCATAAAGAGTCTTTTTCGTCTCATACTTGCTATTAATAAAGCTGAGACTGACTTTTGCCCAACCAGTGCGACGAAGTGTATCCAACACCAGGTTGCACTTTTTTTCAAGAGTCTGGAATGTCTTCAGCTGATAAAGATTGGTAGCAAGTAATTCTAATATTTGCAATTCACTCATCATTGTGCAGATAATTTAACTGCTTAAATATTAAAATTTATAGTATTTTCAATAAATAATTGAACAGCACTGACCGAAAAAAGTACGCCGTAACGTGGTCGAGGTCACTTTATAAAGAAACTATTTTGATTAACATTAAGATGTACGTAATATTTAAAAATGAAAAGGGATTGGATAGATGAGGATTAGACAGACTCTTTTGATGAACCTTTTTATTCTGGGGTTTATTGGGCTCAGTACCGCTCAGGGAAAAGAGCTTTTAACTTCTGATACCAGCCGAGTTGATACATCGAAAAATATTTTACACGCAACAGTAAAACCTGAAAAAATTGCCGTTGCCGTGCTGGATTTAGATGCTAATGGCATTTTGCCTGCCGAAGGGCGTGCGCTTTCCGATCGCCTCCGTAGTGAAATATTCAGTAGTGGAGTTTTCGAAGTTATGGAACGGGCGCAGATGGACCGCATTCTGGCAGAAATGCAATTTCAACTCAGCGGATGCACTAGCGACGAATGCGCAATTGAAGTCGGACGCCTGGTTGGTGTGCAGAAAATGATTGCAGGATCTGTTAGCAAGTTAGGCGAGCTTTTTTCAGTTAGTCTGAGATTGATTGATGTCGAAACGAGCAAAATCGAAGCCACGGCGGTTTTTGATATGGAAGGCTCACTCGCCTCGGTTTTAACTCAAGCAATTCCACATGTTGCCCGCAAAATTTCAGGTTTACCGGTTCCCGAGCCGAATTTTCGTAAAAGCACCAAATTTCGCATTATGACTACTCCTTCAGGAGCGAGAATATTTCTTGATGGTATTTACCAGGGATTATCGCCGCTGGAAATTGAAGTTACAACCGGACATGTCTATTATCTTAAAGCCGTCAAGAATGGCTATCAGGAATGGGAGGACAGTTATAAAGCTGTGGAGGGACAGATTCTTGATGTAAATATTGCCATGTCTCCGCAACAATCGAAACCCGAAACTATCGTAAAATACGAAAAACCTCAGCGTGCCTATAATCAAGGATTTAAAATTCGATATGCTGACATGCGAGTTACCGATAAACTCAATCAGCACATGGCGTTATTGAATGAGCAAATTGACCGGCGAAAATTATTTCGCAGATCGTTAGCAGGAGAGGGGATAATATTCCGCAATATTATACGTTTTAATGGCATTGAAGTATATAACACTCACCAGATTAATCCCTTTTTAGCCTATGAATTTGGTTTGGGTTGTTATCGTGCTGAATTTGACCGCTGGATTAGTGATATTATCAGTAGAGATACTAAAAGTCCCAGCAGCATTAGCTTAGCCACCTGGAGTCCGGAAATAACTTTAGTCTTGCGTTTTGCTCCGATTCGCTTTCCCATTTTTTATCCCTTTATTGAGTTAGGTGCGGGATATAACTTTTTAATTCAGACTGCTTTTGAAGACGAGCGTTCCCTCGGGGGACCGGTGTATCACGGTTGGGGAATGATTTACGGTCTGGGTGTTGAATTAAAACCTTTTAAGTTCATTGGTTTTTCGCTGGAATGGATGCGGCGGAATGGTGACTTAAACCTGTTAGATTACGATAAAGTCAGCACCAATTTTAAAGATGCAGGATTGCGGAAAATTGATATCTCCGGTGTCAATTTCGGATTGGCTTTGTCTCTTTATTACTGAAATCAAACTTTTTCACCTTTGCCAAATAAAAACTAATTGGTTATATTAATATAAGTAGTTATTATGCTGATCGTATTTGAAATTGTGTTTTTAATCAGTCTTCTGGGGCTATCTGGCTTTTTTTCCGGGTCAGAAACAGCCCTTTTTTCACTATCTCAAGTACAGAAAGAAAAACTTTATCGCACAAAGCCTCGTGAGGGCAAAATCTTGCAACAATTATTAGATATGCCCCGTTCTTTGATTATCACCATATTGATTGGCAACGAGTTTGTCAACATCACTTTTTCATCCCTATGCGCAGGTTTGATAATAAAATTCAGTAACGAACAGATACCCTGGCTTAATGTTCTGATTGTTCTACCGCTATTACTTCTTGTAGGGGAAATTACTCCCAAAGTTTTAGCGATTAATAAAAATGAAAAGTTCGCCGCGATAGTAGCACGTCCTTTGTTTGTTTTTATGCGAATCATAACGCCATTGCGGTGGTTAATTCGCAATATCTCCGATCGGATAGTCAATTTGATCATTGGCAATAAAGAGCGACGGGAGACGATTATTAATGAAGATGTTATTCGTACAATCGTCAGCGAAAGCGAGAAGGAAGGAGTATTAGAAGCGATTGAGCGGGAATATATTTATAAGGTTTTTGATTTTGGGGATTTGAAAGCTGAAGATGTGATGACCCCACGGGCTTATTTATTCAGTCTGGATATTGCTACTCCCGTAAATGAAATTATTCAAAGCATTAAAGCCAGACATTATTCAAAAATCCCAATTTATGACCAAAACCCTGATAATATCATCGGAGTTCTTTTTGCCACTGATTTAATCGGTAGCGATTTCCAGAAGCAAGTCGATTCTTTGACTTTACACTCTATTTTGCGCAAGCCATATTTCATACCACCCAATAAGCGCGTTGATGAACTCTTTAGTGTTTTTCAGCGGCAAAAAATATCATTTGCTATTGTGATTGATGAATACGGTACCGTTCAGGGTGTTATTACTATGGAAGATTTACTTGAACAAATCTTCGGAGAAATAAGTGACGAATACGAAATGAAGAAGAGCCATCACGAGTTCATCTCTGATAATCTCATACGGGTTCAAGCCACTATTTCGCTCGATGATTTTAATGCTTTGATGGGAACCAATTTGACCTCAGAAGAGGTAGATACCTTGGGTGGTTATGTGTTTTCACTTTTTGGTGAATTGCCAGCTGTCAATGCGACTATAGTATCGGATAATTTGCAGTTTATCGTCGAAAAAATTGTCCATAATCGGATTGAAAGTTTAATTGTACGGCGCCTGTCATGACAACAGTTACTACTATCCTTTTAATCTTCCTGTGCATTCTGGGGCAAGCCTTTTTTGAAGGTTCTGAAATCGCATTAATTTCTATCGACCGACTCAGATTAAGACATGCCGCAAAGACTGGTCACAAGCCATCTATTCGGGTACAGGAAATCTTAAAGCGCCCAGAATGGCTTTTAGGTACGACTATTATTGGGACAAACATTTGTGTGGTATTGAGTACGACTTTAACGACAGCGCTTTTCTATGACTGGCTGGGGCAGAATGGTATTTTTTTGACGATTCTTATTATTGCTCTGATAAACTGGATTTTTGCAGAAATAGTCCCGAAAAGCATCTTTCAATATTATGCCAATTTGCTTGCCATCCGCGTCTCCTTTATCCTATACATAATTTCGATTATCTTTTTCCCACTGGTATGGATATTTTCTAAAAGCGGCTCAATTCTCGCGAGCATTGTTGGGGGTAAAATTTCTGCCAACTTACCTTTTATTAGCAAAGGCGAACTGAAATTGATGATGAAAGTCATCAGTGATAAAAGCGATATCAAAATATCTGAACGCAAAATGATTGACCGTTTGCTTTCCTTTAAAGAATTAAAAGCTGCGGATGTCATGGTGCCGCTGATAAAAGTCGTAGTGTTGAATGAAAATTCCACCGTACGAGAAGCACAAATAATCATAGCCCAATCCAAGCATCGGCGTGTGCCAATTTACCGCGAGCGAGTTGATCAAATATGTGGTATTTTGAATTCTTTTGATATTTTAGGAGAAGATCCTGATATTCCCATCCAAAAATTCATGCGGTCGGCATTTTATGTACCCGGCAGCATGGAAATCACCGTTCTGTTGGAGCACCTTCAAAAGAGTGGCAATAATATGGCAATTGTGGTTGATGAGTATGGTGGTGCCGAAGGTATTGTCACCATTGAAGATATTCTTGAGGAAGTGGTGGGAGAGATAGGTGACGAATACGATCTGACTGTGCCGGGCTATCAGATTCTACATGATGCCAGCATTCTCATAAGTGGTCAAACTGATATTCGGGAAATCAATGAGCGCTTTCAATTAGAACTACCCGAGGGCGAATATGAAACGCTCGGTGGTTTTTTAATAGATCGCCTTCAGAAAATTCCGCGCGTAGGCGATCGTTACAAAATCAAGAACGCAATCTTGACAGTAACAAAAGCCACGCCGAGCTCTGTCCTTGAAGTTAAAATAAAAAAATTGACTGCCTGAATTCTACTTTAGCAAAATTACTTTCCGCGATTGTGAAAAAAACGGGCTCCTGATTTTAACGAAATAGATACCGGAAGGTAGTACCTGTCCCTTTTGATTGACTCCATCCCAGGTGATTGTTTGATATCCAAGGGGTAATTCTTTAAAGTGCCACTCGCGCACCACCCTGCCCAAAATGTCATAAATATAAATATCGGGACTTTGCGGTTGTTTTAAGGTAAAATGAATTTGAGTGATATTGTTAAATGGATTGGGGTAGGGAGGAAGGAGGCGATTTTCGATAGGCAGCCCCTGAGGAATCGCTGACTCGATGCCCAGTACGGGGTCACCAGAAATGAGTGTCACAGTGCCATCTAAAGCACATGCTAAAACCCGAACCCCGTCTATCGGATTTACTGTACTAATTAGGTCTTGCGATGCCCAATATTTCCAATTAATCGAACCATTGTGTGCCGCGACCGAAACGACAAAACCCTTTTTACCGCCACTTAGAACGGCACCATTTTTCTCAATCGGCATAGAAGGAGTCGAATCCCAACCGTAATCAACATTAGCCGCCCAGAGTTGTTGTTGGGTTGTCGGCGCGGTCGCAAAGGCATATAACTGACCATCCAATGAACGAATATAAACGCGACTTTTATCGGCTGAGATGCCAATTGATTCCCAGCACTGCGGCGTACTACTTTCCCAGATACCGACTCCTGTTGTCAGATTAATGGCTGTCAAATTTTTCATCGGGTCAACGACGAACACCTTATCGTAACTGATGACAGGCCAGCAAGCAGCCGGGGCATAATAAAAGCTGGATTGGCGATTCCAGCGCCAAATGACATTGCCGTTAAAGCGATTGAGGCAATGTACATAGCGATCCCATGAAGTGATGATAATTTTTTCATTCTGGATGGCTGGTTTAGATTCAATTAATCCCAGGGCTGAATATTCCCACACTTTTTGACGAGTTCGCAAATTGATTGCATAAAGTTTGGTGTTACCGGCACAATAGAGCAATGTATCCTGAACTACTACGGGAGCGATAATTGCCTGGCCAGCATTAAAAGTCCATCTTGGTTGTCCGCTTCTTGTTGATATAGCGTATAACTTGCCATCAGATGAACCTATATATAGTAGGGTATCCACGACCGCTGCCGAAGAAAAAACTGCACCTTCGGTTTGGTACGGTTGCCAGAGAGGAGAACCTGTAGTTAGCGAAATTCCATGAATTCTACCATTGCTGGTGCCAAAATAGACCCCAGTGCTATCATAAGCGGGCGTAGAAATAATGATGGAATTGGCATTATAACGCCAAATAGCTTTCGGGAAATTGCCGTTTTCAACATAAAACTGAATAGTCTTGACATAACGCTTGCCAGTAGAGTCGTTAAAATAGACGATCAGTGTGTGATTACCATTATCCAAACCAGTGGGATTAAAGTTACAGGTCCAGTTAGTTCCACTCCCACTTAAAGAAGGTGTAGTAGATGGTCCCGGCCTGACTGAATACGAGCCACTGGCCATAGGTAGCGATGTAACAATTTGAATGCTTCTGGCGCCGGTCACGACTTCGTTGGTACTTAGATTGACAAAATCAATCTTTGGTTGGATTGTCTTGAGATATGCTTGTTTTAACCAGGCAGCACCAATGCCAGTTTTATTAAAAAATGGTGTGACGGTGATTTCTTTTTTTGATACCCTGATGATGTTAAAACCGGAAGGGTAGTCGGTCCGATAAGTATCCATTCCCATTGCTCCAGGAATACCCTCGAAATCATATTTGACATTGGAATGGCCATGCCCTACAATGACGAAAACAGTATGATAGCGTTTAAGAATATCAAGAACCTTCCAATAATTTGGTATGCCGCCAACATCTATCGGAAAGTGAGTCGCAAAAATGACAGGCATAGTAGAATCAGGTAGGTTGGCTAAGTCATTTTCAAGCCAGCTGATATGATCAGGGTCAAAATAACCATAGCCGCCTTTCATAGGTGTCCCGGAATTAAAGCCGATGAAATGAAAGCCTTTGTGATTGAAAGAAAAATATAACGGACCGATAGTGCTTTTATAAGCCTGTAAACCGGATTCTGACCATTTGGTATCATGATTGCCGGGAATGTTGTAGACCGGCAGTTGAATGGAGTTTGCATAACCCTTATACTGCGTGAATTCGGCATTAAGACCTTTTTCAGTCAGGTCGCCGGTGGCGAAAGCGAAATCAAGTTCATCTTTCATAGAGTTGATGTTGTTAATTACTTGTTGAAAGCCACTTTCAGTACCAGCTCCTATGTGAATATCAGTATACCAGGCGAATTGGAAGTAAGCATACATTATCAGTGTCCCAAGATTGATGTCATGGTTCAAGCTGATATTGCTAAAAGAGGTTGAATCGGTAAGATAACCTTTACATTTTGCAACCAACCGGTAAGTTCCCTGGGGAACATTATCAAAGGTAAAAGTCTGATTATGGCTAACAAATAGGCATCTTGCTGGTCGCTGTTGAAGCGGGAGATAAAGCTCTAATTGGCAGAGGGCGGTAGTCGAAGAATCGTCTAAAACAAGTTTGCCGGTCAATTGATAACGATTAACGACCGACGGTTGTAAAGTTAGATTTAAATCGGTAATATTACCAGCAGTTAGGTCAATATTACTGACTAGTAGAGTATCATAGCCCCACGCAGCAAAGCGTAATGCATAAGTACCAGCGGGGATATTTTCGAATAGAAAGTTTCTATCAGTAGGAGGGAGGGTTTTATGTAAAATTTCGGTACTGTTATCCGGAGCAAGCAATGAGACTTCAATAATCGTGGTTGTATCAATTTGTCCAGTCTGAATTGTGCCACCCAGTTTGAAAACCTGACCGGTATAAGTCAAACGAATGGCATCGGCATAAACATAAGTACCAGTATCAGCGAAAAAATCGGTTAATTTCAGGCTAAAATTTTTAGGTAAATCAAAATCACCGAGGTTTTTCCAGCCTTTGGAAGCATAAAATTGATCAACAATTATAAGCGAATCACCGCTGGTCGTTGAGAGATAACAATGGGCATCTCTGGCATATTTATAGTTTATCAGGTACATTTCTATGCGATATGAGCCGGGGAAGAGAAGAGTCTGGGTCCAGCGAATATAATTATTGCCAGTTCCGCGTTTTATATATCGGGCTGTGCCATTGTAACAATCGGTATGTGTCTTAGTTAACCAATTGCCTTGAACAACAAAACCTGGCTGGTCGTTATCTAAGATAAATTCGATTTGTCCAAAGGCTATATTTAGCCTAATGAGAAAGATAAAAAAAAGCCCCAATTTGCCTTTCATAATGCTCTCCTTTTAATTAATATCTACATATAATAAATGTATTAAATATGATCCTAATGTACAATTTTTCTCATGAATTCTTTTATAAAATCCAGCATTTCTGATTCAATTATGCCATTTGTTGCCAGAATTTGACGGTCATAAATAGAAAATGGTGTGCCATCTATGTTAATCAGTTTGCCACCAGCCTCCTGAACAATTAGAGCACCTGCAGCCACATCCCAGGGATTTAACTCAAATTCCCAGAAACCGTCAAATCTACCACAAGCCACATAGCATAGATCAATTGCGGCTGCCCCCGGTCGTCGTATTCCCTGCGTTTTTTGATAGAGCATTTTAAAAAGGTCGAAGTTAAGATTAAACTTAGCACTTAATTCATAAGGGAAACCAGTGGCTAAGAGAGAGTCGCTAAGTCGAGGCACTGAAGAAACTTTGATAGGACAGTGATTTAGATAGGCACCCTGACCTTTTCTGGCGTAGAATAATTCATTATGCGTCGGTATGTTTACAATACCTAAAATGATTGCGCCCTGAAATTCCAGTCCGATTGAAACTGCGTAGAAGGGAAAACCGTGTACAAAATTAGTCGTGCCATCGAGAGGATCTATTATCCACTTGAATTCTGAATTGCCTGCTTGTCCCGAACCCTCTTCAGATAAAACTTGATGCTCCGGAAAATTCTGAAGAAGAGTCTCGACGATTATCTTTTCGGCAGTGCGATCAATCTCGGTTACCATATTCGCTCTGCCTTTAAGGGTATATTCTGGGTTACTCTCAGAGTTCTGTAAAATGTATTGCCCGGCTTTCTGAGCAGCAACCAGAGCTGTAGTGAAGAGAGATTTTTCGAGAGATTTTGGCAGCATGTTATTCCTTATTTTTTATCGCTTACTTCTTGATTTAATTTTTTTGATATAAGCCTGAGTATCATTCTGAACAACCTTAGAAAGAAGTATAACCGCTATCAGATTCGGCAGCGCCATTAAACCATTGGCAACATCACCAAAACTCCAGACCACTTCCAGCGAAACCACAGCGCCGATAAAATGCAGAATGACATATATTAACTTGTAATAAATAAGGGCATTATTACCGAATAGATACTGAACTCCTCGGTCGCCGTAGAAATACCAGGAAATTGCGGTCGAGATGGCGAACAAAAAGACACTCAGGGTAACGACGTACCCACCCCATTTACCGAGTGGACCAAGTCCTTTCTGAAATGCCCATGCGGTTAAAACGGAACCGTTCTGGAGCATATAGCCTCTCAGCGTAAGCAAATCTTTAGAATTACCTGTTTTCATCAAGCCACTGGCATCAAGCAATAGAGTCCCCGAATAGGGCTGATCTTTAAGAAATAGTCTAGCTGAATCGATATAACTATGATTGCGGATTAGGGCAACATCAGCTGGAAAAATCCCATCGATAATTTGAAGAGTTGTATCGTTTAAGGCTTTCCCTTGAATGTTACTATTTTGGACTATATGTGCATCGCTTTTGGTAACAATAATTGCTGCCTGGGCATTTACCAGGACGGTGTCAAATTTTTTCTGATGCCAGACGCCTGTCAGTATAATCACCAAACCGGTAACACTGCAAACGACAATTGTGTCGATGAAGGGACCTAACATGCTATTAGCGCCTTCCTCGGGAGGTTCATTCGTTTGGGCGACGGCATGGAGAATCGGGGCGCTGCCCTGACCGGCTTCATTTGAAAATAGGCCGCGCTTGACTCCCCACATCATACCATAAAGAAAAGTGGCACCGGCAAAGCCACCTATTCCAGCCGTGGTCGTGAAGGCGTTGGAAAAAATCAGGCGGAAGCAATTCGGAATTTGGCGATATTCCAGAATCAAAATTATCAAACCACCTAATAAATAAAACAGGCACATAAAAGGGGAGATGAAAGAAGTCACTCGTCCTATGCGCTTAACGCCACCAATTATTACTAATGCTACAATTGTCGCTGAGATCAATCCTGTAACCCAGGTTGGGATATGAAAATCAGCCCGCAGCTGATCCGCCATAGTAAAAGCCTGGATAGTGTTGCCAATACCAAGAGCAGCAATGGCTGCCATTAAGGCGAATAGAATAGCCATCCATTTCCAGTTTTGTCCTAAGCCATTGACAATATAGTACATCGGACCACCAGAATAGGAACCGTCAAAATTGCGGACTCGGTATTTGACCGCCAGAGTCGCTTCGGAATACTTCAATGCCATACCTAAGAGAGCGGTCACCCACATCCAAAACAAAGCTCCAGGTCCGCCATAGTGAATAGCTGTGGCTACACCAGCAATGTTGCCAATGCCAACCGTTGCGGATAGAACTGAGGAAATAGTTTGAAAATGATTAATATCGCCCGGGTTATTCGGTGAATCATAATTGCCAAACATTACTTTCCAGGAGTGCCTGAAAAGCCTGAATTGTACCAAGCGAGTACGGATGGTCATTAATAAACCTGTCGAAAGCAATAAAATAACCATCAATGGGAAAAAACTGGGTGTGTTCCAAATAAGATTCGAAAGATATGCAAATATTTCTCTGGTTTTCTCCATTAGAACCTCTCTTTTAAACTTCGCAAAATACCCCCTTAATTATACAGAAAAAGTTGCAAAGATTCAATAAAGATTCAATGAAGATTTGTCAGATTTCAAGAAATGGTATCCACCCTTAATAATCACATTGAGATTCACAGATTAGAGGTGGAAATATTTCAAGCAAAGCCGACTCGCATCTAAAAAAGCAGATTCACCTGCGGCTAAATAGCGGGTTAACCACTTTCGAACAGTCGGGCGAGTCGTTCCAAATCGCAAGGCGGCCTGGCTTATATTATTCTCTAAGGCATACCTCACCATCTTATAGCGCACATCGTAAGGTTTTTTTCATTTGACGATAGGCTGCATAATGCTGAAGTTCAATCACGGGCTTTCTCCTTTTTTCATCAATCAGTATTTTAGTCAATCTAAAATACTCGAGAAAGCCCGCCTGGTTTCAAATCCCCTAAACTTCCCTAACTCTCATTATCAAAACTATTAACTCCTCAAAAAGATGGTCGTTAAGCCAATTTATCCTTGCCAACTGGATGCCATGTCTAGAAACATTCCATTTTCCAGTCCTTTTCTCAGCTTGTTTAATAGTCTCAGAGCAAATAATTTTAAGTCCTAAAAACGAGGTTGATTGCTTTTAGCTTTTTATGAAATAAGAGAATGGAGTCCGTTAAATAGAAATGAAAACCGCAGCTATTATCCGACAAGAATTCCTGGATTTCTTTCGCACTAATGGTCATCAGATTGTTCCCAGCGCGCCTGTTATTCCCAAAGATGACCCGACTTTGCTTTTCACCAATGCTGGGATGAACCAATTTAAGCGGATTTTTTTAGGTCAGGAGGAAATTGTCTATCCTCGCGTCGCGGATACTCAGAAATGTATCCGCGTGAGCGGCAAGCACAATGACCTTGAGGAGGTCGGGCGTGATACTTACCACCACACCTTTTTCGAAATGTTAGGTAACTGGTCCTTCGGGGATTATTATAAAGAGGAAGCTATTGCTTTAGCCTGGCAACTCTTTACTGAGGTCTGGCGCTTTCCTAAAGAGCGCCTCTGGGCAACGGTTTATCGGAATGATGATGAAGCCGCGGTCGCCTGGCTAAAAGTCACTGATATTAAACCAGAACGCGTTTTGCGTTTTGGCGAAAAAGATAACTTCTGGGAAATGGGCGAAACCGGTCCCTGCGGTCCCTGTTCCGAAATTCACTACTATATAGGCGATAAAACCAATGAACAGGATGCGCTCCAAATTAATTCCGGTAATCCTGAATATATCGAACTCTGGAACTTAGTGTTTATTCAGTATGATCGGAACAAAGACGGTGAATTAATTCCGCTTCCCAAAAAGCATGTTGATACCGGCGCGGGACTGGAACGCATTGTAGCAGTCTTGCAAGGCAAAAAGTCCAACTATGATACCGATTTGTTTAGACCGATTATCAATCGGATTGAAGACCTGACCGGCATAGCCTATCAGGAAGCCAGCGGGATGCCGCACCGCGTGGTAGCTGACCATATTCGCATGCTGACATTTGCCATTGCCGACGGTGGTTTGCCTTCTAACGAAGGGCGTGGCTATGTCATTCGGCGTATTTTACGGAGAGCGGCGCGGTTTGGCCGCATACTGAATCAGCATGAGCCTTTCATTTATCGTCTGGTTGAGCCGGTCGTTGAAATTTTAGGTGATGTATTTCCCGAAATTCGTGAACGACAGACGCATATCCAGCGTGTCATAAAATCAGAGGAAAAGCTTTTCGGTGCTACGCTCGATCGTGGCTTAGAAGTTTTTGAAAAGGTGAAGAACCAGATTATCCAAAACGGCTTGACAATATTCCCCGGCGAAGAGGCTTTCCGCCTTTATGATACCTTTGGCTTCCCTCTTGATTTGACGCGCTTGTTAGCTATTGAAAATGGCTTGCAGCTGGACGAAGTCGCTTTTAATAGAGAAATGGAAAATCAAAAACAGCGCGCCCGTGCGGTTCTGAATTTCCTGGCGGATTATAATGCCGATGAACAGAAATGGCAGGTCGTAACGACGGGCGCTCATTCGAATTTCATCGGCTATGATTGTCTCTCAACCGAGGCAGTCATTCGCAGTTATTACATTGACGGCGAGCAGATCTTTTTAATTCTCGATAATACCCCATTTTATGCTGAAAGTGGTGGCGAAATTGGTGACCAGGGATATATAGAAGGTAGCGATTTTAAAATCGCGATAACGGATGTCAAGAAAAGTGCCGATAAAATTATCCATATTGGCAAATTTTTATCAGGAAATCACATTACTTCGTGGCAGGTGATGGCGATAGTTGACCCGGATTTCGATCGAAAAGTACGCTGTAATCATACCGCTACGCATCTTGTGCACGCTGGGCTACGACGAGTGCTCGGCGAACATGTCCACCAGGCTGGTTCACTCGTTACTCCTGAGCGCCTGCGGTTTGACTTCACCCATTTCACCAAAGTGAGTGAGACGGAATTGCGACAGGTGGAGGAACTGGTGAATGCCAGCATTCGCAATAATTTTCCGGTTGAAATTTCCTACAGCGATTATGAGCAAGCCCGACAATCTGGCGCGATGGCGCTCTTCGGTGAGAAATACGACGAAGTTGTTCGCATCATTACGGTTGCTGATTTCTCGAAAGAATTGTGTGGTGGCAAACATGTCCAGCGTACTGGCGACATCGGTTGTTTTCTGATTGTCAATGAAACCGCGGTAGCTGCTGGTGTTCGCCGTATCGAAGCCCTGACCGGTGCAGCCGCCTGGTCGGAAATGCGTCAGCATGTTGACCTAGTGCGTTCTTTGGAAAGATTGCTGGAGACTGAAAATGTCAATCTGGTCAACAAAATCGAGAACCTTATTGCTGAAAATAAGTCATTAGCAAGAGAACTTTCCAAAACTCAGAGAGAATGCCAGTCTCGGCAGATAATCGAGCAGTTAGAAAATAGTACCACGATTGGAGAACTAAAAGTCTTTATAACGCAGACAGCAGCTAAAAGCGGCGAGGAATTAAAACAATTAGCAGACATTGTCCGCGAGCGGCTGGGGATGGGCGTTGGTATTTTAGCCGGTGTCTGGGATGAAAAACCCAATTTGGTTGTCGTCGTCACTGACGCTGCGATTAAAAAGTATGGGCTAAAAGCCGGCGAAATCGTGCGCGAATTAGGCAAACAATTGGGCGGTGGTGGAGGTGGTAAAGACCACTTAGCGACAGCCGGCGGGCGGTTTGTTGAAAGGTTACCCGAGACCTTACAGTCTGCGATCACTCTCATTAAGTCCAAAATCAAATAAATAGAGGGTTGAAAAATGGAACCATTGATTTTCAATTATTCGCGACCAGGAAAGTGGGGAGTATCTCTACCGGGTAGTGAGCGCCAGTTATCAAGACCGGAAGATATTCTGCCAGTGGCTTATTTACGGCAGAGTGAGTTGAATCTTCCCGAAGTCAGCGAACCCGAAATTGTACGTCATTTTACCAATCTTTCGACGCTCAATCACCATGTCGATAAAGATTTTTACCCCCTGGGTTCTTGTACGATGAAATATAACCCCAAGATTAATGACCGATTGGCAAGCCTGAGCGGATTCTCTAATTTGCATCCGCTCCAGCCCCTCGAAACGACCCAGGGCGCACTGCAAATTTTATTTGAACTCGAAAAATATCTTTGCGAAATAGTTGGAATGGCGGCTGCAACACTGCAACCCGCCGCTGGCTCACATGGCGAGTTGACCGGCGTCATGATGATGAAAAAATATTTCCGCGAGCGCGGCGAAGAGCGTCGTTATATCCTTATTCCCGATTCTGCCCACGGAACTAATCCATCATCTGCCTGTTCGGTTAATTTTGCGACTATTTCCCTGAAATCGAATGCTCAGGGGTGCATTGACCTTGAAGATTTACGAGCTAAAATGAATAAAACCGTCGCTGGTCTGATGTTGACCAATCCGAACACTCTTGGTTTATTCGAAGAACAGGTTGAAGAAATAATCCGCATCGTCCACGCTGAAGGTGGCTTGGTCTATATGGATGGCGCCAACTTAAATGCGCTAATTGGCTATGCCCGACCGGGGGATATGGGCTTTGACATCACACACATTAATTTGCACAAGACCTTTTCGACCCCGCATGGCGGCGGCGGTCCAGGCAGTGGCGCCATTGCCGTCACCCGCGGTCTGGAACCGTATTTACCAGTACCGCGTGTCGTATTCGAAAACGGTAAATATGCTTTCAAATACGATTACCCCCACTCGATTGGCAAGGTTCTCGGTTTTTATGGCAATTTCGGTATAATTGTCCGTGCTTACTGCTATATTCGCATGTTGGGCTTGGACGGTTTAAAAGCCGTAGCTCGCAACGCTATACTCAACGCCAACTATCTGCGCACTAAAATCAGCGAACGATTTGAGGTCCCTTATAACCGTGTCTGTATGCATGAGTTTGTCGCTTCTGGTGAAAAACATCATCGTGAATATGGTGTAAAGACCTTAGACATTGCGAAACGACTGCTGGATTTTGGAATGCATGCTCCGACGGTCTATTTTCCGCTCATCGTCAAGGAAGCCCTGATGATAGAGCCCACCGAGACCGAAAGCAAGGAAACTCTCGACCGGTTCGTCGAAATTTTGTTCAAAATTGATGAAGAAGCGCGTACCAATCCGGAAATTCTGCACTCTGCACCCCACGTTACACCGGTGCGGCGACTTGATGAACTCAAAGCAAACAAGGATTTAAATGTCTGCTGGGGCAAAAATGTACAAACCAACTGAAATCATAATTTCTGATAAGTTGCCCAGGCCGGTCGGACCCTATAGCCCGGCAATTCTAAGTGGAAATTATATTTTTACTTCGGGACAAATTCCGCTAAGTCCCCAAACTGGCAAAGTCGTCAGTGACGATTTTGAAGAGCAGGTACGTCAGGTACTGGACAATCTCGCAGTTCTTCTTCAAACTGCCCATTCCAGCTTGCAGCAAATAGTAAAGTGCACAGTCTTTATGACTAATCTGGAAAATTTTCCTGTACTTAATAAAGTATTTGCGGAGTACTTCCCGAATAATCCTCCAGCTCGCTCCGCGGTCCAAGTTTGTCGTCTGCCCCTCGATGTTTTAGTGGAAATCGAAGCAATTGCGGTTGTGAACAATGAAGAGTAAAAAGAGATTCGCTATTATCGTCAATCCCGTCGCCGGTAAAGGCAAAACCGCGCGCCATTTGAAAATTCTCAAAGAAATCGCTGCGCGAATAGAATCTAAGTTCGATTTTTTTATTACCGAACGACCACAGCATGCTACCCAGATTAGCGACAAAATCCATAAAAATTATGATGGCGTTGTGGCTTTCGGTGGCGACGGTACCGCCAATGAAGTAATGAATGGTTTGGCAGGCACGGGAACGCCCTTTGGGCTAATTCCCGAAGGGACGGGCAATGATTTCGCCCGCTCGATCAATGTGCCGCGTAAAATCGAGCGTGCTCTCCAAATAATTCAAAATTACAAAACCAAGATAATTGACCTCGGGACAATTGGTGATCGGATTTTCTTGAATGGGGTCGGCATCGGATTTGACGGCTATGTCAATTTTAAAAGTAAAAGCGTCAAATTTTTCAAGGGTAGCCTTTCTTATATCTACGCTGTACTCACTTCACTCGCATTCTGGAAGCCTCTTCCAATGCATATTGAATTAGATGACAAGCCCGTTACAACTAAGCGCTCATTTTTGTTTGCTGTCGGCAATGGCTGGTCAGTAGGTGGCGGATTAATTCTTACTCCGCAAGCTGTCTTAGACGATGCCGTTTTCGATATTTGCCATATCCCCGATGTTCCCCTGGGAAAAATTTTATTGAACCTGGGACGACTGAAAACTGGTACAATTAGCGCCGTCCGTGAAGTACAATTAAGCAAAGCACGCAAAATCATTTTAAAGAGCGAATATTATTTGCCCGCTCATTTCGATGGCGAATTCTACTACCCACTTTCCAGAGAATTCCAGATAAACATTGTGCCCCGCAGTGCAGTGGTCATCGGGGCGTGGTAAGTCGGATAATTATGCGCAAAATATTTGCTTCAAGCAAATCAACCCTCAGCCTAATTTTATTCGCTCCGATAGTCTTATGCGCAATGCAACCCCAAGCCAACGATAGCAGTATGAATATCAACCCGCGTAAGGCGTTGTTATATTCTGCCTTATTACCCGGGCTTGGGCAAATTTATGTTAAAAAACCGCTAAAGGCGGGCTTATACATTGCCGCGGAAGCATACAATATCTATCAGTTTTACTCCTACAATCGCATCTATAACTATGTAAAAGAAACCAAAGATGCTATTGGACAAGATATATGGAGCAGTCTCACGGAGCAACAGAAAAAAGATTCCGTATATGCTTATACGGGTTATGAACTTACGCTGAATTCATGGCGACCGCGTGAAAAACGCAATAAATACGGCTGGTGGTGTATCGGAGTCTATCTTTTTCAAATATTGGATGCCTATGTGGATGCTCATTTATTCAATTTCCCGCAAGGTAAGGTTGAACTGACTTTGTCACCTTCTAAACCTGCCGAGCAAGCAATCGGTGTTAATCTGGCTTTGTATTTGAGGAGATAAAATGGCAACGGAACGAGAGCAATGGACTTCGCGCTTGGGTTTTGTCTTAGCCGCAGCTGGTTCAGCAATCGGCTTGGGCAACATCTGGAAGTTTCCCTATTTAGTAGGGCAGAATGGGGGAGGGGCTTTTATAATTGTCTATTTGATTTGCGTACTCATTATCGGTTTGCCGGTGGTGATAGCGGAAATATTAATTGGACGTACTGCTCAGCGTAATCCTCTTGGTAGTTTCCGCGTTCTTTCTAACGGTAATCCTTTCTGGATGGGGTTAGGTATTCTAGGTATAATCGCTGGTTTCTGTATTTTATCATATTACAATGTCATCGCGGGGTGGAGTCTTGGTTATATTTTCCAGTCACTTGCTGGCGGGTTCAGGTCAATCGATAATCCAGCCCAGGCATCACAGCTACTCAGTCAGTTAATCAGTTCCCCAGTCTGGACAATTACTTACCACTTCTTTTTTATGGCATTGACAGTTAGCATCATCTATTTCGGGGTGACGCGCGGTATTGAAAAGTCATCGAAAGTGTTAATGCCGCTCTTATTTCTTTTATTGATTGCTCTGGTCATTCGTGGAGTGACTCTAACAAATTCACTGCCTGGGGTTTTGTATTTGCTGAAACCTGATTTTGCGGCGATTAACTCCCGCACAGTTTTACTGGCGCTGGGACAGGCTTTCTTTTCCTTAAGCCTTGGAATGGGCGCCTTATTGACTTATGGCAGCTATATGTCTAAAAACGACAGCATTCCGAAGGGTGCTTTGAGTATCGTTACACTTGATACCTTAGTTGCCCTGTTAGCAGGTTTTATGATTTTTCCGGCTTTATTTGCATTTGGCATGCAGCCTGATCAGGGTCCGGCGCTAATTTTCAACCTGTTGCCGGTCATCTTTAATCATATTCCCGGCGGTGAATTTTTCCGCATTTTATTCTTTATTCTACTCTCACTGGCAGCATTAACCTCAACGATTTCGTTGCTCGAGGTTATTACCGCCTTTGCCGTAGATGAATTAAAGATTCCCCGCAAACGGGCGGCGTTACTTTTTGGCAGCCTTGTTTTTCTATTTGGTATTCCCAGCGCCTTAAGTTTTGGGATTTTAAAGAATTGGCACCCGTTCAATCTCGACTTTTTCTCACTAATGGATTTCCTTTCGTCTAATATTTTTCTACCGGTTGGTGGAATATTCATCGCCATTTTCGTCGGCTGGTACTGGCAAAAAGATGAGGTTATCGCCAATTTGAAATTGGGAGCCGGAACTTTGCCGCACTGGTTAATATTAACCTGGATGATATTAATTCGGTTTGTCAGTCCGGTCTTAATCTTATTGGTGTTTCTAAGTTGTCTAAAAATTATATAAAAATGGTCTTACTCGTTCTGTTATTTGCGCCACTCTGGAGGGGTCTGGCACAGACTGACTCGTTGTCTGCCAGCCGTAACGTTAGCGATGGTTGGTGGCAAATCGACAAGGTCAAACATTTCTCAACTTCGTTTTATTTAATGACGACGGGTTATTATCTGCAGGCAAAATGCGCTGATGTTCGCGAGCAGCGGGCGCTCGCACAGATTGCTTTTGTGACTATTTCACTGGGATTGACCAAAGAGTTATTTGACTATCGTAAACCGGGAGGAATTTTCAGCTGGCGCGATTTAGCCTGCGACTTTTTAGGGATTTGTAGCGCGGTGCTTTTTATCAAGGTAGCAACATGAACTACACCGAAGCCATAGGCTGTATTCATATTCATTCGATTTATTCCGACGGCAGTGGTACTGTACCTGAGATTATTGCGGCTGGACAGGCTTGTGGCTTGGACTATTTACTGCTTTCTGATCACATGACTCTCGCTGCTCGGCGGGAGGGTTATTGCGGATGGCATGGCAAATTATTCATGAGTGTTGGCTATGAAATCAATGACCAGGAAGATCAGCACCATTATTTAGCATTCGGTCTGGACGAGGAATTACCACTCCATTATTCCCACCTTGAATATCTGCAAGCTGTTAAAGAAAAAGGTGGACTGGGAATCGCAGCCCATCCCTTTGAAAAACGCGTTCAAAATCAGTCGCTGCCTGGTTTCCCGGCTATCCCATGGGGCAGGCTTGATTATCCCGAAATTGAGGTAATTGAAATCTGGAACATGATGTCGCACTGGCTGGAAAAGACCACCGTGCGCAATAAGTACTGGAATATCGTTCATCCGCGCAGTTTTTCCACCGAACCGGCGGCGGAACTCTTAGCCTGGTGGGACGAAATCAATCAGCATCATAAAGTAACTGGTGTCGGGTCGGTCGATGTCCATGCCACGAAGGTGAAAGTCTGTGGGCTCTATTCAAAAGCAATTTTCGACTATAAAATCATGTTCAAATCCATTCGCACTCATTTGTTATTGCCGCGGCGACTTTCCGAAGTGCGCGATCCCGACGAAGCCGAAAGAATGTTACTTACCGCCATTCGCTCTGGTAATGCATTTGTGGCTAACTATCGCCGTGGTGACGCCAGTGGATTTCACTACTGGATTGAAACTGATAGTGAAAGTATCATCTTAGGTGAAACAGCGCGGGGCAACAGCGGCTGGTTAAGGGTTGATTTACCAGCATCCGCTCAATGTCAGGTGATTAAAGATGGGCAGGTAATTTTTTCTCAGATGGTGCCAAAACATTTTGACTTAAAAATAACTCCAGGAATCTATCGGCTGGAAGCCCGACGCCAGGAGCGCGGCTGGATATTCACAAATCATTTACGCTTGAAAGGTGTGTCGAACTAATGTGTGGCATAGTAGGGATATATAATCATTCAGAAGCGGCAACGCTGACATATTTATGTCTTTATGCCTTACAGCATCGGGGACAGGAAGGGGTTGGTATTGCCACTTTCGACGGCAATCGCAGTCATGTTAAAAAAGGTGACGGCTTGGTATCGGAAGTCTTTACCAGTCGCGATCAACTCCAGCAACTCGCTGGTCGAATAGCCGTCGGACATGTCCGCTATTCGACGTACGGCGGGAGTAATCTCGCCAATGTGCAACCGCTCATTTTCAAATACAAGGATACGCATATTGCCATCGTCCACAACGGCAATCTCATCAACCTAAAACCTATCAAGCAAGAACTGGAAGAGCAGGGGACTCTTTTTCAGACCAGTTCGGACACGGAGTTTATCATTCATTTATTTGCCCATGCGAAAGGTGATTCTTTCGATGAAAAGATGAGGCAGGCGCTGTCACGACTTGAAGGTGCTTTTTCATTGATTGCGCTGTTTGATGATAAAATGGTCATAGCACGCGACCGCCACGGTTATCGACCGCTCTGTATAGGGCGAATCAAAGATGGATTCGTCTTCGCTTCCGAGACCTGTGCTCTGGATTTGATTGGAGCAATCTATGAACGCGATATTCAGCCTGGGGAAATGCTGGTTCTGGAAAATGATGCTATGCGAGAATACACTTTTGCTTCACCTACTCCTCATCATTGTATATTCGAGTACGTCTACTTTTCGCGCCCCGATAGTCGCATTTTTGGTGAATATGTAGACAAAACCAGACGAAAGTTAGGTAAAAACCTGGCGTTAGAAAAACCAGTACCAAACGCAGACATCATAATCTCAGTGCCAGATTCCAGCAATACGACGGCACTCGGTTTTTCGCAGCGCTCGACTGCCCGTTTTGAAATAGGATTGATTCGTAATCATTATATTGGACGCACTTTTATTCATCCGAACCAGGCTATGCGCGATTTTTCGGCAAAAATCAAATTCAATCCCATCGGTGGCGTACTCAAAGATCGCAGCGTGGTCGTAGTTGATGATTCCATTGTGCGCGGCACCACCTTGCAGCAGTTGGTGAGAATGATTCGAGAAGCCGGTGCCCGCGAAGTGCATATCAGAATCGGCTCGCCGCCGGTCAAATTCCCCTGCTTTTTCGGGATGGATTTTCCTTCGACCGAAGAACTGATTGCAAATCACAGAAATATAACCGAGCTGCAGGAATTTTTACAGGTTGACAGTTTAGCCTATATTAGTGTTGAGGGTTTATTAAATTCAATGCCGTTGCCTGCTTCGCATTTCTGCACGGCATGTTTTACAGGAGATTATTGTGAAAAAATCAACAGGTAAAAAGCAAAAACCAGGTCAGGACCGAAAAATTACCCCCCCGCAAACAAGTCAGCCGAAACGTTTTCTCGATAGACTGATTGGAAAGGGAGAGAATTTCTTAAAAAAGGTAATTCAACCGCTTGATTACCTTTTCATTTTCCGTCCGACACTCTTTTTCCCAGTCTGGATTATGAGTTTAGCCGGCTATAATGCCTTTTTTCGCTTCAACGGCAACCCGGTCTGGTGGTCATGGCATTTTGACGGATTAATTTTTCTCAATTTTGTGGCAATCACTTTAGCGGCAGGCGCTACTTTCATCATCAACCAGTTACAGGATATTGAAACTGATAAGATTAATAAGAAACTTTTTTTGATTTCTGAAAATTATGTCAAACCGGAAATTGCCCGCCGCATTGCCTTCTGGACGATTGGACTAACTCTGCTATTTTTTTTACTATACGATTGGCAACTTTTCATAACGATGAGTGGAGTTGTTTTAATCTGGGGTTATTTTTATAACTATAAACCGTTTATATGGAAAGATAAACCGGTGTTAGGCATGGTGAATAATTTCACCAGTGGTTTATGTCTCTTTTTAAGTGGTTGGGGTTTAGCCGGTTATGGGCAATGGAAAGCATTTGGGTACGCCACCCCCTATCTTTTTGCCTGGTTGGCGGTGTCAATGTTGACTACTATTCCTGACCAAAAAGGTGACTGCGAGGTAAAAAAGACAACCTTTGCGGTAAAATTTGGCGTCACTGGTACAGTCTGGGCAGCTACTATTAGTTTAGCATTGAGTTTTGGGTTAGGAATGTATTTAGATGACCCGGTTATCAGTTTGGCGGCGCTATTATCATCTCCACTATATATCATCATGGTTTTTAAGCCGAACCGGGCCTGGGTGCTACGGGCGATTCGCTATCCGATGCTTTTTATAGCACTGGCTTTGTGCGTCGAGTTTCCCATTTTCTTTATTGTCATTCTAATCAATTTTTACTTAAGCCGTATTTATTACAATCTACGGTTTAATCTCAATTATCCGACTTTTCAGGTTGAGGATGAAAAAGATGATTAAGGTTGATTTGGAACGTTGTGATTTGTGTGGTACCTGTGTGGCGGTCTGTCCACCAGACTGTATAGAATTAAGAGAGCATATCCTATATATTGTAGAAGAACTCTGCACGGAATGTGGGGCGTGTGTACTCGTCTGCCCTATGCAGGCACTGCAAAATTTGCCAGCGGGAGAAAAGTGATGCAGTCTGAATATGATATTGTGGTTGTAGGTGGTGGTCCAGCCGGTAGCGTCGCAGCCCGTTTTGCCAGTCAAATGAATGTCAGTGTGGCGCTTTTCGAGAAGGATGGAGAAATTGGCATTCCGGTGCGGTGTGCTGAAGCGACTTCCGATATGGATTTAGCGCGCCTAATTGAAGTGAAGCGAGAATGGATTGCCAATTATATCACTAAAGCGCGTCTTTTCGCACCTTCGGGTGATTTTGTTGAAATTCATTTACCGAGTCGCGGTATTATTCTGCACCGCCGCCTTTTTGATAGTGGTTTAGCCGAAGAAGCGGCAAAACAGGGTGTTGCGGTTTTTACGAAAGCATTTGTTTCGCATGTAGAATTCAATTCTGATTTACCGGTGGTGACCGTGAATTATTGCGGTGAATCCCGTCAGGTACGCGCCAAAATTGTCATTGCCGCAGATGGCGTGGAATCGCGAGTCGGGCGCTGGGCGGGAATTAGAACTCAGACAGCGCTCAAGGATATTGAATCGTGTGCGCAGAGTCTCTTGGGCAATATCGAGGTGCAATTAGAGAGTATTGATTTCTATTTTAGCAGCCGCTGGGCGCCTGGTGGTTATGCCTGGGTTTTTCCAAAAGGTGAGCGGGTTGCCAATGTAGGCTTAGGAGTCAATTGTGCTAAACCTTTAGCCAAACCACCTGTCGCACTGTTGAATGATTTTATCGAATACCAATTTCCGCAAGGAGCCCGTTTATCTACGGTAGCCGGAGGTGTCCCGGTAGCGCAAGCCCTCAAGCAATTAGTCGCGGATAACCTTTTAATCGTTGGTGATGCCGCCCGTCAGGCAAATCCGGTTACTGGTGGTGGTATTTTAGCCGCTGTCACGGCTGGTAAAATTGCCGGACAGGTAGCGGGCGAAGCCATTCGTTGCGGCAATTATCAGCGTAATTTTTTAAAGAAGTATCAACAGGAGTGGATTCGGACAGTCGGGAAAGACTATGCACGATTTTATCTTTTAAAGGAGTGGATGACCAGCCTCACCGATCAGGATTTGAATGATATTGCCAATTCGCTGAAGAAGTTATCTCTAGAGGAAATCAACCTGCTAACCGTTTTTAGAGTTGCTTTAGTCAATCATCCGCGCCTATTATTTCATGCCCTTAAGCTTTTTGCCTCTTATAGCTAAAGTCAGATGCAAGCCATTTTGAAGGAAATTGGACTGAGCGAGTTCATTGCTTTTGATGTCGAGACTACCGGGTTAAACCCGGAAAGTGATGCCATCATCGAATTTGCAGCAGTCCGCTTTGTAAATGGCAAACCGAGCGAGACACTCTCTTTTTTATGTGACCCAGGTTATCCTGTTCCGCTCGAGATTGAACAATTGACGGGAATATCCACCGCTATGGTACAGGGGCAACGGGCTTTTGAACAGCATTTGACTGAAGTTGGTGATTTTTTCGGAGATTGTGCGCTCGTCGGACATAATATTGGTTTCGATATAAGTTTTATCAAGAACTATCTCAAAGCAATGCATTTGAGGCGGCGCTTTTTATCGCACAATGCTCTTTACGATACAGCCCTGCTTGCCCAGGCTTTCCTATTCTTTCTGCATAATCATCGCCTAAGCACCATTGCTGAATATTATGGCTTGGCTACAAAGGGCGCCCATCGCGCTACCAGCGATGCTCTTATGACCGGCAAGATTTTTGTCGAACTCCTCCAAGAAGTCCTGAAATACGACTACGAAACTTTGCAGACGATAAACATGATTTTAACCGGGACAGACGACCCCAATTATCTTTTATACCAGTGCGCGGCACAGATAGTCCAGACCAGACCCGCAGCGGCGGAGAAATTCACTTTTAAAGAGTGGAATTCGCCGGAAAATGTCATTAATTCGCGCATGCGGAAGACAGGGAAGAAAAAGTCTGCCCCCAATGATATAACCGGTAAACAACTAATCAATCAATATTTCAGCCCGGACGGTTTTATTGCGCAACAGTTATCGGGTTTTGAAGTGCGTCCTCAGCAGACTGCCATGGCACAGCTCGTCTGGGAGACTCTCGATAACGGCAATGCCGCCGTGATTGAAGCCGGCACCGGTGTTGGTAAATCCTTAGCCTACCTGGTTCCTGCTGTACTCTGGGTGGAACAAGGCGAAACAGAGCATCGCCGCGTGGTGATTGCCAGTAACACCAAGACTTTGCAGGAGCAGATTTTCTATAAAGAGATTCCTTTCGTAGCCGAAAAACTCGGTTTGCCTTTCAAAGCCGTTCTGCAAAAAGGACGGGCTAATTATATTTGCCTGACTCGCTGGTATCGCTATTTAGCCGAATTGCCCAATAATTTGCATCTCAGTAGTCGTTCATCTATTATACCCCTGGTCATCTGGCTTAAACACACCAAAACGGGCGACATCTCCGAAAATAACGGCTTTAAAATCAATTCTAACCGTCACATCTGGAATGAAATCTGCTCAGAACCAGGGTATTGTACCACGAACGTCTGCCAGAAATATGACGGTTGTTTTTTAGGAAGGATTCGTGCCGAAGCTTTTACCGCCGAGGTAGTGGTTGTCAATCATTCACTCTTGCTGGCGGATTTTGCCGCGGAGAATAAAATTCTGCCTGACTTCGAAGCCTTAATTGTTGATGAAGCCCATAATCTGGAGAAAAATGCCTATAACTACTTTGCCGGACGCATCAACCTGCCAATGCTGACCTATTTTCTGAATAGTCTTTTTAACACTGCCACACCCGAACGCGGCTTTTGCGTTGACCTTGAAGCCTTTTTAAAACATCACAAAATAAAAATTGATATAGCACCTGATAAACTTTTAATTGGCGAAAAAATCAGCGATGTCAGGTTAACTGCCGAACTCTTTTTCCGCAAGATTGGCACCTCAAAATGGACCAAGGTTAGCGAAAAAGTGCGCAATTACGGCATTAAACAGCGCTACAAATATTTCGACGAGGAATTTCCTGATTGCCTGAATGAACTGCACGGCTTCATCACCGAACTGAATAATTTGAAAATGCTCCTGCTTGAATTGAAAGACAAGCTGGATAAAATCGATAAGGAAAATGCGGATGATTTCGAGGAATTGCTTCTGCGCCTGACGAATCTCATCTTGCAACTCGAAAGTTATATTTTTACTGTGCAAATAGTCGGCAAAGGCGATGACGATGAGCAAATTTTCTGGTATGAAATCAGTCCCATCGGCAAGGAATTATTCGTCGAGTTGGTCTGTACACCGCTCGACATTTCGCAAAGTCTGCATTCCAAAATCTGGCAAAAAGTTGAATCGGTCATTCTTACCTCGGCGACTCTCCAGATAGCAAATTCTTTCGATTACATCATCAGTCGCACAGGCTTGAATCTGATAGAAAGCGAGCGCCTCGTTACCAAAACGCTGGGTTCGCCTTTTCGCTACAGGGAGCAAATGGTTTTTTACACTTTTCACGAAGCGCGACAAGACATTGACGAAGCCCGCACTGCCGCTGAAATTATCACCAATCTGGCACGCGAAACGGGATGTGGAATTTTAGTCCTTTTTACTTCCTATAATTACCTTCGAGAAGTTTATAACCTTTGTTTACCTGCCTTCATCGAGATAGGCGCAACGCTCCTTGCGCAGGGCATGGGCGGTTCCCGTTCCGCAATTTTAGAGCAATTTCGCCTCGAGAAGAATTCCGTGCTCTTTGGCACTGACAGTTTCTGGGAAGGAATTGATGTCATCGGTGAAGCCCTTGAAATTCTGATTATCACTAAATTACCTTTTCCTGTGCCCACTGAACCTATTCTTGAAGCTAATAGTGAGAAGATAAAATCCGATGGCGGTGATGCGTTCAATGAATATTATGTGCCCGAATCAGTATTGAAATTTCGCCAGGGAGTAGGTCGGTTGATTCGCGCGACTACCGATATTGGTGTCGTGGTCAATTTAGATAATCGCATTGATACTCGCGCCTATGGTCGTTACTTTAAGCAGTCATTACCGGTCGAACCGATTTCGGTTTTCGGCGTTGATGAATTGATACGTTCTGTTAAACACTTTTTCAAAACTGGGAGAGCATGAAAGTAAAAACCTTTAGAACAATCATTTATTTATTGGCTTTCTTAAACCTTGCTCTGGCTCAAAATGAAAAGAAATTGACGATTAAAGACATCTTAACCAATCCGGTTCTATCCGGCGCAGATGTCCGTCAAAAGGATTTTCGCTGGAGCCCTGATAGCAAGTTTATTTATTACTTTGAAAGCGATTCTCTCAAAAACCTTGCTCTCCTGCGCTTGAATGTCGATTCACTAAAACTGGATACCGTCTTGACTTCTGCGCAGTGTTTATACCGTGAAAATGATAGTGTTTTGAATCTCAACCTCGCGAGTTATCAGTTTTTCCACGACGGGACGCACTTGCTTTTAGAAGGTGCTAATGACCTGTTTGTTTATTCTCTGGTCGAGAAAAAATTTCAGCGCCTGACCACTGATGGCACTCCGAAGCGACTGGTGAGTATCGCTCCTGACTCACGCTCGGTTGCGTATATCAAAAACCACAATCTCTGGCTTACCTCTGTTGCTAACCGTATGAGCCAGCAATTGACTAATGATGGCAGTGAATTTCTTCTGAATGGTGAACCGGATTGGGTCTATACTGAAGAGTTCGACCTTATGACCGGTTACCACTGGTCGCCGGACAGTAAAAGAATTGTTTATTTGCAACTTGATGAAAATGGCGTCAATCGCTTCCCGATTGAAAAGTTCAATGGCAATGCTTATCCCACTACGGAGTGGCAATTTTATCCCAAAGCTGGTGACAAAATACCCGAAGCAAGACTGTTTGTGGTAGATATCGAAACCAAGCAGATTGTCAATTTGAACCGACCACAACCACGCAATGAGTACATTGTCCGATTCGATTGGTTGCCTGACACTAATTTAGTTGCCTTTCAGACCATAAATCGTCTGCAAAACCATAAGAAATTATCCTATGGCAATCCCCGCAGTGGGGAATGTCGTCTGATATTAGAGGAAAAGGACGCCTATTGGATTAATATCACCGACTGCTACCAATTCTTGAAGAATCGCAACTTTATCAGTTCTTCGGAACGGGATGGCTCTCAGCATCTTTATCTCTATGACTTTGAAGGGCATCTATTGAAACCGCTGACTAATGGAAATTGGATGGTCACTGAACTCAATGGTGTCGATGAAAAGAACAATAAAATCTACTTTACTGCCAATAAACAGGGTATTTTATACCGCAACCTATTTTGTCTTGAACTGGAAACGGGCGCATTGAAAGTAATTGATACGACCGCTGGAGTCCATGACATAAAAATGTCGCCAGATTGCAATTATTTCCTTGATATTTACTCTAATTCTAATCAACCTTCGAGTGTGCGTGTAAAAAACTGTAAAGGCGAGCAGGTTGCTGTTCTACTTGGTAGGGAAAATTTTAATCCTGCGCAAATCAATCTTGGCATTACCCGTTTCTATGAAATTCCCGCTCGGGATGGGACTATTCTCAATGGTGCTTTTATTATTCCTCGCAACTTTGATCCCACCCAGAAATATCCCGTCCTGGTCTACGTTTATGGAGGTCCGCATGAGCAGGTAGTGCTTGATAACTTCAGGAGCGGGTGGACTCATCTTCTGGTACAGCAAGGTTATTTAGTTTTTAGTCTGGACAATCGCGGCAGTTACGGACGCGGACGCAACTGGGAACGCCAGATTTACCTGCAATTAGGTAAATATGAACTGCAAGACCAGCTCGACGGCATTAAGTTTCTAAAAACTCTACCATTCGTTGATCCCAACCGAATCGGCATCTGGGGTAGTAGCTACGGCGGTTATATGGTGCTAATGGCTCTCACGAAAGCACCGGATATTTTTAAAATGGGAATATCTATTGCACCAGTAACTCATTGGAAATTCTATGATGCGGTTTATACCGAGCGTTATATGGGATTACCCAAGGACCATATTCAGGAATATTTTGATAGTGCTCCTCTTAATTTTGCCAACAATCTCAAAGCGAAACTCCTCCTTGTGCATGGCTTAGCCGACGATAATGTCCATTTTCAAAATAGCGTCGAGTTCATCAACGAACTAATTCGCAATCATAAACAATTTGAGACTATGGTCTATCCCAACCGACGACACGGTATCTATGACCCTGAAGGGCGAGAGCATCTTTATGAAATGATGTTGAATTTTATTCGCAAGAATTTATAAAAGGAAAGCACCTTGTCTAAAAGGGCAGAGATTGCAGCTACATTTGATTTGTGGTGGCGCGCCACACGGGCTCCCTTTTTGAGCGCCAGCATTACGCCGGTTTTGGCTGGAACGGCGGTTGCCTATCATCAAGCCGGAGAAATTGATGGGCTTATTTTACTGTTAGCACTCTGCGGAGCGATTTGCGCCCATTTAGGTGCCAATTTGTTTAATGACTATGGTGACCATCTTTCGGGCAGTGATGAAATCAATCAGGATTACACTCCCTTCTCTGGCGGTAGCCGTCTAATCCAGACCGGAATAATCCAACCGCACAAGATTCGTCGTGCCGCTATCTTATGTTTTGTGATTACGATTATAATTGGAGTATTACTAATTAACCTGATACAAAACTGGACATTATTGCTTTTTGGCTCTCTCGGTTTATTAATTGGCCTTATTTATTCCCTGGCTCCTCTCAAGTTGGCATACCGCGGATTAGGCGAAATCGTGGTTTCATTCGCTTTTGGTCCACTGATTGTCACCGGTTCCTACTTTGTGCAGACTCAACGAATTAACTGGCAAATTCTGCTAATTTCCGTACCCGTTGGGCTATTGGTGGGTTTGATTCTTTTTATCAACGAAGTACAGGATGAAGAAGCCGACCGGCGAAGCGGTAAGGCAACTCTGGTAGTCTGGATTAATAATCCTTATCGGTCTATGCAATTATTCCGTTATACCTTGCTGATTTGTTATTTGTTCACTGCCATCTTAATTATGCTCAATATCGTTCCTATAACGGCTCTAATTCTTTTCTTGACATTACCGTTACTACGTCGTCTATGGCATATTTCTAAGCAATCTTTTACTCATCCCAATGAAATCTTGCCTGCTAACGGCATGACAATCCAGCTGCAGATGCTTTTTACAGTACTTTTAGCGGCATCATTTTTTCTTAGCAAACCTTTAATTCGTTAATCGTAGAATTATCGGATATTCTCTAAGCATATTTTATCTTGAATACCTGACTACTTTAAGTACGTACTCGTAGAATTTCCAAACAGCAGAGACCTTCATGGCACTCCGTCTCTTTCCATGTTAGGGTTATTATTTGATGAAAGTTACTTCTTTCAAGTCGCGAAATTGTTAATCCTGGGTAATAAGTTTCGCTTTGTGAATTCGAGCAGTTAAAGCAATTGTCTGGTCGATCGGGACAACGGTACCTTGTTTCATTGAAGCTATGACCTGAAGCGCCACCGATTCATTTTTTTCTCTCAAAGTGACTTTAAAGACCTCATAGAGGCAAATTACCGGTGCTAATAAATTTTGCGCGTCTCTTTTTCATTTATTACACGGAGGAACACGGCGGAGGCACTGAGCAACACTGAGAAATTATTATTTTAAAATCTCCGTGCTACTCTGTGTCGCAATTCCCGAACCGCGAAGGGACACCAATAAACACAAATATTCTTCCTTTAAATCGTCCCGAATGACGAATCGCTATTAACCGCGGAGAACTGATTTTTTTTTCTACTAATGGCGACAAAATTTAGTACTCTTTTGCAAAGTGTACCTCGGCGAAGGTCGGCCGAACCGGCGCCCGTTTACCAGGCGTCATTTTTTCGACGGTTCTCTGCAGGCTGGCGAGTTTCTCGACCGTCACAGTGTATGTTCCGTAAACCTCTTCGACCTTGCCGCGGATGACGAAAAGCGTTTCCCAGTTTAGTAAATCGCCGAATTCCTTGTAAACTTCCGGGAACATGACGCACTCGAAGATGTCGGTTTCGTCTTCGAAGGTGACGAACTCCATCGGGTCTTGCTGCTTGGTCATGGCGACCTTGCGAGTGATATAGACGCCCAGCAGGTTGATGGTCTGACCGACATACTGCCCAAGG
The DNA here is from genome assembly GCA_002347855.1 of Fidelibacterota bacterium UBA2242. Classification (GTDB taxonomy): domain Bacteria; phylum Fidelibacterota; class UBA2242; order UBA2242; family UBA2242; genus UBA2242. The sequence continues at coordinate 191,121 of DDYE01000028.1, forward strand.
TCGCGGGCTTTTTTGATTTTGCCGTCGAAAACCGGCAGATAGTGCTCCAGTGGGTGTTCGGAGAGTGGAAAGCCGAAGGATTCGATTTCCAGGGTCAATTTTTCAACTCGGCTAAGCGGTTGGCGGTCGTTGCGCGGCGTCAGCGGTTGGCGGTCGCCTTTCTGCAGATAGAAGCTGGCGATTTTGAAGGCAATTTCCTTGTGGGTCAATTGTGGTTCGAGTTCGGCGAAGCAGCCCGCATTGGTCAGTGCCATAGCATCGGCAAGTTCGAGATCGACTCTCAGCAGGAAATCGTCCAGGTTTTTGAAGTCGCCTGCTTTGCGTTCGTTCAAAATGGTCTCGACAGCTTTGTCCTGCAGATTGCGGATTGCCATGAAACCCAAGCGGATTTTATCCTTATGTCCGCGATATTCGCGCCAACTACGATTGATGTGCGGAGGCAGGATTTTGATGCCCCAGCGTCGGGCTTCGCTCAGATAGGCGTAGGTGGAATAGTAGCCACCCTGATTGGAAATCACTGCAGCTAAGAATTCCGCCGGATAATGGGCTTTCAGATAAGCACAGGTGAAGGAGAGCATGGCGTACGAAGCCGAGTGCGGCTTGCAGAATGAATAGCCGGAGAAGGATTCAATCATTTCCCAGAGCGTTTCCGCCAGTTTCTGTGAGTAGCCGCGACTGAGTGCGCCGGTGATAAATTTCTTCTTCCAGATTGGAACTAAATGCGCCAGCGCCGGCCGTGAAATGACTTTGCGAACGTAGTCCGAGTCAGCATAGCCGAAACCGGCGATTTCGCGGGCTACCATTGAGACCTGCTCTTCATAAACCATGATGCCGTAGCTTTCCGCGAGGCATTTCAAATCAGGATGCAGGAGTTGCCAGGGTTTGCCGTGAATGCGTTCCAGCATGATATTGATAAAACGGTTGGCAGCGGGACGAATAATCGATGAGTAAATGACGACATGCTCGAAATCCACACGTCCGGCTTTTTTCAGTAAAAGGCGTGTTGCGGGACTCTCGATATAAAATATGCCCATCGTGCGGCCACTTTTCATCAGTGTCTCGGTGGCGGAATCACCGACTGGCTGAATCTGATGGTAATCCATGTATTCGTTGCGATAGAGCCCAATTTGCTTCAGCGTGTCGCGCACGACTGCCAGCGAGCGGTTGCCGAGGATGTCGATTTTCAGCAGGCCGGAATCCTCGACCTGATCTTTTTCCCATTCGACGATTTGCACGCCTTTGGGCGCCTTCAGTACTGGCACATATTTGTGGATTTCATCGTGTACGATGACCACACCGCCGGGATGTACCGATGAAACCTGGAAAACGCCGATGATTTTTTCACTTTGCTGAATAATTTCCAGCAGGGTGTCGTCGAGGTCGAGATTGCAGAAGCGCGGGTCGGTCTTAATCCATTCCAGCAGTTCGGCTTTGCGGTAAAAGTAGCTGATACGCTTGGTGATGGCTTTGATTTCTTCGTTGGAAAGGCCATAAACTTTGCCCACTTCCCGAATGGCAGAGCGTGGTTGCAACATGACCTGATTGGAAACCATTGCCGTGCGCTCCAGCCCGTATTTTTTAAAAATGTAATTCAGAATGCCATCGCGCTCATCCCAGGCGAAATCGACGTCAATATCCGGCATGTCCACGCGCTCGGGATGGATGAAGCGCTCGAAACAAAGATTGTACTTGATAGGGTCAACCTGGGTGATGAAAAGGCAATAGCTGACGATGGAAGCTGCGCCGGAACCACGCCCAATCGTCGTCTTAGTTTGGCGTACAATGTCCCAGACAATCAAAAAATAAGGTGCAAAACCTTTTTGCGTAATCAGTGCCAGTTCGTATTCAATGCGCTGTTGGACGGCTGCGGTAATTTCGCCGTAGCGCTGCCGTGCTCCGCGATAAACCAATTCTCGTAACTGCTTATTGGCAGTATGCGTTTCTTTTAGCGACTGCCCCGGAAAAATGGTATTAACAAAACTCCAGTCGGTTTTACAACGTTCGGCTAAGTATTGGGCGTTGTTAATAGCAGTTAAACTGTTCGGGAAGAGGTCAATCATGGCTTTTTCAGAACGAAAATAGTGTCGCTCATCTTTGTAATCGGCTGCCCCTAGTTGCGAAAGGGTCTGGTTATTATCAATAGCACGGAGAATTTTATGGGTTTTTTGATCCTGCGGCTCGAGAAAATATACATCGCCGGTAGCGACGATTTCGAGATGAAGTTCCCGTGCTAACCGCGCAGCTTCACGTTCGCTAACTCCTGGGCGCAGCTCAATAAACAGCTGGTGATTAGGGATAAATGCTACTAACTCTCGCAATAAACTTTCCTGCGGAGTTAAAATAAACAAGCCTGCCGACCACTGGCGCAGCAGAGGCGCTATCGCTTGCTTTTCGCTATCATGAACAGCCGAAATAATCCGGCAAAGATTGGCGTAGCCGGTTTGATTTTCTACCAGTAAAATTAAATCGGCACTGGCAGTCAAAATGTTTGTTCCGGCAATCGGCGCAATCTGGGCTTCCTTTGCCCACTGCACAAAACGAATAAAACCCCACAGGCCATTGACTTCGGTCAAAGCCAGATGAGTCTGATGGTAGGCTTTTGCCCGTGTTAGGAGCTGCTGCGGTGTCGCTGTGCCGCACATCTTCGAATAAGTAGAGTGCACATTCAAATGCGCAAACATACTACTCCTTAACAATAAGACACTGCCGATAAAGAGGACGAAACAGGTTTGAAAGCGGGGGAGCAGGGAAGAAGCGGTGCAGAATTTTTGAGTAATACACGTGCCGCCCTATCCTGAGTGTTAGGAATCAATAAGCTATTGCCAGTTTGAATACTTTCCCAACCGTATTCTTGACGAATATGGTCAAGCGCAGCGGAAACGCGTTCATCCCGCGGAGCACGAAATAAGTGTAATTGTCCGACGCAGGGACGAAAATTGCGCGCTTCTATGATAATTGCTCGCACCCGATTGCGACGATAATTCGCCAGATTGAATAAACGCAAGGCTTCTCCGATAACGGTTTTATCATCGTGATAGGTCACACTTCCCCGACGAACATTTTTAAAACCATCGGTATAATGAACTTCTAAGGTTAGCAGACGTGCAACCTGTTGCCGGCGCCGCAATTGATAGGCCAGCCGTTCCGCCAGGTTGGTGACAGTAGCCTGGAGAATTTCCTCGTCATTGGTATCAGCTGTTAGGACTGTCTGTTCGACAAGACAATCCCGCTGCTGGGGCGGCTGCACTTTAGAGTTATCTATGCCGTGGGATTCAGCATACAACTGCGAGTGAAATTTGCCAAAAAGGATGGCTCCATCTGAAGGAACGGCGGTAATTTCCTGAATATGCTTGACCTCGTTAAGGAAGAGAAAACGAATCAGCTTATTGACCATCGGTTCAGTGGCAATCGGTAGAACTTCAGGAGTCAGCGGCGCTAAAAAATGAGCTTCACCCCCCGGCTCAACCCGATGAATCATCTCTGGCACGACCGCCGTCGTAATTTGACTCACTAACTTATTGACGCTGATACCAATCTGACTGGCAAGATTAACTTTGCCGTGAATATCGCGCGCTATCAAGTAACCAGCCTGAACACTATTGCGGTAGATTCTATTCATGCCGCTCATATCGGCAAAGTATTGACCGTAAACTGTGGGTTCCACCACCGGCGCATAGTGAGTTAAAGTTTGATAGATATAGTTATGCACTTTATTATAAAGAGTGGCATTATAGGGCAGCAAGATAACACTGTGGGACATTTTGCGGGCTATTGTTACCCGCAAACCGGGATATAATCCTTCCTCGAGTGCTTCGCGCGAAACAGAAACCAGCGTACCGTTCTGATGATGTGAGGAAATGACCGCAATTGCCCGAGTACGCAGACTGGAATTGAGCAGGCGCTCCACCTGGAGCTCAAAATCGGAGAGACGAATATGCAAAACCGGACCGTCATTTAACTGCGAAGAAAAAGGAGTATTTGAACCACGGATTATCGCGGATGAACACGAACTCAGATTTTTATTTATTAAGTATGTAGTCATTCTTACTCTATTTATTCTCTGTGACCTCAGCGTCCTCTGCGGTTAAACCACTATTCATACCTCCGCCAGACGGCCAGAACCACTCCACCTAGCCTGAAATCATCTTCCGCCTGCACTTTGATAACAGGGTAATGGGGATTGCGGGGTTGCAACTCCACGCCCGTAGGACGAGGATAATAACGCTTCAAAGTCGCTTCGCCATTGATAAAAGCTACCACCGTTTGGCCGGCCTCAGCAGTGGCTTGCTGCCGAATAATCACATAATCACCGTCCTCAATGTTGTCCTCAATCATCGAATCGCCTTTGACCTTAAGTACATAATTACCAGGCTGAGCATAGACCGGCGGCACTTCAATGCTTTCGATACTCTCCACCGCCTCCAGAGGAAAGCCCGCGGCAATTAAACCTAACAGCGGCAAATAATAACCCCTCGCTTCTGATTCTGCTACCACCAGTGCCCGCTTGGCATTATACCCGCCCCGCCGTCGTAAAATCCCCGCCTTCTCTAACTCGCGCACGTACCAGTTGACTGTGCCCAGCGACTTCAACTGTAAGCCCTGCATGATTTCCACAAACGAAGGCGCCCGCTGCTTGCGCTGACTAAACTCGCGGATAAATTCCACGAAACGCTGTTTCTTTGGTGATAACTTTTCTGCCATTGTTGCCACACTCCTCGCTTAGTCAAATACTCGTAAGTTACTCGTAAGTAATATAACCCTTTTGGCAACAAAAGTCAAGAGCTAAAACCAAAAATATTTTAGAATAAGCAAATATTTTCTGTCAAGCCATGCAGGAAATAAGAGAGAAGGAGGGAAGAGTATTACTTCACCAATCCATGCCGTACGGCGTAGCAAATAATTTCCGCGGTGTTTTTCAAATGTAATTTTTCGAGAAGACGCATGCGATAGGTGCTGATAGTTTTGACACTCAATGCCATTTCAGTGGCGATTTCGGTCACGGTCTGGCCGTTGGCAATTTTTAGCAGCACCTGATATTCGCGGTCAGAGAGGTTGGCATGGAGAGGTTGTTCGGAATTATTATTTAGTTGGGTGACGAGTGATTCCACCACGTTCGGCGAGACATGTTTTTCGCCTTTGACGATTTTGCGAATGGCTTGAATTAGTTCTTCTGGCTGGCTGTCTTTGGTTAGATAGCAAGCTGCGCCTGCCTTCAGAACGCGCAGAGCGTATTGATTCGCGGGATAAATACTGAGAACCATCACTGGTAACTGTGGCTGAAGACATTGGATTTGCTTAAGGACATCTAAGCCACTGCGCCCTGGCAGAGAGAGGTCTAAGACAACCGCATCGTATTTTTGGTTGCTAATTTTGCTGAGGGCTTCCTGGCTATTGCCTGCTTCATCGACGACGCGGATGTCTTCGGTCTCATGGAAAATTTGCTTTAACCCCTGGCGAATAAGGGCATGGTCATCGACTATGAGTAGTTTTATCATAGACAATCAAAGAGGAATATTTACTTTCACGGTTGTGCCTTGTCGCGGCGAGCCTTTGATGATAATTGTTCCGCCCCAGGGATAGACTCTTTCCCGCAAACCGACTAATCCGAGGTTTTGGGGGTCATTGACCTGTTCATCGGTTATGCCAATTCCATTATCGCGAATTTCCATCATGAAATTATGGTCAATAATGGCGATTTTCACCACGACCTGGGTTGCTTTGGCGTGGCGAGCGACATTTGTCAAGGCTTCCTGGAGAATTCGAAAAATGGCAATGGAACGTTGCTGGTCTAATATAATATCTTCATTTCCTAACTCTAAGTGACAGTGGATTCCAGTTCGATTTTCAAAATCTTCACAGTACCATTCGATGGCTGCCGAAAGTCCCAGGTCGTCTAAAAGTCCGGGGCGTAAATCAGTTGCAATGCGCCGGATAGTGTGGATGGTCTGATCAATAAGACTGAACATTTCCTGAATTTTGGTGCTGATTTCCTGTTGTTCGCTGGTCAAATGACGATTGATCCAGATTAAATCCATTTTGAGAGCAGTGAGAGTTTGCCCTAATTCGTCGTGAATTTCTCGGGCGATATAAGAACGTTCTTCTTCTCGCACTGATTGTAAATGTGCCGAGAGGTTGCGGAATTGGTCGCGGGAATCCTTGAGTTCCTGTTCGATTTTTTTGCGGTCGGTTATATCAATTACGACGCCGCGTAATCCTACGGCTTTATTGTTTTGCATAATAGGGCTAGAGTAGATAAGTGCTTGAAAAGTCGAACCATCTTTACGTAGGGCGGTGTACTCATGTCCTTCGACTTCAGTACCTTCGAGGATTTTCTTGATATTGTGCTCAACTCTTTCGCGGTCTTCAGGTACGAAGAGCTGGGTGAAATTGATACCTTTCTCAATGTCAGCTTGATTATAACCAAAGGACTCGAAGCCATGATGATTCGTAAACCGGAATTTGCCATTAATATCCATTTCATAAATGGTTTGGGGCAGCAGATTAACGAGTTCCTGGAAGTTACTTTCGTATTTACTCAGTGATTTTTCAATGCGGCGACGTTCAATATCGGCAGCTTCGAGGTTTGCCATTCGCTGACGCAGTTGTTTGAGTTCCCAGAGTAATTGCTCCTTAGTTTTTTCTCCGTCGTTCTGATTGATAAGGTGGTTATTCATGGATTAATCTGGTAAAGTAAAAATCTGGTTTATGGCGCGGTGAGCACTTTCGATTTTATCTTCTTCTATGACGCAGCTGACCGAGGAAATCGAAGTAGAAATGCCGAGGATATTGATACCGGCTTCTCCAAGGGCACTACAAAAGCGACCAGCAATTGCTGGTTTTTCGCGAAAGTGTGGTCCGTAAATGGAAAGAATAGCGACATCATCAATTATTTTACCTTGGCGGGCATTAACACATGCCTGAAGTTCCTCTAAATTAATAACTATAATCGGGCGATATTGCGATTGAACACAGAAGGTTATATCAGCTAAACCTTCTAAATTGGCGCTTTCGGTGATGAAATCTATAGGGATATTTAATTTACCGAGGTAACTCAGCACTTTACCGGCAATCCCGGGACGATTGGGGGCCGAAAGAATTGCCACCATTAGCATCTGATGGTATTCAAGCGTACCCCCAATTTTCACTTTACCATTCGTGTTCATCACTATCTATCCCAATTGACCGCAAAATATAGCAATTATTTTGCATAACTTGGTTAATAATTTGTATATTCTCACTGAACTTTATCAAGCCCAAAGAAATTATAGTAGTGATGAAATACCATGCTTCTACTAAAGTTGATCAACTATGCTTTTATGAATTGGAAATGATAATTGCTTCTATTTGATAAAAATCATTGGATTTTTCGTCTGTATACTCTAAAATCAGACAGATTCGAGTTGATGACTGGGTCAAATTAATTTAGGCGATGTTAATTTTGGGGCAAGTGTATGAAAAAGATACTTAATATTTGCGCATTATTTTGTCCTTTACCCGATATTCCTGTCAATAATGAACCTGCCACGATTGCTTTTCTCAAACAGTCTCTTAAAGAGATTGACGAGAATTCGACGGTACCTGTTTTGCATTTTGTCACCAGTATAAAGAATTTAGTATCTTTAGAAAAGGAAGATGAGGAAACATGGCATACCGTCCAGTCACTTCTGGAGAAAAAACAACTGGCTATAGGTCCATTTTATCTATTAGCCCTGGTGTCTATTTATAGTGCTGAGACATTCGTGCGGAATCTATTATTAGGTAACAAGTTGGCTCAGCCGTTAACAGAAATTCAAAAAGTGGCATTCCTTCCAGCCGTCTACGGATTGAATTCACAATTACCCCAAATCCTCATGGGTTTTAATATTGATGCATTGGTTTTGTCTGATAAGGGGCTTGCAGGTGCTCTTTCTTCACCGATTTTTAATTGGGAGAGCCCCGATGGATCAAGGATTTTATTATGTAGTTATACCGAATCTGGCAAAGGGGAGAAACTGAATGTTCACCCTAAAACTAATTATAGCCTATATCTCTTATTAGTGACAGCTAAAAGCGGTTCTTATGCCAAATCGATTGAAGCGACTTATCAAAAATTGGTGATGCTGCCCGAATGTGAAATTAAAAAGACTTCCTTGATTGATTATGTCTGGTCAATAAAGGAAATGCTGGAACCGAAGGAGACGCAAAGTTTTAAGGGTGAGCTTTGTGGCTTGCAAATCTCGCAGTCGGTCACGGATGAAATAGAATATTGCTTGCGTCACGATTTAACTCTGCGTCAATACTTGCATCAGGCCGAAATGGCATTGCAGTTTTTGGTTGAGCCATGGGCGATGGTTGCCTATTCCCTGGGGAAAAATGATGCTCGTGATCAAATCCCGACTTTCTGGCAAAACTTGATTGAATTACAAGCATTCTGCCCCAGTCCAACCGTCAAATCCTTGAGTTGGCAAAGCCAGATAGCGACATCTTTGTCGGCGTTTATTCAAATGCTTCAGGACAATTACCACGCCAGTCTCGATTTTTTCCTCGACAATATTAAATCCCCCCTGGCTCATAGTCATCATTCCTATTGGACAGTTTTTAATTCCCATCCAACTAATCGCACGGAGATTATTGAAGCCACGCTTGAATTACCCGAATTGTTGAACAGAGATACGGTTGTAATGCGAGAAGTTGAGGGACGCGAAATCCCGTTGAAAATACTTGATAAGCTCGAACCAATTAATTTTAAACAAAACGAGGGAAAGCCTAAGACGGCATTATATCGCTGCTTAATCGAATTACACAATGTACCTGCCCTTGGTTGGAAAACCTACCAGATGAATTATCACGGTGTGCCTAAATCATTGTCAGCGGTACCCATTAGTGCTGAGCATAATGCCCTTGAGAATGATTTCTTGCGGGTTGGCATCAACTATAATGGTACCTTAGAAATATTTGCCAAAGAGACCGGTGCTTTCTGGACGGAACAGGGTTATTTTTTAGACGAAGTTGATTTAGGTCCGCATGCTATACCGGGACATAGTAGTCATGTAAGTTTGACGACTAGGAACCTTACCCCAACCATAAAACTGCTGTACAACAATGCCCTTGGCGCCGCCTATCGGCTGGAGTATGTCTGGGAGTTACCTCGCGATTTCAACTGGCAGAGCAGCAGAAGGAGTGTTAAACATGAAAAAGTCAGAATTATCGAAACCCTCTTACTTAATCGTCTTTCCAAATATTTGGAGGTTCAGCTGGAATTGTTCAGCCAGATTCACGATCATCGTCTGCAGATATGTTTCCCGTTAGATTTTCAACCGGATATTTGTGTGACGGATGGCTTGTATAATATTGAACGACGCTCGTTAAAAGCTTTGGAGCGAACAAGGTGTACTACTTTAAGTATGGGGAATTTCGTTGGTTTTTCCAATGAAGATGGTGGAATTGCCTTGCTTTGTCAGGGCTTAGGCGAGTTCAATTTCTATCGTACCAAACCCAATGTCGTCGGATTGCTTTTGCTGCGCGATTACAAAGGCTACTCGGAAGAAATAAAGGCATCGTTCGGCGAACAAAAGCGCAGCTATCGTTTGGCAATTATGCCGCATCTCGGTAATTGGGAAAACAGTGGGATACTCAACGAAATTACGAAGTTCATTGTACCTCTTGAAATTCATTCCTTGCAAGCGAAAAATGGTCACCTTTCGCCGCATCTCCAATTTCTCAAAGTTTCACCTGAAAATATCATTTATTCCGCTTTTAAACCGACTGAATATGATAACGGAGTTGTGTTACGTTTATTCAACCCAACTTCTAACTTGATTGAAAGTGAAGTTGTCACTTATTTACCAATTAAAAGCCTGAGCCTTCTTTCCCTGGAAGAAAAAATAATCAATTCTATTGAACCCGAGGATAATTCTCACTTTAGCGTTCGACTATTCCCCAAGAAAATCGTAACAGTGAAAATCAATTTTCAGCAAGAAAATAGTTGATTCTGGTTATAACTGACCAAATTATTATCCATTTAACTTGTCCTGTTATATAGTATTTGGAGGTATAATTTCAAGCTGAAAAAACGCTAATAAATGGTGCTTTATTAAGAATTTAAGTTGTTGATTATTAAGTGATCTATCTTTTAGTAGGTCCGGGGATTGCCAGCCCGCTCCCGACCAGCGGGAGGGCTGGCAGGGAACCCCCAAACCTGCGGATTATGAGATGATTTTTTTCAGGAATGTTTTTCGGCCGAATCCTGTTTTGTAGAATTTTTCGCGGTAGCGGGCTTTTTGGTGGTCGGGGAATTCTTCGATCAGGACGATTTGATAACAATTAATATTCGTTTAAGGTCAATAAGAGCGCTTTTAAATTATCTCGCTGAAAAAGGCTTAATTAAAGAAGTTCCCCTTAAGTTTAAGATGGTTAAGGTTGATTCAACCTTACCGAAATTTATTAAACCCGAAGAGCTCCAAAAAATTTATTCTCTGGTTGATAATCCAAAATTGCTCTCTACCTTTCGTGTTTTTGAGGCTACCGGCATGCGATTGGGCGAATTGGCAAATTCTTATCGTGATGGCGGCTATATCGTAGTTGTTCAATCAAA
>DDYE01000016.1 GCA_002347855.1 Fidelibacterota bacterium UBA2242
AATCGGACGGGTCAAACTGTCACGTGGCAATTCAATCGTATAAGACCAGTAATCACCGTCAATATTGGTCATGATGCCAGGACTATTATTGTCCCAGGTAAAGGGCCAAAACCCGCGAATCTGGACCGTATGATTTGCTTGCAGAGTATCCGGTACGCCTGCCGTGTTGGCGATAAAAGTAACTTTCACAATTTGCGGCACCAATTTTACCGCGGCTTCATCCGCACCCATATAGGTAAAGGATGGTCGCGGATCACCATCAATATCGGTTGGCACCCCAAAATTCGGGCACCCCAGATCGTTATCACCAATGGAAGCACCGGTCAGATGCAGGTCAAGATTGGAGACAAAATTCACCGCCTTGGAAACCGAATGAAGGTCCTGAGAGGTACCGGTTTGCCATTCAGCTAAGGTAGCATATTCCGTCGCTCCATATTTTCCAGTCTTCGCACTCGCACCAGCTAAATAAATATCATTGTAATCGGAGCGTAGCTCGCTGGTAGCCGAAGGGGTATTGGTCCAATGAATACTGAAGGAATTCGCTGCGTCATGATTATTGATCAGCAGATTGTTCACGACTTTGAGTCGGGCGGAAGAATTCACCTCAGTCCCAATAGCAGCATGGACACCAGTTTGATTAGTCGAGTTCACGACAATAGTGTTATTGATGACCTCAGCTGTCCCAATCCAAGTAGCCGAACCAAACACGATACCATAAACGCGGTTGGCCGTGTTAGTTCCGGCATTGGTGAAATTTGTAGCAATAAAATTATTTTGAATCTGGACTACGCCTTCGTTTCCGTAAATCACAACACCGCCGGAAAACTTCGAAGTTGATGTGTTAGCAGGTACCCCCAGAATGCGATTATTGGCAATTAAGCAGGTATCATTAGCCGGGAAACCGGTCACATAAATTCCGGCATAAAATGTCTGATCGGCGCGTGGATTGACAATACTGATCGTGTTGTTGATGTAAGCATTGTGCGTGTTGTAATAGGTCGTAATCCCACGCCGAGTAGCGTAGATATTACAATCTTTTACCAACGCCTCGCATAAAGTAGTGGGATCATTGCCCCAGAGGGCGACACCATTAGTCAAGGCTTTCTCCGGACTGCCGATATCACAGTTTTCAATCAGTAATTTGTTCGGAACGCCCGTATAGCCATCCACACCAAGCAGCGTACCACTAGCAGCCATGCTGTTGTAGGTAATCTTGACATTTTTGATGGTGATGAAATCGGAATTGTCGATTACCCCAACGACATAGACGCCAACTGCATCATTACCGATGATGGTCAAATCTTTAGTCGTTCCACCCTCGGTGTTGGAACCATCAATGGTAATGTAAGAGGCATTTTCGATGGTCAAGCCTTGTTTGGCGTGATTACCAGTGGTGGGAAAACTGGTAATCGTAATCGAGGGAGTCTTACCCGGTGCCGGCTTGACCACCACAGGTTTAGCTGCACTCAGGTCATTGCGCGTGATAATCAGGTTGCTACCGAGTTCGTTAAGATTATCATCAATCAAAAAGCGCACTGGAGCAGCCGTACCTCCATTATTGAGGGCTGCAATGGCATCACCGAGTGTATTAAAACCCTGAGCATTTACTCCTTGTGGAATGAAGTAATCACCACTCAATAATCTCGGGTCAATTACATAGGCACCATAGCCGTTATTGGTCGAAAGCACATACACCGTAAAAGTCCCGTTGCCGTTGTTCTTCACGGCAACATCGCCGGTACCATTGGAATTAGCATTCACCCGTTGAGATGGTGTAATCGCATAGGTCACCGCTTTGGTTGGATCGCCCATTGGAACCTTGACAATCCGAGCATTCTCATTGCCTGTTCCATATTGATGCGTCGTAAAAAATTCACAACCATTGACCGTTGCGATGTAACGAATCGCGGTTGAACCAGTTGCAACGACCGAGCCGGGAATCCCACCAATCAGGGTTCCGTCAGCAGCGTACTTTTTCGGATTAGCACCGCCGGCATTCCAGTAAAAACTGCCATCTGGTAATGGTCCGACAGAGGCGCTGCCTCCTGCGGCATCAATATTGACAATGGTCGGAGTGAAGGTAGCTCCATTATCGGTCGTCGTAAATTTTACTACCTTGTTCTGTCCGGTAGTTGCGGATGCTGCCCAAATAACCAGGGAATTGTCACTGGCAGAACCAGTTACTGTAATCTTGTCGCCCAATCGCATGTCTTTATTGACATAACTGATGGCTACTTCTGGTGCAGCCGCCTCCGAAGTCCACTTGTAAACCTTAAAAACTGTATCAGTCGCTGAAACAGTTTTAAGGTTACAAACAAAGATGATACCATCAGCAGAGACCTCAACATCATTGAGTACAAGAGTACCTCCTGATATGCCAGTAGTGTTGAGTCTCCCAAGGGTATCACCAGTAGCCGGGTCTATCGAATAGACCAGGTTACCACCATTACGCGTCGCTACATAGAGACGCTCCTGACCTCCGACAACGCCATAGGCTAAACCGCGCGTCAAACTCCCTGTAGCATCGAACCACGTCGGCATGGTGCCGTTGACCGCGGTCTTCTCCCACAGTACGGTCATTTGTCCGAAGGCAGTTGTCACCAGTAGCAAAGCCAAACCTGCTACAAACAACTTCTTCATAAACACTCCTTTCATTTAATTAACGTATCTTCCTCCTAAAATGTCACAATAATGGCGGTCGTTTGAAGATTACCGAACAGACCGAAATCTTGATATGATAAATCAACACCGAAGCGGACTGACGACAATGATACATCGAGTCCGAGTCCCAATGTCAATCCTTCCTGCTTCTCAGTTCGGAACATAGTCTGATAGCCTCCGCGGAGACTTAACATCTTCAATATGTTAATTTCTGTCCCCAAATTCAACACCTGATTATTGTCAGTCGGTCTAACGGCATCTGCCGCAATTAATACGCGCATGAAGCGGTTATTTATCAATGGAAAAGCCGTCCCAACGGTAAAGGTCAGAGGTAAGGGCCAGTGGTCAGTCTTTAATTTGGCAACAATAGTCTCATTATTGCCATGATTATCCGGGTCTAAATCAATGCGGTTCAAGAGGTCGCGCCCATCCATATTCAGATCGCCCCCAAAGTTCCGCATGCAAGCTCCGATAGTCAAACCATTGAATTGAGTAATAAAAAGCAAGCCCAGGTCAAAGGCAAATTGCGCCGCTGTTTCATGCCAGATTGTTTGCTGAATATATTTGACGCTGCCGCCGATTGAAAAGCGATCAGTCAAATTGCGGGCATAAGAAATGGCAAAAGCCAGGTCACTGGCATCCCAATACTCACCGGTGCCATCAGGTTGAGCGACAGTGGTTACTTTTTCGCGTGCACCATAATCTAGATTGTTAATACTGATGCCAATGGCATCGGCACTGGTGAACATAAACTGCGCCCCTAGCCATTGATGCTTGCTTCCTACTAACCAATTAGATTGCGCAGCGTACAGGCGATTTTTCTGAGCCCGGGAGATGGCACCCGGATTCCAATGCAAAGCACTGGGATCGTCAGCCACGGCGGTAAAAGCACTACCCATACCAGTAGCCTTACCACCCACTGGAATCTGCAGAAATTGGGCGGCACAAGTACCCACTTTATCCTGGGCTTGAACAGCGGCTGCTAAGAACAAAATGACGGCAACGGTGATTAATTTTTTCTTCATACTGCCCTCACTTTATTACCGCCAGCTTGCCAGATTTCTTGCCGGCATTGGATTCGACAATGTAAAAATAGACGCCATAGGCGACATCCAGATTTTCTTTGCTCTTCAGATTCCAGGCTAAAGTCCCATCATGGATATTGCCCTGATGATTCAGGGTGATCACATGCGCTCCGGCGGCGGTGAAAATGTGGACTTTAGCGTCATTAGGTAATTTGCGGAATTCGATACGCCTCTCTCCGCGTCCACTGGTAATCGCCGGGGGTAGCGGTGCCTCCATATTATTCGCTACAACATAAGGATTTGGCACCACCTGAATATCATTCAGTTGGGCTTTGGCTAATTGACGATCGTAAACCGGAATCCGGGGAGTAAACTCAAACATATCGGCTTTTCGGAAAGGAATAGCAGTCTCGATATGAAGTTTGTCGCCACTCCTAAATTTCGGGGCTTGCGGTTCATCGCTTCTGAATTGAATCACCCAGGTATAGAACCAGCTGCTGTCCGGTTTCATCATAAATGTCTCTATTAAAGCACTTTTAGTTAACTCATAAATACCCGCCGCATTTTTAGTGCACCCCGAAGGAATAAACGGTATCTCGACTGAATCAATCAGGTCGAAAATGCGAAAATTGGTCTTATAAGGTTTCGGCCATAGAATTGGAGGTAGACCCTGATTAACAAATGCTATCAGACTTTTAGGTGTTTCATAATAAGTCACATTGCTGTCGGCAAATTGAATCTCAAAGCGCGACGGAAAGGCGCGCCCGGATATAATTTTACCATTGGGCAATTGTGCCTGGTCAGTGCGGAAGGAATAATTAAGAGTACCATAGCGCGCCTGCCAATAGGATAGTGAATCGACTTTTGCAATTGTCCAATGATTATTGAATTGTATCTGGATACCATCAAAAATGTCCGAATCCAGGGTTTCACTGGCGTAGGGACTTCGGAATATGTTGACACTGCGATATACCGGATAATACTGATAATGGACGCGGTATTCTCCCTTGGGCAAACTACTGGTTGGTTTGATGCGAATTTTCCCGCGTAAAGTATCAATGTCAAACTCGGCAGGGTTCTCAACTATATCGTTCAATTGATTACCTTGAATAATAGATAGACCCGGTATATGAATATGGCGTTTCTTTAGATAGGTATAATTGGTATCAAGTTTGACAATTTCAGTGATACCAGTCAAATCCAGAACCGAATAGGTAGTCGTAATGGGTGCAAATTCATCATCATCAAGGTATTCAAAATTCGGCTCGCCCAAATCCGGTACACCATTATTCTGATTGGCAGGATTACCACCTCCGGTATCATCAGTCAACGGATTCCAATCATTATCGTTATCGATGTTATCTGAGCGAGTATCAGTAAAGGTCACCCGATATTGATGCCCGGTGATTTTGGTTTCATCCACAATCTGGTAGGCTAATTGACCTGTGCCGGGACCAATAAGATGAGCCAGAAGGCGGTCATTATTCAGATTGTCATAACCAGATACCTTTGGACCAGGACGAACGACTACAGTATTAACATCGGTAATAATTTCACCATTAGGTTGAATTGAGATGAATTTAGTATTTTCGGAAGGGAAAATGTCATTTTCGGCATCACCATGATCATAAGCGACAACCGCATAATAATACCGTCGTCCATTTTCCACATCTTCATCTACATAAGAGTGCACCAGTCCATTATCACTCCCGAGATAATAGGTGTAACCACTGGCTTCCTGAAATAAATCTTCGCTAGGATAAAAGACTCCCTTAATACCATTAACCTTGTCGAACTGCGCAATGGTTTTATAACCAGTGACCGTGCCATGCACATCGGTGATAAGGCGGACATCGTTAAAATCGGGGTCGGTGGCTTTGTAAATTTTATAGCCTTCAAAATCCATTTCCTTAGTAACCGGGTCAATGCTGGCTTCGGCGGCACGATCCCAGTATAGGGTTACTTTGCCATCACCTGCGACAGCCGTCACAGTAGGTTTTTCCGGAGGCTGTGGAAAACGATAGTCGCTGTTATAGATTTTCTGCACCGTTTCGCGATTCTTAAGCAAATCCTGCATGTCATAACCATAAATCAACGCTAGCGAAAAATATTGGGTCTCCCCTGCAGGTAGAGGAAAATATCCTGATCCGTATATAAAATCGCCATCCTCACCCGCAATTGGTTTATTATTTTGAATACTTTTTGGTACATCGAAGTAGCCGGGTTTGAGCCAGTCCCAGAGTTTTTCGTCATCCGCCATTGGATATTGATTAGCCGGTGTAAAATAATTAAAACTGGTCAAACCAATCTGGTCAGATTCATCCACATCAGTCTGGTCGAAATTAGGCTCACCAGGAGTCGGGCGCCCATCACCTTCCCCATAATCAAAAGTATTAGGTTTCCCATCAGCGCCCACATCATCAAATTCCGGATTCCAATCACCATCATTATCGATACCGTCATTACGAGCTTCATCAATCAACGGGTCATGTAGTCCCTGTCCTGTACGATAATTGATATAAGCCACGGGATTAAGTGTATCAAACAATACCACTCCCGTTTTATCAACTCGGCGCTGGCGGTAATGCAGCAAATAATTCTCATCAATTAATCCGTCTAAATCATTATCAATACCATCATAAGCATTGGGATTAATTGACCCATCTGCCAGCATATTGCCTTCTATGAGCTTGGTCTTTCCAGCGATGATTTTGATTTTGACGCCGCGGGTTTCAACTATTTGCGTGTCCTGAGTGATAGTTACTAAAGAGCGCTTATAATTCTGGTCAATTACAACGACCTGGTCACCTTTGCGGATAAGCACCGAATCGAAATCTGTAGGAGTAAAAAGAGGCGCTGTAAATACCAGTGAGGTATTTCCCAGATGAGCTTCTGGCCTGTTGTCTCCGTCATTATCAATGCCATCATAAGGATTACCGGGGCTTTCCAGAAAGGCATAACCAACAATACCTACTTTGCCCTGCCATTTGGGATTGCGCCGATTGTCGTTCGGATAATCACCAGTATAGGTCAGGTCACGACGCACATCGAAGAACGAGTAATCATCATCGTATTCCTGTGGTGAATCGTCAGTGCCGGTCACCCCGACATAAGTCCCGGCTAACATGCCAAAAACTACTTTATCATAATTCGTGGTACTTTTATTGGTGATCTCGTAAAGCCAGAAAATACAATCAGCGGCCAAAAATTGCTGCCATTGCATACCACGAACTTTTACTTCAAGTCCCAGACCGTTGCGCATGGGATTAAGACTATCGGGTTTAAAACTTACTCCCCGCTTATAAGTAGACGGTGGAATGAACTTAATTACGACATTATTCAAAGTTGAATCGTTGAATTCTTCATCATTGTTATCGTCCATGACAAAAAAACTTTCCTGGTCGGCATTGGTTACCCCTTTACCAAAAAAGCCATTCCACTGACCAGGCCAACCAGGGTCATCTGGCATGTTCATTTTATCGGGCCAATAAGGAGGCCAGGATGTCTTATCCGTACTCATTGCCACAAATTGTGAATTCTCATTAAAATAACCGGCAACTGGTTCGAATCCCCACTGCTTACCTGATCGCGATTCCTCGCGTGCCGTCGCTGGTCGATCTACTGGACAAACAACGACACTGTGGAATTTTATCGTGGTATCCAACGATTTATCGTGATAAAGGACTTCGGCACCCACTAAAGGACTGACATCGCCGATGTACCCATTGGTATCATAAAGCCAGGCACCCCGCGGTCCCTTCTGCGCCGGTTGACCAATAACGCCCCAGTTACCGAAAACGGTACGGACTAAATTGGCATTGTGAATACCCGTACGCCGGTATTCACGACCACTGGGTTGCGTGGTCTGACTGGTTAAAATCGCTGAAGTAACAGTTACCGAAGCAATTATTCCCAAAAAGAACCTACTTTGAAATTTATTGCTTTTCATAAACCGACCCTCATTCCAATTTCAACCCGCCGCGGTTCTGCATAATGGGTAGCATTTACAAAATATTCATGCACGGAATTAACTGGCGTCTTAATATTCAAAGCCTCAACGCGGGCTTCGTCTGTTGTAAAACCTGCACGACCAGTATCATTAAAGACATTCACTTCGTTCAGCGTATCGAAAAGATTCTTGATGCGCAGGAAAAATTCCCAATTCACACCCAGTAGTCGTCGCCGGAAATAAGTATTTACATCCACCGTAAAGTTAGCCGGTTTAATTTCAGAGTTTGTCAAAAGCGAAGTAATATCAGCGCTTCTCCGGGGCGTATAGGGCAAGCCACTGCCATATTTAGCAATGAAGTTGATGCCTCCCCTTGGTGAATTATAACCTATGGTCGCATTTACCGTATGACGCTGGTCCCAGTCAAGTGGATTAAGCTGAATTTCAGGCGCTGAACCACCTGCGATTGCATTGCGATAAGCCTGAGGATCAGAAGCAGTTCCCGTCGCAATTTGCAAAGTATAATCTAAATTAGCATATAACCCGCGTGGATTCTGTTGATTCAAAGCAATGGTTATACCTTTGACTACCCCGAAATCACTATTCACGAGTTTGCTATAGGTTGCTGAACCTCCAAAAACTTCCATTTCATCCGCTCGGGTACCAGTCAAATCCCGAATATCTTTTAAATAAGCCGTTATGTCGATCGAAAAATTGTCGGTCAATTGCTGTTGTACTCCGATTTCACCAACAATCGTCTGCTCTGGTTTAAGGTCGGCGTTGCCGATTACTCCCTGGTTACCGGTGCCTGACCCCAATTCAAAGTCTGGGTTCTGGTACAAATAAGTGAAATTCGGAATCTGGAAGAAATGACCATAAGAGAAATGAAAGACACCGCGATCACTAATCGGGAAAGATATTCCAATTCGCGGGCTAATCTGATATTTACTTTTCGCGCGCTTATACCAGTAGGTGCGTCGTTCCTCCAAAGTTACCGGAGGTTCGCCGGCATCTTGAACGCCATTGTCGTTCAAGTCATGGTAGCGATTCTCAGGTCTGATTGGGTTATAAATATCTGGATCCGAAGGGTCACTTAATACAACTCCATCTGGTTCAAAGTAATCAAACCTGATGCCAGCATTTACAATTAGCTCGGTAAATTCCATTTTATCTTGAATATACAATGCAAATTCATAAGGTTTATGCCGATAGTAACTGGCATAAATGGTGCTATCGCCTAAAATCGTTGGGTGAATAAAAGGACTAAAGGAGGTTGGGATTTCCGTACCAGTGGAAAAGTCATAATATACTTCCCCTTCTGCCGGGCGTACGGTAAAGTTCCGCAAGGACAAATCGTGCTGCCGATATTCCCAACCGGCTTTAATCTGATGCTGCCGGGTAATCTGGGAAGTCAAATCATATTTCAGTAAATAAGTTTTTGACTTGCGTAATTCATGGTCATTCTGCGTACCACCAATATGAAATTGATAAGGATATTGTGTCAGGTAATAGGGATGGACATAAATAGTCGAGTCATCATAAGCCGTCTTGGCTGAGAGCCGTCCAGTGTAATTGCGATAATAAAAAGAACCAGCCAAAGTGAAAAAGGTCAGCGGACTGATTTGCTGCTGCAATTTGAGCAAATGAGTGACTCCCGTCAGGTTTTTCTTCAACATACCATCAGGATTGTATTTAAACTCTCGATCATAGTCCTGGTAATCTTTGGCATCATAAAATAGATTGTAAGAAAGACTGCTGCGATTAGATACACGCCAGATCAATTGCCCCTGAAAGTAGTTCTTCTGATTCCAATTGAGATTGACCCATTGGTTATCAGCCAGCATCGCAGTAGAATCGTAAAGGACAACTTTGCCACTGGTGTCGGTATATGCCACTGCCCAGGGATGATAACGGCGTTGCCCCTGGAGCCACCCGCCGAAATAGATTTGACGTACGTCCAAATAATAAAAAAGATGGTCTTTGATGAGGGGCCCATTAAGACTCAATTCGGCATTCCGCACGTTAAACAAATCAAATCGATTGATATGGTCAAAAATGTGGTCGTGAGTGCTTAGATAATCTCCACAGTATAGTTCTAAGCCCCCGCCGAAATGATTACTGCCCTGCTTGGTCGTGATATTGACAATACCGGACATAACTTTCCCATATTCAGCGTTGAAAGCGCCCGAAATGACCTGCAATTCCTGAATCATATTCTTATTGACATCCACAACAGTACCGCGGTCATAGGAATCAGTGACCGGCACACCGTCAATTAAATAAGCGACCTCGCCTTTTCGACCTCCCCGCAGAGTACCATCGACATAACCAGCTTGCATCTGCAAAGCTTCGCTAACCTCAGTAATCGGCAGGTTCTCAATTTCTTCCGCTTTCATATGAGCTGCGGTGGCAGTCTGGTCCTTCACAATCATCCGCCGCTGCGCGGTGACCACAACCTCTTCTCCTGCCAGTACCTGTGTCTGCATACTAAAATTCAGAGTAGTGGTCAAATCAACCGAAATTACAACATTTTCGACTGTCATATTCTTATAACCAATCATCTGGGCTTTGACGCGGTAGTTTCCTGGTGGAATATTCAAGATGACATAACGCCCTTCCTGATCCGAAGCTGCTCCAAAATAGGTCCCCTCCAAGAAGATATTACAACCCATGAGAGATTCTCCGGTCTGCTGGTCGGTTACCATGCCGGCCAATTTACCGGTAGTTCCCCCTCTCAATAAACTCCATCCAATCGCCACAATTAACAATACTTTGCCAATTTTTCTCAAAGTCATTCTTGCCCTCGTCCAACTTTGATATATAATCTCGCACATTTCGCGCTTAGAAACTCGGGATTTTCATCATTCACACTGAAAAGCAATTGCCATTTTTTCGGCTCTGGTGCTAAATATACCACCGCTTTGAGTTTTTGGGTCTTATCAGTTAGATTAAAAACTGCCCGAATGGCTTCCTTGCTGGTGTAGCGCTCAAAAGCATAAATCCCGTACTGATCATCAATGATAAGGGTACGATATTTACCTCTTCGTAGAGCTTCGTGTTTTTGGCGTAAGGTATTCAGTTGCTGATAGAATTTCCGCAAGGCTATATCACATTCCACCGGGATCGGCTTTTGCTTCTGGTTAAACGGATTGACGGTTTCTGGTTCGTATATAAAATCTTCCCACAGCATCGGTTTACGGCAATCCGGATCGTCTGCTCCCCACATCCCGACT
Organism: Fidelibacterota bacterium UBA2242; assembly: GCA_002347855.1. Lineage (GTDB taxonomy): Bacteria > Fidelibacterota > UBA2242 > UBA2242 > UBA2242 > UBA2242. The sequence goes on from DDYE01000016.1 coordinate 10,869, forward strand.
TCATCACCGTAATAAATATAGGGTGCTCCGATATAAGCATACTGAAAAACTAAAATCGCCCGCTGCAAACGACGCTCCCCGGCGGTCGGCGGGCGAATCTTAAACTCAGGATTATACTGTAAATTGCAGGCGTGGTCTAACCAGCGATCTGGATTAGCGACCATCGAGGCAAAACGTTCGGTATCGTGGCTACTCATTAGATTTTGCGAGACAAATTGGGCTGGCAGTGGATACTGCTGGCGAATTTCACCAAGTAAATTATTAAGTTGCGATGGTTTTATTCCACGTTTATCCACGAAAGCTTTCAGCATGATATCCGCAAAGCGATAATTCATCACGCCGTCAAAAATGTCTCCTTTTAACCAGGGAGCAGCATTGTACATTTTATTATTAAAAAAATCCTCCCACCAGATTTCCCCGACTAAATAAGCATCAGGATTGATACGCTTTGTCCACTGACGAAATTCTTGCCAGAACTCTTTAGAAACCTGCTCGGCTACATCCAGCCGCCAGCCATCAACACCATCCGAAGGATCACCATCGCCATTCGGGTCTCCCCACCGTTTAACAATGGCACGTATGTGTTCACGAAAAGCTGCCGGCGGTCCATTTTTGTCCTCTTTAATCTCTGGCAAATCGGGAATGTTCACCCAGCCTTGATATTCAAACTCGTTTTGGAGTGTATTCGGATCGTCAAACTTTTTTATGACAAACCAGTCACAATATTTACTCGCCCTGCCCTTTTGGACTACATCCTGAAACGCCCAGAAGGAAATCCCGACATGATTAAAAACCCCATCAATTATAATGTGCATACCCCTTCGATGCACCTCTCGTACCAAACGTAAAAATAGCGTATCGGCGCTGGTCCATTGCCAGGTAGCGGGATCCGCAGGATTTTCCTGAAGCCAGATGAGTGAATCACCCTGCGGGTCAGGTCCGAAATTATTGTCAATATGGTGATAGAAAGTTGCTCCATATTTATGAGCGGAAGCCGATTCAAAAATCGGATTTAGATACAGAGCATTTACCCCGAGTTCTTGCAGATAATCTAGTTTTTCTAAAATACCTTGTAAATCACCACCATAGCGGCGAAGCTGGGCATTATAATAGAACCCGCGTCCATTTTGCACTTCCCAGGGTTGTAATTTATACCACTCAGCCGTCCAGGGCATAAGATGCCATTCTTTTTGCTCTTCATAAGGCCAGGTGCCTTTAAGGGTAGCCTGAGTCGGATCGTTGTTCGTGTCACCATTCCGAAAGCGTTCCGGGAATATCTGATACCAGATGGCATCATAAGCCCAGTCGGGGGGTGTTGTCGGTATCGGTCGCTGGCATGCGGTAGTCAGGAGAACCAGAGCAAAAAAAAGGTAAACGCTGCAACTTGGAAATTTCAGAAGCCAATTTGCGGTCTGCTTTTTCAACAGTAGTTCACTTTTGAGTTACTAACTGCTCTAATATAAAAATAAACCAACTAAGATGTCAATAGAATTTTTTAACTAATTAAAAATATTTACTGGATGATTTTTCTCCTACCATTAACTTTCAGGGATTCAATCACGTTCTATTTTCCCTTTAATGAAAAAGTGGTGCGCTTGCAACCTCTCATATTTAACTACTTTATCAACATCGTCTTAGTCAGTCAGCTACTTGTGCCAGGGGTTATTTGCTGAGTCTTCGAAATCTTGATTGCAACAATGCCCACTCCTCGGCAGTGAATTAAAAAACAAGTCATTGAAGCTCCGGAAAAAACAGGGTATGATAAAATCCCTTTTGTATAATAGTGCGCTTTTCAGCGCGGTGTTTTCAAACTACTACTATTCAAGAAACGGTAAAAATTCTGAGTCTGATAGAGAACAGCATTATGTTCTAAGGGAGAGTAAATAAATAACAGCCTATTCCCTTTTAGCATGTCATCGGTCAATTCCGGTTCCTTGACACTGAAATAGGGAATTCCCCAGGCGGTTAAATCTTGCATCAGATTGAGACTTTCGCTCTTCGTGCCACCGTTTTCGGTATAAACGTCAATAAACCTACCACGATAATGGTCGAGCCAATAAGCGTACTTCTCGGTTTGACCATAGAGCGCGTCGAAAAGATAGACTTCTTTGATATTGTCGGTATAACCACCATGCAATAAAATGTAGGAAATGACGCGGTAGCCACCGCTATGCCCTGACAATATAATATCACCAGGAATGACTGATTCCGTCAAACCGACGAACATCAAATTTCGTAGAATTTCATCAACTAACAGTTTAAAACCGTTCGGTTCTTCTAATTTGCCAAAAAAAGAATCCGGCGCATTTTTTGGCCCTTGTGGAATTACCAAAATTGCGTTCCGTTTAGCCTGGACAAACTGTTCAACTAACTGAAAAGTTGCGAGCACGCTATCCACGCGATTACGCCAGCCATGAAAATGAAAAACTAAATCAACCTTGTCTGCGATACGGTAATGATGCGGGAAAAAGATTACCACGGTGTTATCGTCATAGTGTCCCTTCTTGGGATAAAATTCGCCTTCATAAGTGTAGCCGCTATCGCGCAGCGCATGGGGAAAGGGTGCGTATTTCATCGGCGCAATTATAAGGCTACCCATTTTGGCATATTTTTTCTCCAGCGCTGTAAAAGGTGTCTTAGGTTTTACAGCCGCAAATAGCAAATTACTCAAAATAATACTTACGACGATAATTTTCACTTTAATACTCATCAATACCTCCCTGACTTAGAATACAATTTCATCTCCCGGAACTTTCAAATTGACCGGCGTATTGATATTAAAATGAAAAATGCCTGCAGGATTAACTAATCGGACGACTTTTACATTTTTAATATTGGCAACATTTACTAATTGATCGCCGATGCCATTCGTACCCTTTTGGCTCGACCAATAAAGCAATTGGCGTTTGCCTTCTTTATCCTTATACCAACCAAGGAAAATGACCGAATGTCCGCCCCCTTTTTTCCAGGAAATATTCATAAAATCGCCGGGGCGAGCCTGATTAGGTTTCACTTCCATTCCAATGCGAGCATATTGCAACAAGGCGTAGTGATTGCCAAAACCATCGGCATTCCAGTGCCCCCACATTTTTATTCCATCTTCACGGCGGCCACCATTAATCTCTTGCATGCGCAGGGCTTCATAGTGGTCAAAGTCCAGGCTATCTAATCCATGCGGAAAAATCAGATTCAAGGCTTCAATAAAAGCCGCATAAGTTGAACCGCTACAATAGCTGGTTGTCCGTGGCGGATCTAAGAGAGGCTTACCAAAAAGTTCCAGCCGGTAACCTATCGGTGATTCGGTCGGTTTAGCATCTTTACCGGTAAAATAGCCACCACCATCGGGTGCTTTTGATTGCACTTTGTCAATTCCTTTCAAAATATAATAGTTATAGCCATTTACATGCCGACCAAAGTGTGCAGCATGTTTTTGATGGTATGTACCGAATCGCAAATCGCGCTTTTTTAATAAAAACCATTCTCCATTATCAACGGTAGGCTCAAATTTTTGATGATTGGTGCCACATGCTGTCATGGCAATTAGTATGAACGCGCTAAGGACAATGCCTACAATAAAAGATGTTCTCTTCATTTTATCTCCTCAAAATTTAACGTACTGCCGCTAAAAAATAACCAAAGGCGATTAATAGACTCAAGATTCCATAGGAACGCCAGGTTTTTTCATCTGATTCCAGAATGAGCTGCATGACCTCTTTGAAGCGTTGTGAAGATAACAAATAAAAAATCCCATCAACGAAAAGTAATAGCCCGGTGATATAAACAAACCACTTCATTTTGGTCGTTTCGCGGAAATAAAGAGTCCCCAATCCCAGGGCAATTTCCAGGACACCGGGAATTATGAAAAGGTCTTTCCGCACGATGTACGTTAAAACAGTTTTGAAGGTCTGCGGGAAGGTCAAAACCAATAAACCCATTAATATCAGACCACAACCGCTGGCAAAATAGAACCAATTCATAGACGCATCCACAAATTTTTATAAAACCAGTTGAGTATAGAGCGAATGATTGGTATTTTAACACGAATCGCGCGGTGCCTACAAACTTCCTGGCAGCAATAACAACGAATACAACTTTGGTAATCGTACTGCGGTGGTTGTTGTTTCCCACTTTTGCCCCATCTTAAGGCTTTAGGTGCGACGGGGCATTGTTCAACACATTCGCCGCATTTTATACACAGACTGGCTTCAATTACCGGCTTGGCGCTAATCCAGTTTTTAAGTAAACGATAACGCCAGGCGAGATTGAAAGGCATTGCCGGCGCCCGTTCGATTTTAAACTTTGGCGCTAAAAAATATTTAGGGTCATCTCCGAGCAATTCGATTCGCTCGGCTTGCATCCATCCCAAGCCAAACTGTTCACCATAAAAATTGGTCCGAACTAAATCCGGCGATAAATTAAGCAAGCGGCAAACAGCACTGTCGAGGGCAACAGGGTCGCTGCTGATAGCAATCAAATGCATTGGATAGCGTTCACCACTGCCCGGTCCGTTGCCTTCCATGGCTTCAATGGCATCGAGAATGAATAAACGCGGTTGCAAGCAGCGATTCAAATCAACTAACATTTTCGAGAATTCCTCAACTCCCGGCAAGCGCACATGAAATTCTGGTTTTAAAATGCCCGGGATACAGCCAAACTGGTTCTTGATGGCTGCGGTCAGACGTGTCAAGTGGTGGGTTTTAAGCTTGGGCAAACTGATAATACCATCGACCTCGACTACCCCGCGAGCCAGTACGAATCGTTTATTTTGCTTGCCTTTTGGGAAACTAACTGGCACTTCGGTTTCAAAATCAGCTAAAGCAATTCCCAGTTCTTCCGCTAATAATAACATACCGGTTCGAGTATATACCAGGCGCCAGCTGTCCCGTGAAGAAGAATCGCCCAGACTCAGCCGGATACCTTCTTCTTGACACAATTCCGCTACAACCCGCACCAGGTTGGGGTGGGTGGTAACATTTTCCGCTGGTAACCGAGCACTCAGCAAGTTAGGCTTGAGTAATATTTGCTCGCCAGATGCTACGAATTGCTCTATTCCCCCTAACAATTCCATTCCGCGTCGCAATGCGGTCCTAATTTCCGTAAGGTCATAAGAATCACAGCGCACCAGAACAACTTTGGAACTAGTATTTCTCTCTTTTGATTCCTGACGAGAAACTTTGTTCATTGGCGCTTAGCAGTTTCTTTGCCCTCAACGATTATTACAAATTCGCCGCGCGGCTTGTTAATTTTGAAATGAGCCAGCAACTCACTTAAGTACCCACGCCGAAATTCTTCATGAATTTTGGTCAATTCCCGTGCACATACACAGCGTCGTTCGCCGAAATATTGCAGTAAATCTTCCAGCGTTGCGACAACTCGAAACGGGCTCTCAAAAAAGATAATCGTGCGGTTTTCGGACGCTAATTCTCTAAGGCGTGTCTGCCGTCCTTTCTTTCTTGGCAAAAATCCCTCAAAAACAAAGCGGTCAGTCGCTAAGCCGGAACAAACTAAAGCTGTTAAAACAGCCGAAGGACCGGGAATTGGCACGACCATAATCGCATTGGCAATGGCTTTTTGAACTAATCTATAGCCGGGGTCACTTAAAAGCGGCGTACCAGCGTCGGTTATTAAAGCAATTTGAGTACCATTAAGCAATTTTTCCAGCAGTTCGGCACTGCGGCGTTCTTCATTTTGCTCATAATAACTAATAAGCGGCGTCTCGATAGCATACTTCTTAAGCAGTATTGATGCGTGACGTGTATCCTCGGCAGCAATCAAGTTAACCTGTCGAAGAATATCCAGAGCACGCAAGGTAATATCTGTTAAATTACCGATAGGTGTTGCCACGATGTAAAGCACGCCGCTCGTCATAATCCTTTGGAATCGTTCGATGCTGAACTAATCGCCCTGCACCTGCTAACAGGCAATTCCTTAACCAATTAAAATAACCTGCCGACTAATCGAGGTCGAATTTGATGCCTTGAGCCAGCGGTAACTCTTTGCCCCAGTTGATGGTATTGGTCTGACGGCGCATATATTGTTTCCAGGCATCGGAACCCGATTCACGCCCACCGCCCGTGGCTTTTTCGCCACCAAATGCGCCTCCGATTTCAGCCCCCGAGGTACCGATGTTAATATTGGCGATACCACAATCCGAACCAATCGCTGATAAAAATTGTTCGGCATAATGGAGCGAGGAGGTAAACATTGCTGAACTCAGTCCCTGTGGCACATCATTTTGCATGAAAATAGCGTCATCAATGTTTTCGTACTCGATGATATACAAAAGTGGCGCAAATGTCTCTTCTTTAACAATGGGATACTCATTTTTGACTTCCATGATTGCTGGACGAACATAGTAGCCGCCTTCCAGTCCGGGAATTGTCAGCCGCTCACCACCGTAAATTAATTTTCCGCCTTGGCTCTTAGCTGCTTCAATAGCATGCTGCAATGCAGTGATAGCACCTTCTTCAACCACCGGTCCCATCAAAATACCATCCTCGAGCGGATTGCCGATGCGTACCTGACCATAGGCTTTTACCAAACTATTGACAAAGCGCTCTTTAATGCTCTTGTGGATGATAATGCGGCGGGTCGTCGTGCAACGCTGACCTGCCGTTCCCACTGCCCCAAATAGGGTTGCGCGCACCGCCATATCAAGATCGGCATCCTCAGCAATAATTATGGCATTGTTTCCACCTAATTCTAAAATTGTTCGTCCCAGTCGGCGCGCCACGACTTCACTAATCCGGATTCCCATTTCGGTGCTGCCAGTCATGCTAACCAAGGACACGCGACGGTCATTAATTAAAGCCTCGCCGATTTCCGAACCTTTCCCGATGACCAGATTAAAAACTCCGTCAAGATCATACTCATCAATCACTGGAGAAATGATGTTCTGCACGGCAATCGCGGTTAACGGTGTCAGAGAACTCGGTTTCCAGACCGTGACATCCCCACAAACCGCGGCGATAAAAGTGTTCCATGACCAGACCGCTACTGGAAAATTGAACGCTGTTATCACGCCGACAATGCCCAATGGATGCCATTGTTCATACATGCGATGACGAGGTCGCTCGCTTTGCATCGTCAAACCATATAGCATGCGACTCTGTCCGACAGCAAAATCGGCGATGTCAATCATTTCCTGAACCTCACCCAGACCTTCAACCTTGATTTTACCCATTTCAAGGGTTACCAATTTGCCGAGAGGTTCTTTATATTTGCGCAACAAATCACCCATTGCTCGGATGATTTGACCTCGTTGCGGGGCTGGCGTCATGCACCACTTGCGAAATGCCTGTTGAGCTTTCTCCATTACTTTCTCGTAATCATCGCGCGTCGCCTGAATGACTTTAGCAATCGGTTTCCCGTCAATCGGCGAAATGCTGACCAATTCTTTGCCACTCGTCTTCAACCAGCCATCGCTGCGACCAGTCGTGGCGCCGAAATTAATATCTTTAATCCCTAAAGTACTTAAAAAATCTGCCTTCATAGATAATGCTCCTCTGTTATTGTTAATCACTGAATTTAAATTGCGCTACCACGGGTAAATGCGAAGCCGCTGCTTGAGATAGTTCATTCTGGACAACATAAATCGTGGTTGGTGTTAAAAACTTATTACAAAAGACATAATCCAAGCGCTTGCTGGGCACTCCGCTGGGGTAAGTCAGAATAGGCGTCCGGGCATAGGCTCCCACATCAAGGTAATAAAAACCAATCTCGTGCATCCGTTTGGCAGAAGGTTGCAAATTAAAATTGCCCACTAAAATCACAGCTTTATCTCGTCCCCAATCCTTCATAAATTCAAGCAGTTCGCGTCCTTGATTAGCACTACTTATGGAATCAGTACTCAATTCAGTTCCGAAAAAATGCAATTCCTGTCCATCAAGCGTAATGATTACATGCAGCAAACTCTTGGTCTCCTCCCGATAATCCTCTTTAAAAATCTTGTTTTCAGCAAAATAAATGGGATACTTTGATAAAATCGCATTGCCAGTCCAGCCGCCATCACGCACACAGTTGCGGGCATAAGTAAATTCCATCCCCAAATTAGCCGCTAATTTCCGAGCTTGCTCATCATTAAAACCGCGTTTGGTTTTATAATCTATCCCGCTTAGAAAAACCAGATGCGGCGATTCGTCGCGGATAATTTTTGCAATCCGCGCTAAACTATAAACGCCATCTGTCCCGACCCCATAATCTACGGCATAGGTCATGACTTTGATTTTAGGAGGTGCGATGATATTTACAATCTTCTTGGGTAAGCGCTCTTTAATCAAATTAAATCCAAAAATCAGGATAAAAATAGTCAAAATGAAAAAAACGATTTTCTTTATGGTATCACGCGACATCGCTTCTTCCCACCTTTTCAATTTCTTCTATCTGTCTCGCATTTTTTTGTCAAATCATTCCCGCAATTCGCCTGGAATTTTACGAAAATTTTCTTAAGAGGCAACTGGTTTATTTCCTTTCGTAGCTAAAATTGCACCGATGATATTGGATTTTTAGAAAACAATTGGCGAAATTAAATCATGGCACAGGAGAATTTAGGTTCATACAGGGAAAACAGAGTGGTAAAATATGTTTTTCACATTGCGAACATAAGGAACACAGTAAAAGAAAAATATAAAAATAAAGAAAAAAAAGGAATAAATATTCCCCATGTTAGCCGTAATATCTCCTGTGTCCCCCGTGTAAGACATAAAACAATAATTAACCGCTAATGGACATAAATAAACGCAAATGAAAAATGAACGATAAATGACAACTAAGTGACTATTGAATGGCTATTCCCCAATATTACCTGTGTGCCTTACAAAATCTATGAGAGGATACTATGCAGCCAAATGAACCCATACCTGTTAAATATTTCATTGGTGCCCTATTTTCAGAGCAAAGCCTTCTCGACAAAGCAATTACAATTGCTGAACAGTACTTCGGTACGACTGAACTGGCAAGCGCCAAATTTACCTTCGACCAGACGACCTATTACAAACAGGAAATGGGTAGCCCTATCCAGCGCCAATTCTTCGCTTTTCCAAAATTGCTTCCGCCGGATAGTTTAGCGCAAGCCAAATTAACCACTAACAGTATTGAAGACCAGCTGCGGACAGAAGGTCACCGTAAGGTGAACCTTGATATTGGTTATCTTGATTATGACAAAGTCGTTTTAGCTTCGGCTAAATACGGCATTCACAAAGTCTATTTATCATGTGGCATTTATGCCGATTTAGCGCTGCACTATAGCAAGGGACATTTTCAACCTTATCCCTGGGCTTTTCTCGATTTTAAAAGCGGCAGTTATGAGCAATTTTTCCTCACCCTCCGCACCAATTATAAAAAACAATTGGCAGCGCTGCGGCAAAACTCCATTATTTAGAGTGAACTTCAGCAATATCCGGTGAGGTAAATGCCAGTAGTTCACTCATATAACGTTCCAGGAGGTCAGTAAAGTATGTTACTGGGTTGACGTTTTGACATTTTGCTAGACACTCTTGGATTGTAAGAGGCGCCCCAATATTTACTCTCATCCGACGAAACGGGTTTAATCCTTCTGCTCGCGCAATGGCTATGGGAGTAACGGGAATATTTAAACCATGTTCTCGCCATAGTTCAAAAATGATTTTGGCGATAGTCGAACTTAGTTGCGGCATATAGGGATTATATTTACTCGGTTCGCGGGAAACGATGGATTTTCGACCAATAGTATTCAGAAGATTATATCTGATAGGGAAAATTACTACTGCTCGACCTTTGATTAAAAACTCCTTGACCTTATTGAGTGCCTCCCGCAGATTCGTCACAAGCTTCCTACGGTCATTCTGATATTCTTTATTTATCGGAATCATCTCCAATTCTTGCATCTGACGGGAAAGGTAGCTGGCAAACTTACGCGCAATAGGATAAAGTACTCGGAAAAGTACCTCTCCTAATGCTGGTTTAACATGCTTCAGCAATAATTCACTTTCATCAAAAAGATAATGCGCCGCTAAAAAATATAACCGCCGTCGATAAGTTAGACATACTCCCGCTACATCGCGCCCAATTCCTGGATGATTGGCAACGATGAGATTGGGTCCGCTTTCAAGAATATTTTCTAATCCCTTGATCACGATTGAATGTCTAAAAGGGACAAAAATTGGCTTTAAAATGGCTTTCGCCCGGTCATATTTGCGCTGAGCTCTCTGATAGTTTGTCTTTGTTCCCATAACCATCTTACTTAAAAGATAAACATTTCAGCAGTAAAAATCTACAAGATTAAATAACAATTTTAAATACTGGATAGTTGCTTTTTGCTCTTTATTGTTTCGGAATCTCTCCAGTCTCCTAATATTTTTCTGGTTCTTTAAAAATTTTTTAACTTACGACAACATGAAAAGGTTGAACGTCTTCTTACTTTTATTACTTTGCCTACTCTTTACGGAGCTAAAATGTAGCAGTGGGATTTTTTATCCTCTGATACGTGAACGCAAATTGAAAAAAAGCGCTCCTATCCAGGCTCACCGCGGTGGTGGCTTAGATCTTCCAGAAAATACGCTGGAAACACTTATTGCTACCTGGGAAAAGGGGATTGTCCCTGAAGTCGATTTGCGCACCACCAAAGATGGGGTCATCATTCTCCTGCATGACAAAACTGTACAACGGGTCGCACCCGATGCACCTGATGAACTAAAAACTGTACCGGTAGAACAGTTAACTTATGCAGAATTGAGTAATCTGGATGTTGGAGCTTATCGTGATAAACCGGGCGAACGTATTCCGACTTTGGCGGCAGTCTTTGCCTTTTTAGCTGAGCATCCTTCTTATCTGCTATTTCTTGACTGTAAAAAGGTTAATCTCGACCAGCTGGTCTCTTTAATAAAGCACTATCGGGTCAGCAAACAGGTCATTTTTACTAGTAGTAATTACGCAGCTATTCGTCGGGTGAAAATGAAAATGCCGCGCTTAACCACCATGCTCTGGATTAACAATATCGAAAAAATCAAGACCGTGCGCCGGGCAAAGTTCAAGGGACTAAACTTCTTACAAGTGCACTATATTATTCAAGCAAACGATTCTCCCAGTTTTTCAGAAGAGGAATTGAGGCAATTAAATCGCGAACTGGCGCGACGACATGTCATTTTTCAGGTGCTGGTCTGGGATACAGATGACCCCGAAGTTTATCGCCTATTATACAAAATTGGAATTAAATCAATAGCGACTGATTATCCCGATATCGTTCTAAAGATTATGCGCGAACTGGATGAGAATGAATAAACAATCCTCGCAACGATTAGCAAGCATCATGATTTTTGGGGTACATGGTACATTCGGTATCGCAATATTCAATCTCTACCGTAATATGTTCACAATTTAGAGTATTGGCTAACTGACGAACCTGTTCCTTAATCCGGACAATTTCAACTTTAGAAGTGTTTTCCTCCACAACGACATGAGTTGTGAGAACATGATGTTCACCGTCGATTGACCACAGGTGGGTATGATGCACCGATTTTACTTTGGGTATATGAGAAAGTTGGGCAATGACTTCGGTATTACTGATGTTTTCCGGTACAGATTGCAGAAAAACCGCCAGCGTTTTTCGAAGATTTTTCAGAACATTAAAGAGTACATACAAAGTAATAATCAACGCCAGTAATGGATCGAGAAAATACCAACTAGTAAATCTCAAAACGATACTAACGACCAGCACCGCTACCCAGCCAAGAACATCTTCTAACAAATGCCAAAAAACCAATTTTGTATTGAAAGATTCACTGCCTCTTAGACGCCAGACCGCAAAGCCATTGACAATAATTCCTAATATCGCAAAACCCATCATTCCAAAAGCATGAGGTGGCATCGGATTGATTAGACGTCCTAATGTGCACTGAACGATTATCACCGCTCCAATAAAGAGAATGATGGTATTAACAACAGCACCCAACAGTGAATAGCGACGATAACCATAAGTATATTTTTGATCTCTTTGTCGATTAGAATAGCGTTCAAAGAACCAGGAGAGTCCCAATGACAGGCTGTCCCCGGCATCATGCAATGCATCTGAAATAATTGCCAGGCTGTTAAAAATCACTCCTCCGATTATCTCCAGGATGGTGAAACTGAAGTTGAGACCAAATGCAAAACCGATATTCTTTAGGTTATTGTTCGAATGTTGATGATCCATAAATATCTTATTTTATTAAAAAACCGGGATAATGAGTGCTTATTTGATAAAGGCAGTTAGTTTCGACTTCCGTCAAAAAAAGCATTAGGAGGTCATTGCCCCCAAATTCCAGGTTACTTGGTTTTCTGCCTGGCGTTTTTAGCTTAGCTAAAACTGCTCCATCTGGCGCAATCACCCAGAGGGCACCACCACCAAAATGTGCAACATAGAGATTACCGATTGCATCAAAAGCAAGTCCGTCCGGGTCACCGCCGGGCATCACTACGACCGTCTCTTTCACGCCAAATTTATCGTCACACGTCACGGGAAAGCGAACTACAGCCTGGTAGGCACTCTCACTGATGTACAGGAATTTACCGTCTGGGGAAAAGGCAACGCCATTTGGAAAAGCGAGGTTTTCTAAGACTGTGATGACCTTTCCGGTCCATGGCTCCCAACGGTAAACCTTGCCGTCAGGACTTTCCCGACGGTATGTTCCCGAATCAGTAAAGTATAGGTTGCCCTTTTTATCAAAAGTCAAATCGTTGGGTCGCGTTAATCGGATGCCATTCGTTAAAGATACGCTCTTGCCATCTGGCTCAATGCGCAATACTCGTTTTAGTCCAAAATCACAGGCATAAAGCCTTCCCTCGTGAAAAACCAAGCCATTGGTACGAACAAAATGGACTGAATCAATACCATTTACCCTCACGGTATCAACTTGATTATCATGCAGGTATGCAATCCAATCACTATAGCAATTTGAAAGATATAGTCCATGCCCATTCCAAGCAGGCCCTTCTGGAAAATCGAAATGCGCGGCTACTTTATGCCAATCGGAACGAAAAATGGCATTGACCTGAGCCCAGAGCGACAACGGGAAGAAAACAATAATTATGAGAACAACTTTGCTATGATTCTTAGCTGAATTCACGGATATAAACAGAGATTAGTATTATAATTTTTCGGTTAATCATCAGTATATCGATTTTTCTCAATAAACACTTGAAATTATATAGTGACCGGCGTTTCACCAACCTTTTTTCGCGAAAGAGTTCGAATTCTGTCACAGTCTAATCTTAGAAGTCATTGCCATCCTGTGTTTCCGGATACTCTCTTTTCTGGGATAAAAATCGTCAAAAGATACCAGCCAGGATATGGTCTTGAGTTTTTTCTACCAAATCTGGTTAATTATTAATATTTTATCCAGGGTGAGTGTGAGTAAAAAAGAAAGGATTTATGATGAGAGCGAAATTGGTCGAACGCTTTCTCCGTTATGTACAGATTGATACGCAATCACAGGAAGAGGTCAGCGATTCTTACCCCAGTACAGCCAAGCAAAAAGACCTGGCTCGGCTATTGGTCAGCGAACTTCAAGAATTGGGCTTAGCCGATGCATCGATGGACGAATTCGGTATTGTTATGGCAACATTACCGGGTAATTTGTCACCTGCCGAAAATAAACGTGTTCCGGTTATCGGTTTTATTGCTCACTTAGACACTTCGCCAGAAGTCAGTGGCGCCAATGTCAAACCTCAAATTTTCACGAATTATGCTGGTCAGGATTTGGTACTGCCGGGTGACCCGTCGGTGATTATTTCGACTGCTGAAAATCCCGAACTCTTACAGCATCGGGGAGGTGAAATAATCACAAGCGATGGCACTACTTTGTTAGGAGCTGATGATAAAGCCGGAATTGCTGAAATCATGACAATGCTGGATTATTTACGACAGCATCCTGAAGTAAAACATGGCACCATCCGAATTGCTTTCACCCCTGATGAAGAGGTAGGCGCTGGCACTTTGCATTTCGATGTCCAAAAATTCGGAGCAAAGTATGCTTACACTGTTGACGGTGAGAATCCCGGTGAAATCGAAAACGAAACCTTTAACGCCAGTAGCGCCACCTTTACTATCCACGGAGTCAATGTCCACCCCGGTTATGCTAAAAATAAAATGGTCAACGCCATAAAAATTGCCGCTGAAATCATAAAGCTTGTGGGCAAAGAACCCAATCCTGAAAATACCGAAAAAAAAGAAGGCTATCTACATGTCCACACTATTGAAGGCGGGGTCGAAAAAGTCATCTTACGGCTACTCATTCGCGATTTTACCGAAGAAGGCATACAACTCCGTAGCCAGAAACTCCAGCAAATCCGTGATAAAATCGCCGCTCAGTTCCCTAAAGCGCAGATTGAACTGGAAATCAAGGAATCCTATAAAAACATGCTCGTGAAATTGCAAGAATGCCCCCAGGTAATCGAATATGCCCTCGAGGCGGTCCGTAGGGCGGGACTCGAACCAATTACTAAAGCTATTCGCGGTGGCACAGACGGAGCCAAATTATGCTTTATGGGTTTGCTTACACCGAATATTTTCGCAGGTGGACATAATTTCCACAGTAAACGAGAATGGATTGCTATTCGCGATATGGAATTAGCTGTGCAAACTCTGATTAACTTAGTTCAGATTTGGATAGAAAATAGTATTTAAAAGATGGAGGAAACTATGCATATAAGACGACAGCGACTCCAAATTTTTCTCCTCTTATTATTTTATTGGCTACCATTACGAGCCGATTACCGCGAAAGTCAACCAGTAGGACCAGGAGTCATTTATCACCATGAATTCCGTGCTGCTGGTCCCTGGCATTTTTATGTCTTAGAAATCGACCTGACTAATCCCTATCTGGAGTTGGAGACTGTCAAAGCCAACGATTTACTCTATGGAAACGAAAGGACTTCCTCTATGGCAGCCCGTCGCCATTATGAAGGACACCAGGTCGTAGGTGCCATCAATGGCGATTTTTATAGTTCTGGTGGTATTCCGATTAATTTGCAGGTCTGCCAGGGCACGATTCTGCGACGCCCTAACACTAGTGATGTCATTCAAAAAGAAGTCTTCGGAGTGACTATCGACCGCGTACCTTTCTATGGTCAGGTAACATTTCAAGGCACACTCTGGGCAAAGGATGGAACTTCTTTAGCCATTGACGGTATTAATGAAACCCGCTATGAAAATCAATTAATTGTTTACAACAAATTCATGGGCAACACTACCGGTACTAATTATTGGGGCACGGAAATAACCACGCGCTACCTCAATTCACCAGTGGTCAACGATACTATTTTCATGGTAGTGGATAAAAAAGATTCGGTGATGGAGACCGGTCATGGTAACAGTACAATTCCTACTAATGGTGTCGTTATCTCGGGACATGGTACAGCACGTATCTACCTCAATCAGTCGGTTTACGTTGGTGATACCTTACGTTTGCTGTTCAAATTGCCACCGACTCGCGGTATTTTTAAAGAAATGATTGGCGGTGGACCTCGCATGATTGTCAACGGGCAAAAAGATATACCAAATACGACTTTTTGCACCGACCGGCATCCGCGTACTGCCCTTGGATTTAACCAGGATTCGACAAAGGTCTTTTTTTTCGTAGTTGATGGTCGTCAACCAGGCTATAGCGTTGGAATGTCGCTATTTGAACTGGCAGATTATATGCTCGAATGGGGAGTTTTCCAGGGGATGAACCTGGACGGCGGTGGTTCGACTACCATGGTCGTGCGCAATGTTGTTAAAAACCGTCCCTCTGATGCTAGCGGTGAACGGGCGGTGGCGAATGCTCTCTTATTAATTAGCCATGCGCCGACCTCTTCCTTGAACCACTTGCGTATTGAACCACGCGAAATTTATACTTTACCTCTCCAGCAAACTCAATTTAATTACCAGGCTTTTGATGAATTCTGGAATCCCGTTAGCATCACTGGTATTACACCCACCTGGAGTTGTTCACCATCGCTTGGCACTATTTCGAATAATGGCTTATTTACAGCTGCTCAGGACACTGGCAGTGGCTTTGTTTTTCTGACACACGGCGATATTAGAGATTCTGCATTAGTGCATGTCACCGATGTCGCACGTATTGTAATTAAACCAAATCCTGTCATTTTAAAAGTAGATGAAAGCCAACAGATGACGGCTCAAGCCTTCGATGGTTTCAATAATGTCATGACAGTGCCGAATAACGCTTTTACCTGGAGCACTATTGGTGATGTTGGTTCAATTACTACCAATGGACTTTTCACAGCTACCAAAACCGGCTCTGGCTGGATTAAAGCGGTTTATCGCGCCGTTAGCGACAGTGTTGCCGTCGTCGTCGGTAGTGTTTCTTCTTTGACCATAGATGCTTTTAATAATCTCAGTCCCTGGAGTCTCAGTGGCACGCTGGTAGATTTACCACAATGTGGTCTGAGTTTAAATACCAGTCGATTTATCTCGCCACCGACATCAGCCCGTTTGAAATATGCCCTTTCTGGCTCTGGAACCAGCGCCCTTTATCTAAACTGTTCAATCCCTATATCAGGGACACCCGATGCAGTCAGCTTGTGGGTTTATGGTGATGGGCGCGAACACTGGTTACGGGGTGAATTTGCAGACAAAGACAACGAACTATTTATAGTCGATTTCACTCCTGCTTCACCCGGTATAAATTGGACTGATAACTGGCAATATCTGGAAGTAGCCTTAAAAAATGCCGTTCCCAAGTGGTCAAATCCCTCAGCCGTTTTGACTTTTCCAATAACCTGGACAAAAATTTATTTGGCAGAAACTAATAATGCTAAGAAAGACACTGGTTCGATTTATCTCGACGACTTTATAGCTCATTATACGAATGTTGGACTAAAAGACGACTCGTCAGGTAATTTAGCGAATGCTTTTACGCTTCTGGGTATTTTCCCTAACCCTTTTAATAATTACACCAATTTGCAGCTTCAAATCTGGCAAGCTGGCTATCTCGAAATCTACTTTTACGACCTGACCGGCAAGGAAATTGACCACATTGCTACTTATGTGAATAGTAAAACCCACCAGACTATCACCTGGCGCCCACAAAATTTTGCCTCCGGGCTTTACTTTTTTCGAGTCAAACTAAATGATCAAATCGCATATGGAAAATGTCTCATGTTAAAATGAAAGGAAAAGGTTATGTCTTCGTATCAAGATATTGGATTAATACGCAAATTATTTTTGCTGGGATTGACTTTAGGTTTAGCCCTGATTCTTTATAGCTGTGGAGGTAAAGTGACTCAGGCGCGTGCTTCCCATGAATATGTCCAGAAAGAGCTCGCCAAACTGGCACCGGTAGAATTAAAATGCGATTTAAGCATGTTGCCTCCTTCTGAATATCAGACCCTCACTCGTCTGATTGAAGCCGCGCGGATTATTGATTATCTTTTTCTTTTACAGGTCAGCCCTGATAATCCCAAATTGGAAAATGAACTTGCCTCGACCCTCAATACACCGGATAGCGTATATTATCTTTTATTCAAAGTAATGTTTGGACCCTGGAATCGGTTAGACAATAACCATCCATTTCTGACAAAAGAGGCAAAACCTTTAGGCGCCGGCTTTTATCCACCCGATATGACTAAAGAGGAATTCCAGAATTACCTCAAGGCTCACCCCGAACAAAAAGAGTCCCTCGAAAGTTGTTTCACGGTAATTCGCCGCGATGGTGATAAACTCGTGGCTATCCCTTACCATGAAGAATATAGCCAGTATATCAACAGTCTGGTGGCATTACTGCAGGAAGCCGCCCGGACAACGCGTGATGCAACTTTGAGCAAATATCTAATTGCGCGAGCCAAAGATTTGCAAACCGACGACTATTTTAATAGCGATATGGCATGGATGGACTTAAACGGTAATTTAGAAGTTGTCATTGGACCATACGAAGTCTATGAAGACCAGCTATTCAATTATAAAGCAGCTTACGAAGCCTTTATTTGTATCGTTGACCATGCCGAAAGTCGCAAATTAGCGGAAGTCAGCAAGTATCTCGATATTCTGGAGAAAAATTTACCCCTGCCTGCCGCTTATCGTAACTACAGCCGTGGTAAAGTTTCTCCCATCAAGGTCGTACAGGAAATCTTTTCTGCCGGTGATACCAGAGCCGGAATTCAAACTACAGCCTTCAACCTACCAAACGACGAGCGCGTGCGCGCCGCTAAAGGCTCTAAGAAAGTCATGTTGAAAAACATCGCCGAAGCCAAGTACAAAAAATGCTGGTTACCAATCGTCAATACCATTCTATCACCCGAGATAATCAAGGATGTCTCTTTTGAGGCTTACTTTACGCACGTGTTGATGCACGAAGTCTGTCATGGTTTAGGACCGGGAATCCTGCACCTTGAAAATGGCACCGAAACAACCGTCGCTAAGCAGCTCAAAGACACTTATTCTACTATCGAAGAATGCAAAGCCGATGTCGTTGGAATGGATAGCTACCTCTACCTAATCAATCACGGAATATTCCCTAAAGAACAAAAAAAGAGTGCCCTTGCCAGCTATTTGGGCGGAATGTTCCGTTCAATTCGCTTCGGTATCAACGAAGCCCACGGTGGTGGCGTCGCAATCCAGTTTAATTATTTAATGGAAAAAGGTGCCTTTTCGACTGATGCAAATGGCAAATTGACCCTGAACTATGCCAAAACTGAAAGCGCTATTCGTGATTTGGCAGCTCAGATCTTGCTCATTGAAGCCAAAGGTGACTACGCCGGGGCACAACAATTCATCAACAACTACCGCAAGCTGACACCATTGATGACTAATTACCTTAAACAGTTAGAGCATTTACCGATAGATATAAGACCAATATATCCGGTTGAGTGATAATATTTCCCTGCTGATTGTCAGGTAATTCCGATAAGGATTAATCATCCGACGATTAAAATTCAATGGGGTGAAAATAAAAAAGCCGCTTAATAAGCGGCTCATCTATTTTGGGGTGTGGATTTTGAGGATACCCTCCCCGAACGTTAAAAAGAGGGGGATTTTTTGAGGGATATTACGGCACATCCGGGGAGGGGGAGGGGAATTCTTTATATTACCAATTCGATTTTCCAAAAAGCGATATTAAAGTTAACAAATATTATGCCATATTCCAACAATTATTTTCAAAATTTTTTAAGTTTTACTAAAATAATCAGTGCTGAAAATAAAAAAGCCGGCTAAATGTCGGATTTAAACAAATTCCATATAACAATTTTTACGAATTTTGGAATTCCTAAGAACGATAGACCTTCCCTCCTATCGAATTGTCAATTAAATTATTAATAGTAAAAATTAATTGAGGGAATTAATGAAGAAAATTTTAGTCATTGATGATGACCCTGATATCCTGGAATTAGTCTCTGACTTTTTAACTTCTCGAAAGTACGCTGTCATTACTACCACTAAGGGCGCTCAGGTTTTAGAATTAGCAATTAAAAATGAGCCCGACCTTATCATTCTTGATATCATCCTCCCTGATGTCGATGGTTTGACTGTCTTGAAAAATTTGAAAACCCGTCCAATTACGGCTTTTATCCCTGTTATCATGCTGACCGGACAAACAGCCTCCGAAATACAGGTTGACGGCCTAATCTCCGGTGCCGACGACTATATAACTAAGCCTTTTGACTTGAATGTCCTTTATGCCCGTATCCTAACAGCCCTGCGACGCTCGCTCCTATTCACAAGGTTCAAACACGACCAGTTCAATTTGCTCAATTATTTATTAGGAGTATATTCGAAACGCGGTTACACTTGCTATACTAAACTGCTGGATGGTTACCAGCCGCATCCTGTCCATTGGCAAGGCTATGTTCCCGATATGATTGCAGAAAAACCTAAAAAATTGCGCGTTTTTCTATATGAGACAACTCAATCACTCCTCGAGGAAACCTTTATTGAACGAATGATTTCCTTGACAGAATGCCAAAAAAATGCCACTGATTTTTTTTGGGCGAACATAATCGTACGCACGAAAGATAATTATAAACTGGTGCAGAAATTAGTCGAAGAAAACGGCCTTGACATCACCGTTAAATACTTTAAGAAACACTTGCAACGTAAATAATTACTGTCTTAATGCGCTTAAAAATTGGAAAACTAAGACAGGAGAATGTATTTCCGAAATTATTGCATCTCTCGCTTAATTACTTCTAATAACTCTTCCAATTTGGTCGGTTTGGCTATCCAACGCCTGTTGTATTCTTTCAATTTGTCCAACACTTTTTCCTCATGTTCATAACCAGTCATAAAGACAAACGGCAAGTTCGGATTAAATAGCTGTACTTCTTCATACAGGTCAAATCCACTCCTGCCGGGCATAACGACATCGGACAGCACAATATCAAAATCCTGCCCCCTGAGTATTTTTAAGGCATCTTCTACCTTCTGAGCTGTATAGACTTCATAGCCATTTTGTTCAAAAAAATCGCCGTACAAATCGCAAATAAGAGCGTCATCATCCACAATTAATATCTTGCGTGGCATAGAATCTTCCCCCATTTTTAATCTCTTTTCCTTTCTAAACCCTTTCCCATCCAGCCTTTTGCCGCCAATAATGCCAGTGGACTGACAATGGCGATTAAACCATAAATCAGCCACATCTGCTCGGTATGGGTTTGCTCGGGTGGAACGCCCGCCGGACAAAACCGCATGAGAAACCAACCAGAATACAGCGAAGTAATGATTTTTGTCAAAAACCACGGGAATTGCCCAATTCCCATATAAATGCCTGTCATATTCTTCGGCGCAATCTCAGCAACCCACTGCAGAAATCGCGGTTGCCACATGGCTTCACCAATGGTCATGATAATAATATATGCAATGACGAACTCCATGCGCGGACCCAATGCCAGAATGAAAGTCGGGGATGCCATAACAGTGGTACCGATTATCATCATTTTATAGGTGTCTTTCTCGGCAGTTAAAGCGGCAACCATGGGTGCTAAAATAAAAATCAAAATAGGATTTAAATTGACGAAAAATTCAAAATTGTTCGAAACCGTACCCGTAAAAGCCCGCGCAAAATACATCGGCAAGGTCAACCAGTTATGGGCAAACAGAGTCTGAACAGGAATCAAAATGAAAATGAAAAACATGAAACGAGCATCTTTAATGGGAAAGTTTTTCAGATAATATCTAATTTTTTCGCGCGTCGATTCTAAACCGGGTTCATTTTTCGCTTCCTCTATCTTCTCCTCTGATGCTTTTACTATTGCCAAAGTTTTTTTGATAGTCTTCTTCGACAGAATGAAGTACACAACCCCGATACCCACAGCGGTCAATCCTACATAAACCCAATAAACTCCAGTGATGCCATATGCCTTGCGTACGGGCGGCGAAATCAAACCAGGTAGAAATCCACCTAAATTCATCAAAGCATACAACATAGCATAACCCATTGCAGCGGTCTTAGGGGTAGTAAATTGTTTGACAGCTGCATAACAAGCGGGTTGATAAATACCATAACCTATGACAATCACTAAAATTCCAGCCATCGCCGTCAAATGGGCTGATGCCCATAAACCGGGGTGCCCGATTTGAGGTGCGACAGTTAGCAGAATGCGCCCGACCAACATTGCGCTCAGGGCAATCAATAGTGATTTCCGCACTCCTATCCAGTCCACCGTACCACCTAATATGAGCATCGCTAAAGTAATTCCTGCCGTCAAAACCCCCACCATTCGACCAGCAGCAATGTCGTCCAAACCCAAATCGTTGAAAAACATCGCCAGAAGACTCAAAATGCCAAAATAAGTCAATCCCTCTAATAAATAAGAAAGATTAATGCCCCACAGTGCTCGCGGTGCTTTTACTAAATTGATAAAAGGTTCGACAATTTCACGACATGGATTCGCTTTCGCTCCAGTTTCTCCCATTGTAAATAATCCTTTAATTTTTTAATAATCCATTGCTTTAAATGTAAAAAAGGATTGACCTTCTGGACAAGGAAAAATATTAGCCTTTTAAATTTTCTTTGAATATCTGCCTACAGTTTAATATTTTATTAGTGTCGTGAAAATATCAGGACTAAATGGTTTTTATTCTTGGCGCATTTTAACGATAATATTTACTAACTACCTGCATAGTCAATAGGAATCATGGTATGAATAGTAATGCTGCCGCAACAGATTTTGACATCGTTTTCAGGACTTTGCGTTTAGCAGCCCGCCACATTGTCGCTGAACTCGATTTAGAAATTCTCTATTCTCATGCTCTGGAAATGCTTTCGGATTTTAGTCAGAGTAAATACCTTTCTATGCTACTGTTGAATGAAAATAACGATGCGGTCAAACTCGTTGCCAGTTTAATCAACGGGAAATTTGATATCCCCAATCGGGATTTACCCTTGACCACGACCCTGCAAAAGGTGCTCAATACCAAAAAATCTGCTTCCCAGGCAGTCCACCCGTCAGAGCATTGCTTCTTCTTGAATATCGATATTCCCGCTAATATGACTCACCTCACTTGCTTACCTTTAATTGGCACTAAAAATAAAATCATCGGATTTATATCCTACTTAAACTACGCTGACCGGATACCACAGAAGTTTCAGGAAGAAGCCCTGGGAGTATTGACCACCCTTATCGCTACAACTATTGAAAACGCTCGCCTCTTTCAACTGGCTACTCTAGATGGTTTAACAGGATTGTACGCCCGCCGTTATTTTGATAGACGTTTGCAAGAAGAAATAACGCGGTTAGCACGCATCCAGGGCGATTTGTCATTAATCATGTTTGACATTGACCATTTTAAAATTATCAACGACACCTATGGACATCAAGAAGGCGATTATATTCTTCAGGAACTCGCCGAGCTTATCCGTCAAAGTCTGCGAAAAGATCTGGATATTCCCAGCCGCTATGGTGGCGAAGAATTCGCCATTATTTTGCCAGGGACAGATCTGAAGGGAGCAATTGTCTTAGCCGAACGCATGCGGCACAAGTGCGAAATCTTCCCATATCACATTAATGACAAACAAGTGCGGGTCACCATTAGCGGAGGCATCGCCGCCATGAATCATCTGGTTCTATTATCAAAGGAAAAATTTATCAAAATCGCCGATGACAAGCTCTATCTGGCAAAAAATAGTGGGCGCAATTGCATTCGTTATTAAAATTTCTAGGATCAATTTTCTACATTTAAATAGAAATAACACACCCTAAAAATGCTTTCATTTCTATCTTCGTCGCCAATTCAACACAATTTTTACAAGAACCAAAGTAAGTGCTATTCGAAATAGTTCTGAAATCTTATGCGGAAATCTGTATTCCACTCAGGATTTTTGTTTAATTCAGTCTGGATTAAATCTCGGATTTTTTCAACCCGATCGCCGATGGCATCGTAAGTCCAGTTCGATTCAGGATGCCAGAAATCGCGGTCAGTGCTATTTTTAATACGAATAAGGACGCGCGTTAATCCTTCGGGGTCATAGCCAGCTCGATAAGCATATATTGCACCCAGGCGGTCAGCTTCATACTCATATTTAATCTGGCGACGGGAAGTCGCTGCCTCGTAACTATTTAAAGCTATATCATCAAGTTCAGCTTCGACGGAGTCGGGCGGCACTTCTTCATCCAATTGAATAAAGACATCTTCTGCAGTAATCATTGCCTCGCGTTTAGCAAGTTCTTTATAACCGTGTTTCTGGACAACGTGGGCAATTTCGTGGGCAAGTACGCCAGCTAATTCGGCTTCATCCTGGAAAAGCTTAACCAGACCTCTGGTGAGAAAAATCATCCCATTGGGGGTAGTATAAGCAGCAGGACGAGAATCGGTCAATAAATAGAAACGAACCGGATAATCGTAAAGCGGTGTATTTTCAAGGACTATATTACCGACTAAGTTTAAATATTTTAAGTGCTGGGGGTCATTTACCAAACCGAGAGCAGCGATTTTACTCGCCGCTGCTAAGCCGACTCGCTCCTGGTCTGGCGACAGATTGTTATTGCTATCCTCGCCCTTGATGCGTTTATAACGTTTACGAATTTTCTCTGGATTGCGATTATTATAAGTTTCCTGCCGAAAACGGTAGTATTCATCCGGAGTAAAAAAATAGTAGGAATATTGCTCAGGAAAATCAGCTGCACCTCCCCGAAAATTGATGAATTTTTGAGCAAATCCCTTAATAGCACCACTGGCAGAGGCACTGGAAATAAAAAGCGTTCCAGTTTTAATTTGAGGTAATTTAGAGGAAGTGCCTGACTCCGTAGTGGCAATCAGCGCATTTTCTGAAATCCAGCCTACTTTGTCCTGGAATGTCACCTTTTTCCATCCCGTCTGAATATCTACGATATTGACAGCAGCACCTTTATTTAAAACACCAACAAGCCGATAGAAACAACCCGGTCCTTCGCGCATCTGGGTGTTGTCACGAGGAATCTGGACACTTTCACCCAGCAATAATGACACAAAAAGGAAGTTGATAAATAAGAAACGGCTAATTTTCCACATCATGGCATCCTCATTTTTTAATTTCAATATAAAATTCGGCGGTTTTTCCACAATTCGCAAGTCTCATCTTATTTCACTGTGATATTAAACACACCGTCAGCATCAATCAAGTTCGCATCTTGCTGTAGTTGAAAACAACGTTTTTGAAACACCTTCGCTACGGGGTCAGTGGGAAAATGTTCACTAAGACGAGAAAAGGCTTCCGCCGCTGCTTTAAAATCATTCTGGCGATACAATGACAGCGCCTGTTCATGTAATTCCAATAAAAGTAACGTGGATTCGTCAACCTGGTCACGCCGTCCAATCACGGAATAAATCGTCAAAGGCTTATCGCGTCCTTTAACCCTAATGTAATCCAGTGTCCGACACAAATAATGGTCTTTAACAAAAGCATAAGTACTTTCCGAAATTATATTTTGCGTCCCGTAGATTTTATTGACACCTTCCAGTCGCGCCGAAAGATTGACCGTGTCACCAATAGCAGTATAATCCATCCGACTCGACGAACCAATATTACCAACGACAAAATTCCCACTGTTAATTCCGATGCGCGTAATCAGGGGTATATTTTGATTCTTAGCATTTATGGTCAATGCCGACAGCTTTTTAAATCCTAAAGCGGCTTCGCAAGCCATCAGAGCATGCTGATCAGTCTCAAGTGGTGCCCCAAAAACTGCCATTATTCCGTCACCCGTATATTTATCGAGCATCCCATTGTTCTCAAAAACTATCTGAGCAACCTTTTCAAAGTATTGATTTAAAAATTGCACAATTTCGGGTGGAGTGAACAGCTCGGAAATACCAGTAAATCCCTGCAAATCAGTAAACATAACGGTCGCAATGATTTCTTTACCACCCATCTCTAGTTTTTCGGGATTCTTGGTCAAAGTTTCGACCACGGCAGGATGTAAATAGCGATTAAATACTTTCTTAATAAGACGTTTTTCGCGACCTTCAGTGAGATAATTGACTGAAAGTACGATTAAAACCGATAGAAGGATATTCACTTCAGACAAAATCGCTGGAAAAAATAGTTTATACTGTTGAAAAAGAACTAACGCCAGCAATAAAGGAATTACAACGATAAAAAGGGTAATTAATGCTGCTTGCCAGACCTTTAATCGTTGCCAGAAAAAGACAAGAAGTGCCAATACAACGCCTAAAATTAGCCACCAGACCCAGAATGATGCTTCGCGAATATAATCACCGCGGATTATATTGGAAAATATGGTGGCGTACACTTCCACTCCCGGAAATGGTTCTAAAGTGCTCATCGGGGTAGTTTTCAAATCCAGCAAACCAGCCGCCGTGGCACCAATAAAAACCACTTTATCTTTAAAAATATCAGGATTTATGGCAGGCGTTTCGCCGTTCATACGCACAAGGTAATCCTGAATCAGTTGGGCAAAAGCAATATATTTAAAAGCACCGTTGACTCCCCCTCTGCCATACCAATAGACATTGAAAAAACCATCTTTGTCTATTGGAATTTGACGCGTACCAACGGTCAGAGCATGCTGCTGAGTATCAAAACCGACTGAA
The DNA here is from genome assembly GCA_002347855.1 of Fidelibacterota bacterium UBA2242. Classification (GTDB taxonomy): domain Bacteria; phylum Fidelibacterota; class UBA2242; order UBA2242; family UBA2242; genus UBA2242. The sequence continues at coordinate 36,850 of DDYE01000016.1, forward strand.
TCAACATTGGCATACAGCAAGGTTGCGGCTAAAGCCATGTATGGTATTATGCGTCCATCATAGCGGAAAAGTAACGGCAGACGCCGGCACACTCCATCGGTATCTGTAAAAAAGTTGACTGCGCCCGCGTGTGCCATTGTGCACTGGAATTGAGCTATAGGTAAGGTAATGCGCGGATATTCGCGGACCAAATTATCGGGTACAGAGTAATGAAACGAATGGCGGAATTGAGTAATAGCAAAACCTGAAGCAAAATGAGTCGAATCTTGCATCTGAGCTGCCAAGATTACGCGTCCCGAAATCTGCATTTGTCGGGCGAAGCTTGAATCAGACAATTCAGCGGAACTGTTCAGACGATCAATATCCGGAGAGTCGAATATAATATCATATACGATGGCACGGGCGCCACAGCTATGTAGATATTCAGTGGCAATGCCGTACATTTCACGCGGCCAGGGCCATAAAATACCCTGTTGCTGGAAAAAATTCAGACTATTCTGGTCAATTGCCACGATGACAGCTTCGGTAGGATGCTGTTCTTTATTAAAATTCCGAAAAAGTAAATCGCGAAGTTGCCTTTCCCAGCCATAGAATAACTGACTGTACCACACTAATAAAGAAAAAAGTAAACAGAAAGCAGTAATAAGTATCGTGACTATCAGGGTTTTGCGAGATATGGTCGCCATGATTACTTATACCCGTTTTATTGTCGGCTGATCAATTCCCATTCGAGGTTCCAATCCCACTGGTCAAAGTAGAGATTGCCACCTTCCCACTCTACTTCACCGCGCTGGGAATCGACGGTCTCAGACCGGAAATGAACTTTAGCAGGATAGAAATTATCTGAAATACCCTCATTAAATATCAGACGATAACTGTCCATCCCATTTAGATAAAACCAGCGCAAGTGTTCATCGGTCGTCGTCCTTTGACCATAAGTTACGTCCATTGGTACCCACCCGTACGGTTCAAAATAAATCTCGCCCCAATCGTGCATGCTGTCATCCGGTGGCTGGAATTCCCAACCCGATTGCCAGCGTGCCGGGATGCCATTTAAGCGACAAAGCGTGATGAAAGCGAGGGTCTGCATACCGCAATCGCCGTGGCGGTTATGTAAAACATAGCTCGGAATATTGGTAAAGGTCGAGTATTCACGCGCTGATGCCCAGGGTATATTGTTGTCAACCCAGGCAAAAAGCTTTTGTGCTACGCGATAGGGATTAGTCTCGTTATCGACAATCTGCCGTGATAATTCTCTGATTTCAGGTGTAAATACTATGTGGGGAGGTTGCTCGCTAAGAAAAGGTTGCAAATCTGGACGAGAAGGCGTAGGACGTACTTTGTCCGCCTCAATTGGCACATACACTCCGTACGATTGATAAGAATATTCGACTAAAAAATTAGTCACTGAATCTTTTACAGTAACCTTTTCGAAGTAAATCGTCCGTTGCAGAGTCATCTCATTATCAGCAATTATATAGCGCTGTGGGTCGGTGCTTAGTAGTTTTATTGCGACCTGTCGCCCGGCGATATCGCGTGGAAATGGAATCCAACAGCGGATGACTTTTCCAGCTGGAACAACGTTAGCCGGTACAGAGATAGAATGTTTGATTTTTAAATTTACCGGGCAGACATAGCGCTTACCCATTCTGATAGCGGTCGTCATGATTTTTTGAATATGTTCATCAAGAGCAAATTTCTCCCGAGGAGAAGCGACTAATTCCAACGAGTCAGCACGCTGTTTCAGGGCTTTTAAGGTCGGTTCCAGGCGAAAGAGGTTAGGTGCAGCAGAATTGAAATACCATTTTTCGCCATCAATGGTCAGCGCTTCAAGGGCGTTACTTGCCTCCCATTTTCTCAAATCGCTTTTATTCACGGCAGGGACGTATTTTTTCACATAATCTAAAATATCTTTTTCATTTTTAGTAAAATCCTGGCGAATCCGGCGCATTCTCTCTAACTCAAATTGCAGATTAAGACGGTCAGACTCGGTTAAATTTGGGTTGCTGTTCAATTCGCTAACAATGATGCGACTAGCTTTTTTAAACTGCCCCTGTTCGATTAAAGTTTTATAATCTCCACGAGGCGTACATGATAGAAAAAATAGTCCCACCACCGTCCCAAACCAAATACAGTGAACTCTTCTTATCTTCATGGAACCCCCCTTTCTATTACACTAAACATTGCCTTTTTAAGTTATATTAAACTTAAGGACAAAGACAACAATATTCCAATTATTGTTAAAATCTTTTTGGAAACTACCATCGGTGGTATAAATTTTAACGATTTATTGCACATTCAGAATGGTATTGCGATTCCATTGACAATAAAATCGAGGAGCAAATGTCACGGATAACTCAGCATCCTATCCTGTCAATTCCTAAAAATAGAAAAACCGTAAAATTCACTTTCAATGGTCGGGAACTCGAAGGAATTGCCGGTGAACCAGTAGCCTCTGCATTAATAGCCCAAAATATCACCGAATTCGCTATTCATCCCAAAGGAGATACACCGCAAGGATTATTTTGTGCTAATGGTCAATGTGCTCATTGCACCTTGATTATTGACGGTATCCCCCAAAAATCCTGTGTGACTCCGCTACAAGAAGGAATGCAAATTCAGACGCTCTATCATCTGCCACAAATCCCCGACGATAGACGCCCATTACATAAAGTCGAATGCCCGGAATTCAGCTGTGATGTGCTGGTGATTGGCGGAGGACCTTCGGGCTTGACGGCGACCATCGAGCTCGCGCAGCTGGGATTCAAGGTCATTCTGGTTGATGATAAACCTCAATTGGGCGGCAAACTTCTTTTGCAAACTCACAAATTTTTTGGGTCCATCGAAGATTGTTACGCCGGCATGCGCGGTATTGAGATTGCCAGGCAACTTGACCAGGCTGTGCGCCAATTGTCTAAGGTAACTATTTTAACCGATACCTTTGTCGTTGGAATTTACAAAGACCGGAAAGCTGGTCTATTTGTTCACAATAAAAACTATTACCTGGTGTCATTTGAAGGATTGATAGTCACTCCCGGTGCGCGCGAGAAGTCACTGATTTTTCAGGGCAATCACCTGCCAGGGGTGGTTGGAGCGGGTGCCTTTCAGACTCTGGTCAATCGCGACTTGATTCGCGCCTGCCAGCGCGTTTTTATCGTTGGTAGTGGCAACGTCGGTTTAATTGCAGCCTACCATGCGTTGCAAGCTGGCATTCAGGTTGCCGGGATATGCGATATCTTGCCAGAAGTAACTGGCTATCAGGTCCACGCCGACAAAATAAAGCGCATGGGGGTGCCACTTTTTTTAAACCATACCATCTTAGCCACTGAAGGTCAGCACAAAGTCGAAAAAGTAACGATAGCCGCCGTAAATCGCGATTTTCAACCAATCCTCGAGACTGCTCAATCTTTCGCGGTCGATATGTTGTTAATTGCGGTCGGCTTAACCCCGATTGATGAATTTTATGAAATAGCGCGGCAATTCGGTTTCAAGGTCGTCAAAGCCGGAGACGCTGACGAAATTGCCGAAGCCTCATCTGCAATGTTCGGAGGTCGCATTGCCGGTCTCCAGATGGCAAAGCTATTAGGACACGCAGTAGAAATCGACGAACAATTTTATCAAAAAGCCGCTATACTAAAGAGCAAACCAGGCAAAACTTATCCACGCGAGCAAGTCACCTTAACTGAAAAGTTTCGCCCCGTCATTCGCTGCGCTCAGGAAATTCCGTGCAATCCCTGCACCGCGGTTTGCCCGGTACATGCCATCCAGCTCAAGCCAGTGCAAAATAATATCCTCGATATTCCCGAGTACTCAGGCGGTTGCAGCGGCTGCATGCTTTGTGTCTTAATCTGTCCGGGGTTAGCGATAACGCTGGCACGTAAAATTGATGAGCAATTTGCGGAAGTTGTTTTGCCTTTTGAGTTCATTCCAGATTTTGCCGTAGGTGATTTCGTGCCTCTAACCGACTGGGATGGCAATTTTCTCGAAAAAGGTGAGGTTCTTCGCATCCGCTATAATAAAAAATATTTAACCTATTTGATTCAGGTTAAGACTTCGCTTAAGAACGGTACCGCGGTGGCTGGGATTCAGGTGCAGGATTCCAATCAGATAAAAGCTCTACCAGAACCATCATTTGAATATCTGCCGGAGAACGGAATTGTTTGTCATTGTGAACTGGTGACAGTAAAGGAAATCGTAGATTTTATCCGAAAACATGACGTCCGTGATGTCAACCAGCTCAAATTAATTCGTGTTGGGATGGGTGCCTGCGGCGGGAAAAATTGTTTGGCGCTCTTACCGCGGTTATTTAAGGAAGCCGGGGTAGACTGGCAGACAGTTGTCCCCGGTACCCATCGTCCTTTGACTGTCGAAGTACCCATGGCAGCAATTATTAACGAAGATTTTGAGGAATAGATGAAAACTTGTGATGTACTGATTATCGGTGCGGGTAGTATCGGTTTGCCGCTGAGCTATTACCTTGCTCGCCGGCATTTAAGAGTCATTGTCATCGAGAAAATGCCGTCGGTGGGACGTGGTCAAAATCGGGCAGCTATAGGCGGTATTCGTGCGACGCACTCCGACCCCGCAAAAATCGCCATTTGTCATCGGACAATTAATATTATGCGTAACTTTCAGACAGAGTTTGGTTATGATATTGACTGGATTTCCGGCGGTTATCTTTTCCCAATCTACGATGAGACTAACGAAAAAGCATTCAAAAAATTAATCGAATATCAAAAGGCATTTGATTTAAATATCAACTGGATAAGTCCAGCAGAAATAGAGCCCCTGGCTCCGGGCATCAATCCTGAAAATTTGCGGGGAGGCTCTTATTCCCCCGAAGATGGCTCGGCATCACCGCTTAAAGTTGCCGATGCCTATTATCTTTTGGCGAAAGCTAACGGTGTTAGTTTCCACTTCAATGAAGAAGTAACCGGTTTCTCTCTTGCCAATGACCAAATAATCAGCGTGCACACCAATCAAAATAGTTATGCAGCAGGCATAGTCGTCAATGCCGCTGGTGCCGAAGCGCGTGAAATCGGTCAAATGGTCAATTTGGATTTGCCGGTTTATCCCGACAGCCACGAAGGCGGCATCACTGAGCCGGTACAGCGTTTTTTCGAACCCATGATAGTGGATGTGCGCCCTGACTCTCAATCAAGCAACTATTACTTTTATCAAAATCGTGAAGGTCAGGTGGTATTTTGCATTACACCCAATCCCAAAATCCCTGGAAAAGACCGCGATAGCACCTCGTATTTTTTACCGCTCGTTATCAAGCGAATGCTGGCTTTATATCCGCGTTTACGCCACATACGGATAAGACGAATCTGGCGTGGTTTGTATCCCATGACACCCGATGGTTTTCCTATAGTAAGTTTTTGCAGGGAAATTAAAAACCTTTTACTGGCGATTGGCATGTGTGGTCAGGGCTTTATGATTGGACCGGGATTGGGAGAAATGTTAGCTGAGGTGATTGCTGACCAGTCGCATGCCTACGACTCAATTTTTCAGCAATTGACGCTTTATCGCCAATTCACCGGTCAGGAATTACTTAAATAATCGCGTGGTAAAATGCTGATAATTCCTTAAAATTGCACTGATAGTATTTTTTATCGAGTATTAATGGAGTGAAGATGCAAGTAAAAATTTCCAAGCGAGCGCAAATTTTAAAACCATCCCCTACCCTTTCAGTAACCGCTCTGGCGAAGAGAATGGCAGCGCAGGGCATCGATATCATCAGTTTCGGCGCCGGTGAACCCGATTTTGCCACTCCCGATTACATTAAAAACGCAGCCCACCAGGCACTCGACCAGAATTTTACTTACTACACTGCCGCCGCCGGTATTCCTGAACTACGCCAAGCTATTGCTCAGAAGTTGCTCAAGGATAATAATTTGACCTATTCGCCGGACGAAATCCTGGTTTCGGCGGGCGCCAAAGCAGCGCTTGCGAATGTTTTACTGGCAGTTTTAGATGCTGGCGATGAAGTTCTGATTCCCGTGCCTTACTGGGTATCCTATCCGGCTCTGGTAGAATTGTGCGAAGCTGTGCCGGTCTATATGCCAACCTCTATCGAAAACAATTTTAAAATCACAGCCGCGCAACTGGAGACGACACTTGCCCAACTCCATCACCCCAAGGCTTTGATTCTCAATTCTCCCAACAATCCATCCGGCGCAGTTTATGCGAAAGAAGAGTTAGTTGCTATTGGTGAGGTCTGCGCCAGGCATAATATCCTGATTATTTCCGACGAGATCTACGAAAAACTTATCTACGACGACAGACTTCATTATTCCATTGCTCAAATTTCACCTGAGATTCAGGCGCGCACCGTGATCATTAACGGCGTTTCCAAAGCCTATGCGATGACCGGCTGGCGTCTCGGCTGGTCGGCCGGACCGAGTAGCATTATCAAATCTGCACTTTTGATTCAGGAGCATACCCTCTCCTGCGTCAATTCCATCACTCAAAAAGCGGCGGTAGCGGCTTATACCACAAACGATGATAGTATCGAAAAAATGAGTCAGGAATTCGCCCGCAGGCGCGATTATCTTGTAACTGCTTTGAACCAAATCCCCCATGTGACCTGCCCACTGCCGGCTGGGGCATTCTATGCTTTTCCCAATATCGCCTATTACTTCGAAGACAATAACCGCGGTATCAATAATTCCATTCAGCTTTGCGAATACCTGCTCCAGGAATTCAAAGTCGCCTTAGTTCCCGGTGCAGCCTTCGGCGCGGACGAGTACGTGCGCTTCTCGTATGCAACCAGTATAGAAAATATTATCGAAGGGGTAAAACGCTTTGCAAGGGGACTAAAAGCGCTAATTGAAGCTTAGAATTTCTTGCGTAAACATTACAGTTCAGCAAAGTGTGATTTATTCTGAAACTTTTTTCCTTGATTCTATAAAATACCCAAAATAAATTAGTAACGTTATTTAACCTTGCTGAGTGAGTCTTTGGAAGAGTTCTTAATCGCCTGATTATTAACTCTTCATCTGAGAATGCTCTTTGAAATGATTTCATGATTTTGATGTTTGTAGATATACATGTGAGTTTATTCAGGAATCTGCCGGATGAGGGATATGTAATTCTGGGACAAATGGTTGATTTTGCGAGCCACAAAATAGAGGACTTTAGATGAGACTGGACTCAGCATAAAATTCAAAAGTAATAGGATTACACTGAAAATCCTGCTTATTAAGTTGAATTAGTGGCGCGTTTAGGAAAATGGTAAGGATTTTCGGATAGGTTAATATAACTAGTTTGATTAATTTGTAAGGTTAACCTTCCGCCGATACATTTTTCAAATATTCATTGATACGATCGATTGGTCGTTTTCCCATGTTGCGATAACCGCGGTGCGGGCGTTGTTCATTGTACTCTTTCAGCCATTTGTCCAGGTCCTTTTGTAAGGCCGCAACCGAGTCGTACATCTTTGTCCGGAAGTTGGGTCTGAAAAATTCGTCTAAGACCGTGCGGTTGAATTGTTCGACAAATCCGTTGGTGTGAGGATAACGGACTCCTGCCAGCCCTCCCGCTGGTCGGGAGCAGGCGGGCAGGAGTTCGGTTTGCATGCTGTTAGAACACCGCTTCAGCTACACCTTCGCTCTGTTCCAACAGCATAGTTTAACAGCTTATCACTTGATTCGGAAGAAGATTAACTATACACCTTATTGGTTATACCGCATGTTGTGCTTAGTACTTATTTTTTTTCATATCCTTTTTATAGTTCTTTAACATTTTCCCAAAAGCTTTATCTTTTTTTCGTCTCTCTGCAACTGTTGATTCAAAATATTTTTTCTCTCTTTCTAATCTTAGATAATTTTCATAAGTACTTTTTTCTATTTCCCCTCTCTCCACGGCTTCAAGAACTGCACAGCCAATCTCGCTGGTATGGGAACAATCTTTGAACTTACACTTATAAGAGAATCTAATAATATCGTCAAATGTGGTTTCCAATCCGCTTGATGTGTCGGCAATTCCTACTTCTCTCATCCCTGGGTTATCAATCAGTATTCCGCCATTTTCAAGGATTATTAATTCCCTATGGCTCGTTATGTGTCGCCCTTTATTTGTACTTTGGCTAATTGTATCCGTTCTCATTATATTTCTGCAGGCGAGATTATTCAATAAGGTGGACTTTCCAACTCCGGAAGAGCCAAGCATACAATAGGTCTTTTCTCTTTTAATGATCTTTTTTATTTCTTCATATCCGTCTTGGGTTTTGTTACTTATAGCAATAACCGGAACATTTTTTATCCGCAGTTTAATTCTTTCCTGCATCTCATAAAGTTTCTGTTTATCTATAAGGTCAATTTTACTAAGCACTATTATTGGGTTTACATTAGATGAATTACAAATGGTCAGGTATCTTTCAAGTCTGTTGATATTAAAATCCCTGTCAACAGTTTGAATTAAAAATGCATAGTCAACATTTGCTGCTATAATTTGAACTTCACCAAATTTTTCAACTGCCTGTCGTTTTATAATTGAGAATCTTGGTAGTATTTTATGAATAATAGCAAAATTTGAATCATAAGTCATCAATGCTACCCAATCACCTACTGCGGGAAAGTCTTCACGACTTTTTGCTGTAAAACGAATATTACCAGTTATCTCTGCTTCAAACTCACCTTTTGTTGTTTTTACAATATATCGTTCCTTATGTTCGGCAATAATCCTTCCTATTTCGAAATTATCAAGATTTTGCTCTATCCTGAATTTCTCAAGGCTATCATTATATCCTAAATCACTTAATTTCATTTCATTATCCGTGAAGAAGATTATTTTTAAGTATTCAGTACAACGTTCCGCGCATATATGACGTTTTCACCGTAGCGATAGCGGAGGTGAAAATGTGGCGAAGCCCGAAGCGACCAACGGGAGCATAGCATATATGCGCTGTTAGGTGAAGTGCCCGACATCTTAACATCAATTATTCTTGCGATTTGTTACACTCATGTACCTCGTCATATAAACCGGTTGGGCGACGTTTCCAGCCATTGGCACCAACGACTACAACAACTACGAACCACAATACAACTGCAAATATGATGTAATATATCATAAGGGGTACATCTATTGCCTGAGGCTTTAGGACGAAGAGTGTACTGCCGGTTAGACTTGCGTGCATAAGTATAGTTATGAGTAAACTATCTGTATGGTCATAAACCCACACCATGAGCACTCGAAAGACTGGTAGCACCAATATGTAGAAAAGGAGCGGAGGCAGAAAAAGAGGTAAAGAAAGCACTCCGGAGGAATCTCCACTCGCCCAGAAGGTCACTGGTATATGCCATGCTCCCCACAGGAAGCCTACGATGAGTCCGGTAGCAAGGACACCATAATGTTGTCTTATTTTTGGCACAGCAAATCCAGTCCAGCCTATCTCCTCGAATAAGCCACCCATAAGACCTACTATTATACCTGTTAATAGTAGTGAAGCTTTGTCTTTCGTTATTGATATTTCTGGGAGAAATTTAGGGGAGAATAATGATAGTACTAAAAGTATTGCCGTAACAAGAAATGGGGTGATTAAAAGAGCCGCCACATACCAGCGAACACCTGTCCGCCATTTGATTAATCTTGATAATAACTCACGAAAACCGGCCTTTCCATGAACTAGGCTGGTCGATAAAATGCCAGCCGTGATTGGACTGATAAGCAGTGTCATGAGGGCGATAGGGAACAGTTTATCGATCTGTTTTGTATTGCCCGGGATTCCTCCTGGACCAGCCACGATGAGGAAGCCACCACACGATATAGCGAAGGTTAGGACGAAGTAAGTCAGTACCGGATGTCGTTTGATGAAAATAGTGATATTCATGAGTTCACTCTCCTTAACTTAAAATAAATCATGTTTTTTATTAAAAGTATAATTTCAAGTTATATCGGGCATTACACCTAACGTCTGGCGGCACAACGCAACGCCGAGCGCCGACATCTACTATAGAGCGAGGCGTTGAGCGAACTCTTTTTGTCGTGCCAAAATCAGTATCATGTCCGCCTTTACAAATAACTGTGAGCGACGTTGTGCTGCCTGTTATGCGTTCGTTGGCGTGCATGTTTGTTACATAATTATTCATGCCATACTCTATTCAGTGGCGGGCGCATCAATTGGATTGCAAATTAATACTGATTCTCAATCCGCCATTTGAACTTGATGGACAACCGCCTTTGTTGATCGTATAGTTCGGATTGCAAGTAATGATTGTGTCTCTACATCCGCTTGCAGAAACCTTGAAAGTGTACTTGCCCGGTTGTGTTCCAAAAGCACACGGCGGATTGCAGACCAATGAACTATCAAGCACTGCAACAGAACGACTTTCTGGTATCAGAAAGAACGGATCTTGTGCTATCGAATCAATGGTGATGTTTGACAGAACGATTGTTCGTAAATACGCACTACTTTGGATATTTCGTGCCGTTTCAATATGGAGAATAGGTTCTTCGTAAATATGAACACACGGACCAACTCCGCCACCGTCCCCTTTGCACGAACACTGAAATACAGCAAGCAACAGTACGAGTAACAAAAAAATCAAATCGACAATTCTTCTGAATGTGCCCGCGTTCATCGAATAGTTACCTTCAATGTTGAATAATTATCATTCTTTTTGCAGTTCGCCGCACGCCAATGACGCATAACTCCTGTATTAACGAACATCAACTGCGTATATCCTTCCCGATTCGGTTGGATTGACGCCTTGCGTTTATTTCTCTTTTAGAAGTATCGTTCATTTT
>DDYE01000013.1 GCA_002347855.1 Fidelibacterota bacterium UBA2242
ATACCATGTCTTGAAACTTTCCAATTCAATTAGTCTGATTATCTTGGTGCTTCTGATGGCAATTGTTTAATTTTTAATCAATTGTAAAAATGAGAGTAGGATGACATTATTTGAACTTATACCAGAAGAAGAACAACGGAAAATTCGGGCTTTGCATAACCCATGCTTAGAAGCTATCATTACTGAATATGTCAACCTTTGCCAGCCAGCAGCGGTCAAGGTCGTCACCGATGACTCACAAGATATTGCCGCTATTCGCCAGCTGGCTCTGGTAAATGGCGAAGAGCAGGTTCTGAAACTTCAGGGACATACCGTCCACTTTGACGGTTACAATGATCAGGGACGCGACAAAGAAAATACCCGCGTATTAATCAGCCAAGGACAAATCCTCAGCCGGCATATTAATTCACTCGACCGTGAAGCTGGTTTGGCAGAAATTCGCGAGCTGATGGCTGGAATCATGCGCGGCAAGACCCTATTTGTCCGTTTTTACTGTCTCGGACCGCGCAGGTCAGACTTCTCCATTTTAGCACTTCAACTAACGGATTCGGCTTATGTTGCCCATAGCGAGGACTTACTCTATCGCCCCGGCTATGAGGAGTTTAAAAGACTGGGAGAGAAAGCCCAATTTTTCCATTTCATTCATGCCGCAGGCGAGCTTGATGAGCACAATAATGTGAAAAATATCGATAAGCGACGCATTTATATTGATATTGAGGGGCAGCGCGTTTTCTCAATTAATAACCAGTACGCCGGAAATAGTGTCGGTTTAAAGAAATTGGCATTGCGACTGGCGATTCATCAGGCTAATCAATCAGATTGGCTGGCTGAACATATGTTTATCATGGGCGTAAATCCTCCAGGCAAGGCGCGAACGACCTATTTTGCAGGGGCTTTTCCGAGTGCCTGTGGCAAAACCAGTACCGCCATGATTCCAGGACAAACGATAGTTGGTGATGACATCGCTTATTTAAGAGTCTGGCAAGATGATAGCGCTCATGCCGTCAATATTGAGTCGGGCATTTTCGGTATCATCACCGATGTCAATCCGATTGACGACCCCTTGATTTATGAATGCTTAACCACGCCACGCGAATTGATTTTCTCAAACATTCTGATCCATAAAGGCCAACCCTACTGGCAGGGAATGGGGATAGAACCGCCCAAAGAAGGGATAAATTTTTCGGGTAAATGGTATCAGGGCAAGGTAGATGCTCAGGGGAAACCCATTCCCTGCGCCCATAAAAATGCCCGCTACACCATGCGCCTGAGCGAGTTGTCCAACGTCGATCCCAACCTGGACAATCCTAATGGCGTGCAGATCGACGCCATCATTTATGGCGGACGCGACTCCGATACCAACGTCCCGATATTGCAGGCGCTCAATTGGGCGCATGGTGTCTTTTATGGCGCCACCTTAGAATCGGAAACAACCGCCGCCACCCTGGGCCAGGAAGGCAAACGCGTCTTCTCACCCATGGCAAATCTCGATTTTATCGTCGTCCCACTTCGCATCTACTTCCAGAATCATCTGCGCTTCGGAGAGCGTCTCCGTCGTCCACCGCTGGTTTTTCAGACGAACTATTTTCTGCGCGGCACTGACGGAAACTTTTTGTGCGATAAAATTGATAAAAAAGTCTGGATTCTGTGGGCAGAGGGACGTGTACATGGCGAATATACTGCCATCCCGACTCCCATAGGCTATTTGCCGCACTACAGCGATCTTGCTCGAATTTTCAGAATAGCTTTATCCAAAGAGTATCGGGAGGAGGATTATATTCAACAGTTCAGCATCCGTATTCCACAACTATTAGCCAAGCTCGAGCGGGCTGAACAATTTTATCGCCATGAGCAATTACCCGAACCGCTGCTTAACCAATTCAGGCGGCAGCGCCAGGAATTAGAAGCTCTCCACCAAAAATATCAATCTGACCTGGTCAATCCTTTCGACCTCATTTAAACAAAATCCCTAAATGCGATTATTTTGCTGGAAAAATTCCTGCTCAGGTATAAATTAACCTCCAAAATGATAGTCAATAGGAAACTCTATGAGCAGGTACAAATCCAAAATTTTCGATAATAAGATTATCATTGGCGTAAAGGACAGAATTCCGGAAACAGTTGAAGACCTCTTCCAGAGCGAATTATTCAAACAATTTCTCGATCTCTTCCTCGACCGCCTCGAAAAGCACGAATCCACGCTTCTGAACCTTTTCAACCATCGTCCGTTGACCAAGGAAGATCGCCAGACACTTTATGCCACGCTCCTTTACCTGACCAAACTCGAGTGGCAGCTGGTACCGGCGATCGTCCCTGAGAGTACCACGCTCTTTGCCAAGCGTCAGCTTTTGAACGAACTGGTCGAGCAGCTTTACAATTACTGGCGCAGCTTTGATCGCTTTGTGATCTGTGACTCGACTAATGAAAACCTCGACCGCCGCCCGTACCGAACGTTCAGAGCAACCGTCGAACGGCTAATGCATCTGGTGCGCCAGGCTTACCGTGATATTCAGGAGAATATCACTGCTCAGCATCCGCGAGTCTATCGCCAGGTACATGCCGGCGCGGGCGTAGCGGCTATCGTTACCGAGCCGCGAGTTCGGCATTTCCGTGACGAATATAGTTTTCTGAATGAGGTTGCTTTAATTCGCCAAGTCCTGATCTTTCCACCGCTGATCCTCAATCCCCCGGTAAACAAGCGTCAGGGTGAGTTCAGCGAAATCCCCACCAATCCGTTCAAAGATTGCCTGATCAATCCGCAGGAATGGCTCTGCTATCCAGCCAAGGTGGGCGCTCTGGTGATTTATGTGTATTTTAACGAGAATTTCTATGAACTGGGCTTTGCCCTGTGCAACCTTTTCGAAATTGCCGACGATGCCGACCTGCGGCGGCCACCAGACGCCATTTACCTGTACGGTTTAGATCCTGCCTTTTTGGAACGGTTCGGAAGCCTGCCTACAGTTTTTTACGAAGATAAAAAATACAACTTCTTCGTAGGGGCAGTCCCACACGAGCGCCGTTTCGGCTATTTTGGCTATTTAAAAAAGATGATCCTTACGCTGCACAATCTTAAAATAATCCAGCGTGGCAATATGCCGTTTCATGGCGCTTGTGTCCAGATCAGGCTGAAAAATGGCCGGCAAGCAAACGTGCTCATGATTGGGGATACCGGTGCCGGTAAATCTGAATCGCTGGAAGCCTTGCGGCAATTAGGCGATGAATATCTGAAAGAGATGCTAATCATTGCCGACGACATGGGTTCACTCGCCATCAGGGATGGTAAAATCCTAGCCTATGGCACGGAGATCGGCGCCTTTGTGCGGCTTGACGACTTGCAACCGGGGTATGCCTTCGGGCAGATGGATCGTGCTATCATCATGAATGCTGGCCAGACTAATGCCCGTCTTGTGCTACCGGTTACGACTTTTGAAAATGTGATCAAAGGGGTACCGATTGATTTCATTCTCTATGCCAATAACTACGAGAATGTAGATGCCGACCATCCCATTATCGAGCGATTTGCTAGCCTTGAGGAAGCCTGGCGCGTTTTTCGGGAAGGCACGGTCATGAGCAAAGGCACAACTACTAGCACCGGCCTGGTGCACACCTACTTCGCCAATATTTTCGGACCAGTTCAGCGCCGTGTGCAACATGATAAAATAGCTCGACGATTTTTCCAGCACTGCTTCCAGCAGGGTGTTTTCGTTGGGCAAATTCGCACGCGGTTGGGCGTTAGTGGCTATGAGCTCGAGGGCCCACGAGCGGCGGCTGAAGAATTGCTGAAATTGCTTCTGGCTGGCTGATTTTATTGTCGATCCTTTGAATCTTGCTCCGTTCGCCCAATTAAAAAAAAGCAAAAAGCAAGAATTTTTTACGTTGTATTGATTTAATTCCTAAAAAAGAAGTAAATTTGACCGCTTTTTTTAATTGAGATTAACACTGAGCAATTTCCAACCTCCCTCGGGAGTCATATAGATGGTGAGTGTAGCTCAGTTTGGTAGAGCGACAGGTTGTGGCCCTGTTGGCCGCGGGTTCAAGTCCCGTCACTCACCCTGCTTTTTCAAATGGCGCTATCGTCTAGTGGTTAGGACACCACGCTTTCAATGTGGTAACCGGGGTTCGATCCCCCGTAGCGCTACAATCCTCGCAACTCATCTCTAATATCGATCAATAAATGGTATAGCGAAGCTCAAATTCACAGTCAGACCCAGAAGCCGATTAACCAAATACCAGCCGACAAATAATGACTGCCATGACTAATCCGACCGTGTCACCAATCAAACCAGCTGCAATAGAATGGCGCACCCGCCGAATACCAACCGAACCGAAATAAACCGCCACTACATAGAAAGTCGTTTCACTGCTGCCCCACATTGTCGATGCCAGACGACCGATAAACGAGTCAGGTCCGTGTTGTTTCATCAATTCAGTCACGATACCGAGCGCACCGCTACCGGAAAGTGGGCGCATGATTGCCACTGGTAGGGTTTCAGCTGGCATCCCAATCAGGTTGGTAAGTGGTGAAAGCAGCGCCACGAAAACATCCATAGCACCCGAAGCCCGAAACATACCGATGGCGACTAAAATAGCGACCAGATAGGGAATTATTTTGACTGCGACATTAAAACCATCTTTGGCGCCTTCAATGAAAGTCTCATAGACTTTAACCTTTTTATACCAACCTAAAATGATAATTAGAAAAATTAAAACTGGCACTGCCCAGGAAGAAAAGGTCTTCATAATGGTCACGAACAGAGATGAGTCAGCAGCTGAACCGATCTGGACTAACTGATGTAGCGTATCAGCGGGAGCGGCAAATAATTTATCCAACATGATGCCCCTCCTCTTTCGATGGGGAAATATTTTCCTGGTGATTAGGATCTGATTTTTTAATGCTTGGTAAACGTTGCAGGAGTTTCACGGCGGTAACTCCGGCAATGGTCGCACAGGTTGAAGCCAAAATCGTCGTGCTGATGATTTCAAAGGGATTGGCAGACCCCAATTGAGCGCGCACCGCAATGACGGTCATCGGTATTAAACAGATAGTTGCTGTGTTCAACGCCAGGAAAGTCGCCATATCATTGGTGGCGGTATCTGTTGATTTATTGAGTTTTTGCAGTTCCTCCATGGCTTTCAGACCGAGCGGAGTTGCGGCATTACCCAAGCCGAGCCAATTGGCAATCAGGTTCATCAGCATAGCGCCAATGGCGGGGTGATCGGAAGGTATTGTAGGAAACAGAAAACGCGCCAACGGGCGAATAGCACGCGAAAGAATCCGAATAATGCCACCTTTCTCGGCGATTTTCATAATGCCCAGCCAGAGTGTCATAATGCCAATTAATCCCAGGGCAATTTCTACAGCCGCTGCGGCATTATCGACGGCAGCTTTGGTCACAGCATCAATTCGCCCATTGATAGCACCAACAACCAGGGCGATTACCATTAGTCCTAACCAGATGTAGTTCATATCTACCTCACTATGTTATATGTAAAAGTTGTGAATACAATTATTTCAATTATTCACTTGAAAAACCAGGAAACGGTCTTGCAATGCTAACCCGAATTGTTCTCCGCTGGCACTGACAACCAGTTCGCCCTTTATGGTATAATCACGTTCAAAGCGGGTTTGTGCCATTTTCTGACGGACTGAATTAAATATGATGATTTCCGGATCGTTATAAATCTTGAGTTCGTCTTTAAAACCCGCGACTCCTGTGATGATAGCAATATTGTCACCGGCTACAAAGCGACAGGAGGTGATTACCCGTGCCTCAGCCCCGACTGTCTGAGAAAAAACAGGTGCTTTTTTAAAAAGATTAATAAGCCGAACCGAATAATTGTCTGCCAGTGCGAGAAAAGAGTCATCAGCATTGAAATCGTACTGTCTAAAAGCAAAGGGAAAAGAACCCTGGATTTTGGCGCTACTGTCAAGCAGCAAAGTCTGGTAAGGTGTCAGCAAGTCACCCTTGCTAACAAAACTGCCGCTGATGATAATAAACTGTCCTTTGTTGGCGATGCCCAGCGATTCGACTTGCTGGAATGGCAGGCGATATTGCCATAGACGAGTTCCAGTACCCAGGAAGAAAAATAAATCAGGATAATCATTATCTTCCATACCATGCGCAAGATTCAAAAAAAAGACCAAATGCTTCCCATTTTTGTCAAATGCTGCTTTGGGAGGAATTGTAAGGTAAGAAGCGTCCTGTGGAAACAAGAATTCCTTCACTGGCTTACTCGCGGCATTGAAAAACCTCAATCTTTCATTCGCATAAGTACAATAGGCAGCGAAATGCCATTTATCGGCGAGAAATAGGATAAGCTTGGTCTCCTGCCTGCGCAAAGCAGTTCCGGGAGTGTCACGCGTTTCCGATTGATTGCTCAGCCGATTATTTTTTCCTAAATAGACCAGATGACTATGTTGGCGATTCAGAAATTTATCAGAAATGTCATTCCATTGGGCAATTATGCGGTAAGGCGGGGTTGCCTGGATGACTTTAGTGGGATAAAGGAAATACGCCGGATGCAGTTCTCGTGAAGAGGGAGTTATTAAAACATCTTCGAGGGTGGGCGGAGCCGGATAGGAGGATATTGGTGCCAGATTCTGGGCAAAGACCAGCGACAAACCTCCTGCCACTATGAACACCATCGGCAAAGTCTTTATAGTAAATTTGACTAGCTGCATGTTGGTGTTAATTTATTTCGCCTAGAGATGAATGTCAATAAAACCCTCTGTGTTTTTGGAATTAGAGATTGATTTGCGCATTCATAAATCCAAAATTAATAATTTTGTCGGCGAAAAAAAGACCGATAAGGGTTTTGGCGTCGGTGATTTTACCCTGAAAAATCAGCTGCATGGCTTCGTCAATGGTTAGGATGACCGGTTGCAGGTTCTCATCCTCGTCCTGGGTAGCGGCATAAGGTTGCAGCTGACTTGCCCAGTAAAGATGCAGAAGTTCATCACTGTAACCGACGCAGGTATGAATTTGCCCAATTAGATGCCAGTTTTCAGCGCGATAGCCGGTTTCTTCACTGATTTCACGCTGGATGGTGTCGAGCGGTTTTTCGCCCGGGTCAATTTTTCCAGCGGGGAGTTCTAACATTACCTGGTGGATGGGATAGCGAAACTGCTTAACCATTACGATTTGGCGATTGCCGAGGTAAGGCACGACTACCGCGGCGCCCGGATGTTTGATGTACTCACGGACAGTTAATTTGCCATTTGTTAGACGCACCTGGTCGCGGTAGACCTGTAAAAGCCGACCGCTGAAAACCAGTTCCGACTTGTACTGGATTTCGGCACCCACTTTTTCAATGGTCATGAATAATGCTCCTGATTCATCAAAACTGAAAGTACAGATACAATTTCGCCTAAAATGGTGTAAGTAACAACTGATTTGATTATGGGGAGAAGATTGGGAGAAATATTAGGGGAAGACGCCTCTTTTTTATAACGGGAGGAGTTCCCAAGGAAGGAGGGAAGTTGGATGAAACTCATCCTGAAATGGGAATTGGTTTCCCACTCAGCGAAGCGCCTTCCCCAAATCTACTTTCAAAAATCTCGCTTATTAATACGCATTTCAAATATTTAAGTTCCAGTGTAATTTAGCCAATAATTAGCAAAATGCAAGCTAATTTTGGCGAAGAGGGACACGACTATAAAAGGTGGCAATTAGTCAAAATTCTTGCTTATAGCCACCATGTCATATAAATTTAGCAATTGGTATGAGATTACGATTGAATGGCTTAAATGAAGGTTATCAAACAATAGTCGAAACTATTGGGGCGGTGGATTTGGGTGTCGAGAATCCGCCGTTTGCCAATGCTATTGAAGTATCACTAACGATCGATAAAGAGCCTAAAGAGATAAAAATTGCTGGTCAAGTTGCGACTCTGGCGGTTTTTGAATGTGATCGTTGCCTAGCTCATTTTACTCAGCAGCTGGTAGGTGATTTTAACCTGCTGGTAACTGAAGATATCCCCAAAGCTAAGACAGAGATTTATGAAGATCTAATCAGTATCACGCCCACGACCAGTGAAATAGATTTAACTGCCTATATTTACGACACCCTTTTACTGAGTGTGCCTATGAAGAAGCTTTGTAAGCCTGAGTGTCAGGGACTCTGTCCTGTCTGCGGGGCTAATCTTAATGAGGGCAGCTGTCAATGCTCACATCGTTCCGGAGATGAACGCTGGGAAATTTTAAAACGGTTATCAACTACTATGACGGAGGAAAAATAAAGTGGCTCAACCTAAACGAAAAATCTCCAAATCACGTCGCGATAAGCGTCGGACTCATAAAAAATTGAACCCAACTACAGTAACCATTTGTCCGCAATGCAAGGAGCCCAAATTACCTCACCGGGCATGCCCAAATTGCGGTTATTATCGGGGTCGGCCAGTCATAAGCGCCAAAACTGAATAAGGAGTATCTTTGCTGAATAACCACCTCTCTATAGAGAAACTTATTGACCGACTGTATGCTAAGGTTCAGTCTGCTGCTAATTACATTCAGCGGAATTTTACTGCCCTTAGAGGTGCTCTGCTATTAATATAAGGGTAAAACAAAAATGTCTAATGTTAGAGCAAAAATAACAGCTTTGGGAATGTATGTACCTGCGCGTATTCTGAATAATTATGACCTTGAAAAAATGGTTGATACGACCGACGAATGGATCAGGACGCGTACTGGTATATTCGAACGCCATATTGCTGCCGACGATGAAGCCACCGCTGCCATGAGCATCGCTGCCTTCAAGGATATGCAACGGCGCTTTGATGTTGACCCTGCGACGATTGATATGATTATTGTGGCAACCATTTCACCTGACATGTTCTTTCCTTCCACGGCGGCATTGGTGCAAGATGGCATTGGCGCCAAGCAGGCATTCGGATACGATATTTCAGCGGCATGCTCCGGTTTTGTCTATGCTGTAGCCATCGGCGCCCAATTCATTCAGACTGGTCAGTGTCGCAAGGTGCTTATCTGTGGCGCTGACAAAATGAGCAGTATTGCTGACTATACTAATCGTGAGACCTGTGTTCTTTTTGGTGATGGCGCCGGGGCGGTGCTTTTGGAACCAGCTGAACCTGATGATGATAGTGGACTAATTGATTTTATCCTTCGGATGGATGGTGCTGGGAAAGAATACCTTTACATGCTCGGCGGTGGTAGTTTGCATCCTGCTACCCATGAGACCATTAATAAGAAATGGCACTATGTTTATCAGGAAGGTAAGACTGTTTTCAAATTTGCCGTCAAACATATGGCAGATGTAGCGTTGGAAGTTCTCGAACGGAATGGTTTTTCAGGGCGGGATGTCAAGCTTTTCATTCCCCACCAAGCCAATAAACGAATTATTGATTCTTGTATTGAACGTCTCAACTTGAAGCCCGAGCAAGTGGTGATTAATATTGATCGTTATGGAAATACTACGGCTGCAACTATTCCGATTGGATTGGTCGAAGCCTATGATGCCGGCAGGCTGCAACGAGGTGACTTGGTAGTTATGGCAGCTTTTGGAGCTGGCTTTACCTGGGGCAGTCTCTTAATTCGCTGGAGTCTGAATGGATAAGAAAGCGTTTGTCTTCCCAGGCCAAGCCTCTCAATATGTGGGCATGGGTAAGGATTTTTATGACAATAGCCCGCGGGCGCGTGAGCTCTATGACCAGGCAGCACGTTATTTTGATTTCGATTTGATCGGACTTTCATTCAATGGTCCTCAGGCGGAATTGACGCAGACGCGGGTCACACAACCGGCGATTTTTGTGCTTTCGCTGATAATTTTTGAAGAATTGCAAGCGCGGCAGTATTTACCGGATATGGTCGCGGGACACAGTTTAGGCGAATATTCGGCTTTAGTGGCAGCGGGAGTAATGTCTTTCGAAGATGGTCTCCGGCTCGTAAAGATTCGAGCAGAAGAGATGCAGCGTGCTTCTGAACTGAACCGCGGCACAATGGCAGCCATTATCGGTATGGAGCAAGACGTGATTGCTCAAGTTATTAGCCAATCGGGAGTTGCCGGCATCTGCCAGATTGCCAATATCAACGCTCCCTCCCAGATTGTCATAAGTGGAGATGTTTATAAAGTCCAGTCTGTCATGGCAGATTTAAAAAGTGCTGGCGCAAAAATGGCGGTTGAATTGGCAGTCGGCGGCGCTTTCCATTCGAGCTTGATGGAACCCGCGCGGGCACAACTCCAGGTTGCCCTCGAAAATACAAATTTCAATGTGCCTCGCTTTCCGGTCTATTGTAATGTCACTGGCAAAGCGACCCGCGACCCGCAGGAAATTCGTAGCAACCTCATCCAACAACTCACGGCGCCGGTCCTCTGGGTTCAATCGGTGCAAAACATGATTAATGACGGTGCCATGACTTTTGTCGAAGTCGGACCCGGTAAAGTTTTACAAAACTTAATCAAGCGCATCGCCCCACAAGTGACTATTAGCGGGGTGAGTAGCTTTGGAGATCTGGAGAATTTGCCATGAACATTGATTTTAGCAACCAAGTTGTCTTAGTAACTGGCTCAGGTCGGGGAATCGGCTTTGCCATTGCGGAGAAGTTTGCCGAAGCCAATGCAACGGTTATTTTGTGTGATTACAACGATGATGCCCTGAGTGGGGCAGTCGCAAAATTCAAGGAACGTAACTTCTTATTTGATGCTCTAGCTTGCGATGTGACTAATGGCGAACAGGTTGATGCTCTTATCAATGATATCGTGGGGAAATTTGGTGCCCTGCATGTTCTAATTAATAATGCCGGCATCACCCGTGATACTCTGCTCTTACGCATGAAAGAGGAACAGTGGGATGCTGTGCTAACTACTAACCTAAAGGGGATTTTCTTGACTACCCGCGCTGCCGCTAAGCAATTTATTAAGCAGCGCTACGGTAAAATAATCAATATCAGTTCGGTAGTGGGTTTGACCGGTAATGCCGGGCAGGGCAATTATGCTGCCAGCAAAGCCGGAGTTATCGGCTTTTCCAAATCGGTTGCCAAAGAACTGGCAGTGCGCAATGTGACGGTCAATGTAATTGCGCCGGGATTCATCGAAACCCCCATGACAGCCGGTTTGTCACCCGAAGTCCAGGCAGAATTTTTAAAGCGTATTCCATTAAATCGAGCCGGCATGCCGCAAGATGTCGCCGGAGCAGCTCTTTTTTTAGCCTCGCCATTAGCTGATTATATCACGGGACAAGTGATAGTCGTCGATGGTGGGATGGTAATGTAAACCAATCAAAGGAGGATAGTATGAGTAACTTCGAAAAAGTGCAAGACATCGTAGCTGAAAAACTTGGCATCGAAAAATCCAAAATCACCCTTGAAGCTTCTTTTATTGATGACCTGGGCGCCGATTCACTCGACACTGTTGAGTTAATCATGAAGATGGAAGAGGAATTCGGCGTAACAATCCCCGATGAAGAAGCCGAAAAGCTCAAAACCGTTGGCGATGTGGTGAAGTATCTGGATTCTAAAGTCAAGTAAATCACCTTATATGACACGTCGCGTTGTTGTGACCGGTATGGGCATCATTTCCCCACTCGGAAATGATGTCCATACATTTTGGTCAAATCTGATTCATGGCAAGAGTGGTGTTGACCGGATAACCTGTTTCGACCCTTCGGACTACCCGGTAAGAATTGCTGCTGAAGTGCGGGATTTTAATCCGCTGGACTACTTCAGTCCGAAAGATGTCAGTCGCATGGACCGTGTGACGCAGTTTGGAACAGCTGCTGCTATTCAGGCGGTTCGTGATGCGCATTTAATGGATAATGCGGTAAATCTTGAAAGAGTGGGGGTCATTGTTGGTTCAGGTATTGGCGGCATCAGCACCTTGGAAGCTCAACACGCTATCCTTTTGCAAAAAAGTCATCGTTTCGTGAGCCCGCTATTCATTCCGATGATGATTCCCGATATTATCCCTGGACAAATTGCCATGGAATTTGGTTTTTGTGGACCTAATTATGCAGTCACTTCGGCTTGTGCTACTGCTTCTCATGCTATCGGGGTTGCCTATCTTCACATCCTCAATGGAGACGCTGAGGTAATGGTCACCGGTGGTGCAGAAGCCAGTATTACACCGCTATCACTTTCGGGTTTTGCCAATATGAAAGCCCTTTCCCGTCGCAATGATGCCCCCCAGGCTGCCAGTCGGCCCTTTGATGCTCAACGCGATGGTTTTGTAATGGGAGAAGGCGCTGGCATCATTGTCCTCGAAGAATTAGAGCATGCCTTACAGCGCAAGGCTCCGATTTACGCCGAGATGGTAGGCTATGGCTTTTCCGCTGATGCCTATCATTTGACAGCTCCTCATCCAGAAGGAAAAGGTGCTGTCATTGCTATGGAAAATGCTATTCGAATGTCGGGTTTGCCTAAAACTTCATTCGGTTATATTAATGCCCACGGTACCTCGACACCACTGAATGATAAAAATGAAACTACTGCTATCAAGACAGTCTTTGGTGAACAAGCGTATCAGATTAATATTAGCTCGACCAAATCCATGACTGGTCACATTCTGGGGGCTGCAGGGGGCGTCGAGTTTATTGCGCTGGCTCTTACTCTTAAAAATGGCTTGATTCCGCCAACTATCAACTATGAGTTTCCTGACCCGGAATGCGATTTGAACTATACGCCCAATTATGCTGTCCGGAAACAATTAATCGCAGGATTGAGTAATAATTTTGGTTTTGGCGGTCACAACGCTGTGATAGCCCTAAAAGTTTTTGAATGAAGTTGTTAGGATTAAATTTTCATCGTCTTTTAAGAAAAACTACTCCCATCGAAAAGGTCCTCGGCTACACCTTCCGTAATGAACAGCTACTCATCCAGGCTTTAACACACCGCTCGGCAGCCGCCAATGGTAAGTCTTACGAGCGACTGGAATTCCTGGGTGATGCCATCATAGGATTATTGGTAGCCGAATATCTTTTCAATAAATATCGTGATAAAGATGAGGGTGACCTCACTGCTCTGCGGGCTGAATTAGTCAGAGGAACTACACTGGCTCAATTCGGTAAAAAACTTGCCCTGGAACAATTTGTCCAGATTGATAAGAGTGTCAATTTGCGTGATAGAGCGACAATGCAGCGCATTTTAGCCAGCACGGTAGAATCTCTGGTTGGCGCTATTTATTTAGATGGTGGCTTGGAACCTGCTCGCACCCTGGTGGCTCGTTTAGTAAGAGAATTTCAGGTTACCAGGCACGAAGTAGCAAATACTAATTATAAAGGACGACTCTTCGAATACTGTCAAAAAAGTGGCAAACCTCTGCCTGTTTTTAAATTATTAAAAACTTTTGGCCCCGACCATGCTAAAACCTATCAACTGGCAGTTTTCGTCGATGGCAAACGGCTGGGCTTCGGTAGCGCTCCCCAGAAACGCGCGGCAGAACAAAAAGCCGCTAAGGAAGCCCTGCAAAAATTGCTGCAAAAGTAATCAGCACGGTATAGTAATTAATTCATATTGGAAGCCGGAAACTTCTTGAAGGCAAAACGGAAGCTGCCCCGATTTCCAAACCAATAAATATCCTATCATGCTTTATCTTGTAGTTGAGACTTTGCTTTTTTCTAAATACAGTGCAGGTCTAATTTATTTATATCTCTTTTGTCCGTGTATTAAACCTTTGGTTCAGCCCCCAGCAATGCATAATTTTCAATTAGTATTAAAATGGAGAAGAAATGATTGACGCCCAAGAAAAACGTCCTAAGAGTCTGTACTTCTTAGTGTTATTACTGATGTTTTTGGCAGTGAGTGCGCTGGGTGGCGGCAGTGTCCTGATTATTCGACCAGATGGTTCTCTCATTGGCATGCCGCTTAGCCTGTTGGAACATTCGCCTTTTCCCGATTTTCTGATTCCAGGGCTTTTTCTTTTTTTTGTGTTAGGTGTTTTACCGCTGTTGGTCGGTTTGGCTTTGTTACGTAAACCGTGCTTACCTCTTTGTGAAGAAATTAATCCCTTCGGAGAATATCATTGGGCATGGTCCTTTGCTTTTTATGTTGGTATCATCTTGATTCTGTGGATTGATTTTGAAGTGATGTTTATCAGAGCTGTACATCTTTTACATTTAATTTATTCTTTGATGGGAGTGACAATCGTTGTTGTCGCAATGTTGCCTGCGATCAGGCGTTACTATTACCGCATGTTAAATTAAACGTCGTGGCAATATTTTTTCGTTTATTCCTTTCGCTGTCACAAGTTTGAAAATTGGTTTTTTAGAAATTGACGATTTGGCAATATTAGTAGTTTGAGCAAGAGTAACTTTAAATTGTGTCGGTAAACAAGCCGGGAAAGTTTAAGAGAATATGGTAAATTGCGGAAATTTTTGGCGATTGATAAGTCTATCTGCCACCCTTTTTTGCCTGTCGGTAGCCGGTGAGTTTGACGGTCGGGTAATTGATGCTCAGAATGGCAAAGGTTTATTGGGCGTCAATATTGAGATTATAGGTCAGGCACAGGGGACAGCGACTGACCGGGAGGGATTTTTCTCTCTGAAGGGTGAGTGGTCAGATACGCTTATGGTGGTTTTTTCGCATGTAGGTTATTTACCGCAACGCTTGACGATTGGTAGCTTACGCCAGCAAAAGGTGATAGAGTTGGAACCCAAGCCAATTATCTTCAAAGGGATTGAAATTACGGGCGAGTATAAGAAATACCAAGTGGATGTCCCTACCGATGTGAAAATTATCGACCAGGAAACGATAAGCGCTCAGGCGCCGCTGGATTTAGGTGACCTTTTAAGGGGAGAGACAGCACTACAAGTCCAGACCACGAGTCCTGGCTATCAAACGGTTTCGATAAGAGGCGCCAATCCCGATCAAGTGATTATTGTTTACGACGGCATTCCTATCCAAAGCACGCAAAATGCCATTGGCGATATTTCCTGGATTGACATCAATGACATCAAAGAACTGCAGGTAATCAAAAGCAGCCAGACTACCGTCTATGGAGAAGGAAGCCTGGGCGGTGTGCTGAATATTGAGGGCGCAACTGATTCGCCTTATTTACTGACACTGAGCGGACGACTTGGTAATTATGCTCTTCGTGACGGCTACCTTGGACTTGGTCATGATTTTGGGAAATTGTTTGCTAAATACAGTTGCAGTTACAAGAGTGCCGAATATAGCGGTGAAGATTTTCTGGAACCACTCAAAACCGAAAGTCTTTATCATAATCTTGTGACAAGTTATACTTTTAACGATAATCAGATTATTCTCCGTGGTATTGTTATGGAGCGAGATTTAGACCAGATGCATACTATTGATCGAACTGATGGCAGGCGCACCCTTGGTTCAATTCTCTATCGTGGTAAAATCAAATCGAGTCCCGGCTGGTTCAGTCAGCTTTTCTATCGAGGATTTCGCAATCGTGATCGCTATTTTACGATTGGACAGGCGCATCAGCCACAGGCGCGGGTCATTACTAACCGCTATAATGATGAAGTCACTGGATGGCGTGGTGAAAAAGCTACTCATTGGGGTGATTTGCTTGTCAATCTCGGCGGTGAATATCTACATAGTCGTTTTGCCAGTCGGACGCTCTGGGATTTTATTGATAATAGAACGATAGATTCTCTGCGTTTTATTCAGAAGTTAGAGCGTAATCAGGTCGGTTTTTTTACGGTGATAAAGTATCATACCGAAACCGGTCTGGATTTTTTACCATGGATGGATTGGAACTGGAGCGGGCGCTATGACCAGGCACTGACCGAGCGCTATTATTTAGCTGCATCAACAATGTATCCACAAGCTGAGACTGGTGCGACACGCTATCATACTATCAATTACAAGATTGGGATTGAGTTGGGTGGTAAATCTTCTGCAACTACTTATTCCTTTTACATCAATAATGGCGCCAACAGCCGCTTCCCGTCCTTATACGATTTGTATCTAAATGATGTAACGGTATCACCTATTTATCGCGATTCCACGGTTTTTCCAGAGCGTGTAGTTTCTTCCGAAATGGGGCTGACCTGGGGTAGAAAGTGGCAAAGTGCGGATATTCCTTTTCGCTCTGTTTTACTAAAAGCCATTTATTTTTGCAATGATTTCAGTGACAAGATTTACTACAAACCCTTTGCCTTTAGTACACCGGTCGCTTTGAATGCCACGACAGCCAAAATTCAGGGATATGAATTCAATGCTACCCTGGAATTAGTACAACCCGTGACCATTACCCTGGGTGCTCAATTTCTCAATATTTCAGATGAAAATTTATTTCCTAACAAGCCGGATGTTAAATACCAGGCTGAATTCAGTCTAAGCCATGCTGGATTTAATTTACGGCTGCGCGGTTTTTACGAGGGGCAGGAAATGGCTAACGGCGTTTTGCCAGGGGGAATGGTGCACCTTCAGGCAATGCAAGCTCGTCGCGATGTTGATATGACAATGTCGTACCGCTTGAACTGGCAAACTTTGGACATCTGGATGAAACTTGCCGTTTTGAACCTCTTTGCGCAGACCGACGAAACCATCGCCTATGATTTTTTAGATCGGGTACGAATGGTGCAATTTAATATCGGGTTTGGTATAAAATAACGACTACGGGCAAATAAATTCATGGAGTTGGGAATAAAGGTAATTGTAACTCAGGTGAATTTAATTTCTTCTCCGCTCAGTAGACTAAAATTCATTTAACCATATCCGCCTTCTTAGTATCTAATAGAGGATTTAATTTAAAGGAGAATTTGACAGCAGATGGATATAAACAAATTAATTAAACACATTTTAATTATTGCTATTCTTATTATGCTCAGTCAGCCGTCCTTGCAGGCGCAGTCTGAACCTGCCCGCCAGGCACCGCCGGTGACCAAAATCAGCGGTTTTGTTACTGACGCTGCCACCGAGCGACCAATTGAATATGCGACCATAGCACTGCGGAATCAGAACGATTCCTTGATTGTGACCGGTACGATTACAAATGAAATAGGGTATTTTTTCCTGGAACGTATACAACCTGGTCGTTATGACGTTGAGGTGACCTTTATCGGCTTCAATAAATTTATTGCCAAGGATATCAAAATATCATATCAGAAGCCCCAAATTGATCTCGGTACGATTCGGTTAAAACCCGTGGCGATTAACCTTGCTGCGGTAACCGTCACCGGTGAGAAAAAGCCCATCGAATATACTCTTGATAAGAAAATCGTTAATATTGACAATAATCTAGCGACGATGGGAGGTACAGCCGCTGATGTACTCCAGACCGTGCCCTCTGTAACTGTGGATATTGATGGCTCGGTCAGTTTGCGCGGCTCTGCTGATGTGACCATCTTAGTTGATGGACGCCCCTC
Source organism: Fidelibacterota bacterium UBA2242 (assembly GCA_002347855.1). GTDB lineage: Bacteria > Fidelibacterota > UBA2242 > UBA2242 > UBA2242 > UBA2242. Next base: position 17,290 of record DDYE01000013.1, read on the forward strand.
TCAGATTGTCAGTTTGGACGAAATTCCCGCCAGTATGATTGACCGTATTGAGATAGTTACCAATCCCTCCGCGCGCTACGATCCAGAGGGCATGGTTGGTATTATCAACATAATTCTCAAGAAAAAACGTGCGCCGGGGTACAATGGCGTGATTACTCTGAATGCTGGCACGAGCAATCGCTATAACAGTTCTATAAACTTTAATTATCGTTTTAATAAATTAAATTTTTTCATTAATTACGATAATCGCTTCGGTAATATGATTGGAGGTAGTAATCAGCGGCGTTCTTTTACGCTGCGGGATACCATCAATTACCTTAATCAAGAGGGTGATTTCCACAACAATATGCAATTTCACAATTTCAAAGTTGGTGCCGATTATTACATTAATAGCCAGAACATTCTCACCTTATCTGGTTTGTATAATATTCGTCGTTTTTCTGGCGATAATTTTACCTCGTATAGCAGCCTTGATTACCAATCGTTGCTGACCGATTATTACACCCGTAAAAATGACAATAGTCATAGCGATGATGGTATGGAGTGGAATCTTGATTATAAAAAGACTTTTGCTGAGCAGGGGCGAGAATTAACTGCTAATGTCTTTTATTCAACCAGTAGCGGGAACCATGACACCAGAGCGGTACAGCAGTATTTCTATCCTGATTATACGCCGGGGCGTTTGCCCGATTTACTGCAAAACACCTTTTCAGACGACCGACGGAAGGTTTTAACTGTTCAGAGCGATTATGTTCATCCATTTAATCAGCTCAATAAGCTGGAAGCCGGATTTAAAAGTACTTTTCGTCGCAGTGATTCTGACTACCGTCTACTCAATTACGACTATTCATCGAATCTATGGGTCACTGATACCAATGCGACCAATCATTTCATCTATGATCAGCAGATTCATGCTATTTACGGTATTTACACTAGCGGCTGGAAAAAATTGCAATACCAGCTCGGTCTCCGTCTGGAGCAAGCCGTCAATTTCACTGATTTAAAGACCACTAATCAGACCAATCGTCACAGTTATTTTAGTTATTTCCCGAGTGGCTTTTTACGCTATACTTTTCAAGAAGGTCAGGGCGTACAAATGAATTATTCCCGTCGGATTAATAGGCCCTACTCGCGTGCTCTAAATCCTTTTGTGGATTACTCTGACCCACAGAACTTGTCATTCGGTAATCCAGACCTTGAGCCTGAGTATGTTGATGCGCTGGAATTAAGCAATTTCTGGGAAACCATGCGGACCTCGGTTTATGCTAATTTGTATTACCGGCAGGTCAATGGCATGATAACGCGGATTACCGAATTAGGTGACGACGGGATAACTTATACTACTTTTAAAAACTTAAACAACAGCCGTTCGTATGGACTGGAGTTAATTCTTGACCATCGCATCACAAAGTGGTGGCGTCTCAATGCCAACTGGAATTTCTTTCATTCCGAGATGAATGGACCGTACATTACCCAGAAGGAAGCCCAGCAGAGTACCAGTTGGAATACAAAAATAACTTCAATGATAACACTCAATCGTACCACCGATTTCCAGATTTATTTGTTCTATAATTCTCCATCTCTCTCAGGAATGGGTGGACAGTTTGGCCGTGGTTTTATGAGTGGTGGTGGGCAAGGGCGTACCAAAGCCATGTATTCGGTCAATGTGGGTTTGCGCAAGGTCTTTTTAGATGGCAAATTGACAATGAACATCCGCATAGCGGATCTTTTGAAGTCGAGTAATTTTGATATGGTGACCTATGGTTCCAATTTTAAAACCTACCTCAGTCGCTGGCGCGATAGTCGCATGGTTTTTTTAGGAATATCGTACAAAATTAATGAAGGTGACCGCCAGAAAAAACGCAAACAGCCACAGGACGAAGAGATTTACCTTGAAGAATATCAATAAAATGCGAATAAGGATTAAAAGCAGCGCCCGGCTTCTTTGTGACGACAACGCGGGGCATTGCAATGATAGCAAATTTCGTTATCTAAAGGCTCACCGCTAAAATAAGCTTTGACATTTTGCAGCGTCGTCTGTGCAATATTTAGCAGGGCTTCTTCAGTGAAAAAGCCCTGATGAGAAGTAATCAGGACATTATTAAAGGTTAACAAACGCGCCAGTACATCGTCGCTAAGCACCTGATTAGAAAAATCTTCAAAGAAAATGTCGCTCTCCTCTTCATAAACATCTAATCCGGCGGCGCCAATTTTACCCGATTTTAATCCTTCGATTAATGCTTTTGTATTAACGAGGTGACCGCGACCGGTATTGATTAGCATGACGCCGTGTTTCATCTGGTTGATGCTCTCACGATCAATCAAGTGGTAAGTTTCTTTGGTAAGAGGACAGTTGAGGGAGATTATATCCGACTGTGCATAAAGGCTGGGGAGGTCTACATATTCACAGCCGCTTGCCTGAGCAAAGAGAGGGTCAGGCATTGGGTCGTACGCCAGAATCCGCATCCTAAAACCTTTTAATATCTGGATTAAAACCCTGCCAATCTTGCCGGTTCCGATGACGCCGACTGTTTTCCCGAACATGTCAAAGCCTTTCAAACCAGTAATAGTAAAATTGCCATCCCGAATCCGATAGAAAGCCCGATGAATTTTTCGGTTTAGAGTCAGAATTAAGGCGACGGTATATTCAGCTACGGCATAGGGTGAATAGGCGGGAACTCGAACGATATGGATTCTCTGGTAAGCAGCGCGCAAATCAACATTATTGTAACCGGCACAACGCAAAGCAATTAAGCGGATACCCATTTGGTAAAGGTCTTCAATGACGATTTTGTTCAAAGTATCATTAACAAAAGCGCAGACAGCAGCGGTATTTTGTGCCAGAATGGTAGTATCAGGAGTCAAATGATTTTTGAAGAATTTCAGGCGAAAATGAAAATCATTATTGACACGTTCAAAGGTTTCCTGGTCATAGGGTTTAGTATCGAAAAAGGCGATAGTGATATTCTTTTTCATGATTTTATTCCGTGGGTTTACTGACGACCCGGTCAATATCAATTGGCGCTACCACAATTTCGATGCGGCGGTTCTGAGCTCTCCCAGCCGCGGTGCGGTTACTGGCGACGGGATGATATTCGGCATAACCAGTGGCAGAGATACGCTTTGGGTCGAGGTTGAGTTTTTCAATTAGATAGCGTACGACATTAGTCGCGCGAGCCGTAGAAAGTTCCCAGTTGGTGGGATAGATTGATTTGAGATCTTTGCCAATGCGAATATTATCGGTATGTCCTTCGATTCTGATTTGCTGGTTTTCGAGCTGCATTAAAATTGGTGCTAAGCGTGCTAAAAGGGCTTCACCTTCGGGAGTGATTTCAGCCTGGCCTGATTCGAACATGATTTTTTCGAGAATTTTAACAGAGAGTTTATCCTGCAGGCGAGTGATTTGGATCTGGCCATTTTCGATTTCCTGCTGAAGGTTTTTGACGAGATCATTATAAGCCACTTTTAGTTTTTCGATAGCAGCATTTTTTTCGAGGCTCAGCTGGTCAATTTCATTTTGCAGTTGCTGGTTTGCAGCCTGAAGAGCCTGCAATTGGTCTTGATTACCCTGGATTTGTTGAGAGAGTTGTTGATAACGCTGGTTGAGTTCGGTTAAAGCTTGTTGCAGATGTTCTTTTTCATGGCGAAGGTGATAAGCTTCTTCGTCTAATTGACGGATGTGAGATTCAGCACTTTCTTTAGCATTAGTCAAAACAATGATGATGGAGTCTTTTTGGGATGCGGTAGCTTCGAGGGCGTTCTTCAGGGTGGTAATATTTTGGGCATCGTCACTGATAGTAGCTTTTAAGGTTTGAATATGACCATTCAGGTTTTGCACCAGGTTATTCAAGCTATCAAGGACACTCTGAGTATTTTTCAGGGCGTCACTGCAATCGCTCAGATTCTTGCGCATGGTCTGGAGTTCGAGGAGCCAGCGATTGGCTTCCTCGACTTTGAGTTGATATTTACCGGTCGTCACACAGGCTGTTAAAAAGAAAAGCATGGCGATAGAAATCAGGATTGGTAAAGATTTGTTCATATAATTCTCCAAAATTTCAAGATACTCGTCAATTTACCAGCTAATTTAGTATCAGTATACAGATTTTATGAATTAAAAATTGGCGTAACAGTAAAGACAGCGATGATGACAGGTGTTATAAGTTCCGATGTCTATGCTGGCATAGCAACCACATTCGGGACGAGTAGGGTTTAGTTTGGTGTTGAATTTTGTCTCGGGGTAGAGGAATTGCAGCAAGAGAGCGTCAATACAGTGTCCGCGTGCAATGCCGGTCGCTCCTGCCAACCAATTTTCACAGCAGGTAAAAAGTTGAATATCATTGTTGGAAGCGATTATTTTTAGACGTTCGACAAAAGTCAGCATTTCTGTGGTATGCGGTTTTTGCAATTGCAGGCGAGCAGCAACTTCCGGTTTTTGCAAGCGGCGCAAGACTTTGCCATATAAATCGATAAAGCTGATATAACAGCGTCGCACCTTATGATTTAGAGCACATGCGAGGCGCTCGAAGGCGGCTTCCCTTTCAGCTGGTGGAGTCAGGTTGGTGAAGACGATGGGATCGAACCGCCAAAGCACAGTCTCCGGACCGTAGCGTTCTGCCAGTTTCTGAACTGTATCTATTGCCATGGCTGTGTCAGGTACGCGCGGCTCCAGAATTGATTTTGCATCTCCCTCAAGACCATTAATTGTAAAGTGAAACAGAAAGCGGCGTTGGTAAATGTCTTCGATGGCATGAAGAAGGGGCATAAAAGGGGCATAATTTTTCGACCAGAAGACTATTGCCGCAACCTTTTCCGGGTGCAGCGAAACCTGCTGTTTCTGGTGAGTAAAGGGATGAACGACTTCAGCAAAACCCTGGTGAACGCTATTTAAAAACCAGTCGCCAAAAAATGCGGGGATGTCACTCCGGCGACTGGCTGAAATTATGGCTGGTACTGATGGTGATAATACCGCCAAAGCATGTCATGGTTTGAGTGAATCAGGAGCAGTTCCTGTTAACACTGGTTCTAGCCGCTGCTTTTCTTTGATTATTTGAATTAAACGGTATCCTTCGTCACTTGGATGCAAATCAAACGAGGTCTCAGCCTCTTTCAGTGCATATTCGTACCAACCTTTCTTGGTATATGCCAAAGCGAGGCTATGATGGGCTTGGTAAAAATCAGGATTGAGGCGCACGGCGTTTTTATATTCTAAAATCGCTTCGTTGATTAAACCTTTTTCATGATACCATTTGCCGAGCTCGTAATGACGCTGCGCATCGCGCGAACAGCCGGTAAGCCCTATTAGCAACCCAATCACGCTGATTAAGAGTAAAAGCCTAATTTCATTTTTCATACTTTTATACCTCATTAATTGCTTTGCCATGCTATAGTTAATTTTATTCGTCCTGAGTATAAAAGCAAGGTAAAAATCAATACCGCGCAACTCATTTTTGGAAAAATATAATCGAAAAACGTTCACAAATGCTATGCCGAGTTCAAGTCATAGGCAATTGGCTAAAATGATTACTAAGAAGAAAGTCTCAGAATTTTTATATTTACCAATGATGCAAGTCGTTGGATTCATGGCGTTGCGGAAAATCTGTGGCAATAATGGCAGGTATACCGGAAAGTGACAATTTTTAAACTAGCACGTTATCTAATTTTAATTTTAAGTGTAATTCTGGTGATGGACAGCGCCTGGTCACAGTCCCGCGAGCGCCTGCGTCTGATTCGGGCCGATCGTCTAGAGCAGTTCATGCGTGGCGATGTGCCCATTAAGAAGCTTACCGGCAATGTCCTATTCGAAAAAGGCGAATTGCAATTAGCCTGCGATTTAGCCTATTGGTATGAGAAGGAGCAGCGCGCTGATTTTTACGGGCATGTTGTGGCTACGAAACGCCATAAGACGCTGCAGGCAGACACGCTGACTTATTATAGCAATGAAGAGGTACTGATTGCCCACGGAAAGCCGGAACTGCGGGATGACAGCCTGACAATTAAAGCGCGCCGGCTGACTTATCTGGTTAAGGAAGATCAGGCGCAAGCCCGGCAGGAGGTCATTTTGCAGGATGGCGACCGGACGGTTAGCGCTGACCTTTTAACCTATTTCGCTCCCCAGAAAAAGTCAGTTGCTCTTGGCAGAGCGCAGATTAAAGATAATAAAAGACGCACTTCCCTGGCGGCTGACAGTCTGATTTATTTTAATTCAACCGGTAATATTGAAGCCACCCTATCACCGGTCTTGACACGCTACGATTCCAGTGGTACTGAGGAGTTCAAAATTTGCGGGCAACGTATCCTTCTGGCTGAAGAGGCTGGCAATTTTTCTGCTGAACATCAGGTCGTCATCTGGCGCCAGGATTTTACTGCGACGGGCGAAATGCTCACTTATACTGACTCCCTGGAAACGGCAGTTCTCACTGAAAATCCCAAAGTCATTAGTGACCGTCAAGAACTAACTGGTCGCCTGATGAAACTGCATTTTCGCCAGGAACAGCTGGACGCGCTTTTCATATTCGAAGATGCACATGCCAGCGCGCGTGGCAAAGCCTACCTGCCGGCTGACACTACCGCTAAGAGCACCCGCGATACTATCCCAACCTATGACGAAATCACTGGCCGATTTATGGAAATCTATTTCAAAGAGGGACGCACTGATTCAATTCTGGTCTATAGCATGGCGACCAGTCAGTATCATGTCTTAGAAGATAGTGTTATTCAGGGACTGAATGAAGTCAGCGGCGACACAGTGCGCATGAAATTTAGTGATAATAAACTGGCACGCATTCTGGTCATTGGCGGCACTGAAGGGCGCTTTGTACCGCACCCTACCAATCACGATCTCGACACCACAATCGTCTATGCTGCTGAATGCATTGACTATTATGTACTGGATAAAAAGACCATTCTGATACAGAATGCCAATATTCGTTCTGGCGATACACAATTAGCGGCGGGTAAAATTCGGATTGAATGGAATGATAATTTGCTCTATGCCGAGCCACTGCCAGCGCAAATGGAAGACACCACAGCCAGTAACTTACCCACACTTTATCAGAGTGGACGCGAACCGTTTGCCGGCGAGAGGATGGTTTACAATCTGAAGACCCAGCGCGGACGCATCATCCAGGGAAAAACCAGAGAGCAAGACGGTTTTTATTATGGTGACCGCATCAGTAAGATGGACAAAAAGGTCTTTTATGTAGCGAACGCGGTTTATACTACCTGCGATTTGCCGGAGAAGCCACATTTTTATTTCCGTAGTCGAGAGATGAAAATCATTTTCAAAGATAAAATCATTGCTCGTCCAATAATTCTCTATATTCATGATATTCCGCTGATAGGATTGCCATTTGGTGTTTTCCCCAATAAGGGGGGACGCCGACATTCGGGCTGGATTATGCCATCATACGGTGATAGCAAATTCACCGGCGGAGCGCTGCGCGGGTTTGGCTATTTCTGGGCACCGAATGACTATATGGATTTTTGCCTGACCGGTGATTTTTACGACAAGCAGGGTATGTTTTTGCATTACAGAACACGCTATGTTAAACGCTACCGTTTTAGTGGTTCGATTAGCGGTACCTTCCGAGATGATTTTCTGTCAAATGCACCCAAACGACAATGGAGCCTGGATATAAGCCATTCGCAGACTTTTAGCCCTACCATGCGCTTGGATGTGGGTGGTCATTTCGTTAGCGATGAAGAAATGAATAAAAAAGTGCGCTTTGACCGCGACGAGCGTCTGAACCAGTTCCTGATTAGTAATGCAACATTATCAAAAACCTGGCGTGGAACACCTTATTCGCTTTCGGTAAATTTGAATCAGGAACTTAATCTGCAAGCCCAGACCATGCGACAGGAAGCGCCGACTGCTTTGAATCAGCGCTTTAATTATATCAATCGTTCATTCCCCAATGTCTCCTTTGTGCGCTCTCAAAAGCCCTTAATTCCGCTTAGCCCAGGTCAAAGTAGCAGCCGCGCCCGCTGGTATAACAATATTTATTTTGGCATAAGTTCACGCTTGAGCAATAAGCAGGATATTTATTATCAGAGCGAGCAGCTGGACGACACGACTTTTGCCTGGCAAGAAGAGAATGTTACCCGCAGCGCAATCACCCATAACATTAATTTTAGTAGTGCCCAGAAGCTATTGGGGATAATCACAATTAGTCAGAGTCTGAATCTCGACGAAGGCTGGGTGTTTGAATATGAAGAACCGGTTTATGATGATAGCGGCCGCTTTGTCGTTGAGAACAATATCATTGTCGGACACAAAGTCGCCGGATTTCGTGCCCGTCATACCGGCAGCGCCAGTCTTAACGTCCAGACCAAGCTTTACGGTTTATTTCCCGTTCGCATCGGCGCTTTGCAGGGGTTTCGCCATGTAATGACGCCTTCGATTGGTTTGTCCTATCGGCCTGATTTTACCAAAGAAATCAGTGGCTGGAATCCGCGCTATGTCATTACCGGCATTGATACGCTCGGTCGGTCCTGTATTTTTGATCCGTTCCGCAATACTCTGATTGGTGCAACGCCCAGTGGCGAATATCGAGCGATGCCCATCAGTCTCAGCAATCTTTTTCAGATGAAAACTATGACTGGTGGCGTCGCTAAAAAAATTGACCTGTTCAGTCTCAATCTGTCCACCATTTATTATTTCGCTGCTGATAGTTTGCGCTGGGCGCCAATCACAACTTTATTCCGCACTCAGGTTACCAAAAAAATTGCGCTAAATGTGAGTGCAACCCACGATTTGTACAAGATAAGCGAAGGCCGACGCGTGAATCAGTGGTATCAAACCTGGAACGGCATTCCCCTGCCACGCCTAACTAACTTGAGCGCTTCGACCGGTTTTACGTTGGCGGGAAAAAGGTTCGGCAGAATTCCAGTTACTCCAACATATGCCGATACTGCTATGAATGACACACTAACCGATGCAATTTTAAATCCGTCTTACAGCAATACGATTTCGGAGAAAGCACGCGAGTCAATAAGCACAGAGGGCGGCGAGCTATGGAATGCCAGTTTTAGCCTGCGCTATAATCTTTCTTATCCTACTTATCCTATTTCAGGAATTAAAAACGAGAGTTTCTGGATGTCAATGAATCTCAAACTCAATTTGACTGCGAAATGGCGGTTAAATTACCGTGCTAACTTTGACCTCGTTGCGAAAAAGTTAGTGAGCCAGGATTTTCAGATAGAGCGTAATTTGCATTGCTGGCAACTGGCATTCAGCTGGACACCTTCTGGATACGGCAAACAATATAGTCTATTGATTAACATTATTTCTCCTACCCTTCGTGACATTAAATATGAAGAGCGCGGAGGGTTAAGACGCGGTCCCGGCTGGTAAAACCTATCTTTTTTCCCAAAAATAGTTTAGATTTAATCTAGAATGGCTAATAGGCAGACAATTTGGTGTTTTTATGGAGCTTTTAGCTTGATTATGGGGTTTATGCTGCTGAATGCTTGCACTCTCCGTAATACGCCGGTCGTTACTTTTAAATCTGATGGCAACTACGATACGGAATTTCCTGCTACAAACTGTTCTGCTCAAATCGAGCAAGCCGGTAGTTCGATTCGGCTCTTGAATAGTATCGCTTATTATAAATCCTACAAATTCGATGAAAACCAGCGTATTCTGTTAAAAGACATAGATAAGAACATCCTCAATACTAAAAGCGAAAAAATTACTTATTTTAATAACACCGCCTCGGGAACTGCCACGGTCATTCTCAGCGATTCCCGGAAAATTGCCTTTTTGACCTGTGCACACATCATTGATTTTCCCGATACTATCATCCACTATCTCGATATTGAGGGGCAACGCCGCCAGTTTATCCAGAGCATTGCTTTTAGAGAAATGCAAAGTAATTACATCACCGATTTACCAGCGGGTGAAGATTTAGAGGTATTATTAAAAGATAAGGGCAATGATATTGCTATTTTAGGGCGGCGCTTTTCAAGTCCTCAGAAAGAAATAATTCCGGTTTTCCCTTTTAAATTGGGTAAAGCTCGTGACCTGCAATGGGGCAGTTTTGTCTATTTAATGGGGTTCCCGCGGGGCTATAAAATGGTGACCCACGGATTGGTCAGTGATCCCCGCCGCAGTCGTGATGGCAATTTTTTAGTCGATGCTCTGTTTAATCGCGGTTTTAGCGGTGGTATTGTACTGGCTATTCGTGATGGTGTTCCCAATTTTGAGTGGGTCGGAATGGCGAAATCGGCGGCGGCAGAATATCAGGTGGTGTTCAAACCGCCAGATAATTTTGATATGTCGCGCTACGATTTGCAGATGCCTTATACAGGCGAAATTTATCTTGAATCCCAGGCTAATATTCAATACGGCATTACCAACATCGTTGCTATCGAAACCATAATAAATGTGCTGCGACAAAATCAAAAGCGCCTTGCCAATCTGGGCTATGATTTCAGTGAGTTTCTGAGAAAATAGCTACCCTTTCTCTGGATTTTCCAAATATTCTCACCAATATGATAGAAGTTGAGGGCAGCAAGAAAATGACCGATTGCCGTTTAAACCGATTCAATGACATTAATCCTAACAATTATTCTAATTTTTTAGTAGTGCTTGCTGGACAAAAGCACAGATTATAGCCAGCCGTAATCATTTATGAGGATAAACTCTTTGGAAGAATATTAGAAAGCATATAAATTTGCCTGAATTTTGACATAGTGAAAAAAGAATAACCTATAACGAACAGAAGGAGTTAAGCTATGGCAACAAAAATCGCCATCAATGGGTTTGGACGGATTGGACGATTAGTTTTTAAAGCAGCTTACACAAATCCCAAGCTTGACATCGTGGCAATCAACGATTTGACGGATGCCAAGACTCTGGCGCATTTGTTGAAGTATGACTCGATTCACGGGAAGTTTCCCGGTACCATCGCCGTGGAAGAGAATTTTTTAATCGTCGATGGTAAAAAGATTGAAGTCTTTGCTCAAAAAGACCCTGCGGCTCTGCCCTGGGGAAAATTAGGCGTCGAAATTGTCGTTGAAGCGACCGGTAAATTCCGTAATCGCGATAGTATGCAAAAACACATTCAGGCTGGGGCGAAAAAGGTCGTCTTGACTGTTCCCGCCGATGCCAAAGAAGATGTTGATGTCACCCTGGTGCCTGGGGTCAACGACGAAATGCTGACCAAATCAGCGGTATTTATTTCGAATGCCTCTTGCACTACCAACTGTCTGGCGCCAATTGCCAAAGTTTTGCACGATAATTTTGGTATCAAACGCGGCTTGATGAATACGGTTCATTCGTATACCAATGATCAGGTCATTCTTGATTTTCCGCATAAAGATTTACGACGGGCAAGGGCGGCAGCGCTTTCAATCATCCCGACCAAGACCGGCGCTGCCAAAGCCATTGGCTTGGTTATCCCTGCTCTCGATAAAAAAATGGATGGTTTTGCCATGCGTGTGCCCACTCCGGACGGCTCGGTGGTTGATTTGACCTGTGAGTTAGAGAAGCCGGCGACTAAAGACGAAATCAATGCTGCTATGAAAGCCGCGGCAGAAGGCGCAATGAAAGGTATTCTTGAATACTGTGAAGATCCTATTGTCAGTAGCGACATCATTGGCAATCCGCACTCGTCTGTTTTCGATGCTGCCTTGACCAAGGTAATTGACGGCAATTTTGTCAAAGTCGTTTCCTGGTATGATAACGAGTGGGGCTATAGTTGTCGCGTGGTTGAAACCGTCCTCAAATTAACGAAAATGTTATAAAAGGCGTTTTTGAAAACAATCAATTTCATTTTCGGAATACACAATCATCAGCCGGTAGGTAACTTCGATTTTGTCATCGAAGAAGCCTACCGGCGTTGCTATTTGCCTTTTATCGAGGTCATCGAAGAGTTTCCAACCATTCACCTTACTTTTCACTTTAGTGGTTGCTTACTGGAATGGTTAGAGCAGCATCATCCGGAATACCTCGACCGGCTTGCCAGCATTGTTGCCCGCGGTAATGTTGAAATTATATCCGGTGGCTTTTTTGAGCCGATTTTGAGTATGATTCCAGAGAAGGACAAAATCGGGCAAATTCAACGCCTTAATACTTATATCAAAGAGCGCTTCGGCTATGAAGCGCAGGGGTTGTGGCTGACGGAAAGGGTCTGGGAGCCGCATCTGGCTAAACCCATTGCGCAAGCCGGCATCAAATACATTACTGTAGATGACTATCACTTTTTAAGTAATGGCAAAACCGAGCAGGAACTCACCGGTCACTTTTTGACTGAAGAAGAAGGGTGGGTCTTGGGCATTTTCCCTATCAGTCAGAAATTGCGCTATGCGATACCTTTCAAGGAACCGCAGGCGACGCTCGATTATCTTGCCCAGTTTGCTACGGAAGATGGTGAAAACGTCATCGTCATGGTGGACGATGGCGAAAAATTCGGCGTTTGGCCTGGTACTTACGAACAGGTTTTCGAACAGAATTGGCTGCGAGACTTTTTAACGCTACTGCAGCATAATTCCGAATGGCTCAAGACGATGACCTTGAAGGAATGGTACGAGCAGCATGCGCCCAAAGGGCGGATTTACTTGCCGACTGCCTCCTATTTTGAAATGAGTGAATGGTCATTGCCCTGGCAAAGCGGCGAAAAGTTTGGCGAAATCATCCATGAATTGGAAGCCAAGCACCGCATTGATGAAATGCGACCGTTCCTGAAAGGCGGCATCTGGCGCAATTTTCTCTACAAGTACGACGAAGGCAACTGGATGCAGAAGAAGATGCTGCACCTATCGCGTCGTCTGCAAAATCTTTCTGTTACCAGCTTAACACCCAGCCAGCAGAAGAAACTTTCCACAGCCCAGGAACATCTCTGGCGCGGCACCTGTAATTGTGCTTACTGGCACGGGATTTTCGGTGGACTTTATCTGCCTCACCTGCGCCATGCTATTTATCAAGAACTTTTACGCTGTCAGCTTCTTCTGAATCAGATTGAAGGGCGCCGCGGTTTCCGGACTGAGATTATTGATATCGACGCCGACGGCACGGCTGAAATTCTCATTGATGATGGTACTTTGAACATAGCTCTGGCGCCGCACCGCGGCGGTATCATGCAGGAATTAAGTTTATTGCCGCAATCTTTCAACCTGCTCAATACCCTTAAGCGCTATCGGGAAGCCTATCACCGTAAAGTTGCCTTAGCCGACCGCCAGGAAAATGAGAATGTCAGCGGCAGTATTCACGATTTAGTATTAAGTAAGGAAAAGGGGCTGGAGAAATATCTCAAATATGACCAGTATCCGCGGAAAAATTTGCTTGACCATGTCATCCACCCCGGAGTTTCGCTAGAAAAATTCAGAGCAGGGGAATACTACGAAGACAGCGATTTTATCTTTGGAAAATTCGACTATCAGATTAATGAAAAGAATCGAACCGTGCTGTTCCAAAGACTGGGCTGGGTCAATTGGCAACGCTGCGCCATTGAGAAGAAGATTACTCTAAAGGGAATGAGTATTTTGATAGAATACCGCTTGACGAATAAGGGTGAACGGGAAAATGTTTTCCGTTTTGGTCCTGAATTTAACTTCGCCCTGTTAGGAGGCAACTCGTCCGACCGCTATTACATTGCCGATGGGAAAAAGCTGGAACAAAGCGCCTTGAACAGTGAAGGAGTACTAAATGGTGTGCAGACTTTAGGCGTTGTCAATGAATGGGATAAGTTCCAGGCAGAGGTTTGTGCCCCAACAGTCGGCGAGTTCTGGCGTTTTCCGGTCGAGACGGTTTCACTTTCCGAAGCCGGATTCGAGCGGGTCTATCAAAGTTCGGTGATTATTCCCTGGTACGATATTCATTTAGCTCCACAAGTGAGTGTAAGCATTCAGCTTGAGCTCCGTCTTACTGAGCTTTAATCTCCTTCCTTCCCTCTCAAAAAAAGCCTATCGCTCGATAGGCTTTTTTTGTTTCAAAATTTTGATAATAGCGAGATAGATTTAGGTCAGCGAATTAGCAATAATTTATGCACAGTGGTAAATTCCTCGCTGCTCATCTTTAGGAGATACATACCGGTTGCGAGTTTATCGCCAGACTGATTGACGCCATCCCACTTAAGCCGATAACTTCCAGCCGCATCGTGAATTACAGTGCGATTCCAGACAGGATGCCCGAGTAAGTCGTATATCCAGAAAGTAATTTTAGTATTATCCGGTGCGGAATAAGTAATAGTGGTATATGGATTAAATGGATTGGGATAAATTGCCTGCAAAGCGCAAGGTGCGAAAGTCACTTCGACGATGCGGTCAAAATGTTTGGTCTCCTGCCCACGATAATTAATATCAGCGAGTAAGTAGCGGTAAGTCGAACCGGCTGAAACGGCATTGTCAAGGTAAGAATAATGATTGGCTGAGGTAGTGGTGCCATGTCCTTTTAAAGCATCACAATTGGTAAAAGATGCCAGCAAATTAAAATCACCATTACCAATGGCACGATATAAAATAAAACCATGGTTCTCAATTTCGGATTCAGTAGCCCAGGAAAGATGGATGGATTTTTCAAGGGTTTTTGCTGAGAAGTTGGTCAATGTAACAGGCAATGAAGCGTCGCTGGCATCATGATACATATTGTCATCAGGGACAATATTTTCCCTTAATGGGTAACCCTGGTAATGGGTAAACGACTGTCCGCTACTTCTGTTGGCGTCAGTCCATCCATCGGAAGGCCAACCAAAATATCTCCAATATGATCCCCATTGCTGTTCGGTAAAAGAGCATAGTTTTATCGCACTTGGTGAACCAATAGTGCTCCTTTTAATGCGAACTTCACGATAATCCGTCCCTATAGCGAATTGCACATAGTAATTTCCACTGTTTAATTCAGTAGAATTGGCGGATGCGACTTGACCCCAAATTGAGCCATTATAATGCTGAATTTCAATATAATCACTACCGGACTGGTTTTTCCAAACTATAACATAATCGGCTTTGAATGGCAATGTTACAAATCCGGACCAAGCATATCCCGAGGTGCTGCCATTCGCGTTTTCAAGGGGATCGGTATCGAACCAGATGAATGTCGCTAAATTTCCATAATCTGCCTCACTATGATTAATGCCAAGATAAAGATAATCCGCATCCCAGGTAAAGTACAGCGTTCCATTGCTGGTAGAGATGCTGAAATCCTCGTCACTTTCCCAACCTGAATTAGCACCTTCAATATTAATCGTTGTGTAGGTTGTTGCAAATACAAAAGCAGGCACGCAAAGTAGTAATATTAAGTTCCGCATAGTTTGTTTACCTCCTTTATTACTTAAAAATGTTTTCATTCTCTTCATTTCGATCTTTTTTAAAAATTAATAATATTTGAAAAATTTGTCAATAATCTCACTTTAATAAAAGCACTTTTTTAGTAAATCTAGTATTGGTGGTTTGCATTAAAAGTAAATAACAGCCGCTTGTGATTTTGATGCCCTGTTGATTAGTGCCATTCCAGATAAGTTGATATTGTCCCGGATGGAGAGAGCCCTGGTTCCAGGAACGTACCAGTTGCCCCTGTAGATCGAAAATTGCGATTTGGACATCTATTTTTTCAGGCAAATCGAAACGAATAATCGTCACATTATTAAAAGGGTTAGGGAAGGGAGAATATAAAAGATATTCCTTGGGGAGGGAATTCGAAGTGAATAAAAATGAGGAAGAGTCAAGTACTGTAATTTCACTACTCCGGGAGGTATTGCCATCCCAAAAGCCACCACCAAGGTGATTGTATCCTCCATAGACCCAGAGACTGTCGGGCAGAGCAAAACGGCTTGCGAGATAATATTTTCCCGGTGTTTTGAGGTAAATACCAATATTGCAGCCATATTCATCGTGATTGTCAATATCTTTTATAAAATCAGCACGAAGCCAGGTCCATTCCGGATTAGATGGTGCTGTATTATGCTGGCAATAGCCAATCCAGGCGCTGATGTCAGGGTGAGCACCTGGTTGGTTGGTCAGGAATTCATCATAAACACGCGCAGTGACTTTTAGATTAGAACCAAAAGTGATAGAAGCGTTCCCTGGTTCCTGCAAATTGCACCAATCCAATGAATTGTTGTGTATCGTTAAATTTACCAGAAGAGAATCACTATCGGCTTGGAGTAAAGATATACTTGTTAGAATTAGTGCTAGAACTCGTGACGGTGACATATGGTACTGTTGTTTTACCTGTTTTGAATGGACCGGATAGATGGAGGAGTCAAACTGAGGCGGGCGCTTTTCCCCTGATTGTCGGAAACGATGAATAACAAATTCTGATAAACACCTGCCTGATTGTAATTAGGCGTCCAACTAAAGGTTGCACTGCCATTGTGATTATCGATGAAATTAGCCCCCGTCGGAAGGTTAACAGCTGACCAGACCGGTACATCGTTATCGGGATCGGTCGCGGTTAGAGTGAAAGTGAGAGGCTGACCTTCGACGCCGATTGGAATAGTAGGAGCTGTAATGAAGGGTGGGTCATTAACGCCATTGACTGCAACCAGAAAAGTGTCGGCAGCCACGCCCCCCCTTCCATCGCTGGCAGTAATAATGAAACTAATTGGTGAGATCGAAAAATAGTTAAGAGCAGGGAATAAATAGAGCGTATCATGTCCGACACTTGCTAAAACCGTGTTATTGCTGCCACCGGTTACATTAAAAGTGATAGGATCGAATTCCGGGTCAGTTGCCTGGAGCACTAAAAAAATTGGTGTGTCTTCAATTAATATCTGGTCGTTGATGGCTGTCAGGACAGGGGGATTGTTGGGGATGATGGTCAAGGTACCATTGACGTTATTAGTACCGTCCCAGAACCCGCTGGAGTAACCGCCATATTTAAAGGTCACACCGTCTAAAGAGAAACGACTGGCATAATAATACACTCCTGGATTCGAAATAGCGCTCCCTAAATTGGCTTTATATTCGTCATTATTACCGACATCGACATTATAAGTTGCTGAAATCCAAGTCCAGTCAGTTGACGCTGGGTCATTATTGATTGTAGAATAACCAATCCAGGCTTGAATTCCTGTTCCTTGTCCGGTTTGATCGGTGATGCCTGGTTCCCAAACCTGAGCATAGACCCAGAATTCACTCCCTTGTGTGATTGTGTCCGACTGAGGCCATTGTAAATTACACCAATCAACATCATTATTTTGAATTGTCAAGTCAACCCTCAGCGTATCAGTAGCGGCCAGTAGCAGATTAAAACTTAACATGCTAATGATAATAAATAGGATTTTTCTCATATCATCACCTCGACCTATTTTTATTTTAATTTACCACATTGATTAGGTAAACTAAAAATATTTTTACAATGAGAGCAGAAATCGGACTAATGATAAAAATGATTATTTAATCAATTTGCGAAAAAACTGTATAAGATTTTCAATCCTATCCCAATTTTCCCGCAAATTGTCCACTGCTGTGAAGTTTATTTCACGCCAATGATAGTGTCAAGCCGAATTCTTGCCCGATGCGGTTAAGGTTATCGAAAACTTTAGGTTCGAGCGGGACAGTTTCGGCATTCTGTTCTTCGGCTTCGTATTCTTTTTCGCCGGCGACATAGATACGCTGCTGGCCAACGGCTTTTTCGGAATTTTTCAGCATCTGAATATAGTTGTCGAGATTGCGCTGGAGTTCGGCAAGCCCGAGAAAAGCATCGGGATTAATAGCGCCAACAAAATGAGCGACTCCGGCAGGTACATTTTTTTGACCATAGACGGCAGTGCCGTAGGCGCCGGCTGACAAAACCCCACAGAGTATGTCAACCATGGCACTCAGTCCATAACCTTTATGGCCGCTAGTCAATTCAGTAGCACCGCCGAGAGGCAATAAGCCACCACCACCGCGACTAATCATCAGGTTGAGCATTTTAACCGGGTCAGTGGAAGGTAGACCATCTTCACCGCACGCCCAGCTATCAGGTATAGGCTGCTCTTTGCGAGCGTAAACTTCTAATTTGCCGCGAGGCACAGTCGAAGTTGCCATATCCAATAAAAAGGGACGCTCCTTTCCAGCCGGAAAACCAATCGCTATCGGATTAGTGCCAATTACGACATTGCGCCCAAAGGTCGGTACTACCAGCGGCGCCGTATTGGTCAGCGATATGCCAATCATTTTCTCCCGCAAAGCCATCAGGACATAATAACCAGCAATGCCGTAGTGATTGGAATTACGAATAGTCGCAAAGCACATCAGATTCTGACGCGCTTTGTTGATACATTTTTGCATGGCATCGTAGGTGATTGGTTGCCCCATTCCGCCTCCGCCGTCAATGACCAGGGAGACGGGTGTTTCTTTGACAATTTTGACTTCGGCGCGTGCCCTGATGGCCCCTTTTTTCAGGTCATCAACATAGCGCTGGAGACGGGCTACTCCATGTGATTCAATACCGCGCCGGTCAGCCCGAATTAAAACATCAGCTGTTATCCTGGCATCGCGTTCCATCAATCCACAATGTACAAAGACACTGCTGATAAAATCCGCCAGCTCAGCAACTTTAACACGCAATTGTTCTGCCATATCGTGCTACTCCTTTCTGTCGAGCGACCATATCATAAGATTAATTTATAAATACCCCCTTACATTCGCTATTTTTAATAAAGTTGCTGTTATCATAATTTTTTAGAAAGAAATAGGCGCTGTCCCGGAGAGGAACAGCGCCCAGCGGTAATAACAGGAGGTGATTATTTAGTCATGAGAACCTTTTGGGTCCGTACCATATTTGCGTATCGAACCTGCACGAAGTAAATGCCCGACGGCAAAGCATAACCCTGCTTCGCATAACCATTCCATTGGAAGCGATAATTACCGGCTTGTGGGAAAGCTTGGCTGGAACGATAAACTTCCTGTCCGAGGAGATTGAAAACGGTGAAATCCACCGTACCTTTATCGGGAATGGTAAAAGGAACCATCAGACTGGCATTGAAAGGATTGGGATAAGCCGGCGCCAGCTGGAAGGCAAATGGCTGGGTCTTTTCGGGTTGAATTGCCACGGCATCGTCGGTGAGAAATTCGAGTTTATCAATTAGCAAGCCGACTTTACTGCCAGCGGTAGCGTCTGACTTAAAGCGGAAGCGCAGTGATATTGGTTCGTGACCCGCACCGCAATACTGGCTTAAGTCAAAAACCATCTCTTTCCACTTTGTGATGCTTGCACCACAAAACTGGAAAAGCGGTTGCCAGATAGAATCACCAACCTGAATTTCGAAATAGGCGGTATCACCAACGCTATCGAACATCTGGAGATAGATGAAGCGCACATTAGCCCGCGAGCGCGAGACGAGGTTGAATTTGTTTTTATAGATAATGCTGGAGTTCTGGTTGGGCAAATATTTAATGCCATCGCCAGAAATCAGACAACGAATTCCGTCCTTGCGGAGAGATGATGGAACCGCATAGATGCCCCAGAAATCATTCTCGTTTATCCACTTACCCAGTCCCGATTCAAAATTGTCAACTATTATCTGATTCTGCACGGCGAATCGGAAATAACCTTCTTGCGGCAGACGCGCGTGATTGGCAATTGCGCCCATATCTTTAAAAGAAAGGTAGAAAAGGACTGTATCGCCGTCGTTGACCGGACTGCTAAATTGAAAATTGCCGATCCATAGATCGTTGGAAGTGTATGTCAATTTTATCGAATCTTCGGCGTTATTAGAGGACAGAAAATGCAGATAGACATTGTTCGTGTCAACCGCCATATTGTCGGTGATTGTAAAGGTCACCGGATAGGGTCCAAGGCGATCAATGGTGTTAAAGGGGATAATGACATCTTTTGCGACGGGAGCAATCCGGTCAGGTCCCGTATAGAACTGATGCTTATTGTCAGCGTAGTAGGTTCCATCGGCGGCTTTCATGAAAATATAATATGTGACGATAGCGGATTCAGCTGAAACCGAAGGAATATCAGCCCGGTAGATTCCATTTTCATCGGCGGTCATTGGTAAAAATGACCATTCGCTCTCGTCGATACGATACCAGAGCTGGGCATGCGTAATTAATTTGATTGTGTTGGGTTTGGCGGTGACAGTGAAAGGTCCCTTATACTCCGTATTGCGCAGTTCCTTGACAGCGACATTTAATTTTGTGAAATGGTTGAGGACTTGTTGCATCGTCGCGGTGCGAATGGCTGAATCAGTGACGGCTTCAAAGCCACCGAAAGCGAAATAGACAGTATGATAGGGTGCATCGGCGCCGACTGCAGCACATCTGCCGTCGGGGTAATTTAGTAAGGCATAACCGCCTTCATTCGGGCGTGGCACAACCACCGAAGGATAGCTGTTAGCAACGCGTTGCGGCTGGGCAAACTCGAATGTCGGTAGATTGAAGAATGATGTTGGTGCTATCGAGAGCGGCGATTTACCTTCTGCATCGCTGATGTAACTCGTAGCGAGATATTTTTCGTAAAAGTATTTCGAAGCGCCATTACTCAACTTCCACTGGTTCGAAGTGCCGGTTATATCGGATAAATCCCAGCCAATATCTTGCCCAGAAATGAAGAGATTGCCGCCATTTTCAAGATATTTTGTCAGGATGCGGCGGTCATTCTCGTCGAGTGAAGGAAAAGCCCACTCGCAACCCCACACGATGATGGGGAATTTTAAGACATAGTTACTATCAAGCGGTTCGAGGTTGTGCCAGTATTCATGGGCAATACCTAAATCCTTAAAGGCTTGTATGTAATAGGGCGCAATTGGAACATCAGTCCCGTCGCCACCGGCGTGATTATCTTCTACCAGGAGCACCTGCGGATGGACAGGAATTTCAAAGTTGAAAGTGTCGCTGGAGGATTGGGTTTCGACTACCAGCTTCATTGGAATCATGCAAGGCGGCAGCTGGGAGGCAATCTGAACTACAAGAGGTGAACTGGCGTTGTTGTTGTCTAACATATAATTATCGAGACCATAAAGAGTATCTAATACCACGGTAGCCGTTTTCAGGGTAATGCGTGGATCAATGCTTACGAGTTTAGCGGTGGCATTTTTCACCGGAGCCCAGCGGTTTTGGAGATGGAAAACGATATTGATTTCCTCGCCGTCTTCGGCCAGACCGTTGTTATTGCCATTGGGATCGAAAAAGGCAACCGATTTTAATGCTAATTTGGGGGCAGGGATAACGGTTTCGGTGAGAGCGCGATAAGCATTGATTCTACCCGACCCTAATTGTCCGACATATTGTGGATTTTTTGCGTCAATATTGTCGGTCGTACCGACGAGTTGGTAGTAGCTTTTAATTACATCCCATTCAGGATGGTAGGAACGAATTAGTCCGAGGACGCCAGCAGCGACAGGAGCAGCCATTGAAGTGCCACTATAGGCATTATAGTAGGAATTAGCATTGTGGGAATTGTTGGGAGTTGTGCTCAGCAATCCCGGTTGGTGGTCACCACCCGGCGCAGCAACTGTCGCCAGGAAGCCAAAATTGGAGTACCAGGCTTTGACATCGTAAGGATCAACCGCTGTCACGGTGATAACCCAGGGTTCATTTGCCAAAACGCTGTTGATTTCTTGCTGTTCATTACCCGCCGAGTGCGTAATAGCGACATCCTTCAGGAATGCATATCTGGCACCATCTAAAACAGTCGCTGAAGCACCATAACTAAGGTTGGCGACTTTGGCACCCATATCAGCGGCGTAGATGAAACCCTGAGCCATCCAGAGTGAACTGCCATAACCGTTGCCATCATTAGCCAGCCAACCAATCCGAATCGGCATTATTTTGCAGCCCCAGGAGACCCCGGCAATACCGATACCGTTATTGGTTGCCGCGGCTGCCAGCCCAGCGCAATGCGAGCCGTGTCCGTTGACATCCATGACATTATTATCGGGGTCATTGCCGTCTTCGTCAGGTGCAGCGTTGGTTGTTCCCGAGCCAGTTACGCCCGTGACAAAGTCCCAGCCATAGAAATCGTCAATGAAGCCATTACCATCATCGTCTACACCATTGGAGTCAGCAGCTGTAAGCACGCCGTCTGAGTTGATATCTTCACCCGGATTAAGCCAGAGAACACTTTGTAAGTCGGGATGCTTCCAATCAATACCGGAGTCAATTATGGCGATTGGAACTGAGGGTGAGCCCTTAGCGACATCCCAGGCGGCAGGAGCTTTAATTTGAGGCAGATGAGATTGCTCGAGATAACGAGGGTCATTCGGGATTGCATCCTGTGGAATAATGTAATGCGGTTCAGCATATTCCACCGCCGGATTCTGGTTTAATTCCCGACATAATGCCGGAATATCTACTCCAGCCTGAACTTGTACCGTGTAAATGCGGTCCAAGCCCACGGTCTTTGCCAGTGCGGATGATTTGAAGCGATAATCGGCAAAGGCAACCCTTGCCGCAGTCCCTAAGCCCTTTTCTAAGCTAATTTTCCCCATCAGCTCGTCGAGAGAAATGGGGTTTACATTCGCATACGCCATTTTGATTACGATTTGGTTCGGGATATAGGCGTAAGGTAAGAGAGCTCCTTTATTGCCTCCTGCAAGGGTCACGACAGATGCTAAAACTATTACCAAAAGTAAAAACCATCTTCGCATGGGTTCACCTCTCATTTTTTATTACTCTGAAATTTAGAATATTGAAAAAATATTACAAGGATTTTCGCGAGAGTTTTCGGTATCCAAAATAGTAAGATGCACCTGAACTGTAGTCCAAACAGTTAGAAATTCCACTGAGAATATCGAAAAACTGTAATTTGTAAGGTTAACCTTCCGCCGATACATCTTTCAAATATTCATTGATTCGTTCAATTGGTCGTTTTCCCATGTTGCGATAACCGCGGTGCGGGCGTTGTTCATTGTACTCTTTCAGCCATTTGTCCAGGTCCTTTTGTAA
>DDYE01000018.1 GCA_002347855.1 Fidelibacterota bacterium UBA2242
GTTGTTACCGAAATAATTGAATGAGAGGAGTAAAATACTGTGCCCGGACAAAGAATCAGAATAAGTTTGAAGGCGTATGACCACAATCTGCTCGATAAGAGCACCAAGAAGATTGTAGCGACTGCCAAAGCGACCGGAGCGATGGTCTCTGGACCAATTCCCCTACCAACCCAACGGACGGTCTACACGGTCTTACGTTCGCCGCACGTCGATAAGAAATCGCGTGAACAGTTTCAGACCAAAATTCACAAGCGGCTGGTTGATATCCTGAATTCGACTTCCAAGACTGTCGATGCCCTCATGAAATTGGATTTACCAGCCGGTGTCGATATTGAGATAAAGGTATAACGGAAGCAATATTATGTTAGGTATTATTGGAAAAAAGATAGGTATGAGCCAGCTCTTCTTAGAGAATGGTGAAATTGTGCCCGTCACTATTGTGGAAGCTGGTCCCTGTCCCATCATTCAGGTCAAGACACCTGAAAAGGATGGCTATTCTGCCGTGCAGCTTGGTTTTGAAAAAGCCAAAGAACGCCTGCTGCGGAAGCCTGATTTGGGACGGTTTAAAGCAGTTGGTATTGAACCTAAAAAGCATTTAGTCGAAATTCGTGATTTTGAGAATACCAATTGTCAGGTCGGGCAGCTGGTTACAGTAGAAATGTTTAAAGTTGGAGATAGTGTTAAAGTAATCGGCAAGAGCAAAGGGCGTGGTTTCCAGGGTGTCGTCAAACGGCACGGTTTCAGTGGCGGTCCGCGCACACATGGTCAGAGTGATCGGTTGCGTGCTCCAGGTTCTATCGGAGCCTCTGCCTATCCCTCGCATGTCATTAAAGGCGTTCGGATGGCTGGTCGGATGGGTGGCAAACGCCGCACAATTACCAATCTGGAAGTAGTAAAAATAGACGCCGCGAATAACCTTTTGTATATTAAAGGAGCTATTCCGGGTGCGAAAAATGCCATTGTAACAATTCGGAGGCAGGAACGTTGAGTATCGAACTACCTATATTTCAAAAAGATGGCGCTATGTCCGAACAGAAGCTCGTGATCGAAAACCCAGCTTTTACGACTGAACCAAATGATCATGCCATCTATCTGGCTGTCAAGACCGAGATGACCAATGCCCGTCAGGGAACAAGTTCCACTAAGACGCGGGCAGAAGTGCGGGGTGGCGGCAAGAAACCCTGGCGTCAAAAAGGCACCGGACGGGCTCGCGCCGGTTCACGCCGCAGTCCCATCTGGGTCGGTGGCGGACGGGTTTTTGGACCTAAACCGCATGACTATGAGATGAAAATCAATCGTAAAGTAAAACGCTTAGCCCGTCAGAGCGCTCTAACTTATCGCTATCAAGAAGGAGCCATTCGGATTATTGAGGATTTTGCATTCTCGGAACCCAAAGCAAAAAACATCCGTACCTTGTTACAGAATCTGGGATTGGAAGACAAACGCATCACTCTGTTAGTATCTGAGATTGATGATAACCTGATTCTCTCGTGCCGCAATTTTTACAACATCCTTTTAGTGGAAGCCGAAAAAGCTTCTACCTATGATATTTTAGACTGTGATGTGCTCCTGATTGACCGAACCGGTTTTGAAAAACTTAATAATTCTTTACAGAGCACGAGATAGGGAATAAAATATGGTAGCGACGAATATAATTATCAAACCGATTTTAACCGAGAAGATGAATGAACTGCAGGAAAGCCAGCGCAAGTACGGCTTTAAGGTGCAGGCATCAGCCAACAAAATCGAAATAAAGCGGGCAATTGAAGCCAAATTTGGGGTCAAGGTCGAAAAAGTCGCCACTCAAAATGTATCTGGTAAATCCAAACAGGTGACAATCCGCAGTGGTGGCCGCGTTATTCGTACGACCGGTCGGCGTTCCAGTTGGAAAAAAGCCATTGTGACCCTCAAGGAAGGTCAAAAAATCGATTTCTATCAAACAGAAACGGTGGTTTAGTTTTATGGGTATTAAGATATTCAAACCAGTCACACCGGGTCTACGCTTTAAGACGGTTGATACCTTTGAGGATATCACTAAAACCGAACCAGAGAGAAGTCTCCTGGTACCCAAACAGCGTTCCTCCGGTCGTAATAATTTAGGACGCGTGACCTCCCGTCATCGGGGCGGTGGTCATAAACGCGCCTACCGCATTATTGATTTCAAGCGGGACAAGTATGGTATCGAAGCGATTGTTCACTCCATCGAGTACGATCCTAACCGTTCGGCGCGCATTGCCCTTTTGCATTATCGTGATGGCGAAAAACGGTACATCGTAGCGCCCGATGGCTTGCAGCCGGGTAGTGTAGTTATTTCTGGCGAAGATGTACCAATCAAGGTCGGCAATGCCTTACCGCTTAAAAATATTCCTGCCGGTACTTTTGTCCATAACATAGAGTTGCGACCTAAGACTGGTGGTAAAATTTCGCGTGGCGCTGGCACTGCAGCCCAAATCATGGCAAAGGACGACAAATATGTCACTCTGCGGATGCCTTCTGGCGAAATGCGCTTAATCAATGCCGAATGCTATGCCACTATCGGCATCGTGAGCAACAAGGACCACGAGAACATCAGCATCGGTAAAGCCGGACGCAGTCGTTGGTTGGGAATTCGGCCGCATGTCCGTGGAGTTGCCATGAACCCGATAGACCATCCGATGGGCGGTGGTGAAGGCAAGAGCTCGGGTGGTCGTCACCCCTGTACCCCGTGGGGTAAACCTACCAAGGGATATCGGACGCGCAAGAAACGTAACCCGAGTAATAGATTCATTATCAAAAGACGTTCAAAGTAATCAGAGGGAGTAGTTTGCATGAGTCGTTCACTTAAAAAAGGACCCTACATAGACGCCAAACTGCTGAAAAAAATTGAGCAGATTAACCAATCCGGCAAGAAACGGGTCATCAAAACTTGGTCGAGACGTTCAACCATCTCCCCTGAATTTGTGGGTCACACTTTTGCGGTTCATAATGGCAATAAATTCATCCCGGTTTTTGTGACTGAAAATATGGTAGGGCATAAGCTGGGAGAATTTGCCCATACCCGTATCTTCCGAGGACATTCAGGAGCAGAAAAGAAGGCATAGTAAGAATATGGAAGCAATTGCAATAGGCAGATATTTACGGCAAGCACCCCGGAAAGTCCGGATGGCAGCCGATTTAGTGCGTGGAAAAGACCTTGAAACGGCTCTCAATCTTTTACATTACAGTAACAAGAAAGCCAGTATGCTCATTGAAAAGGTCATACGCTCAGCTGCAGCCAATCTCATGAATATGGAAGGTGGTTCGAAACTTACTCCAGAGGATCTCTATGTCAAGTCTATCTGGGTTGACGGAGGTCCAATGGTCAAACGTTATCGTGCCGGTTCCATGGGACGCGCCAGCATCATTCGGCGGCGCTTCAGTCATGTGAGTGTTGTGGTAGCTGAACAAGTAAAAAAAGAGAAAAAGGAAAAATAACGGAGGTGGCTTGGGTCAAAAAACTCATCCAATAGGTTTTAGGTTAGGCTTTAATAAAGAGTGGAGCAGCAACTGGTTTGATGAAAAGAATTTCACCAGCAAGCTGACTGAAGATATAAAATTGCGACGCTATGTCATGACCCGCCTGGCTAATGCCGGCATCTCACGAGTTGATATTCATCGTACACCCAAGAAAATAACAGTAATTATAAATACTTCGCGGCCTGGCATTGTCATTGGTAAAAAAGGTGAAGAGGTTGACCTGCTGCGGGTGGAATTGCAAAAATTGACCAACACCGATGTTCAGATTAATGTCAATGAAATTAAGCGACCGGAACTGGATGCGACTTTAGTGGCGAATAACATTGCCGCTCAGATTGTTAAAAAGGTTTCCTATCGGCGTGCGGTTAAGAAAGCAATTCAATCTACCATGCGTATGGGAGCGGAAGGCATCCGCGTGCAATGCAGTGGTCGCCTTGGTGGTGCCGAAATGTCGCGCACCGAAACCATCCGTGAGGGTCGTGTTCCCTTGCATACCTTACGAGCCGATATAGATTTTGCCGCAGTCACAGCTCATACAACTTATGGCTGCATTGGAGTAAAGGTATGGATTTGCAATGGAGAATCTTATAAGAAGAGCTAATTGAGGTAAGAAAAATGCTGGCACCTAAGAAAGTCAAATATAGAAAACAACAGCGAGGACGCATGACCGGAGTAGCGACCCGCGGCAATGAAGTCAGTTTTGGTCACTATGGCTTAAAAGCTTTAGAACCAGGCTGGATTGATAGTCGTCAGATTGAAGCGGTGCGTGTGGCAATTGCCCGTAAAGTCCGCAAACACGGCAAGATGTGGATTCGCATATTTCCCGATAAACCGGTTACCAAAAAACCAGCCGAAACCCGTATGGGTAAAGGTAAAGGTGCCCCGGAATTTTGGGTAGCTGTAGTCAAACCGGGGCGCATTCTGTTTGAAATTGAGGTCGCTGATGAGCAGGAAGCCAAGGAGATTTTTAGTGCTGCGGTGTTTAAACTGCCTATCAAGACTAAAGTTGTGGCACGTCGAGAAATAGGAGACTAAAGTGAAGAGAAGCAAACTCCGCGAATTGTCAATTAAGGAACTCGAAACAAAACTGCAGGACGATTTGACGGCTTTAGAGAACCTGCGATTCCAGAAAGCTCTACAGCAAGTCGAAAATCCCCAGAAAATCAAGCAGGTTCGGCGCGAAATTGCTCAAATCAAAACTGTTTTGCGCGAATACGAGTTAGGTATTAGAAAGCCAATTGAAAGCGAAAGTAAATAACAGGGTACAATAAGATGATTTCACGTGACAAAAGAAAAATATTAGTCGGCACCGTCGTGAACCATAAAATGGACAAGACGATAGTTGTTTCGGTCGAGCGCACTGTCAAGCATCCGCGCTATGGCAAATACATTCGCAAAACCTCCAAGTTTTACGCTCATGATCCCCTCAACACCTGCAAAGAAGGAGATTTCGTGAAAATCGTCGAGTCCCGCCCGCTTTCCCATCTAAAACGGTGGCGTCTATTGGAGATTATTCAGAGCTAGATAAATCTTTGAGGTTATATCAATGATACAGCAAGAATCAAGGTTAAAAGTCGCAGATAATACCGGAGCCAAGGAAGTCATGGTTATCCGTGTAATGGGCGGTTCAGGTCGCCGCTATGGTACCGTCGGCGATGTAGTTATGGTAGCCATTAAGCAAGCGGCACCGGGCGGAATGGTCAAAAAGGGCGACAAAGCCAAAGCCGTTATCGTTCGCACGCGCCGCGAGGTTCGTCGTAAGGATGGCTCCTATATCCGCTTCGACGATAATGCCGCCGTCTTAATTGACAATAACATGGAACCACGCGGTACGCGCATTTTTGGTCCGGTAGCCCGCGAATTACGCGAGAAGAACTTTATGAAAATTATTTCAATGGCACCTGAGGTGCTTTAAAGGAGATATCAAGCATGTTGCGCATTCGTAAGAATGATACGGTTTTAGTAATATCCGGCGATGACCGGGGTAAAATAGGCAAAGTACTGAAAATTTTCCCCGACAAGCAACGCGTCATCGTCGAAGGTGTCAATTTTATTAAAAGGCATTCCCGACCGACCCAGAAAAATCCACAAGGTGGTATCGTCGAAAAAGAAGCACCCATCCATGTCTCCAATGTCAAATTGGTACATTCGGGACAACCGACCAAAGTTAGCTATCGAACCCTGAAAGATGGTAAAAAAGTGCGGGTAATGCGTAAAACCGGTGAAATAATTGATTCAATTTAATAAGGAGTAATCTGTGGCTAAGAAAGTAGAATATAAACCTCGCCTTATGACGCTCTATCAGACCGAAGTCATACCGCAAATGCAGCAGAGATTCGGCTACAAGAACATCATGCAAGTGCCCAAATTGATCAAAATCGCCATCAATATTGGAGTAGGTAAGAGTAAAGAAGAGCCGACTGCCTTGAAAAAAGCCCATGAAGACTTGCGGACAATTACCGGTCAGCAACCGGTGATTACTAAAGCCAAAAAAGCCATATCGAATTTTAAGATTAAAAGTGGCGACCCGGTTGGTGTCACGGTCACTCTGCGCCGTGAACGGATGTATGAGTTCCTGGATCGCTTGATTACCACCGCTCTTCCGCGGGTGCGTGACTTTTCAGGTTTGACCGATAAATCATTCGACGGGCGTGGTAACTATTCGCTCGGCTTGAAAGAGCAAATCATTTTCCCCGAAATTGACTATGATAAAGTTGATAAGATTCGTGGCATGACTGTGACGATTACGACCAATGCGAAGACCGATGCGGAAGCCTATGAATTACTTTCTTTACTCGGCTTCCCATTCAAGCGTTCGTCTGGTGGGGTAAAAATTTCTACGGAGAAGAATTAGTATGGCAAAGAAATCACTCATTGTCAAAGCCCAACGCAAACCGAAATTTTCGACTCGTAAGGTTAATCGCTGTTCCATCTGTGGACGGCCGCGCGGTTATTACCGCAAATTCGGTCTTTGCAGATTGTGTTTTCGTGAATTAGCCCTAAAGGGAGAAATCCCTGGCATAACCAAGGCAAGCTGGTAAAACAGGAGTAATGAAAGAATGGCTGTCACCGACCCAATTGCAGATTATTTAACCCGGATACGCAATGCTTATGCTGCCCACCAACGCTGGGTAGATATTCCGGCTTCTAATCTCAAAAAGAAAATATCGCTCATCCTTAAATCTGAAAACTTCATCAAGGATTTCATCATCATTAAAGATAATAAACAGAATATTCTGCGCCTCTATCTGAAATATACCAAGAATGGTGAACCTCTGATTGAAGGCTTGAAACGAATTAGTCGTCCCGGAAGACGTATTTACGTAACCACCGACCAGATTCCACGGGTAGTTGGCGGAATGGGTATTGCAATTCTATCTACTTCGAAAGGAGTAATCACCGATAAAATTGCCCGCAAATTACATTTAGGTGGTGAAGTACTGTGTTATATATGGTAACAAGTTGTTAAGGAGTTAAGCGTGTCACGCATTGGAAAAAAACCCATCGAAATACCAAAAGGCGTCACTGTTACGCTGCAGGACGGGGATATTCAAGTCAAAGGACCCAAGGGCATCCTGAATTGGAATATCCCGGCTGATATTTCTGTCCAGATTGACCAGAATCAGGTCAGCGTAACTCGTCCCAGTGACAGTCGCACCCATAAAGCCTTGCATGGACTATCACGAGTATTGATTGCTAATATGATTGAAGGAGTGACCAACGGTTTCCAGAAAGTTCTGGAAATTGAAGGGGTAGGTTACTCCGTTGAATTGAAAGGTAAATCACTCTGGATTAATATCGGATTTTCTCATCCGATACTATTTACCCCGCCGGATGGAATTACTTTTGAAGTGCCCAAGCCTCTGCAGATTATAGTGAAGGGCATTGATAAACAAAAAGTCGGGCAAATTGCTGCCAAAATACGCTCTTTTGCGCCCGCCGAACCCTATAAAGGCAAAGGCATTCGCTATCAGGGTGAATACATTCGTAGAAAAGCCGGTAAAAAAGTCGGCGTGAAATAGAGGTCAGAATATATGAAAACAATAAAGAACCCGAGAGAAAGTGCACGTCTAAAACGGAAATTAAGAATTCGTAAAAAAGTCTTTGGTACGACCGAACGACCCCGCCTGGCAGTATTTCGGAGTCTGAAGCACATCTATGCTCAAATTATTGACGACAGCATTGGTAAAACCCTGTTGACGGTTTCGGATTTGACTCCGGCTGTCCGCGAGCAAATTAAGCCTGAGCATAAAAAGACCGATAAAAGCCTCCTGGTTGGTACTCATATTGCCCAGGTAGCATTGGCTCGTAATATTCAACGAGTTATCTTTGACCGGGGTGGCTATCGCTATCATGGACGAGTCAAAGCGTTGGCAGAAGCAGCCCGTAAAGCGGGATTGGAATTTTAAACGCGGAGGAATATTAACTTGAGAAAAAATATTGACCCAACCCAACTGGAATTACTGGAAGAAAAAGTTATAAAGATAAACCGAGTTGCCAAAGTTGTGACCGGAGGAAGACGTTTTCGGTTTAATGCCATAGTAGCCATTGGTGATGGGAAAGGTTATGTTGGTGTTGGTCTGGGCAAAGCTCTGGAAGTGACTACCGCCGTATCTAAGGGAAAAGAAAATGCCAAGAAGAACTTAGTCAAAGTTCCCGTGATCAATGGTACGATTCCCCATGCGGTTCAAGCAAAATACGGGGCTTCTCAGGTCTTGTTGAAACCAGCCTCGCCAGGAACAGGTATTATTGCTGGGACCGCCGTCCGCATTATTATGGAAGAATTGGGAGTAAGCGATATTCTGGCGAAGTGTATCGGTTCTACCAATACACATAATGTAGTTAAAGCTACAATGTTAGCGTTGAGTAAGTTGAAAGATCCCTATACCGTTGCACATCGTCGTGAAAAGAGTCTGCAGGAGATTTTTGGAGCATGACAAAGAAAAAAAACATTACTATGCTTAGAGTTACTCAAATCAGGAGTGCTATTGGCTATCGGGAGAAAGCCAAGCGAACATTAGAAGCCCTGGGATTGAAACGCATTCGGCACACGGTCGTTTTACCAGATAATCCCGCCATTCGTGGTATGCTCAAAACCATTCCCTATTTAGTTAAAGTCGAAGAGGTCGAGAATGTATCTGAATAAATTAAAACCAGCTCCCGGATCGATAAAGAATCGTAAACGCGTAGGACGGGGCAATGCTTCCGGTCATGGTGGCACCTCGGGAAGGGGAACTAAAGGTGCCGGTGCCCGCTCAGGATCGGGGGCGCGGACCTATTATGAAGGTGGGCAGATGCCAATTTACCGGCGTTTACCCAAGCGCGGTTTCACCAATATTTTTAAAGAAGAATACCAGGTTGTCAATTTAGATTTGATTGAGCGTCTGCAACTGTCCGAGGTGAATCCTGAGATATTGGTGGAAAAGGGGCTGATAAAAAATCTCTCGAAACCGCTGAAAATCCTTGGACGCGGCGAAGTTACCACTGCTATCAAAGTTCAGGCACATGCTTTTAGTGCTACTGCCCGCGAAAAAATCACTGCGGCTGGGGGAAAGGCAGAAACTCTATGAAGCAGCAATTCCAGAGTATTTTCCGGATTCCGGAACTACGCAAGCGGATTTTCTATACCCTTGGGTTGTTGACCGTAGTTCGCATTGGAGCCCATATTCCTATCCCGGGGATTGATAGCGAAGTGCTGGGAGCCGCTATTAGGAATTTTTCTAACACACTCTTTGGATTGTATGATTTATTCGCCGGTGGCGCCTTTGCTAAGGCAACTCTCTTTGCACTGGGTATCATGCCCTACATCAGTGCTTCCATTATTTTGCAATTATTAGGTGCTGTTATTCCCTATTTTCAGAAGCTGCAACGTGAAGGCGAAGAAGGGCGCAAAAAAATTAACCAATTGACGCGCTATGGGACGGTTATCATCGCCGCCATGCAATCTTTTGGTATTGCCCAATTATTGATGAGTCCTCAAATGTCAGCCCGCATCGGCAACCAGGTTTTACCGGTGGTTCCGCATCCCGGTATCGGGTTTACGCTATTGACCATGCTTACCCTGACGACTGGTACGATATTGATAATGTGGATTGGCGAGCGCATGACCGAGCGTGGCATTGGCAATGGTATTTCGTTGATAATCATGATTGGTATTCTGGCACGTCTGCCAAATGTTTTCGTCAGTGAAATATCACTAATCAAGGAAGAAGTGCGGGGTATTTTTACGGAAATCGTGCTCCTGGCGCTGATGGTAGTAATTGTCGGGGTTGTGGTATGGTTGACGCAGGGCACGCGCAAGATTCCCGTGCAATATGCTAAACGGGTTGTAGGACGTAAAGTTTATGGTGGACAGGCTACCCATATTCCGCTACGGGTCAATACGGCTGGAGTCATGCCAATCATCTTTGCCCAATCAATTATGTTTATTCCCAGCACAATAGCGACCTTTTTCCCGAACAGTGATTTCATCCAGAACATGATGCGCTTTTTTAGTATTCAATCGCCTATTTACTGGCTGATTTATGGCATTTTTATCGTCTTCTTTACTTATTTTTACACCGCCATTGCCTTCAATCCCATCGAAGTTGCCGATAATATGAAAAAATATGGCGGTTTTATTCCTGGTATCCGCCCGGGTAAGAAGACCTCGGAGTTTATTGATAATATTTTAACTAAAGTGACTCTGCCGGGCTCGATATTTCTGGCATTCATTGCGGTTTTTCCGTATATCTTGATGAAAGTTTTTGACATTAATTATGATTTAGCCTCCTTTTACGGTGGTACCAGTCTATTGATTATTGTAGGAGTCGCCTTAGATACTTTACAACAGATTGAGTCTCATCTTTTGATGAGACATTATGATGGCTTTTTGAAAAGCGGAAAATTGAGAGGACGTCGCGGTTAAACGCCTTTTTATGATTCACATCCGTACGTCAGAAGAGATTGTCAGGATTCGGGAGAGTAGCCGCATTGTGGCAGCAACGCTTCAAATGTTAGGTAGCGAGATTCGTCCTGGCGTCACAACGAAACACCTGGAGCAGTTGGCGAATCATTTTATTCAGAGTCAGGGTGGACGCTCAGCCTTTAAAGGTTATCGCGGTTATCCAGGCTATATCTGTACCAGTATTGACGAGGTGGTTGTGCACGGCATACCTTCTGAACGTGTGCTCCAGGAGGGAGAAATAATTGGGATTGATATTGGCGTGGCAAAGGATGGTTACCTTGGTGATGGCGCTTTCACATTCGCAGTGGGGACGGTGAGTCAAGAGAAGCGCCACTTGATGGAAGTGACTGCCATCGCTCTACAGCGCGGCATAGCCCAAGCCATTCCCGGAAATTACCTCTCCGATATTGGTCATGCGATTCAATCCTATGTGGAGAGTCATGGTATGGGCGTCGTCCGCCAGCTGGTCGGTCACGGTATCGGACGTGACTTGCACGAACCGCCGGAGGTGCCAAATTACGGGGAGCCGGGACGGGGACCGCAATTGCGTCCCGGGATGTGCCTGGCAATTGAACCGATGGTGACGTTGGGAACCCATGAAATCGAGGTGTTGAGCGATGGCTGGACAGTGGTGACACTTGACCGCAAGCCTTCTGCCCACTACGAGCATACTATTGTAATTACCAGTGATGGACCTCAAATTTTAACGCAAGCCTGATGAGGAAATTAGATGGCTAAAGAAAAGTTGATTAAGGTTGATGGCATAATCAAGGAAAACCTCCCTAACGCTTCTTTCAGGGTGGTTTTGGAGAATGGTCATGAAGTTCTGGCTCATGTTTCGGGTAAAATGCGCATGCACTTCATCAAAATCTTGCCAGGTGACAAGGTATCCTTGGAGCTTTCACCTTACGATTTGACAAAAGGTCGGATAACCTATCGTTATAAATGAAATGGAAAGCATATGAAAGTAAGATCATCAGTAAAAAAAATCTGCGATAAGTGTAAAATCATTCGTCGTAAAGGAGTGGTGCGGGTTATTTGTACTAATCCTAAACACAAACAACGCCAGGGTTAAAAGCGATTAGGAGGATAATTTGGCTCGAATTGCCGGTGTAGATTTACCGAATGACAAAAAAATTAAAATTGCCTTAAGTTATATTTACGGAATAGGTCGTTCCAACGCCCTTGAAATCTTGAAAAAGGCAAATGTGGATCCCGAAATCCGCGTTAAAAATTTGACCGAGGAACAGATTCGGGACATACGCAATGTAATCAGCAATGACGATTACAAAGTCGAAGGTGCCTTGCGTACCGAAGTCCAAATGAATATCAAGCGTCTGATGGACATCGGTAGCTACCGGGGCTTACGCCATCGGCGCGGCTTACCGGTACGCGGTCAACGTACCAAAACCAATGCCCGTACCCGCAAGGGACCACGCAAGACTGTGGGAAGAAAAAAAACTAAAGTCGGGAAGAAAGGCTAAAATAGGAGGTCTTTGATTTGCCACCCAAACGTACCACCGTTAAGAAAAAGAAACGGACAAAAGTTGATGCCGAAGGAATTGCCAACATTCAGGCAACCTTTAACAATACCATTGTTTCTCTTACTGATAACTACGGAAATGTAATTTCCTGGGCTTCGGCGGGGACAGTAGGATTCAAGGGATCACGCAAGAACACCCCTTTTGCCGCTCAACAGGCTGCCACAAAAGCAGCACGAGAAGCTGTTGATCTGGGAATGACCCGCGTCGAAGTGCGCGTCAAAGGACCAGGCGCCGGTCGGGAAGCTGCCATCCGTGCTCTTAATATTGCCGGATTGCAAATTACTGCTATTAAAGATGTCACCCCGATTCCCCATAATGGTTGCCGTCCCCCTAAACGTAGAAGAGTATAAAATAAACGGAGTTCAATAAATGGCAAGATATACTGGACCAGTTTGCAAACTCTGTCGCCGCGAGGGCAAGAAGTTATTCCTGAAAGGTGAACGCTGTCTGACGACCAAATGCTCCTTTGATACTAAGAGCTATGTGCCTGGGCAGCACGGTCAGACAGGGCGACATCGCCTTTCCAATTATGGTTTGCAACTGCGTGAAAAGCAAAAAATTAAAAGAATCTATGGCGTACTGGAAAAACAGTTCCGGCGCTACTTCGATATTGCCAGCAAGCAGAAAGGTGTCACTGGCACTAATTTCCTGAAGCTATTGGAAAGTAGACTGGATAATGTCGTTTATCGCTTGGGATTCGCAACTTCCCGTAACATGGCGCGGCAATTAATAGCGCATCGCCATTTTATGGTCAATAACCGAATCGTTGATATTCCTTCTTACCAGCTGAAAGCTGGTGATGTTATCCAGGTACGGGAAAAAAGTAAAAAGCTCACCGTCATTCATGAATCTATGAAGCGCATCCGGGGAGAACACGAATTGCCCTGGCTGATTCTCGATAAAGCTAAAATGCAGGGCATTTTTATTCAAGTGCCGGAACGCGACCAGATGGGCATGGATGTAAATGAGCAACTTGTCGTGGAATTATATTCAAAGTAAACGAGGTAAATAATGAGTACTCATGAACCAATCGTTGCCCGAGTGGTGAAAAGCGATGCCTCCACCGATGTCCGCGGGATTTATACCCTGCAGCCACTGGAGCGTGGTTTCGGAATAACTATAGGAAATGCTCTCCGTCGGGTTCTATTGACTTCGATACCTGGAGCAGCTATCTCATCTATCAAAATTGATGGTGTACTCCATGAATTTTCGACCATACCTGGTGTTAAAGAGGATGTTGCCGAAATCATTTTAAACTTAAAACAGGTTCGCCTGAAACTCTTAGATCCAAAACCTGATAAGGTCACTATTCATCTCACGGGTGAAAAGGAATTCGTCGCCGGTGATATTGGCAAGGACACCAACCAATTTATCATTCTGAATCCCGATTTACATATCGCGACTCTGAATGAAAAAGCCGATCTCTTAATGGAAATTAAAATCAGTCGGGGTACCGGCTGGGTGCCAGCAGAGAAAAACAAGACCGCTGATTATCCAATTGGTACAATTTTCATCGATTCTATCTTTTCACCGATTACCAATGTTTCTTACAAAGTCGAAAATCTACCGGGTACTGCTAAAGAAGTACTGGAAAAATTAGTGCTGGATATTACAACCGACGGTAGCATTTCGCCTGATGAAGCCTTAGATATCGCGTCTAAAACTTTACAGAGCTATTTCGCTCTCTTTTCTCGGGTGGAATCAAAACCGGTCGAATTCCCACTCGATATGCCGAGCGAAGATGTCGTCAAAATCCGCAACCTGCTGCGTAAGAGTGTGGACGAAATGGAGCTTTCCGTGCGCTCGTACAACTGCCTGAAAGCAAATAATATTCGCACCATCGCTGACCTTGTCAGGCGGGAGGAGTCGGATATGCTAAAATTCAAAAATTTCGGACGCAAATCACTCAACGAACTGATGGCAAAGTTGAAAAGTATGGGACTTGAATTCGGGATGGATGTTGACCGTTACCTGGTAGAGAAAGAAGAATAATCGCGAAAGGAGTTCTTGAATGCGTCATCAAAAACGAGTTGCTAAATTGGGTCGCCCAACCAGTCATCGCAAATCTATGCTCGCCAACCTGGCACGTAGTATTATTAACTATGCTAAAGTACGCACGACGGACGCTCGCGCGAAGGAACTGCGTCGGTTAGTCGATCGCCTGGTAACCTATGCCAAGAAAAATACTGTCCATACCCGTCGCCTAGCTTACCGTATTCTGCAGGATCGCGACCTGGTAAAAAAATTATTCGACCACATCGGTCCTCAATATGCCAATCGCAGCGGCGGCTATACGCGCATCATCAAATTGGGTTTCCGCGATAATGATAATGCTGCCATTTCACTAATCGAATTTGTAGATTACAAACTTTCCGAAGAAGAAAAGAAATCTATTGAAAAACAGGCTGCTCTCAAAGCTAAGAAAACCGAAGCCGCTAAAAAGAAAGCTGAAGCCATCACTCCTGAAACCAGCGAATCTACCAAAGAATAGGTACGCAGTCTGGTTTGAATAAGAAAGGCATTATCCTTAGATGGGCAGTAATTATGACTGCCCATCTCGTTTGGGGGTTATTAGGTCTACTTCAGGCTCAATCTTTAGGTTTATGGGTGATTCGTGACCAGCTGGTAACCAGGGACAAAATAGATGCCTTTATCAACTTCGCCAAACAAAACAATTTTAACGACCTCTTCGTCCAGGTGCGCGGTCGTGGTGACGCCTTTTATAAATCTTCCATTGTCACTTTTAATGATTTACTCAGTGACCGCAGTTGGGATCCACTGGAATATGCCTTACATAAAGCCCATGCAGAGGGCATTAAAGTGCATGCCTGGTTGAATGTTTTCTTGCTCTGGTCGGCTGAACAAAAACCGCGTGACCAGCAACATCTGCTTTATGTTCATCCCGAGTGGTGTGCCGTTGACGATGATGGCGTCAAAGATATTCAGCGTCCCTTCTCTGATTTTAAAAAGAACAATACTGAGGGTATTTACCTTTCTCCATTAGTACCGGAAGTTCGGCGCTATTTAATTGAAATCATCCGTGAAATTGCCATTAAATACGATGTGGACGGGATTCATCTGGACTATATCCGTTATCCGCGCAGCTGCTACGATTACAATGTAACCGGACGGCTAATTTTTAAAGAAAAGTACGGTATTGACCCGATTCTTTTAGCTATTACTAACAAATCCATTTTAGAGAGTTTGAGTGATTTCAATATACTCGAATACATTGCCAAATGGGATGATTTTCGGCGGGAAGCGATTACCGAGTTAGTCCGTTCGACACACCAAATGCTTTCGGCTTTACCACGCTCTATCAAACTCAGCGCTGCAGTCAAACCCGACCCGGATGAAGCCCGCCACTTTTTCTATCAGGATTGGGAAAACTGGCTCAGCCAGAACTATTTAGAATTTGTGGTCATCATGAATTATGCCAAGAGTAGCGAACAGTTCGAAGCCATTTTTAAAAAAATCGACCCACAATTGCCCAAAGAGCAAGTCTGGGTGGGTATCGGTGTATATAACCAGTCTCCCTTTGATGCTTTGACAAAGACAATGTTGACCATCAATAACAATTATCAAAACATTGTTTTCTTTTCTTACGAGACTTTCCAAAAAAACACAGCCTATTTCCCGGTAATTAGACGAGCTTTTAATCTTACTCGATAATTTTTACTGCCCAGAACAAATCCATACCATAACATAACATGGAACGCCTACAGGTGGTGGTGATAAAGTGTCGTAGCACAAATAATTGTTATAGTTTGGGGAAAAATATTTGCAAAACCATAAATTTTTTTCTTGCATTTCGCAAAATTGTTGTAAATTCACCGCCGATAAAATGAAGATTGCGTTAACCTATAGTACCAAAACAGGCTTAAGAAAGGAGTTTGGGAAGCGCTTCGTCGGAGACGTGGAAGACGAAGACATCCCTCCCGACCTTTTCGCCGAGGGCGATGACCTTCGGACCATTAACGCAATCATTGAGGCTCTCCAATCTAATCACTACGAAGTCGTTGGTTTAGAATCTGATGACGAGGTTTATTATCGCCTTGAAAAATTACGACCAGATTTAGTCTTTAACATTGCCGAAGGTTTATTCGGTGACTGGCGCGAATCGTATATACCGATGATATGTGAGCGTTTAGGTTTAGCCTACACAGGTTCATCGCCTTTGACCCTGGGAATTTGCCTCAACAAGGCGCGTTGTAAAGAGATACTGAGTTATTACCAGATTCCTAATCCACCTTTTCAGGTCATCTATCCCGGGCAAATGGATTTTGCCTTGAATTTTGACCTACCTGCCATTGTCAAACCGATTGCCGAAGGGAGTAGCAAGGGCATTTTCAACGACTCGGTGGTCACGACTTTGGCAGAAGCACAAGCTGTGGTTGAACGCACTATCAACAAATATAGCGAGCCGGTTATTATCGAGAAATTCTTAACCGGGCGGGAATTTACCGTGGCAGTTTTTGGAAATGGTAATAATCTGGAAATTTTGCCCATAATCAGTATGGATTATTCGCAATTACCGCCCGGGGCACATGCGTTTTATTCTTATGAAGCCAAATGGGTCTGGGATCGCCCTGAAAAACCACTCCAGATATTTGAGTGTCCGGCACAAATTAGTCCCGCATTAGAGCAAGCCATTAAAGCCGTCGTCAGTCGTACTTTTCAGATTATGCAAATTCGTGATTGGGCGCGGATTGATTTGCGGCTGGATGAACAGGAAATTCCCAATATTCTCGAAATCAATCCATTGCCGGGTATTTTACCAGACCCTAAAGACAACTCCTGCTTCCCCAAGGCTGCCCGGACAGCGGGCTATTCCTATTCAGCCATGCTACAGCGGGTAGTCGAATTAGCCGCAATGAGGTGCGGCGTACTCAAATGACTCCCATCCCTGATAAGATTAAAATCCTAATAGCCTATAACGCAGTGCCGAATGCCCCGAATGAAGCAGACCTGGACGCTATTTCTGAAGCGGCAGTGTTAGATGAGGTCAATGCTATGGCTCAAGCACTGAGCAATCTTGGCTATCGAATCGAAAATTTGCCCTGTACCACGCTACCGCAAATCCTGCAAACCGTTCAGAATTTTCAACCGGATGTCATCGTTAACCTATGTGAAGGTTTTCAGCATCGGTCGGAGCTGGAGGCGCATCTTACCAGTTTATGGGAACTGCTGGCGATTCCTTATACCGGCAACACACCCCAAACCTTAGGATTGGCGCAGAATAAAATATTGACGAAAAAATTATTGCAAGCAGCAGGATTGCCAACACCGGACTATCAGGTTTTTGAAACGGTTCCAGCCACCTGTGACCTTGAATTTCCGCTAATTGCCAAACCTTCGCGAGAAGATGGGAGTGTGGGAATTACCCAGCAGTCGGTCAGTCACGATCTTGGGCAGCTCCGGCGAGTCGTCGGCAATCTTTTAGCAAAATACCAGCAACCAATTTTAGTCGAAAAATACATTACAGGGCGTGAATTTAATATCAGTCTGCTTGGCAATGAGCCAACCCGTGTCCTGCCACCCTCCGAATTAAGTTTTGCGGCTGTAGCGGAGCAATACCATGCTATTGCCAGTTATGAGGCAAAATGGTTGAATGAGCATCCGCTTTATCAAATGACGCCGCCGATTTGCCCGGCCCAAATAGATGAATCCCTGCACGCACGACTCTCGCAATTAGCTGAGCAAGTCTATTGCCTCTTGATGGGACGCGATTATGGTCGTGTAGATATTCGTATGGATAATGATAGCAACCTTTATGTCTTAGAATATAATCCCAATCCGGATATTTCGCTTGATGCTGGTTATGTACGGGCTTTGCGAGCAGCCGGTTTGACTTATGAAGATTTCGCCGATTTTTTGATTAAAGCAGCTTTAAAGAGGAAACATGCTAACGACCATTCGTAAAATGCAGCCCATCGACCGCGAGGTAGTGTATTCCTTTATTCAAGCCACGGCGATGTTCACCCCGACTGAGGTTGAAGTAGCCATGGAATTGATTGACATTTATTTGCATAATCCTCAGCAGAAGGATTACATCGTTGACGTTGCCGTAAATACCGATAACGAAGCAGTCGGATATGTATGTTACGGACCAACACCAGCCACGGACGGCACTTATGATCTTTACTGGATTGTTGTTCATCCGCGTTATCAAGGGAAAGGCGTTGGTAAACAACTCTTATTGCATGTTGAAAATATGGTTCGGAAGAGCGCAGGTCGTTTGATTATTATCGAGACTTCTTCGCTTGCCAAGTATGCTCCCACGCGGCAGTTTTACTTGAATAATGCCTATGTAGTGGCTGCCCAAATCAAAGATTTTTACAGGGTTGGAGACGATCGTGTCATATTTACTAAATATTTAAAAGTATAGGGAGGTGCAAGACTGACCAATTATGGAAAAGTGGCGCAAATTAATTCAAAAAAGCCTGACGAGTGTTGACCAATTAGCCGCTGCACTCGGCATTCCCCGGGAAGAGTTAGAAGGACTCGACAAGGTCTTTAAGATCAAAATCAATCCTTATTATCTCTCTCTCATCAAGCACAAAGGCGATCCAATTTACAAACAGGTCGTGCCGGATAAGGCTGAACTGGTTGATAGCGACCTGGAAGACGACCCGCTCTCGGAAGACGACGATTCACCCGTTCCGAGTATCGTCCACCGCTATCCGGACCGCTGCCTGTTTTTAGTTTCGCACGATTGTGCTTCTTATTGCCGCTTTTGCACGCGTAAGCGCAAGGTCGGCGACCCCACCAAAATCAGTCTGCGCTATTTTGATGCTGGCATTAAGTATATCGCCGAGCATCCCGAAATCCGCGATGTGATTATATCCGGTGGCGATCCTTTGATGCTCAGCGATAAGAAGATTGAATATATTCTATCCAATTTGCGCAAAATTCCGCATATAGAAATCCTACGCATTGG
Organism: Fidelibacterota bacterium UBA2242; assembly: GCA_002347855.1. Lineage (GTDB taxonomy): Bacteria > Fidelibacterota > UBA2242 > UBA2242 > UBA2242 > UBA2242. The sequence continues at coordinate 18,926 of DDYE01000018.1, forward strand.
GACCCGCATGCCCTGTTTTTTACCGCAACGCATTACCCCCCGTTTGGTGCGGATACTTAAAAAGTATCATCCTCTTTATATTAATGTGCACTTCAACCATCCCGATGAGCTTACTCCGGAAGCCGTGCAAGCCCTCGGTCGTCTGGCAGATGCTGGTATTCCATTGGGCAACCAGACTGTGCTCCTGAAAGGAGTCAATGACGATCCTGCCGTTATGAAAAAGTTGATGCAGAAACTGCTGGCAGCCCGTGTACGACCTTATTATATCTACCAGGCTGATTTAGTATTCGGTACCGAGCATTTTCGCACGCGCGTCGAAAAAGGGTTGGAAATTATCAAAGCCTTGCGGGGTTTCACATCTGGCTTAGCCGTGCCGCATTATGTCATTGATGCGCCAGGTGGCGGTGGTAAAATTCCCCTACTACCTGAATATGTCAAAAAGATTAGCGATGATGAAATTGTCATGCAGAATTACGCTGGGAAAATCTACCGGTATAAACAGCCAGGGAGTAAGAATAAAAAGAAAAATAACCATCCTATGCCGGTGGAACTCTTAGTTAAAGAACATCAGGGTCACTTAAACTAAGCAAAGTCTCTTTAATAAATCGGGAAAATCCCGACTATAACAAATCTCCTTTGCCAAAAACAAAAGCGGTCAGTTCCTCTGAAAAGCAAGCGTGCGAATTTTCCCTTTGGTTGTCTCAACCTAATTCCAATCTGCTCGACCAACCACTTTCCTAAAATCATTTGTTGCTTAACAGAAAAATGTTATTAAATTAAAACCGAATTAGGGTTTATATTGTGTAGATGCAGCAAAAAAGGGGAGATTTAGATGGCATTATTGGAAGTCTGCTTGGTCAATGATGTTCCGATGGTGGGCTACCTCAGCGCAATTTTAAAAAAACCTGATGCAATTGTCTGGTTACGTTCATCATACCAGAAAAGAGTAGTTGAACTGGTAGAAACCGCCGTGAGTAGTCGGTTGGCGACGACCTTTGAGAGCCGTGAGGTCAATCCTTCCGATTTAGAGACTTTTATGCGCCAATGCGAGGGGATTTTGCGTGATTATCCGGAACACGATATTTTATTAAATGTCACTGGAGGAACCCGCCTGCAAGCCTTAATGGCAGCCGCAATCTTCAAGAAAGCCGGCAAAGAAGTTATATATATAGATACCGACCATTCGCGTGTCGTGGATTTAAAGACAAACGAATATAAGACTTTTCAGTTCAATCTGACCGTCAACGAATACATCGCTTTGCATGGCATTAAAATGGAATCCGGCACCCGCTTTGACCCCGAAATCGGTAAACGCAGCCCCCTTTCTTATTTCATAGGCAATTATCTCGACAATATCGTACCATTTATAGATAGAATTCGTGAGGAATGGAATAATCTCGGCGAAGAAAAGAAGAGTATGACCTGGAAACTGGATAATTTCGGTCAACGCTTTACCGTCAGCTACAACGCCGAAGATAAAAAAATGCGCTTCCGCTTCGGTTCCAGCGAAAACCAGAAATCTATTGAGATTCCAGAGAACGGTGCGAATTACATTTTTAATGGTGGGTGGTTGCGTGAACTGGTTTTTCTGCGCGTACATCGGATTCAATACGATGATGTCAGATTGAATGTGCGTTTGGCACGCGAAAGCATGCCGGAAGGCATGCGGGGCGAGTCAATGCTCGATATTGCCCTAATGCGTGGTTGTAACTTTTTTGTCCTGCAGTGCTTTTCCTATCCCATAACGAAAGAGTCATTCATTGAATTGCAAGCTGTGCATGAAACCGTGAGCTTGCTAAAAGCACGCGGGATTATATTCGTTGCTCATCGCCCGCACCGTGGTTTTTTGGAACGCGCCCACGATCTGGGTTTGGAAGTCATTACTGGACGCAAAATAAGTACTTTTTCACTCTGAACTACAGGTATGACTAAGCCAGAGCAATGCAAAATGCTCCGAGAACGATAATCGCTCCACCGAGCAATCTCTCTCGCAGCTTTTGCTCTTTAAACCAGAAATAACCGTATAGAATTGCAAAAAGCAAACTCAAACGCTTGAGTGAAATCATGTATGCGACTGGCACATGACTTATCGCCGTAAAGTGCGCGACCGCCATTAGTGCCATCGCCAAGCCAATTTTCAAATAATTGAGCGGTGCTGCTACTAGAGGTCGAACTTTACCACGAGTTGTAATCAGAACAAACGGCACATAGCCAATCGCTAGGAGTGTAAAATATACAATCGTCATAAATAGGGGCGAAGAGTGCTGAATGGCTAATTTCCCCAGAGTGGCAGTGATAGCATAGCAAATAGCGACTATGAACATGTAAAACGAACCGCGATTCTGAAAAATTGCCACCCACGGCTTGAAAATTCCATCTCGCAGACGGTCAATCTGAAGAACATAAGTGCCCAGCGAAACTAAAACTACGCCAACGATGCCGAGTAGAGACAATTTTTCACCCAATACGAGGGTGGGAATGAGTAGAAGAAATAGCGGAGTCAAGCCTAAATAAGGAACCGTCAAAGATAGCGGCGCAATCTGAATAGCGCGCATGTATAGAAAAGTCGTTACCAAATCCATTGCCACGCAGGCTAAAATCGCCAGGAGAAAGGTCAAATCAAGTGGCGGAATTTTGATAATAAATAAAAGGGGCAGGAGAAATGGTAGAGCATACGCTTCACGAATCCAGGCAAGCAGCAAGGCAGGAGTTCGGCTGGCGGTGCGTTTCGAGAGCGCATCGGCGGTTGCCATGCAAAAACCGGATAAAATGGCGACTAAATACCACATTGCGGTTCCTTTACCTTTAGTTTTAAACCTGAAATATCAAATTTGATTTTCTGTTCAAAAAGCCGTATAATAGAGTCAGAGTTATCAGGAAACTTGACAATAGAAAGGGAAAAAACATGAGCGAAATTATTAATAACAATCAGAAACGCAAAGAACTTCTGAAGCAATTAATCCTGCAATTGCATCAGGGAGTTGCACCTGATACGGTTAAATTGCAACTAGCCACTCTTTTAAAAAGTGTACCGTATGGACTGGTTGTCGAAGCCGAACAGGAATTGATACAGGAAGGTTTGCCGGAAGCCGAGGTCATGAAACTCTGCGATATTCACTCCCAGGTTTTAGAAGAAAGCTTAGACCAGAGCGGCGCCAAACCTATTCCGCCGGGTCATCCGGTTGATATTTTTCGCCAGGAAAACGAGGCATTGTCTCAGGTGGTAATGCGACTGGAGACGGTTTACGCGAAACTCGCACAAGAGAATCTAACTGACTGGCAGGCATATCTCGACGAAATCAGGCAGAATTTCAATGACTTGATGGATGTGGACAAACATTATCGACGCAAAGAGTATCTGTTGTTTCCGTTTTTAGAGAAAAAAGGCGTCACGGGTCCGCCGAAAGTCATGTGGGGCAAACACGATGAAATTCGCGCCTTACTGAAAAATGCCCAGGAAAAACTGCATGGCGCCGAGCAGTTCAGTCAGAAACACTTTTATGCAATCGTTAATCAGCATTTGCGTCCTGCTTCGCAAGCAATAACCGACATGATTGTCAAAGAAAACGAAATTCTGTTGCCAATGGCAATGGATAAACTGACTGAGCCAGAATGGGCAGAGATTCAACGCCAGACGCCCGAATACGGCTATTGTCTCTATGACCCGCCTGTCATCTGGTATCCTGAGAGCAAAGTACACGCAGAAGTCGTTTCGACCGAGTTGACCGGTTTTTTTCAGCTGCCGACGGGACGCTTCAGCCTACCAGAATTGACGGCGCTTTTGAGTACGGTGCCAATTGACATGACTTTTGTGGATAAAGACGATAAAGTGCGCTGGTTTTCGCACGGCAAGCATCGCATTTTCTCACGCAGTCGCGCGATTTTAGGACGCGATGTCCGCCATTGTCACCCACCTGCCAGTGTGCACATGGTCGAACAAATTCTAACTGATTTTAAAAGCGGCAAAGCCGAGCGTGCTCCATTCTGGATTAATATGAAAGGACGCTTTATTCATATCGAATACTTTGCACTGCGCGGTGAAAATGGCGAGTATCTCGGAACTCTCGAAGTCTCGCAGGACTTAACTGAATTGCGCCAGCTGCAGGGCGAACAAAGGTTGCTGTCCTATAAGTAAAAAATTAGGAAATTAAAAATTCGAGATTTCTTTAGTATGACCAATTTATATCTATTGTCTGAAGAACCACAAGAGCGCTGTGGTTGTGAAGATTTATGCTCGAAGAAAATGGAAAAATGATGTGGGCAAGGTCGGAGAAATCTTGGATTGCGTGAACTCCCAAGAACTGGAAAGAGAGGGATTTGACTGCCGGGGCTAACGTCTGGCAAGCACGAGGCGGTCTATGAAATGGTGGATGTTTCTTTTGGGGAAAGATAATCCTGCAGTTCGAGTTTTATTTGCTGAATTAGATGGTTTTTTAATGTATTCGGAGTGAGCGGGAGATATTGTTGAACGCACATCTTGCTGCCCACCGCTTTAGTAAATGTAGTTTGTCACTTGTAAAGTTTCTGTTCCAGCACCTTTTGCATTTTAGCGCTGAATATTTCCGGCTTCTCAAAGCCAACGACCCGCAAGTTCGTGATTTCCTTGCCGTCTCTGCCGATGAAGATGAGCGTCGGCACGCCCCGCACCTCAAATTGCACCTGGAGCGGCTGGCTTTCGGCATTGCCGCCGTTCGTCAGGTCAATTTTAAACAGCGCAAATTGCTTGCTCAGCGCAATGACTTCCGCATCGGTAAAGGTGAATTTATCGAGTTCCTTGCAGGGTATGCACCAATCGGCGTAAAAATCGAGGATGATAGGCTTGCCGCTCTGGTGCGCCTGTTCATAAGCGGCAGAGTTGAATTTCTGCCACGCCATTGTCTCCACGGTTTTTTCAGCCGGTTTGAGCAGCCAGACGCCCAATATCAGAGCGATGATTGCCAGCAGGTTTTTAATAAACACAAAGAACGGCGCATTCCGCCCGGACTGATTGAACAGTATCAGATAAACTCCCGTGAGAATAAAATAAACGGGGAAAACGAATTGGCTAAGGTTTTGTGGTAAAAGTGGCGCCACGAAATAGAGTGCCATCCCGACAAGAACCAGCCCGAAAATCAGACGCACACCAACCATCCATTCGCCACTGTGCGGCAATTTGTCAATACTGCTGGCAAAAAATGCCAGTATCACGAAAGGCAAACCCAATCCCAGTGACAGTGTGAAAAACATCAAAAACCCAAACCAGGCTTTGCCGACTGTCGCAACGTAGGTCAGAAGACCAAGGACAAAAGGTCCTATGCACGGTGCAGCGACAATACCCATCGTTAAGCCCATCAAAAAAGTGCCGAAATAACCCATTCGGATCGTTCCGGCGAGGTTCATCAGAAAATTGGGCAGACGAAACTCATAAACACCAAACATTGAGAGTGCCAGTGTCAGCATAATAAGCGCGATGGCAATCAGCACAATCGGATTAGTCAGATATGTGCCAAGCAAACTACCCGAGAGAGCAGCGATCGTACCTAAAAGTGAATTGACGAGCGCCATGCCTGAGACGAAAATCAGCGCTAAGAGTAGGCGTTGGCGCGCCTTGCCAGCAGTCTGACCTCCGAAATAGCTCACAGTAATCGGAATGAGTGGATAGACACAGGGGGTTAAATTCAAACCCAAACCACCAAGGAAAATTAGCAAGAAGGTCAGAAAATAGCCCTTTTCTTTCAAAGAATTAGCGACATCTAATTTCGTCCCCGATTCAGCGTCAAAAGTTTCTGGCGGAAAATATGCTTCGTTTTGGAAAATAGTCGCTTGATCGGCTGAAAGTACAGGAATTGCGAGCATAAAAGCCGTTTCGGCTGGTGATAGACAGACGGCGTCATTGCAGCCCTGATAGGCGAGTGTACCGGAAAGTTTTACCTCTTTAACCGCATCTGCCTTGACCGTGCCGACAATCTGAATGACAAATTCACCTTCGAAGACGGCTGCCAGCTCACTGCTGAAAGCGAATTTCTTCAGCACATGTTTGGGAAAGATAACATTATCAATGGTGTAATCAGGGCTCGGAGTGATGTTTATCTTCGTCGGGATGGCGAACTCATCGGTTGGCTGATTGGAATTGATATGCCAGTTATCGAGCATTTTGACCACCAGCGCAATCCTGAATTGTTCGCCGGAATGGACGCCATTGGTAGCGGGATAGGGCGTTACGGTAAGGATAGTTTCGCTACTGGCACCAGTCAAGGTAGTAGCAAGTAAAAATGTTATCCCTATAGGCAAAATAACTTTACGCAAATTCATAATCATCTCCTGGTTATCAGGGTAAAAACACGGTTGAAAAATCCCGCAGATTTTTCCAGTTTGCGTTTAATTAGCGGAATTTGAGCATGCGTGGCTTCCCAGCCCGCCTGCATAAATTCCTCATAGCGGTCAAATTCGTTCCAATGAGCGTCTTTGACATCGGGATGAATTTGAATATCGGCATGTTGCATTTGCAATTTTGCCTGGACGATGCCACGCAGGGTGTCGCTGCGCGTCAGAATGTCGATGATATTGGGATTATCAAGTGGTTTAATGGTGTTTATCCCAACATTGACAGCAATTATGAAATTGGCTCCGAGCTGGCGTACTTCGAATACCGGTACAGGGGCAGTCACCGCGCCGTCAGTCAAAAGCTTGCCATCAAAGTTATGCGGGGCGACGAAGCCGGGAATTGAGGCGCTATAAACTACCGCTTCCTGAATATTGCCTTCTGTAAAGACGGTGGTTTGTCCGCTATTGAGGTCAGTCGCTACGGCAGCGAAGGGGATTTTGGTATCGCGGATGTCACCATCGTCCACTAAACTAACAATGGCGGAAGTCAGACGCTCGGTTTTAATTATACCGGTGCGCGATTGGGCGATATTTACAATTATGCGTTTGGCGATAACTTGCGCGAAGTGGCTCAAAAAGCTCGGTGGCTGGTCATTGGAAGGCAGTAGAAGTTTTAAGCCCAGCGTCTTGTAATCCTCGCCATTCAGAAATTGGACAAATTTTTGGGTGACCGTGTTTATATCCGGGTTTTGGGCGTACATCGCACCCACCACGGCGCCCATCGACGAGCCGGCGATATAATCAACCGCGATATGTTCTTCTTCCAGCGCCTTTAAGACGCCTAAGTGGGCTAATCCGCGCGCTCCACCGCTGCCAAGCGCCAGGCCAATTTTCGGCTTCAATTGCTGATTTTACTCCGCTCAGTTAAATAGACTTTTTTCATGACGACATTCACCAGAGGACGGTCGCGTTTATCGCGTTTGACAAGAGCAATTTTGTCTACGACATCCATTCCTTTTATGACTTTGCCGAAAACAGTGTAGCCGGCGTTATCCAGGAATGGCAAATCTTTTAAACAAATATAAAATTGGCTGCCGCTGCTGCGTTTCTGGAGATTAACCCGGTCAGGCAGACGCGCTGCTGCTAAATAACCCCGCAGATGCTTTTGTCCGAATTCGGCTGGGATGGTATAACCCGGACCGCCGGTACCATCGTTTGTTGGGTCGGCGTCGCGACTTAAAATATCACCACCCTGAATGACAAAATCAGGGACGACGCGATGAAAGGTCGTGCCTTCGTAATAGCCCGCTTTCACCAGCTTTTTAAAATTCATGGCATGTAGCGGAGCTGCCTTGCTAAGTAACTCGATGACAATCTTGCCGTAGTCCGTCTCGATGACAACGACTTCATTGGGATTGACCATTTCATCGGACATTTTCTGCACCTTCTGTTGAATAGCAGCGATGTCAGTTGGACTGAGCGTCTGTGCTCCGATGACACTACTCATTAAAAGTATAATTAAAAGCAATTTCCAATTCATATTACACCTCATATTTTCCTCATTTCAATGCTCCCGTGTTCTTCGTTTCAACGCTCCTGCGTTGAAACGGACTACTCCATTTTCCCAATTAGATATTATTCATTCCTTTTTGTTTCAGCATTTTCATATAAAATTGGGCTATTATGCTTCTCGCCCGATAAATTTTTTCTTCTTTCTTTTTTCTTAAATCTCAACCACCGGCGTTGGACAGTCCTGGTTAGCAATCACAATCTGCAGATTCTGGCAGGCTGGATGACTCGTAAAGAGTTGGTGTACAAGCTGCGGCTGGTTATTGATTTCACTTAGATGACCGAGCACGAGATATTTCAGGCGACCATTGCAGTTCAGGCGCGCAAACAAATCAAGTGATTGCTCATTTGAAAGATGACCGACGCGACTTTTGATGCGTTGCTTGGTTGCCAAAGGATAAGGTCCATTAATCAGCATTTCGAGGTCATGATTGGCTTCTAATAGAATTAAGTCTAGATTGCTAATTTGCAGCAGCACCGATTGGGTGACACTCCCGAGGTCTGTGATAATGGCGGCTTTTTTATCATCAGCAGAAATCACAAATGCCACCGGGTCTACGGCATCGTGCGGGATATGAAAGGTTTTTACCGTCATGTCTTCAATCTCGAAAATTTCCCCGGCTCGAAAAGTCCTGACAGAAACATTTTTCAGAAAAAAGGGATTGATGACACGCCGCGTCTCTTCCGAAAAATAAACCGGAATGCGATAGCGGCGGGCAAAAATGCTCACCCCCTTGATATGGTCACTATGTTCATGCGAGACGACAATTGCGGCGACATCTTCCGCTCGCAGGTTAGTCATATGCAAACGCTCATGCAGGCTTTTTAGACTGAAGCCCTGGTCTATGAGAATTGCGCCCTGGCGATGGCGGAGATAGGTGCAGTTGCCTTTGCTACCACTTCCGAGATTACAGAAAATCATTTTTTACCTGTGCGTCCCCTCGCAGTTAATGGTACATTGGCAGCGCACTGTGGGCAATCTTCAGGCTGATAGGCAGGAATTGCTAGGTTAACCAGCGGATAGAAAGGAAAACCAAAATCCATTTTGCTTTCACTGCGATTTAGAATGGCGCCGATACCAACGATGATGCCTTTGTGCTGCAAAACCAGGTCGATTAGCTCAAAGAGTGAGCCGCCGGTCGTGACAACATCATCCACAATCAGCACGCGTTCACCTTCATCGATAGTGAAACCACGCCGCAAAGTCAAAGCAGTAGTTTCACGTTCGGCAAAAATGCTGCGGGTACTGAGGAAGCGTGCTACAGTATGGCTAATTACAATTCCACCGATCGCTGCACCGAGGACAACATTGGGTTTGGTAGCGGTGAAATGCTCGGCGATGCCTTTGCATAATTGGTCACAAAGCGCCGGATATTGCAGCACTTTGAACTTTTCGACATAGGTGTCGCTATGTAGCCCAGAAGTTAACAGAAAATGGCCCTTTAGAATAGCACCACTTTGCTGTAAAATGTCCAGATAATATTCTGATTTCATTGTTCCTCCTGAATTTTAAACTGCTGCTGGTAATAGGCAGCCATTTCGCGCACGTTAGCAGGAAAGGCGCCGCTCGTCGGGAAAAGAATCGCTCGTGAGACATTGATGAGCCCCTGACCGGCAGAGCGACATACCGCAACTGCCTGTTCTACCTCACCACCCTGTGCGCCGATGCCGGGTATTAGGAAAGGCAAAGTTGGGAATTTCTGACGAACTTCTGTCAGTTGCTCTGGCTTGGTTGCTCCCATCACCAGCCCTAAGTTTCTATTCTTGTTTAAACTTTCCACCATTTCCGCCACTTTCAAATAGACAGGCTGACTGTCACCATGCTCTTGAATGATGCGACCGCCAAAATTAGAAGTCACGCACAAGACAAAGGCTCCATGATCTGCATCTTCAATAAAAGGTGTAATACTGTCCGGTCCTAAATAGGGACTGAGGGTGATGGCGTGAAACGGTAGCATTTTAAAAAAAGCTTGAGTATAAAAACGAGAACTGTTGCCTATATCGCCGCGCTTGGCATCGGCAATGGTTAGTACATCAGCTGGGACGGCGGTAATTAGATTTTCGAGAACCTGCCAGCCACGCCAGCCCCAGCGTTCAAAAAAGGCCAGGTTGAATTTATAGGCCACCGTAAATTCTGCTGTTGCCTGGATAATTTCGCGGCAAAATTCAGCCAAACCGTTTAAATCGCAGGTGAACTTTTCCGGCAACTTATCAACGTCGGGGTCAATTCCGATGCAAAGGAAAGTCTTTTTGCGTTGTAAACAATGCGAGAAAAAATCATTATAAATCACGTCAGAAGTTAAGCCGAATTTGGCGATTAGACAAGTTGGAGCCGATAATTGGAGTGTAGGTCATTCTAACTTCAGAGTGTGAAATCAAAAGCAATCACCCAGCGCCACTGCCAGCGCGACTCTCCATTCAGCGGATGCGAAACCCAGAGCGGGAAATGCATGCCTAACAGTACCGCTTCAAAAATGTCGAACTCCAGACCGCAGCCGGCATCACTGCGGAAATCTTTCATCTGCAACCTATCAAATTGCTGCGGCAGAGCACCTATATCGTAAAACAGCAAAAAATCGAAAGTCGCCTGGTCAACTCCCGCGAGCGAAAGGCGCCATTCAGTATTCGAGGTTAATATTTTACTGCCTTTGTGTTTGTGCATGCCGTAGCCGCGCATATCACCTTCACCGCGTGCCAGACGATAGGCTTCGAATGATAAATTCTCCAGCACATTTTTGCCAAAAAAGTAAAACAACTCCTGGCGCAGTATTTCGCCACTGGCACTACCGAGGAAGATGCGCTGATAATACCAATTGCGCTCACTCAACCGAATTTTCACCTGTCCATCAATAGACAAACGGGTAAAATGATAAGAGCCGTTCCAGTAAGGCACGCCCCATTTGCCTTGAACCTGAATCACATGCCGCCAGTTGCCCCAATTATGAAAATTTACGAAATCAAAAAATGGCGCCAGTTCCCGGCCGGTCTGCCAGCTATTAGCATTAAGAAATTTGAGAGTACGAACATATTGATAATAAGCGCCGATTTTAAGCTTTTGATAGCCAGAAATACGGCTCAAACCAGGATATCGAACGTCACCCAGATAAACCTCACTGGCAAGCCGTCCCTCCTCTAATCCGAAATAGTCCCGCCAGCGTAGCTGCAAGCGCGGCTTGAAAAATAAGGCTAAAATCGAGGTACCATAGCTGAAATCATAACCCCAGGTCTGACTCTGGTAGCCATAATTGATACCCAAAGACCATTCGTCTAAACTCTGAGCGGGAAAAAACGGTTGCAGATTAATCCAGTAGCGACTATGTAACTTTAAGCCCAGCCGCGTCCAATCGCGCTGATTGAAATCGAAGGTCGGATAGTAGAAAATTTGATAGGTGTCGATTTGCGGCAAACCCGCCAAAAACTTAAATGTCAGGTTGCGCGGATAATGATTATTAAATCGGTTTGAATCCCAGATGATTTTGTCGGGGTCGAGACTGATTTTCTTGAGCGGCGCAGAGAGGCAAAATTTTACCGTATCGTACTTCTGTCCGTTGGTCACGACGGTATAGCGATAGTTATTGCCATTGCGGTCAGTGACAGAGACAGGGAGAGGCAGCATCAGGGCTGGCTTTTGCCGGATAATGAGACTGGTCTGATATTGGTTACCATCGGCTAATGCCTTCAAGCGAATTTTATGTACGGCGATGTCCGGTCCAGTCTTTTGTTTTTCATAATAATCACCGATTGGCGCGAGATGATAACCGGTATGTTTTTCAACAAACAAATTAAATCGCTCCAGCGAAGAATAATTTTCCTTAAGCCAATCGCGATATTCTTTCAGCACTTCTTTAAATAGACTGTCACCAGCGATGGCGTGAACCATCTGGACGTACCGCTGGCTGTAGAAGTGCTGACTCTGCTCGCTAATGAAAGCCGCGTTGGCGCGTTTACTGGTATAAGTATTTGACGGGAAGATATTTTCTCTCTCGAGGCTGGCTAATAGCAGATTCATGAATTTCAGTGTGTAGGTAGTGACAAAATTTTGCGGAACTTTGTATTTCTGGCGAAGATAAGTGTAGCGTTCCGTCAAATAACTTGTGGCAGCATAATTGGCGAATCCATGACGGATGGAGAGGATGGCAGCCTGATTATTGCTTTCGAAACCCAAATATTGGCGGGCTATTTCCCGTGCCAGCACATGCAGGCTCAAATAATCCAGATGGGCGATACCCTGGAAAATATCTTTCTCTAACAAAATAAAATTAGTGGCAGCGTAGCCGTCAGGAATAACGGTTTGAAAAACTGTCAAATGTTGAAGAGGACTGCTAAAATATTTCTGGTAATAATTGAGAATGTCGTTGGTGATTTGGGTGACAATTTTGTCATCATAACGAGTAGAGCGATTCTGAGCTGTCAGGAGATCTAGATGGGGAATAGCTTTAGCCCGCAAGCGTGAAATACGGAAGTTGTTATGAATAATGAAGGCAATTTCCTGAGCTTCTTCCGGTTGGAAATAGGTTTTGCTCTGGTCAGGGGTGAGCTGGACAGTAGAATCGGGCAGAAGCGAACCCGCTACCCAATAACCAGCCGGGACCGTACAATTAACCCGATAAAGAGCATACTCGTAAGATGGTAACTGCACGACTGAATTGTGGTTTTGAATTTCCGTGCGAAAAATTAAGCGTGGATAAAAAGCAATGAGACGGAAGAGATTATTCGAGCGGCTGGGACACAGGCTATGGCGTCCTGCCGGCAGATAAATTGAAAAGCGAAGAGACAGTCGTACGGAATCGCCGGAAAGTAAAGGCTGCGGCAAAATGACTTTGAGGAAAGGGCTATTGGCATCGAGAAATTTGACTGACTGATTGTCTTGCTCAACTGAGTGAATTTGTAACCAGGTCGGTTCACTCATCACGTTTTCATAACGCTGAAAGGTTGGCGCTTGTGGGTCACGAAAAGTATTCGCGGCGAGATGAAAGTAGAGCGTCTCAAGCGGAGCGATGGAAAGGTTGGTCAAGGTGACGGTTTCGCTGCCATTCAAAGTGTTTTGTTTGGGGAAAAGTTCGAGAGATAGGTCATATTCAATGCGATTCTGGCTGGCTTTGCCTGAAGAGACGACCAGGAAAAGGAGTAAGCCAAACTTGAGGCAGGCGTGCCAACAGGCAAGGTACCTTTTCAGGAATGATTGGCTACTATTTTTATTTTTCCCTGCCATACTGCAACTCATGGTAAACTTATTATTTCGGCTCACAGAGTGCAAGAAAAAGCAATTGAAAATCGTTGCCTAATTAGGAGGAAAATTGTAGCAAAATTATGCGTTAAGTTTTAAATTCAGCCGCTTTTTGACGCTCCAATAGCTCAATTGGTAGAGCAGCGGACTCTTAATCCGTTGGTTCAAGGTTCGAGTCCTTGTTGGAGCACGACGAGAAACAAGGCAATTTCCATAATAATAATGTCAAAGCCCCCTTTTTATATCGGAAAATAACTGCAAC
>DDYE01000027.1 GCA_002347855.1 Fidelibacterota bacterium UBA2242
AGATTAAAATCTTTTATCATTACATTTTCCGTGTTCTCTGTGGGCTCTGTGTGAGGCTTTGTTTTTGTTTCTCTCACACGGAGAACACAGAAAACACAGATTAAAATCTTTTATCATTACATTTTCCGTGTTCTCTGTGGGCTCAGTATGAGGCTTTGTTTTTGTTTTTCTCACACAGAGAACACAGAAAACACAGATTAAAATCTTTTATCATTACATTTTCCGTGTTCTCTGTGGGCTCTGTGTGAGGCTTTGTTTTTGTTTTTCTCACACAGAGAACACAGAAACTTAATAAAAATAATTTGCGTTTATTCGCGTTCATCCGTGGTTAAAAAAGTCATTTGTGGTTATTCGCCCCGACTTGTCGGGGTTCGTGTCAATTCGTGGTTTCCTTTTGGCCGAAATAAATATAAATTTACCCCTGATAGAAAGAGCAGAAGGACAATGAAAAATAAACTGGCATTCTTCATAAGTTTCCTGGCACTGTCGATTTTAGGGGAATCTGCCCACAGCCAGTTTTATTTCGGGCGCAATAAGATTCAATTCGAAAAATTCGATTGGCAGATTCTCAGTACCCAGCATTTTCAAATATATTACTATCCCGAAGAATCCCAAATTGCGCATTTAGCACTAACCTACTGCGAGGAATTTTATCATCAGCTGGAACAGAAATTCAATCATACCTTATCGTACCCTGTTCCTATTGTACTCTACAGCACTACCATTCATTTCCAGCAGACCAATATTTTAACGGTACCTATTCCTGAAGGCATTGGTGGCTTTTTTGAGTTTTTAAAACAGCGGGTGGTGATTCCCTATAACGGGCGGATTGACGATTTTTTCCACGCCCTATCGCATGAACTGGTACATGTCTTTTTTTATTCAAAGGTGAACTCCGTGGCAGCCGACCTCGGTGCCTGGGAAATGCCGGATTTTCCACTCTGGTTCGTTGAAGGATTAGCCGAGTACTGGTCGCGTGGCTGGGACGCGCAAGCGGAAATGATTATCAGAGATGCGCTTCTCAATGACTATCTATACCCACTCAACAGTTATGAATTGTACGAAACTGGTTTTTTGCTTTATAAAGAAGGACAGGCTTTTTTGCGTTACTTTGAGAAAACCTATACTGCTGACCGGCTGCGTGCCCTTATGGAGAATTACTGGCAATATGATTCTTTTGAAAAAGCTATTGAAGGCATAACCGGTGTGAGTTTTTCGGCGGTGGAAACCGAATGGCGACAGGCATTGCGCCAGGAAATGGCACCAGCACTCAGTAATGAAAAACTTCTACCGCTTGATAGAGACCGCCTAACCCGCACCGGTGCCAATGTCAGTCCAGTAATCTATGCGGATTCCAGCGGCAAGCGGCATTTACTCTATATGAATAATCGCACCGGATACACCAATATCTATCTTTTACCTGACAACGGAAAAAAGGAACAACTTGTTTTACGAGGTGAACGCAGGGCTGATTTGGAATCGCTCCATTTTCTACAAACGGGTTTTAGTGTCAGTTGGTCGGGCGCCATAGTATTCGTAGCCAAATCAGGTGCCAGAGATATCCTGCGGATATTTGATATCGCAACTAAGGAAGAAATCAACTCCCTTGAAATTCTCCAACTGGTCACTATTAATTCACCTAAATGGTCGCCCGATGGTACGGCAATAGTTTTTTCAGCGCAGGATTATTCCGGTAGGAGCGACTTATATCTCTGGTCAGTTGGACAAAATCAGGTGCAGCGCTTGACAGATGACTTGTACTATGACGGAGAACCTTGTTTTGATCCGACAGGTAGATGGATAGCATTCAGCAGTGATCGCGAACAAACGACTACATCATTCGGGAATGGTCTTTATCTCCTTGACCTTGCTACGAAGCAAATTGTACGGCTGGCAAGTAAGGAATATCAATGTAGCAAACCCAGCTGGGTGCAGAGTAATCCTGAGAAAATCCTGTTTCTCTCAAAGAAAAATGGTACAGCAAATATCTGGCAAGCCACTTTTGACAATGCTCTTGAATCCGATAGCACGGTACATCTTACTCAACTCACTAATTACCATGTCGGTTTACAGGATATTGCACCTGTAAGCGCGGATTCGGTTGTCGTCAGCGCTCTCCAGCAATATAGTTTTCAGCTATATAAAATTGCACTCAAGGAGCAATTCACTACGACTCGGCAAGTGATGACCAGGGTGCCGACCGATACTACGATTCGATTTCCCGGCAGGCTGGCGATGCAGTCAGTGCGTCATCACCCCTATAAATTGAAATATAGTTTTGATTTTGCTCAGACTAATGTCGTTCATGACCCGATTTTTGGTTTTGTCGGTGGTGCTCAGGTGGGAATTTCTGACCTTTTAGGGAATCGTTACTATCATTTTTTGGTAGCGAATACCGCTCAAACAACTTCGGAAATACTCGACCATTTTAATTTAGCGGTGACAATGGTTGATTTGACGCACCGCTGCAACCGCACGCTCGGCTGGTTCCATTTTGCTAATGACTACTACAGTCCTTACGACGGTTTCTATTATGAACGTTCGCAGGGCGTCCGTGCCGGTATGAATTATCCCGTCGATGTTTTTCGACGGCTGGAATTTAGTATGTCCTTATGGGAATCGTACCGCGATTATTATTTTGGTACTATTCGGCGGGCTTTCCTGGTATCTAATTATGCTTCGTTTGTACATGACAATACGATATGGACCTATACCGGACCGATTGATGGCTGGAGCTTGCGTCTGACTGCCGGTCCTACCTTTGATTTCCGACACGCGCAACTGTACAACTACACGGCATTAGCCGATTTGCGTATTTATTATCGCTTTTTACCGCTTTTGACCTGGGCGCAACGCTGGATTATGTGGTTCAACGAAGGCACGGATATTTACCGCTTTTATATCGGAGGAAGTTGGGGATTACGTGGCTACAGTTTGACAGAAGTTTACGGCTGCAAATATTTTATGGTTAATCAGGAATTGCGTTTTCCGTTCGCGCAGAGCCTTGCGTTGCGTTTTGGGAAAACAGATATCAGGTTGTCGCCGATTCGTGCCGCGCTCTTTTTTGATGTCGGCAATGCATGGGATGACGATTTCCCGGGATTGATTGGTAGCTTTGGTTTCGGTTGGCGCGGCGTTCTTCTAGGGAATTTGGTGTTGCGGCTGGACACAGGGCGGCGGACCAACTTTCATTCAATCAGTAAACATCAATTCTGGCAATTCTTCTTTGGATGGGATTTTTAATGACACTATCGACGAGTAGATGGCGAATACTGGTTGTTTTTAGCCTGGCGTCACTCAACATGTACGGTTGCTATAGCAGATTAAAAATCAATGAATCGATGACAATCACATCCACTCCCGAGATTGAGAAATACTGGCTGACAGTGCCAACCAAAGCCTGGGAGTACAAATTGCCTGCACCTCCTTTTGCACTGCTGCCTTTGAATCCTCGCCAGCTACTGCTGACCTCTTTCCGGGGGGATTTGTACTTAATCAACTTAAAAACTGGCAAGCGCAGCAGCCGCTTCTGGGTGCCTTATCGTAAGCCTGTGCAAATTCTTTACTGCGACCGGCAGTCTGATTTATTGTACCTATCTGGTATCAATGAGTCGAAAGTTTATGTATATGATTTGCGAGCAGGGGCAATCAAGCGCGAAGTACGGCTTGCCGGTCTGCGCGGTAAAGGTGTCTTGCTGGGGGAATACCTTTACACAGTTCAAAAAGGTCGCACTTTATTGAAAATTGATAAAGCTACTCTCAAAATAAATGCAAAACATGATTTAACGGCAAACGCCGTCGCAGGCGTGTTTGCCTTTAATGGATATCTCGCGGTTCTGACTGAGAATGGCTGCTGGCAATCATTTCAGCCCGATTTGACTGAAGTCCATAAGATAGATTTAGGATTTAATCCTCATCCGGTTGTAGCTGACCAGCAAGGAATATTTTTAATAGCGGATTCAAAAGGTACTATAGTGGTTTTGAAAGATGAAGTGCCGATTTTCAGATACAGTTTTGCTAAACCGATTTATGCTGCGCCGGCGATAGGTGATAATTGTCTTTATATCGCTTTTGCCGATGGCGAGGTCGTGGCGGTTGATATTACCTCTAATCAGATTCTATGGCGCTGGCAGGGCGAAGGATTGGTTAATCAGCCGATTCAGATTAATCAATCCGTGCTGCTGGTGCCTTATGCGTGCGGTAAAGTTGTAGTGCTGGACCGACTAAAAGGCAAACCGATCTGGCAAATAGCAACTGCTCGACCATTGCAGCAATTGGCTATTTTTTTGAATGGCATTTTAATAACTGACCGTGATAGAAAATTGACTTGCTGGAAATGGTAGCTATGCGTTCAATTGCCTTTTTTATAAGCATTTTAGTCTGCTTTGAATTGACGTTGGGACAAAACCTCGAATCGTGTAATCTGCTGTCTGCGTCCGTGGCGCGAGACTCACTGGCGATTAAAAGTGTAGAGTATTTGCAAGCCCAGCCTGCCAGTCCGCATCGCTTGAATTGGAATAAACGCACAACTATCGGATTTGGTATCATGGTACTTTCGGCGGCACTGGGATTATATTGTCATAACCAGGCAGAACAAGCCTATCGCGACTATTTGCATTGCGGCAGTTATCAACGCATGCAACGCCTTTTTGCCCGTGCGCAACGCTACGACCGTCTGACTGGGTGGGCTTACGGCGTAATGGAAGTCGGTTTTGTGATCACGGTTTTTTCGTTTGACAGGTCAAAATGAAGTTTTACACAATTAGCCTAATTATTCTGCTACTGCTGCTATGCGGATGCAGTAGCCGCGAGCACAATAATCCTTTTGACCCGCTTAACCCGGAGACGAAAGGCGCCCCAACCGGTCTGGAAATCAGTTCAAATCGGGACACAATTATTTTTCGCTGGAGTCCGGTGGAAGTTGATGATTTGGAAGAATACCGCGTCTATTTTTCTAACGGCAACAATCCTTTGCAATACTTGCAAAATGTGCGGGCGACTGAAAATCAATTACAACTCATCCGCTGTTTCTATGATATTCGCTATAATTTCGCCGTCAAAGCCATCACAAAGTACGACGAAGGACCGCTCTCGGATTCGGTTAGCATTATTCCCGGTCCCTATAATCTCTTGCTTACGGATTACTATGACTACACGCTGAAGCGTCTTTCGTATGACGGTAATTATGTCTATAGAATTACTGAGATTACTTCGCCAATAGCCTTGGCAGCCGATTGTGGACACGGGATAATATTTGTCGCCAGTTACTGGCAACACTCGGTTTTTTACCTGAATCGCGCTTTTAAAATAACACGTAGCGTTGAATTGAGTAATCATCCGGTCGATATGAGTTACGATGCTCGTAGTAACCGGCTTTTCCTTCTGGAAAAGGGCGAAAACAGGCTATCAGTTTATTCCAGAGAGGGGAATTTGCAGGAAATGGTTGCTTTGCCGCTGGAGTGCAATCTTCAGACAAAAATAGCGCTTGATGTGATCAGCAATACGGTCTGGATTGCTTCGCAAAATGATGCCACGGTGATTGCCGTTGATTTTAGTAATCCTGAACGGTCGGTAAAAAACATAGCAGAAATCGCCGTCAGTGGCAAAGTGGATGTCTCACCCGTGACAGATGGTTGTTGGGTGGCAACTGATTCCGGTGTCGTGCGGATTACAGCGTCGGGTAATTTTTCGGTCTTCAAAACAGAATATCATATCACCGACATTAGTGTCAATCCGGATAATGGGGATTGTTATTATGTCGGTTATCGTCGTAGTGATAATCGCTGGGTGGCTGGGCGTTTGCGTTTTGGAATGCAGATTATCGATGAAGTGCTGCTTGAGCAAGATTATCGGTGGCTTTATGCTATTCAGGTGATTCCCGGTGCCAACGATGCCGGTTTTTTTGTAATGCAGGCAAACACCTGGCGACTGCTGCGGTTTGACGCCAATGGACATAAAATCGGCGAACTGCCGGAATATAGCGCGCAGCTGGATTTTTTCCTGGAATAGAGCAAAGTCCGCCGCAGGCAGGGCATTCATGGTCACTCAATGATCACTCAATAGTCATTCAGTTGTCATTCGTGTTCATTCGCGGTTTATAATTGGCTCACACAGGGAACACGGAGAGCACAGTGTGTCTTTATTATTAATCAGATATAAGGAATCAGTTCCGCCGGTTCGAGACTTTCTTGTGTCAACGCCTCTGCGTTGACATGTAATACAGTCCCCCGCTGCAGCGGGATTTCGCTTCACTCAGTCCACCTCCGGCGGATGTCGCTTCGCTCAATCTTTATATCTCTTCGTATCAATTTGTGCAATTTGTGGTTAAAAACTTATTCCCGGTTTCTTTTCCCTCGCAAGAGACTTGCGACTATTCCCAACCCGCAGAGACCGGCGAAAATCCCAAACGCCACTCGCATGCTAGTCAATAATTGTGGCAGCGGAGCGTGGGCAATCTGAATTTCACCTAAATAAACGGCGAAAATTAACAAGGCAATCCCTAAACTGAACATCTGTCCAACCAGCCGCATAGTCCCCAGCGTACCAGCTGCAACACCGTAGTATTGTCGTGCTACCGAACCCATTACAGCATTCGAGTTGGGCGAGGAAAAGAATGCAAAACCAAAACCTATTGCTCCTAATGCCACTAAAATCGCTAAGAGTGCCGTGTCGGCAGTCAAGAAAGTCAGTGAAAATAATCCGAGTGCCGTAACAGCCATACCGAAAGAAGCCACCCAGCGCGGTTCAATCCGGTCCGACAACCGACCGGTCAGAGGCGAAAATAGAGATTGAATCAGCGGCTGGATGATAAGCACCATACCGGCTTGCTGGGGATTTAGCTCTTTTACCGCTTGCAGATAAAAGCTCATCAGGAAACCGACCGCAAAAGTCGCCGCGTAGTTTATCAGCGCTGCTAGGTTGGAGAAAGCAAAAACGGCGTTGTTACGAAACAATTGCAGATTGATGACCGGATAAGCAATACGACTTTCGTATTCGATGAAAACCAGCATGCCAAGCAAACTTCCGCCAACCAATAGAAAACCCGCAAGATGCGGTAAACGCGAAAAGCCATACATCAGGGCAACTAACACAATGCCGTAAATCAGTGAACCTGTCAGGTCAAAACGCTCGCCCCGCGCCTCCGCCCATTCACCTTTTAGACGAGCAGTGACCAGTAAAAAGGTGCAAATCCCGAAAAGAGTCGCAGCATAAAAAATTGCCCGCCAGCCAAATTGCTGCGTCAAGAAGCCACCCAATACGGGTCCGATAGATAAGCCGAAATAGACCGCGGCGGTGTTGTACCCTAAGGCTTTACCCTTTTCGCCTGCTGGATAAACCGAAGTCAAAATCGCCACACCGGTCCCGAAAATCATCGGGCTGCCAATGCCCTGCAATATACGCGCAGCGATAAGTAGCGGTGCTGAATTAACCAGGGCGCAAATTAACGAAGAAATCGAAAAAATGAGCGTGCCCAGCGTAAAAACCCGCCGCCGGCCGTAAATATCCGCCAATCGTCCTAACGGAACCAGGAAAACCGACGCCGTCAAAAGATACGCTGTCGCTATCCAGTTGACGGTCAAAGCAGTCAAATGGAACTCTTTTCCAATGACCGGCAGGGCGATATTGATAGCCGAACCCATAAAAGGAGTCAGAAAAGCCCCGAACATCGTGGCAATTAGGGCAACCCGTTTTTCAGAAAGTGTTGCTGTCGTCATAATCACCTAATTATTAAAAAAGTGGGTGAAGAATACAAAATTGACGAGAAATTTTCAAGGAAAAACAAAAACAATGCCTCAGCAACACCGTAAAGATTTATCCTAAACCGATCCCATTATAGAACGGAGCGGTTGGCAGTTTGTCCTTTGCTGGCTAAATTATGTTAACTTATAAGGGATTTTTTAATGCATCGAAAATTGTTCCGAACCTTTATCGTAACTCTCGCCACTGTCGCTAGTTTATCTGCCAGCGATACTCTCGTTTTTGCTATCCGCGTAGACGATATTATGTCGCGCAACACGACCTATTTACCGCGCAGCATTAAACCTTTTGAACAGGCTGTCAACAGCCGTGGTGGCAAAGTCACCTGGGCAGTTATTCCACACCGCCTGATTGAGTCGCAAAATCTCGATGGAAGTTTAGCCCAGGAACTAATCGAGTCCGTCCAGAATGGTAATGAAGTTTGCCAGCACGGCTACAATCACATCTGCCCACTTTGTGGTTCAACGGGACATGAATTTTTCTGCACAGCGCAGAATTACCATTTTTCCTATGATTTGCAGGATTCTTTAATAAAGGCAGGACAGGCAATCCTGAATGAAAAACTTGGTCTACAGCCGCGCCTTTTTGTGCCCCCTGCCCATGCCCGCGATGATGTCACCTCTCAGGTTCTGACCGCCAATGGTTTCAAATATTTGTCCGTCAATGCACCTTATAAAGAAATCATTGCGCCGGGTTTATTTAACATTGGCGTCATGACGGAATACACCTGGAGCATGACCAGTAGCGTTTACCGTAGTAAATTAAACGAAGCACTCAGCGCTATTAAAACCACTGGCGAAACGTTAGGCTATTATGCTATTTTGCTGCACGATTATTTCATTCGACTTGGCTATGAAAACGGGATTGTGATTCAGTGGATTGGAGAATTGTTAGATTCGCTGAATGTCCGCTATGGCGCCCGTATTAAGTATGTAACCCTCAGTGAAGCTGCACGCTATTTTAGTGGTGATGAGGCAAAAGTCACGCTTGCGGGTAACACTATTCTCAATTTCCATTTAGCTCAGAACTATCCGAATCCGTTCAATGCCGGCACACTGATTGGCTATGAACTGTTCACACCAGCCACCGTAAGTCTCGAGGTTATTAATTTGCGCGGAGAGGTTGTGGCGACTTTGCAGCAGGGCTTCCAGAATTCCGGCAGGTATCAGGTTCGCTGGGACGGTGGGGATTTACCGACGGGAATTTACTTTTATCGCCTGCGTAGTGGCAATCAGCACCTCGTCCGCAAAGCCATTTATCTTAGATAATGCTTAACTGGCGCGTTTCATTCGACGCGCTTTATCTCAAGTTCTGAGAAATCCACATCCAGCAGATTGGGTTGGTCGAGCTGCAAGCCACAGACTTTACCATGCGAATTAATCTGAAAGGTCAAAAACCCGGGCGGAATAACTACATCGCGCCAGTTTAATCGAAAAGTATCATAATGCCAGTGTTCTAAGTCAGCCGTAAAAGAGGGCGTGTGAGTAAATGAGAGCACGAGATGACCATTTTCAACCGTGACTAAAATATCACCATAAAGTCGGTCAAAATATTTCCCCGTGTAGAAATTCAATGCCAGAGTAGGCTTGGTGTTGGCAACGCGTTCCGCTGCTCGGCGATGGACGCTTTCCTGCTGTTCGATTTGAGCACGCACGCGGTCTTTTTCAAAAGCGGTAATCCAGTCGAAATTAGACGCACCTAATAGTTGGTCAAGGAGGGTATAAGTAATGGCGTTATAAAAGCGCGATTCTTCCTGATTGGAGAGTACAATGATGCCGAGCTTACGCTCGGGAACGAGCATGACCATGGCGCGCATGCCATCCAGACCGCCAGTATGATAGACCAATTTATACCCCTGATAATCTTTGAGAAACCAACCGAGCCCATAGGCGAAGAAATTCGGTTTAAGCCGGGCTAATTCCGGGGCATATTCGCGAATGGGGACGATGGTCTGCGGGGTGAATAATTCGCGCGCGAATGCCGGGCTCAGCAGTTGCTGATTACGAAAACGCCCACCGTTCAGGAGAAAACGCACATAGTTCGCCATTTCAACAATATTGGAGTTGACCGATGCCGCGGGACCGACATTGTCATAATTGCGGTATGGAATGACCCGCAGTTCGTTATTGATAATAGCGTGTGGCTGGGCGACATTCTGATAAGCCGCCAAATCCTGCAAGCGCGTATTGGTCGTCGTCATAACCAGCGGTCTAAAAAGGCGGTCTCTGACAAAATCGTCCCAGCTCTTGCCGGTAACCACGGGAATAATTTCGCCCGCCACTAAGTACATCACATTTTGATAGGCATAGCGACTGCGGAAACTGCTGACTGGTTTCAGGAAACGCAGGCGGTGAATGATTGTCTGACGGTCGTAATCTGAGCCATACCAGACTGTCCCACCGCTCTCACTGATATAGCCACTACGATGAGTCAGTAAATCGCGTATGGTTATTTCGCGGGTCACCCACGGGTCATAAAGCTGAAAGTCGGGCAGATAATTGGTGACCGGGTCATCAAGCGACAGCCGTTTTTCATCAACCAGCATTCCCAGACAGACGGCAACGGTAGATTTGGAAATCGAGCCAATCGCAAAGAAAGTTTGGGCGTCAACCGGCAAGTTACTACCCAGAATGCGAGTGCCATAACCTTTGGCAAAGACTAATGAGTCGTTTTGCACAATACCGACCGCCGCACCGGGCACCTGGAAAGTTTGCATGGCGCGTTTGACCAGTGCGTCTATATTTGCTGGTATTCCACCGATTGACACTCTAGAAAATGAGAGCAAGAAGGTCAATCCGAAGCAAAAGATAGAACGCCGCATAATTCTAACTCCTTTTCGTTTTATTTTAGGTAATTAGTCGCCGTAGAGTAAGCGCAATCCATACCTGATTTTATATCAAGCAAGGGCGTTTTTAAAAGACGAGCAGCGCGCTGGATATTCAGCGAAACATCCACAGGACGAGGAACGGCGGTCGGTGCATCGGAGGTTTTGATACCGCGAATACAGGCGGAATCAATCCCGAGTTTTTGACAAAGGCGCAACCCGAAATCATACCGACTGATACGTTCAGCGCCGCCCAGATGAAGAATACCATTGATAGAACTGGCGACCAATTCCAGGATAAGTTCGGTAGCATTATTAACTGTTAGCATCGAGCGCCACTGGTCGGTGAAAAGTAATAGCGGAGGCAAATCGGGTTGCTCACTCCGCCGCCAGAGCTCCCTCTCGAGCCACTCCGAGGC
Source organism: Fidelibacterota bacterium UBA2242 (assembly GCA_002347855.1). GTDB lineage: Bacteria > Fidelibacterota > UBA2242 > UBA2242 > UBA2242 > UBA2242. Next base: position 11,002 of record DDYE01000027.1, read on the forward strand.
GTAATGGCGCCGCCAGAAACCGCGTCCGTACATCAGCGCTAAGCGGCAAACGAGTGCGTTGGGAAGGCGTCGTAGAACAACCTGTTCGGCTTCGGCTTTAGTCCGACCATAAACATTGACCGGCGAGGGGGCATCATCTTCGGAGTAATTACCGTGCCTGCCATCGAAAACTAAATCAGTAGAAATATAAATGAGCCGTGCGGCATTTGCCTGACACCAGTCTACAATCGCACTGGTCGCCGTCACATTTATCTGATAAGCGTGCTCCGGCATCTGTTCGCAAATCTCGGGATTGGCTAAGGCGGCGTTGTGAATAATAACTGACGGCATTTCTCTATCGAGGATTTTCTGAAGAGCCGTTGGGTTAGACAGATCGCCAGGTAGCAAGGTTGTACCGGGCAATTCGACAGGAAAAGTCAGGTATAAACCGACAGTCGCATAACTTTGCCGGGCTACCGCGAGTAAATGACCACCCAGAAAACCTGAGGCACCGGTTATCAAAAGTTTCATTGTTTGGCGTGCCAGCTCTTACGTATTAGTCCATTGACAAGATAGCCACCGCCGACCAGCATACCCATCAAAAGCGCTAGACCATTGTGACCAGTGATATGACGACGAGCGAGTAGCAGATTGATGATTCCAATCAAAATGCCAGCCACCAGGCTCATCGCCCATTTTTTCTGGAGTAATCTTTCGAAAAGAATGAGAACTCCGGCAGTATCACCGGCACAAATTAGTAATAAATAAAGTTCAGCGGCAGTAATCGTTCCGCGTAGATAAAAAAGATAGCCACTCACCAGGGCAATCATCACTACTACCATTAGCAGTCGAAAAATGCGGCGACGCAAAGGTATTTGCCGTGGAGTCAATTGCACCGAAGCACTCAGGTAGCCAATTAAAAAGCAGGAAAATAGCAGGAAAGCAGACATCAATCCAACCGACAGGCAGGCTGTTTTTCCCAGATTTTGCGGGCGACGACCCGATAAGCAGGCTGATAAGTGGTAATGTATGCGCGGGAATGATGGACGGGGGGATAATTTTGCTGTGCCACTTGCGTGGTAAGGTCCGAATAATCTTGAACAGTGAAAGGCAATTTATCTTGCTGAATTAATTGTCCGACGATTTCCCAGCGGTGGATGAAAGCCGTTTTCCACTCGGGATTGGTCGGAGCGGATGCAGCAATGATTTCCGCAAGACGATGGACATCGCCCTGTTGCAACTTAAAACTCTTCAAGTTAATGCGGATGTATTTATTGTTGGGGCAAATGCGTTCAATGAGTTCTTCCGGCGCTGCCTCTACTTGCGCCAGTTCGCTTTCAATGTCAGCGGCGATAGAATCAGGATTGCCGCCGAGATGAGCTGGTCCGCCTGTGCCCTGGTAAACGAGTTTATATACATCGGTGATTTCCATTTGTGGATACTTCGCGAGATGATGCTCAATGAGATATTGCCAGGCAGTCGGACTATCGGCGAGACGCGAGATAAAAACTATAGCGATAGTGATTACTAAAAGAATGACGACCGCACTGGTTATCAGCACATTGTTGAAATTAAAACTCGAAGAACTATCGGGGGTTGGTTTTGTCATCTATTTCCTTGAATTGAGCGTCTTCGATTTTACGCGGGTCAATCTTTTGAACGGGATTGGGCGGCTGAGTTGGCGGCGTCTGGTGCATTTTCCGGAAGAGATAGAGCTTCAGCAGACGCCAAAAAACCCAGAGTAAGAGCAGAATGAGAAATAAGTGCATCATTTGGGGTGTTTGGTGGTGGGATTATAGTAAACTGTGCCTGAAACCGGCTGCCGAATGGCTTTGATGAGTTCGTTCAAATCATCTTCGTTGTGGACGAAGTCAATTTCGTTGGTATTGACGATAATCAGCGGGCTTTCTTTATAGCGGTAAAAGAATTCGTTATAGATTTGGTTAAGGGAATCAATATATTCGCGGGCAATGTTTTTTTCATAAGTGCGACCGCGTTTTTTAATATTGTTCATCAGGCGATCAGTACTTGCCTGGAGGTAGACCACCAGGTCTGGTTTGGGGATGTCTTTTTCGAGTTGCTGGACAAGTAGGTTGTAGAGTTGCAGTTCCTTTTCGTCAAGGTTCAGGATGGCGAAAAGTTTATCTTTGGCGAACATGTAATCGCTGATGAGCAGGTTATGAAATAAATCAATTTGTTTCAGTTCCTGCTGTTGGCGATAGCGGCTTAGCAGGAAGTAGAGTTGCGTCTGGAAGGCGTAGCGTTCGGGGTCGCGATAGAAATCCTCGAGAAAAGGATTCTCCTCGAATCTTTCGAGAACGGTCTTAGCTGCCAATTTTTCGGCAAGCAGATGAACCAGGCTGGTCTTGCCGGCTCCGATGACACCTTCTATAACGAGATAATAGACACTTTTCATATTACTCCCTGATTTGTGAGGTAAGTAGGAATCAAATCGGTTTTGACGACCCGACTCTGGTTGGAACAGGCCTTGAGGAGTTCGCTAATTTTTTTTGATGTTAGAGGACACACGAAGGCAGGTGCAATTTCGGCTAAGGGTGCCAGCACGAAACGACGCTCGGTCAGACTCGGATGGGGAATTATCAAATTTGTCATGTGAATAATTTGGTTAGCGAAATAGAGAATATCAATATCAATTTCGCGCGGCGCATTGCGTTGCAGGTTGGGCTGGCGTCCGAGCTGTTTTTCCAACTGCTTGCAATAATCAAGGAGTTCGATGGGTTCGAAATCGGTCCGGACTTCGGCGACTAAGTTGAGGAAATCGGGTTGGGCGGTGAAGTAGCGTGGTTCGGTTTGATAGATAGATGAGATTTTTAAAATTTCGAGGCGTTCATCGGCTTCGAGAGCAGTTAGGGCACGCGAAAGTTGCTCCAGCGGCTGACCGATATTTGCACCTAATCCGAGGTAAACGGGTGAATATTTCAATTCAGGTCTCCAATTTCATGGCGCTGGCGCGTTATTTCGACTTCGACGGTGTCGAGGACGCCTTTGACGGGGGCGTTGGGTTTGCGAATCCGCACAGTGACAACATTGACTGGATATTTCAGGAAAATTGTTTTTAAAATATGACCAGCGAGGGCTTCTAAAAGATAGAATTTTGATTCTGTCACGACCTTCTCGACTAAGTGGTAAATATCCTCGTAACTGATAGTATCCGGAAGGTGGTCACTGCGAATGGCGCGGGTCATGTCGAATTCCAGTTCGACATCAACTTCGAATTTTCCGCCTAAGATTTTTTCCTGCTCGGCTACCCCGTGATAGCCATAGAACACCATATTTTTGAGTCTAACTATTCCCATCTGACTTTCAAAATTGGACGCCTGAATTTAGAGAACGGAGAGCAAAAGGACAAGTAATGAAGTGTTATCTGTCGAATTGGCGCGGCTCTGCCAGGCTATCGAGTCACATTTGCCGAGCTTGCCAGGCGGGCAGAAGTTCTTTGCCAAGCTTACCAGGCTTCTGCCAGTCTGGAAGATTGACAATCTCAGGCACACCCTTGGCATTAACCAAAGCGGTTTTTGAAAGTTGAACTAATAAAAAAAGGAGGTGTCGTATGACAATCACCAGATGGTTTCCAAGAATGCCAATGATTGACTTTTCTCGTGAAGCCGAACGATTTTTTGATAGTTTACCTTGGAACGAAGATTTCAATTTTCGCCATTTCTCACCGGCTGTGGATATTGAAGAGCAACCACAAGCCTATGTAGTCGCAGTGGAATTACCTGGTGTCCGCAAAGAGGATGTCAAAATCAGTCTGAAAGACAATGTTCTCAACATCAGCGGTGAGAAAAAAAGCGAAAAGAAAGTCGAACGCAAGGATTATAATCAATCCGAGCGCATTTACGGCAAGTTCCAGCGCTGCTTCCGTTTACCGGAGCTGGTTGACCAGGAAAAAATCAGTGCCGAGTTTAGCAATGGCGTACTGAACATTGTCATTCCCAAGCTGGCGGAAGCGCAGCCGAAGGAAATTGAAATTCAGGTGAAGTAAATGTTTAACCAAAGCATAGAAAGGAGGTAAGAACTATGTCAATCGTCAGATGGAATCCCAGAGGCTCCTGGCTTGATTTCCGCAACGAATTTGACCGCCTGTTTGAATCCTTCTTTAATCCGTCCTACGAAGAGGAAACGGCATTGACGGCTTTCTCTCCAGCAGTGGATGTCATCGAACACGAGAAAGAGTATCAGATACAGGTGGAACTTCCCGGCATGTCCAAAGACGAGGTCAAGGTCAGTGTAAAAGATAACCTGCTCAGCATCAGTGGTGAGAAGAAACGCGAGCATAAAGTCGAAGGCAAGAACTATCAGCGTACGGAGCGCGTTTTCGGTTCCTTCCAGCGCAGTTTCCGTCTGCCGGATTATGCCGAACTGGAAAAGATTGAAGCCGAATTCAAGGACGGCGTGCTGAATATCGTCATTCCGAAAAAGAAAGAGTCCCTGGCGAAACAAATCGAGGTCAAGGTGAAATAAGCCATCCTCTGAGAAAAACTATCGTCGAAGAGTCCCGATTATTCGGGACTCTTTTTTTACACTAAGACACGCGGAGGGATACACGGAGGTTAATCAAAAATAACCACAAATAAACACCAATAAACACCAATAATGATAAATTATTTTCCGGTTGGCGGATTGCGCCGCACTCAAACATCAATGATCACCAATCTGAAATGGGTTGAAACCCATTTTGAGAGGAAGAGACGGTTTATTTGTATCTACTCGATCCCAGCATTTTAATGCGAGGCTACTTAGTCCTCCCTGCATTATTTTGATATGAAATCGACGGTTTGAAAATTACCCCCGTCTCTATTTCCTATCCCCTGTTTCCTTGTTAAGAGACGGAGGTGCACAGAGGATCCACGAGGGGACACGGTGATGTTTTTAAGCCGCAGATAGACACAGATTAACACGGATATTACGTTCTTGTAGCCACTAATTATATGAATCCCAGTCTATCGTGACGAAAAATCGTCAATAACGATGATTGACCATCAATGATCCGTCTATCAGCGGATTTCGCTCCGCTTAACAATTAATGATTATTGAGTGACTATTGAGTAACCATCAATGACTATCAATCACTACTGAGTGATCATTTCAGTCCCCATCATTTCGATCCTGCCTTGGCGGGAGAGGAATCACTTCAGGAAGATTCTTGCTTTTTCCTAACTTGAAGTTTAAAAAATATTAGCCTCATATAATAAGCTTCATAAAATTTGGAAAACGATTTTCCATATTTTGCCAAAAAATGGGATATTACAATCCAAATATGAAGAACAAATAATTTAGTAGCAAGCTAAAATACATAATCAAAGGTTGTTAAGCATCATTTGAAATTGCACGCTAAGCAGTAAAACAGCATCGCAAATCTTTTGGGTCCTTACGATAGTAGTACATGGGGTCTTTTCTCCAAGAATGCAAAGGGAATCAAGAGGACACTAAAGATTTTTGATTTTTTTATGTTCAGTTTGCTTAATCATTTAATACCGCTAACGGACTTTCCCGCTGGTGCAAAATGTAACCGTGCGACACTCAATCTCAATCTTATTCTTTGCCCCCTACGGCTATGGCGAGTCTAGTCGTGCTCGACTTTTATTTTACCTGAAAATCCCAATTTACTTTTTCCCCAATTCTCCATATTGAAAATATCTTGACATTTAATTGAAGTAACAATAATTTCTATTTGGTATTTGACTTAATAGCAAGTAGTCAAATAATAACTGCCTTATGCATTAAAAAATGGGAGGTTACATGAAACGATTTATGACTATTGTCATGTTCTTGCTCCCAACTATGGTAACGATTCCAGTGTTAAAAGCACAACTCCTGGATAATTATGACGGTGTTGGTGGACTAACCTATACAACTGAAGGAACATGGGTTGTATCTAATGGTAAGTATGAAGCCCAAACAGGAGGAATATCAGGGCCTGAACACAGTTATGCCTCATATGATTTAACTCTTTCCAACTCCTCTTGGAGTCTAAGTAAAGATAAACAAAATGAATGGATTGGGTGGATGGACTTGAATCGTACTACTGGAGTGAGTGGTTGGGGGGCTTCAAATTATAGCTGTGGTATGGTATTAGCTGCAAATAATGCAGATTTCAATGAGAATATTACCAATGGCTATGCGATAGGATTTCGTAACTCTGACGATCAATTAGTCCTTTTTAAATTTGACACAGGAATTGTCTCTGGTACTATAGAGTTACCCGGAACAGCGTCTATTGTTGTAGAAAGTGGTTACATTTATGCTGATGACGATAATGGGGTAAATTTTTATGTCAAACTTGAAAGTAATGGGAAGTGGACGGTAAAATATAAAAAAGGAGCTCCATTATCTGATGAAAATGCTACTAACCCAAGTAATTATAATGATGGTTCAGTGACCTCTTTGGAAGCCGAGGGAACTTATTCAGGAGCGAGTTATAAGTATGCTGGGTGGATTTATGCTCATTATACTGGTACCAATGAAAAAGCCTTTTTTGACAATTTTGGAATTGGTACCGTTGACCAATCCTTACCTGTAATTCTCAGTTCTTTCTTTGCCACCGTAGCCCCAGGTTCTATTTTTCTCAGCTGGTCCACTGAGTCTGAAATTGAAAATATGGGTTTCAATATTTACCGCAAGCGGTTGGGCGGTGATTATTCATTATTGATCAGCTTCCTGGATAATCCGGCGCTGGCGGGACATGGCACAACGACCAAAGTGCACACTTATTCCTATACCGATAAGAGCGTTCAGCCCGGCGCAACTTATACTTATTTATTGAGCGATGTCAGTTACGCTGGCGTTGAGAAGAAGCACAGTGACAAAGAAGTCACGGTGACGGTTCCCGAAGGCGTTGGTCAGGTAGCGGGCAAGTACAAACTCGAGAGTATCTATCCCAATCCGTTCAATCCGTCATTCACGGTGCCGTTGACTTTGAGTGAGAATCAGCCGGTTGAGATAGTGTTATACGACAGTCGCGGCAATGCCGGGCGCACTCTCAAGAATGAGGTGCTATCGGCAGGGAGTTACAAGTTCACCTATACCACACCCGATTTGCCTTCGGGAATTTATTTTGTCCGGGTAAGAATAGGTGAGTGCTTTGAGATGCGAAAGATAGTCTTAGTGAAATAAGAGTGCGCTTAGGGCAATCCTTGTCCTTTTTCCACTCAATGATTTGTTAATCTTAACCGCAGAAAACAGTTTATCCCGATCAATCTGGACAGAGAGCGCATAGAAAAATCAAAATATTGCTCCCCTCCCCACCCAGGCTGGACGAATGATAACGTGTGACTATCGAGTGACAATTGAGTGACTTTTCGCCCAGTTTGAGGGGCGTCTTCATTTCAGCAATACTATTTTGCCGCTTTGCGATTGCTGGTTGGTTGTGACTTGATAGAAATAGATTCCAGCAGGGTAAGCGCTAGCTTCCCAAATCAGGAGATGGTAACCGCCTGGTAATATTTCATTTGCCAGTGTTTCGACCAGCCGCCCTTTTAAATCGTAAAGATTAACTGTGGTCCAGGTCGAAACTGGTAGGAAAAAATGCAAATGGGTAACGGCATTAAACGGGTTGGGAAACGGTGCGTATACTTCGAATTGCTGCGCGACCGTCGGTTTGATTGCCGCGATGGTAGTCGGTTTGTAGAACCAAATGCGGCGGGCGAGAGTGGAGTCCAGCACGAACGGATTGGGTTTATTGCTTTGATAGGAAGCGATTTCCCAGGTGCGGTTATACTCGGCTAAATCGACTGGATCGTAGTAATTCCACTGCAGGAAGGTATTTTTTTGGATATGCCAGAAGTTGGAGTCGGCGGCGCTGCGGTACATCGCATAGAAGTAGAACACGGAGCGGGCAACATTGCCCTTATGGTCTTCGCGTGGCTCGAAACATTGAGGTGCATCATTCTCTTTTTCGGAATATTCGTTGATGACGTTTGCCGGCGGAATAGTGGTACGGGTTTCGGTCAGGCGGTACCATTTATCAGTATTCTGGTCGGGAATTTCGGCGAAGGGGTCGTTACCTCGGGAAGAGTTGACTGGCTCATAGACGGGATAAAGATGGTGCAGGTCGCTGCGTTGTGGTTCAACATCGGCGCCCATGGATTGGGGCCAGGTGTGCTCGCAATTAATGTTTTTATTGTAGGCGTCGGTTGACGGATCCTTGGTCAAATCGAGCGTAATCGTATAACCAGTATAGACGCAGGTGAGTTGATTACCTGACTTGAGGTCAATGACCTTATACAAGGTATCGCGGGCTTTGTCATAACCCAGGGTTTTAGTCGGCTTGTAGTTTTTCACGACTGAATCGAGGAGCGCCTTGCCGGTGAGTTCTGGCCAGAGGACAATTTGTTGCTGAGCAGTTACCAGAATTGGTAGTAGATAAACAGTAAGCATGCCGAATACTCGGTGACATTTACTAATCTGCAATGGACTGCCCCCTAATTATCAGCGTGTGCTTTTCTTTTTACGTTCTTCAATTACTTTTTCTTCAATATACTTCGGTAACGGAGCATAATTTAGGAATTCCATCGAAAAAGCCGCACGTCCGCTGGAAAGAGTACGCAGCGCCGAGGCGTAGCCGAACATTTCCAGCAGCGGTACCGTACCATTTAGTTTTTGAGAGCCTTTGCGATGGCGGCGCATATTGTCGATTTTACCGCGTCGGCGGGTGATGTCACCGATGATGTCGCCCATATATTCGTCGGGTGTATTGATTTCGATTTTCATGATGGGTTCTAATAGTTGTGGCGCGGCTTTGTGAATGACCTCTTTTAGTCCGGTAATGGTGCAGACGCGGAATGCCATTTCGCTGGAATCCACGGGGTGGTAACTGCCATCTACTAAAACAAAACGTACATCTACCATTGGATAACCGGCAAAGAGTCCGCGCTCGACTGCTTCGCGGAAGCCTTTTTCGACCGCAGGAATGAATTCACGCGGGATGTTGCCGCCTTTGACATGGTCAACGAATTCAATGCCGTTGCCTTCGTTCGGTTCGAGTCGAAAAACGATATGGGCGAATTGTCCCTTGCCGCCGGTCTGCTTTTTGAGGCGGTGCACATATTCAACTTCACGGGTGATGGTTTCGCGGAAAGCCACGGCTGGTTCACCGACGACGACATCGACTTTATGCTCGGTTTTCAGGCGGTCAACGATGATTTCGAGATGGAGTTCGCCCATGCCGGAGATGATGGTTTCTTCGGTCTCTTCTTCAAAACGTACGCGAAAAGAGGGGTCTTCGAGAGCTAATTTACTCAAAGCCATACCCAGGCGGTCGCGCTCTTTGGTACTGGCGGGTTCTATTTTCAAATCCAGTACCGTTTCAGGATATTGAATACTCTCCAGCAGGATAGGATTTTCGGGATCGCACAGCGTATCACCAGTAGTCGTGAATTTTATCCCGATTAACGCCCCAATGTCGCCAGCATGTAGCGCTATAATTTCTTCACGCTTATCGGCGTGAATGCGCAAGATGCGACCGATACGTTCGCGCTTATTCTTGGTCGAGTTCATGACGAAAGTACCAGATTCCAGCATACCGGAATAGACTCGCACAAAAGTCTGCTGTCCGACATAGGCATCGTTGGTAATTTTGAATGCCAGTGCGGCAAAATGCTCCTTGATAGATGGTTTACGCGAAATAGTTACCTCGGAATGGTTGACATCATAGCCGGTAATTATGCCCCGGTCTATGGGCGAAGGTAAGTAATCAACGACGGCGTCCAGCACAAGACGCACGCCCTTGTTTTTGAAAGCTGAGCCGCAGAAGACTGGCGTCAGGATAAGATTGAGCACACCATAGCGTGCTGCGCGACGTAAATCTTCTTCGAGAATCGGCTCGCCATTGACATATTTTTCCATTAACACTTCGTCGTAGTCAGCTAATTTCTCGATCAACTCAGCCCGGTACTGCGCAGCAATTTCGGCATACTCCGGTGGAATTTCGCCGATTATCATATCAAGGTCGCGGTAGGTAATAGCTTTTTGGGTGATAAGGTCAATTACGCCGGCAAATTCGCTTTCCTGCCCAATTGGCACTTGAAAGGCAACGGCATTAGCACCTAACATTTCATTCATCTGATGAATTGTGCCAAAGAAATCGGCTCCCTGACGGTCCATTTTGTTGATGAAGGCAATACGCGGAACTTTATAGTTGTCAGCCTGATGCCAGACGGTTTCACTCTGCGGTTCGACGCCGCCAACAGCACAAAAAACCATGATAATCCCGTCCAACACGCGCAAGGAACGCTCAACTTCTAGGGTAAAATCGATATGGCCGGGTGTGTCAATTAAATTAATCTGATGGTCTCTCCAACTGGTAGTAATAGCCGCGGAAGTAATCGTGATGCCGCGTTCCTGCTCCTGCTTCATGAAATCCATAACTGCCTGACCGTCATGCACTTCGCCCATTTTGTGGGTTACTCCGGTGAAGAAAAGAATGCGTTCTGAAGTAGTTGTTTTGCCGGCATCAATATGTGCCACGATGCCGATATTTCTGATTTTCTTTAATTCAACATTAACCATATATACACTCCATAATTTAAAAAGTCCGTAAATATAAGATATTCAATTGTTTTTTAGTAGAATTATGTTTAGATAAACCACGAATGCGCAAAGGAACGCGAATGGATGGGAATATTTTTTTAACCACGAATTGCACGAATAACCTGTAAGGACACGGGGGTTCGCAGAGGATACACAGAGGAACACGGAAATATTTTTTCAATAAATGACTATCAATGACTATTGAATGACTATCCCACCCAGGCGGGACGAGTGACAATAAATCACCATAAATGACTATAATTAAATTTTTGTGTTCATTGTGTTCCCCGTGTGAGATGAAAAATCTCTTCATCTCACAATTCCAAAATTTTCATTTTGGAAACCAAACACAAGTTCTTTATATTTCCCGCAACTAATTTAGACTTTCGTTCACATAAAGATTCATGGAATTAGTCAAAATTGTCGCAATTATCATTTTATTCTTTGGGCTGGCGATAGCCATGTTCTTGCGCAAGTTGCCGGCTCTTCTCGCACTACCTTTGATGGCTTTTGGATTACCACTAATTGCCGGCGTTTCATTTAACGACACTTTACAATTTGTAATTGGTCAGGGTGCTCTGAAATTACACCAGGCTTATACTATCGCTTTTTTTGGTAGCATGCTTAGTATTTTGCTCCAAAAAACCGGCATCGCCGAAAACTTTATCAAAATCGGTGCTGAACTTGCCGGCGACAAGCCGTGGGCAATTGCCGTAGCGATGTTGCTATTGATTACACTTCTTTTTACAACTCTCAGTGGTCTGGGTGCCATCATCATGGTTGCCACTGTTGTTCTCCCAATTTTGAGTTCTATCGGCTTGAGTCCAATGACAGTGGTCGGAATATTTCTATTCGGTCTAAGTCTGGGTGGCATCATGAACCCCTCCAACTGGGTACTGTATTTAAATGTCTTGCAGCTACCGATCGAGCAGATAAAATTGATTGCTCTCTGGATGTTCCTTAACACCTTTCTCACCGCGCTGGTTTATATCACGATTCAACTTTATCGTGATGGTCAAGCGATAAAAATTTTCAAGATACTCGGGCTCAGTCTGGCATTTGGCGTCATTTTGGCTCTGGTAATATTCGCATTTTTGCATCTACCCCAAAATTTCCAGAATGCACTAAAAAATGCCTGGCATTCTCTTGGAACTATTCTCAAGACCGTCATAGGAGCAGGGCTTGCCCTGCTTTTTCTCTATAGCCTTGCGAGAATAATATTTAATCGAACCAGAATAGCATTTTCTGCGGTAACCTATTTGAGTCCTCTGATTCCTCTATTGCTGATTATCCTGTTTCAGATTGATTTCATTGCCGCATTCATTTGTGGTTTAATATTCGCCTTTTTAACTACCTATCGCAAAGGGCACCTCAATCTCTTCATCCAGTCAATTTTGCAGGGCGGTGCAGTGGTTATGCCTGCCGTTGTGCTAATGTTTGGCATTGGCATGTTGTTGAATGCCATTATGGGACCGGGTGAAGTCTGGAATACTATTCACCCCGAAGGCTGGCCTGTGCTTAATTTGCTCCGCCCATTAATGATGCGCATAATTCCGCATAGTCCCTGGCAATATATCTTGATTTTTACTCTTGCCGCACCTCTGGCACTCTACCGTGGTCCATTAAATATCTGGGGCATGGGTTATGGCTTAGCGGCAATTTTGCTGGCGAGTGGCATGCCTGCCGGCGCAATCATGGGTCTGCTCCTGGCAGTTGGACAGGTACAGGGAATCAGTGACCCTACCAACACGCACAATGTCTGGTTAGCGAATGAGATGCAAGTTGATGTTCAGAAGGTGCTTTATAATACTTTGCCCTATACCTGGTTGATTGCCTTTCTGGGTTTGATTATTTCAGCCGGCATGTTTTATAGATAAAGCGGGTTATTCAATGGCGAAGCGCATAAAAATCGGAATTGATGTCGGGGGAACATTCACGCATGCGGTCGCAATTGACATTTCCAATTACGCGATTGTCGGCAAAGTCTGTGTGCCCACCACTCATACCGACAGAGAAGGCGTCGCCCGCGGCGTAGTCGAGTCGCTGCATTTACTCATTGAAAAATCTCATCTCAATCCTGATGAGATAATCCTGATTGCCCATTCGACCACCCAGGCAACTAATGCTCTTTTAGAGGGTGATGTAGCACCAGTGGGCGTAATAGCCCTGGGATCAAGCCGCCTTAATAAAATCATCCAGCGGCAGAGTGACCTGGGTAATATCGAATTGGCGCCAGGCAAATTCCTACGTACTTTTTACACCTATTTAGAAATTGATGAATCCCTTAAAGAACCACGTATCCGGGAGACAATTAGCAATCTCGTCGCTCAGGGTGCAGAGGTCATCGTCGCTTCTCAAGCCTTTGGCATCGAGAATCCTGAAAGAGAAGAACAGGTAGTCCAGATTGCCACTGAAATGGGCTATTTGGCAACGGCTGCGTCCCAACTTTCAAAATTATACGGCTTACGCATTCGTACCCGGACTGCTGTTATCAATGCCAGCATGCTCCCTAAAATGCTGGAAACCGCCAACCTGACCGAAAAAGCAGTCCGCGAAAGTGGCATCAACGCTCCTTTGATGATCATGCGTTCTGACGGCGGCATTATGGACATAAACGAGATGCGCAAGCGCCCGATTCTCAGTATGCTTTCCGGTCCCGCTGCTGGCGTAGCTGCTGCTCTAATGTATGTGAAAGTTTCGGATGGCATTTTCTTAGAAGTAGGTGGCACTTCGACTGATATTTCGGTCATCAAGCATGGCAAGCCGCAGGTAAAATACGCCCAGGTGGGTGGCAATCGTCTTTTCCTGAAAACCTTAGATGTCCGGACTGTCGGAATTGCCGGTGGTTCGCTGCCTCGCCTCGCTGGTAAAAGAATCAGCGATGTCGGTCCGCGTAGCGCTCACATCGCCAATTTAAGCTATGTCGCCTTTAATCCTGCAAACGACTATTCGGCTGAACAATTCAGGACTTTTCAGCCAATGTCGGGTGACCCGTCGGATTATTTAGCAATCCAGCTTGACGGCGAGGAGCGCCCGCGTCTGGCAGTGACTACGACGGAAGCGGCTTATTACTTAAAAGAAGTTCCCGCCGAATTGGGAGTCGAGGTTAACCAATCTGCCATTAAAGCCTGCTTTGCTGCGCTGGGAAAATACTTACAGCAATCGCCCGAAAAAATCGCTCACGACATCCTCACTATTGCCACCCGCAAAATCGAACCAACGATAGATCAACTCCGTCGGGAATATAAACTCGAGCGCGAATTCATTCACTTAGTGGGTGGCGGCGGCGGTGCACCGGCATTGGTACCTTTCGCGGCTCACCAATTGGGATTTGAACATTTTCTTGCTGAAAACTGCCAGATTACTTCGGCGATTGGAGCTGCCCTGGGAATAATCCGCGATACTATCGAGAAAAATATTATCAATCCTTCTCCGGCAGACCTGCTGGCTATTCGCCAGGAAGCCGTTACTTCTGTCCAGGCAATGGGTGCCATTCCCGAAAGCATCGAAGTCAGTATCGAAGTTGATAACCGCAATAAACGAGTGCAAGCCATCGCTACCGGTTCAAGTGAATTGCGGACACGCGACCTGAGTATTAAAAAGCTGACCACAGAAGATATTTTGACGCGTGCCGCTCAAATTCTCAAAACCGACCGCTCGCAGGTCAAAATTGAAGGCAAAACTGCTTTTCTCTTTGCCATCACAAGTGTCCAGACCCGCAAGCACTTCTTTGGGCTTTTCCGCGAATCACTGCAACAGGTTAGAGTAATCGACCACGAAGGTATCCTTCGTCTACAAATCAATGACGGTAGCGTAGTTGCTACTATAGCTCGGGAAGTCAAATCCCAAACCGCCACAATTATCGAGAAATTGACTACCTACGGCGATGCCGGGGCGTTGTTGCCCGATTTGTTTCTACTTTGTGCCGCAAAAATAATTGACTTATCCGGTTTAGTCGAGCCCTCTCAGGTTCTGGCTCTGGTCGAAATTGAATTAGAAAAAGTGCCACCCACCGAACCAATTGTCATTGTCGCAGCCAAGAAAAAATGAAAACAGTACCCTTATCTAATATCTAATTTCTAAAATTGAGGTGAACATGACAGAACTGGAATCTAAACGTGCTCTGAGTCTCGATGCCCTGCGGGGCTTTGCCATCCTAACGATGGTTCTATCCGGCATCATTCCCTTCGGCGTGTTGCCATCGTGGATGTATCATGCTCAGATTCCACCCCCAGAACATATATTCAACCCCAATCTACCTGGGATAACATGGGTAGATTTAGTCTTCCCCTTTTTCCTCTTTGCCCTCGGCGCAGCAATTCCACTAGCGCTTAATAAACGATTTGAGAAGGGAAGCACAAACCTACAGGTAATTCGTTACATCTTCGAACGCACCCTCCTGCTTGGTTTTTTTGCCCTGATTCATCGCGCTTTGAATCCCCACACCTTAAATAGCAATCCCAACGCTCATACCTGGTTTACGGCTCTATTAGCGTTTATTGCTATGTTTTTTATCTTTCTCCGGACACCTGCCAATTGGAGCCGAGGGTTATCCTACGGCATCAAAATTAGTGGTTGGTTGGCGGTCATTATTATGTTACTGACTTTGCGTTACCCAGACGGTAGCGGCTTTTCCCTCTACCGTAGCAACATCATCCTAATCGTCCTGACCAATACCTATTTTTTCGGTTCTCTAATCTATCTCGCTACTCGCAATAACTGGTACCTGCGACTGGGAATCCTGGGGGTTTTAATCGCCTTGCGCCTCGCTAATCCATTAGCAGGCTGGGTTCAAACAGTCTGGAACTGGACGCCTATTCCCTGGATGTACAAACTTTACTACTGCCAGTACCTCTTCATAGTTATCCCGGGAACGATTATCGGTGATTTGTTCCTCAAATGGCAGAAAATGCCAACTGAAAATAGCCTCTTAGACCGACCATATTTCTACAGCCGCATGGTCAGCCTGACTTTCTTCATGCTCCTTTTTATCCCTATTATGCTGGTCGGTCTGAAAATGCGGCTAGTCACAGCGACCGTTTTGCTTTCGCTGGTAATTCTCGCTATCTGCGCTGCTATCTTAGCTAAACCGGCAACGGAAATAGAGAAGTTCTTGCGCACTCTTTTCTATTGGGGCGGTTACTGGCTCATTTTAGGGTTAATTTTTGAACCTTACGAAGGGGGCATCAAAAAAGATCCTCCGACCTTGAGCTATTATTTTGTCACTACCGGGCTGGCAATTTTTCTGGTCATTGCTTTTACCATCATTATCGATATTTATAAAAAACAAAACTGGCTACAACTCCTGATTAATAACGGTCAAAATCCTATGATCGCTTACACAGCAATGGCAAACTTTATCATGCCGATACTCAGCCTGACGACCCTGCATAATCTGTTCGTTAAAATCACTCCCACGCCATGGCTGGGTGCTTTGCGCGGTCTGATATATACTATCATTTTAGCCCTGTTTGTCAGCTACTGTACGAAGCGGCGGTGGTTCTGGCGGACATAAAGAGAGTGATGGAAAACAGGATATGAGATAAAAGGTTAAGAGATAGGGCTATTTACTCGAAAATTGGTTGGGGTGGTTGAAGAAGTTATACTCTGGTATAAAATGAATATTTCAACTTCCCATTTACAAAATAGTAAATTTATTATCTCAGAACACGTCCGTTGAGCTTTGAAAAATTACTCCTTTAGATATTTTAGACAATTAAAAGTATTCCTCTATAATAGAATTTTTGCGAATAAAACAAACTAACATTTGATGTTCAAAAAAATTACGCCGAAATTTCAATGTTCTTAATAGGAGTGAGACTAAATGATTGAGACGACGATTATCAAAGTACACGGTTACCATCTTGACCTCTACGGGCATGTCAATAATACGCGCTATCTCGAATTCCTCGAAGAAGCCCGCTGGAATATCAAGGAGAAATATTTTGACTTTCCCGAAGTACATGAACAGGGTTTTGGCTTCGTCGTGGTCCATACTAGTATTAATTACCGTAACCCTGCCAGCCTAGGCGACACACTCGAAATTCGCACGAATGTCCTGCGTATTGGCAATAAGAGCGCAACCTTTCGCCACGAAATATATTTACAGGGAACGACAAAGCTCATTGCCGACGCTGAGGTAACTTTCGTCATTGTGAATCTCGCAACCGGTAAAGCTATTTCTATTACCGGCGAATGGCGCGCAAAACTTGATTTATTGCAAAATAATTAAAGCTATTCGAGTGCCTGGCGAAACCAGCGCACGATTGCTGTCGGGCGCGTTATCGCTGAACCTATAACGACCGCCCATGCTCCCAAATCGAACATCCGCTGCATATCATCAGGTCGCCAGATACGCCCTTCAGCAATCACCGGAACTTTATCATCCAGCTCTTTAACCAGCTTTTCTACGAGGTCAAAATCGGGTGTATATTTTTTAAATCTTGCCTGGGTATTCTCGGTATAACCTGCTAAGGTTGTACTGATTATATCCATCCCCATTTTAGCCGCCTGAATGCCTTCCTCCAGTGTAGCAATATCAGCCATTAAAAGCACTTTTGCATTGCGACGGAGCAAACGCACAATTTCCGACAGCTGTTCGCCATTGGGACGCGGTCGCATCGTCGCATCAAGCGCGATAATCTGGCCACCAGACTCAATGACCTTCAGACAATCACTGAGCGTCGGAGTAATATATACGGGAGAATCGGGATACTGCTTTTTAATCAAGCCGGTGACAGGCACAGTCACTGCCCGGCGGATAGCGGCAATATTTTGCGGCTGACAGGCACGGATGCCAACCGCTCCGCCCGCGACGCAGGCTTGGGCAATTGCCGCTAAAATATCTGGTTTGCCTAACGGTTCATTTGCCTCAGCCTGGACGGAAACAATCAAGCCGCCTTTCAAACTTTGCATAATTTCAGCATTATCCATTATCACCTGCCCTTTTTACGCTATTAGTTCCGGTAATAAATAAAGACCGCACCATAATTTCGCCCATTATTGATAACGCTAAAGAAATCCTCGCTCATTTGCACCTTAAAATTGTGCGCATTTAAATATTGTGCGGTCACTTTGACGGAATTATCAGCACTGATTTTGACCTTCTCATAATTGTAGACATAGCCTTTACCCTTTGGATTGGCAATCAATTTATTCTCTGAGCAGACGACAAAGGCTGACTTATTACCAACAACGCCCGGCACAAAATATTCATAAGTCGCAATTGGCATCCCACCGATTGCGTCCGGGGCTGACACCTCTTCGCCGGATGGCAAAATCAATTTGCATTTGCCGCAATACCTTACCAGCCGTGCCTCTGCACCGCTATTCAAAGCTGCTATCAATTCAGTGAAACTTTTTAACTGAGTTGGCTCGGAGGCATGCACATAGCTCATTGCGCCCATTATCAAGAGCGCTATGCGGTGCCATTTACTCTTAGCCCAGGACAACTTGTACCTCTACCGCTACTTTTCCTTGCAAAATTGATTGCACCTTCGCATCACGCAAATCAATCAGGTTCCCGGCAAGTTCATCACCAGCAACGACCAATTTTTTAACACCTTTATTAATACCGCGCGGGTTCAGGACGTTTATCCGATAGGTCACACCGCGAAAACGACGCTGTATTTGATATTCACGCCAATCGGCTGGAATACACGGGTCAATCAGCAGACCATTATAGGTCGGACGCACGCCAAGAATATAATCCAGACCATCGCGTAGCATCCAGGTTGATGAACCGGTTAACCACGAGTGGCTGGCTTGCCCGAAAGTCGGATGATCCGGGCTAGTCACATATTCAGCATACACATAGGGTTCCACCCCATAGCGATCAATATCTATGACCGCATTCATAGGTAGCGCTTTCTTGTAAATTTCAAAAGCCCGCTCAGCCCGCCCTAAGAGACATTCAGCTAATATCGCCCAACTCACGGGATGGTTAAACACTGCCCCATTCTCTTTTTTACCGGGTACACAACGCGTGGCTAAGCCGATATTCGGGTCAATGCGCGTATAAGCAGGATGAAGGATTTTGGGCCCCTTTGGTGTTTCTAATAACTCTTTGACTGAATCCATACAACGCTTAGCACGTTCGCCCTGAGCGACGCCACTAATTACCGCCCAGCTTTGCGTATTGAGAAAAATCCGCCCCTCTTCGTTGCGGGCAGAGCCAATGATTTCTCCCTTATCATTGGTACCGCGAATGTACCAGGCGCCATCCCAGCAGAACTCGTTGATAGCCCGGCTCAGGCGTTCATATTCCATGCGATAGCACTGGGCTTGCTCGCGTTCCCCAATATAATTACAGAGCTCAATCGTCTCTTTCAAAATGAAGGCTAAGAACATGCTGACCCAGACCGATTCACCTTTCCCGCCGCGCCCTAAATAATCCAGCGTATCATTCCAGTCACCGGGACCAAATTTTGCCAGATTGCGCTCGGAAAGGTTTGAAAGTGTGTAGTCAATCGCTAAATAAAGATGATTTAACACCGACCCGCTATTGTTGTCATAGAATGGTATCTCTTTTTGTAAAAATTCGAAATCACCGGTTTCCTTTAAATACACAATAATCGCTAATGGCAACCACAGCGGAGTATCGGAATGCCCGGTCTTCTCGCCTCCACCCGTCGCTGGATGATAAAGATGAAAGGTACTGCCGTCCGCAAATTGGTAGCGCGCCATTTCCAGGATGCGTTTAGCTACCCAATCCGGTCGCGCGATGACCGGACCCATGATGTCCTGACACGAATCACGGAAACCGCGACCGAATAACATACCACCATGATAATAAGAAGCGTCGCGCGAAAATTGAAAAGTCACCGAAGTCTGATACTGATTCCAGACATTCAGCATGGTATTCATTTCTTCATCGGGAGTCTCGACCTGAACTGCTATGAGATAATTACGCCAGCTGGTTCGTAAGCGCTGAAATTCACGATTAACAGTCTGTTCATCCCGATATTTATCCACCACTTGCCGGGCTGCATCGCGATATTTATGACCAATTCGTTCATAAATCGCTTCCTTTTGCCCTGCATTTCCACTGCGTTTCCGCCATTGATCAAACTCAGGTTCTTTCGGGACAACGCCCAGCAGAATATTAAAAGTTTTTTCTTCATCAGGTGATAATTGGATTTCCATATTGAGCGCCGCCACGGCATCACCAGCGGTTATCTCGGAATTAAAGCAACTGCCACGCTCAACCGCCAGCGGGTTGCTCTCGGAACGCCAGCGACCGATAAAAATATCACGGCTACCGTCCCAATTGCGAATTGGTAAACTACTCGCAAAAAAGACAATCCTGTCCCAGGCTTCATTAGCTTGGGCAACTGTCGCTCCGCGATACTTTACCCAGTATCTCTTCGTGGCAAACAAAATCTGCAATTCACGCTCAAACCAGACTTCATTGAAATGCTGGTCATTTGGCTGATTGATTAAATCCACTAAAGCATGCCCCAGACAGAGTTCGACAAAAGCAAAAATATCAAATTGACGAATCGCATTTCCTCGATTCCGCAGCGTCACCTGCCAGATTTCCAAGTCATCATCAATCGGCACAAAATAGAGCACCTCTGAATCAATTTCCTGATAACTCTGGCGAATTGAGGTGTAATACAAACCATGCCGACACTCGAATGAATCATAAGCCGTAAAGGTCGGCTGCCAGGTCAATGACCAGTAATTCCCTGTGGCACTGTCTCGCAAAATTATGTAGCGCCCTGGACGGTCAATCGGCAGAGCATTATACCGCCAGCGTGTAATCCGATTATCGCGTGGACTACCATAAAAACTAAAACCACCACCCGTATGGGAAACCAAACCGTGATAGCGACCATTCGAGATATAATTTACCCATGGTGCCGGTGTATCGGCACGCGTAATGATAAATTCGGTCTTATCTCCCGAGAACTTTCCGTACTTAGTATAATCACTCAACGCAACTATTCTCCCTATTTACTGATTAATTCTTTACCACTTTGTAACAACTCCGCTACGCAGCCAGCTGACTCAGCGGCTACATAGATTCTGGCAAGCGGTTCGGTCTGCGACACTCGAATCAACATCCAATTTTTTTTGCCAAAATAAAATTTTATCCCATCGCGCAAATCAACTTCAGATATTTTGAAATTACCTATCGTCGTCGGTGGCGATTGTCGGAGACGATCTAAATTCTGCGCCAACCGCCCGGCTTCCCCTCGAAAATCAATTCGGTCATAGTAAAAAGGACCATATTGCTGGCGTAATTCATGCACTAATTGGCTCAATGACTTTTTTTCGTGTGCTAATACTTCAAGGATTAAGAGGCAAGAAAGTAGCCCATCCCTCTCGGGAATATGATTTTTATAACCAAAACCGCCACTCTCCTCACCTCCCACTAAAATTTCCTGGGCTAACATCCGCTCGGTAATATGTTTGAAACCGACTGGAACTTCCCAGACCCTGCGCCCGAACTCCGCTGCTAAAGTATCAACCGTATCTGCCATAGAAGTCGTCCGCACTATGTCACCCGACCAACCGCGCGTTTGCAGGAGATGCCGACTTATCAATACTATCAAGTCATGTACCTGCACAAAATTGCCCGATTCATCGAGTACTCCAAAGCGGTCAGCATCGCCATCAGTAGCTAACCCAATCTGCGCCTGTTTATGTATTACTTGCTCTCTTAAATCTGTAAGATTCGCCATAATCGGTTCTGGCAATTTACCGCCAAACAGCGGGTCGGGTTTGTCATTCAAAGTGCTAAAATTGAATCCGTAATTGTCCAAAATCTCCTCGAGGTAGCCACTGCCGGCGCCATGCATAGGATTATATACGATTTTGACCCGCCAGCGGCTAAACAATTTGCAATCAATATATTCCTGAATGTGCCGACGATAATCAGGGAAAAAATCGACCCGATGCAAATAGCGCTTAATTGCCGCCGCATCAAAAGCAGGCTCTCGAATATCTATCAGTTCTTCAATCCGTCTCGTCATGGCGCTATCAGCCGGTCCACCATACCTGGCTTTGAATTTGATCCCGTTGTAATGGGCGGGATTATGACTGGCAGTAACCATTATTCCGCCGGAAAGATTGTTTTTCTTAATGGAAAAAGCCAAAACCGGTGTGGGCAAATAGCGCGCACTTAACAGGACTTCGATGGCATTGCTGGCAAGGACTTCACTCAGTGTCTGCGCAAACTCTTCTGATAGGAAACGCGTATCAAAGCCGACTGCCACGCGCGGTGCAATATTACTTTCTGTTTTAAAATATTCGGCGAGGGCTTGTCCAATCCGCCGCACATTTTCAAAGGTAAATTGTTCAGCAATTACTGCCCGCCAGCCATCTGTTCCGAACTTTATGGAAGCCATTAGACGCTACTCCCTATTTCTTCAAAAACAGCATATAGTTTAATTATAAAGTAAGAATTATGGAAATAGTAAAAGTAAAATCAACGGTTTTGATTAAAGTCCCGTCGTACCGGTAGACAAAATGTTCTGGAAGCAATGCAAAGCATAGGCATCGGTCATGCCCGCTAAGTAATCACGCACGATGATTTCCCGATCCCAACCTTCTGCGGTATAACGTTCCTGTAGTGATTTAAGATATTTGCCGAATTTGACATTTAATGCTGTTCGACTGCTGGCATAGCGGTCAAAATCAGCGCCGTTGGTGATAAATATCTCCGCCAGATAGCGGTACAAACTCTGCAGGACGAAAGTGGCATAATCGTTCCAGTAACTCATTTTGGGATTGGAGTAGATTTTTTCACGACTGAATTGCTTGAAATCTTTGATAAGGGCAAACATGTGAGGCGAAAAACCAATCTTACCGTTTTTCCGCGACCAATCAATCACATCCCAGACCAGGTTATTGATAATATCGCGGTTAGCAGCACCGAGTTTATTGCGTATATCAGCCGGTAATTCGTCAATATTAATCAGATTAGCAGCAACCGCATCTTCCAGGTCACGCCCGAGATAGGCAATCGAATCACTCAGTCGCACCACACATCCTTCCCAAGTCGAAGGCAATGTCGGTTGCTTGTCAGCTTTCTGCAGATCGTTTGGTCCAGCGGCTATTTCGAGAAATTGCTCATCGACTTCGCCACAGTGGGCAACAATTCCATCCCGCACCGCATAAGTAAGATTCAAACCCTGCCCGTAGTTTTCCAGACTATCCACGACACGGAGGCTATGTATTTCATGGATGAATCCTCTGGCGAACATATCATTTAAGGCTTTCTCGCCAGCATGACCGAAGGGAGCATGCCCCAGATCATGCCCTAAACCAATCGCCGTCGCTAAATCCACATCCAGTTCCAGAGCACGACAGATAGTAGCTGAGATGGTCGCAACATGCAACGAGTGTTCGATGCGTGTACAGATATGGTCATTTTCAGGTGAGAAAAATACCTGCGTCTTATGTTTCAGTCGCCGAAAGGCAAGAGAATGGATAATTGCCGTCTGGTCGCGGAAAAAGGGACCGCGAATATCTTCTGGTCGCGGACGAACCCGCCCCGCTAATGTTTCCGCTGTTAAAGAGTTTTTAAATTTGCCCAACTTTTTCCCCCTAACGCGACAGAATCAATCGGTTGAAAAAGCCACCGAAATTCAACGCTGTCGGGTTCAGGCTTCAAGCTCTTGCTTCATCGTCGAAAGATTGACAACATGGCGCCGTTCTTCAGCAATAATTTCATTAATCAAAGCCTGCTCACTGACCGGCACCAGATCTTTGACTTCGCGATAATAAAGCACCGAATCCAGTTCCTTCTCGATAGCGTACAAAAAGGCATGACGCGCATCGAAAGTTTTACCAGCATCATAACTCAGCTGAGTCTCTTCCTCAAAAATCAAATTCTGCGTATATGCCTCGAGATAAGCTAAGAAATCAGCCTTATCTGCAGTACCCAACTCTACATTCCCTAATTGCGCTGCCATTTCCTGGAAAATGGCACGGTGCCTTTGCTCATCAGCCGCAAGGCGTGCGAAAAAAGCACGTACCTTGGGTTCACTGACTTTTTCAGCGACTGCTCGGTAAAATTGCTCCCCGCGTTCCTCGATTTTAATCGCTACCGCAAAAATATCACGCATGCTAAATAATCCCATCATCAACTCCTTTACTTCAGAGATTCATGTTTGGCTTTTATCAGAGAGGCTAATCGGTCTAATGCCGCAAAATCCTCATCGGTCGGGTAGCCCTTGCTGAACACCGGCTCCAGAAATTCAGCCTTGAGATTGCCTAATAGACTTTTTAAAGTCTCAACCGCTTTGCCACCCCAACCATAAGAGCCAATAACACTCACCCACCGGACTTTCGGACGCAGCAAATTGACCAGCATAGCACCCGCCGCTGCCTGTGGATGCGGTCCAAGAATAACCGTCGGCGTCCCGATAATCACCGTTGCCGCATCCACTAATTCCATGGCTAATTCACCGATATCAGTGCGCGGTAAATTGAACGGCTTGACCTCTATCCCGCGCTCAATCAGAGCAGCGACTAAATAATTCACCATCCGTTCTGTGCTACCGTGCATCGAAACATAGGGGATTAAGACTTCGTTTTTAACCGTGTCACCAGTCCAGGTGCGATAAGCATTCATGATGAATTCAGGTTTGGGATATACAGGACCGTGGCTGGGTGCAATCATACTAATATCTAACCGAGCAACTTTAGCTAAATTCTGGACAACATTCGGACGAAAAGGCATCATTATCTCAGCATAGTAGCGCTTGGCAGATTGATAGACCTTAGCTTCATCGGTCACAAAGGTGGCACTCGTAGCTAAATGCGAACCAAAAAAGTCACACGAAAAGAGCAAACGCTCTTCTTTTAAATAAGTGCACATCGTCTCCGGCCAGTGAACCCAGGGCGTCAGGATGAATTGCAGGGTCTTATCGCCTAACGACAACGTTTCACCATCGCCGATGACTATGAATCGCTCTGGAGCTACAAAAAGATGCTCCTGTAGTAAATCGCGACATTTGGCATTGGTCACAACTTTTGCTTCAGGAAAGCGTGCTAATACTTGCGGTATCGTGCCGGAATGGTCCTGCTCGGCATGATGAGCAATGATATAATCCAGCTGTGTTATACCCAGCTGCTCCAATTGCGTGAACAGTTCGGTCGCCTTGGTAGGATCAACAGTATCAACTAAAGCCGACTTGGCGCTCCCTTGGATCAAATAGGCATTATAAGTAGTACCATCCGGCAATGGAATGAGTTCGTCAAAAAGACGGCGGTCCCAATCACGCGCCCCGACATAATAAATCCCTGGTTTTACCACCAAAGACACTATTTAATCCTCCTGCGATTCAAATTCATCTTTTTCCGCCCCACAAACCGGGCAAACCCAATCATCGGGCAAATCTTCAAAAGCAGTTCCGCGTTTGATTCCGTTGTCCGGATCTCCCTTACGCGGGTCATATACATAGCCACATACTGTACAAACAAACTTAGTCATAAAACCTCCATAGTTGTTGAACTGTTATTTATTGCTAATAATTCTCGGCTAAAAGTTCAAAATAAGCCTGGGGATGAGCACATGCCGGGCACTTCTCAGGGGCTTTTGTCCCTTCGTGGATGTAACCACAATTGCGGCAGCGCCACCTGACTACCTGCTTCTTCTCGAAAACCTCATTGTTCAAAATATTGCGATGCAGCGCTAAATAATTCTTCTCGTGCTGTTTTTCCACAACCGATATTGCCCGAAAAACTGCCGCGATTTCTTTAAAACCCTCTTCTTCGGCAATGCGGGCAAATTCGGGATAGAGCTGACTGTATTCAAAATGCTCACCTTCAGCTGCTGCCCGCAAACTTTCAGCAGTCGTGCCAATTTTCCCAGCCGGAAAGGCAGCTGTGATTTCCACTTCGCCACCTTCTAAAAACTTAAAAAAGCGCTTGGCGTGCTCCTTCTCATTGTCAGCCGTTTCATTAAAAACCGCGGCAATCTGCTCATAACCTTCCTTCTTCGCCTGCGATGCAAAAAAAGTATAGCGATTACGCGCTTGCGATTCACCTGCAAACGCTGCCAACAAGTTTTTCTCGGTCCGTGTTCCTTTTAAACTCGCCATTGTTGTCTCTCCTATTTTTATTATTCTTGACCAACAACCTCATAGCCAGCACTCTCAATCCGCGCAATGAGCTGCTCTGCCGGTGCTTCACTGACAACCCGTACTTTCTTATTCTGCAGATCAACCATGACTTGCGTCGTCAGCTGGTCCTGCCGGAGTGCCTGCTCAATGCGCATCTTACAGTGCTGGCAAACCATACTTGGAACATTAAAAATATATTCCATCTCTACCCATTCCTAATTTAGAGAAATCTATGCACTAATTGTAATTATCAAAAAACCTGCTCGATGGCTTTAACTTCCGGCACGGCTTCCCGCAGCTTGCGCTCAATACCCATCCGCAAAGTATAGGTACTCATCGGGCAACCGCCACAGGCACCTGTCAAACGCAACCGAACTATCCCGTCCTTGGTCACTTCTACCAACTCGACATCACCGCCATCCGCCTGTAACATCGGACGCACGGCATCAATCACTTTTTGAACTTTCTCTTGCATATTTCACCTCTTATTTTTATTCAAACAATCACTGCAAATTCCACGAAAATAGCCATGAACCTCTAAAATCTGATGACCTAGATAATCACCCGGCACCTGGGTTGCCAATGGGCAATTGACTTCTATATCTAATATCCGTCCACACTGCACACATAAAAAATGGTGATGATCAGCCCGACCAATCCCATAGTGCACTTCCGTGCCGGTGATGGTCACCGCATGTACTAAACTCTCAGCCGTCAGTAAATTGAGAGTGTTATAAACCGTAGTGCGCGAGATGGTCGGCACTTTTATCACCAGATTCTCATAGATGCCATCTACAGTGGGATGACTGCCACACTGCTCGAGGTAGTCCATGATTACCAGTCGCTGATAGGTCGGCTTAATTCCCGCCTGGTTCAATTTGTTTTTAACGATATTCATATTTGTATTCATTCCACTTTTAAATTAATGCCAATATTTTAAAAAAGCAAGACCTTTGCCATATTCTGTTTGCCATATCTGAACTAACACTCCGACGTATAGCCATGTTTTTCTCAATTTTTCTTAATCAATTCTCTTTTTTGATTGGTTTATTTTTACTATCTTGTAGTGAATAAATTGGAGGTACTTGAAATGAAAGACATTGAAAAATATTTGGGTAAAGATGCTGATTATCTCTTGAATCATAAGTGTCAGACTATCCCTAAAGAAAATTTGCATCTACCTGGTCCTGATTTCATTGACCGTATTCATTTAAACTCGGACCGACCAGTTGCTGTTCTCCGTAACCTGCAGACAATGTTCAATACCGGGCGTTTAGCTGGTACCGGCTATCTTTCTATTCTGCCGGTTGATCAGGGCATTGAGCACTCGGCGGGTGCTTCCTTTGCTCCGAACCCGATTTATTTCGACCCGGAAAACATTGTCAAATTAGCCATTGAAGGCGGCTCGAATGCCGTGGCTTCTACCTTAGGAGTTCTAGGCATGGTTGCTCGTAAATATGCCCATAAAATTCCTTTCGTGCTAAAAATTAATCACAACGAGTTGCTTTCCTATCCCAACATCCACGACCAGACCCTCTTTGCCAGCGTTGACCAGGCATTTGATATGGGGGCTATCGCTGTGGGAGCGACTATCTATTTTGGCTCGCATGAATCCCGCCGCCAGATTATGGAAATCAGTGAAGCTTTCGATTATGCTCATCAGCTTGGTATGGTCACGATTCTCTGGTGCTATCTGCGCAATAATGCTTTTAAAACTGAGACTGCCGACTATCATGTTGCCGCCGACCTCACTAATCAGGCAAATCATCTCGGCGTGACTATTGAAGCTGACATTATCAAGCAGAAACTTCCTGAAAACAATGGCGGTTTTTCGGCTTTGAAATTTGGCAAGACCAATAAAAAAGTCTACGAACAGCTCACTTCCGACCATCCCATTGACCTGACCCGCTATCAGGTTGCCGGTTGCTATATGGGACGGGCTGGCTTGATTAATTCCGGCGGGGCTTCCGGTGAAGATGATTTAGCCGAAGCTGTTCGGACTGCTGTAATTAATAAACGGGCCGGTGGTATGGGTCTTATTCTAGGTAGAAAAGCCTTTCAGAAACCAATGGCGGAAGGCATTGAAATTATGAACGCCGTTCAGGATGTCTACTTAGACCCTGCCATCACGATTGCATAGTTGACTTTTAATCCCATTTTAACTTTAACTTTAAGCAAAGCCCGGTGCGGGGCTTTGCCTTTTTAAAGATAAGGATTATGACACCCATGGCTAAATCCCAATCAAACTTGCTTTTAGGCTTGGCGCTGGTCTTGCTGGGCACCTTATTTTTGTTGATCCAGCTCGATATTTTCCGATGGACACCCACCTGGCCTCTATTCGTCATTGTTTGTGGTTTGCTGTTGATTCTCAAGTTTGCTTTCAACCGTAGCAATTACGGTCTCCTGATGCCGGCTATTCTGTTTCTGATTATTGGCACTCTATTCTTTTATCTTGAACAAACCACTTATTTTCACTTAAACCGGCTCTGGCCAACTTTCGTACTGGCACCTGGCTTAGGTTTCTTATTCATGTTTTTTTTTCGGTCCCGCAGCCAACCGTTTCTGGATTCCCGCTCTGATTTTAATCGTGCTGGCTGTTCTATTTTATATCGAGTTCTGGCATTTTATGCGTTATTGGCCTTTAATTCTGATTATCATTGGCTTTTATCTGATTTTTCGTCGGGAAAAACCATCACAGAGTATGTAAAAAGGTCAGTTGCTCTTTTTTAATGCCATTAAAGTAAAAGGAAAGTTCTATGTCGCGGCAAGGTATGATGAAATTAAAAGGGTCTCTGCGCAATAAGTTAATTGCCGGCGTCTTAGCTCTAATGCCCATTGCCATTACCTATTATTTCATCCGGCTATTTATCAGTTTTTTCGATAGCATCATCAGTCCACTGATTGACCCTGCTATTGGTTTTCATATTCCTGGATTGGGTTTAGTCGTTTCGCTTTTGTTGATCTACCTATTGGGAGTTCTGGTTACCAATTTCATAGGCAAGCGTCTCTTAGATCTTTTTGAAAAATGGATTAATTACATCCCGGTAGCGCGCACTATTTATCAGACCACCAAACAGGTGCTAAATGCGCTCTCCTTTTCAAAATCCGGTTTTGAAAAAGTGGTTTACGTTGAATATCCACGGCGCGGCACCTGGACACTGGCGTTTGTCACTGGCAAATCGCAAAACGAAACTGGCATTAGCTATTTAAGCCTTTTCCTGCCGACTACTCCCAATCCCACTTCCGGCTGGGTCCTTTTTGTCCCTGAAGAAGATGTTCTGCCCGCCGATTTGACTATTGAGCAGGGACTAAAAGCGATAATTTCCGGTGGCGCGGTGCTGCCAGGTATATTAAAAATAATCCATCATCCTAATTAATAAATACTTGTTATTTTGCATCATAGCAGTTAATCTTAAGGTTGAATGAGGAATGATTTTGTAAGGATTTGAAAGTAATGAAAATTAAGTATATAGACGGAAAACGCTTTGTGCGCGGCATTAAAGCCGGTACCCACGAAATCATCAAGCGTCAAGTCCATCTAAATAAAATCAATGTTTTTCCCGTTCCTGACGCCGACACTGGCACTAACATGGCGGCTACCATGAAAACTGTGGTAGACAATCTTAGTATAGAATCCGAGGATATTGCCCAGGCTACCTCCCAAATTGCCGATTCCGCATTGGAGGGCAGTCGAGGCAATAGTGGCGTCATCTTAGCCCAATTCTTTTACGGTTTATCAAATGCACTCAAGCGCCACTGTAAAATCAACACAACCCAGTTTGCTGAAGCTGCAAATGTCGCCAAAGAGCATGCCTATAAAGCTTTATCGAAACCGAAAGAGGGCACTATCCTGACAGTTATCAAAGACTGGGCTGAAAATCTGCGCGACAACAGCAAGTTTATCTCTGATTTCGAGGAGCTATTAAGCCACTCACTTGAAGCGGCTAAAAAATCACTGGAAAAAACCCGCTACAAAATCGAAGCTATGCGCCACGCTCATGTAGTTGACTCTGGCGCCCAGGGCTTTGTCTATCTCCTGGAAGGAATAACCAATTTTATAAAGCGCGGTCAACTAAAAAACCAGATTCAACCTGAAACAACGCCTATTGAAAGCATCGCCAGCACCGAAATTTTACCGGAACAAATCACTTTTCGCTATTGTACCGAATGCCTGATTGAAGGCACAAACATTGACCTCGCAGCCTTGCGCGAAAAAATCGAAGGTTACGGCGATTCTCTCGTACTGGCAGGTTCTCCGCAAAAAGCCCGCTTGCATATTCATACGAACGAACCAGCTCAGGTTTTTTACCTCGCCAAACAGTATGGTGATTTACTGCAGCAAAAAGCCGATGACATGCTGCGGCAATATATAGTCTCGCATCATCCACATGCGCCGATTGCCCTGGTTATGGACTCGGCAGCCGATTTGCCTCAGGATTTTATCGATAAACATAACATCCATGTCGTGCCGGTGCGCGTTGCCTTCGGTAATTCGCTCTATCTTGACAAAGTTACAATTACGCCAGACATCTTTTATCAGATGTTAGCCACAGAACCGCATCATCCCAAGACTTCTCAGCCTTCCCCGGCTGATTTCAAAAATCTCTACAGTTTTCTTCTCTCTCATTACAATTCGATTATTTCAATCAGCTTGCCGGAAGCCGCCAGCGGTACTTTTCAGAACGCCTGGCAGGCTGCTCAGGAATTCCCTGACCGCAAAATAAGCCTGATAGATAGTCGGGCACTTTCGGTTACATTTGGATTAGTCGTCCGCAAAGCAGCGGAGTTAATCGAAGCGGGTTTATCGCACGAAGAAATTGTTGCCGAAGTAACCAAATTCACTCGCCGCACTCAGATTTTCGTCAATATCCCCAGCCTGAAGTTCCTGGTGCGCGGCGGCAGAGTCGGCAAAGCTAAAGGCTTTATCGCCAACCTACTCAATGTCAAGCCAATTCTAAGACTCAACGAAGACGGTATGCCGATTCATTACGACCAGAGTTTCTCCAATAAAGGAGCGGTCGCCAAAGTTTTGCGCCTGGCAATTGACTTCGCCAGTCAAAAGAAAGACCCGCAATTTGCTATTGCCCATGCGAATAATCCCACCGTCGCCGAATTTTACGCGACCGAAATCAAAAAGCACTTTGGAGTTGAGCCACTTTATATTTTGCCTGCTTCACCTACTCTCGGCGCTCACGCTGGTAACGGCGCAGCAGGTATTGGCATCGCCTGGAGTGAATAATGATTACCTTAATCCTAATCCTGCTTTTATCTTATCTGCTGGGTTCTATCCCGACCAGCATCATCATTGGCAAAATCACCAGAGGAATTGATATTCGTCAGTACGGATCAGGTAACGCCGGCGGTACCAACGCTTTCCGTATTTTAGGCTGGCGTGCTGGTTTATTCGTTTCTCTTTTCGATGTTTTTAAGGGTTTTACTGCCACTTACTGGGTAGCGCAATTGCGCTTAGGACCACTTCCATTTGAGAATCAAACTGTGCTTATGATCCTGGCAGGGATTTGCGCCATTTTAGGGCATACTTTCACCGTCTTTGCTGGATTCAAAGGCGGCAAAGGAGTTGCGACTGGTGCCGGTATGCTAATCGCGCTCTATCCTCTCGCCGTTGTAATCTGTGCCCTGATATTTGCCCTCGTCCTTTTTTCGACGGGGATTGTCGCCGTAGCATCACTCAGTGCCGCCACGACCTTGCCACTCGCTATTCTAGTAATCAGCTGGCTGCGACAGCAATCTCCCGATTTAGCCTTATTAATTTTCAGCATCATCATCCCATTGTTCATCTTCTATACTCACCGTACCAATATTCAGCGCTTGCTTAATGGTACCGAGAATCGCTTTGACAAGCTGATTTTATTGCGTCGTCGGAAGCCTAAATAAAATTTCTTTAGCTATGAAAAATTTATCTTTTGCCCAGCAAGGAGCCTCATTTTTACGCTATTTGAGTCTTGCTTTATCTCTCATTATAATCGGTTGGGTCTCACCTCTCCATAGTCAATATCCCAATAGCAATTTTGAACTCGTCGAAAGCATCCCCATTGAAACCAATTTAGATAATCCGGACATTCGCAATACGCCCTCTGTCTGGCTGGAAATCATCAATGGAGCCCGGTCTACGCTTGACATAGAGCATTTCTACTTCTCCAACGAGAAAAATACCACCCTCGATACCGTCGTCACTGCTCTGGCACAAGCCATCAAGCGTGGCGTCAGGGTTCGCATCTTACTGGACGCGCGGATGAGTCGGACTTATCCCCAGAGTGTTGCTCAATTGCAACAGATTGGTGCCACGGTCAAAACAACGGCAGTTTTTAATCGTTTAGGTGGTGTACAGCATGCCAAATTTATGGTCATAGACTCCAGCGCCATTTTCCTTGGTAGCCAGAATTTCGACTGGCGCGCGCTCTCCCACATTCACGAACTCGGTTTTTATATCAAGCATCACCAATTAGCCACCGATTTCTTGAAAATTTATGAACAGGACTGGAACCAGAGTCAACCCGGTGAGCCAGCAACTCAGCCTTCTACACGCCAGAACTACTACTCGATTAAAAATGAAGACGGTACAGTCATTAATTTCTACCCTACTGCTAATCCCCTTAATTATGTGCCAGATGGCTTCCAGTGGGATGAAATTGCACTATTGAAATTGATTGCCGCCGCCCGCAAATCTATTTATGTGCAATTGCTGTCCTATTCTACTGAAGATAGAAATGGCGCAGTCTACGTTAAATTGGATAATGCCCTGCGGGCTGCTGCGGCGCGCGGTGTGGATATTCGGCTATTGATTTCAGATTGGGCAACCGATGACCACGAGTTACCAGGGTTAAAAGACCTGGCGCGAATCGCCAACATCTCAGTACGCCTCTCGACCATTCCCGAATGGAGTCAGGGCTATATTCCCTATGCGCGCGTCGAACACTGCAAATATTGCGTGGTGGATGATTCGTTGAGCTGGCTGGGGACAAGTAACTGGAGTAAGTCCTATTTTTACACTTCCCGCAATCTTGGATTGGTAGTCGGTAATCCTGCCATAAATGCTCGGTTGCGCGCCATCTTTCTCAAAAGCTGGGACAGTCCGTACGCCTGGCAACTTAAACCTGAACAACACTATCCAGTGAAATTTCATGGCGAAATTCAGACTAAATAGATAATCACTCTTACACCTGTTGCAATAATTGTAAAACCGTTTTTCTAATTGGAGAGCGTCAATTATGAATCCGCAAATTAGCACTGATAAAAATTATCAGGTCTATTTCTACGAAGCATTCCAGGAAGAAACTGAGCTCCTTAAATCTCTCTTGCCTAATGATATCCTTGTCGGTTTTAGTCCTTATACAATTCAGGAATGCAATCACGACCAACCCCCTGCCCCGTTCATCAGCATTCGCACGCAATCATTAGTCCCTGATGAATGGTTGATACAACTCGATGGTATTCTTTCTCGCAGTACGGGCTATGAACATCTACTCAAATTGCGTTCGCAAAACGCATCTATCCAATTAGGCTACTTGCCACTTTACTGTGCCCGAGCTGTCGCGGAACAGGCAATGTTACTCTGGTGTGCTCTCCTGCGCAAGTTGCCTCAGCAAATGACATCCTTCGCCTTTTTTCAGCGCGATGGGTTGACTGGCAGCGAATGTGCGGGCAAAACTCTGTTAGTTGTCGGAGTTGGCAATATTGGTTACGAAATTGTCAAAATTGGGCGTGGTTTAGGAATGACAGTATTCGGCGTCGATATTGTCGAAAGGCACGCCGATGTCAATTATGTCACTTTTTCCGAGGGCATTTGCGCAGCAGATATAATCGTTAGCGCAATGAATCTTACCCCTGAAAATGTCGGTTATTTCTCCTATGACCGCTTAAAAATGGCAAAAGCAACTGCCATTTTTATCAATATTGCGCGCGGCGAGCAATCGCCATCAACTGACCTATTGCGTCTGCTAAAGGAAAAGCGCCTGTCGGGTGTCGCTATGGATGTCTTTAATGAAGAAAACATTTTAGCGGTCAATTTACGCAGTGGGATAAAGGCAGGCAGCGAGGAGTTGAATGCCACCTTAGCCTTGAGCCAGTTGCCCAATGTCATTCTGACGCCGCATAATGCTTTCAATACCTTCGAAGCTGTCCAGCGTAAAGCCGAGCAGAGCGTTCAGCAAGTCCTCAATTTCTTAAAGCAGCGTACTTTTATCTGGAATGTGCCGCAGCAATAATTTCTGCTGGCTCTGTTCCCGATGACGATTCATCCTGGTAACAATTAAAATTGCTCGTCGTATTTCGTCCAGAGTTCGTCGCCTAATTTCCAGGCACGACTGATAACTTTATTGCCCCAATCAACGGAATATTTTGTTAGAAAATTGCGCATTTCGATGGGATTCTTTTTGCTAATCTCCAGGGCTTTTTGCTCCACTTCTGCTTGTTCACGTAAAAGCTGCAACTGCAGTGGTTGCCAGACGGCTGTGACATCTTTGCGCATATCACCCCAGCGCTGAGCGGCTAAAGTTCCCAGCCGATTAAACGCCCACCAGGCTGATTCCTGTGAAAATCCGGTCACACGGCCATCGACTTTATATGGCTGAGCGACATCATTTATGCTGCTCCAGTGCGGTACATAAATCGAAGTAGCCACATTATCGAGTGCGATCCAGACGACGCCACCGATTTCATCCGGTAACCAG
This sequence comes from Fidelibacterota bacterium UBA2242, assembly GCA_002347855.1. Classification (GTDB taxonomy): domain Bacteria; phylum Fidelibacterota; class UBA2242; order UBA2242; family UBA2242; genus UBA2242. Next base: position 45,299 of record DDYE01000027.1, read on the forward strand.
CTGCGCGATTGCGTTATGGTAGCATACATCGTATACCAGCGCGCAATCGGTCGCTCACCGCGCCAACCCCAGCCACCATTAATCTTGAAAATATGATTCATGTCGTAAGGCATGAAAGGATTGGCAAAGGGTGAAATTTCCGTCTTGCCTTCTTTATTCGTCCAGGTAATATTTTTCACAAAATTAAAATCCGTGCCCTCAAAATAATCCTGAAATATCCGTACCATCTTCGCCAGGTCCACCAGCGTATCAGGCTTGACCGAAAATGGATAATTCTCAGAATCCGGATGCAATTTGAGTGAAGGAGCAACTAAATCGAGCACGCGCCATTCCCGCCGTCTGGCAGCATAAGAAGTCCGACCTTCTGGTGCATAAGCATAACAAAACTCAAACGGTCCTTCTTCCGGTCGCCACCAAAGACTATCGCGCGCTACTTGAAAAACATTATCTGAAGCCATGAAGTAATCCGGTTTGCTCAGGTCTATTTGACGAATGCGACTGGCATTGGCATTTACCGAAACATGCTCATCAGGCACGCGTTGGGCTGCCCAGATTGAACCAACCTTACCCTTGCCCGGACCAACAATCTCAAACATCCAGACTTCATTTTTATCGGCTATTGTAAGACATTCACCTTCATCTATCCAACCGTACTTTGCGGTCAATTCGCCGGCTAACTTGATGGCTTCGCGCGCCGTGCTGCAGCGTTCCATCAACAGCCGCACCAACTGCTGGCAGTCAATCAAGCCACTATCAGAGCGCAGCGATTCGCGTCCACCAAAAGTTGACTCGCCAATTGCCAGTTGCCTGGTATTCATGCATGGATAAGCCGTATTGATAAAGCCATAGGTGCTTTCGACCTGCGGAATGGCGCCGACCGGAATGTATTTATAAGTTGGCATGGCTAAGGAATCACAATCTACGCGTTTGACCAGCGTGACCAGCGCGCCCTTTTTATATTTCGCCGGCGGAACAATGTCAAATGAAGAACGGGTTCGATGACTATCACAGGTATGGCTGGTCATCACTGAACCATCCCGCGATGCCTTCTTCCCCACGGTGATTGTCGTGCATCCATCGGGTAAACCATCCACCCAATCCGATTGATTATGCCGCTCGGCAGCTAAAGTCACCAATCTGGTCAGGCATAAGCTCCCAATTATTCCTGCTCTCCATAATTTTCTGAACATTTTTCATCGTCCTCCATTTTTTTCAGTTAATTCCAACACGGCTTAAATGCTAATTGTTAATTGATTTTGATTTAACGCCGCAGACGAATACCGAGCTGCTTTTCAGCGCGCTGCACTAAGCGGTCAGACATCTCTTGCTGACGCCTGATTATACCGGCTTCGTCGCTGCTCATCAGCCGGCCTTTTGCAACTACGATTTTGCCGTTGACAATTACATAATCAACTGGCTGCAGGGCTACATTAAAAATCAGCGCTGCCAGCGGATCATGCTGCGCACCGGCATATTCAATACGGTCAAGGTCAATGAGAATCAAATCCGCCCATTTCCCCGGTGTAATTTCGCCAATGTCATCGCGACCTAGCACTGCTGCCCCGCCTCGCGTCGCCATCCAGATAATTTCAGCGACATTGAGCCACTTAGATTTTTCTCGCAAGCGCGAAAGTAAAAGCGCGTTGCGCAACTCCGCCAGTAAATTTGAGGAATCATTGGACGCCGAGCCATCTACCGCTAAACTAACTCTGGCTCCTGCTGTTAGCAACTCCTTAATCGGCGCAATGCCTGAACCAAGACGCATATTTGAAGTAGGACAGTGCGCAATGCCGCATTGAGCTTGTCCCAACTGCTCGATTTCGCGCGCATTGAGATGAATAGCATGCGCAAACCAGGCGTTTTTCCGAATCCAGCCCAATTTGTGTAAATAATCAAATGGACGCAGCCCAAACTTTTGAAGGCAAAATTCCTCTTCATCTAGTGTCTCGGCTAAGTGAGTATGAATTTGCAGCTGGTATTCCTCGGCTAATTCCACCGTCAATCGCATTAACTTTTCCGTCACTGAAAAAGGTGAACAAGGTGCCAGAGCAAGCTTGACCATTGCCCCAGGTGCCGCCGAATGATATTTCCGCACCAAGCGCTTGACATCCGCAATAATGGCATCTTCACTCTGCACGACATCGTTCGGTGGCAATCCGCCCGTGCTTTTACCCAATGACATCGAGCCGCGAGTCGGCTGAAAGCGGATTCCCATCGCCTTTGCCGCTTCAATTTCATAATCTAATAGTAATGGATCCGCACCTTCCGGAAAGAGATATAAATGGTCGGTCGTGGTAGTACAACCTGATTTCAACAAGTCTGCTACAGCGGTTTCAGTGCTACAAACAATCGCTCCACCATCTATACCACGCCAGATTTCGTAATTAATTGTCAACCAGTCAAAAAGCGGCGCCGCTTGCGTGGCGAGAATATTCCGCGTCAAAGTCTGAAAAAAGTGATGGTGAGTATTAACCAACCCCGGCAGGACAATCATGCGCGAGGCATCAATGACCAGATCAGCGCTAATATCACGAACCTCCGGTCCGGCGGAGCTAATTTTTTCTCCTTCGATAAAAATATGCCCACCGCGCCAAATGGAATCCAGCGCGGCAGTCGGTGTATCACCCCGCATCGGAACACAAAGTAAGGGATTTTTTATCAGAACCTTGCTCAACATTACTTAACTCAATAAACCGCTAAAATGTAGAAAAAAATTGGCAGCATTAAAAGCATTGTCGAATCTGCATCCGCGTTCACTCCTCTGATTTTGAAAGACGCAACAATAAGCAAAGGTTGTATCAATACCCGTGAATATTTAAATTTTAGTGATTTTTGATGGCGGTGTAGCTCAGCGGTTAGAGCAGCGGCTTCATAAGCCGTGTGTCGTAGGTTCGAATCCCACCACCGCTACTACCTCTTTAAATGAAAGCGACACTTAATGAGTGAAAAAGTCGTAGCCCCCAATTTATTTAGCGTGTTTAAATCTGAATCGCGTCTGCGAAATTACAGTCCTAAAACCATCAATGCCTATCTCAATTGTCTGCAGTCGTTCGTCCGGCAATTTGCTCCGCGCCATCCGCATGAATTAAATGAGCAAGGTATCAAGAATTATTCAAGATTCAGCGTGCTGGAATAAGAAAAAAAGTGCATCTGCCTAGTTTACGCCTTTCATTTGCTACCCATCTGCTTGAAAATGATACGGATTTACGCTATATTAAATCGTTATTAGGTCAGGCAAGTTTTAAAACAACGGAGATTTATGCGTATGTCAGTAGGAAAAGTATTAGTAAAATTAATAGTCACTTAGATATGGTGTTGAAAAACGTCAATGATGAAAATAACCGCACTTCGGTCTTCCTGCTAAAAGAGAAGGATGAACGCATTTCGGTTAGGAGATAGTTATCGGAAATCGTTGTTAAAATAAAGGGTTGGCTATGAAACCATTATTCTTACTTTCAGGGATAGGAATGATTTTTGTAGCAATTATAAGCGTTATTTATTGGAAAAGAAAAACCAAAATCTCATTTACCTTTTTCTTGTTAGGTGCTCTTGCGTGGATTATAGCTGTCATCCTCAAAAGTATTCCAGCATTAGCATTACCTAAGGATTTAAGAAATCTAGAAGCTTTCAAAAATTTGCTCCCCAGTTATTTATCTGAACCACTTGCTTGGATTTATATTGGCATTTTAACAGGTATTTTTGAATGTGGGATGATACTTCTCTTTCTATATGTATTCAAAAGATTACGAGAACAAAGTTGGAATGAAGCAGTAGGACTGGGGTTAGGATTTGGTGCTTTTGAAGCATTTTTAGTTGGAGTGAGTGCTTTTATCATAACGTTACTTGCGATTCTAATACCTGAACAACTTCCCAAGGAATTAATGGGGCCTCCTCAGCTTGATATACCTCTGGCAATTCCCGCACCCATTATAGAAAGGATTTCTGCCCTTTTTACTCACATTTTCTCTACGGTTTTAGTTGTGTTTTCTTTTAGGACAAAAGAATGGAAATGGTTTTGGCTTTCATTCTTATACAAAACATTGGTTGATTCTGTTGCTGGAGCCTTCCATGTATCTTATGGTATTGAGAATTTAACTGTTCATATACTTTATACTCTAGAGGCAATATTTGCATTTATGGCCATAGTAGGAATTTTAGGTCTGTGGATGATGAAGAAAAAATGGAGGGAAAGACTTGAAATTGAACAGATTCAAATCTCAACGACTTCCGATAACAACGGATAAAAGGCTACGGTGCTACGCACCTTCACCCAAACCCAGCCCTTTTTATGTTGGGGGATTATATCGGCTAGTCTGCTAGGGTCAGTCATTTCCTTTTTCCCATTCATCGCTGACAACATAATATTATGTGACATTTTTAAATAGTAACAACAATGATAAAATTATTGTTGACTTTTTTGAAAAATTGATTATAACTTACTACAATGAACAAATGTTTAAAAAAACCAAACTACTACACATAATGGACAGAGGTTTAAAAAAGATTAAACTACTGCCAGAATTCAACATTGAAAAAGGCAAGTCAGGCAACATTAAGATTTCATTTCCTTACAATCCTGTCTTTGTAGCAAGAGTTAAAACCATTAAAGGACATCGCTGGCATCCTGAAGGAAAATACTGGAGTTTCCAAAATACTGCTGGAACTGTGGAGAAGATTTTAGAGGTCTTTAAAGGAGAGAATATCTACATAGACTCAGCGTTACAGGTCAGACTTCCTTCTAATGTCATTGTGAGTCCAGACAAAATCGGGACGAAGCAATCTCAAGTTTCTTCCATTCCCCCGTTGAAAAAGGGAGATATAGGGAGATTTGAAGACCTGAGAAGGGAACTACTTTCAAGAAAATACAGTTATAAAACTGTCAAAGCCTATGTTTACTTTAACAAAGATTTTCTAAGATATATTGGCAAGAATCCTGATGAAATAAATGATTGCGACATTAAAGATTATCTGCTTTATCTCGCCGTAGAAAAACAATCTGCCACTTCTACTTTGAATCAAGCCATCAATGCCTTAAAATTCTACTACGGCACAATGCTTAGGAAGAGATTTGTTTATGAAGTCAAAAGACCCAGAAAAGACAAGAAGTTGCCCGTAGTTTTAAGTAAAGAAGAGGTTACAAAAATTCTTTCATCTGTTGATAACATAAAGCATAAGGCAATCCTAATGCTGATATATTCTGCGGGATTAAGAGTAGGTGAAGTAGTGAAATTAAAAATTGAAGACATTGATAGCGAAAGGATGCTTATACATATTAAGGGATCAAAGGGCCGAAAAGACAGATATACAATGCTTTCAGAGAAAGTTCTTGACATTTTAAGGAAATACTGGAAGGAATATAAACCTGAAAAGTGGTTATTTGAAGGCGCAAAAACAGGTAGATATTTATCCACAAGGACAGTTGAAAAGATTTTAGAGCATGCCTGTGAAAAAGCCGGTATAAGAAAGGACGTTTCAGTCCATACGTTGAGGCATAGCTTTGCCACTCATTTATTAGAAGGTGGAACAGATTTGAGATATATACAGGAGTTATTAGGACACAAAGACAGCAAGACGACAGAGATTTATACCCATGTAAGTACCAAAAGCATAGGAAAGATTAAGAGTCCGTTGGACAGTTTAAACCTTGAGAAAGTAGGTAGTAAGTGACAAAAATTGGCGATATGAAGCGGTTTTCTATATTTGGGATATCCGAAGTACTTCGGATACAACCCCAAATTCAGGGGGATATCCGAACCTGTTCGGATATAACCAAGTT
>DDYE01000025.1 GCA_002347855.1 Fidelibacterota bacterium UBA2242
TGCAACCATTGGCGCAGAATATGACGTACCCAAACTAATCAAATATCCCGAATCATTATTTGCCACAACAATATCAACTCCTGGAGCGGAAATATCAACAAAGTCTCCATAATTCCAACCTGTTTTAAATGTTTCTGTCCCCAATTCATTCTCCATTGTGGCGGTTACAGCCAATACTCCAGGCGTCTACCGCCTGGATGGCTTCAAAATACCACTGAACATTGTGGATATCATCCCGAAATAAAGGATCATTAGGTTCGTCGTGATATATTATTGTTATTGGTTCGTGAGCATAATCGACAATATCTAATTCTTTAGACCGCTCAATAGTGCTGTGTAACGGAACAGGTTGATCGAACTTGATGGTAAATAATTGCGAGTTATTGATAATCTTCACCGGTTTTCCAGTTCTACGATGTGGCCTTTCGTTTTCCCCCCAGACTACGTCCGGCAGCTGTTTAATGACCTCTTTAATACCATAGGCATTATCAAGCTGATTTAGAACACTCTTTAAATTGGAATATTGTCTGCCCAAATCTGCCTGGGGAGCAATTCTTTGACCTCTCGGTAAGTCAAGTACCAAATCCTTAAACTTAACGACGATGCGATCGGTATAGATTTCCCCGTCTTTGAGATACATCCGTCCTTCACAGTGTCCATTTTCGACCAAAATGGGTGAAATTGGACCAGCTAATCCGCCAATAGGTAATAAAACAATTGGGACTATCAGCAGGCAGAACCAAATCTTTATCTTCATCACACACCTCCCATTATTTTTTCGATAATTAATTTAAAGGTTTTTTTTAAATGTCAATATTTTATTGTTGTCAAATTATCTGATTCCAAGACATGGTATTCAACCTTAGTAATCACATTGAGATGGTAATCACAGATGACGATAGATCGCATATTAAGTTCAATCACGAGCTTTCTCCTTTTTCGCAATCATTATTTTAGTTAATCTAAAATATTCGAGAAAGCCCGCCTGCTCCTTTGTCGGGAGCAGGCGGGGCTAACTGGATACCATGTCTTGAAACTTTCCACTTTCAGCTACGACCTTGCTGGCAAGCAAGTTTCCAATAGGAATAAATTTATTAGATTCTGTGCAGAGCGTACCGAGTCCTGCATAGGCCTGAAGCTCCAGAGAATTTATTTCATGATTGTTGGTCCAAATCTGAGCACAAGCGATATAAAAGTTACGTATAACGACCTCATTGCTCTGCTGAAGTATCTCTCTAAGCGAAAGATGACGATTGATTAAATATGTCATCTCGCTTCAGAATTTTTACAGTCGTATTTAATATGCCCGTTCTTGTTCTCTTTGCTTGCGCTCGGTGATGCCTACAATGGCGATAAGAAAAGTCGGTTTGCCTTGATACTCAATGCGGCTTGAGAGTGCCTCTACCCAACGCACTGTCCCGTCATTACGTAGGGGGCGGTAGTCCTGGTCTGGCGGAACTGATTTCCCGTTTAGGCAGTCTTGCATATTCCGCCAAGCCCGCTCTTGGTCCTCAGGATAAACAGCGGCCTTCACATTGTCGAAAGAAAAAGAGAGTAGTTCTTTAAGGTTTTACCCGCTAATCTCTACGACGGCTGGGTTAGCGAAGACGATGCAGGCGTTCTGAATAATCACCATTCCTTGCAGGGAGTGCTCGACCAGCGTTTGGTACACCTACTCCGCCCACTTACCTGCCTGTTCAGTACTGGCGCTCAATGATGTCTTGACTGGGGTTTATTGTCATGGTTATAATACCTTCGTCATTTTAGTAAGATACATTTTTGCACTTTGTGGAAATTGCCGGCGGTCATTCGGATGAAGTAAATTCCCGACGGCAGATTGCCGGCATTCCAGACGACGGAATGAGTGCCGGCAGGTTTATTTTCCCGTATGAGCGTCTGAACCAATTGACCTACAAGGTTGTAGATTTGCATCTCGACCATTGAATCATACGATAACTGAAATTTAAGCGTCGTCTGCGGATTGAAGGGATTGGGATAGGCGGGGAAGAAATGAAAATTCGCCGGAACAGGAGGTTTATCATTAATTGCGACATAACTATTAATAAACTGGTAAACATCTTTGCTGGTCAAGGGTACCGTTACATAATAATGGAGAATATTGCCTGGTTGAGGCGGAATTGAAGGCTGACCAGTCGGAGCTACAATTGTGCCGACCCACACCATCTTAATTGTGTCAACATAAAATTCATAAATACCGATTATATGTTTTACACCGGTCTGGTATTGCCAAGTAAATTGAGATTGTCTGTTTTCGGAAATATTCCAGACCTCGAATGGTGCCTGCTGACCGTTAATGTCCAGGGAACCATTCGAAGTAAAGCGGATTTCGTATTCAGCGGGATATAACCGTCCTTTTTCGGAGGTAAAATTGAAAACCCAGTTGCAGTTGCCGCTGCGCCATCCAGAGCGCGCAGCAAAATAGGCAATCGCCGGGTAATCTTCTATCGTTACCGCCAGTCCGTCGAAAATGGGTGACTCGTAGTTGCGATCTAAAATGTGGAGATTAGCAATGACATTAACATTTAGATTACGGTCAAAGACGGAAAAAGTCTTAGGCGAACCTTCCTGGAAATGGATTTCGTATTGATGGTTGTTAATCTGGGTGGAATCTATCTGCGCCACCTGTACAATGACGGAGTTTGCTCCGCCGCTTATGTGCTCAAGGGGCACTTGATGTTTGCGCTCATTTTTTATAGTGAACACATGCGGGAATTCAGTGACAACCTGATTGGCGCCATCACTAACTTTTAAGCGTAAATAAGTTTGTTCTGAATTAGGGAATTTTGCCGATGGAAAAACCCAGCCGGGTTGTAAAGGCAGTTTAATCTCAATAGATTGCCAGTCCTCATAATGATTCTTCATTTCCAGGGTGGCATTGAGAAACTGCTTCTCGGCATCAAGAATTTGCCATTGCAGTGGGAAATCACCACTGATATTTACGCGATAACAATAATCCTGTCGCAAATTACCAATTTGAGGTGGATCGTCGATAGATAGATTATCTACGCAAAAAGGACCGCCTACATTTGAAACGCCAAAATTAGGCAGGTGAATGACGCCATTCTTGATGGGCTCAGAAATATAGTTATTGGGGTCCTGAGCAAAGCCGAGCAGGCGGACCGAAGCATAAGCCATGTCTCGGTCTGCAACCTGCCACTGATAGCTGCCTTCGTTTGAAAACAGAGTGTCAATGCTCTGCCATCTGAATCCGCCATCAGATGAATATTGCGGGACGATAATTTGGGCTAACGGATAAGCGGGGTCATTTATCCACTGGATTGAGACCGAATTAGAATAGGTCGCGTCAGCCTGAGGATTGGTAATAGTCATGTAAGGACGATTGTCCGCGTAGCGGTGAGTTGCTCTGACAAAGCGCGTAACATTGCGCAAGTTGGCAATTGCCTGAATGTGGTCCGAGCCCGGAGCGATTATGATGGCGCAAACAACTTCCTGTACACCTGGTTCGCCTGGTTGAGGTCGTCCGTCGCCGTTGGTATCGGTCCAGGTCTCCATATTAAAGGGACCACTGCTCAATAGTAGATAACGATCGCCAAATGGGTAATGGTTAGGTTCAATCCAGCCACTGCCAGTCACAGGGTCTTTGAACCAAATTGGGAAACCTGGACCTCTATTCCCAGCGGTTGGGTGCTAAAAAGATGCTTATGTTTATCTTTATCAAAATCGTTCATTACATACCAGAGAGTCTGGTCGCCTGAGATAAGTGGTGGATCCTGACCTTGCACCAATAAACCATCTGGGCTGTCATATTGATTATCAAGATCGTAATCTTCAAACGGCTCACCCTTATCCCAGACCTGGTTATTGTTCAAGTCTGTGAAATATTCTCCGTCGTGAGCTGGCGCGCCATCGTCTACAGGCCATTCGGTATAATCGGGGTTAAATCGCGGTGAAGCCGGATCGGAGCTATCGCCCCGGTTAATCTTATAGAGGCGATATTTAGGCAGGGTAGAGTTATCGGGTGTCCCGGCTGTTTTTGGACCAGGTGCGGGATTATAGAACACTTTCCCGGGATAGTACTCTGAAGTATATTCCACACTCGCGGAACGGAACTCGCCGTTGACTTTTCCTATTATGAATGGTCCGGATTGAAAGACTACGCCTAAGCCGCTCTCTTTGGGCCAGAATAAACCTGTGCTAACGGCTTTTTCATAGGATACAACCTGGCCATCATTGGAGACCCAGCATCCAATTTGATTGCCGTCAAAAAAGACAAAATTGTCGAGCGTTACCGTGGATGTAACCTGTTTTTTCGGGAAAGATATTCTGGCAAATAAGGTTGTGCTTAGTAGTAACATGCTCAGCACGAGGCTGAAAATGATGAATTGGCTTGAATTTTTACGCATTTTATTTTCCCTCTATCCTATTTTTAAAAAACATGACGTCTTTTCAATAGACGTTTTAATTAAATCTCTGAGAAATAATGGCAATAAACATACAAAACAGCTTGTTTGATAATTCCATAACACTTCCTTTTTAAGACTTTTTTAGTTTACATGATAAAAAACACAAAGTCAAGAGATTACAATAAGTAAGCTTAGAATATTGAGACGAATTTGGTTTGACTTTTTGCAATTTAACGAGTAAAATCAAAATGATATGCGGGCAAGCCAAAAAGATGAAAGAACAATAATCAAGTTGAGAGCCTACTGGGCACTTCCCAGGATCTGTTTCCTGATTGCTTTAATGGGAAGTGGCGTAAGGACACAGGGTATTCAATTTCGTGAATTGGATTTGCGCCGCAATATTCTCGAGGTGGCTGATAATTATGCTCGGCAGGAAGACTGGCCTGATGCCATTATGCAATATTACGAATATTTGTACCGTTTTCCCGATGATACTTTAGTGCCGGTAGTCTATTTTAAAATTGCTGCGTTATATGAACAGAGTGGGCAACTGAAATTGGCAGAAAAAAATCTTCGTCAGGCGGTAGAAAAATGTCAGTCTAACGATAAATATGATTTAGAAGCGCGTTTGCGCTGGTCTTATTTTCTGTATAAAAATGGTAGGTTAGAAGAGAGTTTAAAATTTGCATTGTGCCAGAAGGAAATACCTTTCAGGATTGTGGAGATCTATGCCTTGCTGGGACTAGATGAATATGAATTAGCCGATTCACTTTTGACGGTTTTTGAGACCAGGGCAGCATATCGTTTGGCATTGGCGCCAGAATTGAAACAAATGGTTGCCCAGCCGGCGCAGTTGCCATGGTATCGCAAATGGGGTGCGGTGGGATTGAGTGCCGTACTACCAGGTAGCGGGCGTATTTTTTTAGGTGATTATTGGAATGGTGGTATGACGCTGGTAGGATTTGGAGGGGTTTTAGCTGCTACGACTTATCTGGCGCGTAGCCAGCCGCAATTTTATTTTGTGGCGAGTACGGCAGGAATTGCCTATTATTTCGCAAATCTTTATGCAACCTATCATTACATTGAGAAATACAGAGTGGCAATGGAACGTAAAAGGTACCGCGCACTGGTGGAAAAATATCCGCTTGAGCGGGAATTGAGATTAGGAATGCTATTTGATGAAAATAATTGAGATCTGGGTGCATCACCGTTGAGTGGCGTTTTCAATTGGGAATTGATAGTGATAAGGTAGGGCGCTATGGGCATGAAAAAGGTGGTCATGAAAATTTTTTTAATAAATTTTTAAAAAGTACTTGCCAATAATTTAAAATTGTCTTACATTTAATACGCTGATTGATAATTGAAGTCTAAAGCGCGGCTCGAAGAGAGTTGGGCTTGAGATAGCTTGCTTTTTGACAAGTGAGAGAAAGTGAGAGCGTTGAGACAGGTGTAGGGTTAAAACCCGAAAAATTTCGTTTGAAATACAACGGAGAGTTTGATCCTGGCTCAGGACGAACGCTGGCGGCGTGCCTAACACATGCAAGTCAAGGAGAATTCCCGACTTGTCGGGATAGTAAACTGGCGAACGGGTGAGTAACACGTAGGTAATCTACCCTCGGGATGGGGATAACTCGCCGAAAGGTGAGCTAATACCGAATAAAGTTCCGGTTTAGCCAAGTCGGAATGAAAGGTGGGGACCTTCGGGCCTACTGCCTGAGGATGAGCCTGCGTCCCATTAGCTAGTTGGTGAGGTAATGGCTCACCAAGGCTACGATGGGTAGCTGGTCTGAGAGGATGATCAGCCACATTGGGACTGAGATACGGCCCAAACTCCTACGGGAGGCAGCAGTGAGGAATTTTGCGCAATGGGCGAAAGCCTGACGCAGCAACGCCGCGTGACCGATTAATCTCTGAGGAGTGTAAAGGTCTGTCGCAGAGGAAGAAACCGCCCGATGAGAATATTGTCGGGTGCTGACGGTACTCTGTGAGAAAGCTCCGGCTAACTCCGTGCCAGCAGCCGCGGTAATACGGGGGGAGCAAGCGTTGTCCGGAATCACTGGGCGTAAAGAGCGTGTAGGTGTTCCAATAAGTCTTTGGTGAAATCCTTCTGCTTAACGGGAGAATTGCCGGAGAAACTGTTGGAATTGAGTTCAGAAGAGGGAAGCGGAATTCCTGGTGTAGCGGTGAAATGCGTAGATATCAGGAAGAACACCGGTGGCGAAGGCGGCTTCCTGGTCTGATACTGACACTGTGGCGCGAAAGCGTGGGGAGCAAACAGGATTAGATACCCTGGTAGTCCACGC